>CAVTKQ010000008.1:0-104484 GCA_963735315.1 uncultured Actinomycetota bacterium
CTCATGGTGCCTCGCACCAGTTTGGCTACCAGCGTACGGCCTCGGCCCGTCCAGGGTGACCCATCTCACTATCCGTAACCAGCGGTATCGAAACGGCTCGTGCAAACGTTTAGTAAAAAGATGACTACAGAAAGATCACGAGAACGATCCGGCCGGCTCTGACGTTTTACTCAGTGAGCGGGCGGTCCAGCCGTAAGGTTCGCTGCCTTCACTAGGTCATCAGGGCCTCCGCGCCGCACACGCGAGATGGCACGAAATTGAACGAAAGCTGGTGCAGACCGAGCATTTTGTTCACTACGATCTAGGAGGGGATATCTGATGATTCGCGCGAGCCGTGTCGGAGGGGACCGGACTGCGCCTGACGGGGGGAACGGGGAGATGGGGGCTGTGATCGACCTTGCGCAGGCTCTGCAGCTAGAACTGGCGTACCAGGTGGCACCCGATGGCAAGGCGACCGTGCGGGTGCGCGGCGAGCTTGACATCGCGACCGCCGACCAGGCGTACACCTACCTGCGCGACGTGGTGGACAGCCAGGACGGCCCAGTGATGATGAACCTGTCCGAGTTGTCCTTCTGCGACGCCGCCGGCCTTGGCGTCCTGGCCCGCGTCGCCGGGCACGCGCGGCGTTCCGGCCGCTCGCTCAAGCTGACCGCGGCCCGCCCGGCGCTGCTGCGGATCATGCACATCACCGGGATGGACGAGGCATTTCCTGAGGTCCGCAACCCCAGGCTGTCGGTCATCTCGCTGCCTCGCCAGGCCACGATGACGACTGGCAGCTAGCCCCGTAGCTCTCTGCTAGCCCCGTCCCTCACCCTTCTCCCGCTTCGGCCCAGGACAGGGGCGCGCTCGCGTGCTCCGGGAGCTGATTCCCGTTCCCAGACTGGTTTCCCGATCGCAGCCCGGGGCGCCCGCCCATGGTGAGATCCGTCGCATCAGCGTTAAATTTGGATTACGCCTCTGGCGATCACGTGAGGCGGCACCGCAAATAGTGCGAGAAGAGCGACCAGTAACAGCGCCACGAGGCGCGCCGACGCAGGGACGCGGAGGAAATTTTCATGGCTGACGATCTGGACGACGTGGCTGACGACGAGACATCTGAATCATCCGAGGCGCTCATCGCGGTGCACTGGCGGGACGAGGGCTACTACCCGCCCCCGGCGGCGTTCGTCGCGCAGGCCAACGCGTCCGACCCGGCGATCCGCGAGCAGTTCACCGAGGACAAGTTCCCTGACAGCTTCACCGCCTACGCGGACCTGCTCACCTGGTTCAAGCCGTGGGACACGGTGCTCGACACCTCGAACGCGCCGTTCTGGAAGTGGTTCGTCGGCGGCGAGCTGAACGCCTCGTACAACTGCGTTGACCGGCACCTGGCGGACAAGGCCAACAAGGCCGCCCTGATCTGGGTACCCGAGCCGGAGAGCGAGGCGCACCAGGCGATCACCTACCGCGAGCTGTACGTCCGGGTCAACGAGTTCGCGGCCGTGCTGAAGGAGCTGGGGCTGAAGGCGGGCGACCGCATCACGTTCCACATGCCGATGGTGCCGGAACTGCCGGTCGCGATGCTGGCCGCGGCCCGGCTCGGCATCGTTCACTCGCAGGTGTTCGCCGGGTTCTCCGGCACGGCGGCCGGCCACCGGATCGCCGACTCCGGCTCCACCGTGCTCGTCACCATCGACGGCTACTACCGCAGCGGCGAACTGCTCGACCACAAGGTCAAGGCGGACGAGGCGGTCGAGGCGGCGGCGAAGGAAGGCCAGCAGGTCGACAAGGTCCTCGTCTTCCGCCGCTACCCCGGTCAGTACTCGGCCGAGACGCCGATGGTGGAGGGCCGCGACGTCTTCGTCGACGACCTGCTCGCCGCGCACAAGGGCGAGATCGTCGAGCCGGTCGCGCTGCAGGCGACCGACCCGCTGTTCCTGATGTACACGTCCGGCACCACCGGCCGCCCGAAGGGCTGCCAGCACTCCACCGGCGGCTACCTCTCCTACGTGGCCGGAACGTCGAAGTTCTACCAGGACATCCACCCGGACGACACGTACTGGTGCATGGCGGACATCGGCTGGATCACCGGCCACTCCTACATCGTCTACGGCCCGCTCGCCCTCGGCACCACCAGCGTTCTCTACGAGGGCACCCCGAACTACCCGGACGCCGGCCGTCCGTGGCGGATCGCCAAGCAGCTCGGCGTGAACATCTTCCACACCTCGCCCACCGCGATCCGGATGCTCCGCAAGGTCGGCCCGGACGAGCCCGCCAAGTACGACTACCACTTCAAGCACATGACCACGGTCGGCGAGCCGATCGAGCCCGAGGTCTGGCGCTGGTACTACGAGTACGTCGGCAAGGGCGAGGCCGTCATCGTCGACACCTGGTGGCAGACGGAGACCGGGGGCTTCCTCGGCTCCACCCTGCCCGGCATCGACCCGGCGAAGCCGGGCTCCTGCGGCCCGGCGGCGCTCGGCATCCTCCCCGTCATCCTCGACGAGGACGGCAACGAGGTGCCCGCGGGCAGCGGCAAGGCGGGCAACATCGTCATCCGCAACCCGTGGCCGGGCGTCTTCCAGACGATCTGGGGCCAGCCGGAGCGGTTCGTCTCGACCTACTACGCCAAGTACAACAAGGACCCGAAGTCCACCGACTGGCGCGACTGGCCGTACTTCGCCGGCGACGGTGCCACCGAGGCGGCCGACGGCTACTTCCGCATCCTCGGCCGGGTCGACGACGTGATCAACGTGGCGGGCCACCGGCTCGGCACCAAGGAGCTCGAGTCGGTCGCGCTTACGGTGAACGAGGTCGCGGAGGCGGCCGCGGTCCCCGTCGTCGACGACGTCCGCGGCCGCGTCGTCGAGATGTACATCTCGCTCAAGCCCGGCTACGACGCCGAGCCCCGAGGTCGAGGCGAAGGTCAGGGACGCGATCGTGACCGACATCGGCAAGATCGCCCGGCCGAAGAACATCTGGATCGTCCCCGACATGCCGAAGACCCGGTCCGGCAAGATCATGCGCCGCGTCATCGCCGCGACGTCGAACTTCACCGACACCGGCGACATCACCACGCTCGCCAACCCCGAGGTCGTGGAGAAGATCCGCCAGCAGGTCCAGTCGGCCAAGGTGGCCAAGGGCGAGGTCCCCCGCGAGCTGTCCGAGGCCGAGCTCAACGAGATCAAGTCCTTCGGCTCCGAGTAAAGCCGCGGGCGGAAAACCGCGTCTAGCCAGTGGCGGGCCATCGTTCAGCGATGGCCCGCCGCTGAATTTCCGCAAGTTCATCCTGACCCCGTCGCTCATCGCGGCCTGCGACCGCGGCGAGCCAGTCACCGCGGGCGACGCGCGCATCGACGAGAAGGGATTCACGATTTCCCAGGCAAGCGCCTGACCTGGTCGCAGGTCAAGTCGGTGACGATGCGGCACGCACAGGAAGGCTAACGGTGAGTACCGGCGAACTTGACGAGCGGCGGCCCGTCGAAGACCGGGAGCGGGCCCGGCTGTTCGGAGCGGAGTTCGGCCTCGGGACGCTTGAGCGGGTGTCGCGGAGCCGCGACCTTACCAAGTCCGCCGCGTGGGGCGGCGTGCTCGGCACCATCGTCGTTCTTGTCGGCTTGCCGGTGAGGCGGTGGACGGCGGCCCGAACGCGCTGGCGGCCAAGGTGATCGTCGCCGCGGTGGTCGGCGGCCTGTGCTGGCCTGCTGCGTGCTGCTCAGCGCCGGCCTCGCGCGGTGCCCGGTCAAGACCGGCTGTTCCGCTACTCAGGCGGCCTCGCCCAGCTAGTGGCAGGCGAGCCGGAGCCGCGGGTAGCGCGCTGGGCCGACGTGCGGGACTTCACGGTGGACTACTTCGAGTCGGACGACGCGGCCCCGCGGCTCACCGGATTCCAGCTGGCCACGTACGCGGGGACCACCATGCCCGGACTGCGCGGCTACCGGCAGCGGGGGGAGGTACGCGCCGTGGTGGGCGCGGCCGAGCACGACCTCGCGCCGCGCCTGGTCCCGCGAAGGCCAGGGTACCAGTCCGGGGCGCCGGTCTGCAGCGGGCCGGTGGGAGGTCGGCCGGGAAGGCGTCGCGGGCCGGGTGGACGGAGCCGGGCGAGCGATCCCGTGGTCGCAGGTCAAGTCCGTCCACGTGAAATACATCTTCAGGCGGGACGGGGACTACGTCGATCAGGTCATCGTCGGCCGGAAGGGCATGCCGACCAAGGAGATCGGCGTCTCCGGCCTGGCCAACGGGATCTTCCTGCCCCGCCTGCTCGCCTACGCGGCGGCCCGGCAGGGCGTAATGGTCACGGGCTACCGCGAGGAAGGCGGCGGCATCCCCGGCGGCTGAACGATGGCGCCCCGGGCGACGCCCGCCGTATGGTGCAGTCATGTACGCCTTGCTGGCCGACGGGCGGACCGTCGAGATCGGCCGGCCACGCCCGCGGACTACGCCGCGGTCAAGGAAATGCACGAGGCGATGGCACCGGGCAACGTCTACCTGCGCTTCTTCAGCCTCAGCAGGCTCGCGGCCGGGCGCGAGGCGCTACGGGTCACCCGGGAGCCAGCACCCGACCACGCCGCGCTGCTCGCGCTGTACGACGGGCAGGTCGTCGGGCTCGCCAGCTACGAGGTTGCCCGCGACGGGAGCAGGACGGCGGAGGTCGCGTTCGCGGTCGCGGACACCATGCACCACCGGGGCATCGCCACGCTGCTGCTCGAGCACCTGGTCTCACTCGCCCGCGCCAGGCAACTGGAGGCGCTCACCGCCGAGACGCTGCCGGAGAACACGGGCATGCTCCGGGTCTTCTCCGACGCGGGCCTGCCGGTCGTGAGCAAGCGCGAGGAGGGCGTGGTCGCCATCACGATCCCGCTGCCGCCCGACGACGCGGGCCGCCAGCTTGAGGATTACCTGGAGACGGTCGCCGGGCGCGAGCGGTCCGCCAGCGTGGCGAGCCTGCGGCCGGTGTTCGCGCCCCGCTCCGTCGCGGTGATCGGGGCGAGCAGGCGCACGGGGACGGTTGGCCGGTCGGTCCTCGACAACATCAGGGCCGGGGGCTACGCGGGGCAGCTCTACGCGGTCAATCCCAACGCCGCGTATCCGGCCGAGGTCGGCGGCGTCCCGTGCTTCGCTGATGTCGAGAGCCTGCCGCAGGCGCCGGACCTCGCGGTGCTCGCCGTCCCGCCGCCGGCGGTGGTGGACACCGCCGAGGCGTGCGGGCGGCGCGGGGCGCGCGGCCTCGTCGTGCTGACCTCGGCCATCGGCGAGCAGGCCAGCGCCGACCTGCTCGCCGCCTGCCGCAGGCACGGCATGCGCCTGATCGGCCCCAACTGCTTCGGCATCGCGGTCCCGTCGATCGGGCTCGACGCGACGTTCGCGGCGGCTAACCCGGTCGCGGGGAGCGCGGGGCTCGTCATGCAGTCCGGCGGCATCGGCTTCGCGCTGGTGGACCACCTGACCAGGCTCGGGATCGGCATCTCCTCGTTCGCGTCGGTCGGCAACAAGCTCGACGTCTCGAGCAACGACCTGCTGATGTGGTGGGAGCAGGACGGGCAGACCAAGGTCGCCCTGCTGTACATCGAGTCGTTCGGCAACCCGCGCAAGTTCGGGCGGACCGCGCGCCGGGTCGGCATGAAGATGCCGGTGCTGACCGTGCACGCGGGACGCAGCGAGGCCGGCCAGCGCGCCGCCGCGTCGCACACCGCGGCCGTCGCCGCCCCGCTGGTTACCAGGGAGGCACTGTTCGAGCAGGCGGGGATCATCGCCACGCCGAGCATCGGCGAGCTGCTCGGGGCCACGGCGCTGCTCGCCACCCAGCCGCCGCCCGCCGGGCGGACGGTGGCGATCGTGAGCAACGTCGGCGGCGCCGGCGTGCTCGCGGCGGACGCCTGCACCGATCTCGGGCTCGCCGTGCACCACCCGGCCGGCCCGACGAGCCGGCGGCTGCGCGCCCTCATCCCGGCCGGCGGCTCGGCCAACGGGCCCGTGGACACCGGCGCGACCGTCTCGGCGGACGCCTTCCGCCAGGTGCTTGAGGCCCTGGGCGCCGACGAGGACGTGCACGCGATCATCGCGCTCATCTTGCGGACGGGGGCGACCGGGGACCTGCCCCGGGCCATCGCGGAGGCTGACGTCAGCGTTCCCCTCGCCGTCGTCGTGCTCAACCAGCCCGAGGCGGTGCGGCTGGTTGACGCGAAGGGCGGGAAGGTTCCCGCCTACGCCTACCCGGAGGTGGCGGCCCGGGCGCTGTCCCGCGCGGTCAGGTACGCGGAGTGGCGCGCGGCGCCGCGCCGCACCGTGCCCGCCTTCCCCGACGTGGACGCGGAGCGGGCCAGGCAACTCGTGCACGCGTACCTCGCCGGGTACCCGGACGGCGGCTGGCTGCCGCGGCCCGACGTCATGGCGCTGCTGCGGTTGTACCGGATACCGCTGGCCGCCACGAGCGCCGCGGACGACGCCGACGACGCGGTCCTGCCGGTGATCACCGGCGGCACCGAGGTGCTGGTCGGCGTGAAGGACGACCAGATGTTCGGGCCGCTTGTCGTGTTCGGGCTCGGCGGGGCGGCGACCGAGGTGCTCGCCGACCGCGCCGCCAGGCTCGTCCCGCTCACCGAGGCGGACGCCGACACCCTGATCAACTCGATCAGGTCCGCGCCCTTGCTGCACGGCCACCTGGGCGCGCCCGCCGCCGACCTGGCGGCGCTGCGCGACGTGCTGCTGCGCGTGTCCCGGCTCACCGACGACCTGCCGGAAATCGCCGAGCTTGACCTCAACCCGGTCATCGCCCGGGCGGACGGCGCCGTCGTGGCGGACGCGCGGATCCTGGTGGCGCCGCAGGTTCCGCAGGACCCGTTCCTCCGCCGGCTGCGCTAGCCCTGGCTCGTTAGCCGGGCAGGAGCGGCAGGGCTTTAGTCCGCGACATGATTACGGATGGCGCTGTTCACCATTCACCCTGTTACCTAACGTAAGCAGTGCGGGTAAGGACGGAGTGGTTCCGCCAGCCGGACAGGGCGAGACGGTGACCTTCTGGCGGGTACCCGCACTCGTTCGGTACAGAGGGGACCGCATGACCGCGACGGAAAGCGGGCCGCTGACAGCGGCCGAGCTCGACCTCATCGACGCCTGGTGGCGAGCTGCCAACTACCTGTCGGTCGGGCAGATCTACCTGCTCGACAACCCGCTGCTCACCGAGGAACTGCGGCCGGAGCACGTGAAGCCGCGGCTGCTCGGGCACTGGGGCACCACGCCAGGGCTCAACCTGATCTACGCGCACCTCAACCGGGTGATCAGGAACTGGGACCTGAACGTCATCTACATCACCGGCCCGGGGCACGGCGGGCCGGGGATCGTCGCGAACACCTACCTGGAAGGTACCTACACCGAGCGGTACCCGTCGATCACCCAGGACGCCGAGGGGATGCGCAGGCTCTTCCGCCAGTTCTCCTTCCCCGGCGGCATCCCCTCGCACGTGGCACCGGAGACGCCGGGCTCCATCCACGAGGGCGGCGAGCTCGGGTACTCGCTCGCGCACGCCTACGGCGCGGCCTTCGACAACCCCGACCTGATGGTGGCGTGCGTGATCGGCGACGGGGAGTCGGAGACCGGGCCGCTGGCCGGCGCGTGGCACGCCAACAAGTTCCTCAACCCGGTGACCGACGGGACGGTGCTGCCGATCCTGCACCTCAACGGGTACAAGATCGCTAACCCCACGGTCCCCGCCCGGATCCCGCCGGCCGAGCTCGAGTCGCTGCTGACCGGGTACGGGTACCACGTCTACACCGTCGAGGGCGACGACCCGAAGCTCGTGCATGAGCAGCTCGCCGGCACGCTTGACGCGATCGTCACCGAGATCGGTGACATCAGGCGGCGGGCGCGGGCCGAGGGCGCGCCACCGAGCGGCCGCGCTGGCCCGTGCTCGTGCTGCGCACGCCGAAGGGGTGGACCGGGCCGAAGGTCGTGGACGGCAAGCCGGTCGAGGGCACCTGGCGGGCGCACCAGGTGCCCATCGCGGACGCGCGCGGCAACGACGGGCACCGGGAGCAGCTGGCGGAGTGGATGCGGTCCTACCGGCCGGAGGAGCTGTTCGACCCGTCCGGCGCGCTGCGGCCGGAGATCGCCAGGCTCGCCCCGGCTGACTACCGGCGGATGAGCGACAACCCGCACGCCAACGGCGGGCTGCTGCTGCGCGACCTGGACCTGCCGCGCTTCGCGGACTACGCGGTCGACGTGCCGTCGCCCGGCGCGGTGGACGCGGAGAACACCCGCGTGCTCGGCGGCTGGCTGCGGGACGTCATCACGCGCAACCCCTCGACGTTCCGGCTGTTCGGGCCGGACGAGACGGCGTCGAACCGGCTGGACGCGGTGTTCGAGGTGACCGGGCGGGCGTTCGACGGCGAGATCATCGAGGGCGACAACGATCTGCGCCCGGACGGCCGGGTCATGGAGGTGCTGTCCGAGCACCTGTGCCAGGGCTGGCTCGAGGGGTACCTGCTGACCGGGCGGCACGGCCTGTTCAACTGCTACGAGGCGTTCATCCACATCGTGGACTCGATGTTCAACCAGCACGCCAAGTGGCTGAAGACCACGCGCCACATCCCGTGGCGACGGCCGGTCGCCTCGCTGAACTACCTGCTCTCGTCCCTCGTCTGGCGGCAGGACCACAACGGGTTCTCGCACCAGGATCCGGGCTTCATCGACCACGTGGTCAACAAGAAGGCCGAGATCATCCGGGTCTACCTGCCGCCGGACGCGAACACGCTGCTGTCGGTGGCGGACCACTGCCTGCGGTCCAAGCACTACGTGAACGTGATCGTGGCGGGCAAGCAGCCGCAGGCGCAGTGGCTGTCGATGGACGAGGCGGTCATCCACGGCACGCGCGGCGCGGGGATATGGGAATGGGCGTCGTCCGACAACGACCCGACCACCCCGCCGGACGTGGTCATGGCGTGCTGCGGTGACACGCCGACGCTGGAGACCCTCGCCGCGGTGTCGCTGCTCCGCGAGCATCTTCCCCAGCTGAAGGTGCGGGTGGTGAACGTGGTGGACCTGATGCGCCTGCAGCCGGCGTCGGAGCACCCGCACGGCATGTCGGACGCCGAGTTCGACGCGCTGTTCACCACGACCGCGCCGGTGATCTTCGCCTACCACGGCTACCCGTCGCTGATCCACCGGCTGATCTACCGGCGGCACGGCCACGACAACTTCCACGTCCGCGGGTACAAGGAGGAGGGCACCACCACGACTCCGTTCGACATGGTGATGCTCAACGACCTGGACCGCTTCCACCTGGTGATGGACGTGATCGACCGGACCGACGGGCTGGCGAGCACGGCCGGGCACGTGCGGCAGCTGATGGCGGACAAGCGGATCGCCTGCCGGGCCTACACCAGGGAGCACGGCGAGGACGCTCCGGAGATCAGGGACTGGAAGTGGACCAGCTGACTGGAAAAAATGACTCGCGGGATCCTCCGCCCCCCGCCACCGCTCCGGGTCCTCGTGGTCAACGCCGGGTCGAGCAGCCTCAAGCTGCGCGTCCTCGGCGGCCCGGCACGGCGCGCGACGACGTGACCGCCGCCGCCGACCTGCCCGCCGTCGGCGGCGGCGACGGCGACGGCGGCACGGGCAGCGCCGGCGATCAAGGCGGCGATCGAGTCGTTCGGCCCGGTCGACGCGGTCGGGCACCGGATCGTGCACGGCGGCACGCTGTACGCCGCGCCGGTGCTCGATCACCGGCGAGGTCCGGCGGCGGCTCGAGTCGCTGACCGACCTCGCGCCGCTGCACCAGCCGAAGTCGCTGGCCGCCCTGGACGCCGTCACCGCCGTAGCTGCCGGACACCCCCGCCGTGGCGTGCTTCGACACCGCGTTCCACGCGACGATCCCCGAGGAGGCGGCGACGTTCGCCCTGCCCGCCGAGTGGCGGGCCCGGTGGACGCTGCGCCGGTACGGGTTCCACGGCCTGTCCCACTCCTACGTCTCCCGCCGCGCGGCCGAGCTCGTCGGGCACCCGACGCCGGACGCGCCGGCCGGGCTCCGCGTCGTCACCTGCCACCTGGGCGCCGGCGCGTCACTGGCGGCGGTCCACTCCGGTCAGTCGGTGGACACCACCATGGGCTTCACCCCGCTCGACGGCCTGGTGATGGCGACGAGGTCCGGCTCGGTCGACCCCGGTCTGGTGCTGTGGCTTGAGGAGCACGCGCACATGCCGCCGCGCGAGCTCGCGTCCACCCTGGAGAGCCGCTCGGGCCTGGCGGGCCTGGCGGGCACGGGCGACATGCGCGAGGTGCTGTCCCGCGCCGCCGCGGGCGACCCGCGCGCGGTGCTCGGCCGGGACGTCTACCTGCACCGGCTCCGCGCGTCGATCGCCGCGATGACGGCCGCCATGGACGGCCTCGACGTGCTGGTCTTCACCGGCGGCGTCGGCGAGAACTCCCCGGAGATCCGCTCCCGCGCCGCCGCCGGCCTCGCCTTCCTCGGCGTCGCCGTCGACGAGTCCCGCAACACCCTCGGGCAAGGAGCGCACGCGGCGACGACTGGGAGATCACCGCCCCGGACGCGAAGGTCCGCACGTTCGTCATCGCCGCCCGCGAGGACAAGCAGATCGCCGCCGAGGTCCGCTCGGTCGCTTGGCTGCGACCTGCAGCGGTTGAGCGTTACGACGCGCCTGTACCCAGGACTAGGGAACCGCCGTTTCGGGGACCGTGACCGGCCACTTGCCGGCGCGGACCAGGCGGACCGCCAGGGAGCCCATCAGCCGGTGCCCGGCCTTGAGGGAGGCGCCGACCACGATCGCGTCCGCGCGCGTCTCCTTCGCGATGCGGGTGATCTCGCGGTACGGGTCGCCGTGCGCGATCATGAACGTGACCGAGATGCCGAGCTCGCGGGCCATCAGGTCGGCCCGGCCGGCCAGTTCCTTGGCGACCTCGTCGTAGGCCTCGTTCTCCGCCACGAGCACGCTCGGCCCGGCCGGGCTGGCCAGGGCCATGCCGGCGAACGGGGCCACGTAGACCACGACGACCCGGGCACGCTGCCTGCGGGCCAGCCCGGCGGTGTACGCGGCGGCGCGCAGGGCCGTGACCGAGTCGTCGACGCCGACCAGGATCGCCGAAGGCCCGTCGGTGCCTAGCTCGAACTCACCGTGCTCCACGGGAGAAGTCTACGTTTCCCTGGCGCCGGCGCCCCCGGCTACTGGCGCAATTCCGCGGGCACGGTGAACGCGAGCAGCCGCGCCTCCCCCGGCGCCGCCTCCGCCCACGGGCCCGGCAGGCCAAGGACCGCGACGGCCGCGGTCGGGAACGCCTGCGGCGGCGCGGAGTCCGGGCTGGCCAGGCCCACGGTCAGCTCGGCGAGGCCCGGGTTGTGCCCGACGATCACCGCCGTGCGCCACGCGGCGTCGAACTCGCGGACCAGCATCAGCAGGCCGAGCACCGTCGCCTCGTAGACCCGGGGCTCGTAGCGGACCGCGGGCGACGCGCCCGGCGCGACCGCCGCCAGCCCCGAGGACGCCAGCTCCCAGGTCTGCCGCGCCCGCCGCGCCGTCGAGCAGATCACCGCGTCGGGCACGTACCCCGACTCGCCAAGCCAGCGGCCGACCACCGGCGCGTCCCGCCGGCCGCGCTTGGCGAGCGGCCGCTCGTGGTCCGCCACGTCCGGCCAGTCCGACTTCGCGTGCCTGAGCAGGACGAGCCTCCTGCCAGCGTCTTCCGTGCCCATCACCCCACCGTAGCCTGGCAGCAGGCGGCCACCTCTTCATACCCCGCTGGTAACAATCAGCGGCTAGGCTCGATGGGATGCAACGGGTGGCGCTCCGGGACGTTGATCTCGCATCCTTCCGCGCGGCGATCGGCCCGGAAGGTTGCGCGGACGGCACTCTCGCCGTCCAGCGCGGCGCGGTCGTGCAGATGGCCTGGGAGGCGTCGCAGCAGCTCCTCACCGGCACCGTCCGCGAGAGCACCGCCGGGATGCAGGGCCGGGGAGATCAGGACGGTGTCCGCCTCGTTCCGCGCGTCCCCGGGGTTCCCGCTGCGCTTTCGCGAGGGCTACTGCAGCTGCGCCAAGGGCACCAACTGCGTCCACGTCGCCGCCCTCGTGCTCGCCGCGACCGACGAGACGCTGCTGCCCGCGCCCACCGCGGCCGGGATCACGGCCCGCCGGTCCGCGCTGCCCTGGGAGCAGTCGCTCGACTCGCTGCTCGCCAACCCGCAGGCCCGCGACACGTCCGCGACCGGCGACGTCACCGCGAACGCGCCGCTGGCGGTCGAGCTGTCCCTGGTGCAGCACACGCCGGAGCCCTTCCGCTACCCCAGCTACTCCACGGACAACGGGCGCCACGAGCCGCCCGCCGAGGACGCCACCCGCAAGTTCAAGCTCCAGGCCCGGCTGGTGCAGCCGGGGCGGCTTGGCGGCTGGGTCGCCGGCCACCTGTCCTGGTCCCGGCTCGACTACCTGCTGCTGCGCGACGAGTTCCCCGCCGCGCACGTCCGGCTGCTGCACGAGCTCTACGCCCTCTACCGGGCCAGCTCGCAGGCCCAGCACTCCGGTTACTACTACGCGCACGCCTCCCCCGGCTACGGCGACCAGAAGTACCTGGACCTGTCCGCCTGCGAGTCCCGCCAGCTCTGGCCCGTCCTCGAGCAGGCGCACGCGGTCGGCCTCCCCTTCGTCTACCGGGGCAAGCAGGGCACCGTGCCGCCGCCGGGCACGGCGGAACTGTGCCTCGACGTCACGACCGACGGCACCACGCTGCTCATCGCCCCGGTGATCAAGACCGGCGACAGCGCGGACGCCGTCCCGCTGCGGTTCATCGGCACCGAGGGCCATGGCGTCATCTACGCCGACCGCGGGCAGGCGGGCCACGGCGAGCTCGCCCGGTTCCGGCTCGCCCGGCTCACCCATCCGGTGCCCGCGCAGCTGCAGCACCTCGCCCTCGCCGACGAGCGGCTCGTCATCCCGGAAGCCGGGCAGGCCGCGTTCCTGTCCAGGTACTACCCGAGGCTGCGCCGCCAGGCCACCGTGACCTCGTCGGACGGCTCGTTCACCGCGCCGGAGATCTCCGGCCCCGCGCTGGTGGTCCGCGCCGCCTACACGCGCGGCCACCACGTCGACATCCGCTGGGAGTGGTCCTACCAGGTCGGCGGCACCGAGCTGCGGGCCGCGCTCGGCGCGGCCCGCGACCCGTTCCGCGACCAGGAGGCGGAGGCGCGGGTGCTCGCCGGGCTGTCCCTCCCCGCGAGCGCGCTCGGGGTGCCGCGCGAGGCCACCGTACGCGGCCCGCCCGCGGTGCTACCCGGCGGCGGAGCTCCGCGCGGGGGTCCAGGTCCCCGGGGGCAGGCAGGGCGCCGCGGTCACCCTCCGCGGCCTCGACGCCATGGCGTTCACCACCGAGGTGCTGCCCCTCCTGCAGGGCCGCGACGACGTGCGCGTCGAGGTGACCGGCCGGGTACCCGACTACCGGGAGGCCGGCGACTCGCTGGAGATCGGCCTGTCCACCGGCGAGCTCGACGGCGAGCGCGACTGGTTCGACCTGGGCATCACGGTCACGGTCGAGGGCCGCGAGGTGCCGTTCGCCGACCTCTTCGTGGCGCTCGCCCACGGCCAGTCGCACATGCTGCTCCCCGACGGCGCGTACTTCTCCCTGGACAAGCCGGAGCTCGCCGCGCTCTCCCGGCTCATCGACGAGGCCCGGACGCTGCAGGACCAGCCGGACGGGTCCCTGCGGATCAGCCGGTTTCAGGCGGGCCTGTGGGAAGAGCTGTCCGGGCTCGGCGTGGTCGGCCACCAGGCGGCGGCGTGGCAGCAGCAGGTGCGCGGGCTGCTCGCCGTCGAGGAGATCGACGCCGTGCCGGTGCCCGCCGCGCTCGACGCGCGGCTGCGGCCCTACCAGCTGGCGGGGTTCCAGTGGCTCGCGTTCCTGTGGGCGCACGGGCTCGGCGGCATCCTCGCCGATGACATGGGGCTCGGCAAGACACTGCAGACGCTCGCGCTGCTCCAGCACGCCAAGGACAGTGGCGCGGCCAGCGGGGACCTTCGGAATCCTCCTTTCCTTATCGTGGCGCCGACCTCCGTGCTCGCGAACTGGGCGGCCGAGGCACACCGGTTCGCCCCCGACCTGAAGGTCGTGACGGTCTCCGACACGCTCGGCCGGCGCGGCGGCACGCTCACGGACGTGATCGACGGGGCCGACGCGGTGGTGACCTCGTACACGCTGCTGCGGCTCGACTTCGAGGCCTACGGCGGGCGCGAGTGGGCGGGGCTGATCCTCGACGAGGCGCAGTACGTCAAGAACCACCAGTCCAAGGCGTACCAGTGCGCGCGCCGGGTGGCCGCGCCGTTCAAGGTCGCGATCACCGGCACGCCGATGGAGAACAACCTCATGGAGCTGTGGTCGCTGCTGTCGATCGCGGCGCCGGGGCTGTTCCCGAACCCGGAGCGGTTCAAGGACTACTACGCGCGGCCGATCGAGAAGTCGGCGAACGCCGACCTGCTCGCGCAGCTGCGCCGCCGGATCAGGCCGCTGATCATGCGGCGGACCAAGGAGCAGGTGGCCGCGGACCTGCCGGAGAAGCAGGAGCAGGTCCTCGAGGTCGAGCTGCGACCCCAGGCACAGGAAGGTGTACCAGACCCACCTGCAACGCGAGCGGCAGAAGGTCCTCGGCCTGCTCGACGACGTCAACCACAACCGGTTCACGATCCTGCGCTCGCTGACGCTGCTGCGGCAGCTGTCGCTGCACGCCGCGCTGATCGACGAGGAGCACGCCGACGTGCCGTCCGCGAAGATCGACGCGCTGCTTGAGCAGATCGAGGACGTGGTGGGCGGCGGGCACCGGGCGCTGGTGTTCAGCCAGTTCACCCGGTTCCTGCGGATGGCCCGGGCGCGGCTTGAGGCGTCCGGGGTGGAGTGCTGCTACCTGGACGGGACGACGACCAACCGGGCGGCGGTGATCTCGTCGTTCAAGGACGGGACGGCGCCGGTGTTCCTGATCTCGCTGAAGGCGGGCGGCTTCGGGCTGAACCTCACCGAGGCGGACTACTGCTTCCTGCTCGACCCCTGGTGGAACCCGGCGACCGAGGCCCAGGCCGTCGACCGGACGCACCGCATCGGGCAGACGCGGAACGTGATGGTGTACCGGCTGATCGCGTCCGGCACCATCGAGGAGAAGGTCATGGCGCTGAAGGCCCGCAAGGCCGAGCTGTTCTCCTCGGTGATCGACAGCGACGGCGCGTTCTGCTCGGCGCTGTCCGCCGACGACATCCGCGCGCTCTTCGCCTAGTAGCCGCGGGCGTCCGCTTGCCTGCGCCGGTCTTGCTGCCTCCACCGCGGCGGGTCAAACGTCACGGCCAACGACGCGGCAAAATCGGTTCGCTGCGTTGCACCCGCGCGGCCGGTGCCCGGACCGTCAACTTTCAGTTGACGCCAGGCGGATCGTCAACTTAAAGTTGACGCATGACCGAGTTCCCCGTCCCACTGGACAACCTCATCTCTTACGTGAAGGCCCTGCACCCGGAAGGCGGGCCGCTGGAGAACGTGTCGGACGCGTTCACCGTCTCCACCCAGCTCGACGAGCAGGCCGACGCGCTGATCGGCTACTTCGTCGACCAGGCCCGCAGGTCGGGCCTGTCCTGGAGCCAGATCGGCGGCGCCATGGGCGTCTCCAAGCAGGCCGCCCAGAAGCGCTTCGTGCCGACCAAGGCCGCCGACCTGATGCGCCGGGACGTCGCCAAGCCGTTCTCCCGCTTCACCGCCCGCGCCGTCCGGACCCTCGCCGCCGCGGGCCAGCTCGCGGCGCCGGGCGCCGGTCAGCAGCGCGCACCTGGCGGCCGCCCTGCTCACCGAGCCGGAGGGCGTCGCCGCGAAGGTCATCGCCATCGGCGGGCGTGCTCCCCGAGCAGCTGTACGCCGCCGTCGGCACCGGCCCCGCCGCCCGGGCGGAGAACACCAGCCCGGCCGAGCTGCTCGACCTGACCCTCGACGAGAGCGCCAAGGACGCGCTCAAGGGCGCGCTGAAGTCGGCGCTGCGCCTCGGGCACAACTACATCGGCACCGAGCACATGCTCCTCGGCCTGCTGTCCGTGAGCGGGCCGGCGACCGACGCCCTCAGCGCACTCGGCCTGACGCCGGAGCGCGCCGAGCAGCTCGTCACCGACGAAATCGCCGCCTTCCAGGCCCGCAAGGCGGCGAACTGAGCGCCGACGAGGATGGTGGATCGCTGGCCACACCGGTGTGGCCAGCGATCCACCATCTTGACTTGCGGCCCGGGCATGGCAGGAACGGGTCGGGCCTGCCACCGGGCATCCGGCGCGCTGCGGGCACCGCGGGGCACCGGCGGACCGCGGTGCCCGCGCGGACGCGGGCCGAAGGCGGCACCTGCGGCGGCCTCGGCCGGGACCTGTGCGGGTGAATGCCCAGGTAGTCACAGTGTGACTAGCTCGAGCTTGTGGTGGGCCACAAAAGCGGAGCATGCCTCCGCTCGCGATAACCTGGGTTTGACGCTCCGGTTTGACCTGGGTGGCCGGAGGCGAGTTGGATCGTCCCTGACGATCACCCGCAACCAGGTCGCGATGCCTGCAAGAGGAGTTAAGACGGCGTGAGCATTCTCGGCACCCGGGTCCTGCGGACCGAAGATCCAGGCTTCCTGTCCACGGGAGCCGTCTACACCGAAGACGTCCAGGACGAGCGGCTGGCTGGCGCCTGCTACGTGCACTTCGTCCGCTCGACCGTCGCGCACGCGAAGATCAGCGGCATCGACACCAGCGCGGCGAAGGACGCCGAGGGCGTCGTCGCCGTCTACACGGCCGCCGACCTCGCGGCGGACGGGCTCAAGCCCGCTCAAGCCGATGGCGCCGATCATGAACCAGGCCATGCTGCAGCCGCTGCTCGCCAGCGACACGGTGCGGTTCGTCGGCGAGCCGGTCGCCGCCGTGGTCACCGAGGAGATGTACCAGGGCGAGGACGCGATCGAGCTGGTCGACGTCGACTACGACTTCCTGCCCGCGGTCGTCAACATGAACGACGCGCTGTCCGGCGAGAAGGGGCTGCTGTTCCCCGAGGCCGGGACGAACGTGGTCTGCACGTTCGGCGACGCGTCCGCGTCGAACCCGGACCTGTTCGAGGGCTGCGAGGTCGTGGCCAGCGAGACCATCCAGAACACCCGGGTCGCCCCGGCCCCGATGGAGACCCGCGCGGCCGCCGCCGTCTGGGGCGAGGACGGGCGGCTGACCGCCTGGATCCCCAACCAGGGCGCGCAGGGCACCAAGGGCGCGCCTGGTGGGCGCGCTCGGCGTCGCGCCCGACGTGGTGCGGATCATCACCCCCGACGTCGGCGGCGGCGTTCGGCGCGAAGTTCGGCGTCGACCCCGAGCACGGTCGTCACCTGCTGGATCGCGAAGCAGCTCGGCCGGCCCGCGCGCTGGTCGGAGACGCGCATGGAGAACCTGCTCGGCATGACGCACGGCCGGGCGCAGCAGCACAAGGTCACGATCGGCGGCATGAAGGACGGCACCGTCCTGGCCTACCGGATCGAGATCCTGCAGGACTGCGGCGCCTACCCGAAGTTCGGCGCGTTCCTGCCGTCGCTGACGATCCTGATGACGCCCGGCCCCTACAACATCCCGCGCGCCGAGTCGTGGGCCTACTCGGTGGTCGACCAACACCACGCCGGTCGGCGCCTACCGGGGCGCGGGGCGCCCCGAGGCCGCCGCCGCGATCGACCGGGCCATGGACCTGTTCGCCGACGCCGCCGGGGTCGACCCGGCCGAGGTGCGCCGCAAGAACCTGCTGCCCAAGTTCACCGAGCCGCACAAGACCGCGTTCGGCGCGGTCTACGACTCGGGCGACTACGTGACCGCGCTGGAGAAGGCCCTGGCGGCGGCCGACTACGAGGGGCTGCTCGCCGAGCAGGCGAAGCGCCGCGCGAACGGCGACACGCTGCAGCTCGGCATCGGGCTGTCGTCCTACGTGGAGATCACCGGGCCCGGCGGCGAGGCCGGCGGGCCGAACGAGAACGGCACCGTCGAGGTGCACCCGGACGGCACCGCCACCGTGCTCACCGGCACCTCACCGCACGGCCAGGGCCACCAGACCGTGTGGGCGATGCTCGTCAGCGAGGAGCTCGGCATCCCGATCGACAAGATCACCGTCAAGTGGGGCGACACCGACCTGGTCCCGAAGGGCGGCGGCACCGGCGGCTCCCGCTCCCTGCAGCTCGGCGGCGCGGCGGTCCAGCAGGCGTCCCGCGAGCTGCTCGACGTGGCCCGCGACCGGGCCGCCGAGACGCTTGAGGCGTCGCCGGCCGACCTCGTGTTCGACATCGGGACGAGCGCGTTCAGCGTCAAGGGCGACCCGGACATCTCCGTGCCGCTGTCGTCGCTCGCCAGTACCGAGCGGCTGTTCGTGCGCAGCGTGTTCACCCCGCCGGGCGCGACGTTCCCGTTCGGCACCCACGTGGCGGTCGTCGAGGTCGACACGGAGACCGGCAAGGTGTTCTTCCGCCGGATCGTGACCGTCGACGACGCGGGCACCGTGATCAACCCGCTGCTCGCCGAGGGCCAGCGGCACGGCGGCATCGCCCAGGGCGCCGCGCAGGCGTTCCTCGAGGAGGTCGTCTACGACGAGGACGGCAACCCGCTGACCGCGACGTTCGCCGACTACCCGTTCCTGTCCGCGACCGAGGTGCCGAGCTTCGAGCTGGTCGACATGGAGACCCCCACGTCCTACAACCCGCTCGGCGCCAAGGGCATCGGCGAGGCCGGCTCGATCGGCGCCACGCCCGCGGTGCAGAACGCGGTCATCGACGCCGTGTCGCACCTCGGCGTCACGCACATCGACATGCCCACCTCCCCGCAGCGGGTCTGGCGGGCGATCAACGCCGCTAACGGCTCGAAGGAGGCCTGACCGAGGTGACGGAGATCAAGCTCACGGTCAACGGCGTCACGCGCAGCGACGAGGTCGAGCCGCGGCTGCTGCTCATCCACTACCTGCGGGAGACCCTCGGGCTGCGCGCCGCGAACGTCGGCTGCGACACCACGTCCTGCGGCGCCTGCACGGTGCTGCTCGACGGCGAGTCGGTCAAGTCCTGCACGGTGCTCGCCGTCCAGGCCAACGGCCGCTCGGTGACGACCGCGGAGGGCCTCGTCGCCGAGGACGGCACGATGAGCGCCGTCCAGCAGGCGTTCCGCGAGAACCACGGCCTGCAGTGCGGCTTCTGCACGCCGGGCATGGTCATGGCCGCGACCAGCCTGCTCGCGGAGAACCCGCACCCCACGGAGCAGGAGGTGCGGGAGGGCCTTGAAGGCAACTTCTGCCGCTGCACCGGCTACCACAACATCGTGCGGTCGGTGCTCGCCGCGGCGGACAAGCTCTCCGGCCAGGTTCTTCGGCCGGCCGCTCGGCTGAGGCGCCAGTTACGAGGTGACCGCATGATCCCCGCGTCGTTCGACTACGAGGTCGCCGACTCCGCCGCGCACGCGCTTTCGCTGCTCGCCGAGCACGGCGAGGACGCGAAGCTGCTGGCCGGCGGCCACTCGCTGCTGCCGATGATGAAGGTGCGGCTGGCCCAGCCCGCGGTGCTCATCGACATCGCCCGGGTCACCGAGCTTTCCGGCATCGCGATCGAGGGCGACGAGGTGGTCATCGGCGCGACCACCAGGCACGCGGAGCTGGCCGGGTCCGAGCTGCTGCGGGCCGAGGTGCCGATCCTCGCCTACGCGGCCGCGCAGGTCGGCGACCCGCAGATCAGGCACCGCGGCACGATCGGCGGCTCGCTCGCGCACGCCGACCCGTCCGCCGACCTGCCGATGACGCTGCTCGCCCTCGGCGGCTCGGTCGAGATCACCGGGCCGTCGGGCGTGCGCGTGGTCGGCGCGGACGACTTCTTCGTCGGGCCGTTCGAGTCGGCGCTCGGCCCCGACGAGCTGCTGTCCGCGGTCCGCGTGCCGCGCGGCGGCGCGGTCCCGTGGGGCTACCAGAAGTTCGTCCGGCGGGCCAACGACTGGGCGATCGTCGGCGTCGCCGCCTACGGCGGCCGGGTCGCGCTCGCCTCCATGGGCGGCACGCCGCTGCGCGCCACGGCGACCGAGGAGGCGCTGAAGTCGGGCGCGTCGATCGAGGAAGCGGCTCAGCTCGCGGCCGAGGGCACCTCCCCCGGCTACGACTTCCACGCCGACGTGGACTACCGCGAGCACCTCGCCCGCGTCCTCACCAAGCGCGCCCTGGAGGGCAAGACCGGCTGACGGAAGTCAGCGATCGTTACGGACAGCGGGACCGGCGAGTCGCCGGCCCCGCCGCTCTGCGTTGCCCGGGCGTCCGCCGCCTGCGCTCGTTGCCGCCGCCGGTGCACGCGGCGCCAATGGCGAGCAGCGACGCGTCCGATAGGCTGCTGTGAGCGTTTGTGACTATCGTGCGATGGAGTGAACAGATGCGGCGGAACCGGGCAAGGCTGGAACCGCCCATGCTGCGGCTGCTCGCGCTTGTCTGCGCGATCGTCGGGGTGGATACCGTCTTCTTCTCGGCGCTCACGCCGCTGCTGCCGCATTACGCGGCGGCGGCCGGGCTGTCCAAGGCCGCCGCCGGGGTGCTGATCGCGGCCTACCCGGCAGGGACGCTGATCGGGTCGCTGCCGAGCGGGGCGCTCGTCGCCCGGTTCGGTGACCGGACCGTGGCGGTGCTCGGGCTGGCGCTGATGGGCGTGTCGACGCTCGCCTTCGGCTGGAGCACGTCCGCCGGGCTGCTCGACGCGGCGCGCTTCGTCCAGGGGATCGGCGGCGCCTGCACGTGGACGGCCGCGCTGTCCTGGCTGGCGACGGCCGCGCCCGAGTCGCGGCGCGGCGAACTGCTCGGCACCGCGCTCGGCGCGGCGGTGGTCGGCGCGCTGTTCGGGCCGGTCGTCGGGGCGGTGGCCAACGCCGTGGGCACCGGGGCCGCGTTCTCCGCCGCCTCGGTCGCCGACGTGTTCCTGATCGTCGTCGCGTTCACCGTGCCGTCGCCGCGCCCGCAGGCGCCGCAGCCGCTGCGGGCGGCGCTCCCCGCGCTGCGCGACCGGCAGGTCATGATGGGCAGCTGGCTGATGGCACTCGCCGGGATCGCCTTCGGCACGCTCGACGTGCTCGCGCCGCTGCGGCTGTCCCGGCTCGGCGTGTCCGGCACGGTGATCGCCGCGACGTTCCTGTGCGCCGCCCTCGTCGAATCCGGGCTGTCCCCGCTCGCCGGGCGGCTGTCCGACCGGCTCGGCGCGGCCCGCCCGCTCACGGTCTCGCTCGCCGTCGGCGCCGCGTGCGCCATCGTGATACCGCTGCTGACCGTCGGCGCCGTGGCTGATCGGCGTCCTCATCGCGGGCATGCCGTTCTACGGGACGCTGTTCGCCCCGGCCTCCGCGCTCGTCGCCTCGGGCGCGCGAGGGCCTCGGCCTCAACCAGGGCATCGCCTTCGCGCTGTCCAACCTCACCTGGGCGGCAGGCCAGTCCATCGCCGCGTCCGCGAGCGGGGCGCTGGCCCAGGCCACCTCGGACCTGGTGCCCTACGCCCTGCTCACGGTCGCCTGCCTCGGCACGCTTCATCGCGCTGCGCCGGGCCCGGCTCGCCGAGCGGGCTACCCGCCGGGCCGGCCCGGCGCCCGGACAGGCCGGGGACTGCCGCGCGGGTGAGCAGCGGCGGACTCAGTAACGCTGCGCGCCGCTAGCCGCGTTGCGGCGGTCCAGGTAGGACTTGACCGCGGGGTAGATGACCGGGCCGGCCGCCACGATCGACGCGATCAGCGCGAGGAAGGCCCCGAAGTCCCAGCTGACGCTGACACCCGCGACGCCATCGGTGGACGGCACGGCGAAGAACCCGATCAAGATGAGCAGGAACTGCAGGCCGGTTGCCCCGATGAGCAGCAGCTCGTGCGCGACGGGCAGGCGGAACGGCAGCGGGTCCCAGGCGGCCTTGGCCGCGAGGTAGGCGAGCAGGGCGAGCGCGACGATGAACTCAAGCCAGAGCCAGCCGTGAACGCCGGTGCCGCTGATGGACCCGCTGCTCGTTATCCCGAGGGCCGAGTAGCTCGCGCTGAACCACGGGAGCCAGAGCGAGATCATCGTGACCAGCGTCGCGACCGCGACGACCCGGTCGACGGTGGTCAGCCGGTTCAGGTCGAAGCTAACCGGGGGCATCGAGGACGAGCGCTGCACGTACGGCCCGGACTGGCCCGGCTGGTACTGACCCTGCGGGTACCCGGTGGGCGGCTGGCCGCCGGGCGGCCCGTAGCCGGGTGCGGGCGGCCCGTAGCCCGGAGCCGGCGGCACGTAGCCGGGAGGGGCACCGTTGCCCGCCGGAGCGCCGTAGCCCGCGGGGCTGCCGGGGGCACCGTAGCCGCCCTGGCTGCCGTAGCCGCGCCTGGCCGGACGGGGCGCCGTAGCCGGATGGCGTGCCGGGGCAGACGTCTGGCCGGCTGCCATCGCCGGGGCGAGTCGGGTACCGCAATTAGCGCAGAAGGCCGCGTCAGGGCCGTTCACCGTCTGACACTGTGGACAGTTCATTCGCGTTCTAACCTCGCAGATCTCCCGTAGAAGTTTCGTTGGCTCTTTCCCGGCCGTCCGCGATGCCAGGCGGAATCGGCTGGATGCTTTGATGCGATTAGCTGGTCGCGCCCGTCCCCGTGGCCTCCGGCATGCCCGCAGTTAATCGATGAACATTGATGCGACTTAATCGTGCCCTGCCCCCTGCGTAGCACGTCGCAGAACACGCAGTGTGGCAGATGCCAGGGCGCAAGGCCATAGATCATTGCGGGAAAACCTAAATTCCGCTAAAGCGTTATCGGCGCGAGAGCCGGGCGCGGCGGCTAGCCGAGGGCCGGGGTGGCCGTCGGGGACGGGGCCTGGCGGGGACGGCAGCTGCACGGGCGGCGGCGAGAGCAGCGGGAACGCCTGCTGGTCGGCGAGCGCGATCGCCAGCTCGCCGGCCGCGTTCGGGTGCAGCGGCGCCGGGTCGGACGGTCCCTGCACCCACGGGACGGCCGTGCACAGCTCGTGACCGGTGAACCGCGGCGCGGCGACCCCGAACCCGAACAGGTTGGCGCCCTGCTGCAGCACCTTGTTCAGCTGCCCGAGCCGGGCGAGCAGCACCTTGACCTTCGCCGGGGCCATGCCGTACTTCTGCAGGCAGCCCACGTTCGTCCCGAACGGCGAGTAGTACTGGTTCACCAGCACCGCCGGGTGCGCGGGCAGCCCGTCCAGGTCGCTGAGCAGCTGGTAGTAGTTCCTCGTGAACGTGTTGAGCAGCTGCGTGAAGTACGCGGAGGACACCTTGTCGTCGCAGACGGCCTGCGCCGCGCACAGCTGGGTCATCACCGACCAGGACAGGTCGTCCGCGCCCACGCTGACGATGATCAGCTTCGCGTGCGTGGCCGCCGCGGCCTGCGGCAGCTGCGGCGGCGCGATCTGGCCGTTGTAGAGCACCTCGGGGCCGAGCAGGCCGTTCTCGATCGTCGCGCTGCCGCACGCCAGGTTGAGCACGTTCCACTGGTTGGCCGCCGCCAGGTCCGCCGCGTACGACTGCGGCGAGCGGCCGCAGGCCTGGTCCTCGGCGGTCGGGTTCGGCCCCCAGGGCAGGCCCCAGCCCGCGGCGGTCGAGTCGCCGATCACCACGGCCTGCACACCGGGCTGCGGCGCGCCGACCGCCGCCGTCCCGGTGAGCGGGTCGACGCCCACCAGGTCGTCGAGCGTCTTGACGCTGCGCAGCACCTGCGGCGTGCCGGACGCGGTCAGCGCGATGCCGCCGACGTTCACCGCGACGACGACCGCGATCCCGCCGGCGAGCAGCTTCCAGATCGCCGGCCGCTTGCGCACCGCGGCGATCGCCACCAGCGGGATGACGGCGAACCCGATCGCGATCAGCGTCTCCCACAGGAAGTAGTGCTCCCAGCCGGCCGCGAGCTGCTGGCTGAGCGTGAGCTCGACCTTCGACGGCCCGCTGGCGCGCAGCATCTGGATCACCTGCGGGTCGATCGTGATGTGCTCAAGCGCCAGCCTGGGCCTGATCGGCCCGGCGAAGTCCGGTTTCGTCGCCATCACCTGGCCGAACAGGTCAAGTTCGCCCGGACCGTGCAGGCTCGCGTTCGGCAGCGTCGCGCCGACCTGGGCCGTCTGCCCGGCGGCCGACACGGTCTGCAGCGGGCTGACCCGGAGCGCGAGCCAGATCGCCCCCGCGGCCACGACGGCGAAGGTGACCACGTAGAAGGCGGCCGTCCGCGCCCAGCGCAGCAGCTTCGGCGCCCGGGGGCGGCGCATCAGCCGAAGAGTTCGAGCATGTCGCAGAAATCGCGAAATTGTTCAATCTCCCCTGTAGCGGTCAAGGCTGCAGCTACGTACCCACCGGTCACCGGGCTAAGCGATCGTCGATCGGCGCGAAGCCACGCACCCGTTCGGGATCCTCATATTCTCCTTCCGAACGGGTGCGTGCTTCTCCTGCGCTGGCCAGCCGGTTTGTGCCCTGCTCGGGTTCTCATCGCGAGGCTCTGTGCCTGCGGGCATTTCCCTGCCGCGACTCGCGCCCGATGATGGCGTCATGGTGACGATGCCTGAGGTGCACCGGGTCGGCGGGCTGATCGGCGCGGAGCTGCGCGGCCTGGACCTGACCCGGGTCTACCCGGACGAGACGTACGAGGCGATCCTGCGGGCCTGGGCGGAGCACGGGGTCATCTTCCTCCGCGACCAGCACCTGAACGCGGAGCAGCGGGACGCGTTCGCGGCCCGGCTCGGCGAGATCCGGGTGCGGCAGGAGCTGCGCAAGGAACCGGAGCAGACCAAGGCGATCGGCGAGGGCTGGCACACCGACATGACCTGCTTCGACGAGCCGCCCAAGGCCACGATCCTGTTCTGCGAGGAGGTCCCGCCGTGGGGCGGTGACACCCAGTGGGCGGCGATGGGGCCGACGTTCGAGGGGCTTTCCGCCGGGCTGCAGGCGACGCTGCTCGGGCTGAGCGCGATCCACGCGAACGTGCGCAAGCTGGGCTACAGCTACGCGCAGACCGACCCGCCCGAGCCGTCGGTCAGCGAGTACGACGCCGCCGAGGGGCCGGTGCACCCGGTCGTGCGGCTGATCCCCGAGACGGGGCGGCGCGTGCTTTACGTGAACCCGGAGTTCACCACGCGGTTCGAGGGCTGGACGCGGCGGGAGTCGCTGCCGCTGCTCAGGTACCTGTTCGACTTCGGGATGCGGCCGGAGTTCACGACCCGCTTCCACTGGGCGCCCGGGTCGATCGCGATGTGGGACAACCGGCAGACGTGGCACTTCGCGGTCAACGACTACCAGGGCCAGCGCCGCGTGATGCACCGCATCCTGCTGGCGGGAAGCAAGCCGATCCCCGCGCGTGCCTAGCCCGGCTGGCCACGGCGCGCGGGAATGACCAAATGTCGTGCTGAGCACGATGGGACCAACTTCGGACATCGCGGCGCCGGCCATGCGCGCGGCAGGCACCGGATCGGGATGCTGGCCGTGCTCGGCGCGCTGTCCTCGTTCGGGCCGCTCTCGATGGACATGTACCTGCCGTCCACCCCGACGATCGCGGCGAACCTGCACGCCTCGCAGTCGCTCGTGCAGCTCACGCTGTCCGGCTGCCTGGCCGGGCTCGCCGTCGGCCAGCTCGTCGCCGGGCCGGTCAGCGACGGCCTCGGGCGCAAGAAGCCGCTGCTCGTCGGGCTCGTCGCGTTCACCGTGCTGTCCGTCGCGTGCGCCGCCGCGCCCGACATCGGCGCGCTGATCGTCTTCCGGTTCCTGCAGGGCGTGGCCGGGCGCGGGCGGCGTCGTGCTGTCGCCTCGCGATCGTCCGCGACCTCTACACGGGGACCGAGCTGGCCCGGGTGCTCGGCTCGCTGATGCTGGTCTTCGGGCTCGCGCCGGTGCTCGCCCCGGTGATCGGCGGGCAGGTGCTGCGCTTCACGAGCTGGCGCGGCGTCTTCGGCGTGCTGGCGGCGATCGGCCTGGTGCTGCTTCCTGCTCGCCTGGTTCCTGCCGGAGACGCTGCCGCCCGGGCGGCGCACGCCGTCGCGGCTGCACCAGCTCACTGTCCGACTCGCGGACGCTGGTGCGCGACCGCCAGTACGTCGGCTACACGCTCGCCATCGCCTGCGGCAACGCCGCGCTCATCACCTACATCTCCGCGCTGCCGTTCATCGTCGAGGACGCGTACCACGAGTCGCCGCAGCTCTTCAGCCTGTTCTTCATGATCAACTCGATCGGCCTGGTGGCGATGGCGCAGCTCGGCGCCCGGCTGGTCAAGCGGGTGCCGGTCGCCCGCGTCGTCCGTGCTCTCGCAGCTCGTCATGGCCGCGGGCGCCGTCGGGTTCCTCGCGGCGGCGCTCACCGGGCACCCGCCGCTCGCGGCGCTGCTCGTCCCGCTCTTCTTCTTCCTCGCCTTCTTCGGCAGCATGCGCGCCGAACGCCACCGCGATCGCGCTGACCAACCAGGGGGCCATCGCGGGCACGGCGTCGGCCTGGGTGGGCGCGCTGCCGTTCCTGCTCGGCGCCTTCCTGTCCCCGCTGGCCGGGCCTCGGCGGCGAGGGCGCGGCGACCGTGGCGGGCATCATGCTCGGCCGCGCTCTGCGTCGCGGGACTGCCGTGCGTGCTGCTCATCGCCAGGACCCGCCGTCGGGCACCCCAAAAGTTAACCTGCGGGAAGTGCTCGCCGCCTGTCACTCGCGGCTACCTGGCTGGCAGGATGAATCACCATGAGTGCTGATCAAGTCGACGCGCTGGTGATCTTCGGTGCGACCGGGGACCTCGCGAAGCTGGAGACGTTCCCCGCGCTCGTGGGCCTGGTCGAGCGCGGCGTGCTCGACGTGCCCGTGCTCGGGGTCGCCAAGAGCGGCTGGGAGCTGCCGCAGTTCCGCGATTACGCGGCCGCGTCGCTGAAGCTGAACAACATGGACCCGGCGGCGCCCGCCGCGGTCAAGCTGCTCGACCTGCTGCGGTACGTGGACGGGGACCTCGGCGACCCGCCACCTACGAGGCGATGGCGTCCGCGCTCGGTGACGCCAAGCGGATCCTTTACTACCTGGAGGTGCCGCCGTTCCTCTTCGGGCGGATCGCCGAGGGGATCTCCGGGGTCGGGCTCGCCGCGCGGTCACGGGTGATGGTCGAGAAGCCGTTCGGCAACGACCTGGCCTCCGCGCAGGCACTGAACGAGACGATCCACGAGTACTTCCCCGAGGAGTCGGTCTACCGGGTCGACCACTGGCTCGGGCTTGACCCGGTCGAGTCGCTGATGTTCGCCCGGTTCGCGAACTCGATCATCGAGCCGCTGCTCAACCGGAACTACGTGCGGTCCATCCAGATCACGATGGCCGAGGCGTTCGACGTGGCCGACCGGGGCAGCTTCTACGACAAGACCGGGGCGATCAAGGACGTCATCCAGAACCACATGCTCCAGGTGCTGGCCACCGTCCTCGCCGACCCGCCGGACGGAGCGGGGCTCGACTCCTGGATCTCGTCGAAGTCGCAGCTCATCAGCGCGCTGCGGCCGCTGACGCCGACCGACGTGATCAAGGGGCAGTACGAGGGGTACCAGTCGGTCGCCGGGGTCGCGCCCGGGTCCACGACCGAGACCTACGCGGCGGTGCGGCTCGCCGCGGAGACCTGGCGCTGGGCCGGGGTGCCGATCGCGATCCGGGTCGGCAAGTGCCTGCCGGTCACCGCGACCGAGGTGATGATCGACTTCAAGCCGGTGCCGCATGACGTGTTCGGGCTCGGCGAGGCGACGACGACGTCCAACGCGCTGCGCTTCCGCATCTACCCGGAGAGCCAGGCCGTGCTGACGCTGGTCGGGAAGAAGCCAGGGACAGGCTGGCAGCCCGAGGTGCAGGACCTCACGTTCATCCAGCACCCCGGGGCCGACATGCGCGCCTACGACCGGCTCATCGGGGCCGCGCTGAACGGGGAGCGCTGGCTGTTCGCCCAGCAGGACACGGTGGAGGCGTCCTGGCGGGTCGTCGACCCGGTCGTCGGCCACGTCGGTCCCGTGGTGCCCTACGCGCGCGGTTCCTGGGGCCCGGACTCGTCCTCGCTGCTCCCCGGCGACGCGACCTGGTATAACCCCGCTGAATTATCCTGCTCGCAGTGCTTTCCCGCTCGCCTCCGGCGCGCTGGACCCGCCACAGTGCTTTCCCGCTCGCCGCCGCGCGCTCGGGACCCCTGTCCTTCCCTCGTCGCTCCTCCCTCGTCCCTCGGTCGTCGCTGCTGGCGTCCAGGACAGGGGCGCGCGCTTTGGCTCGCAGGGGAAGCGCTTGCGGGGAGGTGCGGGTACCTAAGGCTCTTGCGGGGGCCTTAGGTACCTGCAGCTCCGGCTAGGCGCCGGCGTTCTGCCCGGCGAGGATGGCGTGAATCCGGCTCAGCGCGGGCCCGGACTTCCGGTGCAGCTCGTCGAGGTCGAGCCCCTCGTCGCCGAGCACCGCGAGCAGCGCGACGTCTGCGACGGCGTAGACGGCCACGTGCCCGTCACTGGCGTGCGTGACCGCCTCCCCTAGCGTTCCCTGGCCGGCCAGGCCGACCACCTGGCGCGCGATGCCGAGGCTGGCGGCGGCGATGCCGGCCAGCGCGTCAAGGTCTACCCGCGGGCCGACGCCGCGGTCGAGGTCGGCCGCCGCGAGCTGGCCGTCGAGGGACGCCACGAGCGCGCCGGCTACCCCCGGCACCTGTTCTCGCAGTTCACGGAGTTCGGTGACAAGTTCTTGCGGGTCCATCGGCGTTCAGTCCTTACTGCGTAGGGATAAGGTGCGGCTCTCCCCCGCCCGGCCGCGCAGTCGCGCCGTTCCTGTTTCCTGGCAGCACAAAAAGCACCGGTGACGGGGTTCTTGTCAGCGTTTAAACCGGCGCAAAAGGCCCCACATCAGCGCCGCAGAAGTACTTATATCAGGGCTCAAAGTTGGCTATCCAGGTTTTACAATAACATTCGGCGCAATTGCATGACGCGCACTTCGATAGCTGGGAATATCGATCTGCCTGAAATTCGACTAACCCCTATGCGACGGAACGATTCCGCTTCGATTTCGGTAAGCGACACTCCCGCTTATGTGCTCCCCGGCAGCGGAAGCGGCGGGCATAGGCTGTCAGCCGTGGCTACCTGGATCGTCTCCGACAGTACACCCGGCGCCGGACCGCGGGTCGCGGTCAAGGACCTCATCGACATGGCCGGACTGCCGACGACAGCGGGTTCGCGGCCGGTCGCCGACAGCGCCCGGCCCGCCGAGCGGGACGCCGCCTGCCTCGCCGGGCTCCGCGCGGCGCTGGACGCCGGGCAGGCACGGTTCGTCGGCAAGACCAACCTGCACGAGCTCGCCTACGGGATCAGCGGGATCAACGCGGCCTTCGGCACCCCGGTCAACCCGCTCGACCCGCGCCGGATGCCCGGCGGCTCGTCAAGCGGGTCGGGGACGGCGGTCGCCGCCGGCGAGGCCGACATCGCCTACGGGACTGACACCGGCGGGTCGATCCGCATCCCCGCCGCCTGCTGCGGGATCACCGGCCTGAAGACCACCTGGGGCCGGATCTCGCTCGCGGGAGTCAGGCCGCTGGCGCACGGCCTGGACACCGTCGGCCCCATGGCCCGCGATGTCGCGGCGTCACCGCCGGCATGGCGCTGCTCGAGCCTGGGTTCACCGTGGCCAGCGCCGCGCCGCGATCCGTCGGCGTGCTGGCGATCGACGCCGACCCGCGGATCACCGCCGCGATCGACGACGCGCTGCGCACCGCCGAGTTCGACGTGGTGCCGGTCGCGCCTCCCTGGCCTTGACGAGGTCATCGCCGCGTCCATCACCGTGCTCGACGCCCAGGCCTGGCAGGCCAACAAGGACCTGGTCGCCGCCGCGGGCGACCAGCTCGGCACCGACGTCAGGGACCGGCTCAAGCTTTCCAGCATGATCACCCCGGCCCAGGTCGCCGCGGCCGAGGCCGTGATCACGCGCTGGCGGGAGACGCTCGCCGGCCTGTGGCGCCGGGTGGACCTGCTCGCCGCGCCGACCCTGCTCGGGTTTGCCCCGCTGCTCGAGGACGCGCACATCCTGTCCAAGCTCCGCGCGCTCACCTCGCCGGTGAACGCGGCGGGCGTCCCCTCGCTCGCGCTGCCCGTCCCGGTCGGCGGCCGAGACGCCGGCCCGATCCCGGCGAACGTCCAGCTGATCGGCCCGCACAACGGCGAAGAGCGGCTGCTCGCGGCGGGCGCGCGCCTCGAGCAGGCGGTGCGCGCCTGAGGCGCTCCATCTGCCTGCGGCGGATCTGCTGACGGCAGCGGCGCCACCCGCCCGGGGTGATCATCGCGCAGGCTGGTGGCATGGCTCAGGAATCAAAGATCCCGGTATTCACCGAACAGTTCCGCCTTTCCCTCCTGCAGCGCCGCGTGCTCGTCCTTGACGGCGTCCTCGACGACGACAACGGCACCCTGCTCGCCGCGCAGCTGCTCACGCTCGCCGATGAGGACCCCGACACCGACGTGGCGCTCTGGATCAACTCGCCGGGCGGCTCCGTGCCGTCGATGCTCGCGATCCGCGACGTGATGCGGCTCGTCCCGTGCGACGTGGCGACGCTCGCGTTCGGCATCGCGTGCAGCGCGGGCCAGTTCCTGCTGTCGGCGGGGACCAAGGGCAAGCGGTACGCGCTGCCGCACTCCCGGATCCTCATGCACCAGGGGTCGGCCGGGATCGGCGGCTCCGCCGTTGAGGTGGAGCTGCAGGCCGCCGACCTGCGGCGGACCAGGGACACGGTGCTCGGGCTGATCGCCGAGGACACCGGCCAGCCGGCCGAGCAGATCTTCGAGGACTCCAGGCACGACCACTGGTACACGGCGCCTGAGGCCAAGGACTACGGGTTCATCGACGCCATCGCCGAGACGTTCGCCCAGCTCATGCCGGCCAGGAAACGACCGTTCGGGCTGCGCCCGACCGCTAGCACCGCAACCAGGAGCACCGGAGGTGCCGCATGAGCAGCTACACGATCCCCAACGTCATCGCCGAGCACCCGCGCGGCGAGCGGATCATGGACGTCTACTCGCACCTGCTGACCGAGCGGATCATCGTGCTCGGCACGGCGATCGACCCGGGTGTCGCGAACACGCTGACCGCGCAGCTCATCTTCCTTGAGGGGCAGAGCCCCGACCAGGAGATCAACCTCTACATCAACTGCGAGGGCGGCGACATCCCCTCGATGCTCGCCATCTACGACACCATGCGGTACATCAAGGCCCCGGTGGCGACCACCTGCGTCGGGCAGGCCGTGGCCGCGGGCGCGGTGCTCCTGGCCGCGGGCGCGTCCGGACGGCGGGCGATGCTGCCGCACGCCCGGGTCATCCTGCACCAGCCCGCGGTGAGCGGCCAGGGCACCATCCCCGACCTGATCCTGCAGGCCGATGAGCTGGTCCGGCTGCGCGCCGAGCTGGAGTCGGTGCTGTCCGAGCACACCGGCCAGTCGGTGGAGACCCTGCGCGCCGACACCGACAGGGACCGCATCTTCACCGCGCAGGCGGCAGTCGACTACGGCCTGGTCGACCAGATCCTCACCGGAAGGTAATCCCCGGATTAATCCCCGCGAGCCAAAGGCGCGCGCCGCCGTTTTCATGATCACGTAAAGAGAACAGCGTATGAGCTGCGAAATCTTCGTGATCATGACCGGGCCTCGTCGCGGGCCCCACGACGAGGCCCCTGCGCGCCGGAGGCGAGCAGGAAGGTACTGCGGCGGGTACCAGCGCGCCGGAGGCGAGGGGGCTTGAATTAGGCCGCGAGGGCGACCGGGCCGGAGGGGCGCTGGCGCCGAACGCTGGGTGACCGTGCCCGCGGTGCGAAGCAGGGGGCGGGAGACGACGATGGTGGCGGCGCGGCGGAGATCCTCGGCCGTGCCGGCCATCAGGTCGGCGACGGTGACGCCGAGGGCGCCCGCGAGGGCCGCGATCATCTCGCTCGACGGCTCCTTGCGGCCGCGCTCGACCTCCGACAGGTACTGGGGCGAGATCCCGGCCCGCTCGGCGGTCTGCGCGAGCGTCTCGTCCCGGTCGGTGCGCAGCTCCCGCAGGCGGCTCCCGAGCACCTCCCGCCACAGTGGTTCCAGTGCCTGGCTGTCCAGCGGGAAGATCCTGCTGATCTCGCTCATGACTCCACTGTAGGAACCCGCGGCCCCGAGGGGAATCTTCGTTCGCCGCGAGCGGACTCGCCGCGACCGGTGGCGCCGCGCCTTACGGCTCGGGACGGTAGCGGTAGCCGAAGCCGCGGACCGCCTCGATGGTCGAGTCGCCGCCGGCCTGGGTGCCGAGCTTGCGGCGCAGCCGCATGACGCTGTACTTCACCCGGTCCGGGCCGATGCCGAACGGGTCACTCCAGGCCAGCTCAAGCAGCTTGACCGGGGAAAGCACCTGCCCGCGGTGCCGGACGAGCGCGGCGAGGAGGCGGAACTCGGTCGGGGTCAGCTCGACGGGGACGCCGTCCACCGCCACCGCGTGGGTGACGAAGTTGACCTGCAGGCGACCGTCGTCGAAGGCTTCGGGCAGCGGGTCGGCGGCGTGCTGCCTGCGCAGCAGGGCCTGCACCCGCGCGACGAACTCGGCGGTGCCGAACGGCTTGGTGAGGTAGTCGTCCGCTCCGGCGCGCAGTCCGCGCACCTTGTCGGCTTCGTGACCGTGCGAGGTGAGCATGAGCACGGGCACCTCGCTCATCTCGCGGATGCGCTCGAGGACCGTCCACCCGTCCATCTCCGGCAGCCCGACGTCGAGGATCACGATGTCGGGGCGCTCGCTGTGGAAGACGCGCAGGCCCTCCCGCCCCTCGACGACCGTGGTCACCTCGAACCCGCTTCTGCCCAGCACGGTACGGACGCCGAGCGCGATGTCCGCGTCGTCCTCGATCACCAGCACCCGGTCGCTCACTGCGCCCCCGAAATCACTGTGCCGCCGTTATCACTGTGCCGCCGAAATCACTGCGCCGCCCCCGAAATCACTGTCCCCCGAGATCACCGTGCCGCCGCGGCCGCACCGGCAGGTACACGCTGAACGTGGTGCCCTCGCCGAGCACGCTCTCCACCTTCACGTGCCCGCCGTGCATCTCGACCAGCGACTTGACGATGGCCAGGCCCAGCCCGGTGCCGGGCAGGCCCGCGATCCGCGCGTTCGATCCCCGGACGAACAGGCCGAACAGCCGGGCCGCCTCATCGGCCGGTATGCCGATCCCGGTGTCTGACACGTCGATCCGCCAGGTGCCGCGCACGTAGCGCAGCCGGATCCGCACGAGCCCGTCGACGTGCGAGAACTTGACCGCGTTGCCGATCAGGTTGTCGAGGACCTGCGTGAGCCGCCGCGGGTCGGCGAGCAGCTCGGGCCCGTCACCCGCGTCAAGGTGGACCGTGACGCCGGACTTGGCGGCCATGGGCGCGGCGCTCTTGACCGCTTCCGCCGCGAGTTCGGGCAGCGAGACCTGGACCAGCTCAAGCGGCTGCCCGCCCGCCTCAAGCCGGTTCAGCATCAGCAGGTCATCGATCAGCCGGAGCAGCCGGTCGGCGTTCCGCTCGATGATGCCGAGGAAGCGCAGGCCGTCTGGCGACAGCCCGCCCGCCTCGCCGCGAAGTAGCTCGCTGAACGAGATGATCGAGGTCAGCGGGGTCCGCATCTCATGCGAGACGACCGCGAGGAACTCCGCCCGCTCCCGGTCCGTGCGCGCGCCTGAAGGCTGATCACGCACCCGGCCTGACTCGCCTCGCAGCCGATCCGGGTGAGACCTGGCCCGAGGAACGCCCCCGCGCACCATACTCTCTGCTTTCCCTCCTGCACGCTGCGTCAAAACAACTTTGGTTACCCGGTGCAACCGTTCTACCCGGGCCGCGCGTGCCGCTGAGCCGCGCAGCGAGCGCCTCAGCGCCAGGAGGTCCCGAAGGCGGGCGGGCCAGTCGGGGTCGTGCGGGACCGTTGTCTCCAGGGCGCCGCTTAGCGGCGAGGTCGCGGTGTCCTGGCGGCGGGCGGCCGTCAGGTCACCCGATGTCGCGGCGTGGAATTCCGCCGGGGCGAAGCCGATGTCGTCGAGGGCCTGGTTGACCAGGGCGCGGGGGTCGGGGCCGCCCGCGCGGTAGACGTACGTGACCGGCTCCGGCAGGTTCAGGACCTCGTAGGCCACCGGGTCGCCGCCGCGGGCCGGGGCCAGCAGGGCGAAGGCGAGGACGGTCGGGTTCGTCGCCCGACGTGGTCAGCGCGGCCAGGTCCTCGGTTTCCGGGGTGAGCAGGCCCCAGCGGACGTTGGCCCGCTGGGCCATCGGCTGGTGGCCGCCGCCGGAGTTCCAGTTCATCCCCGCGCCGAGCGCGCGGAACGCCCAGTAGTCGCCGTAGCCGCCGGGGCCGCCGCCGAACGGCCCGCCGTAGCCGTCGAACCCGCCGTAGCCGCCCGAGCCGTAGCCGCCGGGACCGCCGCCCGGCCCCATGCCCGACATGACGCCGGCCGCCAGCACGCCGCCGAGGCCGGGGCCGAACCGCCCGCCGGGGGTCTCGTGCTGGCCGATGTGCGGCGTCACGGACGGGTCCTGCCAGGGCGTGAGGCCGACCGCCGCCCGGCGGACCGAGGTCACCTGCTTGAAGCCGATCGCCAGGTCCGCCTGCTCGGCGAGGCCGGACACGCGCCGCGAGCCTGCCGGGCAGCGTCGCGACCCGCAGCAGCGTGGCGCTGAGGTCGGGATGGATCGCGTCGAGCGCGCGGGCCCGGACGGCCACGCCGTCGCGCAGCAGCCCGGCGGCGGCGCGCAGCGCCATCGGGTCGAGGCCGGGCAGCAGCGAGCCGAGGAAGGCCGACGTGCGGTTCCGCGCCTCCCGCAGCCGCTCGGTGAGCAGCGCCGCGAACTCGTCCGGTGCGCCGGCCGAGCCGCGTGACGGCGAGCGCGCCCTGGCCGGCCACGTCGACGGTGACGATGTAGTCCCGCGCCCGCACGTCGCGCGACGAAGGAGAAGGCGACCCGCCTGGCGCGGCCGCCCGCCATGACCAGCAGCGCGTCGTCGAAGACGTGAACGTCGGCCGGGGCAGCCCCGGCCGTTCCGGTGAACCGGGCGGCCTCGCCCACCGCGCCCGACTCCGCCGCGGCGACCTCGGCCCGCGCGTCGCGCAGCTCGTCGAGCAGCTGCGTGCGCATCCGGCCGAGCCGTGCTGAGCTCGAGCGCGGTGCCGTCCGCGAGCGTAACGAGCACGATGAACGGCTCAGGCTCCGGCGACCGAGGCGATCCGGCCGGACGGGACGCGCAGCGCGGTGCCGCCGGCGGGCTGGAGCTCAAGCACCCCGTCCGCCACCGTCACGTCGCCGTTGCCCGTCCTCAAGCTCGGTCCCGCCGGCGGCGAGCAGCCGGTACTGGGCGGAGCTCACCGTCAGCTAGCCGGGGTGCCGCACTCGCCGCAGAACTTCGCGCCGTTCAGCGCGGTTCCGCAGTTGCCGCAGAACTTCTTCGCCGCCTGCGCGGCGGCCAGCGGGTGGCCGCAGTCCTGGCAGAACTTGCCCGCGCCGCTTTCCTGGCCGCAGGACGGGCACAGCGCCGGTCGCCTGGTCGCGGTAGTTGATGTCCTTCGTCCAGTCCTGTGCCTGGATCTTCTGTTCAGCTGCTGGATCTGCGCCTGCGCCTGCATTTGCGCCGATCGCCTGGTCCAGCTTGGGCGCGCAGGTCACGCACAGCCCGCGCTCGGTGTTCCAGCAGACCTGGTCGCACACCCACTGGCCGCAGTTGTGGCACTGCTTGAAGTACGGCTTCATCTGCTCGACGGCCTTGGCGAGCGCCTTGTCGCGGGTCGAGCCGCGCACGGTGTCGCGCATGAACTCGGCGTCCCAGCCGAGCTGCGACGCCTGCTCGCCGACTGCGCCGCCGATCATGTCGCCGCCGAGCCGGAGCAGCCGGCCGCCGAAGCCGGTCACCGAGTGCTGGAACGGCGAGAGTAGCCGTTGCCGCAGCGACGGCAGAAGAACTCGAATTGATACCCGTCGTCGCTGCTGCGGTCCTGGTAATTGTCGGTGAAGAAGACCATCCCGGCCATGGCGATTCCCCTCGGTGATGTGTGCAGGGGAACGGTAGCAACTTCACGGGGAACGAGCCAGCACAAACGGGCAACAAGCCGCCTTAAAGCTGTTTTCTGGCTGATTCTGTTCGAGTTATTAGGGCCACTAAACGCCGAGGAGGTGCTGCTGGCCGCGGCCGCCGGCCAGGTCGACCACGCCGGGCAGCGCGAGCAACTGCCGCGCCGTCGCCGTCGGCGTGCCCTCCCGCAGCGTCCAGTGATCGGCGTAGACGCCGGCCGGCAGCCAGAACTCCTCGGTGCTCAGCCGCTCGGTGACCACGACGCGGGCGCCGGCCCGACGCCCCCCGGCGGCCCCGTCCCCGCCTGGCACCAGGAACACGCACCCCGAACGGCGGGTGACCAGCGGGCCAAGGTCCGTTAGCTGGCCTCGCTCGAGGTAGCCCCACAGCTTCCCGTCGTCAAGCGGGCTCGCGGCCAGCGGCGGCCACTCGGCGGGCTGGCTCCCGACCAGCGGCATCACCAGCACCCCGGGAAGGGCGGAGGCGTCATCCCACGGCTCGGGCAGCCGCCCGTAGGCGGCGAGCACCGCCTGCACCTGGTAGCCCGACACCCAGCCGAACAGCGCGCCGTCCCGCGGCACCGGGACGCTCGTCTCGATCACCTGGCTGACCCCGGCCGGCACCGGCTGGCGCGGCCCGATCTCCGCCCGGGCCCCGTCACGGCGGTCCCAGTGCCGCAGCACGAACAGTTCTTCCCACTCCATGATGAGGACGTAGAACCGCACCGTCCCCGAGTCGCGGTTCATCAGCACCATCGAGCCGTAGCGGTGCTCGGCGTAGTGCCGCCTGACGGCCATCGGGTAACTACGGAAAAGCCGCAGGCACGCCGCGAAGACGGCGTCGCCGGGCTGGGCGCTTGCGGGCACAGTCTGCTCCTTGCGAGGTTACGGGGGTGACCCGCGTGACCAAGGGGCGTGCCGCTTCCGCCGCCTACGGCGAGGTCTGAGATAACTTGCGCGCCTCATGATGGGGTAACGGGCGCCGGAGACATCGGGCACCTGACCGATACGCCCCGGTTTCAGGTGCGGGGCGGGCCGAGCGGCGACGTCACCCATCCGTTCGGAATGATCCTGGTTTTGCCGGAAATGGGTCGTTACAGTAGTTACGGAATCAAACGCCAGGGGCATACCGTGAGTCCAGCACAGCAGCTCGGCCAGCTCTGCGACGAGTACTTCACGCTCGTCCATACCATCGACCCGTTCACCGCCACCGAGCTCGGGGTACCGGGCTTCGACGGGCTGGTCCCCGACCCCAGCCGTGACGGCGCGGCCCGCGGCGCGGCGCGGATCGCCGCCATCGAGCGGCGGCTCGCGGACCTTGACGCGACCGGGCTCGACGAGGCGGCGCAGGTCAACGCGGCTGTCCTCGGCCACCTGGCCGGGGCGGCGCGGGCCGACCTCGAGCACGGCCTGTGGGAAGCCAACGCCAGCGCCGACGGGTACGTCTCCCCGGCCGCCATGGTGTTCCAGTCGGTGCCAACCGCGGTTATCGGCGACAGCACGGCGGTGGCCGACTACCTGGAACGGCTCCGGTCGCTGCCCGGCTTCCTCGACAAGGCGACCGCCCGCTACCGGCAGGCGGCCGCCGACGGTCGGCGCTCGACCCGGGTCGGCCTTCGCCAGGCCATCGATTCACTCGCCGGCCACCTGGCCAAGGACATCTCCGCCGACACGCTCGCCACTGTTGGCGGTACCGCCGGCGGCCTCCCGGACGGCGCGCGGGAACGCGCGGCCGCCATCGTCGCCGACGAGGTCCGGCCGGCCATCAGGCGGCTGCTGTCCTGCCTGGAGGGCGAGCTGCTGCCCGCGGCCAGGCCTGACGACCAGGTGGGCATCCGGTTCGTGCCCGGCGGCGCGGACGGCTACCTCGCGGCGGTAAGGCGGCACACCACCACGGACCGCAGCCCGGAGCAAATCCACCAGGCCGGCCTGGACGCCCTGACCGCCCTGCGCGAGGAATGGGCGGAGCTCGGCCAGCGCGCGCTTGGCACGTCCGAGCACCCGGAGATCCTCACCCGGCTGCGCGAGGACCGGGCGCTGCGCTTCTCCGATACGGCGCAGATCGTCGCCGTCGCCGCCGGCGCCCTCGACCGCGCCGAGTCGGTCCGCGACCGGTGGTTCCCGCGCTACGACATCCCGGGCTGCGTCATCGAGGAGATCGACGCGGTCGAGGCGGGCAACGCGCCCCTGGCCTACTACCGGGGGCCGGCCGCTGGCGGGGCGCGCCCCGGGGCCTTCTGCGTGCTGACCGCCGATCCGGAAGAGCGGTTCTCCTACGAGTACGAGGCGCTGTCCTTCCATGAGAGCACGCCCGGTCACCACCTGCAGATCGCCTCGGCGCAGACGTTGCCGCTGCCCGACTACCGCCGGTTCCTCGACGCCGAGGTCTGCGGCTACGTCGAGGGCTGGGGCCTGTACTGCGAGCGGCTGGCCGACGAGATGGGCTTGTATACCTCTGACCTGCAGCGGCTCGGCATGCTCTCCTTCGACGCGCTGCGCGCCTGCCGCCTGGTAGTGGACACCGGCATGCATTACTACGGCTGGTCCCGGGACCAGGCGATCGACTTCATGTGGCGCAACACCGCCACTACCCGCGCCAACGTGGTCAACGAGATCAACCGCTACATCGGCTGGCCCGGCCAGGCCCTCGCCTACATGACGGGGCGGGACGAGATCAGGCGGCTGCGCGGCGCGGCCGAGGCCACCCTGGGTCCGCGCTTCGACATCCGCGCGTTCCACGGGACGGTACTCGGGAACGGCGCGGTGCCGCTCAACGTGCTCGAGCAGATCGTCACCCGCTGGGTCGACGACGAGCTCGCCGTGGACTAGCCAGCCAGGCAGAAGGGCGCGGAAACGGCGCGCGCACGCGGGCCTTACACTGCGGGAATGCCTGGCTCAACGGATGGCCGTGACTCAGCCGCGAACTGCGTGTTCTGCGCGATCATCCGGGGCGAGGCGGCCGCGACGCGCATCCTGGAAACCGAGAACCTGCTGGCGTTCCTCGACCACCGGCCGCTCTTCCGCGGCCATACGCTGCTGGTGCCCAAGGCGCACCTGCGGCTGCTGTCCGACCTCCCGGCCGCGCTCGCCGCCGAGTTCCTCACGACGGCGCAGCGGCTGGAGCGGGCCGTCGAAGACGGCCTCGGCGCGGCGGGAAGCATGATCCTCGTCAACAACGTGGTCAGCCAGTCGGTGCCGCACCTGCACCTGCACGTCATCCCGCGCAACCCGAAGGACGGGCTGCGGTTCTGGCTCGGGCCGCGGCACCCGTACGACGCCGAGCACCCGGCCGAGGAGTACGCCGCGAAGATCCGGGCGGCGCTCCCGCCCGCCTGACGGCCACCATCAGACCAGCCCGCAACTCGGCACCAGCGCGCCTACCGATGGACCGCGTGTCATCCCGGCGGAGACTTCGGCGTGCCGCAGCGCCGCGCCGCCAGACTGGCTGGACGGGTGGTGACCCCATGACGATGCGTTTCCGTCGTTTCCCGCTGGTGCTGCTCACGACGACCGCCATCGCCGCCGCGTCGGCCTGCGCCGGGTCTCCGGGCCAGGGACAGGGCACGGCGCCGCCTCTCGTCTTCGGCGCCGCCAGCCGTCGCGTCGGCGGCGGCGACGCCCCTCGTCGTGCCGGCGGGCGAAGGCGGCGGGGCGCTGTCCGCGCCGCGCACGCTGACGATGCCGGCCGGCTGGACCGCCCAGGTGTGGGCGCGGGTGCCCGACGCGCGGATGGAGGCCTGGACGCCCGAAGGGCGACCTTCTGGTCAGCGAGCCGGGCGACGGCAGGATCGTCGGAGCTGCGGCCGGACACGGCGGGCACCGCGACCATGACGATCCTGCTGTCCGGGCTGACCTCTCCGCAGGGCATGGCGTTCGCCCGGCTCGAGCGGCAAGTGGGTGCTGTACGTCGCGGAGACGGACCAGATCGACCGGTACCCGTGGGGATCCGGCGGGATCAGCGGCGCCCGCACGGTGATCGCCAGCGGGCTGCCTGACCTCGACCCCAGCGGCGACGACGTGCACCGGATGAAGGACGTGACGGTCGCCGCCGACGGGACGGTCTACTTCAACGTGGGCAGCTCGTCGAACGCGAACCCCGACGACCGGACGATGTCGCCGCAGCGCGCGGTGATCATGGCCGTGCGCCCCGACGGGACGGACCTGCGGGTGGTGGAGCGCGGGGTCCGCAACGGCGAGGGCCTGGCGGTGGCGCCGGACGGCTCGGTCTGGACAGCGGTGAACGAGCGGGACAACATCCCGTACCCGTCGCACGGCGCCTACGCGCCGTACACGCGACGCGTTCGGCAAGGTCATCCGGGCCTACGTCAACGACCACCCGCCGGACGAGGTCGTGCCGGTCACGGCGGGCCGGGACCTGGGCTGGCCGTACTGCGACCCGGACCAGGACGACGAGCAGCCCGGCGGGATCGCTGGCCAACGTCCCGCTGGTGCCCAACTCGGTCACCAACCCGGGCGGGACCAAGCTGAACTGCGCGGCGCTCGCGCCGGTCGAGGTCGGGCTTCCCGCGCACAGCGCGCCGCTCGGCACCACCTTCCTTGAGGGCAGCAAGGTCCCGGCGCCGTGGTCGGGCGGTGCCGTGGTCGCCGTGCACGGCTCGTGGAACCGCCAGCCGCCGCAGGCGCCCGCGGTGCTGTGGCTGGCGTGGAACGCCGCGAAAGGCACGCTGACGCCCTCGGTCACCCTGGTCGGCGGGTTCGAGAACGCCGACGGCAGCTTCTGGGGACGCCCGGTGGACGCGGTGCCCGGCCCCGACGGCGCGCTGTACGTGAGCGACGACGCCGCCGGCGCGGTCTACCGCCTGGTCCCGGCGAGCTAACCGCGCCCGGCGGCCGGCCCTCCCCTGGCGTACCTGGCCGGCGGAACGCCCAGGGTGGCGGTGAAGTCGCGGGTCAGGTGCGCCTGGTCGGCGTAGCCCAGGTCGAGCGCCAGCGCGGCCCAGTCCACGACGTCGCCGGCGTCCGCGCGCCGCGCCGCCTCGAGCAGCCGGGCGCGGCGGATCACCCACTTGGGCGACACACCGACGTACTCGGCGAACAGCCGCTGCAGGCGCCGCTCGGGCATCCCGAAGACCTCGGCGAGCGCGGTCACCCGGCGCAGCTCGGCATCGGCGCTGACCCGCTCGACCATGGCGGCCACCTGCGCGGCGACCGGGTCCGGCACGGCGCCGAACCCGCGCAGCAGCCCTTCCGCCGCGGCGACCATGGCGGTCGTCGTCGGCGCCGGGCGACATCACCGCCGCGCACGCCTCGTCCGCCTCGGGGCCGAATACCTGCCGGGCGGGGACGACGCGATCGTTCAGGGTGGCTATTGACTTCCGGTAGAACGGGTGGAAGCCGCCGGGGCGGAAACGGACGCCGAGCGCCTTGCCCTCTCCGGTCAGCCGCCGGGTGAAGATGGACCGGTCCACGCCGAAGACCCCCGCGCCGCTCGCCTCGAAGGCCAGGGTCACGTTCGGGTGCGGCAGGATCGCCTGCTCGTGGGGCGGCTGGCCGCGCAGGTCCCAGCGGACCACCCACCAGTAGTCGAGGAACGGCGCGAGGTCGTCCGGCGGCAGGTGCCTGGACAGGGTGAACCTGGTGGCGGCGGTCTCCGCGTGCAGCACGCCCGCGCCCATCGCCCTCGGCGCGCCGACCCGGCCGACGCGCCTGATGCGGTCACGCCACCCAGGGTAACTGTCGCGTTTCTTCAAGACGCCCGCGACGTGCGCCGCTAGCCTCACCGACCATGAACCTGCATGCCGAGATGACCGACGCGGCCGACGCCGCCGCGCGCACCGTGGCGCACGTGGACGCCGGCCAGTTCGGAGGGCCGACCCCGTGCACCGAATGGGACGTGCGCGCCCTGCTCAACCACCTCATCCTCTGGACCTCCTACTCGCTGGACGCCCGGGCGCAAGGCGAGTCGGTCGGCCAGGACCTGATGGACCGTGACTTCGCGGCCGACCCTGGCTTCGCCGCCGACTACCGGGCGCAACTCGACCGCGCCCTGGCCGCCTGGGCCGACCCGGCGACGTGGGAGCGCTCGCTCGACGTGATGGGCTCGCCCATGCCCGTCGGCCGACGTCGCCGCGCTCAACATCGCCGAGATGGTGCTGCACGGCTGGGACCTCGCCGCCGCCACCGGGCAGGCGTACACGGTCAGCGAGCCGGCCGCGGCCGCCGCCATGCGGGCCGTCGAGGCGAACGCCGACCTGTTCCGCCAGTACAAGGGGTTCGCCGAGCCGGTCGAGGTACCGCCGACCGCGTCGACGCTCGACCGCGTGCTCGCGCTGTCCGGCCGGGACCCCGCCTGGACGCCAGCGCCCGGGGCGTAGCGCCCGCCGGGGCGTAGCGCCCGCCCTGGCCCGAGGGCGGCCGCTATCGTGGGCGCATGCCGAATGCCACGCCCGGCATCGTCACGGACCTCACCCCCACCGGCACCCTGCGGGCCGCGCTCAACCTGGGCAATCCGGTCCTGGTTCAGGGCACGCCGGCGGCACCGAGCGGGCGTCACGGTCGACATAGCGAACGAGGTCGCCGCCCGGCTCGGCGTCCAGGCCGAGTTCCGCTGCTTCGACGGCGGCCCGCGAGTCATTCGAGGCGACGGTCACCGGGCAGGCCGACATCTGCTTCCTGGCGATCGAGCCCGCGCGCGCGGCGGAGATCACGTTCACCGCGCCGTACGTCCTGATCGAGGGCGTGTACGCGGTGCCGAACGGGTCGCCGCTGACCACGGTGGCCGAGGTTGACAGCCCGGGTGTCCGCATCGGCGTGAAGGACGGCTCCGCCTACGACCTGTTCCTGACCCGCACCCTCAGGCACGCGACCGTCGTGCGCGGCACGCGAGGGCACCGAGGCGTTCCTCAGCGGGAACCTGGAGGCCGCGGCGGGGGTCAGGGAGCCGATGACGGAATTCGTCGCCGCGCACCCCGCCTACCGGCTCATCGCGGGCCGGTTCATGGAGATCCCGCAGGCGGTGGGCACGGCGAAAACCAGGCGCCAGGAGACCGCCCAGTTCCTGCACGAGCTCGTCGAGGAACTCAAGGCCAGCGGCTTCGTCGCGGACGGCGCTCCGCCGCTCCGGCCAGACCGCCCCGGTCGCCCCGCCCGGCTAGCCAGTCAAAATCGAGCATCCGAACGGGTGCGGCTTACCCCGACACCCCGCGCTGAGCAGTGGGCGTGGAAGGCGAAGCACGCACCCGTTCGGACTGATCATGACTTTGCTCTTGTTGCGAGGGGCGCCGTCGGTGGCTCCCGCCGCCGGGAACAGGAAACCGGGCCGTCCCGTGGGTCGGGACGGCCCGGTTCCTTCTCTCGGCCTGGTACCGCGACGCGGTGCTTACGCCGCGCTCGCGGTCGCTTGCCGGGTTACCGCGCCAGGTCGCTGGCGAACTTGGCGAGGTTCGGCACGCCGAGGCCGGTCGCCGGGTTGTAGCGCTCGCCCGGGTTGCCGGTGTAGAAGATGTTGTCGTTGTTGCTGCTCGCCTGGCTGAGCGGCGTGACGGGGCTGGCGGAACCCCTCGCGAACGAGTAGATGCTCGGGTTCCACAGCCCGATCCGGTGCCCGAGGACGGAGTCGATGACTGCCGTCGACCCGTTGAACTGAGGTGACACGAAGCTCGTGCCGCCCCACCCGGGCTGCAGGACCGGCTGTCCCACGCCAGCGAAGGACGGCTCGTACAGCAGGTAGCCGGACTCCGGGTCGGCGTCGGCGGACAGGTCAGGCTCCGCGCGGCCCGAGCCGCCGCCGCTGACCGCGGCCGGGGTCTGGCTGACGTTCCAGTCGGTCGGCTCCACGAAGTTGGTGCCGGGGACGACCGTCTGGAAGGCGGTCGGGGTCAGGTACTGCTCCCCGTGGAAGTTGCTGGTGCCCGACACGAGCTGCTGGTAGGACGGCTCGCGCTCGACGGTGCTGAACCCGCCGCCGCCGCCGACCACGAACGCCTTGGCGGCGTCCGCGAAGGTCGTGCCCATGGTGCTGGCGATGGCCGGCCACAGGTAGTCCCAGCCCCAGGCGCGCTGGGCCGTGACGCTAACCGCGGCGGACCCGGCCGAGCCGGTGATCGTGCCGCTCCAGGGGAGCGTGGTGCCGCCCGCCGAGGTGATGTACGGGCTGTCGGCCGGGGTGTCCACGGACAGGTTGGTGCTGCCCAGGTCGCCCGAGGCGTCGTAGGCGCCCGCGTCGCCCGCGGAGGCGAAGATCGACTGGCCCTGGTCGGCCAGCTCGAGGAACGCCTCGTCGAAGGCGGCCTCGTAGGCGACCGTCTCCTGGCCCGCGGCGACCGCCGCGCTGACGATCGTCTCGGACTCGCCCCAGCTGGTCGAGACCGTGTCGGCGGTGTTCTGGCTGGCGGCGGAGAAGAAGCCGTCGATGAAGCCGGTGTCCGAGTTCGGCGCCTGGTAGACGATCACGTTGGCGCCGGGGGCGAGGCCGCCGGACTGCTCGATGTCGAGGTCGGTCTCGCCGGTGCCTGCGGCGTCGCTCGGCGCGCCGGGCCCGCCGTCGACGTTGTCCACGGTCACGGTGCGCCCGGTGGCCGGGATCTTCGCGACGTTCTGCCAGAAGAACTCGGGCGCGCCCACGTCGAGCGCGGCCAGGGTGACGATCCCGATCGTTTCCCCGGAGCCGTTGGCCTTCTTGTAGAGCGGGGCCAGCCCGTAGTTGGCGGCGAAGTCGGAGGGCAGGAAGCTGCCGGGGGCATCGGGCGAGGACGCGGCCGGCGTCGCCTTGGTCGTCTCGTTCAGGTGAACCGCGTTGCTGTCAAACGGGGCGTAGTTGGTGAGCCCGAGGACGGCGAGCACGTACTGCGAGATCCCGAACGGCAGCTCGGGCGCGGTGGTGGCGCTGTAGACCGTCTGCGCCGGGATCCGGTGCCCGTTGACGCCGTGCTGCGCGGGGACGTGGTAGTTCATCTGCTTGATGGTGAGCGCCTGGTCGAACTCGCCGGCCGTGCCGGACGCCGACACGTCCACGTTGCCCGGGTAGACCGTCGTCGTGATGCCGAACTTGGCCAGGTAGTGCGTCAGCGCGCTGACCGCGGCCGAGGTCTGCCCGTACTTGCTGGCGAACCGGCCCACGGAGTCGAAGCTGGTCAGGCCCTTGGTGACGGACGACTCAAGCTGGGAGAGGTTGCGCTCCTTCAGGATGAAGGAGACCTGCTCTGGGGTGTCTGACGGGGTGTCGCCGAAGACCGACGCACCGGGCAGCGCCGATGCGAGGAGCCCGGTCGGTACCTTCTCGGGGGTGTTAGGCCCGGGGGGCGACGCGGCCTGGGCGGCGCCGGCGGTCGCGGCGGCTGACGTCGCGACGGTCAGCACCCCCGCGGCGAGGCCGGCCCAAAGGCGTGAACGGACAGAGAGAGCCATGCTCGGGGCACACTCCTGACGTTTGATGGCGACCGCTGGATGTCGGCCGCCTGCGGCTGTGGTGAGGGATGCCATCAATGTGGTACGAGCACGGTGATTATCACACGCAACCGGGCATACTGACGAGTAGTTTCCGGCGCCTTCAGATGAAATTAGTAGTTCTTACGAAAAATCGCCCATAGCGCCGGATGAACCGGCTGCCGCCGGAGGGTGACGCCTGGCCCGGGATTCACCCCTGCACGGTCTGCCCGGCCCCGGCGGTGACCGCGGTGACGCTCAGCTGGTGCGTGGACGAGACGGCGCAGCCGGTGGCGGTGAAGGGCAGCTCTACCGGCTGGGTCTGGTTCGGCGGGTAGACCTTCAGCTGGGCCGCGGCCGTCGGCTTGCAGGCCGCCGCCGGGTAGTTCTCGGCGTTGGCCACGCCAAGCGTCGCGCTGGCCTTGGCCCCGGGGGCGAGCGTGATCACGGCGGCGGCCTTAGACGGGTTGCGGGTGGCGGCGGCGCCAATCTGCGCGCCCGAGGAATTAGTTAGCGAAACGCCGGGAAATCCGAAAAGCGTGCAAGTCGAGGTGCCGCTGTTGGCGAAATCAAGGACGGTGAAATCGGTGCCCGCGCCAGCGCCGCCATCGCCGAGCGTAATGTGCAGATTTGACGTAGCGCAGGACGGCGCGGCCGCGGGCGCACTGCTGGCCGGCGCACTGCTGGACGGCGCGGGCGCGTCGGGCTTGAAGCCTGCCAGGTAGTCGCGCTCGCGGCTGCGCTAGCAGTGGCAACGCTGGATTGCGAAGCCGACGGCTGGCCGGCCGGTACCCGAACTGCTCGAGCTGCAGGCGGCCGCGAGAATTGCCGCGATAGCCACGATCCCACCGGCTAGTGAATTCTGGGCGGTACGCGAGTTGCGGGTCATTCGGCCAATCCCTTCAGTAAAGAGTCCGGACTCATCCATGCCCGAATCACAACTCCTGAGACGCGATGCCCTGCAAATTGGTTGGGTAATTTTTCGCCCGGAGGCTACTCATTCTGGAGGTTCCCGGCCGCGCGGGCGGCCTGGACGAAGCTCCTGAGCAAGGGCTCGCGGACACCAGGGCGGAACGCGAGGGATACCGGGCTGAGCGGCGCGTTACGTAGCGGGATGAAGCGCACCGCGGGGTGGATGCTGCGCCGCCTGGCCACGTCGGGGACGATGCCGATGCCGCGGTCAGCGGCGACTGACTCGATCCACTCGTCGAAGTTAGCCGTGGCGACGACGCGCCGCGGCCCGGCGCCGGCCGGCCAGGACCAGGGCCCGGTGGTGCCGCTGACGGTGTTGACTACCAGGGTCCACTCTGGCGCGTCGTTCCAGTCAAGCTCCTCGGCGACGGCGAAGCTGGAGTGAACGGAGCAGACGGCGACGCGAGTCTCGTCGAAGAGGTGGACGATGCGCACCGGCCGCGTTCCCTGGCCGACTCCCCGGACGAGCGCCACGTCCACCTGGCCCTCGTCGACCGCGGCGAGCGGGTCGTCGCAGCGGATGAGGCTGACGGAGTTTCCGGTGCCGCTCTCGAACTGGGTGACCGTGTGCTGCGCCCACGGGTCGGGCAGCAGCCAGCTGAAACCGAGGCGGACGTTGGCGTGCTTACGGATCACGCCGACGCCGATTTCCAGGTCGCTGAGGATCCGGGACGCGTAGGGAAGGAACTCTTCCCCGGCCGGCGTCAGCGAGACCGGGTGCGTGTTGCGGTCGATCAGGGCCGCGCCGAGCAACGACTCGAGCTGCCTGATCGTCCTGGTGAGAGCAGGCTGGGTGATGAACAGCTGCTCGGCGGCGCGGGTGAACGAGCGCGAGGCCGCCACCGCGACGAAGGCCCGCAGGTGCCGCAGTTCTACCTCCACGTCCGTGGGCTCCCCGCGGCGGTCAGCACGCGCTGGCCAGCGCGCGCAGGACGTCGGCCGCCTGACCAGCTGGCGGCCTGCTGATAGCCCGTTCCCGCCCACAGGTGCACGGACTCGGGGTCCCCCGCGGCGGCCGCGGCCTTGCGGATCGGGCTGGTCAGGTGGTGCACGGCCGGGTACCCGGACGGGGCGATCGCGTCGTACTCGTCGATGAACCGGTTGCGGATCCCGCGCGCCGGCCGTCCGCTGAAGGCCCGGGTCAGGACCGTCTCGCCGTGGGAGCGGTCGGCGACGGCGGCCTGGTGCACCGCGGAGGCACCGCTCTCGGACGTGCGCAGCAGGGCGGTGCCGACCATGACCGCCTGGGCGCCCGAGTGGATGACCGCCGCGACCTGGGCCGGGGTGGCGAGCCCGCCGGCGGCGATGACCGGGAGCCGGGTGGCGTCCTGGATCATGGCGACAAGCACGGCGGTCGGGATCGGCTCAGGGAACCGGCTCGGCGTGAGGGTGGCGGAGTGACCGCCGGCCGCGCAGCCCTGGACAGCGAGCATGTCGACGCCGGCGTCGGTCGCGGCGCGGGCCTCGGTCGCGTTCGTGACGGTCTGCGCGACGATGCTCCCGCGGGACCGCAGGGAGTCGATGACCTGGCGCGGGGGGATCGCGAAGGTGAAGCTCACGACGGGTACCGGGTCGCGGCGGAGGAGGTCGAGCTTCTGCTCCCAGTGATCGTCGTCCTCGACCGGCGCGGGAGGCAACTCGACTCCGTAGCGCTCCGCGAGGGGGCGCAGCGCGTCGGCGTAGCGGCGGTACTCCGCGGGGTCGATCGGCGAGCGGATTGGGGGCGAACAGGTTGACTCCGAAGACCGGGACGGCCGCGCGGACCTCAGTGAGCTGCGCTTGGAGCTGTTCGGCGGTCTTGTATCCGGCGGCCAGGAAGCCCATGCCGCCGGATCGCGCGGCCGCCGCCACGAGCGCGGCCGTCGTGGGGCCGCCGGCCATGGGCGCGGCCAGGACGGGGCTCGTGACCCCGAGGCCGGCGAGCGGTGAGGTGCGCGGTGCCGGGACGGACATCGCATCGCTCCCTTCCTGATGACGGCGGATTTCCTGATGACGGCGGATGCCGCGGAATGCGCCGCCGAATCCCGCTCAGCGGTCCGGTACGGACACCGATGGTTCGATCATGGCACCGACGCGATACGGGAACCTGACGCGCAACGCGGCCGCGGCGACGGCCGCGGCCAGCACTAGCGCGGCGGCGACGAGCAGCGCGTCGCGGTAGCCGCCGTGCAGCAGCGGCTTGACGACAAGGGGCCCGAGGATCTGGCCGACGCCGTACCCGGCCGTCAAGAGCGCGACCGAGCGCGGGAACTGCAGGTGCGCGCCGATCGCCAGGGCCAGCGAGACGATCGCGACGAACGTGTTGCCGAACAGCACGGCCGAGATCAGCGCGGGCGCGATGCCGCCGGCCAGGCCGGGCAGGGCGATGCCGACCGCCTGCACGATCAGCGCGGCCAGCAGCAGCGTCGACCGCGACCGCCGGCGGCCAGGTAGGCCCACATCGCCGAGGCGGGCGTCGCGGCGATGCCGACCACGATCCAGGCGCCGCCGCCGAGCCAGCCGGGTGAGTTCTGGCTGATCGCGGCGACCAGGAACGTACCGGCGATGATGTAGCCGATGCCCTCGAGGGTGTAGCTGGCCAGCAGCGCCGCGAACCACCGGTGCGTGCGGGGCACGTCCCCGGGCCGCTGGGGCAGCGTCCTGATCCCGGCCTGCTCCGGGCGCAGTGTCCACGCCGCGAGGCCGAGCACCGCCGCGAGGACCGCCGCGCCCCACCACGCCGCCCGCCACGTCGAAACCGACTGCAAGCCGAGCACGAGCGCGCCGGACAGGGCGATACCCAGCCCCACCCCGCCGAAGCCCCAGCCGAGCAGGTGCTGAGCGCCCCGGTGCAGGCGGGCAAGCATCGCGGAAGTCGCGATCACGAACAACATGGCGCTCGCCACGCCCGCGATCAGCCGCAGCGCCAGCCAGGCGGTCGCGTCCTCGGTGACGGGCATGAGCGCCAGTGTCGCGGTCACGATGAGCAGCGACAGGCGCGCCGTCAGCCTCGACCGCGCTACCGCGGGCACGAAGATGCCGGTCAGCGCGCCGATGAGGTACCCGAGGTAGTTCGCCGTGGCCAGGTTCGACGCCATCGACGCGGACAGGCCGGCCTGACGCTCCATCAGCGGCAGGATCGGGGTGTAGACGAACCGCCCGACGCCCATGCCGACCGCCAGCATCGCCGCCCCCTGCGCGACGACCAGCCAGGGGGACGCCTCCGCGGCGGCAGGCCTAGCCGGAACCTGGGAACGGACCTCCGTCATGGGCCTTCTCGCAATCGCCGCCGGCAGCCGGCGAAGGTCGCCGGCTCGTGATCGACGCTAGGCCGCCGCGGCGCGGAAGAGAAATGCCTGTCACGTCGCCGCCATGCCTGACAGGAATGGGAGGCTCAGGGGTGCTATGCCCTTACCCGTCGTCCTCGACGGGCAAGAGGTCCCTGGCCAGCTCGGCGAGGATCGGGGCCGCCGAGGTGACCGCGTGGATGCCGAGCACGCTGGCGATCTCCATCACCTCGAGGATCTCCTGCGGCGTCGCGCCGTACCCGACCGCGTTCTCGATGTGCAGCTTGAGCCCCTTGACGTACAGGTGCGTCGCCGCGGTGTCGAACGCGATGTAGATGAACTCCTTGATCTTGGGCTCGAGCGTGCCGTGGTGCCAGGGGTGCGAGGAGAACTCGGTGTACGCGGCGAACAGCTCGGGGTCGAGTTCGAGCATCTCGTCCCAGAACGAGTGCCAGTACCCGCGGGTCGCGGTGAACTCGGCCTTGACCTCTTCCTGGTAGTCGGTCAGCGGCGCGGGCCCGGTCCGCAGGCCTTTCTCCTCAAGCACCTCGACGAGGATGGGGACCCCGATGTTCATGGCGTGAATGCCGAGCGTGGCGCAGAGCTCGAGCACCTCCATGATCTCCTGGGGTGTCGCGCCCAGCCGCAGCGCGGCCGCGATGTGCTGCCGGACGCCGGGCAGGTACATGTGGGTGGCGTTGGCGTCGACCGCGATGTAGATGAGCTCCTTGACCTTGTCGTCGAGGTGGTTCTTCCGCCACGGGACGGCGGAGAACTTCAGGTAGCTGGCGAGGAACTCCGGGTCGAGCCGCAGGATGTCCTCCCAGGCGTCTCCCCAGGTCCCGCGGACCTTGATGAACTCGTCCTTGATCTCCTGCTGGCGCTTCGTCAGTGACATCCGGTGCTCCCGTGGGTCAGTCGATGCCGGTGCTTATCCGATGCCCGTGCTTATCCGATAACTGCGCTTATCCGATAACAGTGGCGATGCGGCTGGCGGGCCCGTCGAGAGCGGGGTGCTTGTCCCGCACCCGCCCGTCGTGGCCGGGGATGACCTCGGCCCCGGTATCGGCCGCCAGCTGGTTGATGAAGCTCAGCGCCGCCCTCATCTCGGGCAGCGAGGTGAACGCGAAGAACGGCCACTCGTTCTCGACCTGCTCGTAAAAGTGCGCGGCGTCCGCCGCCATGATCTTCGGGCCGCTCGCGCTGCGGACCATGGTCAGCAGTTCGCCCGGGCAGTGGCCGCCGACCGGGTAGACGGTGATGCCCGGGTGGACCTCGACCTCCGCGCCGACCAGGCGCAGCCGCCCGTCATTCTCGGCCCGGCGCACGGCTTCCAGGTGCTCGGGGACGGTGAACTCGCCCGCGAGGTCGTTCTGCCGCCACTTGCCGAACCAGTAGTCGTACTCCGCCTGCCCGGAGACCACCACCGCGTTCGTGAACAGCCCCAGGTACCCGATGTGGTCGTAGTGAAAGTGCGAAGTGATGACCATGTCGACGGCGGCCGGGTCGATGCCGAGCAGCTTCAGGCTCTCCGGCGTGGGGACGACGCTGATCTCGCCCAGCCAGTCCCGCGCCGCGATGTCGTAGCCGGTGTCAAGGAGGATCGTCTGGTCCCCGGACCGCACGACCCAGTAGTTGTAATCCATCTGGAGGTCGCCGTCTGGCTGCCCGTAGCGCTCGTAGTCATGCAGCACCACGCTCTTGCGGGTGACCCGCTCCCCGTACTGCACCTGGATGACGCTCAGCCCGGAATCAGGCACGGCAACTCCCTCGGCGTCGAGATCAGCGTTTTTGTGGTCCGACTATAAGACTGTCGGACAATCTCTGCAATAGGGGCGGGCCTTGACTCACCGGAAGCGGCCGAGTAAAAGATTTATCATATTGTCGGCTGGTCGGATTGTCTGACAAGCCGATGAACGAGGGAGGGGCCGCCTTCGGGCGCGGAGGCGGGCGTGGAGGCGGGCGCGCCCGCCCAGGCCAGAAGGAGAACTGACCGGCATGCACGTCTCTCACGGCCGGGTAACCGGCAAGCCGTCCGAGCAGCGGACCGCGACGTTCACCGGCACGGTCCACATGGACCCGGTGCTCGACACGGGGAAGGTCGTGATCAACACGGTCATCTTCACCCCCGGCGCACGCACCTACTGGCACAGCCATCCGGGCGGCCAGCTGCTCGTCGTCACCGCGGGGCGGGGCGTCGTCGCCAACCGCTCCGGCGACGTGCACGTCGTCGGCATCGGCGACGTCATCTGGACCGAGCCAGGAGAGGAGCACTGGCACGGTGCCTGCGGCGACACGCTGATGACGCACACCGCGGTCTCGCACGGCACGACGCAGTGGGGCGCCGAGGTCGCCGAGGCGGACTACACGGCAGCGGCGGCGGCGTAGGCGCGCCCCCCTCTTTCCCGGACTCGCCAGGCGCCCTTCGGGCGGCCACGCTCAGGAGGACTTGCCATGACCGCGGTGAGCGAATCGTACGAAGTACTGGCGGTGCGCTACGGCACCAGGCAGGCAAGCGCCGCCGACGTGTTCCTCAGCTACCCGGTCTACGGCGAGCCGGACCGCCCGCTCGGCATGGACTACTTCTTCTGGGTGGCCCGCAGCCCGTCACGGACCATCGTGGTCGACTCCGGCTTCTCGCCCGCGGGCGGCGCGGCGCGGCGCCGCACCACGCTGATGGACATGGCTGACCGCGCTGCGCGCCGCCGGGGTGAACCCGGACGAGGTCGGGCAGGTGTCGTCACGCACGCGCACTACGACCACATCGGCGGGCTCCCCGCGTTCGGCGCCGCCGAGGTCATCATGACGCGGTCGGAGTTCGACTTCTGGACCGGGCCGCTCGGCGACCGCACGCTGTTCGCGCACCACACGGAGGCCGCGGAGATCAGCCACCTGCGCGCGCTGCGCGCCGCCGGGCGGCTGACCCTGGTCGGCCGCTCCCACCAGGTCGCGCCCGGGGTCGAGCTCACCGAGGTCGGCGGGCACACCCCGGGGCAGGCGGTCGTCAGCGTGGACGGCGGGCCCGGGCGGCTCATCCTCGCCTCCGACGCCGTGCACTACTACGAAGAGCTGGAACGGGACCGGCCGTTCAGCACGGTGGTGAACCTCGCGGACATGTACGCCGCCTTCGATCAGATCCGGGAGATGGAACAGGACGCGGGCACGCGCGTCATCGCGGGACACGACCCCGTGGTGGCCGAGCGGTTCCCCGCGTTCCACGGCCGGACGGCGTGTTCCTGCTGTCCGGCCTGGCCAAACCGCGCAACGGAACGGAGAGGTAATGACCAGCCTGTACGACAGGGGTATGTCAATGCGGCGCGAGGTGCTCGGCGACGAGCACGTCGACCGCTCAATGGGTAATGTCAGCGAGTTCGCCCGGCCAGTCCAGGAATTCGTCACCGAGTTCGTCTGGGGCGCGCGTATGGAACAGGGACGGCCTCGACCTGCGCACCCGCTCCCTGCTCAACCTGGTGATGCTGACCGCGCTGAACCGGATGCACGAGTTCGGTGTCCACGTGCGCGGCGCGGTGAACAACGGCTGCTCGCGCGAGCAGATCCGCGAGGCGCTGCTCCAGACCGCCGCGTACTGCGGCGCGCCCGCCGCCCTCGAGTCATTCCGGGTGGCGGAGCGCGTACTCGCCGAGATGGATGCCGGTGAGTGAGACTCGCCCCGGGTAACCCGGTGCCTGGCACCGTGCGGCCGGCGGTCAGGCAGGGGCTGCACCGAGGGCTGCCCGCGGCCGGCGTATTGTCACGCGCAGGCGCTGCCATAGGGAGCAGCGAGAACTGGGGAGATCACGGTGTCCAAGTTCATGATTCTCTACCGTGCGCCGGTGTCCGCGCGCGACCAGCTGGCCAACGCCACTCCCGAGCAGCTGGAGGCCGGCATGAAGGCCTGGCGGGCCTGGGCGACCAGGGTCGACTACGCGCTCACCGACCTCGGGTCGGCGCTCGCGCACACCACGCACGTAGGCCCGGGCGCGGCGAGCACCGACGGCGTGGCCGGCTACTCGATCCTTGAGGCGGGCTCGGCCGATGAGGTCGAGACCCTGCTTGACGGCCACCCGCACCTGACCATGCCGGGAGCGTCCATCGAGGTCCTCGAAGTCATCCCGATGGACGCTATTTAGCCGCGGACCGCCGGCCAGCGGAATAATCCGCTGGCCGGCGGTCTTTATATACCGAAGCGAAGGGGAGTAGCTCTTCAGCCGGCACGTCGACATGCTGGCCCTGTTCAGGGCCCGGCGCCCGGGAGCCCGCAGGGCTTGAGCGAGACCTTCAGACCGAAGCCATAGGCTGTCGTGCCTGAAGGGAGCAGCCCCCCGTGAGCCTGGCCATCGCGGCGACCGTTTTCGCCGTCATCTTCACCGCTGAACTGCCCGACAAGACCGCGCTCGCGAGCCTGGTGCTTGGCAGCCGGTACCGGCCCACGTGGGTGTTCACCGGGGTCGCGGCCGCCTTCGCGGTGCACGTGGGGCTCGCCATCGTGGCCGGCAGCCTCCTCGGCCTTATCCCCCACCGCCCGCTGGAAATCATCGTGGCGGTCCTGTTCGCGGTCGGCGCCGTGGTGCTGCTGCGCGGACGCCACGACGGCGGCGACGACGAGCAGGTGGAACTGCACGGCCGGGAGCCGGGATTCTGGCGCGTCGCGGGGACGAGCTTCATGGTGATCCTGGTGGCCGAGTTCGGCGACCTCACGCAGATCGCCACCGCGACCCTGGCCGCCCACTACCACGACCCGGCGGCGGTCGCCACGGGGGCGGTCCTTGGGCTGTGGGCGGTGGGCGGCCTCGCCATCGTCGGCGGCCGCGGCCTGCTGAAGCTCATCCCGCTGACCTGGATCTCCCGGATCGCCGCCGTGATCATGCTGGTCCTCGCCGGGGTCAGCCTGGCCGCCGCGCTGTCCTGACCCGCGCCGGCACCCGGGCTCACCAGGGCAGCACGTCGTGAGTCCCCGGCGGGGCCGCCGCCCCAGCGGTACCCCCAGAACGTCCCGGTCGGGCCGTCGGCCGGCAGCGTGGCCAGGTGCACGCTGACCGACGCGCCCTCCGCCGCGGTGCGGAACCCGCTGTGCCCGTTCAGGTCGGTGGCGCAGTAGCCGGGGTTCGCCGCGTTCACCTTCACCGGGGTGCCCGCGAGCTCCCTCGCGTACATGACGGTGACCATGTTCAGCGCCGACTTGGACACGGGGTAGCTGACCGACGGCGGCAGCTGCCCCATCGGGCCGGACGGGTCGCTCATCAGCGTGACCGAGCCGAGCTCAGACGACACGTTGACGATCCGGCCAGCCGGGGCGCGGCGCAGCAGTGGCAGCATCGCGTTTGTCACGATGATCACGCCGAGCACGTTGGTTTCGAGCACCTCCCGCATCCCGGCCAGCGACGTCTCGCTCGGCAGGCCGCCGCTCGACGCGATGCCCGCGTTGTTGACCAGGATGTCCAGCCGGCCGTACTCGGCGTCGATCCACTCCGCGGCCTTACGGGCGGCGCCTTCGCTGGTGACATCGAGACAGACGAAGCGCGCGTCGACGCCCTCGGCGCGCAGGACGCGCTCCGCGTCACGGCCGCGCGCCTCGTCGCGCGCGCCGGCGAGCACGGTAGCGCCGCGCCCGCCGAGCTGCCTGGCGGTCTCCAGGCCGATCCCCTTGTTAGCCCCCGTGACGAGGGCGATTGCCGGTGTCATGCCCGCAGCCTCCCGCGGTTGCCGCCGGGCGGGGAGAGACCAGCCGAGGCTAGGACTGGCGGTACCACGCTCCGCGCGCCTGCCGTCGCCGCCGGCCGGGGCGGTTAGTGGCAAGCTGGAGACATGCTCAACCGCGCTGAACTCGCGGCGTTCCTGCGCACCAGGCGCGAGCGCCTGCGCCCGCGCGACGTCGGGCTGCCGGACGGCCAGCGCCGCCGGACACCCGGGCTGCGGCGTCAGGAGGTCGCCCAGCTCGCGAGCCTGTCGGTCGACTACTACATCCGGCTGGAGCAGGGGCGCGGCCCCCGCCCGTCCCGGCACGTGCTCGCGGCGCTCGCCCGGGCGCTCATGCTGAGCGGCGACGAGCGGGAGTACCTGTTCCGGGTGGCCGGCGAGGAGCCGTCGCCGGCCCGGGCGCCCAGCCATGAGGTTCCGCCGGGCATCAGGTACCTGATCGACGTCATGCCGGAGACCCCCGCCTACGTGGTGAGCGCCAGGTACGACATCCTCGCCTGGAACCGGCTGGCCACCTTCTTCGTCGGCGACCTTTCCGGATTCGCGGAAGACGACAGGAACATGATCCGCTGGATGTTCGCCCGGCCCGCCGATGACGGGTACTGGGGTGACGAGCAGGCGCTGGCCTTCACCCGGTCGGTCGTGGCCGACTTGCGCGCGGCGTACGCCAGGTACCCGGGAGACCGCTCGATAGCGGCGCTTACCGGCGAGCTGCTCGCGCTCTCCCCGCACTTCGCCGCCATGTGGGCGGAGCATGAGGTCGGCGGACGGCACCCGATGGTCAAGCGCGTCGACCACCCGCTCACCGGGCCGATCGAGTTCGAGTGCCAGGTCCTGCACATCGCCGACACCGACCAGCGGCTGATCGCGTACGCCGCCGCGCCAGGGTCGGCGGCGCAGGCGGCGTTCCGGCGGCTCGCGGCACTCGCGCGCGAAGAAGAGAAGACGGAAACTTCTGCCGCGATGAGCGAGCGGTGATGTCGAGGAACGCGGGCTCGCTCCGTACCAGATAGCGAAAGGGTGCCCGGCACGGGCACGCACACCGATAACCGAGGAGCACACCGTGAAGTACATGCTCATCATCTACGGCAACCAGGAGCTGTGGAGCTCGATCGACCCGGCGGAGATGGCCAAGGAGATCGAGGCGTTCGACGCCTTCAACAAGAAGTACTACGACAGCGGCGAACTGCTCGGCGCCTACGGCGTGGCCGACGCGGCGGCGACCAAGCTGGTCCGGCTCACCGACGGGCAGCCCGCCGTCACCGACGGCCCCTACCTGGAGACCAAGGAGTACCTGGCCAGCTGGTACCTGCTCGACGTGGACAGCGAGGAGCGCGCGCTCGCGATCGCCGCCGAACTGCCGTCCGCGAAGTCCATGCCGGTCGAGGTCTGGCCGATCCTGCACGAGGCGTCCCGTGAGACGGGCGTGGACATGGGCGTCGTCTGACCGTCGTCAGCCAGGCCAGTGAGCGGTCAGCCCGGGCACCGAGGACCTGCTGCGCGAACTCGCGCCGCAGGTCCTCGGCGTGCTCATGCGCCGCTACGCCGGGCTGGACAGCTGCGAGGACGCGGTCCAGGAGGCGCTGCTCGACGCGGCGACCCAGTGGCCGGCCACCGGGCTGCCGGACAACCCGCGGGCCTGGCTGCTCACGGTCGCCACCCGGCGGCTGACCGACATCCTGCGCAGCGAGTCGGCCCGGCGGCGGCGCGAGGACGCCGTCTACCTCGCGACGCCGCCCGCCGTGCTCGCCGGGGCCGACGCGTGGCTAGCCGACGCGGGAACGGCCGGCGCGCGCGACAGCGACGACACGCTTACCCTGCTGTTCCTGTGCTGCCACCCGGCGCTGACCCCGTCCTCGCAGGTCGCGCTCACCCTGCGCGCGGTCGGCGGGCTGAGCACGGCGGAGATCGCGCGGGCGTTCGTCGTGCCCGAGCCGACGATGGCGCAGCGGATCAGCCGCGCGAAGCAGCAGGTCCGGGCGGCGGGCGCCCGGTTCGCCCCGCCGGAGGCCGCCGACCGCGACCAGCGGCTCCGCGTCGTCCAGCAGGTGCTGTACCTGATCTTCAACGAGGGCTACGTCGCGTCGGCGGGCGAGGCCCTGCAGCGGACCGACCTGTCCGCCGAGGGGATCCGGCTGGCCCGGCTGCTGCGCCGCCTGCTGCCTGACGACGCCGAGACCGCCGGCCTGCTCGCGCTCATGCTGCTCACCGACGCCCGGCGCGCCGCCCGGGTCACGCCGGACGGCGCGCTCGTCCCGCTGGTGGAGCAGGACCGCGCCCGCTGGGACCGGTCGCTCATCGCGGAGGGCGCCGCGCTCATCGCGCGGACGCTGGCCACGACGAGCGCGCTCGGCCCCTACCAGCTCCAGGCCGCGATCGCCGCCGTGCACGATGAGGCCGCCTCCGTCGCGGACACCGACTGGGCGGAGATCCTCGCGCTGTACGAGCTGCTTGCCCAGGTGTCGCCCGGCCCGCTGGTCTCCCTCGGGAAGGCGGTCGCCGTCGCCATGGTCCACGGCCCGGCGGCCGGCCTGGCCGCGACCGACGAAGTCGCCGAGCGCGCTCGCCCGGCACCACCGGTTCCACGCGGTCCGCGGTCACCTGCTCGAGATGTCCGGCGACCCCGCCGCGGCCGCCGACGCCTACCGGACGGCCGCCAGGTACGCGACCAACGCCGCGGAGAAGCGCTACCTCGGCCGGCAGGCCGACGGGTTCGCGGGCACTGACCGCCGCCGGCATGGTCATCGGCGGCCAAGACCGTACGATCGGCACATGAACCAATCCCTGACCCGACGCGGCACCTACGACGTGGTGGTCGTCGGCGGCGGCCACAACGGCCTGACCGCGGCGGCCTACCTCGCCAGGACGGGGTTGTCGGTGCTGGTCCTCGAGCGCCTCGACCACACGGGCGGCGCGGCGGTGTCCGCCCAGGCGTTCCCGGGCTTTCCGACCCGGGTGTCGAGGTACTCCTACCTCGTGTCCCTGCTGCCGGAGTCGATCGTGGCGGACCTCGACCTTGACCTGCGGCTAGCGTCGCGCTCGACGGCGTCGTACACGCCGGTGCGGCGCGACGGCGTCGCCAGGGGGCTGCTCGTCGAGCGTCCCGAGGGGCCGGCGACCAGGGACAGCTTCCGCGCCCTGACCGGCTCGGACGCCGAGTACGACGCCTGGCGCGACTTCTACCGGCAGCGTCGGCGAGCTTGCCGCCGTCGTCGCCCCGACGCTCACCGGGCCGCTGCCGACGGCGCGCCGCGCTCCGCCAGCAGGCCGACCCGGTGCTGTGGCGGGAACTCGTCGAGCGCCCGCTCGGCGAGGCCATCGAGAAACGCTTCCGCGACGACACCGTGCGCGGCGTGGTCGCGACCGACGCGCTGATCGGCACGTTCGCGCGCCTGCACGACCCGTCGCTCGTCCAGAACCGCTGCTTCCTCTACCACCTCATCGGCAACGGGACGGGCGAGTGGCGGGTGCCCGTCGGCGGGATGGGCGCGGTCACCGACGCGCTCGCGGCCGCCGCCCGCGAGGCGGGCGCGGAACTGGTCACCGGGCGCCGAGGTCACCGCGATCCGCGGCCGACAGCGGCGAGCGCCGAGGTCGACGTGGCGCCGCGGCACCGGACCGCGGACGCTGCGGGCCCGCTTCGTCCTGGCCAACGTCGCCCCCTGGGTCCTGGCGGGCCTGCTCGGCGAGGAGCAGGGACCAGGCGGCGAAGCCGGTCGGGGCCCAGCTGAAGGTCAACTTCCTGCTCGACCGGCTCCCGCGGCTGGCGTCAGGCGCGGACCCGCGGATCGCGTTCGCCGGGACCCTCCACCTCGGCGAGGACTACCCGGAGCTCGAGCGGGCCTACGCGGAGGCCGCCGCCGGACAGGTACCCTCAAGCATGCCTGGTGAGGTCTACTGCCATTCCCTGACCGACCCGTCGATCCTCGGCCACGTTCCCGACGGGGACCCACACGCTGACGTACTTCGGCCTGCACCTGCCGGCGACGCTCTTCGCCGACCCGGCGACGCGCGCGGCGCGCAAGGAACTCGCCGTCCGGCGCGCGATCGCCTCCCTCGACGAGCACCTCCTCGACCCGATCGAGTCGGTCGTCGCGCGCGACGCCGGACGGCAGGCCGTGCATCGAGGCGAAGATCCCGCAAGACATCGAGGCCGACCTGGGCATGCCGGGCGGGCACATCTTCCACGGCGACCTGAGCTGGCCGTGGGCGGCCGACGCCGCCGCGCTCGACACGCCCGCGGCGCGCTGGGGCGTGGCGACCGGCCGGGACGGCAGTCCTGCTGTGCGGCTCGGGCGCCAGGCGCGGCGGCGCGGTCTCCGGCCTCGGCGGCCACAACGCCGCCCAGGCGGTCCTGGAGCTCGCGTGACCACGGCGATCCGGGCTCGAGGACCAGCAGTCGGCCCTGGTCACCATCTTCGGCCCCGACTTTCCCTTCGCCTACGACGACTGGCTCAGCCATCCCGGCCGGGCCTCGGCGTCGGTCCCGGCAGCGGCGCACGGCGCCACGGTCGCCATCGTGGGGGCGGGGCTGGCCGGGCTGGTGGCCGCCTACGAGCTCATGGAGCTCGGGCTGCGGCCGGTCGTCTACGAGCCCACCCGCATCGGCGGGCGCCTGCGCTCGCACGAGTTCGAGGGCGCCGACGGGATCGTCGCCGAACTCGGCGGCATGCGGTTCCCGATCTCCGGCACGTCCTTCTTCCACTACGCGGACCGGGTCGGGCTCGAGACCGCGCCGTTCCCCAACCCGCTCACCGAGGCCGCGGGCAGCACCGTCGTCGACATAGCCGGGCAGACCTACCAGGCCAGCACCCTCGGGGACCTGCCCCCGGAGTTCACCGAGGTCGCGCAGGCCTGGGACGAGGCGCTTGAGCAGATCGGCTTCAGCGCCCTGCAGGACGCGATCCGCGCCCGCGACGTCGACACGCTGAAGCAGCGGTGGAACGAGCTCGTGCCGCTGTGGGACGGCCGGACCTTCTACGACTTCGTCGCCACCTCCCAGTGCTTCTCGCAGGCTGCCGTTCCGCTACCGCGAGATGTTCGGGCTCGTCGGCTTCGGCACCGGGGGATGGGACTCGGACTTCCCGAACTCCATGCTTGAGATCCTGCGGGTCGTCATCACCAACTGCGACACCGACCAGCGGCTGATCGTGGGCGGCGCCGAGCAGCTGCCGCGGCGGCTCTGGACGCTGCCGGTCAGCGAGCGCAGCCCGTGGCCGGCGGGCACCACGCTCGAAAGCCTGCACGGCGGCGTCCCGCGCCCCGGCGTGGCGGCCATCCGCCGGCACGACGACGGCCTGTTCATCGTGCGCGACCGCTGGGGGACCAGCCGGATCCACGACGCGGTGCTGACCACCTGCCAGAACTGGCTGCTGACGACCCAGATCGAGTTCGATGAGAGCCTTTTCTCGCACGACCTGTGGATGGCGCTCGACCGCACCAGGTACATGCAGTCGTCCAAGACGTTCGTGATGGTCGACCGGCCGTTCTGGAAGGACATCGACCCCGCCACCGGCCGTCCCGTGATGGGCATGACCCTCACCGACCGGCTCACCCGGGGAACCTACCTGTTCGACAACGGCCCGGACCGGCCCGCGGTCATCTGCCTGACCTACACGTGGATGTCCGACGCGCTGAAGATGCTGCCGTACGACGTCGAGCGGCGGGTCAGGCTCTCGCTTGACGCGCTCGGCAAGATCTACCCGGACGTCGACATCGCCAGCCACATCGTGGGTGACCCGGTGACGGTCTCCTGGGAGGACGACCCGAACTTCCTCGGCGCCTTCAAGGGGGCGCTGCCCGGCCACTACCGCTACAACCACCGCATGTACCGGCACTTCATGCAGGGCGAGCTGCCGCCCGCGGAACGGGGCATCTTCCTGGCCGGCGACGACGTTTCCTTTATGCCGGGATGGGCGGAAGGGGCCGTCCAGACGGCGCTCAACGCCGTCTGGGGCATCATGACGCACTTCGGCGGGGCCTCCCACCCGGACAACCCGGGCCCGGGCGACCTCTTCGACAAGCTGGCCCCCGTCGACCTTGGAGAGTGACCACATGTCCAGCGACGACCCGCGTTGCCGCGTGGCAATGCCAGCCCGGTTCCCTCGACGTCGCGGGAAACCTGCGCCGGCTCGACGACGCCTGCGCGTCGGCCGCCGCGCAGCAGGTCGAGGTGCTGGTAACGCCGGAGATGTTCACGTCCGGCTACGCCATCACCCGCGCCGGGGTGCTGCGCCTCGCCGAGGACGCGGGCGGGCCGACCGAGGCCGCCGTCGCCCAGATCGCGCGGCGCCATCACCTCGCGATCGTCTACGGGCACCCCGAGCGCGCCCCGGACGACAGTGCTGCCAAGACGTGCCTACAACGCGGCGACGATGATCGGCCCCGACGGCGTCGTCCGCGGGCGGCACCGCAAGGTGCACCTCTACGGCGACCTGGACCGGGGCCAGTTCGTCGCCGAGCGGCGAGCGGCCCGCGGCGTTCGACTTCGACGGCTCCCGCGTCGGGATGCTGATCTGCTACGACGTCGAGTTCCCGGAGGCCGTGCGCAGCCTGGCGGTCGACGGGGCCAGGGCCGTGCTCGTGCCGACCGCGAACATGACCGGCTGCGAGGAGGTCCAGGAGATCCTCGTGCCGGCGCGGGCCTGCGAGAACAACTGCGGCGTGGTCTACGCGAACTACTGCGGCGCCGACGACGTGTTCGAGTACAACGGGCTGAGCATGATCTGCGGGCCGCGCGGCGAGGTGCTCGCCCAGGCCGACGCCAAGACCGAGGAACTGCTCATCGCGGACCTCCCGCGGGAATCAACCGGGACCTACCTCGCCGACCGCCGAGCCGACCTGTACGGCGACTGAGCGCCAGCCGCACTCGCTGACAAGCTCCCCGTGTGGCGTTGGGCGATCCTAGGCGGCTAACGCCACATGACGATCTTAGCAGCGAGTAGGGGCCGGATCGTGCCGATGCCGCCGCCGTCACTGCGGCGTCGGCGTCGGCTCCGGTGACGGCGGAAGTAGCTGAGCGGGTCGGCGGCGATGCCCTTGAGGCGGTCCGGGAGCCGCCAGGTCACGTAGGCGGCGATGGCGGCCGCCCACACGGCGGCGACAAGCGACCACGCCGGTCACCGAGATCAGCGGCTGGAGGAAGGCCAGGCAGGCGGTCACCACGACCACCGCCGCCCGCAGCGGCGGGCCGAAGCGCACGCGCTGGTCGCCGGCCATGGCCCGGCTGCCCGTCAGGTAGACGGCCAGCCCGGCGGTGATGAACCAGGCGGCGGCCGTGGGCGCCTGGCCCGACAGGGCCAGGCTCATCCCGGCCGCCATGGTGAGCAGGGCGAAGGCCGGGCTCAGGTGGCCGCCGGCGTAAAGGCCGTACGCCAGGGTCGGGTTGCCGCCCGAGGCGCGCAGCACGTACTCGCTGATCGGCGCGGCCGCGGTGAAGTAGATCCACCACAGGGCGGCCGCGAGCACCAGGCCGGCGAGCAGCCCGAGCCAGTACCGCGGGTCGTGGACGGGCACCTCGACCGCCGACCCGCCGACGGCCACCACGACCTCGCCGAGCAGGATGATCATCATGAGGCCGAAGCGCTCGGCCAGGTGGGCGGCGTCGACCCGGCGGGCCGGGTCGGCCGGCGGCTGAGCATGGCCCGCAGCGGACTCTGCCCGGCTGCGGCCGGGCGCTTGCGTTCTTCGCCCCGCTCGCGGGCGCGCCGCTCGCCGTTGCGCAGCAGCAGGAAGCCGGCCTCCTGGATGAGGGCGAAGGCCCAGCAGCACGTAGCGCCAGGGGCTGGGCACGAAGGCCGACGGCGACGAAGGCCACGGTGGACACGCCGTACCCGACGGCCACCTGCCTGGCCCGGTCGGCGGTGAACGCGAAGGCCAGCGGCGAGGACAAGCCTGGCCCCGGCGAGGGCGAGCACGAACGCCATCGCGTGCCCGTCGGCGGCGGCGTGCATCTCGACGGCGGCCACCGCGCACGGCAGCGTGCCGGCCAGCACGAACAGGCGCTGCGAGATCCGGTCCTCGTAATGGCGGTTGCAGAGGACCACGAAGCCGATCCAGGTCCACCACAGCGGGACGAACAGGCCGCAGCGCGCGCGCCGAACGCCGGCCCAGTGCGGGTCGGCTCACCATGACGTGGGTCGTCTCGCCGACGGCGAACACGAAGATCAGGTCGAAGTACAGCTCGACCCAGGAGACGCGCTTCTCCCCCGGTTCCTCCTTCTCCGCCGGTTCGTCAGGCACCGGGCCATTCAACCACGCCGCTGGCCAGGGCGTGAGCGGCTACCGGAGGCGTTTCCCGTAGCGGCCGGGCCCGGGATCACGGTACCGGCGGGGAACGCGGGCCGGCCCGGCGAGTAAATTCGAGGCGGAACGAGAGGAGACTCGCGCGTGGCCGTCGCCGCACTTCTGCTCTGGCTGTGCACCGCCGCCGTAGGCAGCTACCTGCTGGCGACATCGGTCCATTCCGGGAACACCGAGCCCGCACCCGGGGAATCGGTTCCGGTCCCGGCCGAGCGCCACCGCCGGCACCGGCCCGGCCCCGCCTCCCGGCCAGGCCGAACGCCGGTGCGGGCCAAGGACCGCTTCGACCCGCCGTCCCTGCAAAGAGCCAAGAGCGAGCCGACTGCCCGGCTTGAAGGAGCTGGCCGAGTTCGCGCACCCGGCACTGGCGATGATCGGCGTCGGCTTCTGGCTCGGCTACGTGGTGAGCCGCGACCGGCTGTTCGCCGTGATCGGCCTCGGCGTCCTGCTCGGGGCGATCTGCGCGGGCCTGTCGTGGTTCACCGCCAACACGCGCGCCGCCAGGCGCGCGGCGGCGCGCGGACTCCAGGCACATGTGGACTCCGGCGCGGGGTCCGCCGGCGCCGCGCCGCTGGCCGCCTCGCCCCGCCTGCTCATCTTGCACGCGCTCGGCGCGGCCCTGACCTTGCTGTTCGCCGTCTTGATCGCCGTCCGCGCGTAGCGGCCGGCTGCCCCGCCCGGTCAGCCCGGGTACTTGGTCGGCTGGTACGCCAGCAGCACCCAGTTCCCGTTCTCGCGCACCCAGACCGCCAGCGACCTGCTGTTCAGCACCCGCGTCTGACCGCCGATCACCACCTCGCCGCGCATGTCGCCGATGACGATGGCGCAGTCTCCGTGCACCACGATGCTGGTCTCCGGGTGATCGATGACGCCGTAGTCGAAGTGGCCGCTCGCCAGCTTGTCCAGGTAGCTCTGCTTGCTGTCCGACGAGGCGTCGGAATGCGTGTACACGAGGCTCGCCGAGAACAGCTCCTCGAGCGTGCCGATGTCCGCGTCGGTCATCGCCTGGTAGCGCCTGGCCTCGAGCGCGCTGATCTGCTTCGCGGCAACGTCTCGTCTGCTGTCATGACATCCATCCTCGCCCCGCGCGTTCAGTCCCGCAACGCGCCTGCGGCTGGGGACGGCCGCGGCGGCTGCGGCGGCCAAAAGGTACGCCATTACCCTAGTTGTCATGGCTGAGCAGTCGCGTTCCACCGCCGAGCTGATCGTTGAGTGCCTGGAGAACGAGGGCGTGACCCACGTCTTCGGGATTCCCGGCGAGGAGAACATCCGGCTGATCGAAGCGCTGTCGAAGTCCTCGATCAGGTACGTGCTGACCAGGCACGAGCAGGGTGCCTCGTTCATGGCCGAGACCTACGGCCGGCTCACCGGGAAGGCCGGCGTGTGCTCGGCGACGCTCGGGCCCGGGGCGATCAACCTGCTGCTCGGCACGGCCGACGCCACGACCAACTCCACCCCGCTGATCGCGCTGTCCGCGCAGGTCGGCATGCAGCGCAGCTTCAAGGAGTCGCACCAGGGCGTCGACCTCGTGCCGATGTTCGCCCCGGTCACCAAGTGGTCGGCGCTGATGGCCACCCCCGGCGCGGCGCCGGAGATGATCCGCAAGGCGTTCAAGCTCGCGCAGACCGAACGGCCCGGCGCCGTCTACCTGGCCGTGCCCGAGGACGTCGAGGAGGCGCCCGCGCCGCCGTCGCTCGCCCCGCTGCGGGTGAACGTGCCGCGGGCCGACGACCCGTCGGCGGAGCAGGTTTCCCGGGCCGCGCAGATCCTGCGCGAGGCCCGCAACCCGGTGGTGCTCGCGGGCCACGGCGCCGCCAGGGCCGGAGCCAGCGAGGCGCTGATCCGCTTCGCGCAGGCGCTGAACATCCCCGTGGCGACCACCTTCCACGGCAAGGGCGTGTTCCCCGACGACCACCCGCTGGCGCTCGGCACGGTCGGGTTCATGCGCCATGACTACGTCAACTTCGGCTTCGACCAGGCCGACGTGATCGTGGCGGTCGGCTACGAACTGCAGGAGTTCAACCCGGTCAGGATCAACCCGAGCGGCACCACCAAGATCATCCACGTGCACCGGTTCCCCGCCGAGGTCGACGCGCACTACGACGTCGCCGTCGGCCTCAACGCCGACATCAGCCACAGCCTCGACGCCCTCGCCGCGGCCGTCTGGCGCAAGCCGGCGCACGGCGACCGGCGGCGAGCGGATCAGGGAGCTGCTGGCCTCCGAGCTGTCTCGCGGCCAGGCCGACGACCGGTTCCCCCTGCATCCCGCCCGCATCGTGGCCGACACCAGGGCCGCGCTCGGCCGCGAGGACATCGTGCTCGTCGACACCGGCGCGCTGAAGATGTGGATGGCCCGGCTGTACCCGACCTACGCGCCCAACACCTGCCTGATCTCCAACGGCCTGTCGACCATGGCGTGGACGGTGCCCGGCGCCATCGGCGCGAAGATCGCCAGGCCGGAGGCGAAGGTGCTCGTCGCGACCGGCGACGGCTCGTTCCTCATGAACTCGCAGGAGATCGAGACCGCGCTGCGGCTGCGGCTGCCGATCGTGATCCTCATCTGGGTCGACAACGCGTACGGCCTGATCAGCTGGAAGATGGACATGGAGATCGGGCACAACGTCGACACGCGGTTCGGCAACCCGGACTTCGTCGCGTACGCGGAGAGCTTCGGCGCCACGGGCTACCGCATCTCCTCGGCCGACGAGCTGCTGCCCTGCCTGCGGACGGCGCTGGCCGACGACACCGTCTCGGTGATCGCCTGCCCGGTCGACTACACCGCCAATACCGAGCTCATCCGCAGCCTCGGCGACCTCGACGAGGGCCTGTCCTGACGCGGTTGATTTAACTGTTACCTGTCGTGTCACATTTATCCCTGATCTGGTCAACCTCCCCAATAGGCTACGCGTCGCATATCGGGCATCTTGCGCGCACCGCGGCCCTAATGGCGTCAACAGGGGGGAACACCACACATGGCTTCGGCACGCCCAGGCCCGCCGCAGGTATATCCGCATCCCAGGAATGACCTGACGGTTCCCGACCTGTACGGGGACACCGTCAGCGGCCGGGGACCGCGCACCCTGCCGCCGCCCGGGCCCCCGGAGCCGGACCCCGGGTCCTGGCCCGCGGAGTCAGCGGGAAGGTCATCGGGAAGACGGCGCCGCCAGTGGGGCAGCGACCGGCGGAACACCCGCGCGATGCCCATGGTGCCCAAGCCGGTAAGCGACACCCGGGTGGCGATGGGCCGGCTCGCCATCGTCGTCACGGTGTGCGCGTGGCTGGCCTACACGGTCATGTGGTTCTTCAGCGACTTCTTCCACCCCGGGTACGAGAGCGCGGTGGCCAGGACCGAGGAGGTCCTGTACCTCGTCATCGTCACGCTGCTGACGGTTTCCGCGCTCGCCTACCTGCTGGCCCGGCTCGGGTTCATGTACCGCACGCGCACGCACCACCGGGCGACCCGCGCCAGCCTGGACCAGTACTTCGACGCCCGGCAGCCGACGCTGACCACGATCATCCCCTCCTACCAGGAGGAGGAGCGGGTGATCCGCACCACGCTGCTGTCGGCCGCGCTGCAGGAGTACCCGGACAAGCGCGTGGTCCTGCTCATCGACGACCCGTACGTGCCCAAGAACCGCAAGGCCAGGGAGCAGCAGGAATCCGCCCGGGCGCTGCCGGGGAAGATCGAGCGGCTGCTGGCCGAGCCGGCCCGCCGGTTCGCCGGCGAGATGCAGTCGTTCGAGCTCGCCATGCAGCGCGGCGACCAGCCAGGGCCTAATTCGATGATCACCCTGGCCAGCGCCTACGGCGACGCGGTCAGCTGGCTGGAAAACCTGGCGGACAGGCAGGAGATCACCGACCACACCGACGAGTTCTTCGTCAACGAGATCGTGCTGCGGCTGGCGGAGTCGTTCCGCGAGGTCAGGACGGCGCTGCTCGACTCGGCGGCCGAGGGCGTGGTGCTGCACCCGCAGATGTTCCGCCGCCTGTACCGGCGGCTGGTCTGGACGTTCAGCGTCCGCGTCTCCAGCTTCGAGCGCAAGAAGTACGTGTCGCTGTCGCACGAGCCGAACAAGGCCATGAACCTCAACAGCTACATCGGCCTGATGGGCGGCACCTACCACGAGATCGCAGACCGTCGGGCGGCACCGCGCTGGTGCCGGCCCGGCCCGGTACGGGCTGGGCCATCCCGAACCCGGACTACGTGGTGACGCTGGACGCGGACAGCGTGCTGCTGCCCGAGTACTGCCTGCGGCTGGTGCACCTGCTCGAGCAGCAGGAGTACCAGGACATGGCGATCGCGCAGACGCCGTACAGCGCGTTCCCCGGGTCGGCGACCCGGCTGGAGCGGATCGCCGGCGCGACCACCGACCTGCAGCACATCGTGCACCAGGGCCTGACCTACTACGACGCCACCTTCTGGGTCGGCGCCAACGCGGTCATCCGCAAGAAGGCGCTCGACCAGATCGCCGAGACGTCCTACCTCGGCGACTGGGAGATCAAGCAGTACATCAAGGACCGCACGGTCATCGAGGACACCGAGTCGACCATCGACATGGGCATCCACGGCTGGCGGCTGTTCAACTACCCGGAGCGGCTCAGCTACTCCGCCACCCCGCCCGACTTCGGGTCGCTGTGCATCCAGCGCCGCCGCTGGGCCAACGGCGGCCTGCTCATCCTGTCCAAGCTCCACCGCCAGTCGCGGGTCCGCGCGGCCGCGGGCAAGCGGATCAGGTTCAGCGAGCTGTTCCTGCGCTGGAACTACATGGCCTCGATCTCCTGGAGCTCGGCCAGCCTGCTGATCCTGCTCGCCTTCCCGTTCTCCGCCACCCTGATCAGCCCGCTGCTCGGCCTCATCGCGCTGCCCTACTTCGTCGCCATGGCCAGCGACCTGCGCTACTGCGGCTACAAGCGGCTCGACGTGCTGCGCATCTACGGCTTCAACCTCGTCCTGCTCGGCGTCAACCTGGCCGGCACGTTCTCCTCCATCGTGCAGGGCATCACCGCGTCCAAGGCCCCGTTCGCCCGCACCCCCAAGGTCAAGGACCGCACCGTCGTGCCGCCGTTCCTGCTGATCGCGCCCTACCTGCTCATCGGCCTGGCCGGCTTCACCTTCTACCGCGCCTACGTCAACCACCTGACCGAGAACGCCTGCTACGCCGCGCTCAACGTCATCCTGGCCTGCTACGCGGCCAAGGCGTTCATCGGCCTGCGCAACTCCGTCGTCGACCTGTGGATCCACGGCACCTCGCTGCTGTTCAAGCCCGCCGAGCGGCGGCCGCGGCTCGCTCGGACTATGGCGGCGCCCGGCCGAACAGCCCAAGCCGACCGACTGGCGCAGCGTGCTCCAGGCGGGCTACGCCGAGCCCCAGTACCAGACGACGGGCGGCCCGGCCGGCGGCGCGCATGCCGTCCATGGCGCCGCCGGCGCCGCCTGCCCCGCCGCTGCCGGACGGCCCGCCCAAGCGCCGGCTGTCCCTCGTCCGGGCGCTCGTCGCCCTCGTCGTCGTGGCGGGCGCCGGCTACGGCGGGTACCTGGGGCTCAAGACGCGGCTGCTCGCCTCCTCCCGCGGCCGCGCACCAGACCTGGTTCGCGCCCTACGTCGACGTCACGCTCACCCCGACCTACCAGTTCCAGAACCCCGCCGACGACCCGGCACGGCAGAGCGTCCTCGGCTTCGTGGTCGCCGCGTCGAAGTCGGACTGCACCCCCAGCTGGGGCGGCGACTACACGCTGACCGCGGCCGAGCCAGCAGCTCGCGGTCGGCGCCCGCATCGCCCAGCTGCAGCAGGAGGGGCAGCAGGCCATCGTGTCGTTCGGCGGGCAGGCGAACACCAGCCTGGACGTCGCCTGCCCGACCGCCGCCGCGCTGACCTCCGCCTACCAGTCGGTGATCAGCGCCTACCACCTCACCACGATCGACCTGGACATCGAGGGCTCCGCGCTGGACGACTTCGCGCGCCGGGCAGCGGCGCGCCCAGGCCATCGCCGCCCTGGAAAAGGCCGACCCCAAGCTCAGCGTCTGGCTGACCCTCCCGGTCGAGCCGGCCGGGCTGCAGGACGACGCCCTGTCGGTGATCGAGTCGATGCTCCGCGAGCGTGTCTCCATCGCCGGCGTCAACGTCATGACGATGGACTTCAGCTCGCCCCCGGGCACGGGCAGCACCATGGGGCGGCTGGCCGAGGCCGCGCTGAACGCCACCGCACGGGCAGCTCGCGACCCTGTACCCGCAGTACGGCATCCACCTGCGCGCGCAGCAGATCTGGCAGCGGCTCGGCGCGACGGTGATGATCGGCCAGAACGACAAGCAGGGCCAGAACTTCACCGTCAGCGACGCGCAGACCCTGGTCAGCTTCGCCGGCCGGAACCACCTCGGCCGGATCTCCATGTGGTCGATCAACCGGGACAGCCAGTGCGGCTCGTCCTTCTCCGAGACCGGCATGCTCTCCAACACGTGCAGCGGCACGGCGCAGTCCGGCCTCCAGTTCTCCCAGATCTTCGGCCAGCTCCAGGGGACCGCGGTGATCACGTCGGGCGCGGGCAACGTCCAGCCCGCCGTGGCGGACACCAACCCGGCGGACGCGCCCTACCCGCTGTGGTCGGCGAGCGCCAGCTACCCGCTCGGCTACAAGGTCGTGGAGAACGGCGAGATCTACCAGGCCAAGTGGTACAACAGCGGCGACGACCCGTCCGCCCAGGTGCAGTCCTCCTGGCAGACGCCGTGGGAGCTGCTCGGCCCGGTGGTCCCCGGCGACCGCCGCGGCGGCCATCCCCACGCTGCCGGCGGGCACCTACCCGGCCTGGTCGGTCGACACCCAGTACCAGGCCGGCGACAAGGTGCTGTACCAGGGACTGCCCTACCAGGCCAAGTGGTCGAACCAGGGCGTCTCCCCCGCTACCCAGTCGACCGACCCGTCCGGCTCGGCGTGGAAGGCGCTGTACAGCGTCCCCGGCGAGCCGAGCGGCGCGCCGGCCGTGGGCGCGGTCTCCGGCGGCTCGTCCCCCGGCGCCAGCCCGTCCCCCTCGCCGGCGTCGCCGTAAGGGCCGCGCGCACGGGCAAGAAGCATTCATCCGAACGGTTGGCGGCTGCGCCTAGTCGCCCGCCGGATCTCCTGCCGCTGCCCGTGAGCGGCGAGGTCGTCCGCGCGTCCCGCCGCAAGTCGCGGCCACTGGGCGATCGGGCGTGCGGCTAGCGCCGCCCGGCGCTGAACGTGAAGTCGGGGTCGATCTGGGCCGCCAGGTCCTCCCCGCGCGGTCGTTCGCCCAGGTCCGCGCGTTCCGAAGGTGGAACTCGGCCGCGAGGCTGCGCGTACCGGTCCCAGTCCCTGGGCACCGCGTCCAGCCGGGCCTGGATGGCGGACAGGCCGGCCGCGGTGTCCGGGGCGAGGTCGTCAAGGCCGAACGGGCGGCCCTGCTCCATGGCGCGGACGGCGGGCTCGTGGCCGATCCAGGCCAGCGGCTCCTGCCCGGCGTGCGAGCGCAGGAACGCCAGGTCCTGCGGCGAGGCGATCTTGTTGCCGACCAGGGCGACCGGGATGTCGAAACCGTCGGCGTAGCCCTGCCACTGCCGGTAGACGCTGACCCCCTTGCGGGTGGGCTCCGCGACCAGGATCGTCAGGTCGAACCGGGTGAACAGGCCGGACGCGAACGAGTCGGCGCCCGCGGTGCAGTCCACCACGACGTACTCGCCCGGCCCGTCGACGAGGTGGTTGAGGTACAGCTCGACCGCCCCGGTCTTGGCGTGGTAGCAGGACACGCCGAGGTCATCGTCCTCGAACGGCCCGGTGGCGAGCAGCAGCGCCCCGCACGGGGCGGTCGTGCCGAGCGCGTGCACCGGGTCGGCGCCGCCCGGCCGCAGCAGCCGTGACCCGCGGCCGGGCGGGGTCGTCTTGATCATGGCGTCGGCCGAGCTGATCCGCGGGTTGGTCCCGCGCAGGTACTCCTTGATCGCCGGCAGGTGCGCGCCCATCGCCCGCGGCTCCTCGGCCCCGAGGGCCTCGGCCAGGTGCTGGTTGATGTCGGCGTCAATGGCCACGACCGGCAGCCCGCGGGCGGCCAGGTACCGGACAAACAGCGACGACAGCGTGGTCTTGCCGCTGCCGCCCTTGCCCGCGAACGCGATCTTCATTCGTCCTCCTCATGGTCTGGCCTCAGCTTAGCTTCTTGAAATGATAATCATTTTCATGTGAGGATGACGGAGTAATCACACCGTGACAGAGAAGGGACAGCAACGATGTCGCTCACGGTTCCGCCGGACCTGCTCGAGCAGGCCAGCGCTGGCGAGGTGGATGACGCGGAGTTCCTGGACTGCGTCCGCGCCTCGCTGCCGTACGCCTGGGACCTGGTCACCGGCCTGGTCAAGGAACTCGAGGCGGGCGGCGGCGAGTTCGCCGACAACCAGGTGCCCCCGCCCGACGAGGCGGCCCGCGGCCAGCTGCTGCGGATGATGGCGAGCGACGCGATGCGCGCCGCGATCGAGCGCCGCTTCGGCGTCCGGCTGGCGTTCCAGAACTGCCACCGCGCCGCCGTCTTCCGCCCCTCCGCGACGGCCGCGATCGCGGCCTTCAGGTCGCCGCGGGCTCAGCTGCTCAATCAGCGTCCCGAGTTCGTCGACTGCTGAGCCGAGCAGGAGGAACGGGTGCTGGCGATCGAAGTCGCCAGCACCCGTTCGCGTTCGCGCTTCCTGCCTCAGGCGCGGTACCGGGCCAGCCCCGCCGCTACCTGCGCCGGCATCAGAGGTGTTCCGTCGAGACCTTGCTGGTCACGGCCTTGTTCAGGGCGTTGACCTCGGCGAGCATCCAGGACTGGTAGGTGTAGCCGGGGTCGGCATGGTCTCGTAGACGCCGACGACCGGGATGCCGTTCTCGTCCGCCAGCTTGATGAATGACTCGGTCAGCGAGTCGGTGACCTGCTGGTTGTAGAGGAACACCTTGACCTTGTGCTGGGTGAACAGGGAGTTCTGGAGCGCGGTGTCCTGCGGTGAGGGGTCGGTGCCGTTCATGATGTCGGCCTGGAACGTCAAGGGCGTCAGGTTGTCGGCGCCGGCCGCCTGGAGCATGTAGTCGGCGACCGGCTCGGTGGTGGCGACCGGGGTGCCCGGGTGGGCGGCCTTGAACGCCGCGATGGCCTTGGTCCACGCCGCCAGGCTGGCGGTGAACGAGGCCGCGTTGGCCTTGTAGTAGGACGCGTGCGCGGGGTCGATCTGCCCGAGGTCGGCCGCGATCGCGCTGGCCACGGCCGGCATGGTGGTCGGCTTGTACCACAGGTGCGGGTTGGGCGTGCTGTCCGGCAGGCCGAGCAGCTGCTGGACGTTGATGACCTTGCGGCCGTCGCTCGGGTCGGCGTTCTCGATCGTGGTCGCCCAGTCGTCGTAGCCGACGCCGTTCTGCACGACCAGCTTGGCGGCGGCTGATCTCCCGGGCGACGGCCGGGCTCGCCTCGAACGTGTGCGGGTCGGTGTTCGGGTTGCTCATGATCGACGAGGCCTGCACGTACTTGCCGCCGACCTGGGAGATGACGTCGGCGTACTCGTTCTCCGCGCCGATCGCCGTGATCTTGGTGACGTGCCGCGGCGGCAGCCGTCGTGCCGCCCGCCGCGCTCGACGAGGCGGACGAGGACGAGCAGGCGCTCGCCAGCAGGGCCGCCGCCAGGGGCAGGGCGGCGACGAGGAGGCCCGGGCGGGTTCGCATGACCTTGTACTCCAGGTGGGAAGAGCCGCAGGGCGGCGCTAGTTGAAAATGAATACCGTTATGGTAATCATTTCCATTAAGAGTGCACAAGGGGTTCCGCGGAGAAACGAAACGGCCCGCGCGGCCCGAGCAGCGGGGGCTCCGGGCTGCGCGGGCCGTTTCTCAGGCGGTGGCGGGCGGGCGCGTCCGCTACCAGGCTTCCGGGGCCTCGCCCGCGCCCTTCTTGATGACCTGGGACCGGGTCCGGTAGACGGTCTGCGGGTCGGTGTAGGCGTAGATGCTGTACAGGCCCATCTCGGAGCCGAGCCCGCTGTGCTTCGTGCCGGTGAAGGGCGCGTCGTGGGTGAGCTGCATGTGGGTGTTGACCCAGACCGTGCCGGCCTCGAGCTTCTCGGCGACCTCGGCCGCGCGCAGCGGGTCGGACGACCACACCGAGGCGCCGAGCCCGTAGTTGGTGGCGTTGGCCCGCTCGATGGCCTCGGGGACGGTGCGGTAGGTGAGGACCGGCAGCGCCGGCCCGAACTGCTCCTCGTCGACGATCCTGGCGCCCTCGGCCAGGTTGGTGAGGATGGTCGGCTCGAAGAAGTAGCCGTCGCCGTCGATCGGGTGCCCGCCCGCGGCCGCCACCGCGCCCTGCTCGATCGCCTCGGCGACCAGGCCCTTGACCCGCTCGAACTGGGGCTCGTTGTTGATCGGGCCGAGCTCGGCGCCCTCGTCCAGGCCGTTGCCGACCTTGACCGCGCGGGCCTTGGCCGCCAGCGCCTCGACCACCTGCGGCTGCAGCTCCTCGGGCACGAAGACCCGCTTGACCGCCATGCAGATCTGACCCGAGTTGCGGAACGCCGGCCAGAACAGCTTCTCGGCCACGTCGGCCGGGTCGGCGTCGGGCAGCACGATCGCCGCGTCGTTGCCGCCCAGCTCGAGCAGCACCCGCTTGAGGTCGGCCGCGGCCGCCACGTTCACCTTCTTGCCGGTGGCGATCGACCCGGTGAACGAGACGCCGCGGGGAATCGGGTGCTCGGTCATCCACTGGCCGAGCTCGTTGCCGCCGGAGACGATGTTGAGCACCCCGGCGGGGACGATCTCGCGCAGGATCTCGCCCATCGCGCACGGTCACCACCGGGGTGTACGGGGACGGCTTGAGCACCACGGTGCACCCGGCCCGGAAGGCCGGCGCGATGGTGTTGACCGCCATGCCGATCGGCACGTTCCACGGCTTGATCGCGGCGATGACCCCGATCGGGCGGCGGACGACCTCGATCAGCGCGGCGTCGTCGTCCTGCACGGTGACGCGCGGGATGTCGAGGTCGGCGTACCAGCGGAAGTTCCGCGCCGACCCGATGCACGCTGGCCGACGCCGGCGGCCAGCGGCATGCCCTGCTCCATGGTGGCCAGGCGGCCGAGCTCCTCGGCGTTCGCCTCCAGGGCGTCGGCGCAGGCGTACATGACCGCCCGCCGCTTCTCGTAGTCGTCCTTCCAGGTGCCGAAGGCCCGCTGGGCGCTCTCCATGGCCACCTCAAGCTGCTCGCGCGTGCAGTCGGGGACCTCGGCGAACACCTCGCCGGTGGCCGGGTTGATCACCTTCAGCGTCCCCGGGCTGGTGACCGCTTGCCCGTCGATGGTCATGGTGAACTCGGTCATGACTTCCTCCGTGTCGAGAAATGGCACCTGCGCAGTAGTCACAGTGTGACTTCTCTAATTCTCAGAAACGGCCGCGCGGGCCGCCAGCGCCGCCTGCGGCGGGCGCTTGTCCCTCAGCCGCGGCTGAGGCGCCTGGCGTACAGGCGGGCGGCGTTCTCGCCCATGATCTTGCTGCGCATCTCCGCGGGCATCGCGGCCGGCAGCGCCTTGACCGGCGAGTCGAAGTCCCAGTGCGGGTAGTCGGAGGAGAACATCACCCGGTCCGTCATCTGCGCGAACTCGATCGACTGGACCAGGTGCCGCGGGTTGTCCGGCTCCTCGATCGGCTGGGTGCTCAGCCAGAAGTGCTCGCGGAAGTACTCCGACGGGAGCCTGCTCAGCCGCGGCGCGTCGTTGCCCGCGACCTCGTAGGCGGCGTCCATCGCCCACTGCAGCGGCCCCGCCCACGTCAGGCACGCCTCGACGAGCGCGACCTGCAGCCGCGGGTAGGCGTCGAAGACGCCCTCGCAGATCAGGCTCATCGCGAGCCGCTCGACCGGCATGTGCAGCCAGACGTGCTGCTCAAGGTAGTACGAGGGCGCGCCGCTGCCCCGGTAGCGGTTCCCCGGCTCGCCGCCGACGTGGCACATGGCGACGAAGCCCGCCGCCTCGGCCGCCTGGTAGATCGGCCAGTACTTCCGGTCCCCCCACTCGCTCTGCGTGTCGCCGCGCACCATCACCTGGACGAAGCGCGGGTCGTCGGCGAAGCGCTCGATCTCCGCGACCGCCAGGTCGGGCGAGTCGAAGGGCACGTTGAGGCTGCCGCGAAGCCGCGGGTCGCGGTCGAGCCACTCCTGCGGCGAGCCAGTCGTTGATCGCCCGGCACAGCGCCGCCTTGTAGGCGGCCGGGCCCTCGAGCATGAACGTGAGCGGGATCAGGATCGCGATGTCGGTGTCGTACTCCTCGAGCAGCTGGGTGCGCAGCACGTCGATGTCGCTGCCGGCCGGCCCGCCGCCGGGCACCGCGGCGTCGATACGGAAGCCGCCGTTGCGCCAGCGCGGGTAGTCGCGAACGACGCGGGCCCCGCCGCGGCCTGAGTTCTCGTTCGCGTACCGCGTCCGCCACGGCTCGGGAAGGCGCGGGAGGATGTCGCGCGGCAGGAACAGCGGGTGCACGTCGACGTCAAGCAGCAGCGGCTTCGCCTGACGGCCGGAACTCGCCTGCTCGCGCGCCGCGGTCTCGGCGGCAGTCACCGTCATGCGAGCGCCTCACTATCTTCTTGGTCTCGGGCTCTCCTGGTCTCTGGCCCGCCCTCGGCGGGCCGGCGAATCCTCGACGACCACGTAGTCCTGCTCGACTGACACCGGCACGGTCTCGGCGACGTACGGGCCGGGGACGCGGCCGTCGGCCCGCGCCTGGCTCACCTGCGCCTGGCCGTCGGCCGCCCGGGCGAGCTCGCTTCCCGGAAGGACGCTCACGTCGTAGGCGAGCGCGGCCATGTTGCCGCGCCCCGGCCCCATGAACGACTGGCCGGTGGCGATGTCGTACTCCCAGCCGTGCCACGGGCAGGCGAGCAGCGGCGGGCCCGAGTCCATCCGCACGTCGCCGGGGCCGCTCGAGATCGCCCGCGGCGCGAGCGTGCCGACGCACAGCGGGCCGAACTGGTGCGGGCACCGGTTGCGGAGCGCGTAGAACTGGTCGTCGATGCGGAAGACCCCGATGGACTTGCCGTTCACGTCGATGATCTTCCTGTCGCCGTTCTCGAAGTCGGAGACTTTGCCAACGACGACCTTCATGCGCTCCCCGCTCACGCGGCCCGTCGCGCCGGGCCAACTGTACGGCTGTCCGTCAATGTCCGATAACGCTATATAAGCGCACGCGGCAGCGAAAGCGAAGCGCGGGCACGCCCCCGCTGTCCGCCGGGACTGCCCGGGCCGCTCCGCGCTGTGCTGCGGGCATAAACCGCCGTCGATCGCTGGCGCGGGACATCGCGGGCACTCCCGCCGGCGGCGGCCCCGCCTAACATTTCCCTGGATGGCAAGTAACTGTGGCAGCCCTGAGGGCCGCAGCCGACCGTTCCTGGAGTCAGCATGAGCCCGATCAAGCCCGGCGCCATCGACTGCGACGTCCACGTCGAGCCGCCCTCCATGGACGTGCTGCTCGGCTACATCGACCCGTACTGGCACGAGTTCATCCGCAGCGCGCACCTCGGGGTGCGCCACCGCCTCTACCCCGAGAGCGAGCCGATGTCCGCGCGCCCGGAGGCCCGCGCGGCGGGCAGCTTCCCGCCGCACACCTACGAGGAACTGCGCGCCCAGCTCCTCGACCCGTACCAGCCGCTCGCCGTGATCCTCACCTGCGTCGCGACCTTCCAGGGCAGCCGCAACCCGTACTTCGAGGCGGCGATGACGACGGCGGTCAACAACTGGATGCGGGATGAGTTCCTCGATCGCGACGAGCGGCTGCGCGGCAGCATCGTGGTGCCGAGCCTTTCACCCGGAGGCCGCGGCCGAGGAGATCGACCGGCTCGGCGGCGACCGCCGGTTCGTGCAGGTGCTGCTGCCGGTCCGCAGCGAGACGCCGTGGGGGAACGTGCGCTACCGCCCGATCCACGAGGCGGCCAGCCGGAACCGGCTGCCGATCACCCTGCACGCGTGGGGCGGCTGGGGAATGGCGCCGACGTCGACGGGAACCGCGTCGACCTACTACGAGGACTACCTCTACAACTCGCAGATCATCGCGCCGAACCAGGTCCTCAGCCTGGTCGCCGAGGGCGTCTTCGACCGGTACCCGGACCTGCGCGTCTGCCTCGCCGAGCTCGGCTTCGCCTGGCTCCCCTCGCTGCTGTGGCGCTTCGACAAGGACTGGAAGGCGCTGTGGCGCGAGACCCCGTGGGTGCGCGACAAGCCGTCCGTCTACGTGCGCAAGCACCTGCGGGCGACGACCAGCCCGACGCTGATCCCGGGCCGCGTGCCCGCGGGCGAGCTCGCGCAGCTGGCCGACATGCTCGACGCCGGGCACATGCTCCTGTACTCGAGCGACTACCCGCACGATCACGGCAGCGACGCGCTGGAGAACCTCCTCGCCGTCCTCGGCGAGGACGAGCCGGGAGGCCGTCCTGTCGAAGAACGCCGCCGCGTTCTTCGACATCCCCCTGCCCGGCGCAGGCTGAGCGCGGGGCCGGCGGGCTCGCGCGCGGAACCGCGCGGGTTACTCGAAGCCGGTCGGCGTCCGGGGCGTGTAGGGCGCCTCGAGCCGCTGTACCTCCTCCTCGGTGAGCCGGATGTCCAGCGCGCCGGCGGCGTCGGCGAGGTGGCCGGGACGGGTTGGGCCGACGATGGGCGCGGACACGACGGGGTTCCTCAGCACCCAGGCGAGGGCGACCTGGGCCATGGGGACGCCGCGGTCGGCGGCGATCGCCTGGACCTGGTCCACGATGGGCTTGTCATCGTGCGGGAGCACCCAGCGGGCGACGCTGTCGGTCTCGCTGCGGGCGGTCTGCTCGCCCCACGGCCTGGCCAGCCGGCCCTTGGCCAGCGGGCTCCACGGGATGCTGCCGACTCCCTGGTCGGCGAGGAGGCCGAACATCTCGCGCTCGTCCTCGCGCTGCATGAGGCTGTACTGGTTCTGCATCGACGCGAACTTCGTCCACCCGTGCAGCTGGGCGGTGTACTGCAGCTTCGAGAACTGCCAGGCCCACATCGAGGAGGCGCCGATGTAGCGGGCCTTGCCCGCCTTGACCACGTCGTGCAGTGCTTCCATGGTCTCCTCGGCCGGCGTCTGCGGGTCGAAGCGGTGGATCTGGTACAGGTCGACGTAGTCCGTGCCGAGGCGGGCCAGGGAGGCGTCGACCTGCTCCATGACCGCCCGCCGCGACAGTCCGGATCCGCCGGGGCCGTCGCCCATCTTGAAGTACACCTTGGTCGCGAGCACGACGTCCTCGCGACGGGTGTACTTCCTGATCGCCCGGCCGACGGTCTCCTCTGAAGTGCCGTAGCCGTAGGCGTTCGCGGTGTCCCAGAAGGTGATCCCGAGCTCGACGGCCTGCCGGAAGATCGGCTCGGCCTGCTCGTCGTCGAGCGCCCACTGGTTGAAGCCGCGGGACGTGTCGCCGAAGCTCATGCAGCCCAGCGTGATGCGGCTGACCTTAAGCCCCGATGTGCCAAGTCGCGTGTATTCCATGTGCCCAGGAAACCAGCGGCGGCCGCGGGCATCCAGAGCCTGGCATTCCAGGTACTGACAGGCCCCCCCAGGCCGCACGGCAGGGCCTTAGCCTGTGGTTATGGACAACGGGAACGAGATCCGCGACTTCCTGGTCTCGCGCCGCGCCAGGATCACCCCTGAGCAGGCCGGGCTGCCCTTTTACGGCGGCAACCGCCGCGTGACCGGGCTCCGCAGGGAAGAGGTCGCGCTCCTTGCCGGGGTCAGCATCGACTACTACACCCGGCTGGAGCGCGGCCGGGCCCCGGGCGCCTCCGAGAGCGTGCTTGAGGGCATCGCCCGCGCCCTGCACCTCGACGAGGCCGAGCGCGCCCACCTCTTCGACCTCGCCCGGGCCGCCGCCCCCGCCGCGCCGCAGGCCCCGCGCCGCCCGGCCCGGCAGCAGGTGCGCCCGGGCGTGCGGCGCATCCTCGACTCGATGACCTCGGCCCCCGCCTACGTCCGCAACGCCCGGATGGACATCCTGGCCGCCAACCGGCTCGGCACGGCACTGTTCGCGCCGGTCCTCACCGGCCCCGCCCAGCCGGCGAACAGCGCCCGGTTCCTGTTCCTTGACCCCGCCGCGCCCGCGTTCTACCCCGACTGGGAACGCCAGGCGCAGGACGTGGTGGCCATGCTGCGCACCGAGGCCGGCCATAGCCCGCACGACAGGGCGCTGTCGAACCTCATCGGCGAGCTGTCCACCCGCAGCGACAACTTCCGCACCTGGTGGGCCGCGCACAACGTCCGCTTCCACCGCACCGGCGTGAAGCGGTTCCACCACCCCGTCGTCGGCGACCTCACCCTCACCTTCGAGGCCCTCGACCTCGCGGCCGACAGCGGCCTGCGGATCTCCGCCTACACCGCCGAGCCTGGCACCCCCTCAGACGACGCGCTCAAGCTCCTGTCCACGTGGGCCGCCACCCTCGACCAGGCGACCGCGGCCCAGCCCCGGCCGCGGACGGCGGCTGAGGCGCAGCCCGGACGCCGGCCGCGCAGGCCCTGTCCTGCCGGCGGTCTAGGGGTAATACAGCTCGTGCTAGGCTGCGACTAGCTGCCAATGTTCACCGTTGTCAATGCCGCTGTTATGCGTCGGCATGCCGGTTTCGAGCGGTTCGCTGAAGGATCAGGCAGGCCCCGTCGCGGGCCGACCGCCACCCGTACCGCTTTTTCTCCTACGCGCACAGCACGGCCGACGGCGCCGCCGCCGGCCGTGAGCAGGCCCCGGACCCGGCCCGCTAGCGTGCACCCGCAACACCTCCGGCACCTCGGCCATGAAGAAACGCAGGCAGCAGACGTTGATATCGTTTATCTGGTCCCCGGGAAACCCGCTGCCCGCCGGCACCGGCGGCTCGGAGAACTACACCGTCGGCCAGGTCAGGGAGCTGACCAGGCGCGGCATCCCGGCACAGGTAGTCACCGTCGGCCTCGGCGCCAGCGATGGCAGGGACGGCTTCGCCGGCGTCCCGTTCCTGTCGCTGCCGACGCTGGCCGGGGTCGGCGACCTCGACGGCACCGTCGTCTTCGTCAACGAGCCGCACACCGTCGCGACCAGGCACCCGGCCTTCCTGATCCTGCACAACCCGCCGCCCATCAGGGAACGGAAGCGGGCGTTCGCCGTCGAGGGGACCAGGGAACGCGCCCTGATCGCGACCAGCCGGTACGCCGCCGCGCTGTGGTCGGAGTACCTGGACGTGGACGTCGCGACGATCAGCGTCGTGTACCCGTTCGCCGAGCCGGGCTTCGCCGCGCAGCCCCGGCCGGGCCGCGAGGCCGGGAAGACCCGCGTCCTGTTCGCGGGCAGGCTGAGCCCGGAGAAGGGCATCTACACGCTGCTTGAGACGCTGCACGTCGACGTCATCGAGCAGGACCCCGGGCTGACGTTCACCGCGACGACCGCGGGCGCGGACAAGCCGCAGGGAAAGATCATCGAGCGGCTGCTCGGCGCCCACCCCGGGATCTCCGTGGTGGCCAGCCGCAAGACGCCGCCGGAGATGGCGGCCCTGATGGCCCGGCACGACATCGTGGTCATGCCGTCCAACAGCCAGTACTGGCACGAGACCTTCGGCATCGTCTCGGTCGAGGCCCAGCACTCCGGCTGCCGGGTGGTCGCCTCCGACGACGGCGGCCTGCCCGAGACCGACTGCGGCGGGGTAGTGCTCGTCAGCCCGGACAATGCCGAAGCGCTCGCCTGGGGCATCCGCGAGGCCGCCGACAGCGGGCCGCTGTCGGCGGCCGCCCGCCGCGACGGCCGGGACGAGGTTCACCGTCGGGCAGTCCGTCGACGCGCTGCTGAGCGTGTTCGCGCGGCCGCTGCCGGTCCCGCCGGCGGCCATCGTCCGGCAACTCGAAGAGCTGATCGCGGCGCCATCGGCGGAGGTGCCGCGCACTCCCAGCCCGGGCAGCGCGCTAACCGAGACAGCGCCGCCAGCCCTCCCTAAGGCGTAGCACCCCGTCCTGCCCGCGGCGCGCAGGTCAGCCCAAGCCGGAGCAGCGAGCCGTCGTGGTCGGAGCCACGACGGCTCACTGCATACCAGCGGGAACGGCCAGCTACGCGGACCGCCGCTGGTGCGCTCAGGCGGTGACTCCCGTCGCGGGACCGTGCCGCGGCGCGGCAAGAGCGCCGCGGACGTCGGGGTAGATGGTGAAGCGGCGGTGCAGGCCGGCCGAGCGCAGGATCTTCGCGACCGAACTGCAGGGGGCGGCCAAGAGCACGACGCTGCTCGAGCAGCCTGGCACGGCGTTGCGTGCCGATCAGCACGGCCAGCCCGGCGGCATCGCAAGACGGAACGTGTGACAAGTCGAGGATCAGCGGGCTCGCGCCGCGATTAAGCACGTCGATCAGGCGGTCCCGCAGCTCCTGGGCGGCGGCGGCGTCAAGGGCACCGCACAGCTTGACGATGCTGCGACCGCCCGGCGCGGCTGCTCGCGGTACGCGGTGACTGTCATGTCGTTCCCCTCGCATCTGGCCAGGCCGAGCGGCCCGGCGACCCGGAAGATCATCGCCAGTGAACGTTATTTACCTCCAGGATACGTTGTTCACATTATCGTGAACGGTGTTCACTGTCAATTACACCCCAGCACGAGGCAGGAATGACGCAGACTCAAGGAATGTGCACCACCGGGCGCCGAGGGCCATAAGGAGAATTCCGCCAAAATTCAGGAACGGTCGAGCGCCAGCAAGATCGCGATGACGAACGGGAAAGCAGGACTGCGGAAAGTCCGCGTCATCGTGGACACCACGATGACGACGGCGACGCGTGAAGGCCAGGCCAAAGTCTTTACTGGCATGTCGGCCAGGGCACCTCCCGCTGCGCGGTCCGCCGAGACGGCACGGCTGCTTCTTACCCGGCCGGCACGGGTCAGCCAGGTTACCGGCGCGCCCGGCTGTACCGCCGGCTGGTCCGGCGGCCGCCGCTGGCGTGCCCTCGCGTGGTGAACAGGTGGAAGATGAGCAGCAGGACGGCCGCGCCGACGATGGCGGTCAGCCAGGTGGAGAGGTTGAAGAACCCGTGCAGGGTGTGGACGTGGAACAGTTCCGTGGCGGCCCAGCCGCCGCCCAGCGCCCCGGCTACCCCGATCAGGCAGGTGAGGATAAGGCCCTGTGACCTTGGCCCGGGGACGAGCATATTTGCCAGGAGGCCTGCTCCGAGGCCGAGAACGATCCATGCGATGATGCCCATAACCGACTCCTGAGTCAGAAAGGAATTTGACGTACGGGGGTAGCCGGTCCTGCGCGACAGATCGCGGTGGGAGAAATAACTCCCGCGGGCTCTTGCCCTTTTCTGGGCCGCAGCGCCTTGCCGGCGCCGGCCTGAATAACAAAACTCCGGTTCTGCGCTGTGCCTGCTTTCGGATACAGCTGCCAGATTCCGGAGCAATAGTTTGACAATACGCCTAAATTACCCTGATGTCGAACGGCGGAGTCAGCCTCCGGCGTACGGCGGGCGGGGCAAGTGCCACCCGGGCCGGGAGAAGATCGACCCCGGAAGCACTGTCCGCCCTACTCACCAGCCTCGGCAGCGCGTAGGCTAAGGGCTCTGCTCCGGACCTCGGCAGCTGCACCAGGCGACATCCGCGGGTGCAGCCGTGGGACTGGAGCTTTTTGATGCGTACAGACGCGGGCCCAACAGGGGCGGGCCTGCTCTACGACGCCCGGCGCGGCGTTTACTACGCCAGGCCCCTCCTTCGCGGCTGGCTGCACCTGCTCTGCTTCCTGGCCTCGCTGGTCGGCGGCGCGCTGCTGCTGGCCGGCGCGCACGGGGCCGCGGAGGTCACGGCGGCCGCCGTCTACTCGGCGAGCCTCAGTGCCCTGTTCGGGACCAGCGCGCTGTACCACCGCGGAACCTGGACCGCCGCCTGGCGGCTGCGGCTGCGCCACCTGGACCAGGCAATGATCTTCTTCCTCATCGCCGGCACGGCAACCCCGGCCTTCCTGCTCTGCCGCGCCGGCCGGCGCCGGACTGGCCTGCCTGATCGTGATGTGGGCGCTGACGCTCACCGCGGTGGCCGTCCGCCTGGCGCGGGCGAGCGCGCCGGAGTTCGTGGCCGGCGCGCTGTTCATCGGGCTCGGCTGCGCGGGCGGCCTCGCGCTGCCGTGGGTGTGGATCCACGCGGGCACCGTATCCGGGGTGCTGCTGCTAGCCGGCGGCCTGCTCTACATCGCCGGGGCGCTTTCGTACCATCGCCGCTGGCCCGACCCGTATCCCTCGGTGTTCGGCTACCACGAGGTCTTCCACGTCTACGTCTGCGCCGCCGCGGCCTGCCAGTACGCCGCGATAGCGCGGTTCGCCGGCTGAGCCTGCGGGACGGACGCGGCGCCGCGGCGCCGCGAACAGCGCAAAAGGCGAGTACGGCGCGAATAGCTCATAAGCGGGTACAGGGAGTAGTCTCTGGGCAAGAAGCTAGCCAGACTAGCCGCTGGGCCCAGACCCCGCCTTGCTGCGATGCAGTGGGGGGCCACTCTCTTATGTTCAGCATGGACCTGGGTACTGGTAAATCCTGCGGCCACGTTGTCGTCGCGCTGCGCGGTGAGCTTGACCTCGTGGACGCCGCGGCCGTGGCCGCTGGCCTGCGGGTCGTCGCGGCGCGCGAGCCGCGGATCATCGTGGACCTGGCGGGGCTGGAGTTCATCGACGCGAGCGGCGTCGCCGCGCTGGCGCGGGGCCGCAGGCACGCCCGCAACGCCGGGGGCGACCTGCTGCTAGCCGCGCCGCGGCGACAGGTACGGCTGGTTCTCGCGATCATCTGGGACGGCTGGCGGCGCCGGCCTTCATGCCAGCGTGGCCGCGGCAGCCGCCAGCGCGAGAGCCTCCGAGCTAGCTGTCGTGCCGATGCCAGCGGCAGCCCGCTAAGATGCGCTGGCAGCGCACAGCCATGCACGCGCCCGCTCCGAAGCGGTGCGCGGTAGCCGGCGACTGGGTCACCCCGGGCTCGCGGGCGCCTTTCCGCCGGCCGCCGACGGCCGGAGGGTTTAGCGGGTAAGCCGCCCGGTGCGGGCTGCGGGGGCGAGGATGGTGACGTGGCAGGCGAGCGGACGGCGCGGGTGTGGTCGTGGATCGCCGCCGCCCGCGACGGCGACGCGTCGGTGTCACTGGCCGCGCTGTGCCGGGCGGCGGCGGCCCGGCTCGCGGTGGACGGCGCGAGCGTGACCGCGGTGGCTGGCCTGGCGGTGAGCGAGCCGCTGTCCGCTACCGACGAGCTCAGTGCCCGGCTGGAGGAGCTGCTGCTCACGACCGGGGAGGGGCCGGGCGCGGAGGATTTCATGTTCGGGGCGCCGATGCTGATCCCTGACCTGACGCCGGTGACGGAGCGCTGGCCGGGCTTCGTCCCGGCGGCGGTGGCGGCCGGCGCCCGGGCGCTGTTCGCGTTCCCGCTGCAAGCCGGGGCGATCCGGGTGGGCGTGCTGTCGCTGTACCGGGCGCGGCCGGGCCCGCTCACCCCGCAGCAGCTGGCGGACGCGCTGGTCTTCGCCGACATCGCGCTCCAGCTACTGCTTGACTCATACGCGGGCATCAGCGGCTCGGCTGACTACCGGCCGCTTGACGGCCTGTCGGACAGCCGCGCCGAGGTGTACCAGGCGACCGGGATGATCTCGGTGCAGCTGGGCGTGAGCCTGGAGGAGGCGTTCGTGCGGCTGCGCGCGCACGCGTTCGCGGCCGAGACATCGCTGGACAGCGTCGCGGGCGACGTGGTCAGCCGCACGCTGCGGTTCGACCCTGATCCCGAGCCTGATCCTGATCCGGGCACCGTCGGCCGGAGACATGACCGCACTGCTGGCCAACGACCGGAAGGGCTATTCTGACAACTATGGCGGCAACAGTGGATGAGCGCCTGGCGCAGGCGTTCGTGGAGCTGGCGGACACGCTGGTCGCCGGCTATGACCTGATGGAGTTCCTGCAGACGCTCACCGACCGGTGCGTCGAGCTGCTTGAGGTGGACGCGGCGGGGTTGCTGCTCGCCGACAGTCGCGGCGCGCTGCGGCTGATCGCGGCCTCGACCGAGCAGGCCCGGGTGGTGGAGCTGTTCCAGATCCAGAACGGCGAGGGGCCGTGCCTGGACTGCTACCGCACTGGTCAGGCGGTCATCGTCAGCGACATCCGCTCAGACCAGGCCGGGGCGCGGTGGCCGCAGTTCGCTGCCGCCACGCGGGAGATGGGCTATGCCGGGGTCCATGCCATCCCGATGCGGCTCCGCGACCAGGTCATCGGGACGCTGAACCTGTTCAAGGTCGTGCCGGACGGACTGAACCCGGCGGTCGTGGTGGCGGCCACGGCGCTGGTGGACGTGGCCACCATCGGCATCCTGCAAGAACGGGCCGTGCGCCAGCAGGAAGTGGTGGCCGGGCAGCTGCAGCGGGCGCTGAACAGCCGGGTCATCATCGAGCAGGCCAAGGGGGTCCTCGCCGAGCGGCTCCGGGTAACCCCCGACGAGGCATTCGTCCTGCTGCGCCGCTACGCGCGCGACCATAACCACCCGCTCACGGAGCTGTCCGGCGACGTCATCCGGGGCACGGCGCGCATCGCGGGTGGCCAGTAGGTGAAACAACCACCCGTTCGGAAGAAAGATCTTTAAATCCCTTTCCCGAACGGATGGTGGTCCCTCCGCACCGCCAGGCGCGCCTTGACTAGCGCCCGGACCACTTAATCTCGGCCTGGACCGCCTTGGCCGCGGTCTCGATGAGCCGGGCGACCTCGTCCGGGTGGGAGATCATCGCCAGGTGGCCGGACGGCACCTCGACGGTGGTGGCGTCCATCCGCTTGGCGAACTGGCGCTCGGCCGCGGGCGGGATTGCCTGGTCGTCGGCGGCGACGAGGTACCAGCACGGGTGCGACTTCCAGGCCGGGACGCCCATCACGTCCTGGAGGGTGCTGGCCGACAGGGCCTGCTGGACGGCGTGCAGGACCCGGGCCCTGGCCGGGTCGACGTCGGCCGCGAAGTGCTTGACGAAGTCGTCTTCGGGCAGCCAGGCGAAGCCCTGGGCGTCGATGTCCAGGTGCGCCAGTGCCGGGGTCGGCGGGCCCTGCGCCAGCAGCCCGCCGATGGACTCGCCCTCGTCGAGCCCGAAGGCCGCGATGTAGACCAGGCCCGCGACGTTCCGCGCGTTCGTGCCGAGGGCGGTCATGATCTGCCCGCCGTAGGAGTGCCCGGCGAGGATCACCGGGCCTTCCTGGCGGTCAAGTACCTGCCGGAGCCGCGCGACGTCCGCGGCCAGCGACGACTCGGGGAACTGCGGGGCGGTGACGTCATAGCCGCTGGCCTGCAGCTGCTCGATGACGCCGCTCCAGCACGAGCCGTCGGCCCACGCGCCGTGCACCAGGACGATGTTCGGTTGAACGGTCATGTCAGTGATTCCTCTCACGAGGGCGCTAGCGCCACCCGTCATGCCCGCGGTCAGGCCTTGGTGACGCCTTCCGCGGGCTAGGTCTGGTGATCCTTACGGCGATCTTCGGCGCTCACATGCCTACACTGTAGAACTACAGTAAATGCCCTGGCTGGGCTCGATGTCAACACCGTAGATCTACAGTCTCTGTTACGGGTATCATCGAGCAGACCTCAGGAGAGCAGGTGCCATCGTGACGACCCGGCCGCCGATCGCCCAGGCCGCTGTGAGCAGCGGCGACGGCAAGATCACCCGTGAGCTCGTGCTCGCCACCGCGCTTGAGCTCATCGACCGCGACGGGGCCGACGCGCTGTCGATGCGCCGCCTGGCGGCCGCGCTGGACCGGGACCCGATGATCCTCTACCGGCACGCCTCCGGCAAGGCGGCACTGCTCGACGGCGTCGTGGAGACCGTGCTCGCCCAGCTCAGCGTTGACCCGGCCGACCCGGACTGGGCCGCCCAGCTGCGCGCGGTCGCCCGCCAGTACCGCGCCCTGGCCCTGGCCCACCCCAACGTCGTCCCGCTGCTCGTCACCCGGCCGCTGGCCACCCCGCTCGCGCTCCGCCCCCGCGGCACCCTCCGGCCGCTGGAAGACATCCTGGCCCTGCTTACCCGCGCCGGGTTCAGCGGACCCGACGCGCTGCACGTCTACCGGGCCCTCTTCGGCTTCCTCAACGGCCATGTGCTCAACGAGCTGCAAGAGGTCGTAGAGAACCCGGACGAGACCGACGACCTGCTGCAGGCTCGGCCTGTACCGGCTACCGCTCAGCGAATTCCCGCTGCTTCGCGGCCTCGCCCACGCCCTGGCCGCCTACGACGGCGGCGCCGAACTCGAACGCGGCCTCGACATCCTGCTGACCGGGCTAGCCAGCACGCTGTCCCCGCCGGGTAGTTGACGGCGGGCCCGGGCGCCGTGCCGCAGGGCGTAGGGTGGTATTGCGACTGCATCCACTGCCGGGGCCGCTGTTGCCACTGCGGCGAGAACGCCACCCACGCCAGGCCAGACGGCAGCGGAAAGGATCACGCAGATGACAGAGGACAAACTCGTCGCGGTGCCCACCCAGGGAACCAGCCCGCTCCGCTGCATGGAAATCGTCCGGACCGAGCGCGGCTGGGAACGCTGCCACCGCGACCAGCACAGCCCGAGTACCCGCCATCACGTGCGGGACCGGTCGTGGCTGTCGGCGGAGAACACGCCGCGGTTGCGGCTCGGCCAGCCCTGCGGGGCCACTTGCACCTGGCCGGACCTGGTCATCCCGTACCGTAGCGGGACCGGCCAGAAGGTCTAAGCGCCGCCTGACACATTCTCGTGCGCGGTACCGGCGCGAATATGGCTTCCGTGCGCGGTACCGGCGCGGAAAACGGCTGAAGGTCAGCGGGTCGCGTGCGCGGCCTGGAGGATGACCTGGGTGACGACGCCGGGGGCGGCGATCATCGACAGGTGCGGCGCGTGTACCTCGGTAATGTGGGCGTGCGCGTGCCGGGCCATGGCGAGTTGCACGGCGGGCAGGATGACGCGGTCAGCGGTGCCGACCACGGCCCAGGACGGGATGGTCTTCCAGGCGGGCACGCCGGACTTCTGGCCGAGGGCGATGGTCGACAGCGGCTCCTGGGTCGCCGCGAGCATCTTGGCCTCGCTGGCCGGGAGGCCGTTGGCGAAGCAGGCGGGGAACAGGCTCTGCTTGTAGTACGCGTCGAAGACGCCCGTGGGGGCGCCGGGGTACGTCGCGAGGTTGAAGATCGTGGTCGGGTCGGCGGCCAATACGCAGGAGCCGGGCACCGAGGCGGCGAGCTGCCCGACCGTCTGTCCCTGGTCAGGCGCGAAGCCGTCCACGTAGACCAGGGCCTTGACCTGCTTGTCGCCGGTGGCGGCGTTGGTGATGACGGCGCCGCCGTAGGAGTGCCCGACCAAGACGATGGGGCCGGTGATGCTGTGCAGGAAGTCAGCCAGGTACGCCGAGTCGTAGGGCAGGCCCTGCAGCGGGTTCGCCGGCACGTCGACCGTGTAGCCGTCGTGCTGCAGTCGCTGCACCACGCCGTCCCAGCTCTCCTGCCTAACCCGCTTCCTGGGTCGCTGTCATCGTCAGGGCGAGTGGCGCCCCGGCCGGTTCGTGGTCGGCGGATCGGGCGTCCCGACGATGGCCGCCAGGTCAGACGCCGTTGATCGTCTCGCGCTCAAGCAGCAGGCCGATCACCCGGTCCAGGGTTTCACGATGCCCGCGGAGCAGCTTGGTCGCCGTATCCTCGGCCTCCCTGAGCAGCCGGGCCACTTCCTGGTCGATGGAACGCTGCGTTTCCTCGGCGTAAGGACGGCCGGCGAAGGGGTTGTCGCGGCTCGGCCCCTCCGGCCCGTAGCTGATCGGGCCCGACCTCCGCGGAGAACCCCCACTCCCGCACCATGTGCGTCGCGAGCTGGGTCGCGCCCGCGAGGTCGTTCGCTGAGCCGGTCGACGGCTCCGCCAGGACGATGATCTCCGCGGCGCGGCCGCCAAGGCGCACGGCGAGTGAGGTGGTCAGGTGGCTCTCGGGGTACAGGTGACGCTCGAACGCGGGCAGCTGCTCGGTCACGCCAAGGGCGGCGCCACGGGAAAGGATCGTGACCTTCGCGACGGGATCGGCGTGCTCGGAGAGCACGGCCACGAGCGCGTGCCCGGCCTCGTGCACGGCCACGGCGTGCTTCTCCTCGGGCAGCAGCGCGTTCGACGCGTCACGGCGGCCGATCAGGAGCCGGTCCCTGGCGGCTTCGAAGTCGGCGGCACTGAGCACGCTGCGATTCGCGCGCACGGCGTTGATCGCGGCTTCGTTCACCAGGTTGGCGAGGTCAGCGCCGGAGAATCCGGGCGTGCCCCGCGATACGACGTCGAGGTCCACGTCGGGTGCGAGCGTCTTGCCCTTCCCGTGGATGGCCAGGATCGCGGTCCGTTCCGCGGAGTTGGGCAGCGGAATCTCCACCGTCCGGTCGAAGCGCCCGGGCCGCAGCAGCGCGGCATCGAGGATCTCGGCCCGGTTGGTCGCGGCCATCACGACCACCCTGGCGCCTGGCTCGAATCCGTCCATCTCAGAAAGCAGCTGGTTGAGCGTCTGCTCGCGCTCGTCATTCGAGCCGAACCCGCCGGGACCGCGGCGGCCGCCGATGGCGTCGATCTCGTCGATGAAGATGATCGACGGGGCGCGCCTCCTGGCGTCGGCGAACAGGTCCCTGACCCTTGACGCGCCGACGCCGACGAACATCTCGACGAAACTTGAGCCGCTCAGCGAGAAGAACGGCACGCCGGCCTCGCCCGCGACCGCCCTCGCCAGCAGGGTCTTGCCGGTCCCGGGCGGCCCGACCATCAGCACGCCCTTCGGGCCCACCGCGCCGGCGCGGTCGTACCGGGCCGGGTGCTTCAGGAAGTCGACCACCTCCATCACCTCGGCCTTGGAGCCCTCATAGCCGGCGATGTCCGCGAAGCGCGTGCTTGGCCGGTCCTCGTCGTAGACCTTGGCCTTCGACTTGCCGATGGCCATGATCCCGCCGATCCGGCCGGAGAGCTGCTTGCTGCTGCGGCGGCCGAGCCAGACGAAGAGCCCGACGATGACGAGCAGCGGCACGATCCAGCCGAGCAGCCCGAGCACCGGGCTCGCTGCTCGGGGTGGTTCCCGTCACCTGGACCTTGTGCCCGAGCAGGAGGGCGGGAAGGGCGTTGTCGTTCAGCGCGGTCGGGATCTGGGAGGTGTAGGCCTTGCCGTCCGAGGAGCTTCCCGCTCACCGACCCCGCCGACGCTGATCGCCGCCGTCGAGACCTTGCCCGCGGTGACGTCGCTGACGAAGCCGCTGTAGGTCAGCGCCTGCGTCGGCGTCCCGCCGGCACCCGGGCGGACGAACAGGAGCGCCGTGAGCGCGATCACGATCCCGGCCGGCAGCAGCCACCTCCACCGGGGCGGCGGCGAGGGCAGGCGGGAGCGGGCGGCAGGCGGTTTCCTAGCCGGTCCCGGACGGGCCGAGGTCATGCGATGCCAGGTACTCACGAATGGATCCCCTTGCTCGCGTCCCTCGGGCCGGCGATCAGCGGATGCCGTAACCAGGAGCCGGGCGACGCCGGGACGCACATGCAGCCCCGGTCCAAGGCACCTGCGGCAGTCGCCTGGCAGTAGCGGGAAGCGAGCGAGTCATGCTGGTCAGCGTCGTGCCCGCACGGGCACGGCGTATCGGGCGCTGCCGCGCGATGTTGTCGTCATGGTTCCTCCCGATGGCTACTCGTCAACGCCCTGGCCGACAGTCAATCGCGCATGGCCCTCACCGCAACCGATGGGCGACGCGGTGGCCAATGGCCAGGCGCCATGCGAACGGGCGGCGATCGGCCTAGCGTCCGTGTCTCAGCACCTGATATAAGACTAAAACTAGCAAAATATTTCTAGATCATCAGCAGCGCGGCGGCTGAGCCGCTGGACGCGAGCGGCGTACACGCGCTCGGCGAGCCGGTCAGACGAGACGCTGGTGGACGTAGCACCATCGCCACGCCGCTCCCAGCGCGAGGCTGGCGGCGACCGGGTGGTCGGTTTCCTCGTAGTGCGCCTTGGCGTGCTGGTTCGGCGACTCATCGGAACAGGCAACCCAGCCGCAGGTCAGGCAGACCACAAGGCTCGCGTGGCGGGCCTGCAGGCGCTGGCAGTCCCGGCAGCCGTCTGACTGCGGCCCGACCGGCGCAAGGCCGTTGAGGTGCTCACATCGCGGCGCCGTCCCGTTCGGGGTTACGGCCGCCGCGCCTAGGACCATGTTCTGGCCGGGGATCATGGCAACCTTCCTCTGCGAGATGGGAATGCCGGGCCCGACCCGGTCGGTCAGTCACGAGTCAACCCCCGTAGCACCTGGCGGAAACAGGCAACGCGAGTATGGCCCATCACTAGAACCGATCAACCGGGCACGGGTGCCCGGCGTGGGCCCAGGCGCGCGGAACGTAAGCTTGGGGCAGGACTGGACTCTGACTTTGGCGGCGGGCATGGAGCTGCGGCAGCTGCGCTACTTCGTGACGCTGGCGGAGGAGCTGCACTTCGGCCGGGCGGCTGAGCGCGAGCACATCGTGCAGTCGGCGCTGAGCCAGCAGGTGCAGCGGCTGGAACGTGAGCTGGGCGTGCGCCTGCTCGAGCGCAGCACGCACCATGTCGCGCTGACCGCTGCCGGGGTGGTGTTCCTGGTCGAGGCGCGGCAGATCCTGGCGCACGTGGGCCGGGCCGCGGACGCGGCCAGGAACACCGGCGGCACCTCCGCGCCGCTGCGCGTCGGCATCATCGACTCCAGCTACGACTCGATGCCGCAGATCCTGCACGAGGTTCAGGCCCGCTACCCCGGCCTGGTCATCCACCAGGTCGAGGCCAGCGGGCCCGAGCAGTACCAGCAGCTCATCGACGGCCGCCTGGACGTCGGCGTCGGCCGGGCCGCGCTCGCCCCGCCGCAGATCGCGTCGCTGCTGTTCCGCCAGGACCCGCTCGGGGTCCTGGTGCCGACCGGCCACCCGTTCGCCGAGCTTGAGGGCGTGTCGGTCGCCGCGCTCGCCAGGGAGCCGCTCCTGCTCGCGGAGGAGGCCAAGGCCCCGGAGTTCAACCAGTTCACCGTCGAGATGTGCCGGGCGGCCGGCTTCACCCCCACCGTCTACCGCGGGACCGTGGAAAGCATCCGGGCCGCCGCCGACCTCGTCGCCGCCGGGACGCTGCCTGTACTGCGTGCCGTCCTCCTGCATCGCCGCGCTCCCCGGGACCATCTGGCGGCCGCTGGCCGAGCCAGCCTCCGACTACCCGTGGTCGGTCCTGTGGCGCGCCGCCGACGAATCCGGCCACGTGCGCGCCGTCGTCAGCTCCGCCCAGGTCATGTCAAAACGCCTCAACTGGCTGACCGCCGCCGACCAGACGGCACAGTAGCCGGGCTGGCCCGACGAATGGCGCTGGCCGCCGGCGATGGCGCCGATGATCAGCCAGACGAGAAGTAGCAGAGCTCGGCCAGATCGACATCTACGCCGCCTCACCGCGCGACGCCGTTGAACCATGTCCGCCGATGTCGCGAGGTGTAATCGATCCCGGTGATTGCCCTTGCCCGGATTGCACGTTTCCACTTGGTCAGCCGTGGCGTTGGCTGGGTTACGTGAAGCGAGCCAGGACCGCGTGATGAGCTTGCCGGCGAGCCAGCGGCGCGCACTTAACCAGATCGAGAAAACGCTGGCGGACGATCACCCTGGTATCGGACCGCTGTTCGCCACCTTTACCCGGCTGACCGGCCGCGAGGCGATGCCCGTGACCGAGCGGGTCACGGCCCGGCCGTGGCGGTGGCGGGTGCAGGCCGGCCGTGCTGACCCTCTTCGGGCTGGCCATGGCGATAGGGACGCTGGTCGCAATCAGCCTGACGCTGCCCGGCCCGCAGGTGTGCGCCGCGGGCACGGTCACCCCGGTCGCGGCGCACGCGCTTACGGTCCCGACTGGGCGCCAGCCCGCTTGCTCACTACGGCAAGACAGGCCGACCGAATCACGCCAAAGCGGGCTCTACGCGCCCTGAACAAGGTGAGCATCGCGTTCTCGATACGAACACGGTGGCTGAAAAGACGGGACAAGAGTGCGGCACGCTCGCAAGTGGAATAACAGTGCAGGCTACGGGAAGAAGACTGACATGTTCGAGGCTGCCAACATCCGGGAATGGCGGGGCCACGACGTTGTCGACGTCCAGGGCCATAAGATCGGCGCGCTAGAAGCCGTTTACGTCGACACCGCCACCGACCTGCCGTCATTCGCTACCGTCACGGTCGGGATGCCGACCAGGCACCGGCTGGTGTTCGTGCCCCTCGACCAGGCGACCGTGGGTCCCGGTTACCTGAAGGTCCGCTACGACAAGAAGCAGGTGAAGGACGCCCCGTCGATCGATACCGACGGCGAACTGCCTGCGGGCGATGAAGCGGCGGTCTTCAAGCACTACGGCCTGGCGTACGAGCCAGGCGCCGGCGGTGAGCGGCGGCTGGGTCGCCGCTGAGCCGCCTTATTGAGCGGAGAATCAGATGATTGCCCTCTTCCTGCTGCTGATAGTCGCGGCGATCGTGCTCGGCGTCGTGGGTGCCATCGTGAAGGGCCTGCTGTACCTGCTGATCATCGGCATCGTCGTGTTCATCGTCGCCATCCTCCTCGGTGCCCTGCGGATGCGGCGGCCCGGCAGGCATCAGGTCAGGTAGCCACCCCAATAAATGCTCCCGCTGCCTGTGGCGGGGGCCGGTTAGGCAGCGCGCGCCCGTCCGCGATGATGATGCTGGCACCATCGACGAGGAGGGCAAGCATGGAACTCGGGCGTTACGGGGTCTTCGGGCGGGCGGCAGTGCTGACGGCAGAGCGGGCCCGCGTCCTGGAATCGCTCGGGTACGGGACGGTGTGGCAGGGCGGCTCGCCGCCAGCCGGCCTCTCGCACGTCGAGGCCCTCCTCGACGCGACCAGCACCCTCAAGGTCGCGACCGGCATCGTCAACGTCTGGACGGCGGACGCCGTCGATGTCGCACGGTCCTACCACCGCATCGAGGCGGCCCACCCCGGGCGCTTCCTGCTCGGCATCGGGGTCGGTCATCCCGAGGCCACCGCCACGTATCACTCGCCGTACCAGACGCTGGTGGACTACCTCGACGTGCTCGACGCCGAGGGTGTCCCGGTCGAGCGGCGGGTCCTCGCGGCGCTCGGCCCGCGGGTGCTGCGGCTGGCGGCGGCGCGGACGGACGGCGCGCACCCGTACCTGGTTACGCCCGAGCACTCCAGGCAGGCCCGCGAAATCCTCGGCGCGGGCAAGCTCCTGGCTCCGGAGCAGCGCGTTGTCCTGGAAGCGGACCCGGCCCGGGCCCGGGCGCTTGGCCGTCCGTCGGTCAAGCCGTACCTGCGCCTGACGAACTACACGGCGAACCTGCAACGGCTCGGCTTCACCCCCGAGGACGTCGCAGGCGAGGGCAGCGACCGGCTGGTCGACGCCCTGGTCGTCTCCGGCGCTGACGCTGAGATCAGGCGCCGTTTCGAAGAGCACCACCACGCCGGCGCCGACCACGTGGCTATCCAGCTGATCGCCGAGCCAGGCGCCGACCTGGACGACGGGTTCCGACGGCTGGCCGGGCTGCTGTCACTCTCCTAGGACTTGTCGTAGGTCGCGCCCCAGCGATTCCAGTGCACGACCTCCTCGACCGGCCGGCGCCTGGGCTCCGCCCAGCGGCCCCTGGCGGGGTAGCCCATCGGGATCAGCGCCATGGTCAGCGCGTCCGGCGGCAGGCCGAGCAGTTCGCGCAACTCGTCCTCGTGACCGCCGTAGAGCGTGGTCAGCGAGGTGCCGATGCCGTAGGCGCGCGCGGCGAGGCAGAGCTGCTGTACCGCGCCGTAGATGGACGACCCGACCCGGGGGCTCGTCGCGTCCGCCGCGTTGCGCAGCACCGGGAAGACCCAGACCGGGGCCTCCTCGAGGTGGTGGGCCAGGTGCTCCGCACCGAGGAACCCGCGCGGGGTCAGCCCCGATGAGCCCGCCGTCGCCCGCCAGGATGCGGTCCCGGTGGCGCCCGTAGGCGGCCTCCCAGTTCTCCCGGTACCAGCCCGCGACGCGCCCCTTGATCTCCTGGTCGGTCAGCACGACCCAGCCCCACTGCTGGGCGTTGCCCCCGGACGGGCCGCGGATCGCCGCGTCGAGGATCGCCCAGAGCACGTCGTCGGGGATCGGGTCGGGCGCGAGGTACCGGCGGGAAGGGGTGGAGTGCAGCGCCTCAAGCGCGCTCAGCGGCTCCCCGGTGGCCGGTACCTCAGTCGGTGATGGCGTCATCACGGCCCTCCAGTTGTAGACCGGACAAGATCATCCCACGGAGTCGCCCCGACGCCGATCACCGGAACCAGGTGACGTCCCCTCACCTGGCTGGCGGCAAGCCTGGTGGTAGCCCGACCCAACCGAAGGGAGATCCTCCGTGAGCACCGAGCAGCGAGAGACCCTTGACGCGATCCTGCGACAGTCAGCCTTCCCCGCCGACAGCGACGTCGGCGAGCAACGGCGACTGCTCAGGGAGCTGGTATCCGCGCAGCCGCTACCCGCCGACGTGACCGTCACCGCCGCCGAGCTGGGCGGCGTCCCGACCGCCGAGGTCACCATTGCCGGAGTCGAGCCGCGCCACGTTGTCCTGTACTTCCACGGCGGCGTGTACGTGCTCGGAGACGCCTTCCAGGCGGCAGGCCTGGCCGCGGCGGTCGCCCGGCGGACGAACGCCAAGGTCATCTCTGTCGACTACCGCCTCGCCCCCGAGCACCCGTACCCGGCGGCGGTCGATGACGCCCTCGCCGCCTACAAGGCCCTCCTGGAGGGCGGCACCGCCCCTTCTGACATCGCTTTCGCGGGAGAGTCCGCAGGCGGCGGCCTCGCCATCGCCACCCTGGTCAACGCGCGCGATCACGGGCTGCCGCTGCCCGCCGCGGCGCTCGTCATGTCGCCGTACGCCGACCTCACCCTGGCCGGGACGACCCTGGAAACCAAGCGCAAGGCCGACCCGCTGCTCAGCCGGGAGGCCCTCCAGTTCCGGATCCCCGACTACACGGTCGGCCAAGACGCCGCTCTGGGCCTCATCAGCCCCATATTCGCCGACCTGTCCGGCCTGCCGCCGCTGATCATCCAGGCCGGAACGCATGAGGTACTGCTTGACGACGCCATCCGCCTCGCGCAGCAGGCCGCCACCGCCGACGTCGAGGTCACCCTCGACATCACCCCCGGCGTACCGCACGTCTTCCAGGCCTACTTCCCGATCCTCGACGAGGCGGCCGCGGCGCTGGACAGGGCGGGACAGTTCCTGTCAGCGCGCCTCGGCAGCGCCGAGCGCGTCGCCGGGTAGCGAACGGCAGCGCGCCAGCACCTGGCCGCGACCGTGACCGTCTTAGCCGACCAGCAGCACGAGCTTCCCGCGCGCGTGGCCCTGCTCGCTCACCCGGTGCGCCTCGGCGACCTCGGCGAGCGGGAAGGTCTGCGCGACCGGGAGCGCGAAGCGCCCGGACTCGATCAGCCCGCCGATCTCGCCGAGCGCGTGGACCGCGCCCGCCGGCATCGCCGCTGCTGAACCTCACCCCGTGCTCCTTGGCACCGCCGAAGTCGGCGACCGTGATGACGTGATCCGGGCCGCCGGCGAGCTCGATGAGCTCGGGGAGCACCCCGCTCCCGGCGACGTCGAGCGCGAGGTCGACGCCGCCGGGCGCGAGCGCGCGAACCTGCTCGACGAGGCCCTCGCCGTAGGCGACGGGCTCGGCCCCCAGCGAGCGCAGGTACTCGTGGTTCGCCGGGCTGGCGGTGCCGATCACGCGCGCGCCGCGCGCCACGGCGAGCTGGACCGCGGCGCTGCCAACGCTGCCGGAGGCGCCGCTGACGAGCAGCGTGCTGCCGCTCCCGGCGCCGAGCTGGTCAAGGGCGCGCGTGGCCGTCTCGACGGCGGCCGGCAACGCGGCGGCGCCGGCGAAGTCGAGCGACGGCGGGACCGGCGCGTAGTAGGACAGCACCGCCAGCTCGGCCTGCGCCCCCTCCTCGGCGGAGAAGCCGAACACGCGGTCGCCGACGGCCACGTCCGCGACGCCCGCGCCGAGCTCGTCGACGACGCCCGCCGCCTCGTAGCCCATGGCCTGCGGGAGTTCCTCATCCATCAGGCCCCTGCGCTTCTTCCAGTCGCTCGGGTTGACGCCGGCCGCGCGCACCGCGATCCTGACCTGGCCGGGACCCGGATGCGGATCGGGCAGGTCCACGATCTCGAGGACCTCCGGGCCGCCGAACTGGCTGAAACGGACTGCCTTCACCATTCGCTCCGATCTCGACTCAGGGTGTCGCGCTCGCTGCGCGTGCGATAGTCCGTAGCCTCGCACGCCACGCCGTGCGCGGCGGCAGCCTGCCGGCGGGACGCCTGGGACAGGCGCGCACGGCCAATGCCCCGGTTTACCTGACGTGCGGCGGCTCGCGCCGCACCACCGCGCTTATCTGCCGTAAAAGAGTTTCTCGGCCGGCAATTTTTGGAGCGCTTGTTCTAGAACAGACGCTCTGTTAGCGTAGCGGGATGCCGCGTCCGCGAACTCACGACCTCGACAGCCTGCTTGACGTGGCGGAACAGATAGCTGGTGCAGCGGGGCCGGCCGGCCTCACCCTGCGGCGGCTGGCCACGGAGGCCGGAGTCTCCAACGGCAGCATCTATCACGCGTTCTCCTCGAAAGAGGAACTTCTGGCGCGTGTCTGGGCCAGGGCGGCCAGGCTCTTGCTGACCTTGCAGAACGCTGAGGTCGAAGCTGCGCTAACGAATCGCGTCACGAACGAGGCGAGTGCAACCGAAGCCGTAGTCGCGGTTGCGGTGGCCCCGGTCGACTTCGCGATCGATCACCCCGCAGCCGCCCGGCTGTTCTTCATGCAGCGCCGCGACCAACTCGTCGCGCAGAACCTGCTTGCATCGGTGGCGGACGAGCTTGAGGCGATTCAGACCGACTTCACCCGGCTGCTTATCCGGCTCGCCCAGGCCCGCTGGACGCGTCACGACCGGATCGCCGTTGAGGCCATCGCGGCATGCGTGGTCGATCTGCCCGGCGGACTCATGCACCGCAACCTGCTCACCGGTGCCCGGGTAGACAGCCAGACTAAAGCTCAAATCGAGGCTGCCTGCCGGGCGATCCTCGGCCTGGAACTCCCCCCTCCCCCCACTCGGCCTACCTAGGCCATTTCGAAGAAAGGAGACACGACCATGTCAAGGCTCACCCAGCCTGACGGCATCTACGTCTTGCAGCTCGGTGACGACGAGAACCGGTTCACCTTGGAGTGGATCAAGCAGGTCCATACACACCTAGACAACATCGTGGAGAGCCCGGCTCCACTGGTCACCACGGCTGAGGGCAAGTTCTACTCCAATGGGCTTGACCTTGAGTGGTTGCTCAGCAACAGCGATCAGCTGCCAAGCTATGTCGCGCGGGTGCAGGAGCTCCTCGCACGCGTCCTGACCCTTCCCGTGCCGACCGCCGCAGCGATTTCAGGCCACGCATTCGGCGCCGGCGCCATGCTGGCAATGGCCCACGACTGGCGACTTATGCGCAGCGACCGAGGCTACGTCTGCTTCCCTGAGATCGACATCAAAATCCCCTTCACGCCGGGCATGGCGGCGTTGATCCAGGCCAAGCTCACTCCTCAGGCAGCGATTCTCGCAATGAGTACCGGGCAACGCTTCGATGCCGCCGCCGCAGTGGCGGCCGGCTTGGCCGACGGCGCTTGCGACAACGCTGACCTGCTCGCGACCGCGATCGCACGGGTCAAACCGCTGGCCGGAAAAGATGCGGCGACGCTCGCGACCATCAAGAAACGATGTTCGCAACGGCAGTAGAAAAGCTCCGAACCTCGGCGCCCGCACCATTCGAAACTGAGCTAGGACGCAACATCCGCGCCAACTGAGGAGATCGCATGTTCGAGACCATCGGCCGGTCCCGCGGCACCGACTACTTCCGCATCGCAGAGCGGCTGGGCCGGCTTATCGAGGAAGGCAGCCTCACCGACACCATTGCCGCGATCGCCAAGATGAACAACACCCGCAAGGCACGCCAGGTCATCGCTGAGGCCCGCGACCTGCTCGGCGGCAACGGCATCCTGCTCGATTTCCACGTCATGCGGCACATGGCCGACATCGAATCCCCGCACACCTACGAGGGGACCGAGACGATTCAGACCCTCATCGTCGGAAGAGACATCACCGGCGTCGGGGCATTCACCTACGTAAGCATCCAGCACACGCTGATCGGGACGCCCGCTCCGGCCCGGGAGCCGCGGGTGCGGACTGGGATCATCCTGCCGACCTCACCCGCTCGCGGACGCGCCACGGCTCATCGCGAGCACGGCTTCACGGCGGCTCAGCGTGCCCAGCGGTCCGACCGGATTGCTGCTGCCGCAGATCCAGGCGGGCCCGTCGGCTAGGTGGTCGAGCGCCTCTTCGACAACGTCGCCGGGATCGGCGAGCGCACCGTACGACCTCCCTTTCGCGTCGAGCACCCGGCGCAGGGACGGGGTGTCGGTCGCGCCGAGCACTAGTCCCAGGATGTCGACCCCGCTGGTGTGCCATTCGGCCCATAGGCTTTCCGCCAAAATTAGGTCGAACGCCTTCGTGGCTCCGTAGGCGGCGAGCGAGGCGCCGCCTGCCCAGGCCGCGCCCGATGTCACCAGCACCACGGCCCCTCGTCCCCAAGCGCCCGGTAACGCCGGCGCTTGAGCTGGCGCCGGTCCCGCAAGACGAGCGGGGCCGCGTGGAGTGAGGTCGAGCGCTCCCCGACCCGGCTCCCACCGGGCCGCCTACCGTGTGCTTAGCCAGCGGGCAGGCGGCCCGGCGTGCCGGCCTAGACGTTGACGGGTGTCCCCTTGGGCAGCCGGACGAACGGTGAGCCGGTACCGGGGGCGAAGGGCGGCGTCCGGTCCTGGACGAGGAAGCCGTCCGCGCCGGCCAGGCCCTGCGCGTCCAGGCCGGTGTCGTGGACCGGGGAGGCCTGCTTCGGCTTGACCTGCCGGACGAAGTCGATCGCGTACCCGAACCTGGTGTAGAGCCCGAACTCGGGCACGAACAGCAGGTGAACGGGCGCGTGCGGGTCGGTGTAGGCGTCGCCGGGGTGGAAGACCCGGTCCTCGAACAGGAACCCGGTGTTGCGCACCCGGGTGACGTCAGGGTGGATCGGCGCGTGCCACTCGCCGTGGCCGTGGACCCTGATCCCGCCGACGGTGAACGCGTCGCCGTCGCCGATCACGTGCACCGTGGCCCCGGAGCCGTCCAGGAGCGCGGCGACGTCCTTGTTGGTCCATACCGGCAGTCCGGGCCGGGTCTTCAGGCGGCCCGGCGATGAGGCTGGGCAGGAAGTGGTCGCCGTGCTGGTGGGTGACCAGCACGGCGTCCGCGTCGTCGAGGGCGCTGGCCGGGGCGACGATGCCCGGGTCGATGACCGCGACGAACCCGTCTTTCTCCAGGCGGAAGCATGAGTGGCCCAGCCACGTGAGCAGCACGGTGCCGCTTCCTGTCGCGGCCGGTTTCACCGTGGCCGCGGCGGCGGTGCCGGGTCGGGACGCCGCGGCCGCCACCACCGCCGCCGCGGGGATCGCCGCGGCGCCGGCCAGCAGGCGGCGGCGGCTCAGTTCGGGACGAGAGGCTGGTTCGGGCATGGCTGACTCCAGGTGAGGGTGTTAACGGAGAACCGGCTCGCGCCCGTCAGGCGTCGAGGGAGCGCGGGAGGCCGAAGCGGGCCAGGTTGCTGTTGTCGAAGCGGGTTAGCGCGCTGACCTGGCGGCCGGACAAGGCGATCACGAGCAGGCCGTTCGCGTGCAGGACGGCGGAACGGGGGTCGTGCACGTAGATGCCGAATGCCGGCTGGCCGTTCGCCCGGGTGGCGATGAGCCGGTAGCGCAGGCCCCGGCCGAACAGCAGGGACAACGCCCGTGCGGCCACCTCGCGGCCCTGGTACTCGAACGGAGCGGGCGGCATCGTCAGCCACACGTCCTCGGCCAGCAGGCTGATGACGCCGTTGACGTCACCCGACGCGTACGCCGCGGTGAGCTGCCTGACCAGCTCGCGCTCCACGTCCGGGCGCACCGTGCTGTTCGCGGGCGTTCATCCTGCTCGCCGCGGTGTTCCGCAGCCTGCTCATCCCGCTGGTCGCCTCGTTGCTTCAACCTGCTGTCGGTGGTCGCGGCGCTCGGCGCCATCACCGCCGTGTTCACCAAGGGCTGGGGCTCCTCCCTGCTCGGCCTGCCCGGCACCGGGCCGGTGGACGCGTTCCTGCCCGTGGTGATGTTCTCGGTCCTGTTCGGCCTGTCCATGGACTACGAGGTCTACACCGTCAGCCGCATGCAGGAAGAATGGCAGCGGCTGCGATCCCGCCCCGAAGACCCAGCCTGGCGCAACCACGCCGCCGTCACCGCCGGGCAAGCCCACAGCACCCGCATCGTCACCGCCGCTGCCGCGATCATGATCCTCGTCTTCGGCTCGTTCCTGCCCGGCGGCCACCACCTGCTCCAGGAATTCGGCTTCGGCCTCGGCTTCTCCGTCCTCATCGACGCGATCCTCATCCGCAGCATGCTCCTGCCCGCCGTCATGCACCTGACCGGCCCGGCCAACTGGTACCTGCCCGCCCGCCTCGCCCGCGCCCTGCCCCGGCTCGACATCGAGGCCGGCGAGCCCGGCGCTCCCGGCGAGACAGGCGGAGCTGACGGCACCGTGCCCGGGCTGCACGGGCAGCAGATCCCCCAAGGACCCGCTAACCGGCCCGCCGCACCGCATCCCCGTCAGCGCCGGGGTCTGCGATCAGCCGGCATGGGTGCCCGATCGGGACGTTGTGTACCGAACTCAGTAAACGCACCGACGACTTGGCCGCCGTGTCTTCGGTCTTCACCCGGCTGATCGAGTGGATTGAACAGCAGTTCCAGGCTATGGGCCGTGCCGACGCTCACGAACTGGCGGTCGCACTGCTTGCCGCGTACGAGGGGCGCCGCCGTGCTGGCCAACGCGCTACGCGATCCCGACGTCATGACCATGGAGGGCCGACGGCTTGAACGGTGGATCGACTCGCTGACGCGTGCACCCCAGCAGGCTGGCCGCCCGTGATCGCTGATGAGACTCCGACGGCAGTGCCACCTGCCCGCGGTCACAGCCGTGCGTCAGCGCACCGGCAGGCACCCTCTCGCGCGGCTCGAGCAGTGAGGGCAGATGCCGGTCAATACCGCATAGCCACAGTGCAGCGGCGCTAAATCCACGCTGGAAGGAGAGTGGCTACTACAAAAGACCGTAATCGTCGTTCCGATTCTCGGCATAGACGCCTTAGGCCGTAGCCGATCGCACGGGAAGGCGGACAAGAAGCCAGAAGGCCGTCAGGATATACCATACAGCGCCGCCAGCAGAGTACTGGGCCAAAACCGTCAACGCGGCGCTCGGTGTTCCGGTCCAACCCAGAAAAGCGGATCCGGCGAAAATCGATCCGGCACCGCTGATGATCATTGGCCACTGGCCCTTGAGCCTTTCCCGCAGTCGTATCACTGCGAGGAATACCTGAATCAGCCCGGTAGCCACGGCCCAGGCCCCGAACACGGTAATGGCCGAGGGCAGGTCCGACCAGACCACCGTAGCGATTCCGGCCGCTGCCGCCACGCCTGCTGCCAGGTTCAGGTACTGAGGGAACGCCCAACGCTTCCCGCGGCTGGCTCGGATGTCGAACAGTGTGGCCACGACGTCGGAAATTGGGTATGCGATGAGAAAGACACTGGCCAGCACGCTCAGTCGGGCACCGGAACTCGCTGTCGACGTAAAGGAGTAAACAAAGGCCACCCATACCAGCGAGAAACCTGCCCGCCAGAAATACAACGATCGCAGAATCCGTGAGGCGCGGCCAATGTACCATTCATCAGAGTTCAGGCGCGTCCCGTTATCGGCCAATAGATGCGGCTCGCGATCCGGAGTAGCTCGAAGCACAGGATCTTTCTCGTTCCTTGGCGACTGATCGTCGGGCATCTGCACCCCTAGCCGATTGAAGGGACATTGTGCTGCAGTCATCTGGCGGGCGAACACCCCAGTGATATTCACGGGCTGCCCTCGTTTGCCGCGGTCGGCGCGTAGATCGTCCTCAGCGGGTTACTGCGTCTCGGAGGTGGTGCCCGCGATCCGCCGCAGTTCGAGAAGGCCCCGGCAGAAGGGACGGATGCCAGTGACCTATCCGCCTTCAAACCAGGAGCACTCGGCGACGTGCATAGCGGTAAAGCCATCGCTGGTCACCGAGATCCACGAGTGGCCGAGCCAAGTGACCAGCATGTTTGACTCCAATCTGCAGTAGGTCCGCGGACCGCCGGGAGGATGCCGACGGTCATGTGTACTGACACCATGCGAGCAGCAGATCGGGCGCAATCTGCTGCTCGACTTACGGCCATGAGATCCGGCCGTCACGTAGGCAGGGCACGATCTGTGGCTCCAAGTCAACGTTCAGGTCACGCAGAACCGAAGATCCCCGCGTAGGCGCGACTCTCACTCCATTTCGCGGCCCGTCCTCTGGAACTCGGGGTTTCCCGCGAGTCACTCAAGGCGAGGAATCGGGTGGAATCCATCCCTACCAGCCCGAGATCGACACCAGTCGGTCTGCCGAGTTCACCGCTGTCTCTGGCCACGGCGACTCCGGGCGCGGGCCCCGTGTTCCAGATGAACCACCGCACCAGTGGGCACACCGTGCAGCACGTAAACGGTGCCCAGCATCGTCGCCACGGCACTCCCGTACATTCCTGCCGTCGGGCCTGCCAGGCAATACGACGGCGGCGCAGCCAGCCTGGAAAATACCCGGGCACGAGCACCCAGCACCGAACCGGGCACCCTCCCCGCCAGGCGCTACCTACCCCAGGCGGCCAAACCCCGTGTTGCATCTAATGCAACTTGGCTCTCGAACCAGGTCACCATCCGCCCGCTGCGCCCGCCCGCCCGGCAAGCGTCACGCTCTCCCGGACC
>CAVTKQ010000009.1:0-239382 GCA_963735315.1 uncultured Actinomycetota bacterium
GGCTTGTGTGACCGCCGGGCCGGGGTCAGGGCACGGCGATGTCGCCTGAGACATGCTGCGGATACCTCTGTCGAGTCGGGAGCCTGGTCGCCATCCGGCGGACCGGCGGCCGGACGACTGCAACCGCCCCCGCCGCGCCTCAACTCGCCAGATGTCGTTCGCGCACTCGATATATACCATGCGTAGTCGCTCTTGCACTGAGCGTTTGCATGACCGCGTGCGCGCCGGCCCAAGGCTCAGCGGCGGCCCGCCCTTGTCAACGGCCCCAAAGGCGGTCCAGCGCGACGATCGTGACCCAGCCCAGGGCCGCGAGAAGGAGCCCGAGCGCGGCCGCGACCCCGATGAGGATCAGCGAAGCCCACAGTCCATCCATCCCCGGACCTCCGTAACCGTGGACGAATAGTTACTAAAAGCGAACAGGAACGTACCCATCGCGGGGAGTTCCTACCGGCCGCCGCCAGTCATCGATAGCAAGGTCACATTGCGCGGGGCGGCGCGCAGGCGTAGACAGGCTGGCGTGAGCGAGTCAGGCATCGTTCCCGCGGGCGAAGGGCAAGATCGTCACGGCGCGGGGGAGCGTGATGGCGTTCAAGGCCATCGCCGCGCAGACCGGACGGGGACTTCTCCCTCATGGAGCGGACCGTGCCGCCGCGCGGCCGCCGCCCGCTGCCGCACCGGCACGTGAACTGCTCGGAGGCCTTCTGGGTGCTCGACGGCACGATCACGTTCGTCCTCGACGGCGTCGAGCAGCAGCGGCGGCCCGGACGACTTCCTGCTGGTGCCGCGGGGCGCGGCGCACACCTTCGGCAACGACGGCGACGAGCCCGCGCGGCTGCTCGTCCTGCACGCCCCGGCGATGGACGCCTACTTCGCCGAACTCGAGGCGCTGTGGTCCGGGCAGACCCCGCCGACCCCGGAGGAAGAGCGCGCCCTCATGGCCCGCTACGGCATGGAACCCGGCTGACGCCGCTGCCGCTCCGTGGCCGTCGCCGTCTCTGGGGCAGGACGCCGGCGGCGATGCCCGGTCAGGCCAGGCAGGTCAGCGGCTTGCCGCCGTTGTAGGCGACCATGTCGCGCCAGGGCGGCCAGGACGTCGATCGGCGCCGCCGCGCGGGGTGCCGTCCAGCTCCGCGTAAGCCCGGTGCAGGTTCCCGACGATGCGCTCCGCGTCCGGCCAGGCGGCGAACCGGCCGAGGTCGGTCGTCCCGGGCCGCCTCCAGCGGCGGCACGCCTGCCGCCCGGCCGCGGGCGGCCACGTCGAGGACGAACCGCAGGTAGTCGAGCGTGGCCTCGATCGGGGCGGTGCCCGGCGAACACCGGCCCGTGGCCGGGCACGACGGTGCTGGCGCCGAGCGGCAGCACGACGTTCTCCAGCGCCTCGATCGCGCCCGCCACCGACCCCATCAGCAGGAACGGCGTGCCGCCGTTGAAGACCAGGTCGCCGCAGAACAGCACCGACTGCTCGGGGAACCAGGCCAGCACGTCGTTGGTGGTGTGCGCCGGCGTGCCGACGTGCTTGACGGTGATGCGCAGTGTCCCCGGCGTGCAGCGCGACCTCGTCGGTGAACGTGAGGAACGGCGGCTCGAGCGGCAGCTCGCCCCAGTCCGGGTTATCCCAGAAGGGCAGCGTCCGTGGCGGGGCCGAACGCGATCGCCTCGGCCCGGGCGCGCTCGTGGGCGACGATCGTCGCGGCGGGGAACAGGGCGTTGCCGAACGTGTGGTCGCCGTGGTGGTGCGTGTTGACCAGCGTGCGCACCGGCGCCGTGGTGACGTCCCTGATGGCCGCGAGGTAGGCCCGCGTGCGCCGCTCGGTGGAGCACGCGTCGATGCTGAACACGCCCTGCGGCCCGACGACGAAGCCGGTGTTGTTGATCCACCAGGTCCCGTCGGGCTGGACGTAGGCGTAGACCCCGTCGGCGACCTCGACGGTCTTCGGGCGTCCGGGCGAAGTGATCTCGTCGCGTGCTCCGGGCCGTCGCTCATCGTCGTGCCTCCTCGTGCTCCGGGCGGAGCGGCACCGGCGGCCGGCCGGCGGTGATGCGCGCCTCGATCGCGCCAAGCGGGCCGCCGTCGAGCCGCACCCGGTCACCGGGCCGCAGGTACGGGTAGGCGTCGGCGCCGTGCACCCGGGAGAGCTCGAGGATGCAGCCGGTGCCGACGGTCCCGCTGCCGATGATGTCCCCGGGCACCACCCTGGTGCCCCGCGAGGCGTAGGCGATCATCTCGCCGAACGACCAGTACAGGTCGGCCAGGTTGCCGCTGCTGTAGGGCACGCCGTTGACCGACGCGGTCAGCGCGACGTCGTATCCGCGCCCGCCGCCAGCGGGGCCAGCTCGTCCGCCGTCACCAGCCACGGCCCGAAGCCGTTCGCCGAGTCCTTGCCCTTGGCTGGCCCGAGGTTGAGCCGCATCTCGGCGCCTTGCAGGTCGCGGGCGCTCCAGTCGCAGAACAGCACGAAGCCGGCGATGCGGTCCGCGGCCTCGGCTGGCGTCAGGTCGGCGCCCGTCGCGGCCGATGACCGCGGCCACCTCGATTTCGTAGTCGAGCGCGGCGCTGCCGGGCGGGACGGCGACATCGGCGTCGCGGCCCGCTGACGGCCGCCGGGTTGGTGAAGTAGAACACGGGCTGGTCGTACCAGAGCGGGTCGACCTTGAGGCCGATCGCCGCGCTGGCCGTCACCACGTGCTCCTCGAACGCCATGAAGTCCCTGACGGACGGCGGCGCGGGCACCGGCGCGAGCAGTTCGACCTGCGAGGGCTCGAGCCCCGCCCCCGACACGGCGGCCGCGCCGGCCGTGCGCAGCCGGGAGCCGTCGTCGCCGAGCAGGTCGGTCAGGCGCGTCACGCCTGGTACCGGGTACAGGCGCTCGCCGCGCCACACTCCGACCCCGGTGCCGCCGGACGTCCGGTAGGTGCTGAACCGCACTGGTGCCTCCCTCAGCCGATCTCGCCGCGCAGCTGCTGCGCCGCCTTGGCCATCGCGGCCAGCTTGCCCCGCGCGATCTGCCGGGGCAAGGCGAACTGGCCGCAGTCCGTCGTGAGGTGGACGCGCTTGCGGAATTACCAACGGGGCAACGCCCCGCTCGCCAGGGCGGCTAGCGGGTCAGGGTGAACGCCGCCGGGTCGCGCGGCGGGCGCGGGGCCGCCGGGGCGGCCGGGTGGCCGACCGCGATCGCGCCCATCGGGTGCCAGCCGTCCGGCAGGTCCAGGGCGTCGGCCGCGACGTCCTGGCAGAACAGCGTCGACGAGATCCACGCCGAGCCCAGGTTCTCCACGGCCAGGGCGACCAGGAGGTTCTCCACCGCCGCGCCCATCGCGACGATGAACATGTCCCGCTCGGCGCGGCCTGCGCCGCTCGTCCGGGTAGGCGTGGACGGCCGACAGCTCCAGGCACGGGACGACGATGAGCGGTGCGTCCCGCAGCGGCTCGCCGCGCTTGAGCCGGCGCGCGATCTGCTCCTCGGTGAACCCGTCGCGGCGCAGGTCCGCCACCCACGCGTCCTGCATCGCGTCGAGCAGGGCCAGCCGGGCGGTCAGCGAGCTCACGATCACGAACCGCCAGGGCTCGCTGTGGTGCGGGGCCGGGGCGGTCACCGCGGCGGCGATCGCCCGCTCGACCGCGGCCGGGTCGACCGGCTGGGCGGTGAACGCGCGGACCGTGCGCCGCGCGGGCAGCACGTCGGCCGCGCCGAGCCGGAACATGTCCTCGCTCGACGGCCTGACCAGGGCCCGCGCGCCGGGCCCGTCGGCCTCGGTGACCAGCGCGGACAGCCCGCGGACGAGGGCGACGGGCAGCTGCAGCGCCTTGCCCTTGACCAGGTCGCCCGCGGCCGCGATCTCGTCGGCCACCGCGGCCACGGTGACGTCGAGGGTGTTGCCCCACGCGTCCGCCTCGCCGCGGTGGTCGCGCACCGGCAGCACCCCGGCCGCGCCGATCGCGGTGTCGGTCTGGCCCGCCCGCCAGGGCCGGCCGAAGGTGTCGGTGACCACGACGCCGACGCTCACGCCCGGCCGGGCGCGCAGCGCCTTGCGCAGCCGCCGCGCCGACTCGTCGGGGTCTTCGGGCAGCAGCACGACGGTGCCCGGCGCGGTGTTGGACTCGTCCACCCCGGCGGCGGCCATCACGAACCCGTGCCTGGTCTGCGAGATCGTCGTCGTCCCGCGCCTGGCCACCACGCGCACCGTCTCCGCCGCGACCGCGTCCTCGCGGGTCATGGCGGCCACCCGGCCCTCGGCCTTGCTGACCACCTTCGAGGTGACCACGAGGATGTCGCCGTCGAGCAGCCCGGGCCCGCCGGGAGCCGTCGCCGCGTCGGCGATCAGCCCGGCCAGGTCGGCGCCCGGCGATATCTCCGGGATCCCGGCGATGCCGAAGATCTGCACCGGGTCCGGTGCCTGGCCCGGTGCCGCCGGGACGGCTGCTGGCCCGTGCGACGGATCCGGTGCCTTGGTCATCGGGCGAGTTCCTTCGCGAGGTCGATGGCGGCCTGGGCGATCGCGGCCGACGACGGGACGTCCCGCATGTACAGCGGCAGCGCCCGGACCGCGATGCCGGCCAGGGCCGGGTCGTCGACGCAGTCGCCTTGTCCTGCTCGTCGACGAGCCAGCCGTTGATCGAGCCCGGGCCCGTAGTGCGCGGCGACGGCGGCGGCGGAGGTCTCCACGCCGATCGCGGCCAGGCAGGCGTCGGCCATGCCGCGGACCGGGGCGCCGCCGATGATCCCGGAGACGCCCACCACGGTCTTCGCCTCGACGGCGGCCCTGATGCCGGGCACGGCGAGGATCGGGCCGATGGACACCACCGGGTTGGACGGCGGGAACAGCACGAAGTCCGCGTCCGCGATCGCGTCGAGCACGCCGGGCGCGGGCGCGGCGACGTCGGCGCCGACCGGCGTGATCGCCTCCGCGGGGACGGCCGCGTGCAGCCGGACCCACCACTCCTGGAAGTGGATCAGCCGGCCCTTCGACCTTGACCTGGGTCTCGACCCGGTCGTCGGACATCGGCAGCAGCCGGACGCCCGGCTGCCAGCGCTCGCACAGCACGCGGGTGACCTCGGACAGCGGCTTGCCCTCGGCGAGCAGCTCGCTGCGGCGGATGTGCGTGGCGAAGTCGAGGTCGCCGAGGGTGAACCAGGAGGGCCCGGCGCCGTAGGCGGCGAGCTCGTCGCCGATGCGGTGCGTCTCGCCCGCGCGTCCCCAGCCCTGCTCCTCGTTGCTGCCGCCGCCGAGCGTGTACATCACCGAGTCCAGGTCCGGGCAGACCCGCAGGCCGAACAGGGTGATGTCGTCGGCGGTGTTGCCGATGACGGTGATCGTCGCGTTGGGGGCCGCCGCCAGCAGGCCGCGCAGGAAGCGCGCGGCGCCGATGCCACCGGCAAGCACGGTAATCCGCATGGGTCAATTATCTCCGCGGGGACGACGACCCCCGGACGGCCACGGCCGGACGGACGCTGTGACGTGCTAAGTGATTGAGTCGTGCTACGCAGCGAAGTTTTTCGGGGAACTTACCGCGCATCTTGGACAACCAGGGGGCCAATACCACGTTCCTCGCTTGACTTAAAGCAAGACACGCGGGTGTAATTTCATTGGTGTGATTCTCGCCGTCACGGGAATGGCGGCGAGTGTCAATGGGGGCTCCGAGAGGGAGGATGCGCTATGACTGAGGTCATCGTCCCGCTGACGCAGGTTGTGGTCCGTCCAGAGGACGTGGATGACCTGGGTTGGCAGGACCGGGCGCTCTGCGCGCAGACGGACCCGGAGGCGTTCTTCCCAGAGAAGGGCGGCTCCACCCGGGAGGCCAAGCGGGTCTGCCGGAGTTGCGAGGTCCGCGCCGAGTGCCTTGAGTACGCGCTTGAGAACGACGAGCGGTTCGGCATCTGGGGCGGCCTGTCCGAGCGGGAGCGCCGCCGCATCAAGCGGGAAGTCGTCTAACGCGGGCGCGCTGCGAGCGTCACGCTCGGTGAGCTGCGCGCGCCGTCCGTGCGCACGCTAGCGGTACCTGCGCGGTGGCCCCCGGCCCGCCGCGGCCGGCTTCTCCCGACGTCAGCGGGGTGAACCCAAGCGGGGCATGACCGACATGTGGCCGTAATCCTGCCGTGTGCGTGCACGAGATGTATTGTTCACAGGGTCAACGCGGGGAGAGCTGACCGGACCGGCCTGCCGTCTCGCGGGACGGCCACTGACCACCGACCTGTGCTGGACCCCTTGTCAACTACCGCACCGCAAACCAGGCATACCGTTACCGCGCTCATCGTCGCGCATGACGGTGCTCGGTTGCTGCCCGGCCTCGTCCAGGCGCTGGCGGCCCAGACCTACCCAGGTCGAGCAGACGGTCGGCGTGGACACCGGGAGCCGGGACCGCAGCGGGGCCGTGCTCGCCGAGCTGATCGGCCAGGACGCGGTATTCGGCATGGACCGGTCGACCGGGTACGGCGAGGCGGTCGCGGTCGCGCTGCGGCACGCGACGCGGCGGCGGTCCGGGATGACCGACCCCGACCTCGCCCGGGTCGAGTGGATCTGGCTGCTGCACGACGACTGCGAGCCCGCCCCCGACGCGCTCGAGAAGCTGCTGCGGGCGGCGAGCAGGGACCGCTCCGTGGTGGTCGCTCGGGCCCAAGGTGCTCGACGGCCAGGACCGGCGGACCCTCCGCGAGGTGGGCGTCTCCATCGACCGGGCGGGCCGCCGCGTCACCGGCATCGACCCGGGCGAGATCGACCAGGGCCAGCACGACCACAAGCGGGCCGTGCTCGCCGTCGGCTCGGCCGGCATGCTCGTCCGGCGCGACGTGTGGGACCGGCTCGGCGGGTTCGACCCCAGCCTGAAGCTGTTCCGCGACGACGTGGACTTCTGCTGGCGGGTCCAGGCGGCGGGCTTCCGCGTGCAGGTGGTCACCGACGCCGTCCTGTACCACCGCGAGCTGGCCGCGCGGCGGCGCAGGCCGACCGACGGCGGCAACGCGCGCCGCCTCGACCGGCGCAACGCGCTGTACGTCCTGGCCGTCAACCTCCCGCTGCTGACCATGCTCCGGGTCGTCGGCGGCGTGCGTCGTCGGCTCGCTGGTCCGCGCCGCCTACTTCCTGCTCACCAAGCAGCTCGACCTGTCCGCCGCCTACGCGTTCTCGGTCGCTCGGGCTGTTCGCGCACCCGGTCCGGCTGATCCAGCGGCCGCCGTCGCCGCGCCGCGGGCATCGCGGAGGGCTACTACGGCGGTCCGCCTGTTCATCCCGCCCGCGCGCACCCTCTCCCGGCTCGCGGAGAAGATCGCGGGGCTGATGTCGAACGGCCCGCCGCAGGCGTCCTACGGCCGTCACCAGGCGACCGCCGAAGAGTCGGAAGAGGACGAGCAGTTCGTCGACCAGCAGTCCGTGCTGCGCCGGATCATCGGGCACCCCGGGGTCCAGCTGTTCGTCGCGCTGCTGGTCATCGCCCTGATCGCCGAGCGGAGGCTGCTCGGCAGCAAGCCCGCTCGGCGGCGGCGCGCTCGTGCCCGCCTGGGGCGGCGCCGCCGCGCTGTGGCGGGAGTACCTGGCCGGGTTCCACGCGGTGAGCGTGGGCTCCACCGCGTCCGCGCCGCCGTACCTGGCGGTCGTGGCCGGGCTCGCCACCTTGCTCGGCGGGCAGGCGTGGCTGGCGGTGGACGTCCTGCTGCTCGGCTGCGTGCCGCTCGCCGGGCTGACCGCCTACCTGGCCACGCGCTGGCTGGTCACCGCCACCCCGGCCCGGGTGCTGCTCGCGGCGTCGTACGCGCTGCTGCCCGTCGCCACCGGCGCCGTGGCGGCGGGCCGCCTCGGCACCGCGGTCGCCTTCATCCTGCTGCCGCTGATCGCGGTCAGCGCGGGCCGGATGCTCACCGCGGCGCCGCGGCAGGCGCGCCGCGCGGCCTGGGCGACCGGCCTGCTCATCGCGGTGGCGGCCGCGTTCGCGCCGCTCACCTGGGTGCTCGGCCTCGTGTTCGCGGTCGGCGCGCTCGCCGCCAGGCGGTGGCTCGTCGCCGTCGACCCGGTGAACGCGGCCATCGTCGTCGTGACGCCGTTCTTCGTGCTGTTCCCCTGGTCGCTGCACCTGCTCACCAGCCCGTCGGCCTTCCTCTCCGAGGCGGGCCTGTCCACGCCAGGGGCTCACCACGCAGGGACTGTCGCCGGCCGCGCTGCTCGCGCTCAGCCCCGGCGGCCCTGGCCTGCCGCCGCTCTGGGTCACCATCGGGCTCGGGCTCGCCCTGCTCGCGCTCGTGCTGCCGGTCAGGCGCGCCGGAGCTGGTCATCGCGGGCTGGGCCGTGGCCATCGCCGGCCTCCTCGCCGCCGTGCTGGTCAGCCGGGTCAGCGTGACGCCGCCGGCCGGCGGCCAGCCGGCCAGCGGCTGGCCGGGAGTCGCGATGGCGCTCGCGGCGCTCGGGCTGCTGCTGGCGTCCGCGCCGGCCGCTCAGTGGCTCGCGAGCATCATCCGGAACGGGGGCGGGCAGCTCGCTCCCGCCGACCGCTGCCCCGGCCGCCGGGTACGGCCGCTCCCGGCGGCTGCTCGCCTGCGTCGCGCTCGCCGCCGCCGCGACCGCCCCGCTGCTCGTCGCCGCGTACTGGGTCAAGGACGGCGTGCGCGGCCCGGTCGGCAGCATCGCCGCGCCGCTGCTGCCCGCCTTCGTGTCCGCGTCCTCCACGTCGGGCCAGCAGTACCGCACGCTGATCCTGCGGCCCGACGGCGCGGGACTCGACTACCTGGTCGTCCGGCAGGGCGACCCGACCCTCGGCGAGCCGGAGCTCGGCATCGCCTCGGCCGCCGGAGCGGCGCTGAGCCGCCAGGTCGCGGCCCTCGGCGCCCCCGACGGGGCGGACGCGGGCGACCCCGGCCTGGTCCTCGGCTCGTTCGGGATCAGGTGGGTGCTGCTGCCCAGCCCGGTCGACCCCGTGCTCGCCCAGCGGCTCGACGCGTCGCTCGGCCTGGTGGCGCTGAACAAGGGCCCGTCCTACGACCTGTGGCAGGTGACCGGGCCGGTCGCGCGGGTCCGCGTGGTGGCGGCCGACGGCACGACGACGGCGCTGTCCTCGGGCACGGTGAACCTGAGCGGCGTGACCGCCCCCGCCAGCGGCGGCACCCTGGTCCTCGCCGAGCCGTACGGCGGCTGGACCGCGACGCTGAACGGGCAGGCGCTCAAGCCGGTCGCGACGCCGGTGGACGGCTGGGCGCAGGGGTTCGTGCTGCCGCCGGGCGGCGGCCAGCTCTCGATCACGCGGAACAACCTGGCCCGCGTGCTGTCCCTGTTCCTTGAACTGCATCGCGACGCTGGCCGTCTGCCTGCTCGCCCTGCCGGGCAAGCGCGCCGACCCGGTCGAAGAGGCCGAGGCGCTCACCGCGCTCCGCGAGGCAAGGAACGGCAAGCGCGCGGCGAACTCCGGCGCGGCGCGCCGCGCGAGGCGTGCGCGCCGAAGGCGCGGGGCACCGGGCGGCGGCCGGCGCCGTGGACCGGCTCGGCTCGCCCGCAAGCGCTCCGGCCAGCCGCAGCCGGACGAGGAGCCGGCAGGAACAGGTGCCGGCGAGCACCGGCGGCCGCGGGCGACACGCAGGCGGCCCCGGTGGCCGCGGATGCGGAGGTCGCCGGATCCGCCCGGACCGAGGCCGTGACCGCGGTCAGCGTCGCAGCTGCGGCCGGGCAGGCCGGGACAGCACGCCGGGACAGCCGAGCTCGGACAGCGGCCGGACAGCACAGCCACGGCGGTCACGCCAGGGATGACGGCACCGGCGGTTCGCCCGTCGCCCCGTGGGACATGTCCGGCGACTGGGATACCGCAAGCGAGGACCGGAGCCTCGGACGCCTGGGCGGCCGATCCGCCGCAGGCGGCGAAGTTCCGCGACGGCTCCGCCTTCCTGGAGGACACTGCTCCCGGGAAGCCACTGGGCCCCGGGAAACCCCCGGGTTCTGGCGACACCCGTGCCGCCACCGGACGACCCGTTCCTCGAAGGTCCCGCTTCCCGCGACGACCCCTTCAGGGAAAGCCCCGCTTCCCGCGAAGACTCGTTCCGCGAGAGCCGTGCCTCTCGGGAAAGCCGTACTTCCCGGGAAGACCTCCGGCGTCCCGGGAAAGCACCGGGCAACGCGGACGACGCCGGCCCGGCTGCCCGGCCAGCGGTCCTCGGACGCCCGGAAAGCCCGGTCCTGGGAACCCCCGTGCCGGAAACGCGGGCCGCCGGAATGCCCGGGCGCCGGAATCCCGGGCGCCGTGGGAAACCGGGCCGCAGCGCCCGCCGTGGGAGAGCGGCCCGCAGCCGCCGGTCTCCGCGACCGGCGCACAGCCGCGCTACCCGTGGGAGAGCGGCCCGCAGCCGACCGTCACGCCGACGAGTTCACTGCCGGCCTCCGGACCGATTCGCAGCCGGCCTCCCGGACTGGCGCGCCGCCCGCATCGGGCGCTGGCGCGGCGCCGGCTGACTCGACCAGGTCGCAGCCCGCCTCGGGCCGCGGCGCGCACCGCGCCGATCGGGCCGGGGCAAGCCGGATTCCCGGACCAGCGGGCACAACCTGCTTCCCGGACGGGGGCCAGCCGGCTCCCGGACCGGCGCCTCGCCTGCGTCCGGCACCGGCCCGGCGCCGATCTACTGGACCGGGCCGCAGCCCGCGTCGGGCCGCGGCGCGCACTCGGCGGCGCCCGCTGACGCGCAGTCGGCGTCACAGGCCGGGTCACCGCCGGCCTCCCGGCCCGACGCGCCCGCGTCGGGCACGGATCCGCAGCGAGTCTCTGTGGGCTCGGCCGGAGCCTGCGGCCGGCACGGGCGGGCAGCCGGGTTCCCGGGCCGACGCGTCGTCCGGGTCGGGTACGCGGCCCGCAGCGAGTCTCGCGGGGCTCGGCCGGAGCCCGCGGCAGGCACCGGCGGGCAGCCGGCCGTCCCGGGCCGACGCGTCGCCCGGGTCGGGCACCGGCCCGCAGCGAGTCTCGTGGGACCGGCCGGAGCCCGCGGCAGGCACCGGCGGGCAGCCGGCCGGTCCCGGGCCGACGCGTCGTCCGGGTCCGGGCACCGGCCCGCAGCGAGTCTCCGTGGGACCGGCCGGAGCCCGCGTGCGGGCACCGGCGGGCAGCCGGGCTCCCGGGCCGACGCGCCGTCCGCGGTCGGGTACCGGGCCGCAGCGAGTCGCGTGGGCTCGGCCGGAGCCCGCGTGGGGCACCGGCGGGCTGCCGGTTCCCGGACGGGGACGCAGTCCGCATCGGGCGCCGAGGGGCCGTCAGTCTCCCGGACGGGGGCGCAGCCCGCATGGGGCACCGGAGGGCTGCCGGTCTCCCGGACGGGGGCGCAGCCCGCATCGGGCACCGGGGGGCAGCCGGTCTCCCGGACGGGGGCGCAGCCTGCCGGGCCAGCGGGCGCAGCCGACGGGACGCAGCCGACGGGACGCAGCCGGTAGGGAGGGCGCCGTGGGAGTCGGGTGACTGGGGCAAGGCCCCGGACTGGGATGCCATCCCGGGCAGCCGCGACACTGTCCTGGCGGCGCCAGAGCCTGAGCCCGGAGCCAGCGACCGGGCCGGTGCCTGGCCGACCGCCGGGCCGCCGGCCAGCCAGAGCGGCCGGCGAAGCCGGAGCGGCACTCGCACCGGGCGGCCAAGCACGGCAGGCCAAGCCGCTGGCGCGGTTCGGGTAACCGCTCAACCGGGGACGGGGAGTCCTGATGCGTCGCCTCGCCCTGCCCGGCGCGGTGCTGCTCGCGCTCGCCGTCGTGTTCGTGGTCGCGTGGGCCACGCGGCCCGGGGCCAGCCGGTGCACCGTGCAAGGCGGCCAGAGGGCCGCGGTGACGTCGATCACCAGGTCCTGCCCGCCGTCCGCGCCGGGCTCGGCCGCGGCGCGGATCTCGATGATCGCGCTGCCGGCGCAGGCAGCGTCGGCCGGTATCCGCCGCCGGCTCGGCGGCCGCCAAGCCCGCCGCCGTCCCCACCGGCGCCGCCACGTTCAGCGCGGTCCTCGCCGCGCCCGCCGCGGCAAGACCGCCAGCGCCGGCGGCCGGCCGCAAGACGAAGGGGACGCAGCCCGTCACGGTGTCCGCTCCCGGCGCGGTCGCGACGGTGACCGCGCCAGGCGGCGGCGGCACCGCGGTCGCGGCGACCGGCCAGATGGCCGAGGGGTTCGAGGCGGAGCAGTCGGACGCGTCGGGCACCGGGCTGGTGAGCTGCACCCATCCCGGCTCCGACATGTGGTTCGTGGGCACCGGGCAGGCCGCTGGCGCCGCCCAGGTCTGGCTCTACCTCATGAACACCGGGAACCTCACGGCGAGCGCGGACGTGACCATCCTCACCGACACCGGCCAGCAGAACGGGCTGAGCAGTGCCATCACGGTCGCACCCGAACCAGTCCGTGGCGGAGAACGTCACCCCGTACGTGCAGGGCTCGCAGGCGCTGGCCCTGCACGTGCAGACGAACACCGGCCAGGTGGCCGCCTCGGCCTGGGAGGGCAGGCACGGGCGGCGGCGCCTGGCTGCCGCAGGCGAACGCCCCGGCGACGTCCCTGGTGATCCCCGGCCTGACCGTGGCGAGCAGCGCCGCGAGGCTGTTCGTGGTCGTTCCCGGCTCGACCGACGCGCAGCTGAAGGTGGTGGCCTACACCCCGGCGGGGGCGGTCGCCCAGTTCCCCGGCAGCCCGGTGGACGCGTCGGCGGGCGCCGCCACGCCGCTCGCGCTCAACTCGCTCGGCGCCTCGGCGGCCGGGCTCAAGCTGACCTCCAATCAGCCCGTCGTGGCGGGCGTGCTCGTCCCGGGCGCGGGCATCGGGTCGTTCACCACCGCGGTACCGCCGATCACCGAGCAGGGCGTGGTCGCGGGGAACCCGGCGGCCAGCGGGGTCACGGTCGGCCTGCTGCTCACCGCCCCGTCGGCGGCCGCGCGGGCGAGCATCTCGGTGATCAGCCGCGGACGGCTCCGTCACGACGCCCGCCGGCGACCAGTCGGTCACGGTCGCCGCGGGCCACACCCTCGCCGTGGCCGTGCCCAGGCCGTCGGCGGGCAGCCGGCAGCCGTTCGCGATCGTCATCACGCCGCAGCCCGGCTCGGGGCCGCTCTACGCCGTCCGCGTGGTGACCTCGGGCACCGGCGGCCTGTCCGCGCCGCTGTCCTCGCTGCTGCCGGTCTCAAGCGCCATGACGTCGATCACGCTCCCGCCGGCGCAGGACTCCTACACGGCCGTCCTGCCGTAGCTAGCTACTCCGATGCCGCCGCGGTAGCCGGGGTCCACCGAGTCGGGGTCGAGGCCGAGGAAGCCGGCGAACTCCTCGACGACGACGTCGAAGACCAGGTCGCTGAGCTCGCCGTCGCTCTCCGACCTGGCCATCAGCGGGCGGCGGTAGACCACGATGCGCGCGGGCGTGGCCGGGCGGGCCGGGTCGCCCGAGTCCGGCGTCCCTGGCACCGTCCTGGCGAGCGGCAGCGGCACGCTGTCGTCGACGAGCTCCTCGGCCTCCGGCACCTCCTGGACGGCGAACTCCACGCCCGCCAGCTCGGCCTCCCAGCGCGACTCAAGGCGGGCCACCGCGTCGAGCACCATGTCGTCGAACTGCTGCGACCGAGTCCGGTAGAGCGGCACCCCCGGCGGCACGAGCCGGCCGCGCAGGCCCGCGCCCGTGCCGGTCCCGCCGCCTGACCGCGAGGAGGCTGAGCAGCCCCGTTCTCACCGCTGTGCACAGTCACCGAGCGTATCTGCCGCCGCGCGCCCGCCGGGTACCGGGCCGAGGCAGACAAAACGACACGATCGCGAACCATGCCCGGGTGATGGCGTAACCGCGTTCGGATAGGTACCGTCAGCCGTTGTGAGTGAGATCCAATACCTGCCGACGGCCCGGGGGGCGGCGCCGGCGAGACGGTCGGACGACGCTCACGCGAGCATGGCCTTTCCGCATGCCGACGGGGACTCGGCCACTATCGTGATCAATATCGATCTGGTGAGGGTGGTGGGCTGGTGAATTCCCGTTGCTGCTCACGTACCGCGTGCAAGCAGCCTCCCGTCTACACGCTCACGTACGTGTACAAGGACTCCACGGCCGTGCTCGGCCCGCTCGCGGGCTACGTCGACCCGCACTCGTGGGACCTGTGCGAGATGCACGCCGCGCGGCTCGTGGTGCCGCGCGGCTGGGACGTGGTCCGGCTGCCGCCTGACCCGGCGCAGGAACGCGCCGACGACCTTGAGGCGCTGGCGAACGTCGTCCGTGACGTGGGCCGGGCCGAGCGGGCCGGCCCAGCCGCGCCCGGTGGCCCAGCCGCGGCAGGCCCAGCCGCGGCAGGCCGCGCGGCCTGCCGCCGCCGCGGCCGCGGAGCCGGTCGGCCAGGGCGTCGAGGTCGGCCGCCGCGGCCACCTCCGCGTCGTCCGCTCCGCCCCGGCGCCGCAGCCGGAGTCCTAGGCCCGCCGCTAGCCAGCGAACCCGGCCCGTCGCAGCGAGCCCGGCCGTCCGCTAGCCTCGCCTGGCGGTGCCTCGTTTGCGCGCCGGTGCCGCGTGACCGATAGGTTGATCCTGGGAAGTCAATCGGGAAGCCGATACGACGGGATCGGGAGCCTTTTCATCCTGATGTGGCCGGATGGTCGATCTGGGGCGCAGGATGACAGGGCTCACAGAAGGCGGGGACGAAGTGCCGGACCTGAACAAGATCTTCAAGGCTTACGACGTTCGCGGTGTCGTTCCTGACGAGCTCGACGAGTCCGTGGCCGAGGCCGTCGGCGCGGCGTTCGTCCGGCTGACCGGGGCGAAGTCCATCGTCACCCTGCACGACATGCGGACGAGCAGCGACCCGCTCGCCGAGGCGCTCGGCCGCGGCGCGGCGTCCCAGGGGGCGAACGTCATCCACGGCGGCCTCGGCTCCACCGACATGGTGTACTACGCGAGCGGGTTCCTCGACATCCCCGGCGCGATGATCACCGCGAGCCACAACCCGGCCAAGTACAACGGGATCAAGCTCTGCAAGGCCGGCGCGAAGCCGGTCGGCATCGAGACCGGCCTGGCCGAGATCAAGCAGATGGTCGCGGACGGGGTTCCCGGCGTACGACGGCACGCCGGGCACCGTGTCGAGCAGGGACCTGCTGCCCGGCTACGCCGAGTACCTCAAGAAGCTGGTCGACATCTCCGGGATCCGCCCGCTCAAGGTCGTCGTCGACGCGGGCAACGGCATGGGCGGCTACACGGTGCCGACCGTGTTCGAGGGCCTGCCGATCACCACGATCCCGCTCTACTTCGAGCTCGACGGCACGTTCCCCAACCACGAGGCCAACCCGATCGACCCGAAGAACCTGCGCGACCTGCAGAAGGCGGTCAGGGAGCACCAGGCGGACATCGGCCTCGCCTTCGACGGCGACGCCGACCGGTGCTTCGTCGTGGACGAGCGCGGCGAGATCGTGAGCCCGTCCGTGCTCACCGCGCTGATCGCGACCCGCGAGCTGGCCCGGGAGCCGGGCGCGACGGTCATCCACAACCTGATCACCTCCCGGGCGGTCCCCGAGCTGATCACCGAGCACGGCGGCACGCCGGTCCGGACCCGGGTCGGCCACTCGTTCATCAAGGCGAAGATGGCGGAGACCAACGCCATCTTCGGCGGCGAGCACTCGGGCCACTTCTACTTCAGGGACTTCTGGTTCGCCGACTCGGGCATGCTCGCCGCGCTGCACACCCTCGCCGCGCTCGGCCACGACGACCGGCCGCTGTCGGCCATCCTCGCCGACTTCTCCAGGTACTCGGCCAGCGGCGAGATCAACAGCGAGGTCACCGACCAGGCCGCCACCACGCAGCGGGTCAAGGACGTGTACGCGTCGCAGCCCGGCGTGACCACGGACGAGCTCGACGGCCTCACGGTCTCGGGCGACACCTGGTGGTTCAACCTCCGGCCGTCCAACACCGAGCCGCTGCTGCGGCTGAACGTCGAGGCGGCGGACGAGGTCGAGATGGCCGCCATCCGGGACGAAGTGCTTGGCCTGGTGCGTGGAACCACGCACCCGTTCGGAATGACGTATTTGATCTGATAAGCAAAGGACCTAGAAGCATGGAACTCGAAGACTGGGTGCTCGACATCATCGTCTGCCCGAAGTGCCGGGCCGGCCTGCGGGCCGATGACGCCGCCAGCGAGCTGGTGTGCACCGGGTGCGGGCTCGCCTACCCGGTCCGCGACAACATCCCGGTGCTGCTGATCGAGGAGGCGCGCCAGCCGGAGGGCCAGGCGGGGTGAACACGCCGCCTGGCGGGGCCGCGCTCGCCGCATTCCGCCTCGACGACCCGGAGATCGTCGAAGCGGGCGATCCCGGCGGGATGCTGCGGCAGGTCGCCTCGTCGGCCGCGCAGGTCCGCACGGCGCTGCGCGCGTGCGCCGAGGCCGACCTGTCCGCGCTCGGCCCGGACACCCGGCCGCGCGCGATCGTGGTGGCGGGTTCGGGCGGCGCGGGCGGCTCGGCGTTCGCGTGCGACGCGCTCGCGGCCATCTGCGGCCTCGGGTCGCCGGTCCAGGTGACCGGGGTGTCCGGCTACCAGCTTCCCGGCTGGGTCGGCGCGGCCGACCTGGTGATCACGGTGTCCCGGTCCGGGCACACGGCCGAGGCGCTCGCGCTGGCCGGCGAGGCGGCGCGGCGCGGCTGCGACCTGGTCGGGGTGAGCGCGCCCGGCTCGCCGCTGCAGGAGCTCGTCGCGCGGGCCAGGGGCACGTTCATCCCGGTGACCACGGTCGGGCCCGCCAGGGCGATGCCCTGGGCGCTGACCGTGCCGCTGCTGGTGGTCGCCGACCGGCTCGGCGTGGCGCGAATCGACGACACGGCCTACGAGGCGGCCGCGACCGCCATGGAGGACGTCTCGCACCAGTGCCGCCCGTCAAGCGAGTCGTTCGTCAACCCGGCCAAGTCGCTCGCGCTCGACCTGGTCGGGCGGCTCCCGGTGATCTGGGGCGGCTCGCCGGTCGCGGCGGCGGCGGCCAGGCGGTTCGCCTCCCAGCTGGCGGCGAACGCCAAGTACCCGGCGCTTGTCGGGCTGCTGCCCGAGGCCGGGCACGACCAGGTGGCGACGTTCGACGGCCCGTACGCGCCGCCGCCGGAGCCGGCCTTCCCCGCGGCCGAGGAGTTCGGCGGCACCGGGCTTGACGGCACGGGGTTCAGCGACGACGACTTCGGCTTCTCCGACGATGACGAGGCCGACCTGGACGGCCTGTCGGCCGACGACGAGTCGCTGCGGCTCGTCCTGCTCGCCGACCCGGCGGGGGAGCATCCCGTCGTGGAGCGGACCAGGGCGGCGGCCGCGTCCCTGGCCGGGGTCAGGGGCATCGACGTGTCGGACATCACGATGGACGCGAGCGGCGACCCGCTGCGGCGGCTCGCCGCGACCGTGCAGCTCCTCGACTACGCCTCGGTCTACCTCGGGATCGCCGCGGGCATCGACCCGCTGGCGATCGCCGCGATCAAGGACCTGCGCGACCTGACCGGGCGCGAGTAGGGCAAATCAGTGCTTTTGGTTAAGGGCGCGGCTGCCGCGGATGGGTATGCTACGCCGGTGAAGGCCGTCGTCGCCGCGCTCGCGGCCAACCTGGGCATCGCCATCGCCAAGTTCGCGGCGTTCCTCGTCACGGGGTCGGCGTCGATGCTCGCCGAGTCGGTGCACTCGGTGGCCGACACCGGCAACGAGGCGCTGCTGCTGATCGGCCGCGGCCGGTCGCGCCGGGCGCGCACGGCCGAGCACCCGTTCGGGTTCGGCCGGGAGCGGTACTTCTACGCGTTCGTGGTCGCGGTGATGCTGTTCACGGTCGGCGCGGTCTTCTCGATCTACGACGGCATCCACAAGATCCTGTCCCCGAGTCACGCTCGACGTCGCCGGTGGTCGCGTACGTCGTGCTCGGCCTGTCGATGGTGCTTGAAGGGTTCTCGCTGCGCACCGCGATCCGCGAGGCGAACCTGGTGCGGCAGAAGGGGCACGGCTGGCGGCAGTTCGTCCACCTGACGAAGACGCCCGAGCTGCCGGTGGTGCTGCTTGAGGACACCGCGGCCCTGATCGGGCTGTGTCTTCGCCTTCCTCGGCGTGCTGCTGTCCGAGCTGACCGGGCACGATGAGTGGGACGGCGTCGGCTCGGTCGGCGTCGGCGTGCTGCTCGCCTGCGCCGCCTTCATCGTCGGCTACGAGACGAAGAGCCTGCTGATCGGCGAGTCGGCCTCGGAGGAGACGACGGCGCAGATCGTGGCCGCGCTCGAGGGCGGCCCGGAGAAGTTCCGCCTCATCCACCTGCGGACGTCGCACATCGGCCCGGACAACCTCCTGGTCGCCGGCAAGATCGGCGTGCCCGCGGAGCTGACGGCGGCCGACCTGACGGCGGGCATCGACGCCGCGGAGAAGCGGGTCCGCGCGGCGGTCCCGATCGCGGAGACCATCTACCTGGAGCCGGACATCTACCGCCCGGGACAGGAAGACCCGCTCGACCCGTCGGTGGCGGTCGTCGAGCGCACCACCCGCCGCTCCCGCTTCGGGCACCGCGCCGCTCCTGAGTCGCGCTTGCTCCCGCGCTTACGTCCGCCCTTGCTTGCGCTTGGGCGGCGTTGCCGCCTGTGCGTTACGCCTGCTATTTGCCGGGTCAATTAGCTGCAATCCTTTGCTGGGCGATTTGCGCGGTGTCCCGCGCCCGTGCTTTCCGTGCGGAAGATGGCTTATGTGCGGCATTACGACCGATTTACTGATCCGCAAATCAATAAATGAAACGCCGCTTGAGCTGCGAAGATGGTCCTAAATGGCCAACTGGGTATCAATTGACACGTTCCTTTGAGTGCCCGACGGAAAACTCGCCAAACTGCTCCGTGTTACTCGCAAGGCCGAGTTAATCTCCGGTATGGTTTGCGCTTGGCACGAACGTGCAAATTCATCGCCGGGGATCGTCCGGCGGAAATAGCAAAAAGGGGGAAGGGGAAGTTATGCTCAAGAAGAGCCACGCTCTCGCGCTTGCCGTTACGACCGCAGGGCTGATCGGGTTCGGCGCGCCGATGGCGGGCGCCGCCACGATGCACGGCCCGGGTCGACTGCCGGCGAGCCTCGTCAACGTCAGCCACAACCAGGTTCCGATCCAGGGCTGCGGCAACGACGTCGACGGCAACGTCATCGGCGGCCAGGTCATCGGTGCAGGGCGGCGCGCTGGTGGCGAGCCTGCTGAGCCCGGGCTCGGTCACCAACGCCACCGCGGTGAACAACCGCGGCTGCGACGATGGTCAACAACCAGAGCAAGGGCCGGCACTCGGAGGACGACGGCGGCCTGCTGAACGCCAGCGACAACCAGATCCCGGCTGCAGGTCTGCGGCAACGACGTCTTCGGCAACGTGATCGGCGGCCAGGTGCCGCTGTAGCGCGCTCGTCCGGCGCGCTCGCCGTGCTGTCGCCGTTCGTCCGATCACCAACTCCACCGCGGTGAACAACCAGGGCTGCTCCCTGAAGAACAACAGACCAACGGCAGGAGCTAGCACGATCAAAGAAGCTCTGCAGAAGAAGCACTAGCAGTCTGACTACCGGCCGACCGCTGGCCGGGCATCAGCGATCCCCGCCTGCCACCGGCAGGCGGGGATCTCTTCGTGTTGCTCGGCTGCGTTGCTCGTGCTGCTGGCGGTTGCCTCGCGGCCGTGCCAGGGCGGGTAACCGCGCGGCCGGGCCGCGCGGCGCGGCGCCGAGCGCGCGCAGCGCGCGCTCCTTCTCGAAGTCGAGCGCGCGGCCGGCGCCGGGCCCCGCGGGCACGTGGCCGGTGCGCCGCCCCAGGTCGGCGACGGCGGCGCGCGCCGCCGGGTCGGTCAGCACCCGCAGGCCGAAGGCCAGCGCGGCCGGCGTAATGTCGAACCGCCGCTCGATGGCGAGCGGCGGCCGTGATCGCGGCCAGGTCCTCCTCGGTGAACTGCCGGTGCGCGTGGCCCCGCCCGTACGGGCCGGTCCCGCAGCGGCGGCAGCAGCCCGAGATCCTCCCGGTAGCGGAGCATCCGGGGGGACATGCCGAGCCGCGCGGCGGCCTCAGTGATCCGCATGAGTATCAATCTAACATTCTGCTGTCAAAAACACGCCGCGGACGCGTGCGCCGCGGCCGGCCGCATCCCGTAGCGTCGTCTTGGCCGCAGGTGTCATCCGGGGGACGACCCCCGTACCCCCCGGCTGCGCGCCCGACGGCCGCGATCCGCCGATCGCATCGACGCGCGAAACTCCGGGGCAACTCTATGAAGGGGTGTTTGCATGAGCGCCGAACCGTACAAGGTCGCCGACATTTCACTGGCCGCCTTCGGCCGGAAGGAGATCCAGCTCGCCGAGCACGAGATGCCCGGCCTGATGGCGACCCGCGCCGAGTACGCGGGGTCCCAGCCGCTGCGCGGTGCCCGGATCACCGGCTCGCTGCACATGACGATCCAGACCGCCGTGCTGATCGAGACCCTGATCGCCCTCGGCGCGCAGGTCCGCTGGGCGAGCTGCAACATCTTCTCCACCCAGGACCACGCCGCGGCCGCCGTCGCGGTCGGCCCGGACGGCACCCCGGATGACCCGAAGGGCATCCCGGTCTTCGCCTGGAAGGGCGAGACGCTCGAGGAGTACTGGTGGTGCACCGAGCAGGCGCTGACCTGGCCGGACGGCCAGTCCCCGAACATGATCCTCGACGACGGCGGCGACGCCACGCTGTTCGTGCACAAGGGCGCCGAGTACGAGGCCGCCGGCGCGGTCCCGTCGCCGGCCGAGGGCGACTCCGAGGAGTGGCTGGTCATCCTCGACCGGCTGCGCAACTCCCTGGCCGACGCGCCCGGCAAGTGGACCAAGGCCGTCGCCGAGATCAAGGGCGTCACCGAGGAGACCACCACCGGCGTGCACCGGCTGTACGAGATGGACAAGGCCGGCGAGCTCAAGTTCCCGGCGATCAACGTCAACGACTCGGTGACCAAGTCGAAGTTCGACAACAAGTACGGCTGCCGCCACTCCCTCATCGACGGCATCAACCGCGGCACCGACGTGCTGATCGGCGGCAAGGTCGCGCTGGTCTGCGGCTACGGCGACGTGGGCAAGGGCTGCGCCGAGTCGCTGCGCGGCCAGGGCGCCCGGGTGATCATCACCGAGATCGACCCGATCTGCGCGCTGCAGGCGGCGATGGACGGCTACCAGGTCACCACGCTCGAGGACGCCCTGCCGTACGTCGACATCTTCGTCACGACGACCGGCAACAAGGACATCATCACCGCCGACCACATGGCGGGATGAAGCACCAGGCGATCGTCGGCAACATCGGCCACTTCGACAACGAGATCGACATGGCCGGCCTCGACCGCGACCCCCGGCATCAAGCGGGTCAACGTCAAGCCGCAGGTCGACGAGTGGACGTTCCCCGACGGCCACACGATCATCGTGCTGTCCGAGGGCCGCCTGCTCAACCTGGGCAACGCGACCGGCCACCCGTCGTTCGTGATGTCGAACTCCTTCACCAACCAGGTCATGGCGCAGATCGAGATCTTCACCAAGCCCGAGGAGTACCCGGTCGGCGTCTACACGCTGCCCAAGCACCTGGACGAGAAGGTCGCCCGCCTCCACCTGGACGCGCTCGGCGTGAAGCTGACCGTGCTGACCAAGGAGCAGGCCGACTACATCGGCGTCCCGGTCGAGGGCCCGTACAAGCCGGACCACTACCGTACTGATGCGCGGCGCGCGCGATGCAACACCGTCAGCGGCCCCCGCGAGGGACGCGCCCGCGCGTGCATCCCGCGCCGATGAGGGGCCAGCGCCGGATGCGCGCGGTACCGTCCCCGGGCTCGCCGAGCTCGGGGACGGCCGTATCAGTTACTCCGAACGGATGATGCCGCTGCTGGCCGCGCTCCATGCCCGGTTCAGCGCGGACCGGCCGTTCGACGGGCTGTCCGTCGCCGCCTGCCTGCACGTGACGGCGGAGACGGCGGTGTTCATCCGGGCGCTGCGCGCGGGCGGCGCGCGGGTGGCGCTCGCGGCGTCCAACCCGCTGTCCACCCAGGACGACATCGCCGCCGCGCTCGCGGCGGACGACGGCGTCGCGGTCTTCGCCCGCGCCGGCGTGGACCGCGACACGTACTACGAGCACATCGCGCAGGCGCTCGACGCGGCCGGCCCCGGCCCCGACCTGGTCATCGACGACGGCGGCGACCTGGTGAGCACCCTGCACACCGAGCGCCCGGCGCTGCTCGGCCGGGTGCGCGGCGGCTGCGAGGGGACGACGACGGGCGTGCTCCGGCTGCGCCGGATGGCGGCCGACGGCGACGCTGGCCTTCCCGGTGATCGCGGCGAGCGACACCCCGGTCACCAGGATCGTGGACAACACCCACGGCACGGCGCAGTCGGTGCATCGACGGGCTGCTGCGCGCCAGCGGCGTGCTGCTCGCGGGCAAGACCGTGGTGGTGGCCGGGTTCGGCGCGTGCGGGTCCGGCATCGCCGAGTCCGCCCGCGCGCTCGGCGCCAGGGTCGTGATCACCGAGGTGGACCCGGTGCGGGCGCTCGACGCGGTGCTGCGCGGGTTCCGGGTGCTGCCGATCGCCGAGGCGGCGCCGATCGGCGAGGTCTTCATCACCGCGACCGGCTCGACCGAGGTGATCACCGCCGAGCACCTGGCGGTGCTGCGGGACGGCGCGATCCTCGCCAACGCCGGCCACTTCGACGTGGAGATCGACGTCCGGGCCCTCGCCGCCATGGCGGTCGCCGTGCGACACCGACGTCCGCCCGCACGCCGACGCCTACGAGCTCGCCCGACGGCCGCCGCCTGCTGCTGCTCGCCGAAGGCCGCGTGGTCAACCTCGTCGCCGCCGACGGCCACCCGCCCGAGGTGATGGACCTCGCGTTCGGCATCGAGGCCCTGGCGCTCGCCTGGCTGGCGGGCAGCGCGGAGCAAGCTGCCGCCCGGCGTCCACCGGGTCCCGCCGGACATCGACGCCGAGGCGGCCCGCCTGGTCCTCGCCGCCCTCGGCGCCAGGCTCGACACGCTGACCGCGGCCCAGCAGTGCCTACCGGGACAGCTGGCACCTCGGCTCCTAACGGCTTTCCTGGTGAAGCCGGGCGCTCCGCGCCGCCGGTGCGCGCGTAGCGTTTGCGGTATGGATGAGACAGACCTGGCTGGATGCCACCGCGCAAGCAGACCTTGTCCGCCGCGGTGAGGTGAGTCCCCGGGAGCTGGTCGAGGCGGCCATCGCCCGGATCGAGGCGGTCAATCCGAAGCTGGACGCCGTGATCCGGACCAGGTTCGACGCGGCGCGGCGGGAAGCCGAGGGCGACCTGCCCGACGGCCCGTTCCGCGGCGTCCCGATCCTGTTCAAGGACCTGGGGTGCACGGTCGCGGGCGAGCCGACGGCCTTCGGGCTCGGGCCGCTGCGCGACCTGCCGTTCCCGGTCACGTCCTACCTGGCGGAGCAGTTCCGGGCGGCCGGCTTCGTGCCGCTCGGCCGGACCAACGTGCCGGAGCTCGGCACCACGGTCACCACCGAGCCGCGCAGCTTCCCGCCGGCGCGCAACCCGTGGGATCCCGGTCACTCGACCGGCGGCTCGTCCGGCGGGTCGGCCGCCGCGGTGGCCGCGGGCATGGTGGCGGTGGCGCACGCCAACGACGGCGGCGGCTCCATCCGCATCCCGGCGAGTGAGTGCGGGCTGGTCGGGCTCAAGCCGACCCGCGGCCGGGTGAGCCAGGGGCCGGTCACCGGGGAGGCCTGGGCAGGCGGCACGATCGACGGGACGGTCACCCGGACCGTCCGGGACGCGGCCGGCGTGCTCTGACGTGATCAGCGGGCCCATGCCGGGCGAGCCCTACTACGCGCCGCCGCTGCCGCGCCCGCTGGCGCAGGAGGTCGGCGCCGACCCGGGCCGGCTGCGGATCGGCGTGCTCGACCATGCGGCGCGGAAGGCTACCTCGACGACCCGCAGTGCCGGGCCGCGGTGGCCCGCGCGGCGTCGCTGCTCGAGTCGCTCGGCCACCACGTCGAGCAGTCCGCGCCCGCGGCCATGTTCGAGCCGGAGATCCTCGCGGCACTTCAACGACGATCATCGCCGCCGACACCGCGGCGACCTTCCGGGCGTTCGAGACGCTGCTCGGCCGGGCGATCGGCGACGACGAGATCGAGCCGCGCAACGCCGCCTACCGCCGGGTCGGCGCTTCCCTCGCGCGAGCGTGACGCGGGATACTTTGGGCCCCCAGAGGGGCACTTCCTATCCCGCGTCTTCAGCAGGCTCGGCGCGCTGCATACCTAACGGAACCTGTTGCTCTTACCCGTTAGAGTAATGTTACGGTTCTAACGGGTAAGCGGTGCTTGTTCCGTTAGAGAGGACACGGTGATGGTGCTCATCCAGTTGCTCGGCGGGCCGACCGCGCTGCTTGAGGTCGATGGCCTGCGGCTGGTAACCGATCCGACCTTCGACCCGCCGGGAGACTACGCGCGGCCCGGCGCGCCGACGCTGGTGAAGCTCACGGGCCGGCGGTCACCGCGGACGAGATGGCCAGGGCCGACGTGGTGCTGCTCTCCCACGACCAGCACGCCGACAACCTGGACCGGGCGGGCCGGGCCTACCTCGCCAAGGCGCCGCTCACGCTCACGACGCCAAGCGGGGCTGGCCGGCTCGCCGAGGACGGGATCGCCGTGCGCGGCCTGGCACCGTGGGAGCACGTCGACCTGCCGCGCGCGGGCCGCGAGCCGCTCCGGGTCACCGCGGTGCCCGCCCGGCACGGGCCTGAGGGCAGCGAGCCGTTCACCGGCGAGGTCACCGGCTTCGTGCTGACCGCCCCTGACCTGCCCACGATCTACCTCAGCGGCGACAACGCCTGGCTCGGGGCCGTCGAGCAGGTGGCGGCGCGGTTCGGGTCCGTCGACATAGCCGTCCTGTTCGCGGGCGCGGCGCGACTGGCGGGCCGGTTCGACGGCGCGCTGCTCACGCTGGACAGCGAGCTGGCCGCCGAGGCGGCACGCGTCCTTGGCGCCCGCTTCGCGGTTCCCGTCCACTACACCGGCTGGCAGCACTTCACCGAGGGCGGCACCGACCTCCGCGCCGCCTTCGACCGGGCGGGCCTCGCCGACCGGCTCGTCCTGCTCGCCCCGGGCGAGGCGGCCGAGCTAGCGGACTAGAGGACCACGGCCGGGAACCCTGTCGGTGCCGCACCCGCGGGCAGCCTCCGGACACCCCGGCGAGCTATGCGCGGACAGCGCCATCCTTCTCGGTGTTCAGCTACGGCCGCCACTGACCCGGGCGCGTCCAAGGCCGTTAACGAGGGCAGTGATGCTCCCGGCTGCCACGCGGCGGCAAGCGTCCCGCCTCGCGCCCTGCCGGGAGCGATTACCGCGGAAACCTGTCTTACGGCGGAAACGCTGCTCTCGGCACAGCGCAATTCACGTCCGTGCAGACAAAATCTTCGAAGATCTTGCACCCGCGAGAGGCTTCCGGAACCTTCGCAACGACGCGCGGCCACGGCACGGACGGCCCGGCTGGCAGCGCCATCGCTCCCATGTGCCACGGCATCCGCCTAAGCTGACGCATCCGGGCGCGTCCGGCTTACTCGTCTCGGCGGTGCGCGGCCGGAACTGAGCGCGATTCGCGCCTGGCCGAGGGGTGCTCGCAGCGTCACGATCCGCCGGCGGCGCGGGTAACGGCCGGCGGCCGGCGCCAGCGGGCTGGCCGGAAGCCCGCGGCCCCCGGTCCGGTGAGGGCCAGCCAGCCGACGAGGGCGAGCGGGTAGGCGTAGTAGCCGTACCGGGTCGACGGCGCGAGCGTGAACAGGACCGTGTACAAGACGATGAGCCGGACCGTGGCGTCCCGCGCGTCGCGCGGCGGGCGGGCGAGCAGCCAGGCGGCGAACGCGATGACCGCGAGCAGCAGGAGCACGTCCACGGTCAGGTGCCCGGCGTGGCCGAGCTGGGAGATGAGGTGACCCGGGAAGCGGGCTGGCCGCGACCGTCTTGTACGCCGAGGTGCCCAGCGGGTAGTCGATGAGGTTCTGCTTGATGGCGTCCGGGGTGGCGAGCGCGTTCGGGGCGGCCGCCAGCGCGAGCAGGACGGCGGCCCCGATGACGGCGCCGGTGAACCTGGCCGCGACCCGCGGGGACTCGCGGACCCAGGTCATGACCGCGAGCACCGGAACCACCGCCCACGCGGTGGACTTCATCGCGCACGCGACGGCGAGCACCAGTCGCCGCGCGGACGAACTGGTGCCGGGGCCGGCCAGGGCGAGTGCCAGGCAGGTGAGCGCGATGATCGGCGGGTCGGTGACGCCCACCGTCAGCGGAAAGGCGATGAGCGGTGAGGCGACGGAGATCGCCGTGAGCACGCCGCCAGCCGGGCCTGCGGCAGATCCGCCCGGGCAGTGCTCCCGGCCTTGAGGAAGCGAGCGGCTGCGGACGGGCCGAGCGACCGGTGGGGGAGACGACGCGAAGGCCGCGGTGAGCGCGGCGACCGTGACCAGTGAGGTCCAGATCCTGGGGTCGCCGAGCAGCCCGGGCAGCCCTGCCTCGCGCGGCAGGCCGAACAGCTCCATCAGCGGCAGGTACGGGTTGTAGTGCTGCCAGTCCGTGATGAGGCTGGCCGGCAGGTACGGCGTGCCGTGCCTGACCAGGTAGTCCGCCGACCGGTTGATGACCACGACCTCGGCGGTCGACGTGTCGGGCACCTTGAGGATCATCCAGGCCAGCGGCGCGAGGAACGCGCCGATGATGGCGGCGGCCAGCGGAGCCAGCCAGGTCCTGGTGACCAGCAGCAGGATGGTCGCTACCGCGTAGCCGCCGCATGCCCAGGCGCCCCAGGTGCCGTCGGCGTGCCGGGTAAAGATCTCGGCGCCCGCGTAAACCGTGAAGACCGCGAACCACGCCGTCATGGCGCGGCGGCCGGGCAGCGCGGCGTGCCCCGGGTCGGCCCACCTGCTCCGGGGTCTCGCCCCGCCGCGCGCCTTCGCGGCGAGGCCGCCGGCCCCGGTGTAGTGTCCACGGTCCTCGAGGATAGGTGCAGCCGCTACGGGAGGCGCCAGTCGATCGGGCTCGGCGCCCTGGCGCTGAGGAGCTCGTTGGCGCGGCTGAACGGCCGGGTGCCGAAAAATCCGTTATGCGCGGACATGGGGCTCGGGTGCGCGGACTCGATGCGCGGGATGCTGCCGAGCAGCGGGGCGAGGTTCCTGGCGTCGCGGCCCCACAAGATGGCGACCAGCGGCGTGTCCCGCTCGGCGAGGGCGCGGATCGCCTGCTCGGTGACCTCCTCCCAGCCCTTGCCCCGGTGGCTGCCCGGCTTGCCCGGCTCGACGGTGAGCACCCGGTTGAGCAGCAGGACGCCCCGCTCGGTCCACGGCGTCAGGTCGCCGTTCGACGGCGGCGGGTAGCCAAGGTCCTCGGAGTACTCGCGGAAGATGTTGACGAGCGAGCCGGGCAGCCGCTTGACGCCAGGGTCGACCGAGAAGCTGAGGCCGACCGGGTGGCCGGGCGTGGGATACGGATCCTGGCCGACGATCAGCACCCGCACGTCGGCGAACGGCTGCTTGAAGGCGCGCAGCACCTGGTCGCCCGCGGGCAGGTAGCGCTTGCCCGCGGCGATCTGCTCGCGCAGGAACACGCCCACCCGCGCGATCTGGTCCTCGACGGGGGCGAGCGCTTCGGCCCAGCCCGCCTCAACGATGTTGGTCAACGGCTCAGACATGCCCAGAAAATAGCGCAGTGCCCGACAGTACTGAGTGCAGGCGCCGCGCGGAAACTCGGTAGCGGGAACAGCAGGCGCCCGGCAGCGTGCTGCCGGGCGCCAGAGCCGATGGTAGCTACCAGTTCTGGATTCTGGTTCTGGCCCTGGTTCTGGTCGGGGTCCATGTTCTGGTCCTGGACCCATGCTCTGGTCCTGGCCCGCCCATGGTTCTGGTCCTGCCGCCCTGCTGGCTCGGATCCATGTTCTGGTCCTGGCCCCATGCTGGCTGGGTCCATGTTCTGGTTGGAGTCCATGCCCTGGCCGCCCATGTTCTGGTCCTGGTACCCGCCGCCCATGTTCTGGTCGCCGAACCGGTCCTGGGGCCGCCCTGCTGGCCTACCGTGTTCTGCGCGGTCTGCATGTCCCTGGCCGCCCTGGCCGCCGCCGAACTGCTGGGCCTGCTGTGCCAGGTTGGGGTCCTTCTGCGCCATGTCCTCGGCTTCGCTCTCGGCCTTGTCGAAGATGCCCATGATTCTCCCCGGTACTTTTCCGAATGCCGACGATCTGCCGACATTCCGCTTTCGCGCCTAGACGGTAGGCGTGTTCCCCACCTACCCCCGGCATCGGCCTCTACCCGTGCGAACACGCCAGGTAGCGCAGAGGTTTTCGCTTACGGTCGCGGCTTAACTTTTACACAGCCTGCCGATCGGCCGACGGACTCGTGATCAGTGATATCTGGTGATTTGTCGGAGACCCCGTCCGGCCACTTACCGGTAATTGCTCATTATCCTGGCAAGTGGGTCAATTGGCCTATTGACTGGCATATTTCAGGAACGGGCATTTGTACCGTATTTGTCCGTGACGGCCAGGGCCTTAACGCGGCGCCTGACGTGTCCTGGGGGTGCTGGAACGACATGCCCGGGCTGGCTGCCCTGTGCCTGGTAAACGGGCTCCTGGGTGGTGCGGACCTGGTAAAAAGGGGTAACCTGCGCATGCGAGCGCGGGTATCAGCGATGGACGTCACTGTCCGTCGTCGTGGGCGCTCTGCTTGGAGCCAGACACATGGAACGATGGGGCTCATGAAAGGACGTGTGCTGGTCGTCGACGACGACGCGGCGCTCGCGGAGATGCTTGGCATCGTGCTCCGCGGTGAGGGGTTTGAGCCGACGTTCGTCGCGGACGGAGACAAGGCGATTGATGCCTTCCGCGACACCCGGCCGGACCTCGTGCTGCTTGACCTGATGCTGCCTGGTTCCGACGGCATCGACGTGTGCCGCCAGATCAGGGGCGAGTCCGGCGTGCCGATCGTGATGCTGACCGCTAAGACCGACACCGTGGATATCGTCCTCGGGCTCGAATCGGGCGCCGACGACTACATTCTCAAGCCGTTCAAGTCCAAGGAACTCGTCGCCAGGATCAGGGCGCGGCTGCGGCGCACGGACGAGCCGGCGCCCGAGATGCTGCAGATCGGCGACGTGTCCATCGACGTGGCGGGCCACTCGGTCAAGCGGAGCGGCGAGACGCTGAGCCTCACGCCGCTCGAGTTCGACCTGCTGGTCGCGCTCGCGCGCAAGCCGCGGCAGGTCTTCACCCGCGAGGTGCTGCTCGAGCAGGTCTGGGGCTACCGGCACGCGGCGGACACGCGCCTGGTGAACGTGCACGTGCAGCGGCTGCGGGCCAAGATCGAGCAGGACCCGGAGCACCCCGAGATCGTCGTGACGGTGCGTGGTGTCGGCTACAAGGCGGGACCTGGCTGATCGACGGATGGAGCAGCGGTCGGCGGAACGCGTCCAGCGCGACCAGCCGGATGTGCGCGAGGCCTGGGAGATGGCGCTCCGGCGCAAGAAATGGGTGCGCTGGATCGTCAGCTGGCTGCCGCACCGGCTGACAATTGCCATCCGCACCCTGCTGCGCCTGGCAGCACCTGGTCATCGCGAAGCTCAGGCACCGCTGGCGCCGGTCGCTGCAGCTGCGGGTGGTCGGCACCACCCTGGTGATCTCCGCCACGGTGATCGCGGTGCTCGGCTTCTTCCTCACCGAGCAGATCGCCGACGGCCTGCTGCTCAACGCGGAGAACACGGCGCGTGCGCAGGTGGTGACCGGCCTGAACACCGCCCAGTCGCAGTCCGGCCTGACCGCGCCCCCGACCGACGGGCAGGGCGCGATGCAGGTCATGGGGTCTATCGACCACCTGCTCCAGCCGAGCAGCGGTACGGCGAGCTACAGCGTGGCCGTCGGGCTGAACGCCGACCTGCGGGCGAAGCCCGGCTACTCGCCCTGGGCGGAGACCGGCTTCGACGCCGACGCGACGCTCCCTGCCGCCCTGCTCGCCAGCGTGCAGGCAGGAACAGCTCGCGCCAGGCGAGCGGCAAGACGGAGAACCTGCTGTACTTCGCGCCCACCACGCTTATCACGAGCGACGGCCAGGGAATGCCCGCGATCGCGTTCGGCGTGCCGCTCAACAACTCCTACCAGCTGTACTTCGTGTTCCCGCTCACCGAGGAACAGCAGACCCTGCAGCTCGTGCAGACGACGCTCATCGGCGCGGGGATCGCGCTGGTGGCGCTGCTCGCGGCGATCGCCTCACTGGTGACCCGGTGGGTGGTGCTGCCGGTGCGGCACGCGGCGCGGGCCGCGCAGCGGCTGTCCGCCGGCGAGCTTGAGGAGCGGATGGTCGTCGGCGGCGCCGACGACCTCGCCGCGCTCGCCACCTCGTTCAACGACATGGCCGCCAGCCTCCAGGAGAAGCTGCACGAGCTTGAGGAACTGTCCAAGGTGCAGCGCCAGTTCGTCTCCGACGTCTCGCACGAGCTGAGGACCCCGATGACGACGATCAGGATGGCCGCGGAGATCCTCTTCGAGTCGCGGGAAGACCTTGACGCGGCGGCCGCGCGCAGCACCGAGCTGCTGCAGAGCCAGATCGAGCGGTTCGAGACCCTGCTCACCGACCTGCTCGAGATCAGCAGGCACGACTCGAACGTCGCGACGCTCGACGCCGAGCCCGCGGACCTGTGCGACATCGTGCGCAGGAGCGCGGACGACGCGCAGCAGCTCGCGGAGCGCCGCGGCTGCCGCATCGAGTTCCGGCTGCCCGTGCAAGCCTGCATGGCCGAGGTGGACCGGCGCCGGGTGGAGCGGATCTTGCGCAACCTGCTCGTCAACGCGGTGGAGCACGGTGAGGGACGCGACGTGGTGGTGACCGTGGCGGCGGACAGCGAGACGGCCGCCATCGCCGTCCGCGATCACGGCGTCGGGCTCGGCCCCCGGCGAAGAGCAGCTGGTCTTCGAGCGGTTCTGGCGCGCCGACCCGTCACGGGCGCGGACGACCGGAGGCACCGGCCTCGGCCTCGCCATCGCACTGGAAGACGCCCGGCTGCACGGCGGCTGGCTCCAGGCGTGGGGCGAGAAGGGCCGGGGCTCGGTGTTCAGGCTCACCCTGCCGCGGACGGCAGGCCAGCGCATCGCGGGCTCGCCGCTGCCGCTTGGCCCCGGATGAGGCGGAGGTCATCACCAGCTCGGTCACCACGCTGGAAGCGGACCTGTCCGGGGGTCACCTTGCCTAGGCCAGCGACGCCTGGGCAACGACGTCCGGACGATCAGGTCGCGGCCGGTGCTCGCGGCGCTGGCCGCGCTCCTCGTCGCCGCGCTGGCCGCCACCGGATGCGTGTCGGTGCCGACCGGCGGGCCGGTGCTCTCCTACCCGGTGACCCAGGGGACGGCCGCGCAGAACCAGCCCTACGTGCAGATCCAGCCGCAGCCGCCGGGCGCCGGCTGGACGCCGGCGGAGATCGTTCGCGGGTTCCTCACCGCCTCCGCTAGCTACGGAAGTTACCCCCAGGTGGTGCGGGAGTACCTGACGCCCAACCGAACAGAAGACCTGGGATCCGTCCTGGTCAGCGGTCGTATACAAGGCAGGCCCGAACCCCACGGCGCCGACGTACCCGTCCACCGGCGAAGAACCAGACGACGGCGACCGTAAGGATCACCGGCGCGATCCAGGCGAACCTGCTGGGAAACGGCAACTACTCCGTGCCGTCGGCGTCGGCGCCGGGCGGCTCGTCCGGACGAGCCGACCTTCCAGCTGTGCGAAGGTCGGCGGCCAGTGGCGGATCTCGTCCGCGCCACAGGAACTGCTCCTCACCAGCAACTCGTTCGACAACGACTACCAGCTCCGCAACCTCTACTTCTTCGATCCGCTGACCAGGTTCCTCGTTCCCGACCCGGTCTACGTGCCGGTGCGGGCCTCGTCCGGTGACCTGATGGACGGGCTGGTCAATGAGCTGATCACGCCGCCGCGCTGACTGGCTGTCCGACGGGGCCACGAAGACCGCCTTCCCGCCGAAGACCAAGGTCAGCGACGTCACGCTGAACGGCGTGACCGCGGTCGTCAACCTCACGGGCACGCCATCGGCAAGGCCAAGCGACGGCGTCATGCAGCAAGTCTCGGCGCAGCTGCTTTCGACGCTGTCCGGCGCCGCGCCGAGCGGCTCAACCGGCCAGGCGGTGCAGTCGGTCGAGGTCGTGGTGAACGGCAAGCCGTGGACGCCGCCAGGCCAGGGCAACCCGGTCCAGCGCACGTCCAAGTGGAACCCGGCGTTCGGCACGAGCAAGGAGTTCTACTACGTAACCAGCGCGGGGTACCTGACCAGCCGCACCGGCGTCCAGGCAGGGCAAGCCGGTCAGCGTCGCGAGGATCGGCACCGGCTTCACCCAGATCGCGGTCTCCGCCGACGGCACGTACCTGGCCGCGCTGCGCGGCGGCACGCTCTACACGGGCCTGGTTGGCGGCACGCTGACCAAGCGCGGCACCGGCTACGTGTCGATGAGCTGGGACGTCAACGACGACCTGTGGGCGTCGCAGGACAGCCAGATCGTCATGTTCCGCGGCACGCCGAACGCGCGGCAGCCGCTCGCCCAGATGGTTCCCGTCGCCGTGGATCAGCCGCGAGTGCACGGTGAGCGGCCCGTTCACGGCGCTTCAGGTCGCGCCCGACGGCGTCCGGGTGGCGATCGTCATGGACGGCAACGAACTGACCTTCGGCGCCATCTCCCGGCAGCGAGAGCCAGAGTCCGCTGATCACGCTCTCCCTGGTCCAGGAAAGCCGCTGTCCGAGTCCAGGCGCCAACGTTCACGGCGCTGACCTGGTACGGCCCCGATGACGTCATCGCGCTCGCCAGCCGGGCCCCGCCGTGACCGAGTACCCGGTGAGCGGCGGGACCCCCACGCCCATCCAGGCCGACCCCGGCATGCAGACGATCACGGCCAGCTCCGGGCAGCCGCTGATCGCCGGCTTGTCGAAGCGGCACGATGGTGACCGACGCCAGCCTCACCGGCTCCTGGATGCCGATCAACGACGGCGACACGCCGGCCGACCGGCAGCTCGTCCGACTTACCCGGGTGACCGCAACCTGAGAGGTTCGCTGAGAACCTGCGGGGAAGCGACCGTTATGAGTCTGTTATGTGGCGTTTCGGGACTAATGTCCAGCCTGACATTTTGGCCTCGTAAGGGCTAGCGTTCATGCATGGCACTCGCCCGGGTCCGTGGTTGCGCCGGACAGACCCGCCGAGCCGCGCTGGCGGCCAGCGGGTCTACCTAGGCAAGCCGATGCCAGCCGCAGGCGAAACGGTCCACGTAAGGCGACTTCTCGTCGTCCGATCACGGTGCGGCTTAGAAGTAAGTCCTGCCCCGCCGGGGGGCACATGACGTCCCCCGACCCCGGGAGAAGGGCAGTAGTGGCCATGGAAGGCCGCGAACCTCTCAGCAGGCGGATGTGGGGTCGAAGACCAGGTCGGCCGGGCGAGTGCCTAGACCTAGTCGATCTGGCCGGAACGTCAGACCCCACGGGCAAGGGCACGACAGCAGAAGATTCGCTACTGGTAATCAACGCCGTAGGGGGATCGAGATGGAAATCACCTTCAAAGGCAGGCACACCAGCGTTCCCGAGCGCTTCCGCAGGCACGCGAGCGCGAAGCTGGCCAAGCTCGAGAAGCTCGATCACAACGCGATTCGGATCGACGTGGAGGTGTCGACGGAGCGCAACCCAAGGCAGGCCGACCGGAGCGAGCGGGTGGAGCTCACGGTCAGATCGCGAGGCCCGGCAATCAGGGCGGAGGCGGCGGCCGACGACCGGTACGCGGCCCTTGACCTCGCGTTCGCCAAGCTCGAAGGCCGGCTGCGCAAGGCGGCCGAGCGGCGCAAGGTCAGGCGCGGCGACCTGACCGTGCGCTCCACCGACGCGCTCACGGCGGTGGCCGCCGCGCCCGCGGACGCGAGCGCCCTGGCGGCGGAGGCGGCCGGCCTGGCCGACGTCGACATCCCGGAGATCCCGCGGCCCGACGACGCGGCCATGCTGGCCGGCACGCCGGTCGGGCGCCAGGCGAACGGCAAGGCGAGCGGCAAGCCGGGCGCCAGGGCGACCGCGAAGGTCGGCACCAGGCTGAACGCGCAGCGCCGTCCGGAGGCGGTGGTGCCGCTCCCGGCATTGCCGGAAGACGACGAAGGCGGCCTCACCGACCACGACTTCGACGGCTTCCGCGACGAGGCCGAAGCGGAGGCCTCCGTCTCCGGGGTGCTGCCGATGCAGATGGTGGGCGACGGCCCGCTGGTCGTCAGGGAGAAGTTCCACGCCTCGCACCCGATGACGATCGACGACGCGCTCCTCGAGATGGAACTCGTCGGGCACGACTTCTTCGCCTACCACGACAGCCAGTGCGGCAAGTTCAGCGTCGTCTACCGCCGCCGCGGCTACGACTACGGAGTGATCCGGCTCGTCGAAAGCGAGCATGGAGTCCTGAGCACCGCGGCTGGGAGAGCGCCCGGTCAGGGCGCCTCCAGCCACGCCCGCAGAAATACTGCGTACTGCCCCGGCTGGTACTGTCGGGGCGGTACGCGTAGCTTTAGTGACATGTCCTATCCTGTGCGTGAACTGCGAACGCTGCGGAAGGAGCGGCCGTGACCGAGCGGTCTCTTGCGGCCAGGAAGAATGCGCCCGTCGTCCCCGCGCCTTCCGCCCCGATGACCTCCGCAGCGAGCATCCGACGCCCGGCCGGGCACCGACCCGATCCGGGTGCTGATCGCGGACGACCACGCCCTGTTCCGCCGGGGCCTGGAGATGGTCCTGCAGGGGGAGGCCGGCCTTGAGCTCGTCGGCCAGGCCTCCGACGGCCAGGAGGCGGTGCAGCTCGCCGGCGAGGTCGTGCCCGACGTCGTGCTCATGGACATCCGGATGCCGAAGATCACCGGCATCGAGGCCGCCCGCCAGATGAAGGAGGTCGCCCCGTCCGCCAAGATCGTGATCCTGACGATCAGCGACGAGGAAGAGGACCTCTTCGAGGCGATCCGCGCGGGCGCGAGCGGCTACCTGCTCAAGGACATCCCGCTTGACGAGCTCGCCGACTCGGTGCGCGCCGTGCACGGCGGGCAGTCCCTGATCAACCCGTCGATGGCGGGCAAGCTGCTCACCGAGTTCGCGACCCTGGCCCGCAGGGACTCCGAGGACGAGCCGGCCAAGCACGCGCCCGCGCCGAAGCTGACCGACCGCGAGATGGAGGTGCTCCGCCTGGTGGCGCGCGGCTTGAACAACCGCGACATCGCCAAGGAGCTGTTCATCTCGGAGAACACCGTGAAGAACCACGTGCGGAACATCCTGGAGAAGCTGCAGATCCACTCCCGGATGGAAGCCGTGATGATCGCGGTGCGCGAGAAGCTGATCGAGATCAGCTAGCCGCCCCAGTTCCCGAGCATCGGGGTTACGCCTCCGAGGCGCCCGCGAACTCACGTCGAGACGAGCGGCGAGCGGCTAGCGGCAGACGGCTGCACTCGTTCGGTGGCTACGCTTTGAGCAGCCGACCCACTGGGCGGCCTCGGCGAGCGCTCGTGCCATGGGCGCGACGGCTGCGGGCTTTTCGAGGAACACGTTCTTTGCGACAAGCGTCTTTCCTTCGCGGCCCGGGTCGACCCAGCCGACGATCTGGCCGCCGGCGAGCAGCGGCATCGTGAAGTAGCCGCGTTCGCGCTTCTCCTTCGGCACGTAGGGCTCGAACAGGTGGCGGTAGCCGAACATCCGCAGCGTCCGCTTCCGGTCCCAGATCAGCGAGTCGAACGGCGACAGCAGCGCCGTGCGGTGCGTGCCGCGGCCGCCCGCGGCCAGCCAGGCCACCGCGCGCCGGGTCGGCCCAGGCCTGTGGACCCGGACTGCTTGGCCGCCGGGAACTGTCACGGGGATCGAGCCCGGCCGCCTCGCGGCCTCGTCGAGCGCCGCGCCGCCCCGCATGTGCAGCCCGTGCCCGTTGAGCCGCTGGTACTCGATGAAGTCCGCGTGGGTCGCCACGCCGAGCGCCCGGGCGACCGTCCCGACAAGGTAGGACAGGCACTCCGCGTCGGTCGGCTCGTGGTCGATCAGGTCCTTCGGGATGACCCGTTCCGGCAGGTCGTAGACGCGCCGCCAGCCGGTGCGCCGCACGCAGACCGCCCGGCCGGTGTCGAGCAGCCACTCGGCGGCGATCTTCACCTCCGACCAGTCCCACCACGGCCCGCCCGCCTTCGCGCCGCCGAGCTGGGTCGCGGTCAGCGGCCCCTCGTCGCGCAGCCGGCCGAGCACCTGCTCGCAGGTGTCCTCGGAGACCTTGTGCCAGCGCTGCCCGCGGGCGGCGATGGCCCGCCGCCGCCAGGCGTAGTACGGCCAGTCCGCGATCGGCAGGATGCAGGCCGCGTGCGCCCAGTACTCGAACGTCGTCGGCCTTTCGCGCGGGCCAGTACGCCTGCTCGACCGCGTCCCGGCCGACCGGCCCAAGCCGCGCGTACGCGACGAGCTCGTGCGACCGCGCGAGGACGCTGAGATCGTGTCGAGCTGCACGGCGCTGACCCGCCGCAGCACCCCGGCCACGCCGCCGCGCTTCGCGCGGGCGCCAAGAAACCCCTGAGCGTAAAGGGTGATCCGCCGCACCTCGTCGGCGCTCAGTGCAGTGTCTCCCGGGGGGACGACCTCCCCGATGTCCACGCGAGCGGTCATGATCGCAAAAACCGCGATCGTATCATGCCCGCCCGCGCGGACACGCGCAGCCCTGTTTCCTCTCGGGGGGACGACCCCTCGATATCCGCACCGGCAGTCACATGATCATCCCGAACGGGTGCGGCTGACTCTCCCACGCCCACGACTGTAGACCGGGTCGGCGTTCGCCGACAGTTCGAGCGCGGATTCAAGACGCACGGCGTTCGCGAGGAGCAGCCCTCGGACTTAGTACCAGTCCGTGCTCATCGCTTTGGAGAACAGGAGTATGAGGCAGCCGACGATCGCGATGGCAGCGCCGACCCAGAAGATGATCCAGTTCGGGCTGGGACGAACGCGATACCGCCGATGATGAACCCGATGACGACGACCGTGGTCCCGACCCAGGAGATGGGCCTGCCCGGGTTGTGCCCTGAGTGCGCGGTGCCGTGCGCAAGCGCTCCCGCGGTGCCCGTGCCCTCCACGGTGCCTGTTGCCTGCTCGGCCACGACTCCTCCTCCAACCCGAAGCCTGCCTATGCTGAGGTTGTCACGAAAATACCGCAACGAGGTCAGGGACTCGGTAGCCGGCCCCCATCTCGCCTACGATGGCAGTCAAAGCCTGTCCACTCGTCCCACGTCCTGATGAGTACTGCCGCAAGGAGCACGACGAAAAGTGCCTTCGATCCTAGACAGCATCCTTCGCGCCGGCGAAGGCAAGATCCTGCGCCAGCTCAAGCGGATCAGCGAGCAGGTCAACTCCGTTGAGGACGACTTCGTCGCGATGAGCGACGCTGAGCTGCGCGGGATGACCGACGAGTTCAAGCAGCGGCTCGCCGACGGCGAGACGCTTGACGACATCCTCCCCGAGGCGTTCGCCACCGTCCGCGAGGCGGCGCGGCGCACGCTGGGCCAGCGCGCCTTCGACGTGCAGCTCATGGGCGGGGCGAACCTGCACCTCGGCAACATCTCCGAGATGCGCACTGGTGAGGGCAAGACGCTCACCGGCGTGTTCCCCGCCTACCTGAACGCGCTTTCCGGCAAGGGCGTGCACGTCGTCACGACCAACGACTACCTGGCCAAGCGCGACTCGGAGTGGATGGGCCGGGTGCACCGCTTCCTCGGCCTCGAGGTCGGGGTGATCCTGGCCGACATGACGCCGGCCGACCGGCACAAGGCCTACGCGGCCGACGTCACCTACGGGACGAACAACGAGTTCGGCTTCGACTACCTGCGCGACAACATGTCGTGGTCGCTTGAGGAGTGCGTGCAGCGCGGCCACAACTTCGCGATCGTCGACGAGGTGGACTCGATCCTCGTCGACGAGGCACGGACCCCGCTGATCATCTCGGGCCCGGCCGAGCAGAACTCCCGCTGGTACACCGAGTTCGCCAAGATCGCGCCCAAGCTGAGGCGCGTGAAGGACGAGGAGCTCCAGGACGGCGACTACGAGGTCGACGAGAAGAAGCGGACCGTCGGCATCCTGGAGTCCGGTGTCGAGAAGGTCGAGGACTGGCTGGGCATCGACAACCTGTATGACCCGGTCAACACGCCGCTCGTGTCGTTCCTGAACAACTCGCTCAAGGCCAAGGAGCTGTTCAAGAAGGACAAGGACTACGTCGTGATGAACGGCGAGGTCCTGATCGTGGACGAGTTCACCGGCCGCATCCTGCACGGCCGCCGGTACAACGAGGGCATGCACCAGGCCATCGAGGCCAAGGAAGGCGTGCAGATCAAGGACGAGAACCAGACGTTCGCCACGATCACGCTGCAGAACTACTTCCGGCTCTACGACAAGCTCGCGGGCATGACCGGCACGGCGATGACCGAGGCCGCCGAGTTCATGCAGATCTACAAGCTCGGCGTCGTCCCGATCCCGACCAACAAGCCGATGATCCGCGCCGACGAGACGGACGTGATCTACCAGACCGCGCAGGCCAAGTTCGACTCGGTGGTCGAGGACATCGCGGAGCGGCACGCCGAAGGGCAGCCGGTCCTCGTCGGCACGGTGAGCGTCGAGAAGTCCGAGATCCTCTCGGTGATGCTCAAGCGGCGCGGCATCCAGCACCACGTGCTGAACGCCAAGTACCACGAGCAGGAAGCGATGATCGTCGCCCAGTCCGGGCGGCTCGGCGCGGTCACGGTCGCGACGAACATGGCGGGCCGCGGCACCGACATCATGCTGGGCGGCAACCCCGAGTTCATCGCCGACCTCGAGCTGCACCAGCGCGGCCTGTCGCCGGTCGACACCCCGGAGGACTACGAGGCCGCGTGGCCGGAGGCGGTCGCCAAGGCGAAGGCGGCGGTCGCGGCGGAGCACGAGCAGGTCGTCGAGGCCGGCGGGCTCTACGTGCTCGGCACCGAGCGGCACGAGTCGCGCCGGATCGACAACCAGCTGCGCGGCCGGTCCGGCCGGCAGGGCGACCCGGGCAAGTCCCGGTTCTACCTGTCCCTGGAAGACGACCTGATGCGGATGTTCAACTCCGACCGCGTCGCGGCGATCATGGACCGGCTGAACATCCCGGCCGACGTCCCCGTGGAGAACTCGGTGGTCTCCCGCGCGATCAGGTCCGCCCAGACGCAGGTCGAGTCGCAGAACTTCGAGATCCGCAAGGACGTCCTGAAGTACGACGACGTGCTCAACCGGCAGCGCACGGTCATCTACGGCGAGCGGCGCAAGGTGCTTGAGGGCGCGGACCTGCACGAGCAGATCCGGTCCATGATCGACGAGGTGATCGCCTCGTACGTGGCCGTCGCCACCGCCGACGGGTACCCGGAGGAGTGGGACCTCGACAAGATGTGGCGGGCGTTCAAGCAGCTCTTCCCGATCACGCTGAAGATCGACACGGTGATCGAGGAGGCGGGCGGCGACAAGTCGGGGCTGACCGCCGACCTGCTCACCGAGCTGGTGCAGGAGAACGCGCAGGAGGCCTACGACCGCCGCGAGGCCGAGCTCACGCCGGAGCTGATGCGCGAGATCGAGCGGCGCGTCGTGCTCTCGGTCCTCGACCGCAAGTGGCGCGAGCACCTGTACGAGATGGACTACCTCCGCGAGGGCATCGGCCTGCGCGCGATGGCGCAGCGCGACCCGCTGGTCGAGTACCAGCGGGAGGGCTACGACATGTTCAACGCCATGATGGACGGCATCAAGGAAGAGTCGGTCGGGAACCTGTTCAACCTGCAGTTCGAGATCCAGGAGAACCCGATCGTCGAGGAGGTCGGCTCGGGGGCGCAGCTCGCGTTCGGCGGCACCCTCCCGGGTGTCACCACGGGCGGCGCGCCGCAGCAGGCCGCCGCGCCCGCGGCAGCAGGCGCCGGCGCCCGCCGCGCCGGCCCGTCACGCTCGGCCCGCCCCGCCCGCCGCAGCCAGAGCCGGTGGCCCCGCCCGCCGCCTTCGGCCGGAGGCCGGGCGGCAGGCAGCAGGCCGGCGGTCAGCAGGCTGGCGGCCGGTCCCGCGGCCGGCACGCGGCCGACGGGCGGGGCCACGCCACGGCGGCGGGCCGCGGTCAGGCGGCGACGCGCAGCAGCGGTGCCCGCGCGGCCGAGCCCGCGCTGGCCGACGTGGCGGAGGTAACCGACACGATCCCGGAGAGCACCGGCCCGCAGCCGGTGCTTCCCGCTGGCTTTGAGCCGCACCGGCCGCGCAACCTGCAGTACTCGGCGCCGGCCGAGGGCGGCGGCGTCGAACTGCACGGCGAGAGCGCCGCTGACCCCTTCGCCAACGTGGGCCGCAACGACCTGTGCCCCTGCGGCTCCGGCCGCAAGTACAAGCGCTGCCACGGAGACCCGCGCCACGCGGGCTAACCTGCCGGGCTAGCGCCGCCTCGATGTCGGTGCAGAGCCATCGCGGAGCGGCTTCCGCGGTGACTGCGTCGGCGTGCTCGAGGCGGACGGCGAGTGCCCGCGTGCGCGCGCCGGTCACCACGACCATGGTCATCTCGATGACGTCCGGGGCCGGCCTCGTGGTGAGCACGCGCAGCACCCTTGGGCTGATGCCCGCCCTTGAAGAGCGGCATCAGGCGGTGCAGGTGAACGCTGCCGCGCTTGGACATCCACGGCATCAGCTGCCGGACCGGACGGACGCCGGCCAGCCCCTCGACGAGGAAGACCGCGAACTGCCTGGGCAGTACCGGGCCCGGGTCTGGCGGCCGGCGGCTGGGCGTAGCCGGGGCTGGCCGGCTCACTGGCTGCCGCCGGTTCCTGGTCGAGCGGCGGCCAGACATCCGTGAGCGTGGACGAGCTGGATCGCGGATTCCTCCTCGGCGCGCGAGGTCGCGGGACGCCAGGGCTGGCTCTACGGTCATTGATTTCCCCCGAGGTGGACGGGCCAGTGACAACTGCTTGCGCACTACATCTACTCGCCCCCACCGACATTCCGCCGGCCGCGACTGGCAACGGTGTGACATACGCCAGCCGGCCGCGGCCGGCGCATCGCTAGGCTTTCCGCGTGGCGCACACAGCAGCCCGCACAGACGGACGCCAGTCCCCGGCGACGGATCCCGGAGGACCCACGGCCGAAGGCGAAGCCGCGGGCGGCAAAGGGCAAGCCCAGGGACACGGCGGCGAGCAGGTCCGCGACGGAGGCGGCCGCGAAGGGCAAGGCGTACCCGTTCACGGTCGACCCGGGCCGGGCCGCGAACATGAGGGGCAACCGCCGCGCCGACACCAAGCCCGAGCTGGCGCTGCGCGCCGCGCTGCACGCCATGGGCTACCGCTACCGCAAGGACTTCCGGCTCGACCTGCCGTTGCGCCGGGTCCGCCCGGACATCGCGTTCACCAGCCGCAAGGTCGCCGTGTTCGTCGACGGCTGCTTCTGGCACGCCTGCCCCGACCACGGCAGCAAGCCGAAGAACAACGACTGGTACTGGTCGCCGAAGCTGGCCAAGAACGTCGAGCGCGACCGCGCCGCCGACGAGGCCCTCGCCCAGGCGGGCTGGACGGTGGTCCGCCTCTGGGAGCACGTCCCGCTCACCGACGCCGTAGCGGCCGTGACGCGGCCGTCGGCGCGCCCAAGGCGCTCCGTAACCCGCTAGCATATTTCGGCCATGCGCGTCTACCTGCCCTCCACGCTGCCGGGCCTGGCCGACGTCCTCGCCAAGGGCGAAGCCGGCCCGTCACCGCTGCGCGCGTTCGCGGTCACCCCGGCGCTGCGCGAGGCCTACGCGAGCGGTGATGACGAGGAACTCGAGTACGTCGCGATGCTCGCGGCCGCCAAGCAGTCGCTCCGGCTGCTCGACGCCGACCCGGACGCGCCGCGCCGCCGCGTCGTCCTCGCCGCCGACGTCCCCGACGCGCCAGGTCAGCTGGCACGCCTACGACGACGAGCCCGCCGCGGTGCTGGTCGGCGACCGCGATCCCGGTCACGGCGATCGCCTCCGGTCACGTCGACGAGCTTGACGCGGTAGCCGGACGTGGCCGCCGCGGCCGACGCGATCACCGCCGCCGACGCGGGCGACGACGACGCCTCCTTCACGGTCGACTCCGCCGAGGCCCACGAGCTGGCCTGGTACGCCACCCAGGAACTCCAGTACCTTAGCTCCACCCAGTGACAGCTCACCGGCCGGCTGACGCGTGCGTTAGGGCTCGCCGGCGGACGGGGAAGGTGCCGAGCATGGACGCTGTGACGCGGGTACCCCCGCCGTTCAACGAGCCGATCAGGCAGTACCAGCCGGGCAGCGCCGACCGCGCGGCGCTGGGCGCCAAGATCAAGGAACTGGCCGGCCAGCGGGCGGAGCTGACCATGACCATCGGCGGCCGGGCCGTCATGGGGTCGGGCGAGCGGGTGCCGGTGGTCCAGCCGCACAACTTCCGGCACGTCCTCGGTGACCTGGCCAACGCCACCGACGCGGACGTCGCGGCGGCGATCGCCGCCGCCGGCGGCGCGGCGAAGGCGTGGCGTGCGCTGCCCTTCGACGATCGCGCCGCCGTCTTCCTCCGCGCGGCCGACCTCCTCGCCGGGCCGTGGCGCGCGACGCTGAACGCCGCGACGATCCTCGGCCAGTCGAAGTCGGTCTTCCAGGCCGAGATCGACGCCGCCTGCGAGCTGATCGACTTCTGGCGGTACAACGTCGCCTTCGCCAGGCAGCTGCTCGCCGAGCAGCCGGCGTCCGCGCCAGGCACCTGGAACCGGATGGAGTACCGGCCGCTCGAGGGGTTCGTGCTGGCGATCACGCCGTTCAACTTCACCTCGATCGCGGGGAACCTGCCGACCGCGCCGGCGCTGCTCGGCAACGTGGTGGTGTGGAAGCCGTCGCCGACCCAGCAGCTCGCGGCCCACTACACGATGGCCCTGCTCGAGGCGGCCGGGCTGCCGCCCGGCGTGATCAACATGGTGACCGGGGACGGCCAGGCGGTCTCCCGGGTGGCGCTGTCCCACCCCGACCTCGCCGGCATCCACTTCACCGGGTCGACCGGCACCTTCCAGCACCTGTGGCGCACCGTCGGGGAAAATATCCAGAATTTCCGCGACTACCCGCGCCTGGTCGGCGAGACCGGCGGCAAGGACTTCGTGATCGTCCACCCGTCGGCCGACCCCGCCTCCATCGTGACCACGCTCGTCCGCGGCGCCTTCGAGTACCAGGGGCAGAAGTGCTCCGCCGCCTCCCGCGCCTACCTGCCCGCCTCGCTGTGGGCGGCGGTCAAGGACGAGCTCATCGCCACCACCCAGTCGATCGCCTACGGCGACGTGTCCGAGGACCTGTCCCTCTTCGGCGGCGCGGTGATCGACTCCCGCGCGGTGGACAAGCACCGCGGCGCGTTCGACCGGGCGCGGTCCCGCCCGTCGGTCAGCTTCCTCACCGGCGGCGAGATCGACGACGAGACGGGCTACTTCGTCGCGCCGACCATCCTGGAGTGCGCCGACCCGGCCGACGAGGTGTTCACCACCGAGTACTTCGGCCCGATCCTCGCCGTCCACGTCTACGAGGACGCGCACTACTCCGCGATGCTCGCCCAGGCCGCCGACGCGGCGCCGTACGCGCTGACCGGCTCGATCCTCGCCACCGACCGCACCGCGATCGCGGAGGCGGCCGACGGCGCTGCGCTACAGCGCGGGCAACTTCTACATCAACGACAAGCCGACCGGCGCGGTGGTCGGCCAGCAGCCGTTCGGCGGCGCCCGGGCCAGCGGCACCGACGACAAGGCGGGCTCGGTGTTCAACCTGATCCGCTGGGTCTCCGCCCGGTCGATCAAGGAGACGTTCGTCCCGCCCACCGACTACCGTTATCCCCACATGGGCTATGAACTCTTCATCCTGATGCTCCTGTAGGTCGTGCCTCGGCGGTAAGGGCAGGATGAAGAGGGCGCTCCGATAGCGGAGGTACCGATTCACCGGCTGGTTCTGTGGAACATCGACCTGACGCTGCTTGACGTCGCGAAGGTCACCAGGGCGGCGTACGCCGAGGCGTTCGCCGCGGTGACCGGCCGCCCGCTGGTCCAGCTGCCGCAGCTGGTCGGCAGGACCGAGCCGGAGATCTTCTTCGACGCGCTCGGCCGTAACGGCGTCAGCCTCCGCGCGGACGGGGAGTCCGAGCGGCTGCTCGCGCCGTTCGGCGCCGAGTTCGCGACGCGCCTGGCCGCCCGCAGGGACCTGCTGACCACGCAGGGCACCCTGCTGCCCGGCGCGGCCGAGGCGCTGGCGGCCGTGGCGGGACTCGACGGCGTGGTCCAGTCGGTGCTGACCGGGTCGAGCCGCCCGAACGCCGCGCTCAAGCTCCGCGCCTTCGGCCTCGACCGGTACCTGGACCTGGCCGTCGGCGGGTTCGCGGGCTCCGAGCCCTACCCGAAGGGCGCGCTGCTGCGCGCCACCCGGCTGCGCGCCGAGGAGAAGTACAAGGTCAGCTTCGCGGAGCAGGCGACCATCTACGTCGCGGACTCCTCGCGCGACGTCGAGGCCGCGAGGATCGGCGGCGCGACGTCGGTCGCGGTGGCCAGCGGCCGCGCGTCCGGCGCCGAGCTCCGCGACGCCGGCGCGGACCTGGTCCTCCCCGACCTCACCAACCCCGCGCCCCTCATCACCCTCATCACCGCCCGCCTGACCCGGGCACCCGGCCACAGCGTCCATCAGAAGTATTCTCCTGGGGTCGTCCCCAAGGGAAAACCTCGGTGACCCGCGGCGCCCTCGCGCGTCAGGAAATGCTCGCTTCGGACGTTCCTGGTTCTAGTCTGTAGATAGGAGGGCATCAGGGCGCGTCCCATGCGCCCGTTCTTGCGATGCGATAGATCGATCACGATTTCACGGCCTAGTCCCGGGAGCAGCGGCTTCCGGGGCCTCTCCGCGCGCCCGTAGCGATGCGAGTGTTTGCCATCGGGCGCGCATCGCGAGGGTACGAGGGTCGTCTGCCCGGAGAGCAAGAGCCGCATGCCCGTGTGCGGACGGCACAACGAAGTGCCGGATCGGCCATCACGAAGGAGTGGACAGGCAATGCCGGAACGCGCGGCCGAGACCAGGCAGGTCCCGGACGACACCAGGGAGGAACTGATCGCCAAGGCGGCGGGCGAGTGGGCCGCCGCCGACGGAGGCGCCGCGCCGCCGGGGGACCTGGGCCGGGCGGTCGGTGACCTGCCTGGCTTCCTTACCGCGTACTACCGGCTCGTCGCCGCTGAGGACCTGATCGCCGCCGGCCCGGCCCGGCTGGCCGCCACCGCGGCACAGCACGCCGCGCTCGGGGCGGGCCGCCCGCAGGGCCGCCCGGCCGTCAGCGTCCGTCCCGGGGCCGACACCTCGCTGACCGGGGCCGAGACCGTCATCGACATCGTCACCGACGACATGCCGTACCTGGTCGACTCGGTGACGATGGAGCTCAACCGGCACGGCGCCGACATCCTGCTCATCGTGCACCCGGTGCTCACCGTCCACCGGGACGTGGCCGGAGCGGCGCACGGCACCGCACGGATACGGCGCGACGGACGACCGACGCCGGACGCGGTCCGCGAGTCCTGGATCCACGTCGAGATCGGCCACGTCGACGACCCCGAGCGCCTCGCCGCCGACCTGCGCCGCGTCCTCGACGACCTGCGGGTCGCGATGGAGGACCAGCGCCGCATGCGGTCCGCCGCCCGCGACCTCGTCGAGCTGCTCGCCGACGGCGGCCCGGAGGAGGCCGAGGCCAGCGAGCTGCTCGCCTGGCTGTCGGCCGGCCACTTCACCTTCCTCGGCTACCGCGCCTACGACCTGGTGGGCGACGAGGACAAGCCGGAGCTGAAGCCCGTGCCGGGCACCGGCCTCGGCATCCTCCGCCACGACGGCGCGGACTCGTTCGCCGTCACCCCGCCGGGCGGCAGGCACGGCAAGGAGCGGGCGCGGCTCCTCGTGCTCGCCAAGTCATCCACGCTCTCGACCGTCTACCGGCCCAGCTACCTGGACTACGTGGCGGTCCGCCGGTTCAGCCAGGAGACGGGCGAGGTCATCGGGGAGTACCGGTTCCTCGGGCTGTACACGCAGGCCGCCTACACCGAGTCGGTCACCCGCATCCCGGTGCTGCGGCACAAGGTCGACCGGGTGCTCGAGACCGCCGGGGTGTCCGCGGACAGCCACGACGGGAAGGCCCTCATCGAGATCCTCGAGGGCTACCCGCGCGAAGAGCTCTTCGAGATCAGCGCGGAGCGGCTGGCCCCGATCGCCATGGCCGTGCTCGGCCTCGCCGAGCGCAAGCAGGTGCGCCTCTTCCTGCGGCCCGACGTCTACGGGCGCTACGTCTCCTGCCTGGTCTACCTGCCCAGGGACCGGTACACCACGCAGGTCAGGCTGCGCGCCCAGGAGATCCTGCGCAGCGCCTTCGGCGGATCCTCGGTCGACTACAGCGCGATGGTGGGCAACTCGGCCCTGGCCCGGCTGCACGTCGTGGTGCACGCCACGCCGGGCTGCCCCCTCGCCCCGGTCGACCAGGCGGCCCTCCAGGCGAGCATCGCCGCCGCGGTCCGCTCCTGGGACGATGACCTGGCCGCGGAGGCGCAGCGCCAGCTCGGCGCCGAGCGCGCCGCCGTGGTGCTGCAGACCTGCGCCAACAGCATCCCGCAGACGTACAAGGCCGACACCACGCCGGCCGACGCGGTGGCGGACCTGGCGGTGGTGCAGCGGCTGCGCGAGGAGTCCGCGCCGTTCGCGCTCCGCCTTTCGATCGTCCCGAACGAGTGCTCGCGGCTCCGGGTCTTCCGGCTTTCCCCGCTCACGCTGTCGGACGTCCTGCCGCAGTTGCAGCACATGGGGCTTGAGGTGCTCGATGAGCACCCGTACGAGTTTGGCGGCGACCCGCACCCGTTCTGGATCTACGACTTCGGTATTCGCGGCAGCCAGCGCGCCGCGACGGCCGCGGAAGCCGAGACGGTGCGCGCCGAGTTCGAGGCCGCGCTGACCGCGCTGTGGCACGGGCAGACCGAGGACGACGAGTTCAACGGCCTGGTGCTCGACGCGGAGCTCACGCTGGCGGCAGGTCGTGGTGCTGCGCGCGTACGCGCGGTACCTGCGGCAGGCGGGGATCCAGTTCAGCCAGAACTACCTGCAGCGGGTGCTGCGGGCCAACCCGGCGATCACCAGGCTCCTGGTCCGGCTGTTCGAGTCCCGGTTCGACCCGGTGCTCCAGGGCGGCGCGGAGGAGCGCTGCACGGCGATCACCGAGGAGCTGCGCGGCGCGCTCGACGAGGTGGTCAGCCTCGACCACGACCGCATCCTCCGCTCCTACCTGGCCCTGATCGAGGCCACCCTGCGCACGAACTACTTCCAGCAGCAAGGACGACGAGGCACTGCGCCGTACCTCGTGTTCAAGCTCGCCTCCGAGCGGGTGCCCGTGGTCCCCGCGCCGCGGCCGAAGTTCGAGATCTGGGTCTACTCGCCCCGGCTTGAGGCGGTGCACCTGCGGTTCGGCGCGGTCGCGCGCGGCGGCCTGCGCTGGTCGGAACGGCCCGAGGACTTCCGCACCGAGGTACTCGGCCTGGTCAAGGCGCAGGAGGTGAAGAACTCGGTCATCGTGCCGTCCGGCGCGAAGGGCGGGTTCGTCTGCAAGCGGCTGCCCGACCCGGCCGACAGGGACGCCTACCAGGCGGAGGTGCTCGCCTGCTACCGGACGTTCATCAGCGCGATGCTCGACGTCACCGACAACATCGTCGGCGACGCCGTGGTCCCGCCGCCCGGCGTGGTCCGGCTCGACGGGGATGACCCGTACCTGGTCGTCGCCGCCGACAAGGGCACCGCGACGTTCTCCGACGTGGCCAACGAGATCGCCGGCCGGTACGGGTACTGGCTCGGCGACGCGTTCGCCTCGGGCGGCTCCGAGGGCTACGACCACAAGAAGATGGGCATCACCGCGCGCGGCGCCTGGGAGTCGGTCCGCTGGCACTTCGCGGCGCTGCGGCTGAACCCGGACACCGACGACTTCACGGCCGTCGGCATCGGCGACATGTCCGGTGACGTGTTCGGCAACGGCATGCTGCTGTCGCGGCACCTGAAGCTGGTCGCCGCGTTCGATCACCGCCACGTGTTCCTCGACCCGGACCCGGACCCGGCGGCCAGCTTCGCCGAGCGGCAGCGGCTGTTCGACCTGCCCCGCTCGTCGTGGGCGGACTACGACACGGCGCTGATCTCCGCGGGCGGCGGCGTCTGGCCCCGGTCGGCGAAGTCGGTGCCGGTCTCCGCGCAGGCCGCGCGCGGCGCTCGGCCTCGACGCGGCGGTCATCGCCCTGTCGCCCGACGAGCTGATCTCCGCGATCCTGCGCGCGCCGGTCGACCTGCTGTGGAACGGCGGCATCGGCACCTACGTGAAGGCGTCGCACGAGACGCACGCCGACGCGGGGGACCGGTCAAGCGACGCGGTGCGCGTCGACGCCTCGTCCTTGCGGGCACGGGTGGTCGCCGAGGGCGGCAACCTCGGGCTCACCCAGGCCGCGCGGATCGAGTACGCGCTCGGCCGGCGGCCTGGTGAACACCGACTTCATCGACAACTCCGCGGGCGTGGACACCTCGGACCACGAGGTCAACATCAAGATCCTGCTCGCCGGGGCGATCGCGGCCGACGAGCTGCGGCCGCAGGAGCGCGGCACGCTGCTGCACGCGCTGACCGACGAGGTCGCCGCGCACGTCCTGCGGCACAACGACGGGCAGAACATGGCGCTCGCCGTCGCCCGCTACCAGGCGCCTCGCGCTGCTCCACGTGCACGCCAGGTACCTGCGCCAGCTGCTGCGGGAGAACCGGGTGTCGCTGGAGACCGACGGGCTGCCGGACGAGAAGGAGATCGCGGCGCGGCGGTCGGCGGGCACCGGCCTGACGACGCCGGAGCTCGCGGTGCTGCTCGCGCACACCAAGATCGCGGCGGGCCAGCAGGTGCTCGCCTCCGACCTGCCCGACGACCCGTCCCTGCGGTCCACGCTCGCCGATTACTTCCCCGTCCCGCTGCGGGAGCGGTTCGCCGACCAGCTCGGCGCGCACCGGCTGCGCCGGGAGATCATCACCACCTCGGTGATCAACGACATGGTGGACACCGGAGGGTCGACGTTCCTGTTCCGGCTCGGCGAGGAGACCGGGCTGCCGGTGCCCGACATCACCAGGGCCTGGCTGGTCGCCAGGGAGGTCTTCGGCATGCGGGTCTTCTGGCAGCAGGTCGAGGCGCTGGCGGGCACCGTGGACGTGGACGCGCGGATCGCGGTCGTCCTCGAGGCGCGCAAGCTCATGGAACGGGCGACGCGCTGGCTGCTCATGAACCGGCGGCCGCCGTTCGGCATCGCGGAGACGGTGAGCTTCCTCGGCGCGGGCGTCGGCACGGTCCGTTCCGCGATCCCCAAGCTGCTCTCCGGCCGCGACATGGCCAGCTTCGAGGAGCGGCGCGCCTCCTTCACGAGCCAGGGCGTCCCGGCCGGGCTGGCGGACGAGGTCGCGGCGATGGTGCCGTCCTACTCCGCGTTCGACATCGTGACGAGCGCCGCCGCGACCGAGCACGGCGTCGAGGAGACCGCGGCGGTGTACTTCCTGCTGGCCGACCGGCTGCAGCTCGGCAGGCTGCGCGACCTCATCGTCGCGCTGCCGCGCGACGACCGCTGGTCGTCGGCGGCGCGGTCGGCGCTGCGCGATGACCTCTACGCCGCGCACGCCGCGCTGACCAGGGACGTGCTCGCCGTCGGCAGCTCCGGTGCCGGGCTGACCGGCGCGTGGGCGGTGGCCGGCGCCACCGGCAGTGCGGCGGACCGGGTCGCCGCCTGGGAGGCGCTGAACTCGGCGGCCGTCTCCCGGGCGGCGGCGACGCTGGCCGAGATCTGGGAGAGCAACCGGTTCACCTTCACCACCCTGTCGGTGGCCGTCCGGGTCATCAGGACCCTGGTCGCCCCCGGCTCCTAGATCGCCGGCCCGGTCATGACCGAAGCGATCGTGCTACCTGAAGTCCTCGGTCTGACGGACGGCTAGGAGGCCGTTGCCGAGGTTAGGCCGCCGCCCATGGCGATGACCTGGATCTTGGCGCTGCCCGGGGCCGGGTCGACGGCCGCGAAGGAGAGGAGCTGCTGGGACTGCAGCTGGACCAGCGGGGCGCGGGCTGGCCGGGCGGGAGCAGCATCTGCAGGTCGACGGGGACCTGGATCGGCGGGCCCGAGTGGATCGGGTTGGCCTTGTTGATCACGTCGGGGACGGCGACCGTGGTGTTCAGGGTCATCGCGTAGAAGACCAGGGCGCCGCCCGCGGCCGTGCGCAGCGCGAACTCGGGGAGGCTTGAGCCTTCCAGCTCCCACTGGTAGACGTCGCCGTGCGGCGCCGTCAGGCCGTCAGCGTGGCTGACGGGCGCCCTGGTACATGCCGGTGGTGAGCGGGCCGTGCCGCTACGGCCCTGGCGGCGGCGCTGGCCGGGCCGTCGTCGACCACGGCCGCCTGGAGCGGGCCGGTGTCATCGGGCTGCGCGAGCAGGGCCGCGTCCGACAGCGGCACGGTCGGGATGTAGCCGGCGCTGTCCGGTCGCCAGCTTGGGCAGCGTCACGCCCGACGGCGAGGTTGCGAGACGCTGGCGAGCAGCCACGGCGCGCCCGCGCTGGCCTGCTCGAACAGCATCAGCGCCGGGCCGCAGGGGCGACCTGCGGCGCCGCCGATCGAGCCGGTGGCCGTGGCCGTCGGCGGAGTTCCGCCGGGGAGCGTCCGCGTGACGGAAGCGACGAAGAAGCGCGGGTAGCCGGCTGCTCCGGCAGGTAGAACGTGGGCGTGCCGTACGCGTAGCGGGTCGAAGTCGGGCTGACGCTGAGCGAGCTGCTGTACGCGCCCTGGCGCTGCGACGAGCTGCCGTTGACGCCGACGCTCGTGGCTCTCGAGCGTGGCGCGAGTCGACCGCTCGCTCGACGCCGGTGACCAGGGAGAGCACGGGCGATGCGCGCTGCCGGCCGGTCCGCCTGCGGCCGCTGGCGGCGACGTAGCGGTCGCAGACCTGGCGGGCCTGGGCCGCGGTGATGGCGGGCGAGGCGGTCCGCCGCGCGCTGGCGGTCGCACCGGCGAGCTCGCGGCCGGGCGGCGACGTGCAGGCCGCGACGGGCACCACGGTGGCGAGCGCCGCGGCCAGCGCGAGTGCCGGGGCCGAGGCTCAGCCGGCGCCGGCCGCGGGCGCGTCCCAGGCGCGTTCGCGATGTGCCACGAAAGCCGGAGAATACCGAAGTCAACCGGCCTTCGGCGCGTCCTGGATACGCTGACGGGCCCGGATTCGCGTAGGCTTTCCGGCATGGCAGCTACCGATCCCGCCGATGAGATATCGGAACTGTCGTCCAAGCTCGACACTATCGAGGCCGTAGTCGATCCTGAGGCGATGCGCACCGAGGTCACCGACCTGCGCGAGCAGGCCGCCGACCCGTCGCTCTGGGAGGACCAGGCGCGCGCACAGGAAGTTACCCGGCGGCTCTCCTACCTTGAGGGGGAGCTTGGCCGGCTGGAGAGCCTGCGGCAGCGGCTCGCGGACACCCGCGTCCTGTTCGAGCTTGCCGACGACGAGCACGACCAGGACACGCACAACGAGGCCATCGCCGAGCTCGCCGCGGTGCGCAAGGACATCGACCTCCTTGAGGTCCGCACCCTGCTGAACGGCGAGTACGACGCCCGCGAGGCGCTGATCACGATCAACTCCCAGGCGGGCGGCGCCGACGCGGAGGACTTCGCGGGGAACCTGCAGCGGATGTACCTGCGCTGGGCGGAGCGGCACAAGTACCCGGCCGAGGTCTACGACGTCTCCTACGGCGAGGCGGGCATCAAGTCCACCACGTTCGCGGTGAAGGCCCCGTACGCGTACGGGACGCTCCGCGGCGAGCAGGGCACGCACCGCATGGTCCGCATCTCCAAGTACGACAACCAGGGCCGCCGCCAGACGAGCTTCGCCGGCGTCGACGTGGTGCCCGTCGTCGCGCAGACCGACCACGTCGACATCAACGACGACGAGATCCGGGTGGACGTGTTCCGCTCCTCGGGCCCCGGCGGCCAGGGCGTCAACACGACCGACTCGGCGGTGCGGATCACCCACCTGCCGACCGGCATCGTGGTCTCCTGCCAGAACGAGCGGTCGCAGATCCAGAACAAGGCCTCCGCGATGGCGGTCCTCCAGGCCAAGCTGCTTGAGCGCCGCCGCGAGGAGGAGGCGCAGGAACTGAACGCGCTGCGGGGCGACGGCCGCACGCGCCTGGGGCTCGCAGATCCGCAACTACGTCCTCTACCCGTACCAGATGGTGAAGGACCAGCGGACGGGCTACGAGACCTCGCAGGCGGAGTCGGTGCTCGACGGCGAGATCGACGACTTCATCGACGCCGAGATCCGCTGGCTCCGCCGCTCGGAGAAGGAAGCCGACTAACCTGGCGCGGTCGGTCAGGCGAGGGACGGCTCGGCGGGCTCAAGCGCCCCCCGCAGCATGTCACGCAGTTCCGGGCCGCCCTCGTGGCCGTGCGCGGCGACGGCGTGGGCGGTCGCCGCGTCGAGGACCTCGTCCTCGCTGCCGGCGATGGTGAGCGTGCAGCCGTTCTCGCTGGGCACCTTGCGGCAGTCGATCATGTAACGGCTCATCTGACTTGTCCCCTCCGTGTTGGTCTCCCCTTGCGCGCGCCTGACCGCGTATGCTGGGCTACTGACGGGTACTTACTTACTAGTAAGTCGAGCGCGCTTAGCGTGAGTCTGACCTACTAGTAAGTCAGGAGTCAAGGCTTTCGCGGAGGTTTGATGGCGGTCGGCTCGGCACGGGACGACGCGGGCACGGGCACGCGAATCCTGGACGTCGCGGAGGGCCTGGTCCAGGTCCGCGGCTTCAACGGTTTCAGCTACGCCGACATCTCGGCGGAGCTTGGCATCACCAAGGCCGCCCTGCACTACCACTTCGCGGCCAAGGCCGACCTCGGCCTCGCGCTGATCACCCGGTACGCCGGCCGGTTCACCGAGGCCCTGGCCCGCATCGACACGTCGGGCGCCGCGGCCGCGGACCGCCTGGCCGGGCTACGCCGAGCTGTACGGCCGGGTGCTGCGGCGAGGGCAGGATGTGCCTGTGCGGCATGCTCGCCGCCGAGTACCAGACCCTCCCGCCGCCCATGCGCGACGCGGTGACCAACTTCTTCGGGGCGAACGAGAGGTGGCTCGAAAAGGTGCTGGAGGAGGGCCGCCAGGACGGGACCCTCCGCTTCGCGGGCACCCCGGGGGCCGCCGCCCAGGTCGTCATCGCCTGCCTGGAGGGCGCCATGCTCGTCGCCCGGCCGCAAGGCGACCTCTACCGCTTCGAGTCCGTCTCGGCCAGCCTGCTCGCCGGCCTGACCGCCTGAAGTCCGCAATGCCGTAAGCGCGGCTAACGGATATCACAAAAGCAATCAACGGCTCAGCAGGCTCTTACGCGACAATCAGAAAGCCATGCCGAAGCCTTCCTGTGTCTATTCTCGTCGGCTACCATCTAATAGTCAGATGCATTTCCGGCAGGCGGTATTCGATCTTGGCCGCCTGGAAATGAGAGGGGGCTGACGTTATTATGACGACCGCGAATAAACCAGGGGAAAATAAGCGGGCCGAGGCAGGGGCGCCAGGCCGGACAGCATGGTGCACACGATGCTCGGCGATGCCGTCCTGCTGGCCGACGGGAAAAAGCAGGGGCACGGTGACCTGGGGCGGGTTCCCGTGGCGGTGCTCGCCCCCGCTCCGCCGTGGCGCCCGCTTGCCGGGCGGCGGCCGGTCATCGCGCTGCCCGACACCGGTGTCGAGCCTCATCCGTGGCTCGCTGGGGCACCTGGCGACCCCATCGTGGTCAATGCCGACGAGCGGGACTGGGCTCAGCGCGGTGACCTGGCGCGTTCTGTCGATTACCGCGGGCACGCCACCTTCGTAGCAGGCGTGATCCGGCAGGTGGGCCCGGACTGCAGGATATTGTCGGCGCGCGTCATGGGGGACGACGGTGTCGTCCAGAGCGACGACTCGCTTGAACGTCCTCAAGCGGCTGGCGAGCGAGGCCGAGAGCCAGCAGCCGGACCTGTTCGTAGACGTGGTCTGCGTGGCGTACGGCACATCGAGACCCGGACCAGGGCCACGTCGATGACCTGCGCGCTGTGCTCGGCAGGCTGGCGGGCGCCGGGGTCCTGGTGGTGGCGTCGGCAGGCAATGACGGCTCGCCTGCTTTGACCTACCCGGCGGCCCTCGCCGTCGAGGCCCCCTACTCGCCGGCCGTGGTCAGCGTGGGGGCGACCAATCCCGACGGCAGCTTCGCGCACTACAGCAACTGGGGCCCGTGGGTGACGCACGCAGGCGATCGGCTCCGGCGTCATCAGCATCATGCCGCCGTCCTTCGACGGGCCCGCCATCTCCCCGCCGCCCCCGAACCCGAGGTTCTTCCCGGATACCAACGGCGTGACGATTGACCCGGATAACTTCAGCGACGGCTACGCGCGCTGGAGCGGTACCTCGTTTTCCGCCGCCGCCATCGCCGGACTGCTCGGGCAGGCACTGGCCGGAGACGACGGCGTCCCTGGCAGCGCGGACCGGGTCGCCCGCGCCCTGGCCGCGATCCGCCCCTACCGGGTACTGCATGAGTCATGAATACGGCCCCTGACCAGCGGACCGACCGAGCCGGTCAGGCTCGCGGCGAGGAGGCCCGCGACGAGCGGCAGGCCCGGCTGGCCGGGCAGCTGGTGCTCGCCCAGCACGGGCAGACCGGCGCGCTGCAGGAAATCGTCCGGGAGCTGAACCCGCTGCTCTGGCACGTCGCCCGGTCCCAGGGGCTGACCGCGGAGGAGGCGGCGGACGTGGTCCAGACGACCTGGCTCGAGTTGCTGCGCAGGCTGTCCGACATCAGGTCCCCGGCCGCGCTGACCGGCTGGCTGGTCACCACCACCCGGCGGGACGCCAGCCGGCGGGACCAGCGGCGGCGTACCCATGCCCAGGTGAGCAGCGACATCCTGGAATCCGTCGCCGACCCGGCGCCCGATGCGACCGACCGGCTGATCGCCGAGGAACGCGGCCGGGTCCTAGCCGACCACTTCCGCGAGCTGCCGGAGCGGTGCCGGGCCCTGCTGCGCGTCCTTTCCCAGGTCGACCGGCCGGACTACGACGTCGTCGCCCAGGCTCTGGCCATGCCCCGCGGCAGCATCGGCCCCACCAGGGGCCGTTGCCTGGCCCGGCTGCGCACCATGCTGCTGGCCGACCCGCGCTGGGACGCGTCGTGACCGGCCCGGGCGATGCCGGACCCGGCCGCCCAGGCGATGCGCGACGCGCCGCTCGACCAGGTGGACCTGGCCATCCTGGCCGGAGTGCGGGACATGTACGGGACGACCGATCCGCCGCCGCCGGACCTGGACGACCGGGTGCTGTTCGCCATTGCCCTCACCGATCTCGAGGATGAGGTGGCGCGGCTGCGGGACGAGGCCCTCATCGGGTCGGGGCCGCGCGGCGCCCTGCGCACCCGCACCCTGACGTTCGAATCCGCGGACCTGGAAATCATGATCGCGGTCACCGATGTCGGCGGCGGCCAGGTCCGGGTGGACGGCTGGCTGGTTCCCCCGGGACCCGGGCGGGTGGAGCTCAGGATCGCCGGCGCACAGCCCGGGGCGGTCGCCGCCACCAGGACGGCGCGGGCCGACGCAGCCGGCCGCTTCGTCATCGGCGGCATCAGGCGCGGCCTCGCCCAGGTGCGCGTGCTGCCCGCGGGGCCTGGCGCGGCCGGCGTGGTGACCGCGTCCTTCGCGCTGTGACCGCGCCCTCGGCCGCCGAGCGCTACGCACTCGGCCTGACGGCGAGCAGCGACGGCCGCCCGGCGGCGGCCGCCAGGCACCTGCGCGCCGCGCTCCGGCAGCTCGGCGAGCCAGGCGACCAGGAACTGCGGGCCCGCATCCTCATCAGCCTGGCCTGGGCCGACGCCGAGCGCGGCCGTATTGACACGGGATTCGCGTTGCTCGACGAGGCCGAGCGGCTCACGCCGCCCGGCCTGACCGGGCTGCTGCTCGGCCAGCGCGGGCTGCTGCTGCGGCGTACGGGCCGGGACGAGGCCGCCCTGGCGCAGTACGACGCGGCCATCGCGGCGCTTGACGGCCAGGGCCTGGCCGAGGACCTCGCCAAGGCGCTGTCCAACCGGGCCCTGGTGCACCTGGCCGCCGCCCGGGTCGCCCCGGCCCGCGCCGACCTGACCCGCTCGGCCAGGATCGCGGCCCGCGTCGGCCTGCCGGTGCCCGCCGCCGTCGCCACGCACAACCTCGCCGACCTTGACCTGCTGCGCGGTGACATCCCTGCGGCCCTGCAGGGCTACGCGGAGGCCGAGCGGGTGTACACCGCGCTCGCACCGGGCAAGCTGGCACGCTCGGCGTCGACCGGGCCCGCGCGCTGCTGGCCGCCGGCCTGTTCGGCGAGGCCGACCAGCAGCTCGCCACCGCCCTGCGGCTGGCGCGTGACCAGCGGCGCACCCACTTGTCCGCGCAGGCCCTGCTGCTGCGGGCCGAGGCCGCGCTGATCGCCGGGCAGCCGCCCGCCGCCGCCCGCTGGGCGGACCAGGCCAGGACCAGGTTCCTGCGCCGGGGCAACCGCCGGCAGGCGGCGCTGGCCGCGCTGATCGCGCTGCGGGCGCGGCAGGCCGCGGCGGCCGCCAGGCCCGAGCTTGCCGCGCAGGCCGGTGACCTGGCCGCCGCGCTGCACGAGCTAGGCCTGCCAGAAGACGCCAGGGTCGCCGGGCTGGTCACCGCGCGCGCGCGGATCGCCCTCGGCGCACCAGGCGAGGCCGCCGATCGCGCTGCGCCGAGCGGGCCCGCCGCGCGGCACCGACCGGCTTGACACCCGGATGCTGTACCGGCTCACTCAGGCCGAGCTTGCTCGCTCTACGGGCGACGAGGCGGCCGCCGCGCGGGCGCTGCGTTCCGGCATGGCCACGCTTGCACCGCTACCGCGCGCGGCTGGGCTGCCTCGACCTGCAGACCGGCGCCGCGGTGCACGGCCGGGACCTGGCCAGGGCCGGGCTCGCCGCGGCGCTCGCGAACGGCTCTCCCGCCGCGGTGTACCGCTGGTCTGAGCTTTCCCGCGCCCAGGCCCTGCTGCTCGCGCCAGCCAGGCCAGCCGACAACCCGGCCGCCATCGCCGCACTCGAGCAGTTGCGCCAGGTGCGGCTGGCGGCCCGGGCCGCCGAACTCGCCGGGCGGCCTGACGGCAGGCTCCGGGGCGTCGAGGCCCGGCTGCGGCACCAGATCCGCCAGGACGCCTGGACGGTCAGCGGCCAGCCAGCGCCAGCGGTGTCCCCGGTCGCGCTCGGCGCGCTCCGGGCGGAGCTCGGGCCGGCCGCGATGATCATGTACCTGCGGGACGGCGCCGAGCTGTGCGCCCTGGCGGTGACCCGGCGCGCCGCGCGCGTCGTCCGGCTCGGGCGTTACGCGCGGGTCGAGGCGGCCCTGCTGCGGGTCAGGGCCGACCTCGATGCCCAGGCCGGCCGAGAGCTGCCGCCGCGGCTTGCCGCGTCGCTGGCCGCCGCCTCGCTTGGCGACAGTGCCCGGCTCGCGGCCATGCTGCTGACTCCGGCCGAGGCCCTGACTGGCGGCAGGGAACTCATCATCGTGCCCACAGGTCTCCTGGTCACCGTGCCGTGGGCGGTGCTCGCCGGGGCTGGCCGCCCGGTCACCGTGACCCCGTCCGCCACCTTCTGGCTGGACGCCAGGCACCGCCGCGACAGCGTCCGGCTGGACGCGCAGCACGACGGCGGCCTGGTGGCCGGGCCGGGGATTGCGCGCGGTGACGCCGAGATCGCCCGGATCGCCCGGCTGCGCCCGGGGGCGGCGGTCCTCACGGCCCGGGCGGCGACCCCGGCGGCCGCGCTCGCCGCCATGGACGGGACCAGCCTGGTGCACCTGGCCGCGCACGGCACCCACCAGCCGGACAACGCGCTGTTCTCCGCCCTGGAGCTGTCCGGCGGGCCGCTGATGGGCTATGACCTGCAGCGCCTGAAGGCCGCCCCGGCCCTGGCGGTGCTGTCCTGCTGCGACTTGGGCCTGGCCGACGTGCGGCCAGGCGACGAGACCCTCGGCATGGTCAGCGCCCTGCTGCACGCGGGCACCCGTACGGTGGTGGCCAGCGTCACGCAGGTCGCCGACGACACGGCGATGCGCTTGATGACCGGGCTGCATGCCGCGCTGCGGCGCGGCATGCCCCCGGCCCGGGCGCTGTCGTCGGCCACCGGCGATGAGCCGTCCGGCTTCGTGTGCTTCGGTGTCGGCTAGACGGAGCCGACTGAGACTGGGCCTCAGCCGACGATGCTGATCACCTGCTCGACCACCCCGATCACCTGCTTGGCCGTGTTCAGCAGGCTGTTCACGTCGACGTTGACGTTGGCCTCGGCGCGGACGACGGGCCCGCCGCTGATGTTGGCCCAGTTGTCGGAGACCTCGCCGCTGGACGAGTTGACGTTCCAGTCGTCATTGCGCGAGCCCGACTCGAAGGTGCCGGCGATGCTCCCGGTGTGCTTGAACCCGTAGGCGTGGCCCGCGAGGTCCTTGACCACCCAGGCCAGGGCGGTGTTGTAGGCGGCCCCGCCCGAGTCGTGGAAGTGGCCGGAGAACGTGTACGTGCCGTCCTGGCGCATCGTGAGGTGCGCGTTGCCGCCGGCCGCGATGCCCGACGGGAACACGATCGGCGCGAAGTTGAAGTCCACCGCGGGCGGCAGGTCGTGCGGCAGGACGAACATGAACCCCTGCGCCTGGTGCCCGCCGCCGGCGTCGCAGCGCCCCTTGTCGGCGAACCCGTCGAAGAACATGGCCTGGCACTTCTGGCAGAACCGCCAGTCGGCCTGCGCGTTCCCGGTCGCGCCGGTGTCGTGCGGCAGCGAGAACATGAAGCCCTGGGCGTGGTGCCCGCCGCCGTCCGACGGGCAGACCCCCTTCTGCGGGAACCCGTCGAAGCACATGGCGTGGCACTTGTCGCAGAACCGCCAGCTGGTCTGCGCGCTGGGCCGGTCGGGCAGGTCGTGCGGCAGGGCGAACATGAACCCCTGCGCCTCGTGCGCGCCGCCTGCCGCGCAGTTTCCCTTCTGCGGGAACCCGTCGAAGAACATGACGTGGCACTTCTGGCAGAACCGCCAGTCGAGTTGCATCCCCATGAGCGATCTCCTTGAACGTGGTGCTCTTTCACCCGGCTAGGGGCGCGGACGCCCGCCCAGATACATCCGGCCGGCCATCGGGGCGGTGTATCTGCCCCGGTGTCCGCGCCCCCGAGTCGCTTAACTGGCAGGTCCTGCCCATGCCCGGCGGGATAACGGTCACGGTAGCCTCGGCGAAGCCTGATGCCCCGTTCGCGGACGGTAATGCGACATGCGATGGCACGCCATGCAGTGTTATTAAGTTCAGCGCGGACAATCCCGTGACGTCCTGCGCTGTAGCTGTCAGCTACCCAGGGAAGACGCTCGACCCGGGTGGCGGCGACTCAATTTCGGGGACGCTGGAAGTGGTCGGCCGGATAAGCTGTCCGCGTCGATGACCTCCACGGCGTGCCAGACCGCTACCGCGGCCACAACGTCCGCGGGGGTCGGTCAGGTGCTCTTCAATACCAATGCGGTGATCCACTACCGCTACCGCGGGCTGCGGCTGCTCATCATGGGCGAGGGCCGGATGTTCCTCGTCCTCGCTGCTTGGGATCCGAGCGACTCGGCGCTGATCGTCCCGCTGGACGGATCGGTGCGGGTGCAGTTCCAGTTCGAGAACCAGCCGCCGTGATGCCCCAATGACGGGGCGGGAATAGGGCCCGGCTAGTGCTAGCCGCATTCGTTCGGATGACTGTGTTCTTGCTCTTATTTTCTTCTGACCAGCGCCCGCTACGGGAGCACGTGGGTCGCGATGAGGAGGCCCATAAGTAGCAGCAGTGCGGCGGCAATGAGCAGTTGCGGGGTGAGGGCGGGACCGTGGTGGTGGACCTCGGCGCGGGAGGCGCGGCAGACCGGACAGCGCGCCTCGATCACGGGGCCGCCGCAGTGTGCGCAGATCAGGTGCTCGCAGCTCATCTGGAAACCCCTTCCGGTGGTGGTGCCCCGGCGCACTTGACGTGATCTGGAGCCTTAGCTGCCAGTTTCCCCCTAGACTGTTCCCTGGCTAAGCCAGGTTACCCGCAAGTTGCCCAGCTAAGCCGGAAATACCCGTGCGACCGGCCGGGCCCTGCGTGAGCGCGGTTCCCGGCCGAGCCAGCCAGTCCTGCATTAAGGCGTCGAGAGATCCTGTGATGGTCCTGTGATCGAGTTTCAAAACGTCACCAAGATCTACCCGAACCAGAATCGGGCCGCCCTGGAGAACGTCGACATGACGATCAACAAGGGAGAGTTCGTCTTCCTCGTTGGCCCGTCCGGGTCGGGCAAGTCCTCCTTCCTGCGGCTGATCCTCCGTGAGGAGCGGCCGAACGATGGCCGCATCCTCGTCGCCGGCAACGACCTGGCGAGACTCACGAACTGGAAGGTCCCGGCGCTCCGCCGCAAGATCGGCTGCGTGTTCCAGGACTTCCGGCTGCTGCCGAACAAGACCGTCGAGCAGAACGTCGCGTTCGCGCTCGAGGTGATCGGCAAGCCGCGGCGGTTCATCAAGCGCGTGGTGCCCGAGGTGCTCGACCTCGTGGGCCTGGAGGGCAAGCACGACCGCATGCCCGACGCGCTGTCCGGCGGTGAGCAGCAGCGGGTCGCGATGGCCCGCGCGTTCGTCAACCGGCCGATGATCCTGCTCGCCGACGAGCCGACGGGGAACATCGACCCCGCGACCTCGATCGGCATCATGAAGGTCCTCGACCGGATCAACCGGACCGGGACGACGGTCGTCATGGCGACGCACGACGCCGCGATCGTCGACTCGATGCGCAAGCGCGTGATCGAGCTTGAATACGGCAAGGTGGTCCGCGACCAGAATCGCGGCGTCTACGGCCAGGCCTATTAGACAGCACTGCTAGCAGGCCAGTTATTACCGCCTGCTTACCGGGTGCCTCGATAGACGGCACATGACTCACCAGGGATGAGATAAGGCCAGTATGCGTTCAAACTTCGTGTTCCAGGAGATCTGGGTCGGGCTGCGCCGTAACCTCACCATGACCGTCGCGCTCATCGTCGTGGTGGCGATCAGCCTGTCACTGCTCGGCACGGGGCTGCTCTTCGTCAAGCAGGTCGACAGCACGCGCACGTACTGGCAGAGCAAGGTGGAGATCTCCGTCTACCTCTGCTACGCGGACAGCGCCAACCCGAACTGCCACGGCGCGGTGACCCAGGCGCAGACGACGAGCGCTTGAGCAGCGGCTGCAGTCCATGCCCCAGGTCCAGAACGTGACTTACGTGTCCCAGGCGCAGGCGTGGGCGCTGTACAAGCAGGCCTTCTCCAACGACCAGTCGTACGTCTCGACGCTCAAGGAGACGGACATGCCGCCGTCGCTTGAGGTCAAGCTGAACAACCCGTCGGCCGACTACAACATCGTGGCGAGCGCGGTCACCGGCGCGCAGGGCGTGGACTCGGTCATCGACGAGATGAACATCCTCGACAAGTTCTACCGGCTGCTCGACGGCCTGCGGAACGCGGTCGTCATCGTGGCCCTGATCCTGGTGGTCGCCGCCATCTTGCTGGTGGCCAACACCATCCGGCTGTCCGCGTTCAACCGGCGCCGGGAGACGGGCATCATGCGGCTGGTCGGCGCGTCCAACTTCTACATCCAGCTGCCGTTCCTGCTCGAGGGCGTGATCGCCGGGCTGCTCGGCTGGGTGCTCGCGGCGGCCCTGCTCATCGGGGTGAAGTCGCTGCTGCTGAACAACCTGCAGCAGTACTTCAACTACAACGTCGGCCTGTCGACGGCCGACCTGGTCGAGGTCATCGTGCTCGCGATGGTCGTCGGAGTGGCTGCTCTGCGGCGTAACGTCGTTCCTGACGCTCCGCCGCTACCTGCGCGTTTAGCCGTCTCGTCGGCTGGGGCAGGTCGTGCCCGGTCCGACAGCTGGGCGCAGGAAGGGCCGACAGGAGAAACGTGGCACGCGAGCAGGGAAACAAGGTCATCGCCTCGAACCGGCGGGCCCGGCACGACTACGTGATCGAGGACACCATCGAGGCGGGCATCGCGCTCACCGGCACCGAGGTGAAATCACTGCGCGCCGGCCGTGCTTCACTCGCTGATGGGTTCGCGCTGGTCTCTGACGGGGAAGTCTGGCTGCATAACGTTCATATCCCTGAGTACACCCAGGGAACGTGGACGAACCATATGCCCAGAAGGACCAGGAAGCTGTTGCTGCACCGGGGGGAGATCGAGCGACTGGTCCGGAAGACGTCGGAGCAGGGCCTGACGCTGATCCCGCTGTCGCTTTACTTCAAAGACGGCAAAGTCAAGGTGGAGCTCGCACTTGCCCGCGGTAAACGGACATACGATAAGAGACAGGACCTGGCCAAGCGGGACGCGGCCAGGGAGGTTGAGCGTGCCTTGCGGCGACGACGGTGACTCCGGAGGCGGACGGTGACTGCGCGCTCTCGTGAGCGGGGAAGCCACGCCGGCCGACCCCGGAATTACGGCTTGCCCTTCACCGTTCCCGGGCTGTCCGGCCTGGGGACGTCGGGTTCGCTCAGGACACGGCTGGCGGCTCGCTCCCCGGCTCCGGCCGAGCCGTCCGGAGCGCCGGAGGTCCCGGACCTGGCGCCCGGGTTCCGTCGGCGGTCCGGCCGGTACCCGGCCGGGTCTGGCACCTCCCGGGCGACGCCCAGCGCCCGGTCGACGCGCCCGCGCCCGAGCCGGCGGCGCTCGCAGCCAAGCGGCGCCGCCCCGCCCCGGTGACGCGCCCGGCGTGCCCGCGCTCCGGCGGGGCGGCGGCGCGGGCGGCACCGGCACCGCAAGCCGTCGCGGAGCGGCGGTCCCTGCTCTCCAAGAAGTAGCGGCTGGCCGCCGCGCTCGTGGTCGTCGTCGGCGTGCTCGGCCGTGGGCTTCACGAACGGCTTCGGCGGCGCAGGGTCCCCGGAGCCGACGGTGCAGGCGTTCCTGCTCGACTGGCAGCAGGGCAATTACGCGCAGGCGGCGGCCCTCACCAACGGCGGCACCGAGCCGGTGAAGGCGCAGCTCGCGGCCGCCTACACCGACCTCAACGCGACCAACACGTTCTTCGCCATGAAGGGCGTCACGCAGCACGGCGACACCGCGGTGGCCACCTACAAGGCCACGGTGGACCTGGCCCAGGCGGGACAGCAGTGGTCTTACACCGGGCAGTTCGGGCTGACCTCGAAGAACGGGCAGTGGGTCGTCGACTGGGCGCCCACCGTCATCAACCCGCGCCTCGGCGCGGGGGACCGGCTCGCCGTGGTGACGACGTACGCGCCGCGCGCCGGCGTGCTGGACATGGACGGCCAGCCGCTGCTCGCCAAGTCGGCGGACTACCGGATCGGCGTGTACCCGGGCAAGCTGAAGAACCCGGCCGCGACCGCGGCGGAGTTCGCCGGGTCACCGGGCTCGACGAGCAGCAGGTGCTCGGCCAGATTCGAGTCCGCGCCGCCAAGCGACTTCCTCTCGCTGCTCACGCTCGACCCGGCCGGCTACCGGTCGCTGTGGCCGAAGCTCGCCAAGGTGCCCGGCCTCAGCCTACCAGCAGCAGGCGGAGCGGCTGTTCGAGCTCCTCCGCCCAGGAGGTGGTCGGCCAGGTCGGCACCGAGAACTCCAGCGCGCTGCGCGAGGAAGGCGCGGCGTACCAGCCGGGCATGACCGTGGGGCTGACCGGGTTCGAGCAGACCTACCAGAACGACCTGATCGGCACGCCGACGACCTCGGTCGTCGTGGTGAACGCGGCCGGGCGCAGCGTGGCGACGCTGTGGAGCTCGCCGGGCGGCCACGCCGGGACGCCGGTGCAGACCACGCTGAACAGCCAGGACCAGGCCGCCGCCGTGAACGCCCTCGCGGCGCGAGCCGAACTCGGCGGAGATCGTCGCCGTCGACTGGAGCAGCGGGCAGGTCCGCGTCCTCGCGTCGCATGAGGCGGGCGGCGTGCGCGCTGCCGGCCGGCGGGGCGCTCAACGCCAAGGTCGAGCCGGGCATGGCCTTCAGCATCGTGTCCGCGGCGGCGCTGCTGTCCAGCGGCGTCGACGCGAACCACCCGCTGCCGTGCGAGCCGGTGGCCGACGTCGGCGGCGTGACGTTCACCTACCAGCCCGCCACGACGAGCACCGCGACGCTCGCCTCGGACTTCGCCGACGGCTGCGGCACCGCGTTCGCGAACATGTCGCGGACGCTGACCCCGCAGCAGCTCGCCAGCGCGGAACGGGCCTTCGGCATCGGCACCTCCTGGCAGCTGCGGCTGCCGGCGTTCTCCGGCTCGGCCCCGGCGGTGTCCGGCGAGGCGGCCGTGGCCGCGCAGGCGACCGGCACCGGCGGCGTGCTGATGAGCCCGCTCGGCATGGCGACCGTGGCGGCCGAGGTCGCGGCGGGCACCGGGCGCTCTCCCGTGCTCCTGCCGACCGACCCGCCCGTCACCTGGCAGGCGCCGCTGTCGGGGACGCAACCTGCAGCAGCTGCGCGCAGCTGATGCGCCTGGCCGTCACGTCGGGATCCGCGCAGCGCGGCCAACCTCCCCGGCGCCCCGGTGTACGGGCAGGCCGGCGTGGTCCAGTCCGGGAAGCACTCCTACCTGAGCTGGTTCGTCGGGTACCGGGGCAGCCTGGCGGTCGCCGTCCTCGAGACGGGCAGCAGCGCCTCGCAGGCGGCCGCGGCCCTGGCCGGGTCCTTCCTCAAGTCCGTCGGCTGACCCGCGACGCCGCTGAGACGTTCGCCGCACCCGGTTGGCGCGGCACCGCCGGGATGTGGCACACTAGCTCCCGTGACGACCGGCCTGATTATTATCGGCAGGCGCGTCGGCAGCTAGGGCGGCAGCCCTAGGTCGCGGCCAGCGGACCGTAACGCTGGAGCCCCGGTGCCGACGCGCAGACCTCTCGCGTTCCGCGAGGGGTCTTTTTGTTTGCTCGGAAACGCGACGGCCGCCACCAACACGACACGGAAGAAACGGAAGCGACGATGCTCGACGACCAGTTCCACGTCTACGACACCACCTTGCGCGACGGCGCGCAGCAGGAGGGCCTGAACCTCACGGTTGCCGACAAGCTGGTGATCGCGAGGCACCTGGACCGGCTCGGCGTCGGGTTCATCGAGGGCGGCTGGCCGGGGGCGATTCCGAAGGACACCGAGTTCTTCCGCCGCGCGCAGACCGAGCTCGACCTGCGGCACGCGACGCTCGCGGCGTTCGGCTCGACGCGCAAGGCGGGCGTGCGCCGCGGCCGATGACCCCCAGGTCGCCGCCCTGCGCGAGTCACGCGCCCCCGTCGTCACGCTGGTCGCCAAGAGCCACGACCGGCACGTGGAGCTGGCGCTGCGGACCACGCTCGACGAGAACCTCGCGATGATCGCGGACACCGTGCGGCACCTGACCGAAGAGGGCCAGCGGGTCTTCCTCGACGCCGAGCACTTCTTCGACGGCTACAAGGCCAACCCCGCGTACGCGCTCGAGTGCGTCCGCGCCGCCGCCGAGGCGGGCGCCTCCGTGATCGCGCTGTGCGACACCAACGGCGGCATGATGCCGACCGAGCTCGGCGACATCGTGCACGCGGTCGCGTCCGCGACCGGGGCGCGCCTCGGCATCCACTGCCACGACGACACCGGCTGCGGCGTCGCGAACACCCTGGTCGCGGTCGAGGCGGGCGTCACCCACGTGCAGGGCACCGCGAACGGCTACGGCGAGCGCGCCGGCAACGCGAACCTGTTCAGCGTGGTCGCCGGGCTGCAGCTGAAGAAGGGCAAGGTCGTCCTCGACGGCGCGGGCATCAGGGAGATGACGCGGATCGCGCACGCGATCAGCGAGGTCACCAACGTCACGCCGGACACCCACCAGCCGTACGTCGGCCTGTCCGCCTTCGCGCACAAGGCCGGGCTGCACGCCTCGGCGATCAGGGTCGACCCGATGCTCTACCAGCACATCGACCCCGCGCTGGTCGGCAACGACATGCGCATGCTCGTCTCCGACATGGCGGGCCGCGCCTCGGTGGAGCTCAAGGGCCGCGAGCTCGGCTTCGACCTGTCCGGCGACAAGGAGGTCATCGGCCGGGTCACGGACCAGGTCAAGGAGCTCGAGGCGCAGGGCTACTCCTTCGAGGCCGCGGACGCGAGCTTCGAGCTGCTGCTCCGCGACGAGCTGGCGGGGGAGCGCAGGCGGCACTTCACCGTCGAGTCCTGGCGGGTGATCGTGGAGCAGCGCGAGGACGGCGGCGTCACCAGCGAGGCCACCGTCCGCCTTGAGGCCAAGGGCGAGCGCGTCGTCGCGGTCGGCGAGGGCAACGGCCCGGTGAACGCGCTCGACCGCGCGCTGCGCGCCGCCCTGGAGCAGACGTTCCCCGAGCTCGCCACCCTGGAGCTGACCGACTACAAGGTCCGCATCCTCGAGGGCTCGGCGGGCACCGGCGCGATCACCCGGGTGCTCATCGAGTCGAGCAACGCCGACGGCGACACCTGGTCGACGGTCGGCGTGGACGAGAACGTGATCTCCGCCTCCTGGCACGCCCTGGAAGAGGCGGTCACCTACGGCCTGCTCCGCGCCGGCCGCGTCCCCGAATAAGCCCTGAGGCGCGCCCCGGAGCACCGTCTACCCCACGGCGCTCCGGTCCCGCCGCCCTTTGACTGGCTCACGAGGCACATCAGGGCACGGCGGACGCTGATTGCCCGGCCGCGCCCACAAGGCACACCCGGGCGACGGCGACAGCCAGGGCCACGGCAAACCCACAAGGCGAACCCTGGCTCACGACGGCTCGCGCGTCTCAGAAAAACCAAGCAACCGATAACTCCGAACGGGTGCGTGGCTTCGCCTCCCGCGGCACCCGCTCGCGTGGTCCGGTAACCGCCGGTGCGGCTGCTCGACCAAGCTCACGGTGACCGCCAGGAGGCGCTCAGGCGTCGCGTGCGTCCAGAGGGCCACCACAGGATGGTGGCTCGTTAGGAGGGCTGCCACCCTCCTGGCGTCCACACTCGAGCCGCGTTCAGCTCATGGCAGGCAGTGGGTCTCCACCTGCGGCGACGGCCGTGGCGGCCGGCGGTTCGCCGGCTATTGTGGCCTAGTGCGTAAGTTCTGGCCGGCGGGCGGCTCTCGGCCGAGGCCAGAGGCAGCGGACGGCAATGGCAGCGCGGGGCACGGCGGGACCCGCGCGGTTCGCGGTGTCGGCGCATTTCCTGGTCATGGGGCTGACCGGCGGGGTGTGGATGGCGCGCATCCCGGCCGCCAAGTCGCAGGTGCACCTGTCCGACGGGACGCTCGGCGTCGCGCTCTTCGCGGTTCCCGTCGGGCTGGTGCTCGGCGCGGCCCTGGCGGAGCGGCTGGTCGACCGGGTGGGCAGCGCGCTGCTCGTGCCGGATCTGCGGCGTCGGCAGCTGCGTGGCGGCCGTGACCCCGGCCTTGCCCGCAGCCTGCCCGAGCTGATGGCGGCGCTGTTCGCCATCGGCGTGCCTCCGGCGGAATCCTCGACGTCGCCAGAACGCCCAGGGCGTCCGCGTCGAGGCCGCCTACGGCCGGCCGGTGATGACCTCGATGCACGCCTTCTACAGCCTCGGCGCCATCCTCGGCTCGCTGGCCGGCGGCGGCCTCGCCTGGGCCGGCGTCGCGCTGCTCCCCTCGCTGGCCGTCGTCGACGTGGTCGGCGCGCTCATCGACGGCACCGCGGGCCCTGGCTCCTGCCCGAGGCCCCGCGCTCAGCCCTCGCCCTCGTCGGCGCCGCGCCGCGAGCCCGTGCCCCAGGCCAGCTCTATGGCCGATGCCCGCGGCCAGGACCGTCTGGCCCGGGGCCCCGAGGCCATCGTTCACCGTCTGCCCTTCGGCCCCTGGCGACACAGGCCTCGGCGAATGCCCCTTCGGCACGCGCAAAACTCCGCCCGGACGCGAGGAGGCGCGTGCGCCGCCTCGTCCTCGCGCTTGGCGTGCTCGGCGTCTGCGGCCTGGTGGGGGAGGGCGCGGCGGGCGACTGGTCCGCCGTCTACCTCGGGACAACCTGGGCACCAGCGCGGGGTTCGCCGCGCTCGGCTTCGCCGCGTTCTCGGTCACGATGACCACTCGGCCGCGGGGTCGGCGACCGGCTCATCCGCCGCTTCGGCGTCGTCTCCGTCATCCGGGTCTGCGGCCTGATCGCGACCGCCGGCCTCGCGCTGGCCCTCGCCACGCCGGTCCCGGCCGTCGCCATCGCGGGGTTCACCGCCTTCGGCGCGGGCCTGTCCATCGTCGTCCCCCAGGTCTTCGCGGCGGGCGGCCGCGCCGACCCGCTCCGCCCCGGCTCCGGCCTGGCCAAGGTCGTCGGCCTCGGCTACACCGGCATGGCGGCGGGCCCGGCGATCATCGGCCTGGTAGCCAACAAGATCGGCCTGCACCTGGCGCTGCTCATCCCGCTCGCGCTGGCCGCCTGGATCGCGGTCGCCGCCCCGGCCCTGCGCACGCCCGAGGACCGCGATCACGCTCGCAGTCCCCTGCCCGCGCCAGGAGCAGTGCCTGAGCCGTAGCGAGCGCCCCGGACCCGTCTGCCGCCGGCACCGGGTAACCGGGAGCGACACGGCGGCAGCCACGCTCTCGTTCGGACGAACTGCAGATCCCGGGCGCACGCCTGACAGCCGCGGGCATACCTTAAGCACATGGACGACAAAGAGATCATGTCGCGGATCAGCTGAGCTGATCGATACCGAGCACGAGCTGCGGGGCCAGCTCCAGCGGGGCGAGCTGAGCTCGGAACAGGAGCGGGAGCGTCTTCGTTCGACTGAAGAGGCGCTTGACCAGTGCTGGGACTTGCTGCGCCAGCGCCGGGCGAAGCGGGAGTTCGGGGAGAGCCCGGAAGATGCGGCCGCCCGCCCGGTGTCCGAGGTGGAGGGATACCAGCAGTAATCCCCAGGGGGCACGACCCCCGTCCCCCGGCACAAGGCCGCGGCGTTTCTCAGTTCGGTTTCGCGCAAGTAGGCTCGAATGCGACAAGCGAGCAAAGGAGCATCGTGCGTATCGCGAGGTTCGCCAAGGGCGATGGCGTGGCCTATGGCGTGGTTGAGGGTGAGACCGGGCAGCCGCAGACGATCGCGGAGCTGTACGGCCACCCGTTCGGGGTCGACCCGGCGGGCGTGCGGTTCACCGGGAACCGCTACCCGCTCGCCGAGGTGCGGCTGCTTGCCCCGGTGCTGCCGTCCAAGGTGGTGGCGGTCGGCAAGAACTACGCCGAGCACGTCAAGGAGATGGGCGGCACCGAGCTGCCCGCCGAGCCGATCCTGTTCCTCAAGCCGTCCACGTCGGTGACCGGCCCCGGTGACCGCATCGCCTACCCGGTGAAGATCACCGACCGGGTGGACTACGAGGGTGAGCTTGCCGTGATCATCGGCAGGCTCTGCCGGGACGTGCCGAAGGAGCGCGCGGCCGACGTCATCTTCGGCTACACCTGCGCCAACGACGTGACCGCCAGGGACCTCCAGGTCAAGGACGGGCAGTGGACGCGGGCGAAGGGCTTCGACACGTTCTGCCCGCTCGGGCCGTGGATGGAGACCGGCGCTGACCCCGCCGACCTGGGCATCACGACGACGGTGAACGGGTCGGTCAAGCAGCACGCGCGCACGTCGGAGCTGCTGTGGGACGTGCCGTCGCTGGTCGAGTACGTGTCGTCGGTGATGACCCTGCTGCCGGGCGACGTGCTGCTGACCGGTACCCCGGAGGGCGTCGGCCCGCTGACCGACGGCGACGAGGTGTCGGTGACGGTCGAGTCGATCGGGACGCTGACCAACCGGGTGGTGATCCGCGACTAGCCGCGCGGCCGCTAGCCGGCGCCTAGACAGGGAAATGCCGCCGCAGGTGCCTGAGCTGCGGTTCGGCGTGCGCGTGCGGCACGCTGTGCCCGCTGTACGGGTACACGATGATGTCCTTGTCGGCATTTATCTCGTTATAGGCGGCGAAGACCGTCGACGGCGGGCAGATGTCGTCCATCAGCCCGACGCTGACCAGCGTCGTCGCGGTGATCCGGCGGGCGAGCAGCGCGCAGTCGATGTAGCGCAGCGTGTTCAGCGCCGTGTCGATGAGCGCGACGTTCTCCGCGAGGAACTCCGGGATCTCGGTGTACGGCGCGTGCGGCGCGAGGGTGATCGCCCGCTGGATGTCGCACAGGAACGGGACGTCCGCGTGGCACACGCTGACCGCGTCCCGGTGCAGCGCCGCGGCGGCCAGCGCGAGCCCGCCGCCCTGGCTGCCGCCGGTGACGGCGACGGTGCCGCCTCCGCGCCGGCGAGCTCAAGCGCGACGTCCACGGCGAGCGCCGCGTCGGTGAACATCCGGGTGTAGTAGTAGTCCTCTGGCGTGGTGATGCCCCGGGTCATGACCAGCGAGTTCTCCGCGCCCGTGCCGCCCCGGCCGTCCGGCGTGGCCCCGGTCGACCACCGGCCGCCCTGGCCGCGGCTGTCCATGACGAGCACCGCGTAGCCGAGTGCGGGCAGCAGGAAGTGCTCGGACGGCGCGCCCCGGCCGCCGCCGTAGCCGATGAACTTCACCACGACCGGCGGGCTCGCCTGGCCGGCGGGCTTGATGTACCAGGCCCGGACCGGGTCGCCGCCCGCCCCGGAGAACTCCACGTCGAACACCTGGAACGGGTGGTAGACGTCCGGCTCGTGCGGCGTGAACGTGGCCGGCCGGGCCTGCGCCCGCGCGTGATCCAGGCGCTTGGCCCACCACTCGTCGAGCCCGTCCGGCTCCTGCGTGCTCGTGCGGTACTCGCGCAGCCGCTCAAGCGGCATGTCATACCAGGGCATGGGCAACCTATCTGTTGTTGCAGGTAGTTGCCCTGCTTGCTGGCATCAGGGCATGTCAGTCAGTCAAAGTCAGGGAAGGCCGCAGGCCATTACGTGAGCGGTCAACCGCGTCCTCAGGAAGTTCCCCCTTGAGGGCACCGTGACCACGGTGGTCGAGCTGACGCACTCCGGCTGGGACCGGCGCGCGGACGGTGCACGGCCCGGCTCGGTTACGACTCTGGGTGGGAGGCCGTGCTTGGCGCGTACGGCTCCACGGCTGCGACGTGACTCCTAGCTCTCGGTGATCTTGAAGACCTTGATTCCGAACGGGTGCAGCGTGACCCGTGTCCACCATCTCTGTCTCTCCGAGCGGGGTCAGCCCCAGGGGCGGCTCGTGTTCCCCGCTCGCGCTGAGCGTCGGCTTGACGGTCAGCGTCTCGTCGGCGTGGCTGGCGATCACCACGTACCGCGTCCCGTCGCGGTGCACGAGGACGTCGCAGGCGACGTCCGGGTCCTCGACGGTCACGGGCCTGCGGACCCCCGCGTGCGTGGCGAGCGCGGCGTAGAGCGCGACCGTCGCGTCCGGGTTGACCCGGGGGACGGCCGAGGCCATGTACTCGAGCGGGTAGGTGCAGAGGATCAGCGAGCCGCGGCCCGCCTGGCGGCGCAGCAGCGCGGGGCGGCCGTGGGCGTCGGTGGCGATGACCTCCGCGGTGGTCGGGATCACGGGCAGGTAGGCACGCGCGTGCTCGTTCCCCGCGACCGGGAACGTGAGCGTGGTGCCCCTGCTCAGGCCGCCGAAGTCCCTGGTGAGGGTGAGCTCGACGAGCTCGTCGGTGATCGGGTCGACGAGGCCGACGTCGAGCTGGTGCCTGATGCCGAAGAGTTCGTTCATCGCCCCGTACGACGGACCGCGGTGCCAGGACACGTCGCCGGCGCAGTAGGAGACGTAGACCGTCGCGCCGTCTTCCGCGAGGCGTTCTAGCGTGGCGGCGGTGGGGGCGAGGAACTGCTTGACGGACGGGGCGAGGTAGAGCCGGGCACCCGGCTCGATGCCGTCGGTTTCCCTGGTCAGCTTGGGCGGCAGGTCGGCGAGCCGCGCGGCGATGTAGGACTGGTGCAGCCCCCTGGCGACGGCGACGTGGGTGTCCGGCGAGGTGAACGGGTACTGGGTGTCCAGGTAGCTGGAGACGATCAGCGCGGTGTCGGTGTCGGCGCGCTCGCAGTTCGCGTGGTCGATGGCCTTGAGGGTCTGCGCGAAGGCCTTCATCTCGGTGAGCGTGGCCTTCGGGGTGCCGTGGGCGTCGGTGAGCCCGAAGTTCTGCTCGAACGCGTGATGCCGGTACGGGTCCTGGTGCGGGAGGGCGAAGTCGGTGTTGTTCCACGCGATCCACCCGGTGGCGCCGGCGAGCAGCGTGCTGTGCAGCAGGTGCCGGTAGTACGTGGCCGCGTTGGCGTCGGAGGCGAAGTCGGAGCTGACGCCGAACTCCTCCATGATCACCGGCTTGCCGAACGTGCCAGACAGCTCGCAGGCGACGGCGGCCGCGTAGCGCTGCCGGACGGGGTCGTCGCCGACGGGGTAGATGTGCGGGCCGAGGAAGTCGGTCATTTCCGATATGTCGGTCAGCCGGAAGCCGTTGTCGTTGCCGGTGACCTCGATGCCCCAGGCGCCGTCGCCCAGCGAGAACGGCTGGTGCCCGCCGGCCGCCCGGACCGCGTCCTTGATGATCCGCGCCCAGGTCGCGACGATCTCGTGGCCGGTGTCCGACCCGCCGTAGAGCGGCATCTCGTTGGAGACCAGCCAGCCCGCGACCGCGGGGTGCGCGTGGAAGCGGCGGACCATCTCGGCGGCGAACCAGGCCTGCCTGCCGACCATCCAGACGTCGTTGTAGAGGTGGCGGTCGTTCCGCCAGGCCGGGTCCCAGTTCTCGCCGGACATGTGGCCGACGATGAAGGTGGGGATGGTCGTGAGGCCGTGCTCAGCGTGCCTGTCGAGGAAGTCGGCGAAGCGCGCGGTCATCGTCTCGTCGATCTCGTACGGGCCGGGCATGAAGTCCGGCCAGTAGAAGAACGACCTGGTCATGGTCAGGCCGTGGCGCTTGAGCACGGCCAGTTCCGCGGTGATGACCGCCGGGTCGTAGCGGCGCCACATGAGCGGGCCGCCGGTCCGCGACCAGAAGTTCGCGCCGAGCCAGTTCACCGGCGCGCCGCCGGCCATGACCCTCGATGTGTTCCTGCGCATGTGGCCTCCTCCGCCGGGCGGCTATCTCCGGGGGGACGCCCCCGTACCCCCGATGTCCGCCCGGCTCGGCCTGATCGCAAAGACCGCGATCCTCTCAGGCCCAGCCGAGGACGCGAGGCTCTTCGCCGCCGGCCCGGCTGATCCAGAACTATACCGGTTAAGTGAGCCGTCGTCCACGGTAGTGCCTGGTTCCGGGACGCGTCCCGGACTTACCCGGGATTTTCCCGGGACTTACCGGGACGCGTCCCGGACGCATCCCGGTTATGCTTAACCGGGATAGCGAGCCCTTCATCCTGCCCTCGGCCAGCGAGTCACCGGTCGTCACGGTCAGGATGAAGGGTTCGGAGAAGCGAGGGGGCCCGGATGAAGCGTCCGACCATTACCGACATCGCCCAGCGGGCCGGCGTGACCAAGGCCGCGGTCTCCTTCGCGCTGAACGGCCAGCCGGGGGTCTCCGCCGCGACCAGGGAGCGGATCCTGGCGATCGCCGAGGAGATCGGCTTCCAGCCCAAGCAGCGCCGCCCGCGCGCTGACGGTCGGCAAGTCCGGGGTGTTCGGCCTGGTGATCGACCGGCCGGCCCGCACGCTCGGCATCGAGCCGTTCTTCATGCAGCTGATCTCCGGTATCCAGGCCGAGCTCGCCGCGCACCAGGTCCTGCTGCAGTTCACGATGACCGAGGACGTCGACGCGGAGATCGAGCTCTACCGGCAGTGGTGGGCGCAGCGGCGGGTGGACGGCGTCTTCGTCGTTGACCTCCAGGTCGACGACCGCCGGATCGCGGTGATCGAGAAGCTGCGCATGCCCGCCGTGGTGATCGGCACGCCGCGCGGGGCCGGGTCGCTGCCCGCGATCTGGCAGGATGACCGCGCCGCCGTGGACATCGTGGTCGGCTACCTCGCGGCCCACGGCCACCGGCGGATCGCCCGGGTCGGCGGCCGGGCGACGTACTGGCACTCGGTGCTCCGCCGGGACGCGTTCGAGGCGGCCGCCGCCGCGGCCGGGCTCACGGCGTTCTCGGTCGAGGCCGACTACACGGCGGAGCACGGGGCCCAGGCGACCGTGGGGCTGCTCGGTTCCGCCGAGCCGCCGACCGCGATCCTCTACGACAACGACGTGATGGCGGCCGCCGGGCTTGGCGTCGCGCAGCGGATGGGCGTCAGCGTGCCCGGCGGGGTGTCGATCATCTCCTGGGACGACTCCGCGCTGTGCGAGCTGATGCACCCCGCGCTGACCGCGCTGCGCCGGGACATCGCGGGCGCGGGCTCGACCGCCGCGCGGATGCTGCGCGAGCTGGCGGCCGGCGGCCGTCCGGAGAGCGTCATGGAGGCCACGCCGGTGCTGCAGGCCCGGGCGAGCTCCGGCCCGGCAGGCGTCCCCGACATCGCGACACCGCGCCGTTCCCGCCTGACGGCCTAGCCGCCGCCCGCCGCACCGCCCGTCGGCCGCGGGGCGAGAGCGCGGTGCGGGCCAACGGCCGCCGAGCGGCACGCCGTTCGGGATCCGGCTGACGGCGGCAGGCACCGGCGGGATCCCTGCTCGAGCGGCGGGAGACCTTGGGCGGCGGGAAACCCTGGCCCGGATCGTTTCGATGGCCCGCGGCGGGCCGCTGAAACCTGATCGCGATCTGAGAGATACAAAGACGGCTCTTTACGTGGACGCCGCTTTGGGTTAACACTTAACCGGTATAGCCCACCTGTTCAGCGGCGGCACCGGGGCGGACGAGGCGAAGCGTCCTTCGGCCCGCAACGGCGACGCCGCACCTAGAACGGACAAAACCCCAGCTAGGGGACCGTCTCGGGAGCGGTTGGCGCGCGCCGTTCCGGCACGCGACCGCCCCTCCTAGCCCATGACGGCGCCTGCGCCCGGGGTCATCGCAGGACTTTGCTAGTGAGGAGGCAGGAGCAGGTGAGACCTACAAGGATTAGGACGGGCAGGCGGTGGCGGTACGGGACCGCCGCTGTTGCCGTGCTGACGCTCGGCGTTGTGAGCGCGTGCAGCAGCAGTCCGTCGAGCAGCCCGGCGGCAGCGTCGTCGGGTCGGCGTCGCAGGGTCGGCATCGGGGGCGGCCGGCAGCGGCGGGACCCTCAGCTTCCCGAGGAACGAGACGCTCTACACGAGCGGCACCGCCTACGGGCCGCCGGTGAACTGGAACCCGCTCGACACCGGTGCGTTCGCCACGGGTACCCAGGGGCTCATTTACGAGCCGCTGTACCTGTACGACCCGGTCAAGGGCGCGTACGACCCGTGGCTGGCCACCGGCGCCGAGGCGTCCGGCTGGCAGGGCACCAAGTACGTCATCAACGTGCGGTCCGGCGTCAAGTGGAGCGACGGGCAGCCGCTGACCGCCGCCGACGTCGCCTACTCCATCAACCTGGCGCGCACCAACGCGGCCGACCCGTACTCGGCCAACGTGGCCACGGTCGCGAGCGCGACCGCGAGCGGCAACACGGTCACCGTGACCTTCAAGGGCACGCCCGGCTACACCGAGTTCACCGACTACCTGTGGAAGGCCCCGGTCCTCCCGCAGCACATCTGGTCCAAGATCCCGGCGAGCAAGATCGCGACCGACGCGAACACGCACCCGGTCGGCACGGGCCCGATGACCCTGGACACCGCCAACACCCAGGAAGTCGCCTACCAGACCAAGCCGGACTGGTGGGGCACGCAGCGCGCTCGGCCTGTCCTTCAAGTTCAAGTACCTGGTGGACGTCGTCAACGGCTCCAACAGCCAGGAGCTCGGCCAGCTGAACTCGGGCAACATCGACTGGTCGAACAACTACCTGCCGGGCATCAACATGCTCGCGTCCGCGCAGGGCGGCAACGGCGGTTACACGCTCAAGTTCTACTACCCCAAGACCCCGTACATGCTGTCGGGGAACACGGTGTGGCTCGAGCCGAACACCACCAAGGCCCCGATGAACAACGTCAACTTCCGCAAGGCGCTGGCCGCACGCGCTCAACCCGCCGGCGATCGCCCAGGCGGTCTACGGCGGCATCGCGTCCCCGTCCACCCCGACCGGCCTGCTGCCCACGCTGAACAGCGCCGGGTTCGTCGACCAGTCGCGTGGTCAAGCAGAACGCCACCACCTACAACCCGGCGAAGGCCAAGTCGCTGCTGGCGAAGTCCGGCTACAACGGGCAGACCCTCACGCTCGAGGCCCCGCAGGGCTGGTCCGACTGGAACACCGCGCAGCAGGTGATCCAGCAGGAGCTGAACGCGGTCGGCATCAAGATCCAGGTCACCGAGCCGTCGTCCAACCAGCGCACCGCCGACCTCACCAACGGCAACTACGACCTGGCGCTCGACAACAACGCTGGCCTGGACTCCAGCCCGTGGTCCTACTTCCAGCGCGTCTACCAGCTCCCGATCCAGAAGGAGCAGTCCGCCCAGCAGAACTGGGAGCGGTACAGCTCGCCGGCGGACTGGAACCTGGTGCAGCAGGCGGCCAGCGTCCCCGCCGTCCGACACCGCCAAGCTGAACCAGATCTACTCCTCGCTGGAGAAGGACTTCCTGCAGCAGCAGCCGGAGATCCCGCTCTGGTACAACGGCATCTGGTTCCAGGGCAACACCCAGTACTGGTCAGAACTTCCCGTCGAGCACGGGCAGCGACCAGAACATCCCGGCCATGTGGAACGGCTACATCGGCGCCATGACCACGGTCCCGGCCCTGGCGCAGCTGACGCCGACCCCGCAGAAGGCCAGCTGACCCAGCCCCGCTGGTTCAGCTGATTAACCACTAGCGGTCCTCAAGCGACCCGCTCCCCGGCCCTCACGGGCCGGGGAGCGGGTCGCGAGGGCCGTTGAATCACATCCGGGAGCCTGCCAGTGCGGCGCTATCTCACCAGGAAACTAATTACCTACGTGCTGGCGTTCTTCGTCGGCGTGACCATCGACTGGGGCATTCCCCACCTCATGCCGGGTGACCCGATCCAGGGACTGATCTCTCGGTTCAACGTCGGCAGCTCCGCGGCCTACGCGGCGCTCTACAAGGAGTTCGCGCAGTCGTTCGGCCTTAACGTGCCGCTCTGGCAGCAGTACCTCGACTTCTGGAAGGGCGTGCTGACCGGCAACATGGGCGGCAGCATCTACGCTCCCGGGGCCACGGTCACCTCGCTCGTCTTCGGCGCGATGCCGTACACGCTCGCGCTGCTCGTGCCGGCCACGCTGCTCTCCTACAGTCGTGGGGAACCGGCTGGGCGCCGCGGCCGCCCGCCGCAAGTTCCTCGACAACAGCGTCCTGCCCCTCGGCTACATCTTCCAGGCGATCCCGTACCCGTGGCTCGCCCTGGTGATCCCCTACCTGTTCGGCGTCGTGTGGCACATCTTCCCGACCTCCTTCGGCTACGACCAGGGGCTCGTCCCGACCTTCGACTGGACGTTCATCGCCTCCCTGCTCGACCACTGGTTCCTGCCGTTCCTCACCGTGTTCATCGTGAGCCTCGGCGGCTAGGCGATCGGCATGCGGAACCTGATCATCTACGAGCTTGAGAACGACTCGTCCCGCTACCTGCGCGCGCTCGGCGCGAGCGAGCGGGTCGTCCGCGGCTACGCCTACCGCAACGCGTCGCTGCCCCAGCTCTCCGGGCTCGCGCTCTCGCTCGGCGTGGTCATCGGCGGCAACATCGTCACCGAGATCGCCTTCAACTACCCCGGCCTCGGCAACCTGATCTTCAAGGCGATCAGCAACCAGGACTACTTCCTGCTGCAGGGCATCTTCATCTTCATCGTCCTCGGCGTCCTGATCGCGAACTTCGTCATCGACCTGGTGTTCATCTCGGTCGACCCGAGGACCCGGCTGAGCATGCAGGGGGCGGCGGCATGAGCGAGTGGAGGGGCGCTGCGCCGTCTGGACTGAGGAGTGACGACCGAGGGACGAGGGAGGAGCGACGAGGGAAGACGGCGCATCCTGGCGCCCCGAAGCGAGCGGGAGGCACGGCATGAGCGAGTCCATCAGCGAAGCGCCGGCCCCCGGGATCGCCGTCGTCGGCCTGCCCGGCGGTCCGGCTGCCGCGGGCGCGCCCCGCAGGCGCAACGACTTCGTCCACTACGGGCTGCGGAACAAGAAGCTGGTCTTCGGCCTCGGCCTGGAGCTGCATCCTGGTCCTGGTGGCGATCATCGGCCCGTACCTCGCCAAGAACCCGCCGACGCAAATCACCCCCTTCCCGCTGCAGCACCCGGGCAGCAAGTTCTGGCTGGGCACCGACCTCACCGGCTATGACCTGTACTCGCAGCTCACCAACGGGCTGCGCGAGTCCTACCTGGTGGGCGCGCTCGGCGCAGGGTGCGCCGCGATCGTCGGCATGGCGCTCGGCTTCATCGCGGGCTGGCGCGGCGGCCTCCTGGACGAGGTGCTGCAGATGATCACGAACATCATCGTGATGATCCCCAGCCTTGTCCTGCTCGTCGTGATCGGCTCCTACCTGTCCTCGAGGAGCGTCCTGTTCGAGGGCGTGTTCATCGGCCTGACGACCTGGCCGTGGGTGGCCAGGGCGGTCAGGGCGCAGACGTTCACGCTGCGCAGCCGCGAGTACGTCGACCTGGCCCGGCTGTCGGGCAAGCGGCCCTTGTCGATCATCGTCAAGGAAATCGCGCCGAACATGGCGTCCTACCTGTTCCTCGTCGTCATCCTGCTGTTCGGCAGCTCGATGCTGCTCGCGGCCAGCTACGACTTCCTCGGCCTCGGCCCGACCAACGTGGCCTCGCTCGGCTGGACGATGAACCAGGCGAACGCGAACGCCGCGCTGAACTACCACTTGTGGTGGTGGTTCATCCCGCCGGGCGCCGTGCTGACCCTGATGGTCTTCGCGCTGCTGATCGCCAACGTCGGCCTCGACGAGGTCTTCAACCCGAAGCTGAGAGAACAATGACGGCGAGCGGGAGGCGTCATGAGCGTTAGCGTGGAGAACCTCTCGGTGGCCTACCGCAGCCGCCGCGGCGACGTGACCGCCGTCGACAACGTCAGCTTCTCCCTGGCCGACGGGGAGATCATGGGCCTGGCGGGCGAGTCGGGCAGCGGCAAGTCCACCCTGGGGAACGCCTTGGTCTACCTGGACCCCCGGATGAAGGCGACGGGCGGCAAGGTCACCGTGGACGGCAAGGACCTGCCGATCTCGGATAACAACGCCATGCGGCACGCGGCGGATGACCGAGGTCTCGCTCGTCCCGCAGTACGCGATGTCCGCGCTCACCCCGACGCGGAAGATCGGCAAGATGATCAACGACCTGCTCAAGTCCCACCACGTGAAGGACAGGCAGGCGGTCCACGCCGAGCTGAGGCGCCGCCTGGAGCTGATCGGCCTCAAGGAGGACGTGCTCAGCAAGTACTCCTTCGAGCTGTCCGGTGGCATGCGGCAGCGGGTGACGATCATCATGTCCTCGCTGCTGAACCCGTCGCTGCTGATCGCCGACGAGGTGACGTCGGCGCTCGACGTGTCCACCCAGCGCGCGGTGGGCGAGATGCTGCTGGAGTTCCGCGACCGCGGCTACATCAAGTCGGCCATCGCGATCACCCACGACCTGTCGATCCTGGCGCAGATCGCCGACTCCATCGCGATCATGTACGCGGGCCGGCTGGCGGAGCGGGCGCCGACGTCGATGATCGTGGACAACCCGCTGCACCCCTACACCCAGGCGCTGCTCGCCTCGCTGCCCGAGGTGGGGGTGCGGCACGACCAGGTGACGCTGACCGGCATTCCTGGCCGCCCGCCGTCGCTGGTGAACCCGCCGGCCGGGTGCCGGTTCCGGGACCGGTGCCCGTTCGCGTTCGCGAAGTGCACGCAGACCCCGCCGTTCGAAGAGATCAGGCCCGGCCACCTGGTCGCGTGCTGGAAGGTCAGCCAGGAGCACGCCGAGACGGCCGGGACCGGACAGGGGCTGCCCCTGAAGGAGCAGGTATGACGACGCTGAAGCTCGACCAGGTTTCCAAGCTCTACCGGTCGACGACCCGAGGCGGCGGGCTCACCCCGGCGCTGCGCAAGGTCAGCTTCGAGCTGCGCCCGGGCGAGGTCATCTCGCTGATCGGCGAGTCGGGCAGCGGCAAGACCACGATCGGCAAGGTCCTGCTGCGCCTGGTGCAGCCGACCTCGGGCACGGTGACCTTCGACGGCAAGGACATCGCGTCGTACTCCCCGCGCGGGCTGAAGGACTACTACCGGCAGGTGCAGGGCGTCTTCCAGGACCCGTTCAGCTCCTACAACCCGATCTACCGGGCGGACCGGGTCTATGACCTGGTGCGCGAGTCGTACTTCCCGAAGGTCAGCGACAGGGAGTGGTCGGCGAAGATCGAGCAGGCGCTCGACGCCGTGGCGCTGAACCCGGCGGACGTGCTCGGCAAGTACCCGCACCAGCTGTCGGGCGGCCAGCAGCAGCGGCTGCTGATCGCCCGCGCCCTGCTGCTCGACGTCAAGGTGCTGATCGCCGACGAGATCATCTCCATGCTCGACGCGTCCACCCGGGTCGACGTGCTGAACCTGCTGGTCAAGCTCAAGCGGCAGGGCCTGGCGATCTTGTTCATCACCCATGACCTGTCGCTCGGCAACTACGTGTCGCGACCGGACGATCATCCTGCGGCACGGCGCGATCGTGGAGATGGGCGCGACGGAGAAGGTCTTCGGCAACCCGCAGCACGACTACACGCGGATGCTGCTGTCGGCGGTGCCCGAGCTGCACAAGAAGTGGCAGCACACCCCGCTCGGCCCGGTCACGGTCGCCGCGAACGGCGCGACGGGCGGCGCGGCCGGTGCGGCGCGGCCAGCGTGAACGGCAAGGCGGCGACCACGACGCTCACCAGCGCCACCATGCTCGACGAGATCACCCACGCGGAGCAGGTGGTGAAGCGCGACCTGCGCGCCGTGCTCGGCGGCGGCCGGGCCGTGGCGAGCGGCAAGTCCCAGGTGGCGGTGGCCCTGGAACCGCCCGCCCTGCACGAGTTCGAACCCGACCACCTGGTAGCGGATCCGGAGTGAACGCTCCGCGGATACCGGGGGCGGCGCGGGGGCGGGATATGCGCCCGCCCCCGCGCCTCCGGTCTGGTTCGCTCTGGGGTCCGGGATTCGATACACTACATCGGCGCGGTACGGTAAGTCGCCTGGCGGCTTCCGGGCTGTGTGACCAGTGGGGTATAGGGTAATTGGCAGCCCGACAGATTCTGGCTCTGTTAGTCTAGGTTCGAGTCCTGGTACCCCAGCAAGTCGAAGTGCGTGCGAACCCTGTCTCGTTGAGGCAGGGTTTTTCGTGTTCCGGGGGAAGCGGCCTGTGCCGCCTTCTCGACTGGGGCTAGGCCAGCCGATGGCGGCGCTTACGAATCGGCCCCTGGCCTGGTAAGCGCGCGCGAACCGCCGTCGCGGCCCGGGCTGACGTAGCGCTCGCCCCACTCGCGCAGCGCGGCGAGGACGGGGGCCAGGTCCCGGCCGGCCGCGGTGAGCAGGTACTCGTCCCGCGGCGGGTGGTCGCTGTAGCGCCGCCGCTCGATGATCCCGGCCTCCTCGAGCTTGCGCAGCCGCAGCGCGAGGGTCTCCCGCGGCGCGCCGGTGTTGACCTGGATGTCCTGGAACCGGTGGACGCCGAAGCCGAGTTCCCGCAGGACGAGCAGGCTCCAGCGCTCTCCGACGACCTCGAGCGCGTCGGCGATGGAGCACATCCGGGGCCGTCCCAGATTAGTCGGTTCGCTTTTCTGACTCACCCTGTTATAGTAGCCCTTGCGAGTGAGTCAAGAAATCGAACTAACTCGGCTGCGGGCGATCGCACTGTTGAGCGCCCCTTAGCGAGCAAGGAGCAAAGCTATGTCGTCGATCCTGATCACCGGAGCGTCCAAGGGCATCGGCCGGGCCGCCGCTATCGAGCTGGCGCGGCGCGGCCACCGCGTGGTCGCCACCGCGCGGGACCCGCGCGCGCTGGACGGCCTCGACGTCGACCAGCGGCTGCGCCTGGACGTGACCGACCAGGCCAGCGTCGATGCCGCGGTCGAGCAGGCCGGCGAGATCGACGTGCTCATCTCGAACGCCGGCGTCATCTTCCGCGCGGCGGTCGAGGCCAGCCCGGCGGCCGAGATCGAGCGCCTCTACGCGCAGAACACCGTTGGCGCGATCCGCGTCGCCCAGGCCGTCCTGCCTCAGATGCGCGAGCGCAAGAAGGGGCGGCTGGTGTTCGTCTCCAGCGTCGGCGGGCGAACCGTGTTTCCTGGCAATGCCGCCTACGCGGCGACGAAGTGGGCCCTCGAGGCCTTCGCGGAGGCACTCGCCATGGAACTCGCCGGCTTTGGCATCGACGTCACCCTCGCCGAGCCGGGCCCGGTCAGCTCCGGGGCCCTGGACAACCCGCTCGCCTACCGCCTGCCCGGCGAGGACCCGTACGCGTTCCTGTTCACGCAAGGCGGCATCTCCAAGGCAACGATGATCACTTCCGAGGAGGTGGCCACCGCGCTCGCGGACCTCACCGAGCGGCCCACCGTCCCGCTCCGGGTCCCGGTCGGGTCCGTCGCCGAGCACATCCTCGCCGCCCGCGACGCCGCTCCCTACGACCGGCCCTTCGTTCGCGGCTAGCGCTGACCGGGAATCGCTCGACGAGTGCGCCGGGTACCGATTACTTAGCCGGCCGGGCCGGGTCTACAACTGCAAACCGCAAACCGTGGACCTGATCAGTCAGGAGGCTCCATGAACACCGCCGCACTACCGCCCGCCGTCGACGCCGAAACCTGGCAGCGCGAGCTCGACGCACTGCGCGTCCGGGAGAAGGCCGCTACCAGAGAGCTCGACGCGATCGCCGCACAGCGCCGGCGACTGCCGGCGGTCAAGATGCCCGACTACACCCTGGAAGGTGAGCAGGGACCGGTCCGGCTGGCTGACGTCTTCGACGGCAAGTCCCAGCTGATCGTCTACAACCACATGTGGTTCCCTGACGAGGAGTGGCAGTGCCCGGGCTGCACCGGGTTCACCTCGCAGTACACCCGGCTGGAGTTCCTGGACGACTACGACGCCCGGTTCGTCATCGTCACCCAGGGCCCGATCGACGAGGCACTGGCGTACAAGCGGCGGGTCGGGAACAAGATGACCTGGTACTCCACGGCGAACAGCCCGTTCGGCAGCGACGTTGGCGCGCCGCCAGGCGGCGGGTTCGGCGTCAACGTGTTCCTGCGCGACGGCGACACCGTGTACCGCACCTGGCACACCAACGGCCGCGGCACCGAGCAGCTCAGTCACGCCTTCGGGCTGATCGACTTGCTTCCCTACGGGCGCCAGGAGGAGTGGCAGGACTCGCCCGAGGGCTGGCCGCGGTCGCCCACCTACAGCCGGTGGACCGGCTCGGAAGCGATTGCCGCGGCCTACGGGCCAGAGGCGCGAGGGCTGGCAGCGCAGCCGGGCGCCGTTGCCCCCGGTGCCTGGCTTCGCGTGGCGATGGCTGGGTATCAGGTGCTTCGTGGGTCACGTGCTTGTCCAGGCTGCGCTTAACGGCGGAACGACTCGCGCCGGGCATCCGGCCGTCCCGCTTACCCCCGCTGAGCTTGCCAGTGAGGCGCGCGCCGCGCAGCTTGCCGGGGCCGGGGCGTTTCACCTGCACCCGCGGGACGAGTCGGGGGCGCAGACGCTCGAGGCGGAGCACGTGCTGGCCGCCGTGGCGGCGGTTCGCGCGGCGACCGGGCTGCCCGTCGGGGTGACCACCGGGATCTGGACCGTGGACGGGGACGTCAACCGGCGGCTCGCGCTCGTCGGACGGTGGACCGGCCCGGACCGGCCGGACTACGCGTCGGTCAACATGAACGAGCCTGGCATCGAAGACCTGGCCGACCTGCTCACCAGCCTGGGTATCGGGATCGAGGCGGGCGTCTGGACGGCAGGCGACGCCCGGGTGCTCGGCGCGAGCGGCTTCAGTGACCGGCTCTTGCGGGTGCTGATGGAACCAGAGGCCGCCACGCCCGCCGCCGCCGTGGCGTCCGCCGCCGAGGCCGCCGCGGAGCTGGCCAGGCTGGGCATCACCGCGCGTCAGGTACGTCACGGGTACGACCTCGCCACCTGGGACGTACTGCGCGCCGCGATCGCGGACGGCCAGGACATCCGGGTCGGCCTCGAGGACACGACGGTCCTCCCCGACGGCTCGCCCGCCGCCGGGAACGGCGACCTGGTGGCCGCCGCCGCGCGCCTGGCCGCCGAATCCTGATATTTCCAACCCTTCTAGCTGCGGCAATGGCTCGTGTTGGCTCCACTCACCAAGAGGCGGTATGGTGTACCTCGCCGGGGATGCGGAACCCCCGGCGACCATCTGGCCCCGTCGTCTAGAGGCCTAGGACGTCGCCCTCTCAAGGCGGTAACGCCGGTTCGAATCCGGTCGGGGCTACTCGTACGAGGCCCCTGCTCGCAGAAAGCGCGGGCAGGGGCCTCGTAGCTTTACACCGGGGGACGACCCCCGGACCCCCGGCTGCGGGGCTTCGCCCCGCGACGGGGTCGCGCTTCGCCGCGAGGCGCTCTGATCAGTGGATGGCGTGCAGCGCGCCAAGGGACGTCAGCCCCTCGAGGAAAAGCTGCACCCCGACGGCGGCGAGCAGGATGCCGAGCAGCCGGGAGAGCACCTCGAGGATGCTCTCGTGCGTCCGGCGCAGCAGCGGCGCGAATACCACGGCGCACAGCGCGTCAATGAGCGCGACCAGCGCGAACGCGCCCGCGACGACCCATCGCGCGCCCCAGTGCTCGGCGGACAGCGACTCTTCCAGGTCGGCGGCGACCGCCAGCGGGCTGACCACGAACGGCAGCAGCATCGCGCGGAACCCGCTCCTGAGCGGGTGCGACGGATCGGCGTCGCCGCCGTCGCCGTCGTCGTCCGGTATCGCCTTGGCCGGGGCTTCGGCGGGGTCGAAGTGGATGCCGAGCACCAGCCCGACCGCGTAGATGAAGAACACGATGCCGGAGGCCAGCGCCAGGGCGGCCGGGGTGATGTGGAAGAACGTCGCCAGCCAGGGTGCGGTGAGCGCGCAGCAGGGTACCCACGACGGCCGCCGTGAACGCGGTGGCGACGGCCACCAGGCGCAGCGAACGGACGTCAAGGGTACGGGCGATCCGCGCGAACGAGAGCAGCACCTTCTGCGGCCCGAGCAGCGCCAGGAACGTGATGAACGTGTCGGCGAGGTTGAGGCTGGCCATGGTCATGATCATGGCGTGCCCGGACGTTCGAACCAAGCTAGGCGCACGCGACAACGCGTCACCAAGCGTCGCGGCCGTGTATGATCGACCGCGTGTCACGGTGGTATTGGCGCTTTACGACGGCTCCGGGTGGAGCCGTGCGTAGTCGCGCGCGCTAATAGTCACCCGGAGCCAGCCGTGGGCGGGGCAAGAGCCTCGTCCAAGTCAAAGGGCGTAGCTGGCTCGCGGAAGGCCCCGGGCACAGCGCGCCCAGGAGGAGAAATCCCCGATGTCGCGCGTCAGTGATACCAGGATCATCGGCTACGAGCCGCTGCTGTCCCCGGCTGCCCTGCTCCACGAGCTACCGCTCGGTGAGGCGCAGCAGGAGGTGGTGGCGAGCACCAGGGCTGAGGTCCGCGCGGTGCTCGACGGTACCGACGACCGGCTGCTCGTGGTCACCGGCCCGTGCTCGGTCCACGACCCGAAGGCGGCGCTCGACTACGCCGCCCGCCTCGCGGAGCCTGCGGGAGCGGCTGGCCGACGACCTGCTGATCGTGATGCGCGTGTACTTCGAGAAGCCGCGCACGGTGACGGGCTGGAAGGGCCTGATCAACGACCCGGGCATGGACGGCTCCTTCGACGTGCACCGCGGCCTGCGCACCGCCCGCCGCCTGCTGCTCGACATCGTGGGCTCCGGGATGCCGGTGGGCTGCGAGTGGCTTGACCCGATCACCCCGCAGTACATCGCCGACACCGTGACCTGGGGCGCGATCGGCGCCCGGACGACCGAGAGCCAGGTGCACCGCCAGCTCGCTTCCGGCCTGTCGATGCCGGTCGGGTTCAAGAACGGCACCGACGGCGACGTCCAGGTAGCGGTTGACGCGTGCCGCGCCTCGGCGACCAGCCACACGTTCTTCGGCGTCACGCCCGCCGGCGCGGCCGCCGTGGTGACCACGAGCGGGAACACCGACACGCACGTGATCCTGCGCGGCGGCCGCAGCGGCCCGAACTACTCCGTCCTCGCACGTGACCAAGGCCCTCGACCTGATCTCGGCGGCCGGCCTGCCGCGCCGCATCATGGTCGACGCCAGCCACGGCAACAGCGGCAAGGACCACACCCGCCAGATGGGCGTCGCCGAGTCCCTCGCGGAGCAGCTGGCCGGCGGCCAGCACGGCGTGGCCGGCGTGATGCTCGAGTCCTTCCTGGTGGCCGGCCGCCAGGAGCCGGGCGACCCGGCGACCCTGACCTACGGTCAGTCCGTCACCGACGCCTGCATGGACATCGAGATGACGGCGTCCGCCCTGGACACGCTCGCCGCGTCGGTGCAGGCCCGCCGCGGTACCGCTTCCGAGTAATCCCGAACGAGTTCGGGCTTCGCCTGGCTGGCGACACTATGACACTGCGGGTCGCGGGGGCGGAGGGATCGCCCGCGCGCCCACGTCGGCCGCACGGCATGCATCATCCCCGTGATACCGTGGCCAGAAATCGCGCGTCGTGACTACACCCTGGTCGACCGCCCCGTGACGCAATCGCTCGCAGCCGGGCGCCGGGGTCAGGAGCGGCGGGCCTTGGCGGACTGCAGTAGGTAGCGGCCGGCGGCCTCGTAGTTCTCCTCGGACAGCGCCAGGTGCTGGCGGGCGGCCAGGACGTTGCGGAGGTGGCGCTGCATCGGGTTGGAGAGGGCCAGGACGCGGCCGCCGCCGTAGCGGAACAGGTCGCTGACCACGTCGGCGCAGGTCTCGACCGCGTAGATCGAGGCGGTCGTGACGGCCAGTTGCAGTTCCTCGCCGGGGACCGTGCCGGCGACGGCGCTCTCCCAGGCGGCGGCCATCGCCTCGCGGTGGACCGCGCGGGCCGCCCGGATCCTGGTCTCGGCCCGGCCGAGTTCCTTGTGGAAGACGGCGCGCTCGCTGACGGTGGGGCCGCCGGGGAAGCGGGCCGTGTGGGTGGCCAGCTCGGTCATGTCGTCGAGGGCGCGGCGGGCCAGGCCGATGGCGAGCGGCGGCACCTCGTTGGACACGAAGGCGGGCATGCCCAGGCGGAACAGGTCGCCGCCGCGGACGGCGGCCGTGCCCAGGTCGTAGGTCAGCTCCGCCGGGACGAAGATGCCGTCGACGGAGAAGTCGAGGCTGCCGGTGCCCTGCAGGCCCGCGACGTGCCAGTTGTCGATGACCTCGACCTGGGCCTTGGGCACGAGGAAGACGACCATCCGGCCGAACCCGGTGTCCGCGGCACCGCCGTCCCCGTCCGCGGTACCCGGGTCGTCGCCGTCCGGCTTGAACGCTCCGATCAGCCAGTCGGCGTGCACGATGCCGCTTGAGAAGCCCCACCGCCCGCTGACCAGGTAGCCGCCCTTGACCGGGTGCCCGGTGCCGCGCGGGACGAGCTGCCCGGCGACCACCGGGCGGACGCCGTCCTGCGCGTCACCGAAGACCCGGCGCGCTCCCTCCTCGGGCAGCCAGCCGCCTGCGAGCCCGTTGCACCCGTTCCCGATCATCGCCGCCCAGGCCGTGGAGGTGTCGACGTAGGCGAGTTCCTCGATCACGTCGCTGAACTCGACCGGCGGCAGCGGCGTCCCGCCAAGCTCCGCCGGGGTCTTAAGCCAGAACAGGCCAAGCGAGCGCAGGATGGCCACCGCGTCGTGCGGGAGCGTGCGCAGCTCCTCGGCGCGGTCCCCGGCGGACTCGAACTTCTCCCGGCTGGCGCGGATCCCGGCGACCAGCTCGTCGCGCAGCTCGCTCATGATGTGGCCTCTTCGGCAGTACCTAGCGGGCGGAGCACGGGCATCACCTCGGTAGCGAACAGCTCGGCACTGCGCTTCACTTGCTCGTGCGTGGACGGGCCGATCGCGAACAGCCCGATGATCTGCCCGAATCCGCCAAGCTCATCGTAGAGCTCGCTCAGCCGCTTGGCCACGGAGGACGGCGACCCGACGACCGCCTGCCCCTGGGCGAGCAGGTCCTCGTAGGAGGTGGCGCCGAACCCTCGCATTCCCGAGGCCAGCACGCCGCGCAGCGACCCGGGCGACATGTACCCGGGCGGGGTCACCATCTCGGGGGCTGCTTCAGCCCCTTGTGGTACAGCCACTCGACCGCCGGCCGCCCCTCCGCGTGCGCCTTCTCGTCGGTGTCGGCGATGTAGATCGGGACCGAGAACGCGATCTTCTCCGGGTCGGCCACGTACCCGAGGTCGGCCGCCGCCTGCCGGTACCCGTCGAACCAGCGCCGCACGATGCGCGTCGGCGCGTACACCGACATGTACGTGTACCTGCGCTCGGCGCAGAACTTCATCGTCTCCGTCGACCCGGCCCCGGGGATGAAGATCGGCGGGTGCGGCGCCTGGATCGGCCGGGGCCAGATGTTCACGTACCGGTACTCGTAGTTCTCCCCGTACCAGGAGAACATCTCGGGCGACGTCCAGGCCTTGATGATCAGGTCGTGCGCCTCGTTGAACCGCGACCGGGACTTCGTCGGGTTGATCGAGTGCCCGAAGTACTCCCAGCCGATCCCCCGGACGAACCCGGAGTCCACCCGCCCGCCGGACATCAGGTCGAGCATCGCGATCTCCTCGGCGACCCGCAGCGGGTTGCCCCGGATGCCGATGGCGTTGCCGAGCACCATGATCCGCGCCCGTGAGGTCCGCCGGGTCAGGGCGGCCGCCATGAGGTTCGGCGACGGCATGAGCCCGTAGGCGGACTGGTGGTGCTCGTTGACCGCGATCCCGTCGAACCCGAGCTGGTCCGCGTACTCGAGCTCGTCCAGGTAGCGCGAGTACAGGGAGGCCCCGAGCGCCGGGTCGAAGTTCGCGTTCGGGTACGTCAGCGACGTCGAGTCGTACGCGGTGTCGAAGTCGTCCGGCAGGTAGGGGTAGGGCATCAGGTGGAAGAAGCTGAACTTCACCGGCTGACTCCGCTCTCTGCCGCGGCTAGGGGATACGCGTTCAGGAAGGCAGCGACGCGGGCCGTGAACTCCTCGGGCCGCTCGAAGTACATCGCGTGCCCGCAGTCAGGTACCTCGGCGTACGTGGCGTTCGGGGATCCGCTCCGCGTACCGCCGCGCGTGCTCGACCGGGATCACCCGGTCGTCGGACGGCGCGACGACCAGGGTCGGCGCGGTGATCCGGTGCAGCCGCCGTTCCAGCTTGGGGTCGGACATGAACGGCACCCAGCAGAACCGGGCCAGCGCGGTCGCCTCCCGGTACGCGGCGATGATCGCGTCCAGGTCCGGCGGGGTGCCGGGCGGCGGGACGGGCGCCGGGGGCGGCGGATTGTGGAACAGCGTCTCTGGCAGCCTGGCGGGCGGCAGCAGGAAGAGGTCGGTCACCGGGTGCTCCGGCAGCCGCAGCCCGGCCGCGGACAGCAGCGTCAGCGACGCCGACCCGGTGCGGCGCGTACAAGGCGAGCTCGGCGGCGATCCACCCGCCGAACGACCCGCCCACCACGTGCGGCCGGTCAAGCCCGAGCGCGTCGAGGACGTCCAGGTAATGGAAGACGAGGTCGTCGATCGCTTCGACCTCGGGGAACTCGTCGGACTTGCCGAATCCGGGGTGGTCGGGCGCGATGACCTCGAACCCGCGGCCGCGCGAGCATGCTCGTGAAAGGGCAGCCACGTCCCGGCCCCGCCGGCCGCGTGCAGGAACAGCACCGGTTCCCCGGTCCCGCCGCGCAGCAGGTGCACCCTCCCCCCGTCGAGCTCGAGGAACTCCTCCTCGGGAGCCACGTCTGTCACCGCGTGCCTCCAACCGGGTGTCGTGTCGAGGCCAGAATCTGTTCCCGCGCCGGCCCTCGTCAAGCCGGTCCAGCGCCGTCTCTGTGGACGGCAACGATCATGACGCCCCGCCTTTGGTCTCTGAGAGTCACGGGAAACTTTCTTCTTCGCGGAAACTCCGAGCCGTCCTGTGCGCACGCGGAGTTTCCGCGATCATGACTCCGGCCGGTCGTTGAGCCAGCGGGCGATCGCCGTGTGGTCGGCGTCCGGCGGCAGGTCGGCCAGCGCCGCCTCCCAGGTGGCGACGACCGCCTCGCTCGCGGCCGACGGCACGCCGGTCGCGTGCTCGATGGCCAGGGCGAGCTTGATGTCCTTGACCATGAGCCGGACGGGGAACCCGGCGTCGTACTTCTCGGTGAGCACGTAGTTGGGCCACTTGTTCTCCGTGGACCAGGAACGCCCGCTCGACCCGTTGATGATCTCCAGCATGACCGCCGGGTCGAGCCCGAAGCGGCGGCCCGCGATCAGCGCCTCGGACGACGCGAGCAGGTGCGCGGCGGACATCAGGTTGTTCAGCGCCTTGACCGCGTGCCCGGCCCCGACGTCGCCCGCGTGCACGACGCGCTTGCCGATGGCCGACGAGCATCGGCTTGAACCGCGTCGAACGCCGCCGACGGGCCGCCGACCATGACCGTCAGGGTCCCGGCCCGCGCACCGGCGACGCCGCCGGAAACGGGCGCGTCGATCAGGGTCATCCCCGCCGCGGCGACCAGTTCCGCCAGCACCCGCGTCCGCGCCGGGTCGGAGGATGACATGTCGATGATGGTGGTCCCCGGCGCCAGGTTGACCAGCAGCCCGCCGCCCGCGCTCCTGTCGGCAGGCTCGCTGGCGAGCCGGCCGAGCAAGACCCGCTCGACGATGTCCGAGTCGGGCAGCATCAAGATGACGGCGTCCGCCCCGTCGCCGACCGAGCCAAGCTCGGTGATGGCGGTCACGCCGCCGCCCGCGTCAGAAGACCCGATGGCCTCGAAGTTCTCCCTGGCGTCGGCCGAGGTGTCGAAGCCGCGCACGTGGTACCCGGCCCCGACGAGCCGCCGCGTCATCGGGATGCCCATGTTCCCGAGTCCGATGAACCCGACAGTGTCGGCCGCCATCATGCCCCCGTTTCCGTGTCAGGCTGTGTCCGTGTCATGCAGCCGGACCCCGCCGGCCAGGTCGCCGATCGCGTCGACGACCCGGTTGCTGATCAGTTCCCCGTACCCGAGGTTGGCCGCCGCGCCGAACGCCGCGAGCGGCCCGGCCGCGTTGAGGCAGGGCACCCCGAGCTCCCGCACGTGATCGACGTAGGCGACCACGTCCTTGGTCATCAGGTTGCTGGTCAGCCCGCCTTCGAGGTAGTTGCCCTTGATGATGTGCGGGAACCGGTTCGTGGACGCGTAGCTCACCCCGCTGGATGAGTTGATCACGTCGAGCACCGCCGCCAGGTCGAGCCCGGCCTTCCGCGCCGCGACCATCACCTCGGCGGTCGCGGCCAGCGTCACCGCGTTCAGGAAGTTGTTCAGCAGCTTGGTGGAGTGCCCGGCGCCGCTGTCGCCCATCAGCACGATCTTGGACGCGATCGGCCCGAACACCCAGCGCACCGACTCAAGGGCAGCGGCGGACCCGCCCACCATGATCGTCAGCGTGCCCTTCTCGGCGGCCGCCGCGCCGCCGGAGATTCCCGCGTCCAGGTACTCGACGCCGCGCTCGGCGAGTGCGGCGTGTATCCGCTGCGTCGAGGACGGCGCGGAGGTCGACAGGTCGATGATCACCTGCCCGGGCCGCGCGAACGACAGCAGCCCGTCGGACTCCGGCCGCGCGCCGAGCACCACGGACTCCACGGCCCTGCTGTCCGGCAGCGACAGCAGCACGACCTCGGTCCCCTCGCACACCTCCCCGAGCGCCTCCGCGGGGACCGCGCCGGCCGCTGCCGCCTGGCCGGCCCGCGCGTCATAGCCGACGACCCGCGATCCCGGCCGCGACCAGCCGCCGCGTCATCCGCCCGCCCATGTTCCCAAGCCCGACAAACCCGACTGCCGCCCGCGCGGTCCGTCATCGCCTACTCCTCGTCCGCTCAGCCGCCTGCGTGCCGTCGGTGCGCCGGCCCTAGGCTCCTCGCCTGCCGGTACGTCCGCTCGTCGAGCGCCCCGAAGTCCCAGGCGCCCGCCCCGCCGGACGGCCGCACCGTGGACACGATGGACGACCCGCCGTCCACCGACACGACCTCCCCGGTCATGTACGCCGCCTCATCGGACAGCAGGAACGCGACGACCGACGCGATCTCGTCCGGCGTCCCGGCCCGGCGCAGCGGCGCGCTGGCGGCCCGCCGGACCATGTCCTCGCGCCCGGACGGGCTGAACAGCGCGGTCGGCACGATCCCCGGCGCGACCGCGTTCACCCGGATGCCGAGCGGCCCGCCGTACATGGCGGCCCCGCGCAGCAGCCCGAGCACCGCGTGCTTGGACGTCTGGTAGGCGATCAGGTCCGCGCTGCCCCGCAGCGACGCGATCGACGCGGTGATCACCACGTTCCCGGCGGTCCCGGTGGCCCGGTACCCGCGGAACGCCCCGCGCAGCCCCAGGAAGACGCTGCGCACGTTCACCGCCATGACCCGGTCGAACTCCTCGGCCGTGAGATCGGGGAATCCGCCCGCCGACCCGGGAATCCCCGCGTTCAGGTGATGAAAGTCGATTCTCCCGAACGAGTGCGTGGCTTCGTCCAGGTAGCGATCCACGTCTTCTTCCACGGAGACGTCCGCCGCGACCGCGAGGCTCATCCCTGGCAGCGACGCGGCGACCTTCCGGGCCCCGTCGCCGTCGAGGTCGACGACGACGACCCGGCACCCTTCCCGCGACAGCCGCAGCGCCGAGGCGGCCCCGAGCCCGCCCGCGGCCCCGGTGACGACGGCGACCTTGCCCGCGAGACCGCTCAGCATCCGACGGGCCCCTGACCCTGGCCGTTGATCATGACCCGGATCGTCTCTCTGTTTCCGCAGGCCTGTCCATAGTGTCCGACCACAGGACAATCTGGTCCTGTCGGCCCTAGCCCCTCACCCGGGTACCGGATAAGGTCGAATGATAGGCAGCTCGCTGGACGGAGAACGTGATGGAGGACGGCGGTACCGCACGCGACGAGGACGGTCCGCTGACCGGCCCCGGGTACGACCGGGTTGACGCCACCGTTTTCCGCGACACGCTCGCCCGGGTACCGACCCCGGTGACCGTGGTGACCTCGCACATCGACCGCAGGCCGCACGGCACGACGGTGAGCGCGTTCTCCTCGCTGTCCCTGGAACCGCCGATGATCCTGGTCTCCCTCGACCAGAACTCCGACCTGCTCAAGATCATCCAGGAGTCCGGCCGGTTCGGGGTGAACGTCCTCGCGTCCGGCCAGCAGTCCCTGGCGACGACGTTCGCCAGGAAGGGCGCCGACAAGTTCGCCGACGTGGCCTGGTACATGGACCACGGCGCCCCCCGGCTGGCAGGCAAGGGCCAGTGGCTGGTGTGCCGCACCGACCAGCTCGTCACCGCCGGCGACCACGTGATCATCATCGGCCTGGTCGTGCACGCGGACACGCACTCGTTCGAGCCGCTCCTGTACCGCCAGCGCGCCTTCGGCACCGTCACCCACATGCGCGGTCAGAGCTAGCAGCTTCCCCAGAATCATCTTCAGGCCCCGCCAATCGGCTGGCGGGGCCTTCCTTGTGCCCTGCCCGCCAGTTGAACCTACGTTGACCAGACAATCAGACGATACTACAATCGCCGAGACGTCCGTTGGTGACCGAGTGGAACGGGTGACCGGGTGAGTGAGCGACTGAGTGAATGAGCCAGTGACGACGGCCGGGGAGTTGCTGGCCGCGATCCGCGCGCACCGGGCGGAGTTCGAGGCCGCGGGCGCGCTGGCGGAAGACATGCGCACGCTCCCGCCCGCGACCGTCGCGACGCTGCGCTCGCTTGGCCTGTTCTGGCTGAAGACGCCGGCCGAGCTCGGCGGGACGCCGCTGACGCCGCTTGACTTCTGCGACGTGATCGAGGAACTCGCGTACCTCGACGTGTCGACGGCCTGGGCGACCATGATCGGGAACGGCTGCACCGGGATGGCAGGCCGGCTGGCTGCCGGACGAAGGCGCGCGCCGGGTGTTCGGTGCCGGGAGCGAAGCCGGCCTCCTGCCGCTGATCGCCGGGCAGCCGCAGCCGCGCGGCGTCGGGCGGCCCGTGCCGGGCGGGTACGTGGTTTCCGGGCGGTGGGGCTTCTCAAGCGGCATCGTGCACGCGGGCTGGGTGATGGGCGGGTTTCCCGCGCCCGATGACCCGGCCGTCGTCATGGTCTTCGTCGCGCCCAAGGACGACGCCGACGTCATCGACACCTGGCACGTGGCGGGCCTGCAGGGGACGGGCAGCCTCGACTTCCGGCTCTCCGACGTCTTCGTGCCGGCGTCGATGACGTACGTGCGCGGCGGCCCCGCCTGCCGCGGCGGCGCCCTGTTCCGGCAGCCGGGGCACCTCTTCGTGGACAACGAGGTGCCGCCGCTCGCCGTCGGCCTGGCGCGCCGGGCGCTTTCCGACATGGCCGAGCTGTCCGGCCGGACCGCGCGCTTCCCCGGCGGGGCGACGCTGCGGGAGCGGGCCGCCTTCCATCGGGAGCTCGGCCGGGCCTGGGCCCGGGTCCGGGCGGCGCGGGCCGTGCACCGGGAGGCGATCTCGTCCGCCTGGGCCGCGACCCTGACCGGGGCCGAGGTGCCCGCGCGCCTGCTCACGGACGCCGCGACCGCGTCGGTGTACACGGTCGAGACCTGCGCCGAGGTCGTCGCCGACCTGTTCAGGTACGGCGGCGGCCGGGCGTTGTCGCTGACCAGCCGCCTGCAGCGGCACCTGCGGGACGCGCTGGCCGCCCGGCAGCACGTGTCGGTGTCCGAGGAGCACTACGAGGTGGCCGGACGCGAGCTGCTGCAGTCAGCGAAGGTCACTGAACCGGTTCAATGAGAAACTGAATGATAATCATACAGTCATTATGATGACCATACAGTCATCGACTGCGTTCTCGTTGTGGCCTGATCAGCCGGGGTGTGATGGCATACTGGCTTTCGTATGACAACTGGCCAACTGATTTGCTTGATGGCCGGGAAGAGTTATTTGTACACAACGTTCCGGACGTGGCGGGCTGACTATGGTGACGGATAGATCCCTGAAGGTGCACCGCGTCGTGTCGCCGGTGCGCACCCAGGTGGCGGAGAACCTTCGGCAGGCGATCCTCGGTCGTCACTTCAAGCCTGGTCAGCGGCTGGTCGAGCGGGAGCTCGTCGAGGCGACCGGCGCATCGCGGACCAGCGTGCGCGAGGCGCTGCGCGAGCTGGCCGCCGAGGGCCTGGTCACGTCGATCCCCAACAAGGGCACGGTCGTGACCGAGGTCACCAGGGATGAGGCCCGGCAGCTCTACGAGCTGCGCTCCGGGCTTGAGGCGCTGGCCGGGCGGCTGTTCGTGGAGCGGGCGACCGAGGCCGAGGTCGAGGAGCTCGAGCGGGCCTTCGGGGTGATCGAGGAGTCGTACCGGCTCGGCGTCGGCACGCTCGCCGCCAAGGACGCCTTCTACGACGTCCTGTTCCGCGGGGCGCGCAACGAGCAGCTCCGCCAGGTGATCGCGGGGCTGCACGCCCGGGTCACCTACCTGCGGTCGTTTTCCCTCGCCCAGCCGGGACGGCTGACCGAGAGCCTGGCCGAGCTGCGCGACATCATGGACGCCGTCAAGGCCCGCGACGCCGACGCGGTCGCCAGGGCCTGCCTGTACCACATCCAGCAAGCCGGCCAGGCGGGCATCGACGCCCTCCCGCCGACGACCCGCCGCCGACGACTGATCGCCCGGCCCGCTTCGGCCCGCCTGCCCCCGCGCCCCTGCTCCTCCGGGCGCCCGCTCGCGCCCCTGGGTGCCGCCAGCGGGAATACGTCCGAGTGCGCTGTCTGCGTTAGAGATACATGCAAACGCATACAACTGAGTGACGTTAACACCGCCGCTGCGATGCCAGGGAGGCATTGAGATGCAGTTCGGGATCTTCTCGGTCAGCGACATCACCCGCGACCCGACGACTGACTACACGCCGAGCGAGGCCGAGCGGATCGACGCGATCGTCAAGATCGCGCAGAAGACCGAGGAAGTCGGCATGGACGTGTTCGCGATCGGCGAGCACCACAACCCGCCGTTCTTCTCCAGCGCGCCGACCACGCTGCTCGCCTACATCGCGGCGACCACCAAGCGGCTGATCGTCACCACGTCCACGACGCTGATCACGACCAACGACCCGGTGCGCATCGCCGAGGAGTACGCGATGCTCCAGCACCTGTCCAAGGGCCGGATGGACCTGATGCTCGGCCGGGGCAACACCGCGCCGGTCTACCCGTGGTTCGGCCAGGACATCAGGCAGAGCCTGCCGCTCGCGCTGGAGAACTACAACCTGCTGCACCGGCTGTGGCGGGAGGACGTGGTGGACTGGAAGGGCAAGTTCCGCGGCCCGCTGCAGGGCTTCACCTCGATCCCGCGTCCGCTCGACGACGTGCCGCCCTTCGTCTGGCACGGCTCGATACGCACTCCGGAGATCGCCGAGCAGGCCGCCTTCTACGGTGACGGCTTCTTCGCCAACAACATCTTCTGGCCGAAGGAGCACTACATGCGGCTGATCCGGTTCTACCGGCAGCGCTACGCGCACTACGGCCACGGCACCGAGAAGCAGGCGATCGTCGGCCTCGGCGGCCAGGCCTACATCGCCAAGAACTCCCAGGACGCCAAGAAGGAGTTCCGCCCGTACTTCAACGCGGCCCCGGTCTACGGCAACGGCCCGTCCATGGAGGACTTCGCCGAGCTGACCCCGCTGACCGTGGGCTCACCGCAGGAGGTCATCGACAAGACGCTGACCTTCCGCGAGCACTTCGGCGACTACCAGCGCCAGCTGTTCCTGATGGACCACGCGGGCCTGCCGCTGAAGACCGTGCTCAACCAGCTTGAGCTGCTCGGCGGCGAGGTCATCCCGGTGCTGCGCAGGGAGATCGAGGCCAGGCAGGACCCGGAGACGGCGCCGGCCCCGACCCACGAGCTCCTGGTCAAGGCCAAGTACGGCGACCAGCCGGCCCGCCAGCCGCGCCCGAACGCCAACCGCGGCGACAACGTGACCGGCGATTCCCCCTACCAGGACTCGGCCGAGGACGTTAAGGCCGACTACCCGTCGACGCTCTAGGAACTCCCGCGATGGCCGACCACAGGCATCCCGCCAACGACGCGTGGGAGTCGCTCTTGACCGCCCACGCGTCGCTGAGTCAGGCGGTTCAACGCCCAGGACGTCTGGGAGGACCTCTCCATGAAGGAGTACGACGTCCTCTACACGCTGTCCAAGTGCCCGGACCCGATCCGGCTCAGCGAACTCAACCGCCACGTCCTGCTCAGCCAGCCGGCCCTGTCCCGCATGGTCGACCGGCTGGCGGAGCGGGGGCTCGTCCGCCGCTCGACCGACCCGAGGGACGGTCGCGGCGTCCGCCTGGCGCTGACCGCGGACGGCCTGGCCGTCCAGCGGCGGATCGGCCGGCGGCACGGCCGGTCGGTCGCGCAGGCGATGCTCGCCGGGCTCACCCCGGCGAGCTTCGCCAGCTTGAGGAGATATGCGCGAAGCTGGCGTCGACCACCAGTGAACCCCTCAACCTGCCGTTCGCCCGCAAGGTCCAGCGGGCCACGAGGAGCGGGACGAAACCGGTACTTCATCCGAATAATGATTTGAATAAGAGGAAGACAATGAGCGAGACATTCAACCTCGTCGTGGTCAGCGCCGGGACGTCGGACCCGTCCTCGACCAGGCTGCTTGCCGACAGGACCGCGCAGCGCGTCACCGCGATCGCGGAGCGGCGCGGCGCCGCGGTGCGGACCCGCGTGATCGACCTGCGCGAGCTCGCCACCGACATCACGACCGCGCTGACCAGCCAGCTCGTCACGTCCAAGTTGCAGCAGGCGGTCGACGCGCTTGGCGCGGCCGATGGCATCATCGCCGCGGCCCCGGTTTACAAGGCGGGCCCGAGCGGCCTGTTCACGTCGTTCTTCCACGTGCTCGACAACGACCTGCTCATCGGCAAGCCGGTCGTGCTCGCGGCGACGGCGGGGACGGCACGGCACGCGCTCGTGGTGGATGACCAGATGCGCGCACTGTTCGCCTACCTGCGCACGCTGCCCGTGCCGACGTCGCTCTTCGCCGCCCCGGAGGACTGGGGCGCCAGTGCCGGGGAACCCGGCGCGGGCGCGCAGGACGCGCTCAGCAAGCGCATCGACCGCGCCGCCTTCGAGCTCGTGCTGCTCATGGAATCCGGCTTCGCGCGCCAGGTGCGCGGCGAGTCGTGGCAGAGCTACCAGCACGAGTTCGGCTCGGCCGGGGGCACGGAACTCGATATCGACACCGACAGCGACCTGATGCGCCTGGCGACCGGCGGCAGCGCGTTCTGATCCCCGCCGCGCGCGCTGCTCGCCGCCCGGTTGGCTAGGGTCGGACGGTGAGCTCGCTGGCAGCGGAGATCGTCACGGCCGCGGCGCTGTTCGCGGGAACCAACGTCGACGACTTGGTGGTCCTGTCGCTGCTGAGCGCGTCCTCGCGGGCGAGCGGGCGGCCGCGGCGCTGGGAGATCTGGGCCGGCCAGTACGCGGGCTTCGCCGTCCTGGCCGGCCTGTCAGTGGCCGCGGGCCGGGGCCTCGCCCTGGTGCCCGGGCACTGGCTCTGGGTACTTGCGTTCATCCCGCTCGCCCTCGGCGTCGTCAGCCTCGCGGCCGCGGTCCGCTCGCTGCGCCGCGGTGAGCAGCCGCGGCCCCCGTCCGCCGGCGGCCCGCTCGGCGTCGCCGTGCTGACTATCGTCGACGGTGCCGACAACCTGGCCGCCTACTCGCCCGTCTTCGCCGCGACGGGGACCGCTCAGGCCGCGGTCACGCTCGCGGTCTTCGCGGTCTGCGTCGCGGTCTGGTGCCTCGCGGCGGCCTGCTGACCCGCCAGGCCCGGATCACCGCCGCCGTCAGCCGGTACGGCCACTGGATCCTTCCCGCCGCCTTCATCCTCATCGGCCTCTACATCCTGCACGAGGCGAACGCTCCCATCAGCCTGTGACCCGCTCGCCCCGGGCGTGCTCAACGCGCCGCCGATGAGTCTGCGGCTGGTTCTGGGTCTGTACTGCTGAACGGTCTCGCGACACTGGGAGGACCCGTGGCTGAGTTCCCGACCGCGCAGCGAGCTGCCGGCAGCTTTCCTGACCCGTCGCCGCGTTCCCGGCGAACGCCTAGAATCCCGGCGTTGCGCGCCGTCCTATGGCGTAACCGGCGATTTACTTTCAATACCGCTGGGGGGTATCAGAATGCCCGACCCCGGTTTATCGGGTACCCGCCGGGGGTTTATTGGCGGGTTATCAAGTTGTGGATCTTGTCCGGTCTAGCTGCTCGTTTGCGACATTATGTGGGTCCGCACAATTTTCCGACTCTATTGTTGCGCTGACAATAGGAGCCATTCTATCGTGGACATGGCATTCCCGACGGTCGCGCGATGGGCGCCGAGGAGAGTCCCGATGAGTGATGTCACCGTGGTTGGCAGTAGCCGGCCTGCGCTGCCCGGCAAGCTGGGCATCGAGACTCGCCCCGCCGTGGCGGGGCCGGACGCGGAGGCGAGCCGGCGTGCCCAGGGCTCGGCGCCGCGGGCAACCCGCCGGTGATCGCCCGCCCGATCACCTGGAACGCAGCCCTGGTGATCATCACCTCGTGCTGCTCAACACGATCTTCGCACGATCCAGCTCGGCCTCGGCATCGCGTTCCGCCCGACCGTCCGGGCCGCCCTGACCGCCTCGATCGGCTGGGTGATTGGGGTGTGGTGGTTCGGCGAGGGGCTAGGCGGCGGGCTGAACGGCGGCTTGGATCCGCTTGGTGGGCCCGGCCGGGCTGCGCTTGTGGCCGCCCCGCTTGCCCCGCCCGCCGCGGCAGAAGGGAACCTGGCCCGATGACTCCCGCCTGGATTCTGGACGTGCTCGCCGCGGTCATGCTCGTGGTCGCGGCGGTCAGCGCCGCGCGGCTAGTGGCCGTCCGGCCGTGGCGGCCCGGCTCGGTCGTCATCGACACCGACGTGGCGCACCTGCTCATGGCGATCGCCATGGCCGGCATGCTGACGTCGAGCCTCAGCACGCTGCCGGACATCGCCTGGGAGGTCATCTTCGGGCTGATGACCGCCTGGTTCGCGGTCCGGGTGGCACTGGATGCCCGGGCGAACGGCGCCAGTGCCCTGGCCCGCGGGCACTGCGTGCCCCACCTCGTGCACAGCGCGGCCATGCTCTACATGTTCCTGGCCCTGACGACTGCCGCCGCGGGGACCGGGATGAGCGCCATGGCCGGGATGCCGAGCGGGTCGGGATCGATGTTGACGCTGAGCTACCCCACGCTCGCGCTCATCTTCGCACTCATCCTGGGCGGCTACAGCGTCTGGGACCTCGACCGGCTTTCCGGCCGCCGGCCCGGCCTGACGGCGGCCCGCGTATCGCTGGCCGGGGTGGGCGTGACGGGAGTCGGTACGATGACCACCACCGGGCCCGGGGTCGCGGCGCTGCCACGCACGCGCTCCGCGGGCACCGCGCAGGGCACCGGGGCCGCGCAGGACGCGAGCGTCGCACAGGACGCCGGCGCCGAGGAGAACGCCGGCACCGCGCAGGACACCAGGGCCGCACAGGACGCGAGCGTCGCGCAGGACACCGGCGAACACCGGGCCGAAGCGACGGATTGCCAGGCCGTCTGGCGCGGCGAAGGCGTCGGTCGTGACGCAGGCGACTCGGCCAGGCTACTGCTCTCGCCCGGAGTCACGGTCGGCTGCCGGATCGCGATGGGCGTCGTGATGGCATTTCTGCTTATCGTCGCGATCTGAATCCAGTCCGGTTACCAACGCCGTTACCCCTCCTAAGGTCCGTGGTGCCCGTGTCACCTGTGCGCAGGCCGGTACTGGCGCCTGAGCGCTGCCCGCGCCATGATCTGATCACGAAGATTTTTCCTCCCGCGTAAATAAAGCATCGAATACGCTGTCGAATCTTCGTGATCATGACCCGGGACCGAGGCAACGGCGGGTGTTCCGGCGTGAAACGGGTCCATGTCGGCCAGGCTGGGAGAGGCACTTCCAAGTTGCCGGGCCTGGTGGCCACGAGGCCTGAGGCGGCAGCCCCTCGCCTGCTGGCCCAGGGGCGCGCTGGCGAGGGGCTGCGTCGTCATCCTCAGGGGAGCAGGATGATCTTGCCGTGGTTGCGGCTGGCGTCCAGGTCGGTGTGGGCCCTGGCGGCCTCCGCGAGCGGGTAAGCGCGCCAGACCGGGACGGTGAGGTCGCCGCCGGCTAGCCGCGCGGCCAGCTCGGGCAGCGCCTCGGGGGCGCGGTCGGCCGGGTCCTGGCCGGTGAAGCGCACGCCGTGCTCGGCCGCGCTTGCGTCGGCGATCGTGATGACGCGCGCCGCGTCTCCGGTCAGGGCGATGGCGTCGGCGAGCAGGCCGGCCCCGGAGGTGTCGAACACCGCGTCTACCCCGGCCGGGGCGGCCGCGCGGACCCGCTCGGCCCAGCCTTCGCCGTACCGGACCGCGGTCGCGCCGAGCGCGGCGAGCCGGCCGAGGTCGCCCTCGGCCGCCGTCCCGATGACGGTGATGCCGCGGGCGGTGGCGAGCTGAACGGCGATACCGCCGACGCTGCCGCCCGCCCCGAGGATCAGCAGCGTCTGGCCTGCCTTGAGCCCGAGGTGCTTCAGCCCGCGAAACGCCGCCTCGCCGACCGTGACGACGGCGGCGGCGGTCTCGAAGGACAGCGCCGCCGGCTTGGGCACCGGACGGTCGAGCAGCGCGTACTGGCTGTAGCCGCCGACGGAGGCGACGCCGAAGACCGCGTCGCCGACATCGGCGCTCGCGCCCTCCCCGGCGGCGTCCACCACGCCGGCCACGTCCCAGCCAGGCAGTACCGGGAACTGGGCAGGGAAGACGCCGTCAAGCCGCCCGCTGCGGACCTTGGCGTCGATCGGGTTGACGGCGACGGCCCGCACCCGAATCCGGACCTGGCCAGGGCCGGGCTGCGGGATTTCCGCCGTGGACACGGACAGGACTTCCGGGCCGCCGTAGCGGGAGTAGGTGATCACGGTGTTCATCGGATGCTCCTTGCGCTGGGTCTGAACTCCGTACGGCGCGAATAACACAGGTTGGATGATTCATGTTCCGCGAGAATCATCCAGACTGGATGATTCTCTGCTGTGAGCTGTATCACACAACCTGTATGATCGAGGCATGCCCTACCGCACCCCGGACGCCGCCAACCCGCGGGTCCAGCGCACCCGCGACCGGATCCTGGCCGCGGCCAGGGAACTGCTCGCGGAGGCCGGGCCGGCCGGGCTGACCTACTCCGTGCTCGCCGAGCGGGCCGGGGTCACCCGGCAGACGCTCTACCGGCACTGGCCCGACGCGCTCCGCCCTGCTCACCGACATGATCCTGGTTGGGTCGGCCGGAGGCTACCCGGAGCCGGGAGAGGACCCCGCCGCGGTGGCCGCCGCGTGGCTTACCAGCCTGCGCGACGCGTTCGGCGACCAGGCACGGCGGACCGCGGTCCTCGCCGTCACCGCGCAGGCCGACGCCGACCCCGACAGCGCCCAGGCCCTGGTCAGGCTTACGGCGGACCGCCGCGCCGCGCTTAACGACCTGCTGAAACCGTCAGGCGTTCAGGTCACCCCGGACGAGTACCCGCTGCTGTACGGCCCGGTCCTTGCCCGGATCCTCTTTGAGCGCGCCGAGGCGACCGACGTCTTCATCGCCTCCGTCGTCGCCCAGTGGCTCACGGGGCGGCAGTAAAGGCTTACTGGGCGGCAGTAACAAGGGACTACCGCCACCAGGTGCGTTCCAGGGCGCGGTCGGTGCCGTGGGTCCGGTCGAGCGCGTCGAGCGCGGCCATGTCCTCGTCGGACAGGGTGAAGTCGAAGACCTGCCCGTTCTCGGCGATCCGCTCGCGGTGGGTCGACTTGGGGATGATCGGGACGCCGTGCTGTAGGCACCAGCGCAGCAGCACCTGCGCCGGGGTGCGGCCGACGCGGGCGGCGATCTCGGTCACCCGCCGGTTGGCCGAGGTGCCGCCCGGTGCCGAGCGGGCTGTAGGCCTCGGGGACGATGCCGTGGCGGCGGCACGCCTCGACCAGGCCGCGCCGGTACTCCACGGCGCTGAACTGGATCTGGTTGACGGCCGGCGTGACGCTGCCCGCGGCGATCGACCTGGTCGAGGTCGGCCGCGCTGAAGTTGGACACGCCGATCGACCTGGCCAGCCCGCGCTCCTGCGCCCGCTCCATGCCGGGCCAGGCCCATACCGGCCCGCCCTGCGGCCAGTGCACCAGGTACAGGTCCACCTGGTCGACGCCGAGCCGGCGCAGGCTCTGCTCGGCCTCGGCGACCGGGTCCTTGCGCCCCGGGTAGAACTTGGTGGTGATGAACACCTCGTCGCGGGGCACGCCGCTGTCCCGCAGCGCCTTGCCGACGCTGGCCTCGTTGCCGTAGGCCTGGGCGGTGTCGATGTGCCGGTAGCCGAGCTCAAGCGCCCAGCGCACGGCGTTCTCGCACGTCGCCCCGTCGGGCACCTGCCAGACGCCGAGCCCGAGCATGGGCAGCTGGTTTCCGTCGGCGAGCTTCACGAATTCCATGGTCATCCCTTCCGGAGTCACCCTGCGGCCTCGGTCCGCGCGGAGCAAGCCTGCCCGCGCGGACATTCAGGGGTACGGGGCCAGGCCCCGGGCTAAAGCAGCTTCGCTTCCATGGTGATCTCGGGGACGCCGGCGAGCGCGCGGCTCACCGGGCAGGTCGCCTTGGCCGTCTCGGCGTGCTCGGCGAACGTCGCCTGGTCGATGCCGGGCACCCGGCCCGTGGTGACGAGGTCGATCTTGGTGATCGTCGGGGCGCCGTCGACGAACCGCAGCGTCACCGTGGCGTCGGTGTGCACCGACTCGGCGGTGTGCCCCGCCTGGGCGAGGATGTTCGACAGGGCCATCGAGAAGCAGGACGCGTGCGCGGCGGCGATCAGCTGCTCGGGGTTGGAACCCGGGCCGTCCTCGAAGCGGGACTTGAAGGTGTACCCGCCGCTGATCGAGTCCCCGGCGGTGAAGGTGCCGGCGCCGGTGGGCAGGTCACCCTTCCATTCAGCGCTTCCCTTAGCGGGCATGAGCCCCTCCGTCCCTTGAGTCCAGTACCTGAGAGCCGAGCCTATCGGCACGCGAGGCGGCGGCCGCCAGACCGCCGGCTCGCGGGCCCGGTCCCCCGCACCCGTGCGGGCAAGGACGTGGGATACAAAGGGCCCCCATAGGGGCACTTTGTATCCCACATAAGCGGGTTCGCGGCCGCCGTCAGGCGTAGACGGTCTTGAGGTTCTGGTAGGCGGCGATCGCGCCCGGGCCGAGCTCGCGGCCGAGGCCGCTTGACTTGACGCCGCCCCAGGGGCCCGCGGGGTCGGGCAGGTAGCCGTTGATGCCCATGGTGCCGGTGCGCACCCGGCGCGCGACATCGCCGCGCCCGCGCCGGATCGGCCGTCCAGACCGAGCCGCCGAGGCCGTAGTCCGACTCGTTGGCGATCCTGATGGCGTCGTCCTCGTCGGTGTAGGAGATGATCGACAGCACCGGGCCGAAGATCTCCTCCTGCGCGATCGTCGACTTGTTGTCCACGTCCGCGAAGATCGTCGGCTCGACGAACCAGCCCCGGTCCAGGCCCGCGGGCCGCCCGCCGCCGGCGACCAGCCGGGCGCCGTCGCTGATCCCCTTGGCGATGTAGCCCTCGACGCGGTCCCGCTGCCGCTCCGCGACCAGCGGGCCGATCAGGGTGGCCGGGTCGAGCGCGTCGCCGACGGGCAGCGACGACGCGAAGGCCGCGAAGATGTCCACGACCTCGGCGTACCGGGAGCGCGGGGCGAGGATGCGGGTGCCCGCGTAGCAGGTCTGCCCGTTGTTGACGAGGGTGGCGGCGAACAGGTTCTGGCCGATCTACGGCGAGGTCCAGGTCGGCGTCGTCGAGGATGATCGCGGCGGACTTGCCGCCGAGCTCAAGGGAGACCGGCCGCAGCAGCCGGCCGCACACCTCGGCGATCTGCCGCCCGGCCGCGGTCGAGCCGGTGAACGCGACCTTGTCGACGTCGCGGTGCTGCGACGAGGTAGGCGCCGATCTCCCGGCCGCCGGGCACGATGTTGATCACGCCGGGCGGGATGCTGGCGGCGACGACCGCCTCGGCGAACACGTAGGAGTCGAGCACGGTCTCCGGGGACGGCTTGAGCACGATCGTGTTGCCGGCGGCCAGCGCCGGGGCGTACTTGAACGAGGACAGCGTCTGCGGGTAGTTCCACGGCACGATCCCGGCGACCACGCCGATCGGCTCGTGCCTGATGACCAGGTCGCCGCCGAGGAAGCCGGGCCGTTTCCTCCTCGACCGGCGACGTCGCGAGCAGCGAGGCCATGTAGCGCAGCGTCGCCCACCGGGCGTCATGCCCTCGATGATCGGGGACAGCGCGATCGGCATGCCGTTCTGCATGGCAGACCAGCGCGGCCGATCTCCGCCGCCCGGGCCTCAAGCTCGGCGGCGAGCCGCTCGAGGGCGGCGGCCCGCTCGGTCGGCGTCCACGCTGGACCAGCCGGACGGGTCGTCGAAGGCCCGGCGCGCCGCGGCGACGGCGGCGTCGACGTCGGCCTCGGCCGCCTCCGGCACCGAGCCGATCGCCTCGCTCGGTGGAGGCGTTGCGCACCTCGATCCGTGCTGGCTGAGCTGGGCCGCACCCACTCGCCGCCGATGAACAGGGTGTCGTGGTCAGTCATGAGGAGGAACCCTTCTCGCGGGGCTTGGCTGCTACTAGACGTGCGCGTGGCGGCCGGCGGCCACCACGCGCACGTTCGGAATGATGTTTCTGAAGTTGTTCTTCGGACGGTCTACTCGGACGGGACGGCCATCACGTGGGTCTCGGTGAAGTCGCGCATGCCCTCGCGGCCGAGCTCGCGGCCGATGCCGGACTGGGCGAAGCCGCCGAACGGGGCGCGCTCGTCGACCGCGGTCGCGTTGTGGTTGTTGAAGAAGGTGACGCCGGTGCGGAGCTGGCGGGCGACCTTCGTGGCGTGCTCGGTGTCACCGGACCACACCGAGGAGCACAGGCCGGACCAGGTGGCGTTGGCCAGCCGGATCGCCTGCTCCTCGTTGTCGTACGGCATGATCGGCAGCGCCGGGCCGAACTGCTCCTCGGCCACGATGCCCAGCTCGGGCGCCGGGTCGAGGACCAGCGACGGCAGCATGTAGTTGCCCGATGTCCAGTCGCCGGTGTACTCGCCGAAGCTCTGCACCTCCGCGCCTGACGCCTTCGCCTCCTCGAGCAGCTTGGCGACGTAGTCGCGCTGGTTGGCCGTGTTGAGCGGGCCCATCGTGACGTCCGGGTCGAGGCCGGGGCCGATCTTCTGGTCCCCGAAGCGTAGCCGCCAGGCCCTCGACGACCTCGTCGTAGCGGGAGCGCGGCACGTAGAGCCGCTTGAGCGCCATGCACACCTGGCCGGTGGTCATGAACGTCGCGCCGCTCATCTTGGCGAACGCCGCCTCGTCGAGGACGGCGTCGTCCAGCACGAGCGCCGGGTCGTTGCCGCCAAGCTCAAGGGTCACGTTGGTGACGTTCGCGGCGGCCATCGTCATGATCCGCTTGCCGCCGCCGACCGAGCCGGTGAAGCAGACGTGCCGGATCCGCGGGTCGCCGACGACGACCGGGCCGACCACGTCGTCCGCGCCGGTGACCACGTTGAGCACGCCGGGCGGCAGCGCCCTCACCAGGTGCTTGAGCGTCTGCACCGACGACAGCGGCGTGGTGGGCGGCGGCTTCACGATCACCGTGTTGCCGGACATCAGCGCGGCCGGCAGGGACGCGGCGAGGATCGCCAGCGGCCAGTTGAACGGGTAGATGATCGTCACGACGCCGCGCGACAGCTTGGTGATCGTCGTGTTGAACGGCGGTCCCTGGATGTGCTCGTCGACGTCCAGTTCGGGCGCGTACTCCGCCGCCTGGTGGAACCGGCCGGAGAAGACGGCGAGGTCGATGAAGGCCTCGAACCGGATCTTCCCGTTCTCCCGCGACAGGATGTCGGTGCGCGCGTCGCTGTCCGTCTCCAGGCCCTCCAGGGCCTTGAGGCAGATCGCGACGCGCTCGGCGGCCGTCTTCGCGGCCCAGGCGGGCCAGGCCGCCTCGGCGGCGGCCACGGCGGCCAGCGCGTCGTCGCGCGACGCGGCGGCGGCGTAGCCGATGATCGCCCCCGACTGGGCGGGGTCATAGACCGGGAACGTGCCGGCGCTGCCCGGCCGCTCCTCGCCGGCGATCAGCAGCGGCGTGCTGATCGCGTCTGCTGCCGTTGTCATATGTACTGGTCCTCCTTGACTCGAGATTGCTGCGAGCTGCCTGGTTCGTTCAGAGCTGAATGTCGCGGTACCTGGAGGTCGGGCCGTCGAGCAGCATGGCCTTCGACTCAAGGAACGGCAGCAGCCCGTCGACCCCGCCCTCGCGGCCGATGCCGGACTGCTTGAACCCGCCGTGCCCCATGTCGAAGTCCGACTTGAAGCCGTTGTGCCCGATGGCCCCGGTCCGAATCTGCCCGGCGACCTCGCGGGCCCGGTCGACGTCGTTGGTGAACACGGCGCCGTGCAGCCCGTAGATGGTGTCGTTGGCGATCCGCACCGCGTCGTCCTCGTCGGCGGCCGGGATGACGGAGAGCACCGGGCCGAAGATCTCCTCCTGGGCGATGACCGAGGAGTTGTCCACGTTGCCGAACACGGTCGGCTCGACGTACCAGCCGCGTGTCGAGGTCCTTGGGGCGGCCGCCGCCGGTGGCGAGCGTCGCGCCGATCTCGATGCCCTTGGCGATGTAGCCCTCGACCCGGTCGCGCTGCCGCTCGGCGGCCAGCGGGCCCATCTGCGACGCCGGGTCGAACGGGTCGCCGACCTTGACCTTGGAGAACGCGGCGGCGAGCGCCTCGACCATCGCGTCGTGCCGCGGCCGGGAGACCACGATCCTGGTGAGCGACGCGCAGACCTGGCCGGACAGCAGGCACTCGGCCTGCGCGAGCGCGGCGGCGGCGGTCTCGATGTCCGCGTCGTCGAGGATGACGGCGGCGGACTTGCCGCCGAGCTCGAGCGTCACCCGGGCGATCCGCTCGCCGCAGATCGACGCGATCCGCCGCCCGGCGGCGGTCGACCCGGTGAAGGTGATCTTGTCCACCCGCGGGATCGCGGACGAGCAGCTCGGAGACCTCGCGGTCGGCGCAGACCACGTTGAGCACGCCGGCCGGCAGGCCGACGGCCTCGGCGGCCTCGGAGATCACGTACCCCTCGCCCGGCGCCTCGGGGAGGTCTTCAGCACGACCGTGCACCCGGCGAGCAGCGCGGGGGCGAGCTTCATCGAGATCAGGCCCATCGGCGCGTTCCACGGGATGATCGCGCCGACGACCCCGACCGGCTCCTTGACGACGAGGCCGAAGCCGCCGCGCGCGGGCTTGGCCGGCCGCTCCCACTCGAACGTGTCGGCCAGGTCGGCGTAGTAGTCGAAGGTGTGCTTGGCGCCGAAGGCCGCGCCCTTGCGCGACGGCGGCGATCACGCCGGACTCGCGCGGCCACATCTGGGCGATGTCGGCGGACCGCTTCACGACCTCGTCGCCGAGCGCCCGCAGGTAGGCGGCCCGCTCCGCGTGGCGTCAGGCGCGGCCACGGCCCGTGGTCGAACGCCTCCTTCGCCGCGGCGACGGCGCGGTCCATGTCGGCGGCCTGCGCCTCGGCGACGGTGAGGTAGACCTGCTCGGTGTGCGAGTCGATGACGCTTGATCGTCGAGTCGGACGACGGGGTCACCCACTGCCCGCCGATGAAGAAGCGATCCGTGTGCTTGACGGGTACCGTCGCCTCGCTGGCTGAGACGGTCATTGGGGCCTCCCATCGTCGCCCCCTGAGGCCACGCGGCAATCCGGGCACAAGGGACGTAGTCTCAATGTGACTACAAGCCTAAATGGGCGGCTCACGGCAGCCAAGGGCGGCGCTGACAACCTGGCCGGCGACGGACTTGGGCCATCCCACAAGCCCGCCGGAGCGCGGCGCCACGGCGGGCGCCCGCGGCGGCGCCGGCTGGCACGGCCGCCGCGGGTACGTTCGGGCTGACGTGCACGGATCATCCCGAACGGGTTCGTGTTTCACGCCCCGGGCAAGTTCCCCTCCGGCTCCTGACACGCGGTGCACCCCGAGGTTCTCCAGCATCGCCACCCGCCTGGACGGGAGCACGCCCTCTGGACGGGAGCACACCCTCTGGACCGGAGCACGCCCCCTGGACGGGGAGTAATGGGGGAATCGCAGTCACCTCGCAGCTTTGGTCGGCGACGGGCGGGCCTGATAAAATCGCGGTTTCTGCGATCAGGACCGCGCGTCTCCGACATCGGGGGTACGGGGGGTCGCCCCCCCGGGCTACAGCAGCGCGGTGACCGCCTTGACCTCGGTGTAGGCCTCGAGGACCTCGTGGCCCATCTCGCGGCCCCAGCCGGACTGCTTGTAGCCGCCGAACGGCAGCGACGCGTCGAAGACGTTGTAGCAGTTGATCCAGACGGTGCCGGCCCGGAGCTTCTTCGCCAGGGCGTGCGCCTTGGAGATGTCCTGGGTCCAGATGCCCGCGCCGAGACCGTACTCGGAGTCGTTGGCCTGGGCGGCGATGTCGTCGAGCGACTGGAACGGCGCCGCGACCACGACCGGGCCGAAGATCTCCTCGCGGACGACCTTCATGTCCGGGCGTGACGTTGGTCAGCACGGTCGGCTCGACGAAGTAGCCCTTGTCGCCGAAGCGGCCGCCGCCGGTGAGCGCCGTGGCGCCGTCCGCCCGGCCCGACTCCAGGTAGCCGGTGACCCGGCTGGAACTGCTCTTCGGAGACCAGCGGGCCCATCTGGGTGTCCGCGTTCATGCCCGGGCCGAGCTTGATCGACTTGGCGATCTCGGCGACGCCCTCGACGACCTCGTCGAACCGGCTCTGCTGGACGAACAGCCGGGAGCCGGCGACGCAGCACTGGCCGTGGTTGAAGAAGATCGCGTTCGCGGCGCCGGCCACGGCCTCGGGCGAGGCGTCGTCGAAGACGATGTTCGGCGACTTGCCGCCGAGCTCCAGGCGAGACCTTCTTGAGGTTCCCCGCCGCCGCGTGCACGATCAGCCTGCCGACCTCGGTCGACCCGGTGAAGGCGACCTTGTCGACCATCGGGTGGGCGGCGAGCGCAGCGCCGGCCGTCTCGCCGAAGCCGGTGACCACGTTGACCACGCCCTCGGGCACGCCCGCCTCGGCGATCAGGCCCGCGAGGCGGATCGCGGTCAGCGGCGTCTGCTCGGCGGGCTTGAGGATCACGGTGTTGCCCGTGGTCAGCGCCGGGCCGAGCTTCCACGCGGCCATCAGCAGCGGGAAGTTCCACGGGATGATCTGCCCGACCACGCCGACCGGCTCGCGCAGCGTGTAGGAGTGGAAGTTCGCGCCCGGCATGTAGGGCACGGAGATGTTGATCGAGTTGCCCTCGATCTTGGTCGCCCAGCCGGCCATGTAGTGGAACAGGTCCGCGGCGAGCGGGACGTCGGCCGCGAGGGCGACGGCGTAGGGCTTGCCGTTGTCCAGCGATTCGAGCTGGGCGAGTTCTTCGGCGTGCTCGAGGATCAGGTCGCCGATCCGCCAGATGATCCGGCCGCGCTCGGACGGCGTCATGCGGCTCCACGGGCCGTCGTCGAACGCCGTGCGGGCGGCCTGGACGGCGCGGTCGATGTCCTCGGCGTCGCCTTCCGCGACGTTCGCCAGCGTGGCGCCGGTCGCGGGGTTCGGCGTCTCGAACGTCTTGCCCGAGGCCGCGTCGGCCCACTGGCCGTTGATGAAGAGCTGGCGGGGAGTAGCCGGTGAACTGCTCTACGGTCTGGTCCACGGTCGACTGTCATGAACGCTCATCTCCTTGCCGCGCGGCGCGGCCGGCTACCCCGTTGCAGCCAGCCGAACGTTGCCGCGCGCGGGCACCGGTCAGTGACCGTGCCCGGTCGGTAGGTAGTCACAATGAGACAACGACAGTGGCCACCTGCGCAAGGAGCGCTGGCTCAGGGTCCGTGCTCAGTCTGCGACAGCGAGGATGACGTCCGACGCCTTGATGATGGCGGTGACCTGGCTGCCGGCGGCGAGCTTCAGCTCGTTGGCCGCCTCGACGGTGATCGAGGCCACGAGCCGGACGCCGCCCGCGTCGAGCTCGACGTTGGCGGTCGCTTCCCCCGCGGTGATGGCGGTCACCGTGGCCGGAATCTGATTACGCGCGCTCAGCTTCATGAGTAACACTCCCCGTGATGATGGATGATCAGTGATCCTGCGGGCTTACGCTACTCCGGCCCGTTACCCACTCGGTGATCACCCGGTCACATATCGGGCTAATGCTCCTTGCGCAGTGCAAGCGGCGTTTGCATGATGGGGTCATGCCCACCGCTGGAACATCCGCCCAGCATCCAACACGGGCAGGCGCCGACAGGCGACAGCAGCCAGCGCCGGTGGGAGGAGATGCTCGGCAGCCTGGCGGCGCTCCTGCCCGCCCGGTCCCGGCGCGTGCTGGTCGACGGCCCGGCCGACCAGGCGGAGCTCTTCGCCGCCCGGCTCGCCGAGAAGCTGGGCGCGCGCGGGCGCCAGGCCCAGGTGACGCTGGACCGCGACCGGGCCCTCGGACGTGACGATCTTCCTGCGGACCGCGCCAGGCGGCCGGCATTTCCCCGTGTACCGCAAGGACAGCCAAAGACGGCAGGCGCGGACCGGGGCGACGCGACCGGCGCGAGCGCGAGGAGCGCGCCGACATCGTGATCGACCTGCACGACATCGACTGGCCGGTGATCAGGCGGGTGGCCGCGCCGCTAGCGGCGCGCGGCTCGTGGTACCTGACGGAGACGCGCGCGTTCTTCGCCTGCCGCGCCGCGACCTGGGACGCCAAGTTCGGCGACGACCTGCCCGCGTACTGCGCGGCGGTCGCCGAGGCGGGCATCAGGCCGCGGCGGCGTGGTCGTCGACGTCGGGTGCGGCACCGGGCGGGCGCTGCCGCCGCTGCGCATGGCGGTCGGCCCGTCCGGCGCGGTCATCGCCCTGGACATCACGCCGGAAATGCTCGACGCGGCCCGGCCCGCGGCGACCCTGGCCGCGGGCCTCGCTGGTCCTCGCCGACGCCCGCGCGCTGCCCTTCGCCGACGGCTCGGTCGACGCGATCTTCGCCGCTGGCCTGGTCAACCACCTGCCGGACACCGAGGCCGGGCTGCGCGAGCTGGCCCGGGTGACCCGGCCAGGCGGCCTGCTCGTGCTCTTCCACCCGTCCGGCCGCGCCGCGCTCGCCGCCCGGCACGGCCACGCGCTTTCCCCCGACGAGCCCCTGGCCGAGGGCCCGCTGCGCCGGTCCACCGCGGCCGCCGGCTGGACCGTAACCGCCTACGACGACGCCCCGCACCGCTTCTTCGCCGTGGCGGACGCGCACGCCGGCCCGGCTAACGGCTGCCGGGACTCGGCGGGCGCGATCGTGTCGAGGAAGTCCAGGGCGGCGACCGCGTTCGCCCGGCGCCAGGCCAGGAGGGTCGCGTCGAAGCCGGCGCTGCGCGCGCGGCGCGACTCGATCGCCTCGACGATCGGCTCGAGCACCGCGCGCTGCGCCTGGAGCAGGGCAGCCGGGTCCTCGCCCGCGCGGTCGAGCAGGGCGAGCTTGAGCAGCAGCTCCGAGCGGATCTCCCGGACGTGCTCGACCGGCGCGTGCAGCCAGCGGTCGGCGGCGGCGCGGCCGTCGGCCGTCGCGGTGTAGACGGTGCGCTGCGGGCCGAGGCCGGGCTCGGTGCCCTCGGGGACGATGAGCCCCGCGTCGAGCAGGCGGCCGATCGCGCGGTAGACGACCGCCTTCGGGATCTGCCACACCCGGCCAAGGTCGCCGCCGGCCGCGGTCAGCTGCGCGACCGCGAAGCCGTGCGCCGACTGCTGGCGCAGGATCGTGAGCACCAGCCATTCCGGCAGCGACATCTCGGGAAGCGGGGCCGTCATGAATCACGAGGGTATCTGCCTGTGGGCGCGCACATCGACAGGCCCGCCGGCGCCTGTCAGGCTGGGACGTATCAGGCTCAGACGAGGAGGTCTGATCGGTGGACGTCTCCTTCGGCACGATCTGGGAGGCCATCGCCCGTGACCTGCCGGACGCCGTGGCGATCTCGGAACCGGCGCGGGACTACACGTTCGCGGAGTGGGATGACCGCGCGGCCCGCCTCGCGGCCGCCCTGTCCGCGGCCGGGGTCGGGCCGGGGGACAAGGTCGCGTGCTACCTGTACAACGGCGCGCCGTACCTGGAGACCGTGTTCGCCGCGTTCAAGCTCGGCGCGGTGCCGGTCAACGCCAATTACCGCTACACCAAGGACGAGCTGACCGCGCTCCTCGCCGACGCCGACGCCGCCGCGCTGGTCTTCAGCGGCGACCTCGCGGCGAACGTGGTGCACGCCGCCTCGGCCCTCCCGTCGCTGCGCCTGCTCGTCCGGGCGGGCCCGGCGCCGGACATGGCACTGCCCGAGGCCGGCCCGGTCCGTGACGCGCCCGAGCTCGCCGACCTGTACGCCGCGACCGCGCCGCGCCCCCGGGAGCCGCGGCCGGGCGCCGACGAGCTCTTCATGTACACCGGCGGCACCACGGGCAAGCCGAAGGGCGTCATCTGGCACCATGTCCCAGCTGTTCGGCTCGATGTCGGCCGGGCTCTTCAGCCGCCTGGGCGTGACCGCGCCGCCCGCGACGGTCGACGAGCTGGTGGCGATCGTTGCGTCGGCCCGGGCCGCGCGGCCGGTCCCCGGTGGCCCTGTCGGCCGTGCCCCTGATGCACGCGACCGGCCTGTTCAACAGCATGGGCACGCTGACCGCCGGCGGCCGGGTCGTGCTGACCAAGCCGGGCGGCCTCGACCCGCGGCACGTGTGGGAGCTGGTGGCCGCGCAGCGCGTCCGTACCCTCGTCGTGGCGGGCAACGCCGTGTGCCAGCCGCTGGTCGACGAGCTGCTCGCGGCCGAGGCCGCCGGACGGCCGCACGATCTCAGCTCGCTGGAGTCGGTCACCAGCTCGGGGACGGTGCTGAGCGACCGGATCAAGCGGGCCCTGCACGAGCGCGCCACGGTCACGATCACCGACGCGATCGCGTCGAGCGAGGGCGGCCCGTTCGCCTACGCGGTCACCTCGTCGGCCGCCGACCTGCCGTCGCGGTTCTACCCGGTGGCGGCGACGCGGGTGCTTACCGCGTCCGGCCAGCCGGTCGTTCCCGGCAGCGGTGAGGTCGGCACGCTCGCCTTCGGCGGCTCGATCCCGTCCGGCTACTACAAGGACGCGGCGAAGACGTCGGCCACGTTCCGGGTCGTCGGGGGAGTCAGGTACACGATGCCCGGCGACCTCGCGACGGTCGAGGCGGACGGGGCGATCCGCTTCCTCGGCCGGGGGGCGGGCGTGATCAACACCGGCGGGGAGAAGGTCCACCCGCAGGAGGTCGAGGACATCCTGCTCGCCTATCCCGGCGTGACCGACGCGTCCGTCGTCGGCGTGCCCGACGAGACCTGGGGCGAGCGCGTGGTGGCCGTGGTCGCGACCGGCAGCGCGACGCTGACCGCGGAGGAACTGCGGTCAGCGGTCAGGCAGCCGCCTGGCGGGCTACAAGGTGCCCAGGGCGGTCATCCTGCTGCCGGCCCTGCCCGCGCACCCCGACCGGCAAGCTTGAGCTGGCCCGGGTCCGCGGCATCGCTTCCGACGCCATGTCCGCGGCCGATGAGTGAGCCGGGGGAGTAAGCCGCACTCGTTCTGGATGACTGGTCTTGCCTTAGCGCTTGAGGCCGAGGCCGGCCCAGCTGGAGATCTCGATGCCGGGATCCTCGTCGCCGGGGTCGGGGCGCCACTTGTTGAGCTGGACCACGCCGGGCGGCAGCAGTTCGAGGCCGTCGAAGAACTTGGTGACCTGGGCCTGGTTCCGGTTGGTCTGCGTGGTGGGCAGCGAGTTGTCGTACTCGCGCGCGGCCTGCGCGGCGGCCTCGGCGTCCACGTCGCTGGCCGGATGGGAGATGGCCAGGTAGCTGCCGGGCACCAGGGGGCTCAGGTAGGCGTCGACCGTCTCATACGGCCGGTCGGCGTCCGGGATCATGTAGAGCACCCCGAGCAGCATGACGGCGACCGGCTTGCTGAAGTCAAGGGTTGCCGCGGCCTGCTCGAGGATGGCCGCCGGGTCGCGGATGTCGGCCTGCAGGTAGTCCGTCGCGCCCTCGTGGGTGCTGCTGACGAGCAGTGCCCGGGCGTGCGCGAGGACGACCGGGTCGTTGTCCACGTACACGATCCGCGATTCCGGCGCGGCGCGCTGCGCGACCTCGTGCGTGTTGTCGAGGTTCGGCAGCCCCGTCCCGAGGTCGAGGAACTGCCTGATGCCGGCCTCGGCGGCCAGGTACCTGACGACCCGGCCGAGGTAGGCCCGGTTGGCGCGCACGTTCGGGCGCAGCGCCGGCTTGGCGGTGGCCAGCTTGTCCGCGACCGCGCGGTCGATGGCGTAGTTGTCCTTGCCGCCAAGCAGCGCGTCGTACACCCGGGCCGGGTTGGGCACGCTCGGGTTGCCCGCGGTCCGGGCCAGGGGGCTTTCCGCCTCGTCCGCTTCCGCCGCGTCCGGAGAGACTGCCTGGTTCATGCGTGATCCCCTGCTCCCCGGGCGGTTGCGGCTCCGCCCTTCTAGGTTTACGGGTCCGAATTTATATCTTGGCCCCGTAAACGAAGCGTGAATATTCAACTCTTGGCGTGTTAACCGCCAGAAAGTCCGCATTTGCGAGTTTGCTGAGCGCTCGAGGACGGCGCCGCTGGGCCGCTTACCTGCACGAGCATACGATGTGGTGGGCCCGCACGCGCGAGGCGGTCACGACCCAGGGAGGTTCCCGGTGGCTGATGCCCCTGACCTGGATGAACTGGCCGCGCTCTACCGCGACCTGCACGCGCACCCGGAGCTCGCGTTCGCCGAGCACCGGACCGCGGGCATCGTCGCGGAACGGCTGCACGGCCTCGGCTACCAGGTCACGACCGGGGTGGGCGGCACCGGCGTGGTCGGCGTGCTGTGCCAACGGGGACGGGCCCGACCGTGCTGCTGCGCGCCGACATGGACGGGCTCCCGGTGCTTGAGCAGACCGGCCTGCCGTACGCGAGCACCGGGCAGCGCGCAGGACTCCGGCGGCGCGGACGTCCCCGTGATGCACGCCTGCGGCCACGACATGCACGTCACCTGCCTGCTCGGCGCCGCGGCGGAGCTGGCCGCGGCGCGCGACGCCTGGCGCGGCACGCTGCTGCTCGTGTTCCAGCCCGCCGAGGAGGCCGGCAAGGGGGCGCGGGCCATGATCGACGACGGCCTGTACGAGCGGTTCCCCGTGCCCGACATCGTCCTCGGCCAGCACGTCATGCCCCTGCCGGCGGGCGTGCTCGCGGTGCACGGCGGCGCCGCGATGGCCGCGGCCGACGCGCTGCGGGTCGTGCTGTACGGCCAGGGCGGCCACGGGTCGCGCCCGGAGACCACGGTCGACCCCATCCTGATGGCGGCCGCCACCGTGCTCCGGCTGCAGGGGGTCGTGTCCCGCGAGCTGGCGGCGAGCGAGACCGCCGTCCTCACGGTCGGCGCGCTGCGCGCGGGCACCGCGCCGAACATCATCCCCGACCAGGCCGAGCTGCTGCTGTCGCTGCGCTCCTTCAACGACGAAGGTGCACGACAAGGCCCGCGCCGCGATCGACCGCATCGTCCGCGCCGAGGCCGCCGCCTCCGGCGCGCGCCAAGGAACCCGAGATCACCACCGAGGTCTCGTTCCCCGTCCTGGTCAACGACCCGGCCGCCTGCGCCAGGCTCACCGAGCTGTTCAACGCCGGCGGGCACGCCTGACCCTCGACCCCGGCCCGGTGACCGGCAGCGAGGACGTCGGCCTGCTGGCGACCGCCGCGGGCGTGCCGTGCGCCTACTGGTTCCTCGGCGGCTCCGACCCGGCCCTGTTCGCGGGCGTCACGACGGTCGAGGAGGCGAGGGTCATCGTGGACGGCCTGCCGTCCAACCACTCCCCGCTGTTCGCGCCGGTCATCGACCCGACGATCCGCACCGGCGTGACCGCGCTGACCACGGCGGCCCGCGCCTGGCTGGGAACCGCCGAGGCTGCAGCGGGCTCGTCAGCCGGGGCCCGTCAGCCGGGGAACGCCTCGGCGAGGACCGCGCCGACCGGCCCGATCGCGGCCGGGTCCGCCGGGCCGACGATGATCATGCCGTCCGCGCCCACGGCGGCCATCGACCGCGCCGACGCCGCGAGCGCGGCCAGGTCCGAGGTGTCGAACGCGAACACGGTCCTGGTGATCTCCGCCGGGTCCCGCCCGACGCGCTCGCAGTGCCGGTCGAGCACGTCGAACTTGTGCCGCACCTCCGCCGGCGTCGCGGCGACCACGTTGCACGCGTCCCCGTACCGGGCGACCAGGTCAAGCGTGCGCTTCTCGCCGCCGCCGGCCACCAGCACCGGGATGGAGCCGCGCACCGGCCGCGGCGAGTTGCAGGCGTCGCGCACCGCGTAGAACTTCCCGGTGAACGTCGCCTGCTCCGCGCCGAACATGGCGCGGCAGATGGCCAGCTCCTCGTCGAGCCGGTCGAACCGCTCGCCGAGCCCGGGGAACTCGATCCCGTAGGCCTCGTGCTCGGCGACGTCCCAGCCCGCGCCGACGCCGAGCACGGCCCGCCCGCCGGAGATCACGTCGAGCGTGGTCACCGCCTTGGCGAGCAGCCCGGGTGCCCGCAGCGTAACCGGGCTGACCAGCGAGAACAGCGTGGCCGACGAGGTGGCGAGCGCCAGCGCCCCGAGCACCGTGTACGCCTCGAACATGGGCGAGGCGGGCCGCCGCCGACCTGGTTCTGGTGCACGTGGTCCGGCACGGAGATCGCGTCGAACCCGGCCTCCTCCGCGGCCCGCGCCGCCTCGGCGAGCCGCGAGAACACCGCGGCCCCGTCATCGACGCTGCCGTAGGACCCAAAGTGAATGCCACGCCTGATAAGCGCCACGAGACTCCTCGCATCGGGTTGGAGAGCCAAGATCTACAGCCCGAACGTATGCGTGGCTCCGCCCGTCCCGCCACCCTTTGGCCGGGAATCGGTTGCGGACCCGGCGGGTCAGCGCGACCGAGCGCGAGGATCGCCTCGGCCTGGCGGATCAGCGGGGCGTCGATCATCTGGCCGTCGACCTTGATCGCGCCCTTGTCGCGCCCGCCGGCGTCGCGCGCCGCGGCGAGCACCCGCCGGGCCCACGCGACCTGCGCCTCGTCCGCCTGGAACGCCTTGCGGACGACCGCCACCTGGCTCGGGTGGATGCAGGCCTTGAGCGTGAAGCCCGGACGCGGCCGCGTCCTGCGACTTCGGCCGCGAGCCCGTCGAGGTCGGGGATGTTCACGTAGACCGAGTCGATGGCCGGCCTTGCCGTGGGCGGAGGCCGCGAGCAGCACCGCCGACCTGGCGTGCAGGGCGACGTCCCGGTACCGTCCGTCGGGGAACCGGCTGGTCCGGCCGCGCATGGAGGCGATCAGGTCCTCGGCGCCCCACATCACCGCGATGACGTTCGGCGCGGCGGCGATCTCGGCCGCGTTGACGACGCCGAGCGGCGTCTCGCACAGCGCCACGACCCGCCAGTCGTCGCCGAGCCCGTCGAGCTGCGCGCGGGTCTCCGTCTTGGGCAGCATGACCGGCCGGTACCCGGTGCCGCGCAGCGCCGCGATGTCCGCCGCGTGCTCGGGCGGTCCCGGCCGCGTTGACCCGGACGATGACCCGGGCCGGGTCGAGGTCCGACGCGGCCAGCGCGGCCCGCGCCGCGTCCTTGCCGTCGGCGCCGACGCCGTCCTCCAGGTCGAGGATGACCGCGTCGGCGGCGGCCAGGGCCTTGCGCGTACCGGTCGGGCCGGTCGGCCGGGCAGAACAGCAGCGCGGGACCGGGCAGGGACGGCGGCTCAGGAGGCGTCATACTCCACCTCCTGCCCCGGCTGGCCCGCTGCTGCCCGGCTTTCGGCCGGCACCGCATCAGCGTGGTCCGGGTGACGACGGCCACGACCTCGCCGTGCTGGTTGCGCGCGGTGTGCTCGAACGTCACGATCCCCTGGCCTGGCCGGCTGGCCGACAGCCGCTTCTCCGTCACGACCGTCTCACCGTAGATCGTGTCGCCGTGCCGGACGGGAGCGGGGAAGCGCGCGTCGCGGAACCCCAGGTTCGCCACGATCGTCCCCTGGGTCAGGTGGCCGACGGAGAGCCCGACGAGGACGGACATGGTCAGCAGGCTGTTGACCAGCCGCTCGCCGAACTCGGTCGACGCGCTGAACGCCGCGTCCAGGTGCAGCGACTGCGGGTTCATGGTCAGCGTGGAGAACAGCGTGTTGTCCGCCTCGCCGATCGTCCGCCCGGGCGAGTGCTTGTAGACGACCCCGGTCCGCAGCTCCTCGAACCACAGCCCGCGCTGCTGGACGACCTCACCAGGCGACTCGCTCATGTTCCCTCCAGAAAAGCTGGTCTCAGGGAACGACCTTACCGACTGCCACCTTCCCTGACCCAGGCGGCCAGGCCGGCGCGCGCACCCGGGCGAATCGTCATAGTAACGATATTTCTCATATGAGTGAATTTAGTTAGATATAACGGTAGCCTCGCGGTAATTCACGCCCGAGCAGGACAGGGGAAGCGATGGGTGCGGGAAGATTCGAGCGGGGACCCGCGGGCGGATCGCCTCGCCTGGTGCCCAAGCCGGACGGCTATGCCGACTACGCCGAGCAGGCGAGCGCCGCCGAACCGTCCCGCGACCAGGGGCGGCATCGCTACTCCCTTGGACGCAATGTTTTCGGGAGCAGGGCCTTCGGGAGTGGGACCCTCGGGAGCGGGGCCTTCCGGAACGGTCCGGGATACGCGGGCCGGCGCCGGGGCGAGCGCACCCTCCGCCAGCGGTCCATCCGGTTCACGATCACGATCCTGCTCATCATCCCGCTGCTCTCGCTGATCGCGCTGTGGGCGTACGCGGCCACGAGCACCGTCGGCGGCGCCATCGCCAAGCGCAACGCCGACACGGTCCAACGCTGACATCGGCGCCCCGCTTGAGGCGCTGATCCAGCAGCTCGACACCGAACGCGCGGACACCTTCATCTGGCAGAGCGCGCACGGCCGCCTGTCGACGCGCCGCCCTGCTCGCGCAGCGGCCGCGGACCGACGCCGCCGTCGCCACCTTCAGGACCGCCGCCGCGGCGGCCGCCGGAGTCGAGCCGGCGGCCAGCCGGCCGGCTGGCGGCGACGCTGCTCGGCCCGGCTGGGCCAGCTCGGCGCGCTCAGGGCCCAGGTCGACGCGGGCACGATCGCGCCGCTCGCGGCTTTCCAGGCGTACAAGGACGTAGCGAACGCGATCTACCCGTTCACCAGCGCGCTGAGTACGACCCGTCGGGATCGGTCCAGCTGTACCAGGAGAGCCAGGCAGCGATCCAGGAAGGGGAGGCGACCGACGACGATCGGCCAGGAAGCAACGCTGGTGGGCGGCGCGCTGGTCTCCGGCGACCGCATGTCCGCGGCCGAGCCTGCGGGTGTTCGCGGCAGACCGTCGACAACCAGCGGCTACTTGAGCAGCTTGGCAGCTCCCCGCTCGACTGGCAGGAAAGCCCCGACCCGTACCCGCGCGTCCTCGCGTCGAGCGCGTTCGCGAGCTTCGCCCGGCTCGAGGACAAGATCATCGCCACCCCGCCCGGCGCGCCGCTGCCGGTGAGCCCGGCGGCCTGGCAGTCAAGCGTCGGATCGGTGATCGCGGAGTTCACCGCGGCGGAGACCGCCGCCCGGCTCGGCGTGACCAACGGGAGACGCGCACGCGAGCGACATCATCCTGCTCCGCCTCGTCCTCGTCGGCGGCGCCGGACTCGTCGCGGTCGTCATCTCCGTGCTGCTCCTGCTGCGGTTCGGTAACCGCATCAGCCGCGAGCTGACCGGCCTGCGCGGTGCGGCGCATCGCGCTAGCCGAGCGAGCGGCTGCCGAGCGTGGTCAGGCGGCTGCGGGCGGGCGAAGAGGTAGACGTGGACGTCGAGGCGCCCCCGCTGGCCCTGCGCACGCAGGACCAGGGAGGTGACCGAGACCGCCGCCGCGTTCTCCGCGGTGCAGCGGACCGCGGTCGAGGCGGCCGTCGAGCAGGCGCGACTGCGCAAGGGGGTCAGCCTCGTCTTCCGCAGCCTGGCCCGGCGCAACCAGTCGCTCCTCCAGCGCCAGCTGAAGATGCTCGACGAGATGGAGCGGGGCACGGACGACCCAGAGACGCTGGCGCAGCTGTTCCGCTCGACCACCTGACGACCCGCATGCGCCGGCAGGCGGAGGGGCTGATCATTCTCTCTGGCGCGGCGCCCGGGCGCGCCTGGCGGCAGCCGGTCCCCGTGATCGAGGTGCTGCGGGGCGCGCTGGGGGAGATCGAGGATTTCGCCCGGGTCGACCTGATCACCGACTCCCCGGACTTCCTGCAAGGGCGGCGGCGTCGCCGACGTGACCCACCTGCTCGCCGAGCTGGTGGAGAACGCCGTGCTCTACTCCCCGCCCGGCACCCGCGTCCAGGTCAGGTGCGGCCGGGTGGCCAACGGGTACGTGATCGAGGTCGAGGACCGTGGCCTCGGCATTCCCGGCGACATCCTGGGCGTGCTGAACGACCGGCTCGCCAGGCCGCCGGAGTTCGACCTGGCCGACAGCGACCAGCTCGGGCTGTTCGTGGTCAGCCGCCTCGCCGCCAGGCACGGGATCAAGGTCTCGCTGCGCGCGTCGGCCTACGGCGGGATGCTGGCGGTGGTGCTCCTCCCGCATTCGCTCGTCGTATCGGAGGAAGAGACCGTCTTCGTCGCGGGGCGGCCACCCAGGCGGCCAGGGCGCCAGCGGCGCGGCGGCCGCGGTGCCCGCCGGAGTGGCCGCGGGACGCGGGCACCCGCCGCTCCCTCCGGCGCGCGCCGGGCAGTCCGGCCGGCCGCGGCCCCGCACCGCGGGCAGGCGCGCGCGGACGAGCGGGCGGCGCGCGGCGGCGGCAGGGACCGCGGGCCTGCCGCAGCGGCAGCCGATGGCCAGCATGGCGCCGCAACTGCGCGAGGAGCCGTCGAAGTGCCCCCAAGGGACCGCTCGCGGGCCGGTCGCCCGACCAGGCCCGTGCCCTGCTGTCCTCCATCCGGCAGGGCTGGCGAAACGGTCTCAGCGCGGGCGGCGCGGGCGACGACGAGCACGGCGCCAGGCCGGCGGAAAGCCGGAACCAGGGCAGGACCGGGCAGAGGATGAGCGGAGGAACCGCCGTGACGGAGCTTGACTGGCTGCTGGAAAACCTCGCCGGCGCCGTCGATGGCATCGGTACGCGGTCATCCTTTCCCCGGACGGCCTCACCCTCGGCCGGTCCCCGGAGGTGAGCGAGGAGGCCGCCGGCCACCTCGCCGCCCTCGCGGCGGGCGTGCAGAGCCTCGCCCGCGGTGCCGGGCAGCGCTTCGGCTGCGGCGAGGTCAGCCAGACGATCGTCGAGATGGACGCCTTGCTGCTGTTCATCACCCCGGCCGGCCGGGGCACGTGCCTGGCGCTGCTCGCCGACGCGACCGCGGATGCGGGCCAGGTCGCTTACGAGATGGCCGTGCTCATCAAGCGGGTTGGGCAGCATATGATCGCGAACCCGCGATTTCCCGTTCAGGACCGGTCGCACGGTGAGCCAGGCTCATGAACTCCGCGGACGATGACAGATGGACCGACTGGGACGCCGGCCCGGTATCCCGCCCGTACACGGTGACCGGCGGGCGGACGCAACTGCGGGGAGCGTGGCATTTCGACCTGGTCGACACCGTCGCCCGGACCCCGCAGTCGGCCGACGTCACCTACCGGAGCCCGGAACGCAGCCACATCCTGGAGCTGTGCCGGGTCCCGGTGACCGTGGCGGAGCTCGCCGCCGCCGTCGGGCTGCCGCTCGGCGTGGTCCGCGTCGTCCTCGACGACCTGCTGCAAGAGAACCTGATCGAGGTCACGGCGGCGGCGCCGCGCGGGCGGGTAACCGACATCGGGCTGCTGCGCCAGGTGCTCAATGCCCTTCAGTCCCTCTGACCAGGACGGCGAGGTCGCGCTCGGCGTACAGGCGGTGCTCCCACTCCTCGTTGAGCACCACGCGCAGGCACGTCCTGACGGGGTAGCTGACCGGCCGTGGCCAGCCGGGCCCCTCGACCGGCTCGGTATCGGCGGCCAGCGACTCGTCCGTCAGCTTGCCGATCACGTCGCGCACGGTGGACATCCGGTCGTGGCGCAGCGCGAGCACGGTGTCGAGCGGCGGCCGGCCGCGCGGTCGCGGGGCACTCCCGGCGTGTCGGGCATCCCGTCCCAGGGCAGGTCGAGCGGGGCCCACGGCGACGGGTCGCCGAGGATCGCCCGGCTGACCCAGGCGTCGGTGGCGAACGCCAGGTGGCGCAGCGTCTCGGTGAACGACCACTCGCCGTCCACCGACTCGTGCAGCAGCCCCGGCGGCAGGCGCCTGGCGCGCTCGACGGTCTGGGCCCACAGACGGTCGAGGATGTCCCACGCCTCGCGGAATCCGGCCGGGTCGGCCGGGCGCATCTTGGCCCGGTCGGGATACCGCCGGTCGAGCTCCGCCTCAATGAGCGGCCCGACGTCGACGCCGTTGATCGTCACGTTCTCGATCTCGCCGTAGATCTCGACGTTGCCGAGCTCGACGCCGCGCATCACGACGCCGCTCAGGTCCACCTCACGGAACCGGGCGCCTGCCAGGTCACTGGCGAAGAACTGCGAGCCGCTCAGGTCGGCCCGCTCGAACCGCGATCCTCGCAGGTCCGTATCAGTGAAGTCAGTCATGACCCGACCGTAACCTCAGACCCTGACGATCCGCGTCCTGGTCTGCTCGCCTCGCGAGACCCGGCTGACCGCATCGCCGTTGGCCACGGCCTCAGGCCTGGCCGGAACCGCGGCGCTACTAGCGCGCGCCAGCGCGGACAGGGACGATAGCGGTGTTGTCTTAGCTGCCCGTCGGCAGGCTGGCCGGGCGGAAGGGGCGAGAAGGGAATGTCACGATGGCGCGCGATAGACCTGCGGCTGCGCGCGTGGGGCTGGCTGACCAGGCGCATGGTCTCGGTCGCGACCATGAGCGACGCCGAGGTCATCGCCCTGCCAGGCCAGGCAGGTGCCGGCGAACGCGGTGACCAGGTGGCTGTTCGGCGCGGTCGCGCCGGAGGTCGAGGTGACGGACCGGTCGGTGCCAGGACCAGCGGGGGACCTCAAGGTTCGCGTCTACCAGCCGGCCGGCCGCCGGCGCCGGCGACGCCAGCGCCGGCCGGCCGCTTGTCGTCTACTTCCACGGCGGCGGCTTCGTGCTTCGGCGGCCTGGACATGGGCGACTGGATGTGCGGCTCGGTCGCCGCCAGCGTCGGAGCGGTCGTCGTCTCCGTGGATTACCGGCTCGCGCCGTCGCACATGTTCCCGGCCGCGGTCGAGGACTGCTACGCGGCGCTCGCCTGGGCGGCGGCCAACGCCGCCGAGCTGGGCGCGACCGGGCGGATCGGGGTCATGGGGGAGAGCGCGGGCGGCAACCTGGCCGCGGTGACCTGCCTGATCGCGCGCGAGCGCGGCGGCCCCGCGATCAGTCACCAGGCGCTGATCTACCCGGCCACCGACATGACGAGGGGCGGCGCCGGCGACGGCGGACCCGTCCGCGCCGTTCCTGTCCGCGGCGGAGAGGAGCGCCTACAAGCGGCTCTACCTCGGCCCGGACGGGGACCCGGCCAACCCGTGGGCGTCGCCGCTGCTCGCCGACCACGCCGGGCTGCCCCCGGCCCTGATCCAGGTCGGCGAGCACGACCCGCTGCGCGACGACGGCGTGCGCTACGCCGCGGCGCTGCGCGCCGCGGGAGTCCCGGTGCGGTTCACCGAGTACGTCGGCATGCCGCACGGCTTCGTCAACTTCCCCGGGCTGTCCCGGGCCGCGCACCAGGCCATGGCCGAGGTCTGCGCCGAGCAGTCCGCCGCCCTGACCCTGCCGAGGGCGAGCGTCGGGTAGCTCAGCCGGCGACCGCGTCAAGAGCCCGGTGAGCGCTGTCGCCGTTGACGACGCTCACCGGGCAGCTCACCGGGCGCGAGCGAGTTAGGCGGGGACGATCCGCAGCGGCAGCTTCTCGTGGCCGTGCACCGCCATGTTGGTGGTCACCTCGGGCTCGCCGGCCAGCTCGATGGACGCGACGTGCCGCGCCAGGGCGGACAGCAGCGACACGCCCTCGAGCCGGGCCACGCGCGCGCCCACGCACGCGTGCACGCCGAACCCGAGGCCCAGGTGCTTGCCGACGACGTCGCGGGTGATGTCGTACGTGCCCGGGTTCTCCCAGCGGCGCGGGTCACGCCCGCCGGGCATGTGCAGCAGCAGGAGCTTGGCGTCCTCGGGCAGCGTCACCCCGTCGACGTCGACCTCCGCCGTCGCCCGCCGCCTGGTGAACCGGGCCGGGTTGTCGTACCTGATGCCCTCCTCGAAGGCCCGCGTCGCGAACTCGTCGATGTTCGGACCGCAGCAGCTGGTACTGGTCCGGGTTCTCCGCCAGCGCCCGCAGCGTGTTGCCGAGGGCGTAGATCGTGGTGTCGGACCCCGCCGAGTACAGCGTGCGCACCAGGATCTCGGCCTCTTCCTGGGTGACCGCCCCGGTGTCGGCCGCCTCGTACATCGCCATGCAGATCGCCGCCGGGCTGGACCGCGTCCCGCTTGCAGTTCGTGGCGACCCACTCGAAGACCTCGCCCGCCGCGTCCATGGACTGCCCGGTAGATGTCGTTCTTCGGCCCGAACATGTTGAACTGCGCGTGCCCGAACTTGATCAGCATCTCCCGGTTGGCGTCGCCGAGCCCGATCGCGTCGGGGAACACCTTGAGCACGTACTTCTTCGCGAGGTCGGTGTGCCCGTCGATCAGCCCGCCCGGCGCGTCGAGCAGCGAGCGCACGAGCCGCTCGGCCTCGGCCGCGAAGTCCTCCTGCCAGCGCCGCAGCACGGCCGCCGACATGCCCTTGGAGATGACGGTCCGCACCCGCTGGTGGTCCGGCGGGTCGTCGGACAGCAGGATCATCGGCTGCCCGATCTCCTCGAACGCCGGCCGGGTGGAGGAGAACGTCTTCCAGTCCCGCATCATCAGCTCGATCTGCGCGTGCCGGCCGGTCGCCCACACGTCGTACTCCGGCGAGTAGACGACGGGGGCCGCCTCGCGGATCAGGCCGTCGTAGAGCTGCGGATCGCGGCAGACCTCCGGGCTGAACCAGTCGAAGTCCACGGAGGATTCAGTTACGGGCATCGGTGCCCTCCCGCCTTCACGGAATGCCTAGGGTCCGGCCCGTTGTGCCGGGCTTGCCCGGAGCGTAAGGCGGCAGCATAGGAGGGTCAAGGCAGGGCGCGGCGCAGGCGCGGCGGCGTTCCCCGCCAGTCACAAATGCCGCTCTCCTTGCCTGTCCCGTGGCACAACCGCTCTGGTCACGGCCGCCCGCGCGGCCTAATATCCGCGCTATGAAGGTCACCGTCGACCCCGTCCTGTGCGAGGCCAACGCGGTCTGCGCCCGCCTCGTCCCGCAGCTCTTCTCCATCCACGAGGACGATGACGGCGAAGACGTCCTCGCGATCGCGAACGACGGCGAGGTCCCCGCCGAGCACGCCGACGGCGTCCGCGACGCGGTAAACCGCTGCCCGAAGATGGCCCTGACCCTCGACGGGTAACGATGGGCGCCCTTGCCTGCCCGCGTGCGCTTGGCCTCGCCCGAGCAGGCGAAGAGGCGCGCCCGCTGGGCGGGAGCGCCTCTCGCGCCGTTCGGGTGGGGCTGACGCTTATGCGTTCTGGTCGGGCTCGGTGAAGGTGACCTGGAGGGTCCGCTCGTCGGTACCGCGCACGACCTTTAGCTCGAGGGTGCCGCCGCGTGCCGCCGCGAGGGCGTCGAACAGGTCATCGGGTGTGCTGACTGGCTGGCCCGCGGCCGCCACGATCAGGTCGCCCGAGGCGAGGCCGGCGCGGGCGGCGGGGCTGGCTTCTACGACCTCGCGGATGAGCAGGCCGTCGGTGTCGGGCAGGCCGACGGCGCGGCGCAGTCGCCTGGCCACGTGACCCGGGGCGATGGCGACGCCCAGCCGTGGCGATGTCGCGGTCTCTCCGCGGGCGAGCGCGTCGGCGCGGCCTCGCAGGGCCTCGTCGGCGGGGATGGCAAGGTAGAAGCCTTCACCGAGGCGGTTTGTGTTGATCCCGAGCAGTTGCCCGTCGGCGTCCAGGACCGGGCCGCCGGAGGAGCCGGGCAGCAGCGGGGCGGTGTGCTCGAGGCTGCCGGTGATGCGCCGGCCGCGGGGACCGCGGAAAGTCCGCTCGATGCCGGAGACGAACCCGAACGTCACCCGCAGCCCGCGCCCGCCCGGGTTGGCCAGGGCGAACACCGGCTTGCCGATCTCCACTGATGCGCTGCTGGCCCACGGCAGCGCGGGAGTCTCGCCGGTGTCGACGCTGATGACGGCCAGGTCGCTGTCGATGTCGCGCCCGGCGACGCTCCCCTCCGCGGTGCGCCCGTCGGCGAACGTGACCGTCACCTGATCGCCGCGCACGTTGTGCGCGTTGGTCAGCACCTGGCCCTCCCCGAGCACGATGCCCGAGCCGGTCCCCCACCGTTGCCCGATGCCCACCACCGAGGCCCCGGCACCCTCCGCCAGTTGCCTGATGCTTGCTCCGATCTCATCGAGGATCGTCATCGTCGCCACCTCCGGTAACTAGTAACTTGCAATCTACTATCAACTATCGGAGCGCCAACGGGGCTATGATTCGCCCATGGCTGAACCCGAGCACGGCTCCTCACCGCTCGCCGAGGCACTGGCCAGAGTCGGCGACCGGTGGACGCTGCTGGTGGTGGAGGCGCTGCTGCCCGGGCCGCGCCGGTTCAACGACCTGCTCAGCCAGATCCCGGGCATCGCCGCGAACATCTTGTCCGACCGCCTCAAGCGGCTTGAACGCGATGGGCTGCTGGTAGCCCGGCCCTACTCCCAGCGGCCGCCCCGTGCCGCCTACCAGCTCACCGCCGAAGGCACCGAACTCGCCGGGGCGCTCCGCCTGCTCGCCCACTGGGGGAGCAGGCACACCGAGCCAGGCCGACTCCCGGCGTCACCTCGCCTGCGGCACTCCCATCGAGGTCCGCTGGTACTGCCCCACCTGCGATCAGCTCGTCGACCACGAGCCGGATCACGCCCAGGTGCACTTCGTGTAACCGGCGCTCCAGGCGGTCCGCGCCTCCGCTTGCCGCTTCGCCTGCGCCTCCCGCTGCGGGCAGGGTCATGCGCTGGGCCCTGGACCGCCTGGACCAGCGGCGCAGCCAGAGCAGGCCGAGGATGGGCAGGACGAGCGGGACGAAGCCGTAGCCGCTGCCGTAGCCGGACCACACCGTGGCATCGGGGAAGGTAGCCGGGTCGGCGAGGCTCCAGGTGCCGACCGCCAGCACGCCGGCGAGTTCCACCGAGCAGGACACGACGGCGATCCGGCGTGCCACCGGGCGGCCGGCGGTGAGGGTGACCGTGGCGAGGATGTAGACCACGGCGGCGAAGGCCGACAGCGAGTAGGCGACCGGGGCATGGCTGAACTTCGTCGCGATCTGCACCCCGGCCCGGGCGGAAGCGGAAAGCGCGAAGAGGGCGTAGACGGCGATCAGCAGCCGGCCCGGCCCTGTCCTGGTCGAGTCCGGCGCCGGTGCCGGGCCGGTGCGGTGCCGCGGGCTCCGTCGGCGCCGCCGGCTCAGACACGGATGACCGGCCAGATCTCATGCAGCCTGACCATCAGCACGGCCGCGGCCAGCCCGGCCACGGCGATGACCGCCGGGCCCCACCGTGACCGCTCCATCGCTCCCCAGAGTCCCGCCGCAACCGGGACGAACGGCATCGCGATCAAGTACCCGATGAGCGTGGCCAGCCCGGCGGGGCGCCCGCCGTCGGCGAGCCGGGCCACGATAAGGCCGACCAGGACAAGAAGCAGGATCTCGAGCACGCCAAGTACGGCGAGCAAGCCAAGGCCCGTTCGCCGGTTGAGGGCGGTCATCAGCAGCGCGTACCCGGCGAGGGCAAGGCCGACGATGATGATCGCCGTGGGAACGGCACCGTTCACGGACGACATGTTACTACGTTTCGTAGTAAGCCGTGCGCGCTCGGCCGACAACAGCTGACGGGCGCGGCTCAGCGGCGGTCGACGGCGAAGCCGATCGCGACCGCGACGATGATCAGGAGCCCGCGGACGATGTTCTGCCAGTAGTCGGCGACGCCGAGCAGGTTGAAGCCGTTCGTGATCATGCCGAGCATCAGCACGCCGAGGACCGTGCGCCAGACCGAGCCGACGCCGCCGAAGATGCTGCGTGCCGCCGAGCGCCACGCCGGCGATCGCGAGCAGCGCGAGATTCGCCGCCGAGGCCGTTCGTGGCGCTCGATCCCTGACCCGGTCGTCGAGGCGTCGATCAGGCCGGACAGGCCGCAGGCGGCGCCGGTGATGACGAAGGTGATGATCACGATCCGGTCGACCTTGAGGCCCGACAGCCGGGCCGCGTTGCGGTTGTCGCCGACGCCGTAGAGGTGGCGGCCGAAGACGGTGTAGGCCAGCACGAGCTGGCAGGACGATCGCGACGACGGCGAAGATGATGACGGGGTACTGGATGCCGCCGACCCGGTGCTGGCCGATGAACGTGAACACGCTGCTGCTTCGGCGTGATCAGCAGGCCGCCGCTGGTCACGGCGACGGCGATGCCGCCGAACGATGAGGGCGCGTCGCGAGCGTGGCGAGGAACGCGTTCACCCGCAGCTTCGTCACCAGCAGCCCGTTGATGAGGCCCATCACCGCGCCGGAGACGATCGCGACCGGGAAGCACCACCACACGCCCCAGTGGACCGCGGCCCACGCGCCCAGCACCTCGCTCGAGCGCGAAGATCGCGCCGAGCGAGAGGTCGAAGTTGCCGGCGATGATCGTCAGCGTGACGGCGCAGGCGGCGATGCCGACGGTCGCGTTCTGGATAGACGAGGTTGAGCAGGTTGCTGCGCGGTGAGGAAGACCGGCGAGGCGACCGAGAAGTAGATGAAGAGCGCGATGACGAAGACGACGATGCCGTAGTCGCGGACGTGCTCGGCCTTGATCCGGCCGCTGCGCAGCGCGGCGCGGAACGCGCGGCCGCCGGGCCGCCCGCGAGCGCGGCGGTCGCCGGCGACGTCGTCGGGTCGCGGCAGCGGTTCGGACGGCTGCGCGGTCATGCGATCGTTCTCCCTCCAAGGCCGAACGCGGCCTCCATCACGGCGTCCAGCGGCGGGTCGGCGCCGAACTCACGGGTGATCGAGCCGCGGCGCATCACGAGCACGCGGTGGGCGAGCCCGAGCACCTCCTCGATCTCCGACGAGATCATCAGCACGGCGGTGCCCTCGGCCGCCAGGTCGTTGATCAGGCGGTGGATCGCCGCGCGCGCCGCGACGTCGACGCCGCGCGTCGGCTCGTCGAGGATCAGCACCCGCGGGTTGCGGAACAGCCAGCGGGCGAACAGGACCTTCTGCTGGTTGCCGCCGGAGAGGCTCGCCGACCTTCGCCGACGGGACCGGCGGCTCGACCGACGCGAGTTCAGCAGCGCGCGCGTCTTCCTGCGCTCGACGCGCGCGGCGCAGCACGCCCAGTGCGCGAGGCGACGGCGGGCAGGTCGGCGAACGTCGTGTTCGCCGCGAGGCGAGAGCTCCAGGAACAGCCCGTCCTTCTTGCGGCTCTCGGTCAGGAACGCCATGCCGGCCGTCATCGCGTCGCGCGGGCGAGCGGATGCGGCGCTCGGTGCCGTCGACGGCGATCGTGCCGCCGTCGATCGGATCGGCGCCCGCGATCGCGCGGGCGAGCTCGGTGCGGCCGCTGCCGACGAGGCCGGCGAGGCCGACGATCTCGCCCGCCCGGATCTGCAGCGAGATGTCGCTGAGCACGCCCTTGCGGTGCAGGCCGGACACGTCCAGGACCACCGGCGCCGTCGAGTGCTGCGGCTTCTCGAAGTGCTCGGCCTCCGCGGCGGCGCCGAACATCCCGGCGACGAGGCTCTCCTCGGTCTCCTGCGCCGGCCGGCGCCGTCCGGACGAGGCGCCCGCTGCGCAGCACCGTCACCGTGTCGGCGAGGTCGAGCACCTCGTCGAGGAAGTGGCTCACGTAGACGATCGTCCTGCCCGCGCTCGCGCAGGGCGCGGATCATCCGGTGCAGCGTCTCGGTCTCGACGCTGGTCAGCGACGAGGTCGGCTCGTCCATCACGATCACCCGCGCGTCGCACGCGACCGCGCGCAGGATCTCGACCTTCTGCTTGTCGGCGGTGCGCAACGCGCCGACCTTGGCGTTCGCCGTCGAGCTCGAAGCCCCACTGGGCGACGAGCTCGTCGTACTGCGCGCGCATCCGGCGCCACTGCACCAGCCCGGCGCGACGCGGCTCGATGCCGAAGAAGACGTTCTCGATCACGCTCATGTGCGGCACCGGCGAGAGCTCCTGCGAGATCGTCGCGATCCCGTCGATGCGCGCCTCGCGCGGGCTCGCGTAGCGGACCGCGCGGCCGTCGACGAACATCTCGCCCGTCGTCGGGGCGGATCACGCCGCCGATGATCTTTCCGAGCGTCGACTTCCCGGCGCCGTTCGCCCCGACGAGGGCGTGCACGGTACCTCCGGTGATCTCGACGCTGACGTCGTCGAGCGCCTTGGTGCCGGAGTACCGCTTGCCGATCGAGACGAGCCGGATGTGCGCGACCGCTGCCGCTGTGACTCATCCGGCTCGTCCTCGATCTTCTCTCGGTTGACCTGTGTCCCTAGCCCTCGAGCGTCCAGTCCGGCTCGAAGTTCGGGTGCGCGTTCAGGAACGCCTGGTCGATGATCGCCGGGCGGGTGTCCGGGTTGATGATGTTGACCAGGTTCGGCACCGACTTGCCCGTGCAGCGCGTCGTTCAGGTACTGGATGCCGAGCACCGACTCGGAGGTCGGGTACAGGCCGAGGGTGGCGTAGACCGTCCCGGCCTTGACCTCGTCGACGATCTCCTTCGCGCCGCCGTACCCGATGATCTGGATGTTCTTGCCCGGCGTGTAGCCGCCGACCAGCTTCAGCGCGGTCAGCGCGCCCTGCGCCATCTGGTCGCCGAACGTCGCGAACACGTTGATGTTCTTGTGCGCGGTGAAGAACGTCTGGGCGACGCGCCTGCGAGGCCGTCTGGTCGTACTTGCCCGGCGGCATCACGGTGAACGTGTAGTTCGACTTCCCCTTGTAGTACGCCGTCATCGAGTTGCTCGCGAACCGTGTCGGTCGGGTAGTTGGCGAGCCCGGGCAGGAAGGCGATGTTGCAGTGGCCGCTGCCCACGGCCTTCGTGCAGGCCGCGTTCATCGTCGTCTCCAGGTTCGTCGCCTCCGCGCCGATCGACTGGCCGACGGTCGTGAGGCAGGTCGGGCTGGCCGTCAGGATGTTCTGCTGCGCCAGCGTGCCCCACGTGTAGTCGGCGCACGCGACCTTGATGCCGGCGCGAGATCGCCTTGTTGATGATCGGCGTGAGGGCGAGGTCATCGAGACCCCAGACCCAGAAGGCCTTGTACTTGCCGGTGGTGATCGCGTCCTGGATCTGCGTGGTCTGCGTCTGCGGGTTGTTGTTGCCGTCGAAGGCGTCGAGCTGGATGCCCAGCTTCGCGGCCTCCGTCTTCGCGCCCTTCAGCGACGCGACCCCGTACGGGCTCGGGTTGTAATAGAAGATCGCCATCCGGGTACCCGACCCGCCTGCCGCCGATGAGCGCGGGGGCTGCGGCCGACGAGCTTGATCCGCCTGCCGCCGATGAGCTCGAGGCCGCAGCGGCCGCCGGCGCGCTGGACGACGACGAGCTCGACGAGCATCCAGCGATCAGTGCCGCCGCTACGGCTATAGCTGCCCCACCTGCAGCGATGCGCGCGCGTTTAAGGCTCATGGTCCATCCCGCTCCTTTGCGAAGGGCCTTTGCGCGAGAGTACATCGCCGGTTTGGTGTCTGGCAGTCCTACAACATCACAATTCCGCGCCCCATTAATTGTTTAGTTTTCTTATTACAAGTGATATCGCATCACTCAGCGTAATCATTCTTCGATTACTATCAAGACTCGCAGAGTTTCGTTCAGTGCAATATGTCAGTAAATGTCGCACTGGCACCTTCCGCCTCACCAGCACCACACGTCACCCGGGATTAGGGTGGAAGAGTGAGCAATAGGCCTTCCGCTGCGGGCGTTTCCCTTCGACTCCGACCAGGTTACCGCGGTCGTCACGACGCGGCACGGCGGGGTGAGCGCCGGCGTCTACGGCAGCCTCAACCTCGGCGGGCACGTCGGTGACGACCCGGCGGCGGTGGCCGAGAACCGGCGGCGGCTGGCCGCCGCACTCGGCGTGCGCAGGCTGACCGTCGCCGACCAGCAGCACACCGCCCGGGTCGCGGTCGTGGACGAGCGGCTGGCCGGCCGGGGGCACGACGGCGCGGCGGACGCGGCGGCGGCGTTCCCCGCGACCGACGCCATGATCACCAGCCTGCCCGGTACCGCCCTGACGATCCTGGTGGCGGACTGCGCCCCGGTGGTGCTCTACGACCCGGTCCGGCGGGCGGCCGGCGTCGCGCACAGCGGCCGGGCCGGCACGATCAAGGGCGTGATCCCCCAGACGGTCAAGGCGATGACCGCGACGTTCGGCTCGGACCCCGCAGACCTGCTCGTCGGGATCGGCCCGGCCATCGGCGCCGCGAGCTACGAGATCGGCGCGGCCGAGGCGGCGGAGGTCATGGCCGGCGTTCGGCGAGGCAGGAGCGCGGCTGCTGACCCCGACCAGGCCCGGGCACGCAAGGTTCGACCTGGCCGCCGCGATCCGCGGTCAGCTCGCCGCCGCCGGCGTCCTCGACCGGAACGTCCACGACATGGCGATCGACACCAAGGGCGCCACGGACACCTTCTTCTCCGACCGCGCCGCTCGCCCCTGCGGCCGTTTCGCGGCGGTCGCGGTCCTGCGGGACCCGCCTCAGTGACCCTCGCGGCAGATAGTGGACCGCCGGCCACATCCCAGTGTGGCCAGCGGTCCACTATCTTCCCGCCGGCTGAGGCGGACGCCCGGTGAGCCCGGTTTCCCGTGAGCTGTTCCTGGCCGGCGCCGGGGTGGTGGCCGGGCTGGTGGGGACGGCGGGCGGGATCACGTCCCTTGTCTCGTATCCCGCGCTGCTGCTCGCCGGCGTCGCGCCGTTGCAGGCCAACATCGCCAACCTCGTCGCGGTGGTCGCGTGCTGGCCGGGGTCGGCGGTCGTCGTCCCAGCCGGAACTGCGCGGGCGCGGGCCCTGGCTGCTCCGCTGGGCCGCCGTCGCCGCCGCTGGGCGGGGCGGGCGGCTCCGTGCTGCTGCTCAACACGTCCGCCGGCGTGTTCGGCCGGGTGGTCCCGTTCCTCGTGGCCGCCGGGTCGCTGGCCTTGCTGTTCCAGCCGTGGCTCGCCGCCCGTCCCGCCTGGCAAGACAACGCCGGCCGGGGCAAGGCACTGCTCCTCCCGGTGGGCCTGCTCGTCCTTTCCGTTCTACAACGGGTACTTCGGCGCGGGGTCCGGCGTGCTGCTGCTCGCCCTCCTGCTGCTGACCACCGACCCGCACCTGGCCACCGCCAACGCCATGAAGAACATGGTGGTAGGCGCGGCGACGATCGCCTCGGCGATCCTGTTCGCGGTGCTCACCAGGGTCGACTGGGCCGCGGTGGCCGCACTCGGCGGCCGGCCTCTTCGCCGGCAGCCTCATCGGCCCCGGGGTGGCCCGCCACCTGCCGCCATCCGTCCTGCGCTGGCTGGTCGCGCTGACCGGCCTCGGCCTCGCGATCAGGCTGTGGCTCGACCCAGCCGGCTGACGTGCGCGCTGTGCGGCCGCGACAGCCAGGAGCCCCAGCGCAAACGCAGTGCCAGCGGAAACACGAGGGCTTGACGCGGTGAGCCCCGCCCGAGTAGTCACACAGTAACTACGTAATTCGAGACTCTCAGGAAGGCCAGCAAGCATGGAGGCTCGTGAGGCCCTGCTCGCCCGTGTCACCACGGCGGACGGAGCGACAGAGATCAAGGATCCCGCGACCGGCGAGGTCATCGGGCGGCACACCTTCGGCACGCCGGAGGACGTCAAGAAGGCGGTCGACAAGGCCGCCGCCGCCCAGCCCGCCTGGGCGGCGCTGACCGACGAGGAACGCGTCGGCTACCTGAACCGGTGCGCCGACAACATCGAGGCGCACGCGGAGGAACTCGCCTACGCGATCGTCCGCGAGCAGGGCAAGCCGATCAACGGCCTCGGCGCGCGCTACGAGGTCGGCGGGCTGCGTCGGCTGGCTGCGCGCCACCGCCGCTACCCCGCTGCCGAAGGAGGTCCTCGTCGACGACGGGGCCACCTACGCCGAGATGCGCTACCGGCCGATCGGCGTCGTCGGCGCGATCACCCCGTGGAACTGGCCGCTGATCATCGCCACCTGGCAGATCGCCCCGTCCCTGCGGATGGGCAACACCGTGGTGCAGAAGCCGAGCGAGTACACCACGCTGTGCGCGCTCGCGTTCATCGAGGTGCTGGGCGAGGTCCTGCCCGAGGGCGTCGTGGTCCCGGTCACCGGCAAGGGCGACGTGGGCGACGCGCTGGTGCGGGACAAGCGGATCGGCAAGGTCATGTTCACCGGCTCGGTGAAGACCGGCATGAAGGTCGTCCAGGCGAGCGCGGGCAACCTGTCCAGGCTCACCCTGGAGCTCGGCGGCAACGACGCGGGCGTCGTGCTCCCGGACGCCGACCCGGAGAAGATCGCCGAGGGCCTGTTCTACGGCGCGTTCATCAACAACGGCCAGACCTGCGCCGCGCTCAAGCGCCTCTACGTCCCGGACGCGATCTACGACCAGGTCATCGACTCGCTCGCCGCGTTCACGGCCAAGCAGCCGACCGGCAACGGCCTCGACGAGAACACCGCGCTCGGCCCGCTGCAGAACCAGATGCAGTGGAACGTCGTCAACCGCCTCGTCGAGGACGCCAAGCAGCGCGGCGCCCGCGTCGTCATGGGCGGCGACCCGGACACCAGCCAGCCCGGCTTCTTCTACCCGAAGACGCTCATCGCCGACATCGACAACGACGCGCCGCTGGTCCAGGAGGAGCAGTTCGGCCCGGCGCTGCCGATCATCCGCTACACCGACCTGGAGCAGGCGATCGAGTGGGCCAACGGCGTGGACGTCGGCCTCGGCGCCTCGGTGTGGTCCGCCGACCGGGACCAGGCCAAGGAGATCGCGGCGCGCCTGGAGGCCGGCACGGTCTGGATCAACGGCCACGGCGGCATCCACCCGATGATCCCGTTCGGCGGGGCGAAGCACTCGGGCTACGGCCTCGAGTTCGGCGTCGAGGGCCTGAAGTCCGTCTCCGTTCCCCAGGTGATCAACGGCTGACCGGTCAGCGGCGGCAACTCCTAGCCCGGGCCCGCAGCTGGCCAGGGCAATCGGTCCTGCGACAGTCAGCCGCACTCGTTCGGATAAATTCAAAGACTCTTCTCCCGAACGGGTGCGGCTGACTCCGGTCGCCGCACCGCTGACCGCCGTCGGCGAGGATAGCCTCGTGGAGTTCGACTACGTCGTCGTCGGGGCCGGGGCGGCCGGGTGCGTGGTGGCCGGGCGGCTGGCTGGCCGGGCGGCCAGGGACGGGCGGGCGGCGGCCGAGCGTGCTGCTCATCGAGTACGGCGGCCGCCCGGTCAACCCGCTGCTCCACGTGCCGAAGGGGTTCTACTACACGCTGCGCGGCGACCGTTACCTGTACCGGTACGTCACCAGCCCGGTCGCGCCCGGCGGCAGGCCCGAGGTCTGGCTGCGCGGCCGGGTGCTCGGCGGCAGCGCGGCGATCAACGGGATGATGTGGATGCGCGGCGCGCCCGCCGACTGGGACGGCCTGGCCGCGCGCGGCAATCCCGGCTGGTCATGGGCGGACGTGCTGCCCGCCTACAAGGCGATGGAGAACCACAGCCTCGGCGCGGGCGAGACCCGCGGCGCCGGCGGCCCGCTCGGCATCTCGGTCACCGACACCAGGGACGAGCTCACGGGCGCCATCGTGGAATCGGCGGTCAGCTACGGCTGGGAACACGTCGCGGACGCCAATGCCAGCGACACCGAGCGGATCGGCTTCACCCCGTCGACGATCAGGGCGGGCCGCCGGACCACGTCCTACGACGCGTTCGTCCGCCCGGTGCTCGCCCGCCAGGCCGCCAGCCGGCGGGCGGCAGGCCGCCGGGCCCCGGGCGCCCGGGGACGGCCTCACCGTCGCCACCCGGGCCCGCGCCGTCTCGCTGACCTTCGACGGCCACCGGGTCACCGGCGTCAGGACGGTCGGCGCCAAGGGCCTGGTTACCGAGGTAACCGCCCGCCGCGAGGTGATCCTCTGCGCGGGCTCCGTCGAGACCCCGCTGCTGCTCGAACGCTCCGGCATCGGCCGCCCGGAGGTACTCCGCAAGCACGGCATCGACCTGAAAGCCGAGTCACCGAACGTCGGCGAGCGCCTCATCGAGCAGCGCGGCGTCGCCCTCCAGGTGACGGCTCAGCGGCAACGGCGGCGCGGCCAGCAGGCTCAGTACGCCGGCGGGCCAGGCAAGGGAGGCGCTCCGCTGGCTGGCAACCGGCCAGGGCCTGCTGGCGACCGGCGGCTATGACCTGGTCTGCCAGTTCAAGTCGGAACCCCGGCGGCCGCGCCCCGACGTCCAGGGCCTGTTCGTCCCGATGGCCCTCGACACGGCGAGCAAGGACATGAAGCTGGCCCGGCACCCCGGCGTCCTGTTCATGGCCTACCCGCTCCGCCCGGAGACGACGAGCTCGGTGCACATCTCAGGCGGTGCCCCGGACGACCCCCCGGTCATCGACGCCGCGTTTCCTTGAGACGGAACGGCGACAGGGACACGGTGGCGCCGGTCCTGGAGATCGCCCGGGCCGTCCTCGCCCGGGACCCGGTCGCCAGCCGGATCGCGGCCGAGGAGTTCCCCGGCCCTTCGGTCGCGACCAGGCAGGACACGGTCCGGTACTCGCGTGACACCGGCACGGGCATCTACCACGCCGTCGGGTCGGCCGCGATGGGCCCGGGCGGCGACGACGTGGTCGACGCGTCGCTGCGCGTGCGCGGCGTGACCGGCCTGCGGATCGCCGACGCCTCCGTCCTGCCGGTCCAGGTCAGCGGCAACACCGCCGCCCCCGCGATGCTGGTCGGCTACCGCGCCGCGGACCTAATCCTCAGCGACTTCTGAAGCCGGCCCTGCGGCGGGCTGGCCCGCGGCTGTGGCCGGTCCCGCGCCTGCCGGCCCCGCCACCGTAGTCGGCACGCGCTAGCGAGGGCGCTCTCCCTTGCCTCGGTCCGCGTCACGGCGTCCAGGTAGTCCTGCTGAGGCCGCATCGCGGCCGCGACCCGGAAGCAGGTCGCCGCCTCGGCGTGACGGCTCAGCCGCTCCAGGGTCCGTCCGCGGCAGAACCAGGCGTAGTCCTCGACCGGGTCGAGCTCGGTCACCGCGCGGAACTCGGCCTCGGCCTTGCGGAGCTGCGCCGAATGGTAGTAGGCGCGCGCCAGCAGCAGCCGCACGCGAGACGCTGTGCGGCTCCTGCGCGGCGAACGGCTCAAGCAGCTGTGCCGCCTGCACGTAGTCGTTCATCTCGAAGTAAAGCTGCGCCCGCTCGTACTCGGTCAGCTCGGCCATTCCGGCCCGCATCGCGGCCTTCCCTTCCATGGGGCTTGAGCAACAGTGAACACCTGGTTCAACGTGATCGGGCTAATGGTTATGCCGCAGGCGGCTGCTGCGCCCCGCTTCTTCTTCCGCCAGGCGATGACCCGCCTGATCAGCCTCGACGAGCCCGCTCACCACGAGCACCCCGCCGAAGGCCACCGCGAATCCCACCAGCGGCTTGTCCTCGAACGCCTTGCCGCCGAGCCGCCCGGCGAGGAACGCGTACGAGGCCCAGACGACGGCCGCGACGGAGGTGGCGACGGCGAACCGCCGCCACGAGTACCTGATCAGCCCGCAGCACAAGGTCACCGCGGTGCGCCCGCCGGGGATGAACCGGCAGACGATGATGAGCCCTATGCCGAACCGGCGCAGCGAGCGCTCCGCCCAGTCGCGCCTGGCGGCGCCCTTCTCGCCGGAGAAGAACCGGCGCGTCGCCCACGGCCCGAACCGCCACCCGATCAGGTACGACAGGTTGTCCCCGGCGAACGCGCCGAGGGCCGCGCACAGCACGATCAGGTAGATCCGCGGGTCGGATGACCCGGCGGTCGCCACGCCGAACGCGATGATCACCGTCTCGCTCGGCAGCAAGGGCAGCACGGCGTCCAGGCAGGGCAGCCCGAAGGCGATCAGGTAGGAGAGCAGCGAGCCGACCTGCAGGCTAGGGATCCCGATCACCAGCAGCTCAGCCCCCATCGCTCGTAGGTAGACACCTGAGTCTAGTACCCACAGGAGCTGGGGCGGCTGATGCCTCACGGGACCCGGCCATCTTCGTGTGGGCGGCCAGCAGGAATCAGGTTGCCGGTAACCCCTGTGACTTGCGGAGGATATGCCCTCACCTGCGGGGATTTAAGATCCGTCACCTGACCGATGTCTGTCGGTGCAAGTTGCACGAGAGTTTGTCATGCAAGAGGCAACGCCCGGCCCGCTAAGGAAAGCCCATGACCCCGATGGCGCCGACCCGTCCGACTCGCCCCGCTGGCCCGCCACTACCGGTGAGCCAGCACCAGTGCCGTATCCCGCTGCTGGCGGACCTCGCCGCCGCCGCGGCGGCCCGCTCCGTGGTCGAGGATGCCATCCGCGCGTGGCGCGTCCCGGTGGACGCGGACGTGGCAGTCCTGCTCACCAGCGAACTGGTGACCAACGCCGTCACGCACGGCACGCCAACCGCGGGAACGTTCGTGCTTCTCACGATCGCCTGCGACGCGGCCTGCCTGCGGGTGGATGTCCATGACGGCTCTGGCGACCTCCCAGTGCTGGACACTGGCCTGATCGACGAGTCCCTGGCCGAGGCGGAAACCGGCCGCGGACTCCTGCTCGTGACATCGCTGTCGGCCGAGTGGGGCTTCTACCGTACCCCGGCGGGTAAGGCCGTGTACTTCACTTTGCAACTTCAGCGGGACATTCCAGAGACCGGCATCGATGCAGGTAGCGGGCAGCGCGGACGGACGTAGGTCAAGATCGGTCAGCTGACCGATGTCTCGCACTGCAACTTGCACGATTGTTTTCCTTGCAAGGGCGCGGTGGCCGAGAGGAGAGACTCGGCCCCCTGCTCCGCCCCTTCCCCGGGAGCAGACCAGACGCGCTCCAAGCAGCTCAACCAACGTCAGGAAGAGGACCTGCGATGGACACGATAGCGCCGGCCACACCGGCCCCGCCGACCGAACTGCGGCATCGCCGCGTCCGGCTTGAGCTGGGCCCGGCCGCGGCGGCGTACGCGTGCGGGCACGTCCGGACGGCGATTGCCGCCTGGTCGGTCCCGGTCAACCCGGCGGTGGCCATCCTGCTGGCGAGCGATCTCGTCATCAACGCCGTCACCAACGGCGCGGGCGAGACGATCACGCTCGGCATCAGGTGGTCGTCCGGCCAGTTCCGGGTTGAGGTCCACGACGCGTCGGTCACGGGGGACTCCTGGGAGACCGCAGACGCCGACGCCGACGCAGACCGTGGCCTGCTCCTCGCCGCCGCGATGGCGGTCGACTGGGGCCACTACCGGACTCCTGCGGGCCGGGCCGTGTACTACGTGCTCGCGCCCGACCGCAGGCCCTCCCAGGGGGGCGCTGCCTCGCAGCCCCTGGGGCCATCCCGCGGATTGCCCCCGCGGGAAGCCGCGAGCGGGGACGGTGAACCGTGAGCCCCCGGAGGTTCACCGCCCCCGCTTTCGGCGCAGGCGGCTGCCGCCCCGCCGACATGCGCGGCATCGGTTTCCACGGCCGCGGCGTCAGCGGCGCGGCCTGGGCCGGCGCGAGTTCCCGTGGCGTGTATGACCGTCCGGTCCACTGCCGCCTTGCCTTCTGGTCAGGAATCAGGAGGCGTTCCCAGGGCCGCGGCCAGCGCGGCCCCGACACGTCAGGAGCAGGTACATGAGGGTAAGCCAGAACCAGGCGCGTGCCACCACGTGGGGCCGCGCCACCACCTGGGGCCGCACGACATCGTGGGGCCGCCGGCCGGCCACCACGTGGGGCCGCTAGGCGCAACCAGACGTGGGGACGTGCGCGCGGGCCGCAACGCGCGCACGGTCCCCGCACCCCGGCGGGGCCGACGGCGTGCGCCGCACACGCCCAGGCTCCGCATCCGTGGGAATGACGTGCCTTGAGCCGCACTCGGCAGGTCATTCCCGCCGCGCGGGATGGTGTCGCGGGCCGCAAACGCGACACCATCCCCGCACCCCCGACGCCCGGCCGCCGCAGCCGGGCGTTCGGGGGACTTCGTCCCTGCCCCGGCCGCCGCGAGGTTCTCAGCTGATGGCGCGCGGCGGCCGGCCCAGGGAAGCGAAACCCGCCAGCCGGGCCTTGGCCGGACCGGCTGGCGGGCTGTTGCCGCGGAAAGCCCGTCCCGCCGATGCCATTCCGGACAGGCGAAGGCCGCAGGGTGACGCTGCCCCTGCCCCAAACGTGGTGGCGGTGAGCCGTGATCCGCCGCTGGCTCACCGCCACCACTAGAACGCGCCCGCGCTCCAATGGGCCGCTGCGCGGGCGTTTAATGCGAGCGGCGCGCCGGCCCCTCACCCGGCGCGCCGCTCTTCGGCGTCCCCGCCGCCCGCAGGGGTGGGGTGGCCTGGGCGACGGGGACTGGAGGAACTTGCTCTGGCCCGTTCTTCTTGCCGGGCACTCGCTCTAGTTGTGGGGTACTGGCCCTAGCCGGCGGCGACGGCGCGCAGCGCCGACTCCCGCGCGATATCCGTCCTGGTGGCCACGTTCAGCTTCTTCAGGATGTGCGACACGTGCGTCGCCACGGTCCGCCGCGAGAGCATGAGCCGCGCCGCGATCTCCGGGTTGGACAGCCCTTCCTCGACGAAGGCCGCGACCTTCAGCTCGGCGTCGGTGAGCGAGTCCCACCCGCTGACCGCCCGCCGGTGCTTGCTGTGCGGGCCGCGCCTGATGCCGTAGGCCCGGAACTCCGACTGCACCCGGTTGAGGTCGGCCTCGGCCCCGAGGAACTCGTAGACCTCGACGGCCTGCTCGAACGCCTGCCGCGCCGCGGCCCGCTCGTCGGCCTCGACGAGGCACTCGGCGGCGGCCTCCAGGGCCTTGGCCCGGGGGAGCGGCCGTCCGGCGTCGGCGTACCGCTGCGCGGCGGCGAGCAGCACGACGGAGTCCCGGTCGACCATGCCCCGGCAGTAGAGCGCGTTCGCCTGCCGGTGCGGGATCTCCGATCCTTCGGCGAGCGTGGCGGCCTGCCCGGCGATCGTCTGCGCGGTCGTCCTTGTCGCCGGTCTTGAGCGCGAGCCGGACGGCGTCGCCGAGCAGGTCCTCGATTTCTCCGAGGTCGTCGGGGTTTCCGTCGAACGGCGCCGTGAGGATGGCCAGGGCCTCGTCGAGCGCGCCGGCCTGCTCGCGGTCGAGGGACTGGGCGAGCAGCAGCGGCGGGATCGGCAGCTGCCCGATCCGCTGCCATGTGCGGCTCGGCGGCGGCGAGGTACCGGCGCGCCGCTGTCGGGCTCGTTGCGGTGGAAGCTGATCTCGGCGGCGATGCCGAGCTCGCAGCAGGCCGCGAGGGGCTCCTTCAGGTCCTCGGCACGACCGCGATCTCGGTCAGCGCGTCGTCCCATCGCCCGATCTCGTAGAGCGCCTGGCCAAGGACGCCGTGCGCCTGCGCCAGCCGGATCGCCGTCCCGACCTGGTCGGCGAGTTGCCGCGCCCGCTCCGCGGTGGTCAGCGCCTCGTCGCACCGGTCGAGATTGAACAGCGTGACGCGCCTTGTTGACTCTGAAGCAGCAGCCCCAGGTCGGTCAGCGCGGGGTCGGTCTCGGTCACGGCCAGGCCGCGATCGTACAGCGGCAGCGCGTCGGCCAGGTCGCCCCGGATCGTGGCCATGACCGGCCAGCACGTGCAGCGCCCACCCGGTCGCCCAGGTGTCGCCTGCCTCCGTGGCCGAGGCCAGTGCGCTGTCGGCCTCCCGGCCGGCCGCTTCGACCTCGCCGAAGTAGAGGTAGGTACGCGCGGCGAGCACGAGCAGCCGGGCGCGGTGCTTGGAGGTGATCCCGGGCGCGGCGAGCGCCTGGTCAAGCGTCGGCGAAGGACTCCTCGGCCTGAGCCGCCGAGCATCCGGCACTGCGCTAGCGTCCAGTGCAGGTCGACGACCAGGTCAGGATCGGTGGCGTAGCCGAGTGCCCGCGCCGCCACCTGCTCCGCCATCGCCCGGTCGCCGGTCCGGTAGAGGGCGTCGGCGAGCCTGCTGGCCAGCCAGCCGTGCCTGAACGATCCGGCGGGGATGCCGGCTCACCGCCTGGCCGAGCAACTCGGCCGCGACCCCTGGCGCCTGGCCGACCAGCGACTCCGCCGAGGTGACCAGCCACTCGAGCATCCACTCGTCCATCGGGCCGGTCAGCCAGGACGCGTCGAGTCCAACCGGCGGGCGTTCAATCTGGATGGCGGATGCACCCGGCTGGCCGACGGCGGCCAGTCAGGCGATCCGCCTGGGGATCGGCTGACCCGTCGCGGTCGCAGCTGAGCGGGCGCGGCCGAACCGTCAGATCTCACCGCGATCGGCCGGGTGCAGCTCTCGGCCGCTCGTGCCCGCTCGCCGCGTTCGGCCCGTGATCGCGCGCAGCAGCTGCCTGGCGACCCGGTCCGGTGCCGCGCCGGCCGCGGCGAGGGCGTGCCCGGCGTCGCGGTGCCAGGCGCTGCGCACGGCGGCGGGCAGCTCCGCGTACAGCGCCTCCCTGATCAGCGGGTGCCGGAAGGCCAGCGCCGTGCCGCCGCCGGCGTCGGTGAGCACCCCGGTGGCGCGTGCCTCGTCGAGCGCGGGCACCAGGTCGGCCACGCTCCTGCCGAGCACGGTGGTCAGGTCGGGGACCGCGAACTCCACGCCGAGCAGCGCGGCGGCGCGCAGCACCTCCCTGGTGGGTGCGGAGACGAAACCGAGCCGGTCGGCGATGGCGGCGGGCAGCGAGTCGGGGACGGTCTCGGCGGCGAGCTGCGCGGTGCCCGACGGCGGTGACCGCGATGCCGCCGGAGCGGGCGAGCGCGGCGAGCAGTTCGGTGAGGTAGAGCGGGTTGCCCGCCGCACCGGCGGCGAGCCGGAGCAGCCCGGTGTCCGGCCGGCCGCCCGCGAGCGTCCGCGACGAGTTCGGCCACGGCCGGCTCGGGCAGCGCCGTCGAGCTGGATCCGGGCGGCCTCGTCCACCGCCCGGCGCAGGGCCAGGAGGTCCTCGCGCTGCGGGACGGGCCGGGTCAGCCCGACGAGCAGCAGCGGCACCTGGCGCGCGGTCCGCGCGAGCCGTCCCCAGAGCTTGACGCTGGCCGGGTCGGCCCACTGCAGGTCGTCGATGACGAGCACGACGGGCCGGGCCGACGGTCTCGTCGATGGTCAGCGCGATGAGCTGCTCGGCGAGCATCGCGGGCACGTCGGCGCCGCGGTCGGTGGCGACCTCGCCGCGCAGCAGCCCGGCGATCGTGGTCCGCCGGGCGTTCGCCGACGGCCGCCGGACCGCCAGGGCGTCGAGGAACGGCAGCAGCGGGCAGCTCCTGGCCGAGTTCGTCGCCCGCGCCCCAGAAGACCTGACAGCGACCCGGACGGCAGGCTGGCGAGGGCGGTGCGGACGAGGGTGGTCTTGCCGATGCCCGGCTCACCCTCGATGAGCACCGCGTTGCCGCCGCCTCGGGCGAGATCTCTTAAATACCCGTCGAGCAGCGCCAGCTCGTTAGCACGTCCGGCCAGCACGCCGGCCGGGGTTACCGGATGCATGTCACGAAGCGTACTAGCTGGACATCTACGGAACAAGCGGTTCTTTTTAGGACATTAATTCGGTCAATTCGATGCTTGTTGCTCGTCGCGTGAGCGTAATTGCTTCGTAATCTGCGGTGCAAGTTGCATGGACAATTTGTCATGCATCAAATTGAGAGAGTTTTCTGAACCATTGAAGGACAATCGATATGAAAATTGCCATAGCAATCAGTGACGCTGGTTTTACTTTTGAATATGCCTAGCCTGTCGGCTTATTCTAGCTTATGTAATCAGCCAAAGACTGGTGAATGAAAAGACACGGACAATGACGTCCGTGCGGGCCGCCGATCCAGGGTCTAGGCAGTGGACCTCGGTAAACGCATGGAGGCAGTCATGCGCATTCGGCGAAACATCCTCGCTCCCGCCATCCTCACGGTTGGCACCATCGGCTCGCTCGTGGCCGGCCCCGTCCTCGCTCTCACGACCGCCGCCGCGCCCGCCGCCAGTGCGGTCGCCGTCAGCGCCACGCCCAACACGTCGTGTTATACCACGGGTAAACTAGGCGCACGGGCAACGGCCCGCCGTCGATTCCCTCAATCGGCGGCGGGCCGCCTATTTCTGGCCTCTCCGGAAACAGAAAGAAGGCAACGCGAAATTCATTAAAACTTCTTCGCGGCCCGCGAATCCCTGGCGTGTCGGCGTGACCACTCAGGGTGCTTTCGGCCCCGCAGGACCCGCCTGCCAAGCGGTACCCGCGAATCGCGATTTTGATCAACTCTTATCAATAAGGGCTGAATCAACAGTGGCCCGATAGCTGATCAGTCATCACCTCGCTCCCGTTGCTGAAGCAGCGCCACAGCAGCCCCTCCGCATGCGCCTCACGCGACCCGGTATCCGTCACGCACTAGTGGCCCCATTACCTCAGCTACTGGCTGCTCGACAAGTTCGGATCGCGATCAGTGCCGGGCAACGTCGACTACCGGCCATGATATCGGACAGTAATTCACAGACTACATCTTGTGATATTGTCCGTGGAAAGTGTACGCTACTTTCTGTAATCAGCCGAAGACTGGCGATGATCGGCGCGGCAAGCCGTGCCGGGCGTGGCCGCCGGGACCAGCTCGCAGGCTGTCCACCTCGGTTGACGCATGGAGGTCATCATGCGAATTCGGCGTACCATCCTCGCCCCCGCCATCCTGGCGCTCGGCACGATCGGCGCGCTAATGGCTGGCCCAGTCCTCGCTACTCACGACCGCCGCGGCGCCCGCTGGCGCCGCGGTCGCGCGCCACACTGCCGCGCCCGACGTCATCGGTACTACCACGGGTGATCTAAGACCCGCGACTGCTGGCCCGCCGCCGATCCCCCATCAGCGGCGGGCCGCGCTTGCCGAGCCGCGTCTGCGTCGCACCGGTTCACTGCGTCCGACGGCGAACTCGCGCGACACGGCTCGCTGCGCCGTTCGCCTCGGCGGCGTGACCGGTCTGTCAGCGGCCGTAACGCGGAACGATGACGCGGAACGATGACGCTCGGTAAGCCCGGAATTATGCGGGAGGCCGCCATCGCTTGCGCATCGCAGACCACTCAAGGTTACTTTCTTCACTGCAGACTCGTTGGCTAATTGTTATCACGCTAATCGCTATTGTAATCTATTTCTGTCGATAAGCACTGGTAGATCACGCGTGTCGAGTATCGCATCAGCCACCACTGCACTGACTCTCGCGCCGCTGCGTCACCGGGGTCTCGCTCTGGTGTCGCGCGTCTTTTCGCTGGCGACGGTGTGTTATTGCGCAAGCACGTGCGTAGTGACGATTTGATCACCTTCGGTGCAGAAAAGGGCGATTCACTGGTTTCGGCAATTCTTTCCGTGAAATATTCAAGATCGGCGTTACTCTGCTGTCCCCAGCTCGGTGCTGCCCACGGCCAGGGGCGGCACCGGCTCCGGGGCTCTACGTGGAACTGTGCGGGAGGCACGGGAGAGGAGGCGGTGCCCGGTGGTCGAAGAGGGCAGTCCCACGGTGCGCCGCCGTCGGCTCGCGGCCGAGCTTGCGGCAGCTGCGCGAGGCCAAGGGGCGCAGCGGCGAGTCCGTGGCGAACGCGCTCCGCTGGTCACCTTCCAAGATCAGCAGGTACGAGCGGGCCAAGACCGGCCTGCGCCCCAAAGAGGTCGAACGGCTGCTCGACTACTACGGGGTCGGCGGCACGCGCCGCGAGATGCTGCTCGCGCTCGCCCAGGACGCCTCGCAGAAGGGCTGGTGGGAAGAGTACTCCGAGAGCCTCGACGAGGACTACCAGCAGTTCATCGGCCTTGAGCACGAGGCGACCGCGGTCGCCATCTGGCACGTGGACGTGGTGGCCGGCCTCCTGCAGACCGAGGGCTACGCGCGGCACATCATCGACAGCTACGACCGGGTCGAGCCGATCGCGCCGTCCCAGGTGACCCGCCTCGTCCGGGTCAGGATGCGCCGCCAGCAGGTGCTCGACCGGGCCGCACTCAAGATCAGCGTGGTGCTCGACGAGTCCGTCCTGCTCCGCAGGATCGGCTCGGACCTCACGATGTACGAGCAGATGCAGCGCCTGGCCAAGGAGTGCGAGCGTCCCAACCTGACCCTGCAGATCCTTCCGCTCGACGGGCCAGCACACGGTCATCGGCGAGTCGTTCGTCCTCTTCGGCTTCGAGGCCGACGGCGACGCGGTCCTCCAGGACGTGGTGTCCACCGAGCAGATGCGCAGCGGCTTCATCCTCGAGGGCGAACGCGAGACCCACCTGCACCGGGTGGCCTTCCGCACCCTCACCGAGGCAGCGCTCAGCCCCGCCGACTCCAAGCAGCTAATCCTGGACACGGCCGAGTCCCACTGGACGGGCAAGCGCCGCGTCGCCGTCAGCTGCTCCTGCGCAGCCAACCGGCTAGCCGTCCGGTGCATCGTCGGGCCGCTGATCTTGGAAGCCTTGCGCGACACGGAAGCAACACCGCAGGGCACGTCCGAAGTCGCCGACTAGCCGAGCTGTCGTTACTGGCACTGCCGTCATTCGATTAACTGACCTGTGCCTGTGCGCGTCGTAGTCGACCGCGCTGCCGCAGATGCTAGTGCCTTTCAAATCACTGCGTGTGATCTTGGTCGTTGATATGTGGTCAAGAGATGCTTACTGGCCAGTAGTGTTCACTTGGGCTGAAACAGGCGCATGATACGTGTGGTGTCTGCTAGCCTCACGGACTGACGGTTACCCTCGGTAAGGCTCACGCCGTCGGTAGCCGTGGTGTGCAGGGCAAACACACAAAAATCAGTGAGGGGGTAGCTAGGCTATGCCTACGCTCGAAAGTCAGCCCGAATGGGTGAAAAGCTCGCTGAGTTTCGCGAACGGCAACTGCGTTGAGGTGGCGAGCCTGTCCGGCGGCGAAGTTGGCGTCCGGAACAGCAGGGACGCTGCAGGCGCGGTTCTCCGCTTCACGCCGGACGAATGGCACGCGTTCATCGGTGGCGTTCAGAACGGCGAGTTCGACCGCTTCGGCGCGTAACGCGCCAACGCGAGAAGGCGGGTTCCCGGAGGCAGTCCGGGGACCCGCCTTCGCCGTTCCGTCGCGGCTACTGACCGTTACCGGTTGGTCAGGCTCGGCTGGATGGACATGGCCAGCAGGCGGACGTTGCCCGGCTGCGCGTCGTCGAAGTTGTACATGCGCCCGTACTTCGGCCGGAGCCGCTCGATGATCTTCGGCACGGCCTCGTCGACGGCCCTGCTCCGCTCCGCCGCCCACTCGCCGATCGCGCCGCTCGTGAACGGGTTGCCGCCGCCCCGCGACGGCTTCTCGCCGGCCAGGATCTGCCTGCCGTACAGGTAGAGGCCGAAGTGGTTGTCTAGCTCCGACAGCAGCCGCGACTTGGCCTCCGTGTCGAGCCCGGCCAGGTAGTCGGTCAGCGACAGGTCGGGCACCTCGGCCGGGCGCGGGACGTACTCCTGGACGAGCGACGCCACCTCGTCCAGGTACGACAGGTAGAAGTCGAAGTCGGACTTCTCGCCGATGTTGCCGTGGCCGCCGCAGAACCAGTCGAACTCAAGCGACCGGGCGAACTCAAGGTTGGGCTTGAACAGCACCAGCGGGTCCTGGCCGGCGAACCCGCCGAACGGCAGCTGGTCGATGTTGATCAGGTCCGCCGAGTGCCCGACGCGCTCTTCCTCGAGCAGGAACACCGAGTGGTCGGGCGCGTGCCCGGGCCGGGGCAGCCCGCGCAGCCGGAGGGTCACGTCCTCGAAGGCCAGCGCCCCCGACGGCCACTCAAGCACGTCGGTGGGGCGGGGGAGGTCCGACCCGAAGCGCTCCATCCAGACGGCGGTGTGCTCCGAGCCGATGACCCGCGGCGGCGCCGCGGCCAGCAGCTCGAACAGCCGGCGCGCGCCGCCGACGTGGTCGGCGTGAAAGTGCGAGTACGCGACCGCCGTCACCGGCAGCGGCGTCACGGTGGCGATCGCCTCCAGGGTCGCGTCGGCCCCGCCGAGGAAGGGGTCGAGCAGCAGCACGCCCCGCTTCCCGACGTAGAACAGCGACCCGTAGAAGTGCCGGGAGACCCACCAGACCCGTTCGGTCACCCGCTGCAGGACGTACTCCTCCATGACGGCGCGCGGGAACAGGTGCGCGATCCGCTGTCCTGGCTTGATGAGGTCCGTCGCCGACGGCTCGACGTACGAGGCGCCGGTGATGGAGACCGGCTCGTCCTTCCACTCGTCCCGCATCGTGAACGCCATGACGTCTCCCTTGAGTCGGCGACTTGCGCCGATGGTCGCACACTCGGTCAGCCACACAAAGAGGCCAGGAACACAAGAAGGGGCCTACGTCGATGTTGCTAAATACGGCAGCTGACCGATGTCTTGCGCTGCAACTTGCAGCAGCATTCTTAGTGCAACGAGCCCAGCGTGACTGGGCTGGTCATCAACCTATCGGCTGAAAGTCAGCCTGGTTGGCGCTTTCCAGCTTCCCCGCGGGCGGGGCCGTGACGCTCCCGCGAATCCGTGCCCCAGGCCCGCGACCGATGCCGCAACGGGACGCGGGCCTGGCCCGCGGGGGAGGCGGGGACGGTGAGTCGATGCCCCCGGAGGCTCACCGTCCCCGCTGTAAGCGCGAATCCGAGAAGAGTCAGTGAAGGGACAACGTGGGAACCCTAATGGCAGGAAGTCCGGCCGGCGTCGCGATGACCGGTTCTACCTGGGTCAAGAGCTCGCTGAGCTTCGCCAACGGTAACTGTGTCGAAGTGTCTGACCTGCCCGAGGGCGCAGTTGGCGTCCGGAACAGCCGCGATCGCGAAGGGGCGGTTCTCCGGTTCACCCCGGACGAATGGCACGCCTTCATCGGCGGCGTCCACAAGGGCGAGTTCGACGATTTCGGCCGGACCAGGATGTAGCACGGTTTTCGCCCGGGCGCAGCCCCGGACCCCCTATGTCCGCACGGGCGGGCCTGATCGCAAGCAGCGTGACCTCATCAGGCCCGCCCGCGCGGACAAGAGCTGTGGGTGAATCCGTCGCTGGTTTGCCTGTGGAGCCATGATGCTCTGGTGTCCTGAGCGCGCGCTGAGGTTGTCACGCTTCGGAGTGAACCAATCGGCCGCAGAACCGTGCAATGAGGTATGAACATGAAGCGCGCAGGCGTGAGCATGGAGCTCGGTGATCGCGCGGTTTCCGCTGAGCGCGATGACAATGCCGGGCACCTGGGTGAAAGCTGGCCCGACCAGGTGATCGAGGTCGGGAAACTCCGGCTGCACGTCGGCCGCCTCGAAGCGGACGCCGGGGCCGGGCCGGTGCCGCTGACCAGGCTAGAGTTCCTGTTTCTGCGGGAACTGATGCAGCACGCGGACCAGCCGCTTTCCAAGGGGCGGCTGCTGTCCTCGGTATGGGGATATAAGACCGACCCCGGCTCCAACGTCGTGGGGGTGTGCGTGCGCCGGCTCAGGACGAAACTCGGCGACCACCTCATCAAGACGGTAAGGGGCGAAGGGTACCAGCTAAGCGTCGGCTTAGCCGGAGCCATGCCGCAAGCACCAAGATAACAATTATGTAACTACAGTTTCTGTGAAACTTTCTTAACGCTGTTTTCGCTTCGCGCTACACTCCGCTTAATTAGGTTAGCCTAAGCTAAGTTGGAGGCCTTTTAGTGCGGCTCTGCCTGATCGCATCCAAACCGACCGATTCGGTCATTCTGGGCTTTCTTCCCGCGGCCGCCAGGCTCGGACTTGAGGTCGTGCTGCTCACCGACCAGCCCGAGGAGCATGAGCGGGCCCGGGCGCGCTCGCGCCAGCTTCCCCGCCCCGGCTGCCCGCGCCCGCAGGCCGGGCACGGCGAGGGCGCCCGCCGACCAGGACGGGCCGCCCGCCCGGTTCCTCGGCTGCGACGTCTGGGACGCCCGCGAGCTGATTTGCGCGATCGCCGGGCTGCCGGCCCCGCACGCGATCGTCTCCAACTCCGACCACCTGCAGACCCAGGCCGCGCTCGCGGCGGCGTACTTCGGCGTGCCGGGCAAGGACTGGCGGTCAGCGATGCGCGCCAAGAACAAGTCCCTCATGCGCCGCAGGCTGGCCGAGACGGGCACCGAGCACGTGGCCTCGGCCGAGATCCGGGCCGGCGACGGCATCCGCCCGGCGGCCTGCGGTACCCGGTGGTACTCAAGCCGGCCGAGGGGGTGGCGAGCGAGGACGTCATGCTGGTCATCAGCCCCGAGGAACTCGCCGAGCGAAGCGCGCAGGTACTCTCCCGCCGGCCGGGCGAGACGCTGCTGGCCGAGGAGTACCTGTCCGGCGAGCTGCGCACTCTGGAGACGCTCGGGGACGGCAAGCGGACGTGGGTGCTCGGCGGCTTCCGCACCAGGCTCTCGCCGCTGCCCTTCTTCATCGAGGAGCGTCTCACCTGGTCCGCGCCCGTGCCCGACGCGGCCAGGGAGCACGTGCTCGGCGCGCTCGGCGCGCTCGACGTCACGTTCGGCGCGTGCCATACCGAGTACGTCGAGGGCAGCCGGGGCCCGGCCCTGATCGAGGTGAACGACAGGCTGATCGGCGACCACTGCGACTTCGTCCTCTCCGACCTGCTCGGCGTCGACCTCTTCGAACTCGTGCTGCGCGTCCACCTCGGCGAGCCCCTGCCCGCGGCGCCGCCCCGGCCGTGGGGAGGCGCCGGGCACGCCGTCATCGACTACGTCGTCGCGGACCATCCGGGTACGCTCACCGCCGTGCCGCCCGCCGGCCCGCGGCCGAGCGGGGAACGCGATGTCCTGCTGTCCTACCGGCCGCTGCGCGCGGCCGGCGACCGCATCGTCATCACTCACACCAATCGTGACTACCTCGGCGTCGTCAGCGCGATCGGCACCGGACGCCGCGGCCGTGGAGAAGGCGGTGGCGACCGCCAGGGCGCGGGACAGCTGGCTGGTCACGGGATCGCGATCGTGACCGGCGGCCGTCCTGGTGCGGCCGCGACCGCAAGCCAAGAGCCTTACACCGAACGAGTGCTTGCGACGCGGATCATCGACACGCTGCTCCGCGAGGACTACGGCGGCCTGTCGCGGCGGGTGCGCCTGCGATGACGGCAACGCGGTGCTCGACCTCCCCGCGGGCGCCTGATCGCCCAGATCGCGCGCTTCCCCTGGAGCGCGACGGCTTCCTCGCGGACTTCCGGCTGCTCAGGACGGCAGCGGGGCTGCCCGTCGCGGCGCTGACCCTCGATGAGGTGGACGCGGCGATCACGGCCGTCAGCGACCCGCGCGACTCCGAAGGGGTCGCGGCGTTCGCCGCCGAATGCCGCCAGGCGCTCGCCGGGCTCCGGCTCAAGCGGCAGCGTCAGCCCGCCGTCCGCCGCCGGACTCGCCCGGGCGTGGCACGCCGATCCTGGCGCGCGCCTGGGCTGGCGCGGCCTGCCCGGCTATGAGGCGCTCGCCGCGGGCCTGCCGCACCCCGTCTACCCGACCTCGGAGTCAAGGCCGGGATTCAGCGACGAGGACTCGCTGCGCTACGCGCCGGAGTGCGGCCCGGAGTTCGCGCTGTGCTGGGTCGCCGTGCCGCGTTCCCGGCTGACCGTGGCGGGGGAGCGCGCGCCGCTCCCGGCCGGCTGGCCGGCGCTGGCTGAGGTGGGCATCCCCGCGGCACTCGCGGCAACCCACGAGCTGCTGCCCGTGCACCCCGTCACCGCCCGCGGCCAGCTCGCCCGGGCCCTCGCCGAGGCCGGCTTGTCCGGGCCGGACGGCGGGACGGCGGGCGCCGTGGTCGCCCCGCGGACCTGGCTGCGGGTGACTCCCACGCTGTCCACCAGGACGGTGGCCGTCGACCAGCCAGCCGGACACGCACCTCAAGCTGCCGCTGCCGACGAGCACCCTGGGCCTGCTCAACCGCCGGTCGATCAGCCAGGGAACGCTGGCCGACGGGGCACTCGTGCGCGGCATCCTGGCCGCCGCCCGGCACCAGGACCCGCGGCTGCACGCCCTGCTGCTCGCCGACGAGAGCAGCTACGCGCACGCCGGCCACCCGTTCCTCGGCTACCTGCTGCGCCGCCTTCCCGCTGGCCTTGACCGGCACCGGATCGTGCCCGTCGCGGCGCTGCTCGCGCCGGATCCTGACGCCGCCGCCGGGACCGGGCGCCCGCTCGTCATCGAGGAGCTCACCCGCTGGGCGGGCCACGGCGACCTGCCCGGCCTGTTCACCGACGTACCTGCGGGTGCTTTTCGGAGTGCAGGTGCGGCTGTTTGCCAGGTACGGCATCGCGCTGGAGTCGCACCAGCAGAACGCCGCCGTCGTGCTCGGGCCGCCGTCCGTCCCGGTCGGCCGCGACGCGGCCAGCGACGGCGACGGAACCGCGAACGAGGCGGGTCGGCTCCGGCTGCTCGTCAAGGACTTCGACGGCGCGCTCGTCCACCTGCCGCGGCTGACGGCGGCACTCGGCGCGGGCGCGCCCGCCGCCGGCGCCTTCGCCGATCCCCGGCTGCTCACCACGTCGGACGACGCGCTCGCCGACGTGTTCATCACCATCACCGTGCACCTGTGCGCGGGAGCGCTCGCGTTCGGGCTCGCCCGCTCGGGGGTCGCGCCGCTGCCTGACCTGCTCGCCCTGGTCAGGCGCGAGCTTACGGCCGCGCTCGACCAGCACGCCGGCTGGCCGGGGGCCGCGCTGCTGCGGGCGCGCGTCCTTGACGCCGACCGCCTGCCCGGCAAGTCGATGGTCACCGCGGGCACCCTCGTCGCCAAGTCCCGCACGGGCGCAAGCGACATCAACAAGTTTTACGGCACTAACGGACCCAACTACCTGAAGGACGACTTCATGAGGAGCTGCCGGTGAACCCGGACACGCTGACCGCCCAGTCGCTGCTGAACTGCCTGGTCCGCGAGGTGTCGCTGCCCGAGGAACAGGTGGGGGAGGCCGGCGGTCACCTCATCGTCCGGCTGGCGAGGTCGGACCGGCTGCTCCAGCTCGGCACCCGCCGCCGGTCGGCGGGCACCGGCCCGCGACTGACCGGCGAGGCGGCCATCAAGTGCGGCGAGACCTGGCAGCCGGTCGGCTGGGCCGAGCTCTCCCCGCTCATCGCGGAAGAGCTGACCCTGGCCACCGGCACGGCCAACGACGAGTTCGCCGCGCAGGTGCGCGGCAGCCACGCGTCGATCACGGCGATCCTGCAATGCCAGGGGAGACAGCGCCAGGGAAGACAACGGCGCGCGGCCGCGACGGTGCCGCCCCGGTCGACCCGCGCATCGCCAGGTACCTGGCCAGTGAGCAGGCGCTGGTCGCCGGGCACCGCTTCCATCCCGCGCCCAAGGCGCGGTCGGCCGAGCCCGGTGACTGGCTGCCCTTCGCCCCCGAGGCCGGGGCCCGCTTCCCGCTGCGCTTCCTCGCGGTGCGGGCCGAGGCGCTCGACGCCGACGGCGACACCGCGGCCCTTGACCGCCTTGACCCGCCGCCCGCGCCGGCCGGGTACCACGTGCTGCCCGCGCACCCCTGGCAGCTGCGCCTGCTGGCCGGGAGGCCGTGGCTGCGGCGAGCCCTCCGCGACCGGGTGCTCATCGACCTCGGCGACGGGCCGCGCGCCGTGGTCCCGACCTCCTCGGTCCGCACCGTCTACGACCCGGTGGCCGACGCCTTCTGCAAGTTCAGCCTCAACGTGCGGATCACCAACTGCGTCAGGAAGAACGCCTGGTACGAGCTGGCCGGCGCGGTCGCGCTGACCGCGCTGCTCGGCCCGGTCACCGCCGACCTGGCGGCACGCTTTCCCGGTGCCGCCGTCCTCGGCGAGCCCGGGTACCGGACGGTTACGCTGCCCGAGGTCGAGGCGGCGGAGGGCCTGTCGGTCATCTTCCGCGAAGGCCTTGGCCGGCGCCTGGCCCCGGGCGTGACCCCGCTGCTCGCCGCGGCGCTGACCGAGCCGCCGCGCGGCCCCGCGCCCGGCGCGGCCGGCCAGCAGCTGCCCGGCGCGGCCGACCGTCAGCCGGCAGGCGCGGTCGACAGCGGCCTCTTCGACCGGCGTGACCCGGACTGGCTGCTCGCCTGGTGGGAGGCCTACGTGCGGCAGGTCGCGCCGCCCGTGCTGCACGCGCTGTTCGGTCACGGGATCGTCTTCGAGCCGCACCTGCAGAACGTCCTGATCGGCGTCGACGGCGACGGGCTGCCCGTGCAGGCCCTCTTCCGCGACCTTGAGGGCGTGAAGCTGGTCACGCCCCGCCACGACCAGGCGCTGGCCGCGCTCAAGCCGGCCGTCGCCCGTGCCCTCGGCTACGACGCCGAGCGCGGCTGGCACCGCGTCGCCTACTGCCTGTTCGTCAACCACCTGGCGGAGATCGCCGCCGCCATCGCCGACCGCCACCCGCGGGCGGCCGAGCGATTCGAGGCCGCCCTGTGGGATCGCGCCCGCGAGGTGCTCACCGGGTTCGCGGGCGATCACGGCTGGCCGCCGCAGCTGCTGGGGTGCTGGCGGGCGTCCCGCTGCCCGCCAAGGCGAACCTGCGGCTGCGCTGGGCCCGCGGCGCGGACCGCGAGGCGGCCTACGTGAGCGTCCGTAACCCGCTGGGCGGGCCGCTCACGAGCCGTACGACGACGTGGTGACCCCCCGTGACCGGCCAGCCCGTGAGCCGGCGCAAGGCGTCCCCGGGCAAGATGTCCCGGGGCGAGACGTCCCGCGGCCAGGCGCGCTTGAGCTGCCCGCGGCGGTGCGCGAGCTGGCCGGGCTGCTTGGCGGCGAGGACGGCGCGCTCCCGGCGTACGTCTACGACCTGGACGGGCTCGCCGCGCACCTCGCGGCGATCAGGGCGGCCCTGCCGGGCCGGGCGGAGCTCTTCTACGCGGTCAAGGCCAACCCGGACCCGGCGGTGCTGCGCGTCGTGGCGCGCCTGGCCGACGGGCTCGAGGTCGCCTCGGGCGGCGAGCTGGCGCACACGGCCGCCACGGTCCCCGGCGCCCGGCTCGCCTTCGGCGGGCCAGGCAAGACACCGGCCGAGATCGCCGCCGCGGTCCGCGCGCAGGTCTACAGGTTCCACGTCGAGAGCCCCCACGAGCTGCGGCAGCCTCGGTGCGGCAGCGCTGGCGGCCGGCGCGACGGCCGATGTCCTGCTCCGGGTGAACCTGCCGGGCGACGCCCTGGACTCCGGCCCGCCCGCCGGCCAGGGAGCAGGGCTGGTGATGGGCGGAGCGCCGACCCCGTTCGGGATGGATCCTGCTCTTCTTGACCACTGCGCGAGCTGGCTCGCCGAGGCCAGCCCGCCGGCCCGCGCGCTGCGGCTGCGCGGGCTGCACGCGCACCTCGCGAGCGGGCTTGACGCTCGCGCGTCACTCGCCGCGGCGGGCCGGGTCCTCGGCTTCGCGCGCGGGTGGTGCGCCCGGCACGGCGTGCGGGACCCGGAAATCAACCTTGGCGGCGGGATGGCCGTGGATTACCGCAGGCCAGGGGCCAGGTTCGACTGGGCGGCCTACGGGCGCGGCCTGGCGCTTGCCGCGCCTCCAGGCGAGCGCCTGCGGGTCGAGCCCGGCCGTGCCGTGACCGCGTACTGCGGCTGGTACGTGACGCGGGTGCTCGACGTCAAGCCGAGCCACGGCAAGACGTTCGCCGTGGTGGCCGGGGGCACGCATCACCTGCGGACACCCGCGGCCAAGGGGCACGACCAGCCGTTCGCGGTCCTGCCCGGGCCGGCCTGGCCGCATGACTGGGCCCGGCCGGCCGCGCCTGCCGGGCCGGTGACGATCGTCGGCCAGCTCTGCACGCCCAAGGACGTCCTGGCGCGAGATGTCCAGGTGCCAGGGTTGGCCGCGGGGGACCTGGTGGCATTCGGCCTGGCTGGCGCGTACGCCTGGAACATCTCGCACCACGGCTTCCTCATGCACCCGGAGCCGGGCTTCCATTACGTGGGCGCTGGGTGAGCCCATTACGTGAGCACAGGGCGGCCTGCTAGCCGACGTGCGCGCCCACCAGGTGGCCGATGAGGAAGGCCATGCCGGTGGCGAGGAACGCGGCGGTGAACTGCCGCAGGCCGCCGAGGAAGGCCGAGCGCCCGGCCAGCCGGGCGACCACGGCGCCGCCCCGAACGCGAACAGCCCGGCGAGCACCAGGGCCGCTGCAGCGACGGGTACCCGAGGAGGAACGGGGCCAGCGGGACCAGCGCGCCGACGGTGAAGGATATGAACGACGCGACCGCGGCGGTGCTTCGGCGACGGCAGGTCCTCGGGGTCGAGACCCAGCTCCTCGCGCACGTGCGTGGCGACGGCCCGGTCCGGGTCGGCCGAGATCTGCCGGGACGACGGCCTCGGCCAGGTTCGGCGAGACGCCCTTGTCCATGAACAGCTGGGTGAGCCGGTCCAGCTTTCCCGCGCCGGTCACGGGCGTGCTGCTGGCGCTCAAGCTCGACTTCCGCCTGGGTCAGCTCGTTCTGCGACTTGACCGAGATGTACTCGCCGGTCGCCATCGAGAACGCCCCGGCGATCAGCCCGGCGACGCCGGTCAGCACGATCGCGCCGTGCGCGCCGCCGCCACCGCCGATCCCCGCGATCAGCGAGGCGTTGGTGACGACCCCGTCCATCGCGCCGAAGACGGCCGGGCGCAGCCATCCGCCGCTGACGTCCCGGTGCTCGCGCAGTTCCCCGTCGGCGGCGGCCGCCTCCCTGGGCAGCAGGACGAGCCTGTTGCCGAACGGCAGCCAGGCGGGGAGTGGTCCGCCCGGACGGCGCCTGAGGTGACCGGGCCGGCCTGGCCGCGCCGTCCGCGCCTGGAGCGGTCCGGCGCGTACCCGGCGATCGAGGCTGGTGCCGGTGAACTGCGCGTCGGGCGTGCCTGTCGTCACTCGGCTCGGGCGGGCGCCTGGATCCGGGTCGTGCGGCCGGTGTCCGCTAGCCGGTCGTGCGGCCGGTGTCGCGCAGCCGCTCGCGCGGCCCGCTGTCACGCAGCCGGTCGCGTGGCCTGGGTCGCGCGATCGGTCGAGTGGCGCCGGCTGTCGCGCAGTCGCTCGCGGCGGCCCGCTGTCGCGCAGCCGGTCGTGCGGCCCGCTGTCGCGGGCGGTGCCGGGGTAGAGGTCCGTACGCGCGTCGCCGTAGGTCGGCGGGACTGCCGGCCGTTCGGGTACGGGCGCGTCCGCCAGGGGGCGTCCCAGGAAGGCTGGGCGGGTCGTACGGCTCGCCGCCGGCGGGACGTCCGGCCACGGCGAGCCGTGGCACGGTACCAGGCTGACCCCCCGATGCGCGCAGGCTGGTCGGCCACCGGTGCCCCCAAGCGGCGACCAGCGGCCCGTCGGCTAGGCGCTGCCAAACGCTGTCGGGCTGCGCCGCCGCGCTGGTGCCGGTCACCCTGCCACGCCGCGCCGGGGTCCGCGTAACCCTGGTAGGCGGCATCGTCATCGGATAGCCACGCGCCACCGGGGAAGTAGTCGAGGTCGTCCACTCGCCACCTTGTCTTCATTTGTCGATGGGTCTTCGCATGCCGATGGCGGCGCCGGTGCGAGGCTGCCGCGATTCGTCGCCGGTTCCGTGCTGGCTGTCAGTTCGTGCTGGTTTTCCGCCGCTAAATAGCGTCACTATAACTTAGGCATGCGCTTACCTACTACGGCGCGCATCGTCAATCGTCTGAGGCGAGTTTACATTTTCGTGATGATTCCATACACGGGAAAAGCCGAAGATGTCCGGAGATAACAAAAGAGTCATCTCGTTCCCGGCGCTCACGCTAGGTGGGCCGTGGCTTAGTGCCACGCTCACGGCGGCCGGAGCGGTATCCCGTCGGCACAGCGACGACGCGACGTGTAGCGGACCTCGCCTTCGGCAGGTCGTCGGTGCAGGACAGGAGGGCAGGCGACGGCCGTGGCCCGGCGACCGTCACCCGGTAGGTGACCTCGTGGCCGGCTCCGCGCGGTGGCTGACCAGGACCTCCCAGGGTCGGCGGCGGCGCGGTCCCGGCCGGGCGAGCAGGCGACTGGGGGACTCGGCGCTGAGCGTCACGTCGGAACGCGTGCCGCCGGGAGTCGCCGAGCCGGACCGCAGCGGCGTGCAGCGCGGCCTGGACCGGCAGCGGCTGGCCGGAGCGGCCACGGTAATGCGGAGCAGCAGGAACTGACCGGCGTCGAAGCGCTCGACCGCCGCGACGGCCGTACCGCGGGTCGAGCCAGCCGAACATGTCCCCGGTCGGCAGCAGCATCATGGTCGCCGCGAAGCGGTGGCCGCCGAGGTGCGAGCGACTCCCAGCTGTCCCAGCGCCGGTGGCGGCCAGCGCGTCGGCGACCGGGCGGCCGCGCACGGCACAGCACAGGTCGCGCTTTCCGTTTGTGCAGGTCAAGGACCACCCGCTGCGGTCCCGAGCGGGCGGCGGTGACCGGCAGGGCGGCGGCCAGGTCAAGGTCGAGCAGGTCCTCCGGCGCGTTCCAGGATCCCCACAGGACGCGCTCCGCTCCGGTGCGGTATCGGCGAGCGCCCAGGCCCTGGGGCATCGCCGGCGCCGTGGGCGGCGCCGGCAGGCCGGCTGGCGGCCGGCCGGGACGGCGGATCAGCAGGACGTTCGGTGGCGTCGGCGGCAGCGCGCGCGAGCCAGCGAGCCGTGCGACCGGCGTCGAGGTGCCGCTCGTCAAGGGCGGAGCCGGCCCCACGAGCCCGGCACCTCCAGCAGAAGGTACCGGCGGTAGGGGACGGCGCTCGCCTCGATCGGCTCGCCGCGCGTCCGCGCCGCGTCCGCGCACCGCGCCGGGACGGCGCGAGCGGGGGTGCCTGGCTGGTACGCAGGAAAGCCTCCGGGAAGGCGTGGCCGGAGACTGCAGACGAGCCGATATCTCGTATCATCACTGTCCTTATCCGGGCGAGGCGTACTCCCTGGAGACACAATGACGTATTGCGGGTGCGAACGCAGGCGCCATAAGCAATCGGTAATTTATCGCGGGCATGCCGGGGAACGGCAATGGGCTTGCCCCCGCCGCCTGGCGGGGCAAGCCCATTCTTGCCGTGGCTTACCTAATGACTGGCTTACCCGATGGTCTCCGTCTCGGTCTCGTCCACCGGCTCGCGGCGGGCCGGGACCGGGATGGTCGGCCGTTCGACCACGCGGGAACGCCAGGCACGGCGGTGATGCGCCCTGCGACCGCCGCGGCGACCAGGACGATCGCGAGGCCCGAGCCCGGTGAAGAACCCGACCTGCTCAAGCGGCGCGCATGAGCGTGCCGCTGCTCGCGGGACCGCCCGCGGGCCCGGCCACGGTCCACAGCGGCGCGAAGACGTTGCCGAGGGCGAACCACGCGCCGCTCGCGATCGCGAGGAGCGAGCCGAAGAGCGCGACGTGCCTGCTTCGCGCGGCCATGATCAGCAGCCCGCCGAGCAGGGCGCCCGCACCGGGGAGGATCTCCAGCTCAAGCCGCCCGGTGGTGTAGGTCCACGCCTTGTCCGGCGTGTACGCGTAGTTGAAGTAAGGCCCGACGAACGGGATGACACCACCCCAGATGCCCAGCAGGGCCACCAGCAGCCCGCCGAAGATCCCGTGGGTGCGGCGTATCCGCATATACCCAACCACTGCTATCACTTCCCTTTCGGGTAAACCGCGCCAGTCGCCTTGTCCAAGGCTCACGGTCACGCCTACCCGCCAGGGGGGAAGTATTCCGCTCAGCGCCAAACTGATCGCGCCAGAGCGGGACTGCGGCGGGTCAGGCCTGCTGCTGCTGCGGCGATCTCGCTGCGGACCTGCTCCATGTCAAGGTCGCGGACGGCCTCGATCAGCTTCTCAAGCGAGGCGGCGGGCAGCGCGCCGGCCTGGGAGAACACGAGGACGCCGTCCCTGAACGCCATCAGCGTCGGGATCGAGGTGATCTGCGCGGCGGCGGCCAGGCCCTGCTGGTCCTCGGTGTCGATCTTGCCGAAGGTGATGTCCCCGTGCTGCTCGCTCGCGGCCTCGAAGACCGGCCCGAACATCCGGCACGGCCCGCACCACGCCGCCCACCAGTCGACCAGGGTGATCCCCTCGCCGGTGACGGTCTGCTCGAAGTTCTGCTCGGTAAGTGCGACGGTGCTCATTTCGCTCCTAGTTCTGGGTGCTCGCTCAGTCCCGCGCTCGCTCGCCAAGGCGATCGCTCACGGTCCCCGCGCGAGTACAGCGAAAACGGGCACGGCGGCATTCCCCGCGTCCCGCCGCGCGCTCGGGCCGCGTCCCGCTGCGCGGTTACCAGGCCTCGGCGACCGCGATGGCGATGGCCGCGACGGTGTTGGAGTAGCTGGCCCGCGCGGAACTGGCGAGCACGGCCGTGCCGGCCGGCGAGACGGTCACGACGAGCCGCCCGTCGGCGAGCGCCCGCGTGAGCCGCGCGGTAGCGTCCGGGTCGGCGGCACCGGATGCCCGCGCGGCGAGGACGTCGCGCAGCGCGTCGCGCAGGCGGAGCAGCGCGCCGTGCTCAGAGCCGCTGATGACCGCGTCGTCGGGCAGCAGCCCGGCCGCGCGCAGCCAGGACACCGCTTCCTCGCGGGTGCCGAGGAGGTCGGTGCCGTCGGCGGTCACCGTCCCGGCGAGCGATCCAAGCAGGCCCTGCCCGCCAGGCGCGGCACTGCCGGATGCGGCAGGGGGGTGTGGTCAGTCACGCGTCAGATGGTAGCGCCGGCAAGGCCGGGTGAATCGCCGATCGCCCGTGTACGGTGGGACCGATTGAACCAATGACAACGCTGGCACCACTGGTGTGGGGCTAGCGCACGTCAAGACGAGTAAGGGGGATTCATGTCTGTTGCGGTGGGGCTCGACAAGGCACTGGACAAGGCGTACGAGAGCAAGAGCCTGACCGAGCTGCTCGACGCGCCGGTCTCGGCGCTGGCGGGCGTCAGCGACGGCGACGCCGAGCACCTGGAAGCGGCGTTCGGCATCAAGACCGTGCGCGACCTCGGCAAGAACAAGTACTTCAAGCTGGCGCAGGCGCTCGTCGAAGTCGGCGGCCACGCCGGCTAAACGGCATCGCTGACAGGCCGCGCGCCCGTTCAACGGCAGGGATCGAAGACAGGTCACACCGAACGGGTGCGCGGCTTCGCCATTTCGCCGCCGTCGCCGGCCGACCGGGGTGCCTCGGCCGGGACGGGCTCCTGGCCTGGGGTAATTCCCTAGCTGGCGCGGGAAAGCGGGCCAGCGAAGTCGGGCCGCCCGCCGGACGGCGGCCCCGCGTAGACGTTCTCCGTGATCCCGCCGCCCGCCGGGGCGAGCACGACGTACTCCGATTCGCACAGGCCCGACTTGACCTGCTCGTAAAGCGTCACCTGGTCCGGCTGGGCCGAGATGAGGCGGACATCGTAGGTGCAGCCGATGTTCGGGTACGAGACCGCTCCCACGACTGAGTTCACCGGACCGCCGGTGATCGTGACCCCGAGCGCCCACAGGTCCACCGCCGGCGTGATGGCCAGGCCCTGCAGCTGCTCGGGGGCCATGTAGGCCGGGGTTCCGATGACGTCGCTGCCGGTAAGCCGGGTCCCGCCGACCGCGACGGCGATGCCGAAGTCGGTGAGCTTCACCTGCCCGGTGGCGGTGACCATGATGCCCGGAATCATCCGCCGCGTATTTAGTTGTATCTACGTAAGTACCTGGGCGGAGCACCTATCCACGGGAGATCCATGAGCGAGCCAGACGTGTGCCCCGCCGCGGGAACGCGGAAGCAGGCACCGCCAGCCGCACGGCAGGGCGCGGCGGCCGTCCCGGACGAGCAGCGCGGCCTGTCCCGCGGCCTGGTCCGGCTCATGGCCGTCACCTGCGCGGTGACCGTCGCCAACTTGTACTACGCCCAGCCGCTGCTGCACTCCATCAGCGGCTCGCTGCGCGTCAGCCAGGGCAGCGCCTCGCTCCTGGTGACCGTCGGGCAGCTCGGCTACGCCGCGGGGCTGCTGTTCATCGTGCCGGCCGGGGACATCATGCGCCGCCGCCCGCTGCTGACCGGGATGCTCGCGTTCTGCGCCGTCGCGCTGGCCGGCGCCGCGCTCGCGCCCAACCTGCCCGCGCTCGACGCGGCGGTCGCGCTGTGCTGCGTCACGTCCGTGGTCGTCCAGATGCTCGTCCCCTACGCGGCGACGCTGGCGAGCGACAACGAGCGCAGCCGGGTGATCGGCACGCTGATGGGCGGCCTGCTGATCGGCATCCTGCTGTCCCGGACGTTCGCCGGGGTGGTCGCCGGGTTCGCCGGGTGGCGTGCCGTCTACGGCACCGCCGCCGTGTTCATGGCGCTCACCGCGGTCATGCTGCGCCGTGCCCTGCCCGACCACGGCCCGCAGCTCGCGATCAGCTACCGGCGGCAGCTGCGCGGCGTGCTCGACATCGCCCGCACTGAGCCGGTGCTCCGCTGGCGGTCGCTGATCGCCGCCTGCGGGTTCGGCAGCTTCGCGTGCTTCTGGACGACGGTCACCTTCCTGCTGTCCGGCCCGCAGTACAACTTCTCCCAGCTTGACATCGGCCTGTTCGCGCTGGTCGGCGCGGCCGGGGCGATCACCGCGCTGGCGGGCGGCCAGGCACTGGACAAGCGGCCGAGGCTGCGCTGGCCGGCCACCGGGGCGGCGCTCGCGCTGCTGGCCGCGGCCTACCTGCCGATCGGCCTCGGCGGCGCCCACCTCGGCCCGCTGAGCCTGGTACTGCTGATCGCCGGGGTACTGCTCATGGACGCTTGCGTGCAGGGGGCGCACGTAATGAACCAGAGCGTCATCTACGACCTGCTGCCGCAGGCCCGCTCCCGGCTCACCACCGTCTACGTCACGACGATGTTCGCGGGCGGCGCGGTCGGCTCGGCGGTCGGCGCCCTGGCCTACGAGCACTGGGGCTGGACCGGCGCGACCCTGGTCGCGGCCGCCTTCCCGCTCCTCGGCCTGCTGTTCTGGCTGGCCTCCCGCCGCCACGAGGCCGCTTCCTGACCGCCCGGGCGGCCGGCTATCCCAGGCGGCACCAGGCGGCCAAGCGGGTGACGCTACTTGATGGCCAGCGCGTTGGCCGGCGAGCCGATGCCGCCGCGCACGTGGATCGGCGCGGCCGTCAGGAACATCTCGTACCGTCCGTCAGCGCGGCAGGACTCGGCCAGGTCCTCGAGCCACCAGAGCTCGCCGAGCGCCATGCCGAACTGGCCGATCAGGACCCGGTGCAGGTAGCCGAACGGGAAAGCCTCGTCGCTCGTGTCGCCCGGCCAGACCTCGACCGAGGGGTTGTCGGAAACGACCGCCGCGACGTGCGCGTTCCACAGGTACCTGGCCATCTCCTCGTCGTGGGCGAGCCCGACATTCCGCAGCGCGCCGTGCTCGGCGATGGCGTCGCGGACGGCGGCCTCCTGCCGCACGTGCCAGCCGAGGAAGCCGGTGTACAGCAGGAGCACGTCGCCTGGCTGCCATTCCACCCCCGCGGCGTGCGCGGGCGGCGTCCAGCTCGCCCGCGGTGACGGGGCGCGGGCTCGCCGGGTCGAAGCCGACACCCGCCCCGCCGAGGGCGGCGTCTATGTCGATGAGCACCGCCCGGCCCGCGATGCCGCGGGCGGCCCAGTGATCGATCGTGTTGCGCGCCGAGACGGTGACGTCCCGCGCGCGTGACCCCGTTGTAGAACTGGTCGGTGTCGTAAGCGATGTGCGCGAGCGAGTCCCACTGGCTCGACCCTTGCGGGTAGTAGTTGTCGAGCTTGTCGTCGAAGAACGCGCGCCGCTCGTTGGTGATCAGCGCGTGCCGCACCGCGCCGCGCCGGAACAGCGGCGGTTCCGGTACGTCGGCCGGCGCGTTGAGGCTGAACACCTCGCCGCTGCGGATCAGCCGCGCCGCCGCCGCGACCCGGTCCGGGGTTTGCAGGCGCAGCAGCCCCACGGAGTCTCCCTCGCCGAACAGGCCCCAGGCCGACCGCCCGCCGCGCGGGGCGGGCGGCAGCTCGTCGTAGTCGGGCAGCCGGGGCTCGGGCGGCTGGGGCATGCGGCGTCTCCTGTCCCGGAGACGCCGTCACGTCTCCGCGTTGAGGCTTGCGAGCGCGGGATGCGCGCGCTGGAGAACTGATAGGAATCGTAGATGACGGTGCAGCGGGAGACCTGCCGCTCCCGTCGCCAGCGCAAGCGGGCCAGTGACGTCAGTCGCTGAGCAGGCGGCTCGCCGACAGCCACACCGTGTACGGGTTGACCCGCCCCGGGTACAGCGTGAGCATCGCGGAGAAGAACTCCGCGCGGGTCGGCCCGGTCGCCAGCAGCCGCGCGGCGTCGTCGAGGTACCGCCGGGTCTGCCGATGTTGGCGGGCGCGTCGTCGCGCGCGGCGTCCTTGTGCCCGGCGACCACGTGGGCCGGGCGCAGCGACTCGACGATGTCGAGCGCGCGGTGCCAGCCTTCAAGGCCGCCGTCGGGCGTCTCGGCCAGGTACTGGTGAACGTTGTTGTAGACGACGTCGCCCGCCGCGACGAGGCCGATGGAGGGCGCGTGCAGCACGGTGCTGTCGTCGGTGTCGCTGTGCCCGGCCTCGACCGGCACGAGCGGGTGGCCGTCAACGGTGAAGCCGTCGGAAGGCACGGGCTGGGCGAGCAGCGGGATCGGCACCTCGGGCAGCTGGCCGGGGAAGAGGGTGCTCCAGATGGCGCCGGGCACGCCGCCAGGAGTTGACGCGGCGATCCGGGTGACCGTGGCCTCGGTGGCGTAGACGACTGCCCCGGGGAACCGGGCGACGAGCTCGCCGGTGCCGAGCCAGTGATCGGCGTGCCAGTGGGTGATGTAAACGTACGCGAGCCGCTTGCCGAAGGACGCGACCCAGTCGGCCAGGGCCGCCGTCTGCGCGACGGTGATGGGCGGGTCGACGAGCACGGCCTCGGTGGGGCCGTGGATCAGCGTGTGCGACAGGGGTGACCAGTGCGGCCGCTCCCCGTTCGGCGGTGGCGCCGCCGCGGCGGGCAGCAGGCCGGAGACCTTGACGTCGTATCGAAGTGCGCTATTCGCAGGCATGGTGACCTCTCAGGCCGCGGGTGGTTCAGTGGTCCGCGCGGGCGTACAGCTCGCCGTACGGGGTGCCTGCGAACTTCTCGGCCATCAGCCGGGAGAACAGCAGCAGAGAGTCAAGGGGCCGGTGGTTCACCACGATGTGCCTGGTCTGCCCGGCCGCGTCGCGGGACACGGTGACGACGGAGCCGATCGGTTCGCCGTGCACCCGCGCCGTGTAGTCCTCAAGGAAGCCGTTGTCGCCGTAGGGGCCGGCGAAGTTGAACTCCTGGTAGTCGTACAGCGTCCGGGCATAGGCCAGCAGGGTCCTGACCGCCTCGGCGCCGCTGACCACGCCGTTCAGCACCGAGCCTTCCAGGGTGACGTCGTCGGCCAGGTTGTCCAGCCACTCGGGGTAGTAGTCCGTGCGCCGGCGCGCCGGGTCGCCGCTGCCCAGGTATGTCATGCCAGTCCCCTTTCCTCGCGGCGGTGATGCGTCCGCCGCACATCTAGAACCGACATAATCAAATTGCATTATGATTCTGTCAACCCAAAAGGCGGTCCGGTATCAGCCGCGCTTGCGGGCGCGGGACGCGCGCAGGTTGGTGATGTTCCCGCACAGCTTCGTGTCGTGCCAGACCCGCGTGCGGTTCGGGGAGGAATCGTAGAAGCACACGCCGCACGGCGGGTACGCGCACGCCTTCAGGCGCGGCCACGTGCCCGAGGCCTGCGCTAGCAAGGCCTCGACCGAGGTCAGCGCCCTCACCGCGCGCCATCCCGACTCGAACGGCTCGTACCGGACGCTGCCGTCCGGCAGGACGGCGAGCAGCACTTTCGCCGCGATCTCCCGGCTCGGGGCGGCCGGCGTGCCCGGCCCGGCCCGCAGTGACTCCCGCAGCAGTTCCCGGTGATCGCGCAGCGCGGCCAGGTCGGGTTCCTCCAGGCGGATGACCGGCGCGGGACTGCCCGTCGCGGCCGACCACGCGCCAAGCGCCTGGCCGAGCCAGGCGTTGCCGCTGCCGGCGTCGCCGAGCAGGTCGGGCCGCGCGCCGTCCGAGTGCTCCGCCAGTGCCGTGTTCACCAGGTCCTGGACGAAGCGCAGCCCGCGCGGCGCCGGGGCGAGGCCGAACCGCCCGGCCGGCGAGGCCGGCCGCGTCTCAAGGGCCGCCTCGTCACGACTATCTTCCGTCTTCGACATGAGCAAATCATAGTTGCCTATGTCAAAGCGAGGCGACCGGTATGGCCTGCGCGGGCTGGTGACCGGGCGGTCCCGGGCCGCGGGCGGGATCAGCGGCCAGGGACGGTGTCAGCCGCACCCGTTCGGAATCCAAGGGCTCTTATCCCGAACGGATGGTGGCTCCGCCTGGCCGGCCAGGCTTAGTCCTTCTTGCCCGCGACCGAGTAGATGACCTGGGTGTTGCGGGTCTTGAGGAAGTCCTCGAGCGTCTCGCCGCGCATCGCGGCGTAGACGTGCAGGTTGGAGACCCCGGTCACGGCGGCGAGCTTCTCGAGCATGAAGAAGATGACCCCGTAGTGGATCATGCCCGGCCAGTCCCTGTTGCGGATGAGGTCCTTCTCCTCGTCGGTGAGGCCGGCCTCCTTGAACGCCTGCTCCGGCTCGTCGAGGAAGCGGGCCCGGTGCTCGGGGTCGACGAGGTCGTGCAGGAACTTGTTGATCCGGTAGCCCTTGACGCTGCGCGCGATGTCGAACGGGTAGGTGCCGGTCATCTCCTCGACGCCGGCGAGCTGCTCGGCCATCCGCGCGCGGTGCCTGTCGTTGACGGCCTCGGCGTCGGGCAGCTCCGCCGCCTCGTTCTCGAGGACGAGCGTGGCGATGCCGGTCATCGACGGCAGGTAGTAGGAGCTGTGGACCCGCTTCACCTTGTCGGACAGCGCGCCGCGCATGACGAGCCACATGATGACCTCGGCGCCCTCGAAGCCGCCGAGCCTCGCGTACTCGGCGTGGGTCATCGCGGTGAGGCCGGTCGGGTCGTCGGTGATCGCGTCGAGGAACTTGTGGTCCCACTCCGGGTTGTTGAAGCCCGCGCCCTCGCCGTGCACCTGGTGGGAGAGGCCGCCGGTGGCGACGACGGCCACGTCGATGTCCTCGGGGTAGCTCTCGATCGCCCGGCGCAGCGCCTTGCCCAGCTTGTAGCAGCGGGCGGCGGTCGGGATCGGGAACTGGAGGACGCCGACCTGCAGCGGGACGATCTTCGTCGGCCACTGGCCGTCCGGCCGGTCGAGCAGCACGGACATGGGCGAGAAGAACCCGTGGTCAAGCGGCTTGCCCTGGAAGTAGGACAGGTCGAACTCGTCGGTGACCAGGCTGGAGGCGATGTGCGCGGCGAGCTTCGGGTCGCCCTTGATCGCGGGCAGGTCGCGGGGGCTGCCGCCCTCGTCGGCGACCGGGTACTCCTCGCCGATGCCGAGGGTGAAGGACGAGTAGTGGTCGAAGAAGAACGACGTGACGTGGTCGTTGAAGATGTAGACGATCGCGTCGGGCTTCTTCTCGCTGAACCAGTCCTCGACCGGCTTGAACGCCTTGAAGATCGGCGCCCACGACGGGTCGTCCTGCTTGTGCTGGTCGTAGGCGAAGCCAATGGTCGGCGTGTGCGATGCCGCAACGCCGCCGATGATCCGGGCCATGTGCGCCTCCAGGGAATGCCCGCGCGTCTCGTCGGTGTCGGCACGTTCTGTAACTGCCCGCTTCCGTCAGGTGGCAGAAGCGTTCTCTCTGGCAGACAGGGCCGGTCGCGTTATTTGTGACTCTATAGTTTCGTCGCAGGTAATGTAAATTGACTTCTTTGGCATCCATTCCATAACGTGAGGTTATGAAAAGTGGCGATTCCACGCCGCAGTCGGCTGATCGCGCTGCGTCGGCCGCACACGCTCGCGTGTCCGGCGCGGACGGAGCTCCCGCGGCGCGCCCGAGCGCGGAGCCCGCGGGAGAAGGGCGACGTGACCGAGTCATCGGCAGCGTCGGGGACAGGGGGTCGTCCTCGCGGAAAGTGACCCGCTGTCGCGTATCCGGCTCAGGCACCTGTCCTGCTTCGTCGTCGTCGCCCAGGAACGGACGCTCGCCCGGGCCGCGGCGCGGCTGCACCTGAGCCAGCCGGCGGTCTCCAAGACCCTGGCCGAGCTTGAGGACCTGGCCGGCCGCCGTCTCGTCGAGCGGGGCCGGGCGGGCACCCAGCTCACCCCGGCCGGAGAGGAGTTCCTGCGGTACGCGGTCGACGTCACGCAGGCCCTTGAGTCGGCCGCCGCCGTGCTTACCGGGGCGGCGGTGCCGATCGCGCCGGCCATCCGGGTGGGCGCGCTGCCGACCGTGGCCGGCGGGCTGCTCGTGGACGCGCTCGCCCGGCTGCGCGAGCGGCGCCCGCACGCCGGGGTGAGCGTGCGGAATCGGCGACAACCCCGAGCTCCTCGCGGCGCTGAAGTCGGGCGAGATCGACGTCGCCGTCGGCCGCATGGCCGAGCCCGCGATGATGCAGGGCGTGTCGTTCGAGCTGCTCTACGCCGAGTCGCTCGCCGTGGTGACGCGGCCGCAGCATCCGCTCGCGGTCGCGGGGGACAAGCCCGTCTCCCCGCTCGACCTCGTGGACTACCCGCTGGTCGTGCCCGGCGCCGGCACCGCGCCGCGGCACGATGTCGAGGGGTTCTTCGCCGCGCACGGCGTCGCGCTGCCGCCCGGCCGGACGGAAACGCAGTCGGTCTCCGTCGCCCGCGCGCTGACCCTCGTCTCCGACGCGGTGTGGATCACCCCGCAGCACCCGGTACAGCTCGACCTCGACCGGCGCTGGCTGCGCCGCCTCAACGTCCCGGTCCCCGGCAGCGCCGAGCCGGTCGGCATCCTGTCCCGCAGCGGCGCCCCGCCGAGCGAGCTGGCCGCCCAGCTCATGGACGCCCTCCGCGAGCTCAACTGACTCTTGCTCTGCCCTCCCGGCTGGGGAACCTGAGGCGCCCAGCCGGGCCTGCGCGGCGGTCTACGGCGGCAGCTCTCGCCCGGCATAGGTTTGGATTTCTGGTAGAAGTCGGACGAAGGGTGAAGGACATGGAGTATCGGCAGCTTGGCCGCAGCGGTCTTCGGGTGTCGGCGCTGACGCTCGGCACGATGACCTTCGGCGGGCGCGGCGGGTTCAGCGCCGTGGGCGCGACCGACGTCACCGGCGCGCGCCGCCAGCTCGACATGTGCCTGGACGCCGGGGTGAACCTCATCGACACCGCCGACGTCTACTCGGGCGGGTTCGCGGAGGAGATCACCGGCGAGGTGATCACGGGCCGCAGGGACTCGCTGCTGCTGTCCACCAAGGTGCGGATGACGATGGGCCCCGGCCCCAACGACGCGGGCCTGTCCCGGCAGCACATCATCGCCGGGTGCGAGGCGAGCCTGCGCAGGCTCGGCACCGACCACATCGACATCTACCACGTGCACGAGTGGGACGGGCAGACCAGGCTTGAGGAGACCCTGTCCGCGCTCAACTCGCTGGTGACAGCGGGGAAGGTGCGCTACCTGGCGGCGTCGAACTACGCGGGCTGGCAGCTGATGAAGGCGCTAGCCGTCGCCGACGCCCACGGCTACGAGCGGTTCGCGGCCCAGCAGGTCTACTACTCCCTTGAGGCGCGGGACGCCGAGTACGAGCTCGTCCCGCTCGCCGTCGACCAGGGGCTCGGCATCCTCATCTGGTCGCCGCTGGCCGGCGGCCTGCTGTCGGGCAAGTACCGGCGCAACGCGTCGCCCGTCCGAGGGGACCAGGCAGGTGTCCGGCACGTGGAACGAGCCGCCGGTCCGCGACCAGGAGAAGCTGTACGACACGGTCGACGTGCTCGTCGACATCGCCGCCGCGCACGGCGCGTCTCCGGCCCAGGTCGCGCTCGCCTGGCTGCTCGGCAGGCCCGCGGTGACCTCGGTGATCATCGGCGCGCGCACGGACGAGCAGCTCCGCGACAACCTCGGCGCCGCGGACCTCACGCTGACCGCCGACGAGCGCGAGGCGCTCGACAAGGTCAGCGCGCCCGAGCTGGTGTACCCGCACTGGCACCAGCTCGCCACGGCCAGGGACCGCCTCGGCCCCGCCGACCTGGCGCTGCTCGGCCAGCACCTCGAGGGCGAGTGACCTCGGGGCCTAGCGGCGCTTACCTCGGACGAGCGGCCGGCCGCCTGACCCGGTTCCACCACAGGGACAGCGCCACCGCGACGGCGATGAGCAGCCCGCCAAGGGCGGCGAACGCCGCGGCGATGTCGACGTGCTTGTGCACGATCGTGAAGGCGGCCGGCAGCTTGGCGAGGGCACTGCTGAGCTGGCTGGCGTCCTGCGCGCGGTAGAACGTGCCGCCGGTCACCTTGGAGATCTGCATGAGCGCGGAGTAGTCGGCGTCGAACGGGTTGCCTCCGCCGCCCGCCGCCGACGCCGCCGCCGCCGCCGAACCCGCCCCGCCGCCGCCGAACCCGCCGAACTGCGTGGCGCTGCACGCCAGCTCGGCGGGGTTGTCGGTGCCGTAACCGATCGTGAAGACGCGGACGCCCCGGGCGGCGGCCTCTTGGCCGCCACCGGGGGGTCGACGCCGCGGTTGTTCGAGCCGTCGGTGAGCACGACGATGACGTCGTCCGCGTAGCCCGCGCCGAGGTTGCGCTTGACGGTCGCGCCGGTCGGGGCGACGGCTGGGTCGACCTGCGCGATCGCGTCGAGCGAGGTGAGGATGCCCTCGCCGATCGCGGTGCCGCCGCCGGTCGTGAGCCCGCCGAGCGCGCTGAGCAGCTGCTGCGTGTTCGCTGGTCGGCGGGACGAGGACGACGGCGGTGCCTGAGAAGACGACGATGCCGATGCGCGGGCCGCCGGCCTGGGACTTGATGAAGGCGCCGGCCGACTGCTCGGCGGCGGTGATCCGGTTGGGCTTCACGTCCGTCGAGCACATGGAGCCGGAGACGTCGAGGGCGAGCATGATCGTCGCGGACGACGAGGCCTCTGGCACGGTCGCCTGCGGCCGCGCGGCGCCGATCGCGAGCACGGCGAGGCCGACGGCGAGCAGCGCGGCGGGAACGCGCCGCCGCCAGCTGGGACCGGCCGGGCAGGGCGATCCTGACGAGCGCGATCGAGGTGACGCGCACGGTGGCGCGCTTGCGCCTGCGCCGCGCCAGCCACCAGGCGGCGAGCACCAGCGGGAGGACCAGCAGCGCGAGCAGCGCCCACGGCCAGGAGAAGGACATTCAGACCACCCGCCCCGTCCGGGCCACGGTGAGCACGGCACCCGCGGCGAGCAGCACGAGGGCCAGGGCGATGAACGCGCCGGCCAGCGGCAGCGGCTGGTTGGTGACGGTGAGCCGCAGGTTGATCGACGAGGCGATCCCGTTGAGCTGGCTGGCGTCCGACGCCGGATGATAGGTTCCGCCGGTCGTCTGCGAGATCGACTTGAGGGTGGCCTCGTCGAGCCCGGTGAACAGGTGGTAGCCCTCGACGTCGACCGTGGTGCCCGCCGCGGTGCCGACGCCGACGGTGTCGATGTGCACGCCGGCCTTCTGCGCGGCCGCGGCGGCGGCGCCGGTGTTAGCGCTGGGGCCGCCCGCGCCGCCGCTGGTGCCGCCGCCCGTGCCGCCGGACGCGCCGGCGCCGCCGCTGTCCCCGCCGTCGGAGAACAGCACGATCGTGGCCGACGGCCAGTAGCCGATGTCGGGCACGCTGCCGTTGGGGCCGATGCTGACCGTCTTGTGGGTGATCGCGGACAGCGCGGCGAGGATCGCCGACCCGAGGGACGTGCCGCCCCCGGCGCTCAGCCGGCCGATCGCGGCCAGGGCGGTCGCGTGATCCGCGCTCGGGATCGCCGCCTCAAGGCCGCCTTGCTCGAACGCGACGACGCCGATGTCCACGCTGGACGGCTGGGCGTTGACGAACTCCTGCGCCGCCTTCTTCGCGGCGCTCAGCCGGCTGGGCGGCACGTCGGTCGCGGCCATGCTGCCGGAGACGTCCATCGCGATGATCACGGTGCCGCTGGCGTGGGACACCGGAACGGTCGCCGCCGGGCCGGCGGTGGCGACGGCGAGCACGGCGATGCCCGCGATGGTGAACCAGACGCCGGCCAGCCGGGCGCGCCTGCCGCCGGCGGCCGCGACGCCGGCCGAGGCGAGCGCCGCTGGCCCGTCGCCTGCGCGGCCGCGACCGCGGCCCACGCGAGGGCCGCCGCCACGACCAGGCCGACGGCGAGCAGGACCGGGTTGGCGAACGTCATGGGCGCCTGCGCTTGGTGCTCGCCACGACCTCGACGAGCGCGGTGGCCAGGTCCGCCGTCGTGTCGATGCGGTGCACGGGCACGCCGGCCCGGCGCATTCCCGCGGCGAGGCTAGCGTCTCGTTCCTCGACCGCCGCGCGGAGCCGGGCGCGCAGCAGCGGGTCACCGGAGTCGACGAGGAGCTGCTCCCCGGTCTCCGCGTCCTCGACGACGACGAGGCCGGCCTCGGGCAGTTCGTCGTCGGCCGCGTCGACGACGCGCAGCGCCACGACCTCATGGCGCGGCCCGAGGCGCAGCAGCGAGCGCTCCCAGTCGCCGTCGCCGATGAAGTCGGAGATGACGATGATCAGCGACCGCCGCCTGGCCAGCTTGGCGACCGCGTCGAGCATGGCCGCGAGGTCGGTCGTGCCCCGGTGCGTGGCGCCATTCGCCCGGTCGCGCCGGCCACGCGCGCTTCCCGTGCCGCCGCGGGTGGTCCGCCGTTGGCGCGACCGGGAGCGCCGGGGCCGACCCGGTTCAGCTCCGCGGCGACACGCAGCACGTGACGGCGGCCGGTGCCCGGCGGGACCGTCCGCACCGCCCCGTTGTCGTAGAGCAGCGCGCCGACCTGGTTGCCGCCCCTGCTGAACATCCGGGCGAGCACCACGGCGAGCTCGCTGAGCACGTCCTGCTTGCCGCGCCCCGGCGCGCCGACCGTCATGGACGCGGAGCGGTCGAGCACCAGCCACACGGTGAGCTCGCGGTCCTCGTTGAAGAGGCGGAGCTGCGGCTCGTTCAGCCGGGCGGTGACGTTCCAGTCGATGTGCCGCGCGTCGTCGCCCTCGACGTAGGCGCGCAGGCCGGCGAGGTCGATCCCCGCGCCGCGGTGCGCCGTCCGGTAACCGCCCGCCACGCGTCCCTCAAGGCGGCGCAGCACCCGCCACTCGAGGCGGAGCAGGAGCCGTTCCGGGGCGGTGCGCACGGGCGCGGGCGGTGGGCGGCGTGGGCATGGGCTCAGCGGCCGCTCAGGACGACGTCGGGCGCGGCGACCGCGTCGAGCACCTTGGTGATGATCACGTCGGGGGTGACGTCGTCGGCGAGCGCCTCATAGGACAGCACGATCCGGTGCCGCAGCACGTCCAGCGCCAGCTCGCTCACGTCCTCGGGCAGCGCGTAGTCCCGGCCCTGCAGGAACGCCAGCGCCCGCGCGCCGGTGACGAGGGCGATCGACGCGCGCGGGCTGGCGCCGTAGCTGACGTACCGCTTCAGGTCGCCGAGCCCGGCCGCGAACGTGTGGCGGGTCGCGGTCACCAGCCGCACGGCGTACTCGACGACCGCGGGGTCGACGTAGATCTCGCGCGCCCGCGCCTGCATGGCGATCAGGTCCGCCGGCGTGAGCATCTCGCGGATCTGCTCGGCGGGCCGCAGCGCGCGGTCGACGATCGCGTGCTCCTCGGTCGCGGTCGGGTAGCCGACCACGACCTTCATCATGAACCGGTCGACCTGCGCCTCAGGCAGCGGGTAGGTGCCCTCGGACTCGATCGGGTTCTGCGTCGCCATGACCAGGAACGGCTCCGGCACCTGGAAGGTCTCGCGGCCGATGGTCACCTGGTGCTCCTGCATCACCTCGAGCAGGGCGCTCTGCACCTTGGCGGGCGCGCGGTTGATCTCGTCGGCGAGCAGCAGGTTCGTGAAGACCGGGCCGAGCTGGGTCTGGAACTCGCCGGAGTGCTGATGGTAGACCCGGGTCCCGGTCAGGTCGGCGGGCACCAGGTCGGGCGTGAACTGGATGCGCTGGAACTGCCCGCCGACCGCGGCCGCCAGCGACTTGACGGACAGCGTCTTGGCCAGCCCGGGGACGCCCTCGACGAGCAGGTGGCCGCCGCAGAGCAGGGCGATCGCCATCCGCTCGAGCAGCACGTCCTGGCCGACGATGGTGCGCTTGACTTCGAAGAGCACCGGCCGCAGCGGGTTGGCGTGCTGGCCGGGTGACGGGTCCTGGCTATCGGCCGGTGCCGGGGTCATCGCGCTCCTTCGTCCTGGGCTGTCGGCGTTGCGCTGGTCATATCTGCGGTCCCTTCCCCGGCCCGCCGCCGCCGGCGCCGCCGCCGAGCGCGGCGCCGATGGGCACCGCGAACCCGATGCCGGCGAACGCGTCCTGGCCGTCGGGGTCGGCGATCGCCACGACGATGCCGATGACCATGCCGCGGCTGTCGAGCAGCGGCCCGCCCGAGCTGCCCGGGTTGACCGCCGCGTCGAACTGGATCAGCCCGCTGCGCTTGCCCGTGTCGGTGTCCGCCGTCCGGTCAAGCCCGGAGACGACGCCGGAGGAGACGCTGTCGGTCAGGCCGAGCGGGTTGCCGATCGCGACGACCGACGCCCCGATGTCGGCGGCTCCGCCGAGGGTCGCGGGGACGACGACCTGGGGCAGCTTCGCCGGGGTGAGCACGGCGATGTCCATCTTCTTGTCCGCCGAGGCGACGGTCGCGCTCGCCACCGTGCCGTCGGCGAAGGTCACGGTGATGCTCCCGCCGCCCGCGATCACGTGGTCCGCGGTCAGGATCGTGCCGTTGTCGGCCACGATGACGCCGGTGCCGAGATCGCCGCCGGCCCGGATGGTGACCACGGACGGCGCGACCCGCTGGTAGATGTCCGGCACGGTCAGGCTCGGCGGTCGGGGTCGGCGTCGGGCGCGCCGCCGCCGCGGCCTTCTGCGGGCCGGGCGCGCTGGCGAGCCGGGTCGCGAGCACCGCGATCACGAGGAGCAGGACCACCCCGGCCGCCAGCCCGGCGACCATGAGGCGGCGCGATCCGCTGGCTCTGGGCGCGGTCGATCCGGCGTCGTCGACACCGTCGGGCTCCCGATCCATGACCTCACGCTAAATGCGGTAGTTAAGAACAGGATAAGTGGGCGCATGACGGGCGGGAAGAAGCGGGGGGTAGCGCCCGCGCCTCCGCTACGGCCGGGCGGCACTGTCGGCGGGCGGCGAGGATGCTGTTCTCATTGGAGCGGCTGCGACTCACACGCTCGAAGGTGCCGCGTCCTCCTATCCCGGCCGCGGAGCTTGAGCCGCGATGCATTCCGGGCAGTCGCGTGAGGTCCTGGTGGCACGTGATAGCGCCCTGCTGCGCTTACGCAATCGCCCCGGCCGCGTCTACGGGCGGTGGCGGCAGCGCGGGCTGGGCGATGTCCGCGGGGTGCGCGCGCGCCGCTGCCCGCCGCGCGGCCGGTGGCCTGCGGCGGGCAGCGGAGCGTCCGGCCCGGGGACACGGGGGACGGCCCGGTCCCGGGTGCGCGGACGCCTAGCCGCGGCTGATCACGTCGTGTAGCCGGCCGCGACGATGTTGGCCTGGACGGCGGCCTCGGTCGATGACGACGGGTAGCCGGAGGTCATGACGCCCTCGTAGAAGGTGCCGGCGGAGCTCTTGCTGTTGTCGCCGCCGATGCCGAGGATGATGGCGCCCTGCTTCTTCATCGGGTTGTAGCCCGAGGGGCGGACGCCGCTGTAACCGGTGAACAGGGAGCCGGACTGCGCGTTGCCGCCGAGGATGGCCCACTGGTTCGCCTCGCCCTCGATCATGGCGGTGTCGAAGCGGTGGCTGATGGTCGGGTCACCGGAGTTCAGGTGCACGGCCGAGCCGGAGAACAGGCCGTTCTCCATGTCGGCCATGATCCAGGGGCCGTTGCCCGGCGCCGAAGCCCCAGGTCTTCTCCGTCCCGAAGTAGATGGCCTCCATGGTGCCGGCGCCGTCGTCGTCGTTGTTGGTCTCGGCGTTGCCGTAGTCGAAGCAGCAGCCGTTGTTGAAGTGCGTGCCGTCGAAGATGGCGTACTCGCCCTCGGCGGCGTTGCCGGTGGCGATGCCGGAGGTGTGGTCGTCGCGGTAGCCGTCGCCCGCGGCGATGTAGACGCCGTAGACCGCGTGCCCGCCGACGTGGATGGGGGCGGCGGTGGCGTTGGCGAGGGCGTCGGGGCCGCCGGCCGCGCCGCCGGCCGGCGCGTCGGTGAGGTTGTTGCCGTGGCCGGACTGGTCGAAGATCTCAGTGATGACGCAGGTCGTGCCCGAGCAGAAGGAGTTCTGCGTGGCGGCGTTCGCGACCCCGCCGGCCGCGACCGGGAGGATGTTCGTGGTGGTATTGGTCGAGGCGCGCCGCACCTGGTAGAGCGGCCCGTTGTAGGCGGCGTACAGCGCCCTGGTCGTGCTGTGGGCGGCCACGCAGGGCGTGCCCGCGGACGCGTAGATGTCGCACGGCTCCTGCGTCGCCGCCCGGGAGGGCGACCCGGCGCCGCTCGCCAGCAGCGCGCCGGCGGCCAGCGTCGCCGCGGCGGCCGCCGCGAGCAGTGCTCTTCTCGCGTGCCTGGCTTGTGGTCTGACAGTCATCGTTGAATCTGCCCTTTCTTCCTTTGAACCCTTTGACGGGGCGAATTGCGGCGGCGCGAGCATGCGGGCAGGCTCGCGCCAGCGATCTTGTTAGCGATCACAACCTTTCGTTTCTACGGCGTAAAGTCCTTGCTGCTAGGGCTTTCCGTTAGTGTGAGCGCTAACAATAGAGCCGTCAATACAGCAATGCGGCCGCCTCTTGCGGACCAGACGGCCGCTGAGCCAGCGCGCGCCGCTAGCCCGCAGCGGCGCGCGCGCGGCTAGCCCGCGGCGGGCGACCCGGCCGTCAGGCCTGCGCGGCGCGCGCGGCCGGGCCGCGCGGGTGAAGCGGGCGCCCCAGTCCGCGACCGCTCGGCCAGTTCCGGCGGGGACAGCACCTGGAAGTCCGCGCCCGCCACGCCGAGCGCGATCACCGGCCAGTCGAGGTTGTCTCCCGGGCGTCATCGTCACCCGGCAGCGGCCGGGGCCGTCCTCCTCGATCGTGGCCCAGCGGCCGATGCGCTCCCTGACCACCGCGGCGGGCGCCTCGATGACCGCCTCGACCTGCCAGGTGCCCGGCGCGGCGGCGATGTTCCTGCGGACGAACTCGGCCGCGTCGGCGGCGGGCAGCGCGCGGGGCCGGAACCTGGCGCCCGTCGGCTGCGGCACCCCGATGACCCGGTCGAGCCGGAAGCTGCGCCAGTCGTTCCTGGTCAGGTCGTAGGCGACCAGGTACCAGCGGCGGTCGAGGGCGACCAGCCGGTGCGGCTCGACGTGCCGCTCCGTCCGCTCGCCGCTCGCCGCGCCGTAGTCGAACCGGATGCGCTCGGCGTCCCGGCAGGCGAGGGCGGCGCTCGCGAGCACGTCCGGGTTGATGGCGGCCGCCTGGGCCGCCCGCGCGGCGTCCCAGCTGGCGGACTCGGTCATGGCGGCCACCGCCTCGGCCCGGCGGCGCAGCCGGGCTGGCATGACCTGGGTGACCTTCGCCAGCGCGCGGGCGGCGGCCTCCGCGACGGTGCCGTGGTCGGCGGCGTCCTGCGCCGGTGTCCCGTGCCTGCCCCGTGGTTCCCTGCCCCGTGGTTCCCTGCATGGCCGTTCCCTGGGTGGCGAGCCGCAGGCCGACCGCCAGCGCGACGGCCTCATCGTCGTCGACCACGAGCGGCGGCAGCGCCGCCCCCGAGGCCAGCTGGTAGCCGCCGTCCACGCCGGGATGGGCCGTGACCGGGTAGCCGAGCTCGCGGAGCCGGTCCACGTCCCTGCGCAGCGTGCGCGAGGAGACGCCGAGCCGCTCGGCGAGTTCCGCGCCCGGCCAGAACCGGTGGTTCTGCAGCAGGGAGAGCAAGCGGAGGGCGCGGGAGCTTGTGTTCGCCATGGTTCCGATTGTGCCGCGCATTGCGGACAGGAACTGACCGCAATGGCTCCTAGCCTGGGTTTTGTCAGGCAGTTCTCACCGAGTCGACCCGGGAACGATACGAGAAAGGCGGAAACTCATGACCTCAGGCACCTCAGGCACCTCAGGACCTCAGCGACACCACGACCCTGACCGGCGAGCGCGCGGACCTGCTGGCGATGCTGGCCAAGGCCAGGCACTTCCTGCGGTTCACCACCAGGGACCTGACCGACGAGCAGGCGCGGCAGCGCACGACCGTGAGCGAGCTGACCCTCGGCGGCCTGATCAAGCACGTCACGGCGGTCGAGCGGAACTGGGCCAGCTTCATCGTGCACGGCCCGTCCGTGGCCCCGGACTTCACCGCCATGACCGAGGCCGACTACCAGCAGTGGGCAGAAGGGTTCCGGCTGCTGCCCGGCGAGACCCTCGCGGGCGTGCTCGCCGAGTACGCCGAGGTGGCCAAGCACACCGACGAGCTGGTCGCCACGCTGCCCGACCTCGACGCCGACCACGAGCTGCCGCCCGCGCCGTGGAACCCGCCGGGGCAGCGCTGGTCCGCGCGCCGCGCGCTGCTGCACATCGCGACCGAGACCGCCCAGCACGCCGGGCACGCCGACATCATCCGCGAGTCCCTGGACGGCGCCAAGTCCATGGGCTGACCGCCGGACCCGCCGGACCCGCCGCCACGCCTGCCGCTCAGGGCGGAGGCGTGGCGCCGGATCAGGCGAAGCCACGCACCCGTTCGGGATGATCGAAAGCTCTTATCCCGAACGGGTGCGTGCTGGCCGTAATACCCCGGCCGTTAACTCCAGGGCGCCGCGACGGCCCAGGTCGTGTCCTGGTTCCAGAGGCTGGACGCGTCCCAGGCGTTGGCGCCGCCGTCGCTGGCGGCGTACCCGAGGAAGTTGAAGTGCCTGATGTACTTGTAGCTGTAGTTGTAGGACATGAAGGAGTAGTTCGAGCCGCTGTTGCCGCCCGCGGGCAGAACGTGGCGTCCAGCGCGAACTGCGCCGTCCCGTCGCTCGGTTCCAGGAAGAGCTGGAAGTTGAAGTGGCGTATGTAGTCACCTGACCCGTTCGCGGACTCGAAGGAGACGCACGAGCTGTTGGCCAGGCCGGGCTCGACGAGCCAGGTGGCGTCGGCCTTGACGGTCGCCGAACTGCTCGCGGTCACGGCCTCGATGCCCACGTCGTCGCCGCTGGTGTTGCCCGTGAGGTAGTCACCGGTGCAGCAGGGCGTCGTGGCCTGCAGCGAGATCCGCTTGCCCGCCGTGAACGGGTTGCTCGGCAGCGTGTAGGTCGCGTAGCCGGCCGACACGATGTTGGCCTGCACGGCGGCCTCGGTCGCGGACGACGGGTCGCCAGACGTCATCACGCCCTCGTAGAAGGTGCCGGCTGAGCTGTCGCTGTTGTCGCCGCCGATGCCGAGGATGATGGCGCCCTGCTTCTTCATCGGGTTGTAGCCCGAGGGCCGTACCCCGTTGTAGCCCGTCGACAGGGAGCCGGACTGCGCGTTGCCGCCCAGGATCTCCCACTGGTTCGCGCCGCCCTCGATCATCGCGGTGGTGAACCGGTCGGCGATGGTCGGGTCGGCCGAGTTGCAGCCGGCGCTCGCGCCGGAGAACAGGCCGTTCTCCATGTCGGCCATGATCCACGGGCCGCTGCCCGAGCCGCGGCCCCAGGTGGTCTCCGTCCCGAAGTAGATGGCCTCCATGGTGCCGGCGCCGTCGTCGTCGTTGTTGGTCTCGGCGTTGCCGTAGTCGAAGCAGCAGCCGTTGTTCTGGTGGGTGCCGTCGAGGACCGCGTACTCGCCCTCGGCGGCGTTGCCGGTCGCGATGTTCCTGGTGCTGTCGTCGCGGTAGCCCATGCCCGGGGAGATGAAGACCCCGTACACCTTGTGGCCGCCGACCATGGTCGGCGCCGCGGCCGCGTTCGCGAGGATGTCCGGGCCGCCGGCCGCGCCGCCCGCGGGCGCGTCGGTGAGGTTGTTGCCGTTGCCCGACTGGTCGTAGATCTCGGTGATCGAGCAGTAGGTGTTCGCGCAGAAGGAGTCCTGCGTCGCCGAGTTCGCGTACCCGCCCGCGCTGAGCGGTGCAGATGTTCGTCGTGGCGTCGTCTGACGCGCGCTTGACCTGGTAGAGCGGCCCGTTGTAGGCGGCGTAGAGCGCCCGGGTGGTGCTGTGCGCGGCGACGCACGGGGTGCTTGCCGCGGCGTAGATGTCGCACGGCTCTTGCGTCGCCGCCCGCGAGGGCGTCCCGGCGCCGCTGGCGAGCAGCCCGCCAAGGGCCAGTGTCACCGCGGCGAGGCTCAGCAGTGCCCTTCTCGCGCGCCGGAATCGTGGTCTGACAGTCATCGTCGAATCTGCCCTTTCCCTCTGAGAACTTCGTTGTCGTCCCTGGGCGGCGGCCGGCCCGTACCCGGTTAACGGGCATGGCGAAATCGCGCGAAGGCATGCGGGCAGGCACTCGCCGCCAGTCGTGTTAGCGATCACATCCCTTCGTTTGTTTTGCGTAAAAGCCGTGGCTTACCGAACTTCTGTGAGTGTGAGCGCTAACAAGAGGACTGTCAATGAGGCTTTGGAATCATCCGAACGAGTGCCTGCTTCGCGCGATCCCACGTTCCCGGCCTGGGATGCGCCGCCCGGCGACCGGTCGGCCTGGCCGCCCGCGCCGGGCCGGCCGACGCGAAGACGGTGGATGGCTCCCGATTTCATGATTTGCCGGATTTGGCCGGGTGGCCATCGCGCCGCCGGCGTGCGACGCTGGCTGCGTACGGACCCTTACCGCGGAGGGAGGCGGTCATGGAAGCGACGGTCGGTGACCAGATCCGCATTCACGGAAGCTCCGTCGGCCATCCAGACAAGGAGGGGGAAATCGTCGAGGTGCGCGGGACCAGGGGCGAGCCCCCGTACCTGGTGCGATTCGCCGGCGGCCAGACGAGGCTGCTGTTCCCCGGCCCGGACGCGGTCATCATTCCACGACAGCGGACCGACCCGGAAGGCTGACCGCTAGACATCCGTGTCCCGTTTCACCGCCATCTCGCCCGGCAGGACGTGCATAGGCGGGGCCGCTCAGGAAAGTGTCGCCTTGGGGGCCGGGAAACACGGAGGGAAAGCGATGATCAACGACGTCGACGTGGCAATCGCGGGCGCCGGTCCCACCAGCCTGCTGCTGGCCGGTGACCTGGCGCGGGCCGGGGTGAGCTGCGCCGTGCTCGAGCGCCGCGCCGAGCGGTCCGGCCTGAGCAGGGCGTTCGCCGTTCACGCCAGGACGCTGGAGGAGCTTGACGCGCGCGGAGTGGCGGAGGAGCTCATCGGAACCGGGATCCCCGTGTCCGAGCTCCGGCTCTTCGGCGGCGCCGCGTTCGACCTGTCCCGGTTGCCGAGCCGCTTCCCCTTCGCCCTGGTCACACCGCAGTACGAGACCGAGCGGGTGCTTGAAGAGCGCGCCGGGCGACTTGGCGCCGACATCCGCTACGGCAGCGAGGTCACCGGCTTCACCAGCCGCGAGGACGCGGTCGAGGTCCAGGTCCGCGAGCCGGACGGCGCGCTCCGGCTGGTCCGCGCGGGCTGGCTGGTGGGCGCCGACGGGATGCACAGCACCGTCCGCGAGACGCTGGGGATGCCGTTCCCCGGCCAGTCCGTGCTGCGGTCGGTGATGCTGGCCGACGTGCGCCTCGCCGAGCCGCCGCCGGACGTGGTGACCGTGGGGACCGCGGGCGATTTCTTCTGCTTCATCGCGCCGTTCGGTGACGGCTGGTACCGGGTCATCGCCTGGGACCGGCGTAACCAGCCGCCCGAGAGCACGCCCGTCAGCCTGGAGGAGATCGCGCGACGTGACCCGTCAGGTGCTCGGCACCGACTTCGGCCTGCACGACCCGCGGTGGATGTCCAGGTTCCACAGCGAGGAGCGGCAGGTGCCGACGTACCGGGCGGGCCGGGTGCTGCTGGCCGGCGACGCCGCCCACGTCCATTCCCCGGCGGGCGGGCAGGGGATGAACACGGGCCTCCAGGACGCGGCCAACCTGGGCTGGAAGCTCGCCGCCACGGTGCAGGGCTGGGCCCCCGAGGGCCTGCTCGACACCTACGACGCCGAGCGGCACCCGGTCGGCAGGCAGGTCGTGCGAGACAGCGGCGCCCTGCTGCGGATCGGGCTCACCGGGCCGCCGCCCCTCGTCGGCGCCAGGAACCTGCTGGCGGCCGCGGCCAGCCGGATTCCCCTCGCGGCGCGCACGCTGGCCAGGGGCATATCGGGAATCGGCATCTCCTACCCGGCGCCCCGTGACGCGCACCCGCTCACGGGCAAGCGCGCCGCCGACCCGCCGCTTGCGGGCTCGCGGCGGCTGTACGAGGCGCTGCGCGACGGCCGGTTCGTCCTTGCCGCCGATTCCCCGCTCCCGCCCGAGGCGCTGGACGGTTACGGCGACCGGGTGACAGCGGTCGTGACGGCGGCCGCCACCGGGACGCTCAAGCTTGTCCGGCCCGACGCGTACATCGCGTGGGCCGCGGACAGCGCGGCGGGCCAGGGCGATGCCTGGCGGGACGCCACGGACCAGCACGCGGACGAGATCCGCGCGGCGCTAGCGCGCTGGTGCGGGCAACCCGCGCGGTCACCGGACCAGGCCGCTAGCGACCTCGGCCCGCGCTGACCTGAGCTGCCTGGTCCGCTACTGCCTGGTCCTCCCGCGCATGTTTTCGTCACAGTGGGTAGCAGGCGTTCATGAGCGGAAAGCGTTAACGCGGTGAACCCCGTCGAACGGCTGCTGCGGAAGGCAGACGGCACGCAGCAGAAGTACCACCCGTCCGCGTTCGTCCTGGGCGTCGTGAAGAAGTACGGCGACGACAACGGCGGCGTGCTTGTCGCCAACCTGACGTACAGCGCGTTCGTCTCGTTCTTCCCGCTGCTGCTCGTGCTGGTGACCGTGCTCGGCCTGCTGGCCGCGGGCGACCCGGGATTCCGCGCGGACGCGGTCGACGCGGTGGCCAGCCAGGTACCGCTCATCGGGCACCAGCTCACGGAAAACGTGCACCAGCTGCGGAAATCGAGCGTGATCGGGCTCATCGTCGGGCTGGCGACGCTGGTCTGGGGCGCGACCGGGCTGGCGCAGGCGGGCCTGTTCACGATGGAGCAGGTCGGACCGGGCCAGCCTGGCGCTGCAGGCGCTGGGGAATCAGCGCCGGGAGGAAGAGCAGGTCGTCGTCACGTTCACCGACCGCGAGCCGGGCACGCCCGCCGCGGCCAGGACACCGCGGACCCCCGACGAGATCTCCCCGCCCGCGCCGCGCCAGCCCGCACCGGGCCCGCGCGACCCGCGCCCGCCGCAGCCGCGCCAGCCGGAGCCAAGCCTGCCTGAGCCCGGCCCGCCTGAGCCAAGTCCGGCGCCCGCCGCCCCGCCGGTACCTGAGCCGCGCGGGCCGACGGACGACGGCGAGCGCCGGGACAGCGGAAACTGAGCTGCGTCGTTAATCAACGCCATCGGAGCTAGCGGCGCCACGGGTCCTGGTCAGCCAGTACCGGCGGGCGGCGGGCCAGGAACGAGGGGTCATCCCGTGCGCAGGACGGGCAGGCCAGCCGGCCGTGCGCGTCGTAGCGCCAGCCCCCGGCGAGCGCCCGGGCGCGCAGGTCCCGCTCGCCGAGCGCGTCGCGGCTGGTGTAACGCCCGATGCAACTGCCGAACTCGCACCAGAGGACCGGCACCCGGAACTCATCGCCGATGATCGCGCGCATCGGCCGCCACCGCCGCATGGCCGGCAGCCGCCTGGGGGACGGCTGCCGGGACGGCTGGGACGCGGCGCCTGCGGGCGCCTCCCCCCGGGCGGCCGGCCGCGGCCGCGAGAGGAACCGCGGTCGCGACGGCGCGCGGCGGCACCAGGTCGGCCGAGGGGAAGACGTCGCCGGGGGGCACGTACGGCCGCCGCAACGGAACTGGCTCCGCCGTCGTCTCAGGCGGCTGACGCCATCCGGCGGGCAGCTCGTTGCGGCGCTTCATCGGCGAAACCTCACTCTCCGGACGGTCAGGACAGCCGGGCGGGCGCCCGCGAGGTAACACGAGCAAATTGCGCGTGTCCTAGCCGCAGGCGACTCAGCTGAAACCTAAAGTGCCGCAAATTTCGCCATCTGTAAGCAGATTCCCGCATTCGTAAGAGTTTGCGGCCGCGCAGCTACCCCGGGAGGACGCCGGTGGTGATGCCGGGCAGGATCGACCTGACCTGAGCGGAGACGTCGTCGGCGATGGCCTCGTCCTCGCCCGCCTCCAGGGCGTCGAGGACGCGGGCGACGATCACCGCGGGGTCGGACTTGGCCACGTCGGTGAGGTGCGCGATGAGCGGAGTGTCGGCGTAGCCGAGGTGCGCGCCGACGACCTGGGTCTTCTGCTCGGCCAGCTCGATGCGCAGCGCGTTGGTCAGCCCCCAGAAGGCCGTCTTGGACGCGGCGTAAGCGCCGGGCCGGGCGAGCCACGAGAGGACCGAGTGGACGTCGACGACGGCGCCGCCGCCGTTGCGGGCGAGGACCGGCGCGAAGGCGCGCACCAGCAGCAGCGGCCCGAAGACGTGCGTCTCGAACGTCGCGCGGATCTCTTCCTCCGGCGAGGTCAGCAGCGAGGGCGCGCCGTTGATCCCGGCGTTGTTGATGAGCACGTCGGTGTCCTGGCGCCGCGGCGGCCGCCGCGGCGATGGCGCCGGGGTCGGTCACGTCCAGCCGGAGCGGTACCACGCGCGAGTCTCCCCAGTCGTGGTCCCGCCTTGCGCCGGCGTAGACCTTGGCCGCGCCGCGCGCGAGCGACTGGGTGACGAACTCCCGCCCGAGGCCGCCGGTCGCGCCGGTGACGAGGACTACGCGGTTGTCGAGGTTCATGGCTACTCCCATAACTTCGGATAATTGAAGTCAGCTCGATGAGAGTACCATGCTGACTACAGGTTTGTGTAGTCAGGTGTTCGGAGGTTTGTCGTCATGGTGTCGCAGCAGTCCCCGGCAGACGGGGCCGCGCCGTCGTACAACGATCACTGCCCGATCAACCGCGCGATGGGCCTGGTCGGCTCGCGCAGCGCGATGCTGATCATGCGCGAGGCGTTCTTCGGCACGAGCAGGTTCGACGACTTCGTGCAGCGGGTGGAGATGGCGCCCGCGACCGCCTCGACCCACCTGCGCGCGCTCACCGACGCCGGCCTGCTGCGGCGGCGGCCCTACCGCGAGCCCGGCGGCCGCGCCCGCGACGAGTACGCGCTGACCCCGGCGGGCGCCGACCTCATGCCCGTGGTCTTCGGCCTGTTCGAGTGGGGCCGCAGGCACACCGACGTCCAGCCGCTTGTCGAGTTCGCCCACGCCGGCTGCGGCCACCCCGCCGAGGTCCGCGTGCGGTGCACGGCGGGCCATGACGTCAGCGCGGACGAGATCGAGTTGCGGCCGGCCGGCTCCCGGGCGGAGTCCGGTGGCGCTTGACGGTGAAACGGGCACCCGTTCCGTGTAAAGATCTTGCGATTCCGAACGGGTGCCGGTCCTCGCCCGCATCGCCGCGCTTCGCCTTGGCGGCCGCGCTAGCCGCCGGTGCGGGGCTTAGTGCCGAGACTCGGGGCTCTATGGGCCGTCGAGGCTTAAGTTGCGGTCGCGGCCCCGTACACGGCACGGGGCCTCAGACTCTCGGCTTATCGGGAGCGTGCCCTATACGCGGCCTAGCTGGCCGCGAGCCTCCTCTCGTGCGAAACTGATAGTTCAGTTTCGAAGAGGGGAACGCTATGGCCGCAGCCGGGCAGCAGGCGCGTCCCGGCCGGGACGCCGAGCTCGCGGAGCCCGCGCCGCGCGGGCGGCCGCGCAGCGCGAGAGCGCACGCGGCGATCCTCAAGGCCGCCGCCGGCCTGCTGCTTGAGCACGGCCTCGCCGCGGTCAGCATGGACGCGGTCGCCGCGCGGCCGGCGTCAGCAAGGCGACGATCTACCGCTGGTGGCCGACCAAGGAGACCCTCGCGCTCGACGCGCTGTACGCGGAGTGGACCCGCGCCGCCCCCGTCCCGAAGGACACCGGCTCACTCCGGGGTGACCTGATTGAGCTCCTGTCACCCTGGGCCCGTCTCGTGACGGCCCAGCCGTACGCCCGGGTGATCGCGGCGCTGCTCGCCAACACGCGGACCGATCCCGCCTTCGCCGCCGAGTACCGGCGGCACGTCATCGAGCCGCGCCGCGACCAGGCCAGGGAGATCTTCGGCCGGGCCATCGAGCGCGGCGAGGTCCCGGCGGACCTGGACCTGGAGGTTGCCCTCGACCTGATCTACGGCCCGCTCTACCTGCGGCTGCTCCAGGACCACGCGCCCCTGGACGACGGCTTCGTCCAGGCCGCGATCGACATGGTGATAGCCGGCGTCACCGCTACATCTGACTGATTTCCACGTAGCGCTTGATGTCCGGCAGTGCCGAGACCACCACTGCCACGATCCCCGCTACGACCGCTACCTTAATCAGCGTGGACATCGCTGTCCGCCCCCTCTTTCGGCTGGACCTGTTCAAGGATTCTCTCCACTGCGCGGACCGCGTGCGGCAAGGCCTCCCTCACCTGCTCCGACAGCCCCATCCCGGCACTTACGTCGGCGGGCTCGCACGCCACGACGAGGCTCCGCCCTGGGCGGCCCCCCATCGAGTCGAGCATCGCGAAGACCTGGTCCGGCGCGAGGCCATGCGCGTCCATTACCCCGGAAGGCGATGCCGTACCCGCCGGCTCGACCTCGAGCACCGTGACGGTGCCCGGCGCGCAGCCGCGCTGCGCGGCGTCGACGAGGACGAACAGGTCGCAGCCGTCGAGCAGCTCGTAGACCAGGTGCACGCCGCGGATGCCGAAGTCGGCGACCTTCACCCCTGGCGGCACCGGCCGGCCGTCGAGCAGCCGGATGACCTCGACGCCGAAGGCGTCGTCCCGCTGGAAGATGTTGCCGACCCCGGCGACCAGCGTCCTGCCGCCGTCGGTCCGGTCACTGGCCGGCACCTCCCCGGCTGGCCTCGCCCGGCGTCGCCTCGCCGCTCGGCCGTCTCCGGCTCGGGCCCGCCGCGCAGGGCTCGACCTCGTCGGGGGAGAAGTACAGGAACCGGCCGTGCGCGGACTGGAGGTCCGCGGCCGGGTCGTCGGCCAGCGTCACCGCCAGGTAGGCCGTGTCGTCCACGTCGAGCAGGACCGCCTCGACGAGCGCGGCCCGTCCGGCGAGGAACATGTCCTGGGCGTCGGCCCGGCGCGCGCCTGGCCGCAGGATCACCCGGCTGCCGCGGGCGACCCGGTGGCCGGCGACGATGACGGAGTCGGTGCCGGGTGACACGGACGCGTCCGCGCCGGGATCCCACCACGGAACCTGCTCTGCGCGCCGGCCGCGGGCCGGCCGCGGACTCGCCGGCCTCGCTCGCCGGCGGTGCGCGCTCATCGCGCGGATCGTGCCGTGCAGCTGCGCCATGGTCGGCGCGTCCATCGCGTCGACGCGGTCGATCAGCGCCGCGGCGCGCGGGTCGGTGGCCCGGGCCGCGGCCTTCTCCTCGTCGGAGAGGGCCAGCGTGCGCAGCGTGAGGATCTCGTCGATCTCGGTGCCGTCGTACAGCTCGCCCGGGCTTTCCGGCGCGACCTGCGGGTGGTCGGGCAGGATGATCGGCGCGGCCAGCATGACCTGGCGGCTGCCGTCCGGGCCGGCGAGCACCGGCCAGCACCCGTTGTTCTGGCAGGCGGCGACCTGCGGGCTCGCCCACTCCGGCGGGTCGGTCATCGAGAGGAAGGCCCCGCCGGACACCGTGATGATCAGGTGGACCGCGACCAGCGCGGCGGGCAGGGCCTCCTCCCGGCTCGGCGGCCGCCTCGGCGGACAGGAACGACCCTCGGGGCCCGTCGGACTCGTTCGTCACCCGCACGGTCAGCCTGGCGGCCTGCCACGGGCCCGGCAGCGGGGTGGCCCGCACCGACACCGACCCGTCAGCGGCTCGCGCGCCGGACTGCGCGCACCGACTCGCGTCCATGCCGCCGGCACGACGGTCTCGGCGCTGCCTCACCGCCCGCCGTGAGGCACGGTGAACCGCGGCGTCGGTAGCCGGACTGCCGTCGCCGCAGCAGCAGCGCCGGCTGGGCACGGTCACCGTGCACTTCCCGTTCGACGGCCTCGTCCCAGACGGCCGGGGCACTGCGTCCGCGGCGGCATGCCGGGCGCTTGCGCCCGGCGCCAGCGTCGCCGTCGGTGCGCCGCCGCTGCACCTGCAGGAAGCGGACGGTGACCTCGACCGACGGCTGGCCGTGGTGCTCGAAGACGCATTCCGCCCGCATCACCGAGCTCTCGGACGGGTCCGTCGGCCGCGTAGCCGGGCGGCATCAGCACGCCGAACTGCCAGCGGCTGCGGTTCTTCTGCGCCGACGCCCGGTAGGGGTACAGGATGTAGCCCTCGTAGAGGACCGCGTCCGCGATGCGGCGTACCTCGTCGAGGCTCATGACGTCTCCGCCCGCCAGGTCGTCGCGGCCGAGCCGGGGCCGGCCGCGGGATTCGCCGCCGGCCGGCTGCCCGGCGCTGGGCCGGCCGCCGGCGGGTCCGGCCGCCGCGAGCAGGGCGGATAGCGTGGCGTCCCAGGTCGGGAGCGCGTGCTCGGCCTTGAACGCGGACAGCGCGTCGAGGGTCTCCCGGCTGCACCGCAGCCAGGCGCTGCCAGGGAAGTGCTCGTTCACCACGTCCTGCCAGACCGCACCGGCATCCGGTAGGAGGCCTCGCAGCTCCACGGGATCAGCTCGACGCTGAACGCGTCCCCGTTGGCGATGAACACCGTGCCGCTGAACAGCAGCAGCAGCGGGATGGTGCCGTCGTCGAGGCCCTGCAGGTAGCGGGCCGAGGCGACCTCAAGGTCGTAGGTGCACGGCACCTGGCAGCTCGATCTCGGTCAGCGACGTGAACCCGGGGACCATGGTCGACACCGTGGCGAGCTGGATGGGCTTGACCGTCTCCGCCCAGCGTGAGGTGTCGCCGAACAGGTCGTTCAGCCGCCGTGCCTCGTCGGCCGAGTACCGGCGGCGGTGCGGCTCGATGCGGATCTGGCAGCGCAGCGCGATGGCGTGCACGCGGACGCCGGTGCTCTCGGTGATGTGCAGCGTGAGGGACAGCGTCGGCGTGGCGGCGTACCGGGCCGAGCGCGCCTCGGTGCAGCCAAAGGCGAGTTCCGCCATCTAGCCCTCCGGGCCTGTCGTTCTGGTCAACGCGGGAGCGGCCTGCGCGGGCTGGCCGGCTGGCGGCGCGCGGGCTCAAGCGTGCGGGCGCGGCGGCGGAGGCTCGCGAGCAGGTCCGCGAGTATCCGCTTCACCTCGGCCCCGCCGTCGAAGCCGTGCCATTCCAGTCGCAGCGCGCCGGCCAGCGAGTAGCAGACGTCGATGGGGACAAGGAACGTCTCGATGCCCCCGGCCTCCCGGGGGCCGCCGCCCGCGACCAGGATCGCCTCCACGTCGGGCGCCAGCGCGCGCAGCAGCGGGTGCGCGGCGGCGAGCCTGTCCCAGGCGGCGAGGTCGAGCTCGCACTCGGTCACCCCGGCCGGGCTCGGATAGCTCGCGATGACGCGACCGAGCGCCGAGTTGACGAAGAAGAACGCGATCGCCGACGGGGATCTGCAGCTCCGCCCACTCGGCCTCGGTCAGCGGTGCCGGCGGGTCATGGCGCACCCGGTCGGGCACCGTGCTGTAGCGGCCGCCGGGCCGGGTGAACAGCAGCGCGCACGCCCGGCAGGCGCAGGCGATCGACCGGTGCTGCAGGTCCACCATGTGCGCGTGCTCGCTGCCGACCGTCTCCCCGCACAGCTCGCAGCGCTCGTCCGCCGGGCCCCGGCCGCTGCCGCCCCGGGCCGGGCGGGCGGGACGCGGCGCAGCCGCGGCGCAGGCGGCCCGCCGGGCCGCGGCCGGGCCTGCCCGGCCGTCAGCGCGTGCCCGTCATATCGCCCCTGCCGGGCGACGGGTGATCTGCAGCAGCGGCGCCTCGCGCGGCGCGAACTCCACCCCGGTCGCTTCCGGCGCGGCGTCGGTGATCGCCTGCTCCACGACCGCGGTCGTGGAACCGCAGCCGTGGCCGAGCCGGACGTGCGCGACGCCCGCGCTGTCGACGCCGAGGAACTCGGCGCCCGTCCCGAGACGGCCGAGGGCGCGCCTGATCCGGGCGTCGGCGTCGAGCGGGTGCAGGTCGTGCACGAGCAGCAGGCTCTCCACGAGCGGGTCGGCGATGAGCAGCGCCTGCAGGCGCTGGTCGTCGCCGATGGTCGCGCACGATGGTCTCGAGCCCGGCGCCGTAGAGGCGGACGAGGCAGGTGACGAGTTCCTCGGCGACGCCGGCCGCCTCCGGGCCCGAGCGGGCCCGGAGTTCGGCGAGCAGTGCCTCGACGCGCGCCCCGGTCTCCCGGGCGTCGATGGCCCCGTGCCCGTGGCGCCGCCGTTGGCGGTCGGCCCATGTCAGATCGCCAGCGTGATGCCGGTGGGCGAGTGCGTCGTGTTGATGACCCGGCCGCCGCCCAGGTACATGTGCACGCCGCAGGGCAGGCACGGGTCGAAGCTGCGCACCGCCCGCATGATGTCGATGCCCTTGAAGCGGTCCGGCGGGTTCTCCTCGAAGATCGGGGTGTTCTGCACCGCGTCCTCGTAGGGCCCCGGCGTTCCGTAGACGTCCCGGACGCTGCCGTTCCACGGCGTCGGCGGGTACGGGTGGTAGTTCGCGATCTTCCCGTCCCTGATCACCATGTGGTGCGACAGGACACCGCGCACCGCCTCGGTGAAGCCGCAGCTCACCGAGTCGTCCGGCACGCTGAACGACTCCCACGTCTTGGTCCGGCCCGCGCGTATCTCGGCCAGCGCCTGCTCGACGAAGTACAGCGCGCACGCGGCGGCGTACGCCTGGAAGTAGGTCCTGGCGCGGTCGCGCTCGATCGCGTTGGACAGCGGCTTGCCCTGCTTGTCCACCGGCGGCTTCCACTCGAACGTGACCTCGGGCCGGGACACCGTCCTCGGCAGGTTGATCTGCACGCTGTGCCCGGTGGACTTCACGTAGCCGCAGTCCACCAGGCCGGCGAGCGCGGTCGCCCACAGCCGGGCGATGGGGCCGCCGCCGGTGTCGAGCGGCAGGTAGTCCTTGCCGTCGAACCAGCGCGGCGACATCGTCCAGCTGTACTTGTCGTCGAAGTCGCGCTTGGCGGGCCGCGGGATCGTGTGCTGGTTCCACGGGTGCCTGCGGTCGACCGGGTTGCCGAGCGGGTCCTGGGTGACGAACATCTCCTGGTCTTCCCAGTCCTCGTAGAACGAGTGGCCGAGCAGGATCCTGATGCCGAGGTTGATGTCGACCAGGCTGGTGGTGACGAGCTTGCCGTCGACCACCACGCCGGGGGTGACGAACATCTTGCGGCCCCAGTCGGCCATGTTCCGGTAGGTGAAGTCGCAGTACTCCGGGTTGTTCAGGCTGCCCCAGCAGCCGAGCAGCACCCGGCGCCTGCCGACTTCCTCGTAGCCGGGCAGCGCCTCGTAGAAGAAGTCGAAGAGGTCGTCGTGCATCGGCACGACGCGCTTCATGAACTCCACGTAGCGCATCAGCCGGGTGAGGTAGTCGGTGAAGAGCTGCACCGTGGCGACCGTGCCCACGCCGCCCGGGTAGAGCGTGGACGGGTGCACGTGGCGCCCCTCCATCAGGCAGAACATCTCGCGCGTGGACCGGGACACCTGGAGCGCCTCGCGGTAGAACTCGCCCTCGAGCGGGTTCAGCGAGCGCATGATGTCGCCGATGGTCCGGTACCCGTGCTCGGCCGCGTGCGGCGCCTCGGTCGCGTTGGCGCGCTCGAGCACGCCCGGGTTGGTCTCGCCGACCATCCGCTCGCAGAAGTCGACGCCGACCAGGTTCTCCTGGAAGATGTTGTGGTCGAACATGTACTCCGCGGCCTCGCCGAGGTTGATGATCCACTCGCCGAGGTGCGGCGGCCGGACGCCGTAGGCCATGTTCTGGTTGTAGACCGAGCACGTCGCGTGGTTGTCACCGCAGATGCCGCAGATGCGGCTGGTGATGAAGTGCGCGTCGCGCGGGTCCTTGCCCTTCATGAAGATGCTGTAGCCGCGGAAGATCGACGAGGTGCTGTGGCACTCGGCGACCCGCTTGGCCTTGAAGTCGATCTTCGTGTAGATGCCGAGGCTGCCCACGATCCTGGTGATCGGGTCCCACGACATGTCGACGAGGTTTGAGCTGTCCTTCGTGCCCGGCGTGTCCTTCTCTGTCGCTGTCATCGCAGATCACCACGTTTTCTGGTAGCCGGTGAGCAGTTCGGTCCCCTTGGCCCGCCACTTCGGTTCCTTGTCCGCCGTGCGCGCGGTGAAGCCGCGCAGCGTGCGGATGACGGTGCCGTACATCGCCGCTGGCCGTGCTCGACACGCGGGCGCCTGGCGGCTCGTCCATGAACGGCATGAACTTGTCCGGGAAGCCGGGCATGGTGCAGGCGATGCAGATGCCGCCCACGTTGGGGCAGCCGCCGACCCCGTTGATCCAGCCGCGCTTGGGGACGTTGCACTTGACGACCGGCCCCCAGCAGCCCAGCTTGACCAGGCACTCCGGGGTGCCGTACTCGCTGGCGAACACGCCTTCCTCGTAGTAGCCGGCCCGGTCGCACCCCTGGTGCACGGTGGCCTCGAACAGCCAGCGCGGCCGCAGGGCCTCGTCGAGCGGGATCATCGGCGCCTGCCCCGCCACCTGGTAGAGCAGGTACAGGATCGTCTCCGACAGGTTGTCCGGGTGGATCGGGCAGCCGGGCACGCAGACGATCGGCAGGCCGGCCTTGGACTTCCAGTCCCAGCCCAGGTAGTCGGGCACGCCCATCGCGCCGGTCGGGTTGCCCGCCATCGCGTGGATGCCGCCGTAGGTGGCGCAGGTGCCGACGGCCAGGATCGCGGTGGCCTTGGGCGCGAGCCGGTCCAGCCACTCGCTCGTGGTCATCGGCTGGCCCGTCGCCGGGTTGTTGCCGAAGCCGCACCAGTAGCCTTCCGACTTGATCGCCTCGTTGGGGATGGACCCCTCGACGACGAGCACGAAGGGCTCGAGCTCGCCCCGGTCGGCCTTGTGCCACCACTCGATGAACGTTGTCCGCGCCCTGCTCGGGCCCGCACTCGAAGTCGATCAGCGGCCAGTGCACGGCCACCTTGGGCAGCCCGGGCAGGGCGCCGAGCACGATCTCCTCGATGCTCGGCTGGGTCGCGGCGGTCAGCGCCACCGAGTCCCCGTCGCAGCCGAGCCCGCCGTTCATCCAGAGAATGTGTACAACCGGTTCCTCGTCGGCGTGTGTCATGGAACGCCACCCTTCGGTTGGCTGCCCAGAGCCGCGGCAGAGCGCCAGCAGGCCCGGGCCGGAAGGTACCTGGGGGCGGAGGCGAGTCCGTTCTCGCCCAGCCCCACGCTGTGCCGGCCTGATACGCCGGCTCGGTCACCGTTCATCGGTTGATCACCAGCCCAGACGCCTGGCCCCCAGGGTTCCGCGCCGGTTCCACCAGCGTATTCCCGCCCCGATCCGAGTACAAGACAGAAGAGTCGACCGGTTGGACATATCTGTCCGCTCGCTGTCGCTGCCCGACTCGCGGGCATCGGTTTGTGCACGTACCCTGATGCGTAAGGTGCCAGCGTTACGCTGTCCCGATTTGCAGGTTGACCTCAGGAAAAGGGGCGATGGACAAGGCTGACGACACGATCAGCGACAACATTGAAGTCGTGCCGGTCGTGGTTGTGTCGCAGACGTTCCCCGCCAGGCCCTCGTCGATCCCCGACATTCGTGACTTCGTGCGCAAGTGCCTGGCGCAGTCGCCGCTGTCCGAGCAGGACACCCGCGAGGTGGGCGAGACCGTCTCCCGCGCGCTGCTTGAGGCGGCCGGGCCGACCGGGGCCATCAGCGTTTCCTTCCGCATCTTCCCCGACCACGTCGAGGTCGACGTGCTGAAGTCGGGTGCGCAGATAGGCGCGGCCGCGGGGCTTGACGCGCTGTCGTCCCTGATGCGGGCGCACGAGGCCGCCGGGGGCATCCGCCAGGCCCCCGTCGCGGGCGGCCCCGGGCGGAAGGCCCGGTAGCGGTATCCGGGGAGCCCGGGACCGAAACCACCGGGCGCGCAGGTCACCGCGGGCCCGGACGTGGAGTTCGCCGACTGGATGGCCGGCGTGCTCCGCCGGGAGGGCATGACGATGGAGGCCGCCGCGCGCCAGCTCGGCGTGTCGGTGAAGACCGTGAGCCGCTGGGTCGGCGGGGCCACCGAGCCCCGGCTGCGCGACCTGCGGCGGATCCGTGAGCTGTTCGGCGAGACCCCGTTCACCTAGGGCGCGCCGCGGCGCGCCCGGCCCGGGCGCTAGACCTTTGCCCAGGTCCGTGCGTACGGTGGTGCCGTGGCTGACATCACGGGAACGTACGAGCTCGGCCCCGGCGCCGGCCGGGTGCTCGTCAAGACCGGGCGCGAGGGACTGGCCGCCCGGGCGGGCCACGACCTGACGCTCGAGATCACCCGGTGGTCGGCGCGGGTCACCGTCCCGGCGGGCGAAGACGGCGGGATCGCCGCGGCCACGCTGACCGCCGAGCTTGACCTCGGCTCCCTGGCCGTCCGCGAGGGCACGGGCGGCGCCAAGCCGCTCTCCGACCGGGACCGCCGGGACATCCAGGGCCAGGCGCGCAAGATCCTCGGCGACGGAACGAAAGCCAGCTTCACCTCCACCCGGGTCATCCCGTCATCCTCAGGCTCGCCTTCACCGGGCGCACCGGCCAACGGCGCGATCGAGGGCGCCCTCACCTTGCGCGGCACGTCGCACCCGCTCCGGCTCCAGGTCGTCAGCCCGGCCCCGGGCCAGTACCGGGGCAGCGCCACCCTGCGGCAGACGGACTTCGGCATCACGCCGTACTCGGGGTTCTTCGGCGCGCTCAAGCTCAAGGACGAGGTCACCGTCGAGTTCGAGGTCAAGATCGAAGCGAAAGGCTAACGGGATCCAGAACGGAATCATGTGACACGCCCCCGTCCCATGACCCCAGCGGACCCTGGCGGTCGTGACGGCGACAGCTCGTCCGGCCCCCGGGGCAGTTCCCTGGCTCCCCTGGCCGGCGGGCCGGACGAGCTAGGCGCGCCGGTCAGGACGGCCGTCCGGGTGGAGGGCATCGTCCAGGGTGTCGGCTTCCGTCCCTTCGTGTACGCGCTCGCGACCAGGCTCGGCCTCGCGGGCCTGGTCGGTAACGACGTTGACGGCGTGTTCGCCGAGGTGGAAGGCTCCCCGGCGGCAACCGCCGAGTTCCTGCGCGCGCTAGACCCGGGACGCGCCGCCGCTCGCCAGGGTCGAGCGGGTCACCGCCGCCAGGATGGCGCCAACCGGGGCGGCGGCCTTCGAGATCGTGGCCAGCGAGCCGGCCGGGCGGCGCCGGACGCTGATCGCCGCCGACACCGCGACCTGCGCGGACTGCCTGCGCGAGCTAGCCGACCCGGCCGACCGGCGGTACGGCTACCCGTTCATCAACTGCACCAACTGCGGCCCGAGGTTCACGATCGTCAAGGACGTCCCCTACGACCGCCCGCTGACCACCATGGCCGGGTTCCCCATGTGCGAGCGAGTGCGCCGCCGAGTACCACGACCCCGCCAACCGCCGCTTCCACGCCCAGCCGGCCTGCTGCCCGGCCTGCGGCCCCCGGCTGACGCTGCTCGCTGCGGCGGGCCAGCCCGCCGCGGCGGGCCGACTCGAAGATGGTGGATCGCTGGCCACACCATCATGTGGCCAGCGATCCACCATCTCTCATTTGACTGGCCCGGCCGCGCTTGACGGCGCCGCCGGACTGCTCCGCGAGGGCCGGATCGTCGCGGTGAAGGGGCTCGGCGGCTATCACCTCGCGGCGGACGCCGCCAACGAGGAAGCGGTCGCGGCGCTGCGCGCCCGCAAGCACCGGGAGGACAAGCCGTTCGCGATCCTCGCCGCGGACGTCGCGGCGGCCAGGCGGCTCTGCGCGGTCGACGACGCGTCGGCTGACCTGCTGCGCAGCCAGGCCAGGCCGATCGTCCTGCTGCCGCGACGCGCCGACGCGGCCGTCGCCGCGTCGGCGGCCCCCGGCAACCGGCAGCTCGGGATCATGCTGCCCTACACCCCGCTGCACCACCTGCTGCTCGCCGCGGTGGGCCGTCCGCTGGTGCTGACCAGCGGCAACGTCTCCGACGAGCCGATCGCCTACCGCGACGAGGACGCGCTGCGACGGCTGGGCGGGATCGCCGACGCGTTCCTCACCCACGACCGGGCCATCCACATCAGGACCGACGACTCCGTGGCCCGCGCCGTCGGCGGCCGCCCGATGCTGGTCAGGCGGTCCCGCGGCTACGTGCCCGAGCCGGTCACGGTGCCCGGCGGCTTCCCCCGCCCGGTGCTCGCCTGCGGCGCGGAGCTGAAGAACACGTTCTGCCTGGCGAAGGACCGGCACGCGTTCGTCTCGCACCACATCGGCGACCTGGAGAACGCGGAGACCCTCCGCTCGTTCACCGAGGGCATCGAGCACTTCAGCCGCCTCTTCGACGTCGTCCCGCAGGTGGTCGGCCTATGACCTGCACCCGGAGTACCTGTCGACGAAGTACGCGCTCGACCTCGATGGCGTTGACCTGGTCGGCGTGCAGCACCATCACGCGCACATCGCGTCGTGCCTGGCCGACAACGGTACCGATGACCGCGCTGGTGACCGGGCTGGCGGCCCGGTCATCGGCGTCGCGTTCGACGGCACCGGCTACGGCACCGACGGGACGCTCTGGGGCGGCGAGTTCCTGATCGCGACCCCGGCGGATTTCGTGCGAGCCGGTCACCTGGCCCCGGTCCCGATGCCCGGCGGGGCCGCCGCGATCCGCCAGCCGTGGCGCATGGCCGCCGCCTACCTCGACGAACTCGCCACCGCCGGCCTCACCGGCCTGGCCTCCGCCGCCGGACGAGCACGGTCGGCTCGCCGGGACCAGCCGTGCCGGCCAGTCGGCCGCTGGCGCGTCGACGTGGCCGGCCTCGCCGTGGCGCGGCGCAACGCCGCCCGCTGGGACCCGATCCTCGCCATCGCGAGGCGCCGGGTCAACGCGCCGCTCACCTCAAGCGCTGGCCGCCTGTTCGACGCCGTCGCCGCGATCCTTGGCGTCCGCGACGAGATCAGCTACGAGGGGCAGGCCGCGATCGAGCTTGAGCAGCTAGCCGACCCGGCAGAAGCCGGCGCCTACCACGCGGCCATCACGCTGCCGGGCAGCAGCACCACCGGGACGGGGAGCATCCGGACGGCGGCCGTCGACCCGGCGGCGCTGACCCGGCGGGCGAGCCGGGCGGCGGACCCTTCCGCGCGAGCGGCGCGGACCTGGTCGGCGCGGCCGTCGCCGACCTGGCGGCAGGCGTGCCGAGGGAGATCATCGCCGCCCGCTTCCACAACGGCCTGGCCGCGCTCATCCAGGACGGGTGCGTGCTCCTGCGCGAGCAGCACGGCCTCAGCACGGTTGCCCTTTCCGGCGGGGTCTTCCAGAACCTGCTGCTCCTGCGGCGAACGGTCGCCCGCCTGCAGGCGTGCGGCTTCACGGTGCTGACGCACTCCCGCGTCCCGTGCAACGACGGCGGCATCAGCCTCGGCCAGGCGGTCGTGGCGGCCGCCCGCGACTGCGCCGCTGAACCCTGGCAGTGCACTTACGGGCAGCCATGGCATTGTCCGCCGCCACCGTCCGGGAGACAATTATCTGGTAGTGACTCGCATTCTTAGTAAGAACTTTGCATTCTCGACCGCAGTCCACCGACGCGACCACAAGCACGCCAGTCTTCTCTAGCGCTTCGTCTCTGACGCCCCACTCGGAAAGTGAGAGCTCCCATGACCTCCGCACAGACCCTGGAAGAGCAGATCGAGCAAGCCAACGCCAGCGGACGCACCCCGGTGGTGTTCATTCACGGGCTGTGGCTGCTGGCCAGCAGCTGGGACCGCTGGGCCGAGTACTTCGACCAGGTCGGCTACGCCCCGGTGAGCCCGGGCTGGCCGGATGACCCCGACACCGTCGAGGAGGCCCTCGCCAACCCCGAGGTCTTCGCCGACAAGACCATCGGCCAGGTGGCCGACCACTACGCGAACGTCATTGGCCAGCTCAGCCGCAAGCCGGCCGTGATCGGGCACTCGTTCGGCGGGCTGCTCGCGCAGATCGTCGCCGGCCGCGGCCTCGCGGCCGTGACGGTGGCCATTGACCCCGCGCCGTTCCGCGGCATCCCCCAGCTGCCGCTCTCCGCGCTGCGCGCGGCCAGCCCCGTGCTGAGCAACCCGGCCAACCGGCACCGCGCGGTCCCGCTCACCTACGAGCAGTTCCGTTACTCCTTCGCCAACGCCGTCGACGAGGACCAGGCCAGGCGCCTGTACGACACGTTCGCCGTACCGACGCCGGGTGCGCCGCTCTGGCAGGCCGCCGCGGCGAACTTCAACCCGCGCACCGAGGACAAGGTCGACACGAAGAACCCCGAGCGCGGGCCGATGCTGATCGTGTCGGGCGAGAACGACCACACCGTTCCGCATGTCCTGTCCAACGCCGCCTACCAGCACCAGCTGAAGAACCCCGGCGTCACCGAGTTCGTCGAGATCCCGGGCCGGGGCCACGCGCTGACCATCGACGACGGGTGGCAGGCGGTGGCGGACGTGGCGCTGGCGTTCGTCGGCCGGTTCGGCTGACGGCCTGCGCGGCCCATCCCGGTCTCCGGCCAGGTAAGTGGATCGTTAGGAGGTCCCCAGCCCTCCTAACGATCCACTTCGACTGCCGGGCTGCCCGGCGGCGCTCCTGCGTGACCGTGATCATGACGGCGCGCCAAGTTCCGCGTACCGCAAAGGTCGCACGCGTCACTAGCGGTGCACGCGGACCGCCTTTACGCGCGCTCAGCAGATGCGGGGGAGCGGGTCCCGGGTCAGCCGTGAGTACCTGACACCGCGAAGGTCCAGCTTTGGGCGGGGCAGAATTCGTCGCCTACCGCGGTGTACGGGGCGCTGACCTTCATGGTCCCCCTCCACGTGGTCCACGCCCCGTTGGTCACCGCACCCTTGGGGGTGATGCTCAGCGTGATGGTGTTCGTGTCCTTAACTGTCGAGCACTCGCTGATCTGGGCCTTGGTGGCTCCGGAGTACTTGCCGCCGGAACCGTGCAGCCCCACGGTGAACGCCCTGGTGGTGAAGCCGGGCGCCGCAAGGTCGGCGTCGGCCGTCATCGTGCAGCCGGCCGCGGTGCAGTGGGGCGCGAACTGCCACGTGTCGCTCCAGTGGTCGCCCACGCTGAGGCTGGCCCCTCCTCCCGGGGTACTGACGGTGTTCAGGTTCACCGGCACCTCGCCACTGAGCGGCGGCGCTAGCGTCGACACCGTGACGGTCGCGGACGGGGCGGACGCGGAGCTTCCCCAGTTCGCTGTCACCTGGTACTGGTAGCTCGTGGCCCGGGGCCAGGCCCTTGAGGTCGTACGAGTTGCTGGTCCCGGGGACGGTGGCGACGGTGCTGCCCGCGCTGTCTATCTCGTACGCGGAGGGGACCGGGCCCAGTGGCGACGGCGACCAGCGAAGCGTCGCGGTCGTCCAGGTCGCCTTGACGCCTGGCCAGGCCGACCGGGCTGGGGGTGATGGTGGTCACCCTGGCTCCGACGGAGTCGCTGGATCGCTGTTGCCCGGCCGCCGCGATGATCGTGTACTGGTGCGTGGTGCCGGGGGCGAGGCCGTTGTCGGTGAAGGATGTCTGGCTTGCCGCGACCGAGCCGACCTGGGCACCGTCCCGGAGGACGAGGTAGTGGTCCGGAGTGGCGCCGCCCTTGGACGCGGCCCAGGAGACTACCGCCGACGTCGCCGTTCTCGATGTCGCGACAACGGCGGCCGGCGCACCGGGCGGCGGCGTGTTCCACGGAGCCCACAGCAGGAGGCCGGCCACCAGGCCGAAGACGAGCACGCCGGTGAGCGCGAGAGGCCACACCGGGCGCCTGCGCCGCGGAGGCGCCGGGACGGGCGGTCCTCCGCCGGGCGGTCCCCACGCGGCCCACGGGGGCGGCGTCGAGGAAGTCGGGTACTCGCCGAACGGCATCGGACTGGCCTGCTGCGGGACGCGCGGCGCCGGACCTGGCTGCTCGGCCCGGGTCGGCAGCTCCGCGGGCAGCGGGACAGGCGGCGGGACGTACGGCTGCGCGCGCGTCGGCTCGGGGTCGCGGAGGCCGAACGGCCATCCTGCCCAGTCGGCGGCAACGGGGGGACAGTGGCGTCTTCGGGCAACTGACGACCCTCCTAAGTCGCCCCCCCAGGCACCTGGCTATGAAGATTTCCCTCGGGTTGCCACGGCCAACCGATCCGGGCTAGGCCGCGTTCCCTAATCACTAATTAGAGGTCAGCATTGAGCTGAGCCGCAAGACTGGCCCGGCGCAAATACCCTCAGCAGATCCTCTGAGCAGGTGCGGGGGGAGCGGGTCGCGGCCGGCAGGACGTTCGCGGCGGATCCACGCGCGGGCCGCCCCTGCTGGAACGTAACGGAGCGCCTCGTGGCGGATTAGTACTTGCGGCCTACCGCGCCCCATAGGGCCGACGTGCCCATGGCGCCGGTGCCGCCAGGTTCGGGCCGCCATTCCTCGACCCGCACAAGACCCGGCTCGACCAGCTCGGTGCCCGTGAAGAACCGCGCCACCTGCTCACGGCTGCGGTTTGAGTACTGCTGCTGGCTCACGCGGTGCGAGATGCCGCTCATTTCCTGTTGCGTCTGTGCGGGGATGAGGTCCGATCCCATGTGGGATACGACGAGGTAACTCCCGGAAGGGACGGCGTCCATCAACGTGGCCACGATGGCGTGCGTGTCGTCGGTGTCGGGGATCACGTGCAGGATCGCGAGCAGGGTGAACACGGCAGACGACCTCGGAAGGCCGAGCAACGCCGCTCGCCCGCGCAGTCAGGCAGGCCCGGGGATTGATCACGGCAGCACGACCACGAGGCTACTAGCCACGCGGCGATCCACAAAGCGTTCACTGGAAGCAGGCCGCCGACCTGGTGGCTTCTGGAACCGATTGTTCAGGCGATGGCCGCCGGGCCAACCGCGATGGGCAAGCTGAGGTAGAGCGCTTTAGAGATCTATGGACGAAGGCGCATCAGGGCAATGCACCGATTGAGCCCGAACCCCAGCCTGAGCCCGACGGCTCTTCGGATTCGCCAGTAAGCCGCAGGCCCAACAATGGATTCTCCCGTCCTATCTCAGACCTACTGATAGACGCATTGAACGAGATTGAAGCTGTTGGGACAGGTAAAGCAACCACCTTTCGCATTCCAACTGGATTTGCCGATTTGGATGCCTTGCTAGGCGGTTGGTCGCAAGGCTATCTTATCGTGATAGGTGGGAGGCCGTCTTCGGGGAAGACGAACCTGTTGCTAAATTTCTGCCGGGTGGCATCGATGACTTATCGACTACCGACCATGTTGATAAGCGCCGAGATGAACAGCAGAGAGATTCAAACACGTCTGGTGTCGGCCGAAGCGCGCGTTCCATTGCATATAATGAGAACAGGGCAAATGAGTGATGACGATTGGAATCGCCTTGCGCAGGTGATAAAGGCGATAGCCGACAGTCCTGTTAACATCGCCACGCCACCAGATTTTGAAATGGAGCAACTCATTGCCGATGTGAACAGACTTGTTAAGGAGGCCGGTTTGAAGCTGTTGCTGATAGACAGTCTTCAGTGGATGATCGAGGGTGAGGATGAGACCTCGCCTCGAATCGTGGAATCAACATTGCGGCGTTTGAAGAAGTTGGCGGAAACAGCCAAGATCGCCATCATTATTACCGCCCATGCTGGCGGGCGCAACTGGGCGCCAATGTCGTCATTTACGCATAGTGCTGCAATCGAGCAAGTCTCTGATGTGGCAATCCTGCTGGACAGAGTAGACCAAGATGAGCTGGAGAGTCCGCGCGCTGGCGAAGCGGATCTGATAGTCGCCAAAAATCGTAATTGTCCTTGCCGCCCAGCAGGTAGTCGTAGATCCGGGCCTGGTGTGCCTTGGCTGGTATCGAACGGCAGCGGGCCCGTGCTCTGCGGGGTGCCGCCGTCCGGCGCCGCTGCCACGTCGCTGGTCATCCAGTTGCCTTTCGCGCTAACCGATTCCGGCCGCTCCACGGGGCCTGCCAACATATGCCGCGGCTCCGCGCAAAGCGTACGCCGTCCATCCCTCTCGTAGTCGGCGGCGGCAATGATCTCCGCGAGCACGGGTGACATGACGCTCGCGGGGCCGAACGGCGGGGACCGGTGAAGAATTCTTCTGGCGGGGCGATGGGATCCGGGCGAGTCGTTCGTCTATGAGTCAAGACACGGCCGGAGCAGGCCGCCTGGACAACGGAGTCGTGGATGACGCAGTACCTGATCTCGTTCGGTGCCCGCGCGATGGAGCACATCCCCGACGAGGACGCGCCCGCCGTGGCCAGGGCCGCGCACGCGGCGGTCCAGGAGGCCATCAACGCCGGCGTGTACGTGTCCGGCCGGGCTGCAGGACCAGCCGGCGACCATCGTGGCCACCGACGGGGTGGTCACCGACGGCCCGTACCCGGAGGCCATCGGCGGATACACGCTCATCGACGTGCCCTCACGCGAGGGAGGCGCTGCGGTGGGCGGCCAAGATCGCCGTCGCCTGCCGCTGCGCGAAGAGGTCCGGGAGATCGGGGCCGACCCCGAGCTCGACGCGATGCTCCGCCAGGCTGGTAGCCGACGGTGACGTCCGGCTGCGTCTGATCGAAGGCGGCCCGCAGCGCCAGGGCAGGACTTGCCTTGGCGGTGGCCTGACAACGCGGGGCTACGCACCGACCGGAATCGGGGCGGGTGGTGGTGCTGGCCTGCCTTCGCGAACAGGCAACAGCCCCCCGTACCCGGGCGAGCCAGGGGTACGGGGGCTGCGCGAACGCTGCCGGGGTAGCTACCGCAACGACGCGGGGAACTTCGCCCACGCCGGCGGGAACGCCAGGGTCCCGCCGTCGCGGTCGGTGGTGTCACGGACGAGGATCGTGCCACCGTCGGTGCCGGTCTCTACGCACTGCTCCCCGTCATGGCGCTGTAGCTCGACTTGCGCCAGTTGCCTGTCTGTCTCCCATGCCGTGATCGCCTCCGCGATGATCCGCCTGGTGTCCGTGATGTTCGCGGACACGCCGCGTACGACCTCAAAGGTATTAGATGCCGTCCTGGCCTGCGGCGTCGGATGTGACCACGTCTTCGAGCAGGCGAGGTGAGCAGCACGTCCGGCTTCCCGACAACCGTCGCCAGGCTAACGGGACCGCCCAGGCCGGCGTTCGCCCCGAACGCCGAGGGAAGCACGTGGACCAGCACGCCGGGCCGCTCGGAGACCTCAAGAAGCCTGGCCAGCTGAACGCGCATGACCGCCGCCGTGCCGACCTGGTGATACAGGACCGGTTCCCACAATACGATGACGACCGTCGGCGGGTCCACGCGGTTTAGCACGCCCTGGCGCTCAATGCGCGCGTCCACGTCCGCCGTCGCCTGCTCGTGCGACCGGCCGCCGGCGCGGAAGACCTCGTAGGCGTACTCGGGCGTCTGCACGATGCCCGGCACGAGCAGCGGGCTCCAGTACCGGAGCAGGTGCGCGTCCCTCGGCGTCGACCCAGCCGACGAACCAGGCCTTCAGCGGCTCGTCGTCGTAGCGTGGCGGCGCGCCGCCCGCCAGATCGCGCGGATGCCGCTCTCGGCCAGCCCGGTGACCCCGCACCGGTCCAGCCACGCCCCGAGGGCGGCGTGCGACAGCAGGCGCTCCCCGCCCTCCATCCGGGTGACCCCGGTGCGCTCCACGCTCACGGCTGACCGATGGCGTCCTGGGTGAGCCCGGCCTCGGCGCGGGCCTGCCGCAGCAGGCCGCCCAGCAGCCTGCGAGGGTCATCCTCGCTCGGTAGTTTCACGTGTGCTCACACTCCCGGTGTGTGATCGGTGCCTTTGTGTGCACAGAACTAGCTTTGCACGGTGCGCACCGAGAACCCTGTATTTACGTTCCGTCGTCGTCGCGGCGTGTCGACCGTCTACGACCGTAAGCGGCGGCGACGGGGCGCACCATCAGGCAGCACCCTCACCAAGGACAAAGCGATGGACAAGGCGATGGACGATGACCTGACTTCACCCGGCTGGGCGACCCGGAGTTCCTGGCCGAGCGGCGACGGGTCCGCGAGGAACTGGAACATAGGCCGACCGTGGAACTGACCGCGCGGTACGAGCGTCTTGACGAGGAGTTCCTGCGGCGGGCGCGGATCGCGTGGACAGGAGCCCAGAGGTGAACGACGCGACAGCGGTGATCAGCACCCTGCCCAGGGACGCGGCGCGGATGCTGGCGGTGGAGATCTTGTTGGCGGAACCAGAGGCCCTCGCGGATGACGTGCTTGAGTCCTGTTTGTACCTCTTGCGCGAGCGGCTGCGGACGCCGGAGCCCTGCCACTCGTGATGGTGGATCGTTACGAGGGATCCGGCTACTCCTAACGATCCACCATGTTCTCGGACTACGCCGTATGGCGAGGTTCTCGGACTATGCCGTAAGGCGAGCTGGCGCTGCCTGGCCGCGGCGGCCACCGAGGGCGCGGGCCGTTACGGCCACCGAACGGACGCCTAGCGATCAGGACACCTCAGCAGATGCGCGGGAGCGGGTCGCCGACCAGCAGGTCGACGATCCGGGTGCCGCCGAACGCCGTCTTCAGCCGGACGATGCCCGGCTGGTCGGCGACGACCGTCGCCGATGACCGCCGCCTGCGCGCCCAGCGGGTGGGCGCGGAGCGCGCGCACCGCCGCGTCGGCGCTGTCGCCGGGCACGACGGCGACGAGGCGGCCCTCGCACGCGACGTACATCGGGTCGATGCCGAGCAGCTCGCAGGCACCGCGCACCTCGGGCCGCACGGGGATGTCGTCCTCGCTGGCCAGCACGCCCACGTCGGCGGCCCGCGCGATCTCGTTGAGTATGGTCGCCACGCCGCCCCTGGTCGCGTCGCGCATCGCGCGCACCCCGGGGACCGCGTCGAGCAGCGCCCGCGACCAGGCCGTTCAGCGGCGCGGTGTCCGACACGACGTCCGCCTCGATGTCGAGCTCGCCGCGGGCCAGCATGATCGTGATGCCGTGGTCGCCGATCGGCCCGGACACGATGATGGCGTCGCCGGGCCGGGCGGAAGCGACCCCCAGCGAGGCATCGCCCGAGATGACCCCGACCCCGGCCGTGTTGATGTAGCAGCCGTCGGCCTTGCCCCGCTCCACCACCTTCGTGTCCCCGGTGACGATGCAGACGCCGGCCGCCGCCGCCGCGTCCCGCATGGACGCCGCGATCCGGGTCAGGTCGGCGACGGGGAAGCCCTCCTCAAGGATGAACCCGGCCGTGAGGTACATCGGCGTCGCGCCCGGATACGGACAGGTCGTTGACCGTGCCGTTGACCGCCAGGTCGCCGATGTTGCCGCCGGGGAAGAACAGCGGGGACACGACGTAGGAGTCGGTGGTGAGCGCGAGGCGGGCGCAGGCCACCCCGCCGGCGGGGCCCCGCCGGACACGGGAACGCGCAGCTCGGCGGCGTCCTCGAGCGGCTCGAGCAGCGGGTTGCGGAACGCGTCGAGGAAGACGGCCTCGATCAGCGTCTGCGTCGCCTTGCCGCCGGCGCCGTGCGACATGGTGATCCGCTCTTCCCTGACCCGCGGCCGCCGCCGCCGGGCCCGGTCGATGCGGTCGAGCACCTGCTGCTCGCGGTCGGTGACCGGCAGCGAGGGCCGCCCGTCCGGGTTCTCCGGCCGCTCCGCGTGATCGTGCTCGCGCAGCGCGTCGGCGATCCAGCCGGAGCCGGGCCGCGTCCCGGCTGCCGCCGCCTGGTCCGTCTGGCCCGCGGTCATGACTGGCCCGCCCGGGCGGCCTCGGGCACGCGGTTGCGGTTCATCCGCCCGTAGTTGTAGTAGGCGGCGCAGGCGCCCTCGGGGGAGACCATGCAGGTGCCGATCGGCGTCTCCGGCGTGCAGGCGGTGCCGAACACCTTGCACTCCCACGGCTTGAGCACGCCCTTGAGTACCTCGCCGCACTGGCAGGCCTTCGGGTCGGCGACCCGGACCCCGGGCACCGAGAACAGCCGCTCGGCGTCCATCGCCGCGTACTTCTCCCGTACGCGCAGCGCGGAGTGCGAGATGAACCCGAGGCCGCGCCACTCGAAGTAGGGCCGCAGCTCCATCGTCTCGCCGATGGCCTTCAGCGCCACGACGTTCCCGTCCCAGGGCACCACGCGCGAGTACTGGTTCTCGATCTCCGAGCGGCCCGCCGACAGCTGCAGCATGAGCATGTAGATCGACTGCAGGATGTCGAGCGGCTCGAACCCGGCCACCACGACCGGCTTGCCGTAGTCGCGGGCGATGAACTCATACGGCCGGCAGCCGATCACCGTGGACACGTGCCCAGGGCCGATGAACCCGTCGAGCCGCAGGTCGGGGGAGTCGAGGATGGCCTTGATCGCCGGGATGATCGTGACGTGGTTGCAGAACACGGAGAAGTTCGACAGGCCCTCCGCGGCGGCGCGCAGCATCGTCATCGCGGTGGACGGCGCGGTGGTCTCGAAGCCGATGGCCATGAACACGACCTGCCGGCCCGGGTTCTGCCTGGCGATCTTCAGCGAGTCGAGCGGCGAGTACACCATGCGGATGTCGGTACCGGACGCCTTGGCGTCGAAGAACGACCCGTGCGAGCCCGGCACCCGCATCATGTCGCCGAACGAGGTCATGATCACGTCCGGCCGCGCCGCCAGGTGCATGGCGTCGTCGACGCGCCCCATCGGGATCACGCACACCGGGCAGCCGGGGCCGTGCACCAGGGTGATGGCCTCGGGCAGGTAGTCCTCAAGGCCGTGCTTGTAGATGGTGTGCGTGTGCCCGCCGCACACCTCCATGAACTTGTAGGAGCGGCCAGGCTCGCAGAGCGCCGCTATCTTCGCGGCGAGCGCGTGAGCCTTGTCCGCGTCACGGAATTCGTCGACGAACCGCATCGTCCGCACGCCCCTCTCAGCTGAAGGTGAGCTATTCGATCAGTGACTCACGCAGTGCCGCGATCTCGTCCTCGTAGGCCTGGCCGATGCTTTCGAGGAATTCCATGGCCGCGGCCGCCTCGGCCTCGTCGATCTTCGACAGCGCGAAGCCGACGTGGATCAGCACCCACTCGCCCGGCTTCGGCGGGTCGTCGGACAAGCAGCCCGATGTTGATCAGCCGCTTGACGCCGCTGACGTCCACCTTGGCGAGGTCGGGCTGCTCGGGGTGAAGCTCGACGACTTGACCCGGTATCCCGAGACACATGTGACACCTCCTGCGCGGTGAGTTCCCAGAGCACCTGGTAGATCGTGGTCTGGGCTTCCTGGATCCGGTGGATGGAGGCTGACGGCGCGACGAAGAGGTAGTCGATGCTGGAAAGCTCCGCCATCTTCCCGCCCTCGTAGCCGGCCAGCCCGATGGTGAGCATCCCGCGCCTGCTTGCCTCGTCGAACGCGCGCAGCAGGTTGTCGGAGTTGCCGCTCGTGGACAGCCCGACCGCGATGTCGCCGGCGCGGCCGAACGCGCCGAGCTGGCGCGCGAACACCACGTCGACGCCGATGTCGTTGCACAGCGCCGTGACCACGGACGTGTCGTTGGCGAGCCCGAACGCCGGCAGCGGCGGGGCGGCCTCCCCCGACGACAGGCCCGCTGGATGCAGGAACAAGGTCGCGAGCTGCGCGGCGTCGGTGGCGCTGCCCCCGTTGCCGAAGGCGAACAGCCGCCCGCCCGCCGCGAACCTGGCCGCCATCTCCCGCGCGCACCGCGCCAGCCGCGCCCCGTCCCGCGCCGCGATCACCTGGCGCAGCCCGGCGATCTCGGTCGCCTTGGCGACCGTGGACGCGCGCACCTCCTCGAGCACGGCAGGCAGGTCGCTCGTCTGCGCGTACAGGAACGGGTACAGCGACTCCATCGCCGCGGTCCCCCCGTCGTCAGTCAGTGGGGCGTCGGTCACCGGCTCACCTCCCCGCGACGGCTATGGCCTCGCCCGCGTGCACCAGGATCGTGTCGCCGACGCGGGCGCTCACCAGGGCGACGCTGACCCGCTCGATCCCCTCGCCGGTGTCCACGTCGGCCAGCGCGTCGGGCAGCAGCCGCACGACCCGCACCTCAACCGCGATATCGCCGCACGTTATGCAGCTATCTTCCGGGGGGACGACCCCCCGTACCCCCCGCTGTCCGTCCGGTTCGGGCCGATGGCAAAAACCGCCATCGTATCGGCCCGCCCCCGACGGACGGTCACGTTGGTTTCCCAGTCGGCACCGAGGCGCGTGGGCCGCTCCGCGGTCATGTCACCACCCCGGGGTCAAGCACTCCCGGCTGCTCGAAGAACACGTGCACCAGCTCCCAGAGGACGTGGTACGTGGTCACCTGCATTTCCTTGATCACGCACGGGTCGGCGGACGCCACGGTCAGCAGGTGGTCCGCCGCGTGCGCGGCCGCGATGCGGCCGCCGTCGCCGCCGACCAGCGCGACGGTCAGCAGCCCGAGCTCCTTCGCGAGCACCAGGCCCGCGAGCACGCTGCCGTTGTCGCCGTCGGCGGAGATGCCGAGCGCGATATCGGCGGGCTCGGCCAGGTAGCGGAGCTGGTGGGCGAAGATCGCGTCAACGCCGTCGCGCTCGGCGATGCCGGTCACCGTGGCCACGTCGGCGGTCAGCGAGATGGCGGGCAGCGCGCGCTTGCCGACGATCACGGGATGGACGAACTCGACCGCCACGTGCTGCGCGTCGGCGCTCGGCCCGCCGGTGCCGAACACGATGAGCCTGCCGCCGCGGTGGAACCTGACCGCCATGGCGTGGCACGCCTCAGCGACCGCGCCGGCCTGCCTGGCCAGATCACGGGCGGGATCGCTCCGCAGCTCGAACAGGCGGGTGACCTCTGGGCTGGCCGTCGATGCTGGCCCGATCGATGCTGGCACTGTCGACCTGCCCCGGCCCCGTCACCGTCCGCGGCTTCCCCGAGCTATTGGCGTCACCATCGAGGCCATAGCAGCACCGTAGGACAGTTATGGGAGGGTGTCCAGCCCGGACCGGACAGTTTTGGCGTGCCGCCCGCCCCGCCCGTGCGGGATCCCGTGTTGCTGGCCAGAGCAGACCGCACCCGTTCGGACTAATTCAAGAACTCCCCGTCCGAACGGGTGCGGCTTACTCTGTTACGGAACTACCTGCTGCTGGTCAGCTGGCGAGCGGCGTCGGCGATGTGCTCGGCGTCGATGCCGGCCCAGGCGAGGAGCTCGGCGCCGGTGCCTGAGCCGGGCATCTCGCTGACCGCGAGCCGGGTGAGCCGGAAGTCGCGCTGCCCGGCGGCGAGCAGGGCGTCGGCGACCGCCGAGCCGAGGCCGCCTTCCGGGTGGTGGTCTTCCGCGACGACGATCCGGCCGCCGGTGGCCTCGGCGGCGGCCGTCAGGGCGCCGATGTCGATCGGCTTGACCGAGTAGCAGTCGATGACGCGGGCCGCGATGCCGTCGGCCGCGAGCAGGTCGGCGGCGCGCAGGCACTCGTGCAGCGTCACCCCGGCGCCGATCAGCGTCACCTGGTCGTCGGGCCCGGAGCGCAGCATCTTGGAGCCGCCGACCGGGAACGCCTCGCCGTCGGCGTACAGGCCCGGGTAGGAGCCGCGCGTGGTGCGCATGTAGCTGATGCCCGGCGTGTCCGCCATCGCCGCCACGAGCGCCACCGTGCTGGTCCCGTCGGCCGGGTACAGCACGGTGGAGCCGTGCACGGCCCGCATCATGGCCAGGTCTTCCATGGCCATCTGGGACGGGCCGTCGGCGCCGATCTCGACACCCGCGTGCGAGCCGACGAGCCGCAGGTCCACGCCGGAGATGGCGCCCATCCTGATGAAGTCGTAGGCCCGGGTGAGGAACGCGGCGAACGTCGAGGCGAACGCCTTGTAGCCGCGCACGGCGAGCCCGGTCGCCGCGGCCACCATCTGCTGCTCGGCGATGAACATCTCGAAGTACCGCTCGGGGAAGGCGAGCGTGAACTCCTCGGCGAACGTGGAGTTGCTGACTTCCCCGTCGAGCGCGACCACCTTCGGGTCCCTGGCCCCGAGCGCGACGAGCGCGTCCCCGTAGGCCTTCCTGGTGGCGACCTTCTCGCCGGTCTTGTAGGCCGGCCAGCTCCCGGCTCGGCGGCGGCGGCGGCGCTGGACGGCCGCGCCAGCGTGCTCGGGTGCTCCAGGGCCGGGCCGGGCTCGGCCGGCTCCGGGCGCGCCCCGCGGATCACCAGGTTGCGGACGCCGCCGAGCTCGGCGATCGCCCGGTCCGCCATGTCCGGCGGGAACGGCTTGCCGTGCCAGTCGGGGCTGTTCTCGACCTCGGAGAAGCCCTTGCCCTTGATCGTCTTGGCGATGATGACCGTCGGCTTGTCCCCGGCCACGTGGCTGGCGGCCTCGTCGAAGGCGTGGTCGATGATGCTGAGGTCGTGCCCGTCGATTTCTATGGTGCGGGCGCCGAAGGCCATGGCCCGCTCGGCGTAGGCGGCCGTGTCCCAGCCGAGGTCGGTGGCGCCCCGCTGGCCGAGCCGGTTGACGTCGAGGATGGCGACCAGGTTGGACAGCTTGTAGTAGGACGCCTTGTCGAGGGCCTCCCAGATGGAGCCCTCGGCGAGCTCGCTGTCCCCGCACAGCACCCAGACCCGGTAGGGGAGCCGGTCGAGGTACCGCCCGGCCAGCGCCACCCCGACGCCGTCGGGCAGGCCCTGGCCGAGGGAGCCGGTGGCCACGTCGACCCAGGGCAGTATGGGCGTGGGATGCCCCTCAAGCCGCTGCCCGAACCGGCGGTAGCCGTTCATCAGCTCTTCTTCCGAGACGACCCCGACGGCCTTGAACACCGAGTAGAGCAGCGGGGACGCGTGGCCCTTGGAGAAGATCAGGTGGTCGTTGACCGGCGAGTGCGGCTCGTCCCAGTCGTAGCGCAGGTGACGGGTGACCAGCACGGCGAGCAGGTCGGCGGCCGACATGCTTGAGGTGGGGTGGCCGGATCCGGCGCTTGTCGAGGAGCGGATCGAGTCGACCCGCAGCTGCGCGGCCAGGTCGGCCACCACGTCGAGTGATACGTCGTTCGTGAGTCCGGTGGTGGTCATGGCTGACTCCTGCCCGTGAGGTGGCGGTCCATGCGAGCCCGCCAGCGCGGCAACGGGCCCAAGTCCTAGACTCTCACCGCCGGTACTCCGGCGGTCACCGGGTCCACGATGGCCGCGCCGCGCCCGGCGCGCCGCGCCGCCGCGCCGTGGCCGCGGCCACCACGACGGCGGCCAGGGCCGGCACGACGCCGCAGACGAGCATGCCCGTCCTGGCGCCGAAGTGGCTGGTGACCGCGCCGATGATCGGGGCGCCGAGGGGGGTGCCGCCGATGAAGACCAGCATGTAGAGCCCCATGACGCGGCCGCGCAGCTCCGGGTCGACGGCGAGCTGGACCGACGCGTTGGCCATCGCCTGGCAGACGAGGTTGACGAAACCCATCGCGACGAGCAGCACCAGGAAGCTGGCCAGGTCAGGGACGAGCGCCGCGATCGCCTGCAGGACACCGAAAAGGGCCGCCGTGGTCACGATGGCGCGGATTCTCGGGCGGGATCCGGCCGCCGCGACCACCGCGCCGGCCGCCGACCCGAGCCCGAGCACGATGTTGAACAGGCCGTAGGTGCTGGCATCGCCGCCGAAGGTGGACTTCGCCATCGCGGTCAGCACGATCGGGAAGTTGAGGCCGAACGTGCCGAGCATCCCGACGAGAAAGATCGTCCAGAGGACGTCCGGGCGCCCGCGCAGGTACCGGACGGCGGTCGCCACGGTGCCCTGCGCCTTGGCGGCGGCCGGGGCGGGATGAAGGTCGGACGGGCGGAGCAGCAGGAGGCCGATGGTCGGGCCGAGGTAGCAGGCGGCGTTGACCGCGAACACCCAGCCGGTGCCCACGCTGACGATGAGCAGGCTGGCGATGGCCGGCCCGATGAGCCTGGTCGCCTGGAACACCGCGGCGTTCAGCGCGATCGCGGCCCGGAGCTGGCCTTCAGGGACGACCTCGGTCACGAATGACTGCCTGGCCGGCCCGTCGAACGCGAAGATCAGCCCGCTCAGCAGCGCGAACGCGTACACGTCGGCCGCCCGGGCCGCCCCCGAGATCGTGATCGCGGCCAGCGCGAGCGTGGCCCCCGCGTTGAGCGACTGCGTGGTGAGCAGGATGCGCCGCTTCGGCAGCCGGTCGGCCATCGCCCCGGCGGGCAAGCCGAGGAGCAGTATCGGCAGGAACTGCAGGGCCATCGTCACGCCGACCGCGGTCGAGCTGTGGGTCAGGTTGAAGATCAGCCAGTCCTGGGCGATGCTCTGCATCCACGCGCCGGTGTTCGCCAGGCTCTGCCCGCTGATGTAGATCCGGTAGCTGCGCGAGGAGAGAGCCGCGAAGGCGCCTCTCGGTGGCCGAATGCTTTCGGCGGTAGTCACTGAGGGGGCCTTCCTGGTCGCCTTTGTCCGTGTTGTCCGTTTCTATTTTCGGACGCCGGCGATTTATATGGAACTACAATGTTTAACCTAATAGTTATTATGGATCGTTATGACCGGCTATGATCCGCAGCTCCTCGCGACGTTCCTCGCCGTGGAGCAGACCGGCAGCTTCACCCGCGCGGCGGCCCGGCTCGGTATCCAGCAGCCGACGGTCAGCCAGCACATCCGCCGCCTGGAGCGGCAGGTCGGGCGGACGCTGGTGCTGCGGGACACGCACTCGGTCGCGCTGACGGCGGACGGCGAGGCGATGATCGGGTTCGCGCGCAACATCCTCGCCGCGTCCGAGCAGGCGGCGGCGTACTTCAGCGGGGACCGGCCGAGCGGGCGGCTGCGCATCGGCATATCGGACGACCTCGCGCTCACCCGGCTGCCGCAGATCCTGCGCGACTTCCGCCGGGAGAACCCGCTCGTCGACTTCGACCTGACGGTCGACCAGAGCGGCCTGCTGCACCAGCGACTCGAGGGCGACCGGCTCGACGTGTTCATCGGCAAGCGGCCGAGCGGCGAGCAGCGCGGCCAGCTGGTCAAGCGGGAGCGCCTGGTGTGGGTCGGCACCCCGTCGACGAGACTCGACCTGACCAGGCCGCTGCCGCTCGTCGTCTACCCGGTGCCGAGCATCTCCCGCACCGAGATGCGCCGGGCGCTGAACCGGGCCCGGCTGCCGTACCGCAGCGCCTGCCTCTGCCGTGGCGTCAACGGCCTCATCGCGGCGGTCGCCGCCGGCATCGGCATCTCGGCCATGGCCGCCAGCCTGGTCCCGGCCCAGCTCGCCACCCTGGGCGCCGGCCACCGGCTGCCCGAGCTCGGCACGATCGACCTGGTCCTGCTGACCAACCCGCGAACCGACCAGCGCCCAGCGGTCCGCGCCCTGATCTCGACGGTGCTGGCCAGCGGCTCAAGGTCGCTCGCCTACCGCGAGGAGCCGTAACCGGGTAAGCAAAGACGCCTGGCGGCTCCGGCGTGATGACGCCGGGGCCGCCAGGCACGTGCTTGCCGGGTGATCAGCCCCCGTAGGGGTTGGGCGGGATGTGGTTGGTGTAGGTGATCGACAGGTACAGGTCCTCGAGGAGCTCGCCGGACGGCTCGATCCAGGCGGATTCGAGCGTGGCGCCGGTCTTCGGGTTCTCGAACGTCTGCACGTTCGCCTTGGCCACCTGGTCAACGCGGCTGATCTCGACGGCGGGACGGCCCACGCTGTCGGTGGCCCCGGTCTTGACCTTGCACGCCGGGCGTGTCCGCGAGCACCTTGTACAGGCCGGCCGCAGGGCCGGGCTCAGGTGGGGCTCCCAGAGCAGGTCGGCGGCCTGCTCGAAGACCAGGTCGTTGTCCGTCGGGCGTGCGGGCCCTTGGGGAACGGGGTCGGGATCTTCTTGCCGGCCTTCTTCGCCTGCTGCGCCTGCTCGGCATAGGCCTGGGTGAGCTGCGTGCTTCGCCTGGGTGAGGAGGAAGGCGCGCAGCTTCGCCGGGCTGGTCGGCATGGCGTCGAGCTGCGCGGTCGTCGGCGACGTTCCCTTGGCGGCCTGCAGCACCGCGGGGGGCTGCGGGTCGCCGTTCTTGCCCGTGACCTTGATGTCCTGGTAGGTGACGCCGCCGCCGGTGAGCGTGTCGATGACGTTCGTCTTCGGCCCGACCTCGTTGTCGTTGCCCGAGCCGTTCGCGATGTCGATTGACTTCTCCGACAGGACCACGTACCGGCCGGCCGGGCGGTCAATCCCCCCGGCGGCGGCGCTCAGCCCGTACAGCGTCTTCTGCGCGGCCGTCAGCTGCACGGTCTGGGCCGCGCCGGCGCCCGGGTTGAGCACGGTGTGTCCCCCGGACGGGATCACGAGGACCCCGGCGGCGAGCCCGGCCGCGGCGGCCACCCCGGTGACGCTGAGCACGCGGGTCCGCAGCTGGCGCTGCCGCTGCCGCTTGAGCGCCCCGGCGGCGGCGGCGGGCCGCGCGTGCAGGTCCGCGGTGGAACGGAACATCAGCTCGCGCATGACGTCCTCATCGATGTCAGGCATAACGGACCCTTCTTGTCATCGCGTTTGCTGCCGCTTGCGTAAATTGCGTGGGGTACAGGGGATCGTCTCCCCGGGGGCCGAACAGCGCGCTGAGCCCCGGCTGCTCGCGCAGCTGCGCCACGGCCCGGGACAGGGTGCTCCTGACCGTGCCCGGGGCGACGCCGAGGAGCTCCGCGACCTCGTTCTCACTGCGGTCGTCGAAGTACCGCAGCACGACGATTTCCCGCTGGTGCGGGGTCAGCGTGCGGAGCGCGCTGAACAGCACCGGGCGCAGCTCGACGGCTTCCGCTGGGTCGGCGGATCTCGGGTCGCCGTCGTCGTGCCCCTCGGCCAGCCGGGTCTCGGGGACCTGGCGCCGCCTGAGGCGCCCCTGGTCGATCACGATGTTGTGCATGACCCGGCGGCAGAACGCCCGCGGGTTGTCCACGCGCGACCAGCGAGCGGCGAGGCGGTGCAGCGTCTCCTGGTAGACGTCCTCGCCCAGGCCCCGATCCGAAGTGAGCAGCGTCGCCAGTCGCAGCAGTGAATCACCGGACTCGGCTACGAACTCCTCGAAAGCACGTTCCTGCTTTCTGTCCACTAAGCCTCCTGGATTTCGCCTTCACTCCCCTAGACGACGCCTGCCGGATCACGTTGAGCGGGCACCCGCCGACCCGGTCCGCGAGCTATTCAGTTACCGTCCGTCTACGGGAACACGGCGAGGGGAGGCCCGTGGGGGAGTACGAGCTGTTCACGCTGGGGGTCGCGATCGCCGTCGTGATGATCATCGGCCGGGTCGTCGCCAACCGGCTCGAAGTGCCGGAGGCGATCGTGCTGGTCATCCTCGGCGTGCTCGCCAGCCTAATCCCGCAGGTCCCGAACATCGACCTGTCGCCGAACCTCGTCCTCTTGCTGTTCCTTCCGCCGCTGGTCTACAACGCCGCGTTCTTCACCGCCCCCAGGGAGACCAGGGAGAACGCGGTGCCGAGGCCGGCCTGGCCCGCCCGGCCCGGCTGGCGACACCACCCCGGCTGGTGACACAATGCGGAAGGGTGAACACTGAACAGCTCGAGAAGGTCAAGTCCGGCCGCGGCTTCTTCGCCGCGCTCGACCAGAGCGGCGGCAGCACGCCCAAGGCGCTCGAGGAGTACGGCATCGGGCGGGACCGGTACACCACCGACGACGAGATGTTCGACCTCGTCCACGCGATGCGGACCCGGGTGATGACGAGCGCGGCGTTCGACGGCTCGCGGATTCTCGCCGCGATCCTGTTCCTGCAGACCATGGAGCGGACCATCGAGGGCGTGCCCACCGCCCAGTACCTGTGGGAGACGAAGAACGTCGTCCCGTTCCTCAAGGTGGACCTCGGGCTGGCCGCCGAGCAGGATGACGTGCAGCTCATGAAGCCCATCGACCACCCTCGACGACGCAGCTTGAGCGCGCGAACAGGCACGAGATCTTCGGCACCAAGATGCGGTCGGTGATCAAGGACGCCAACGAGGCCGGCATCGCCGCGATCGTGGACCAGCAGTTCGAGTACGCCGACCGGATCCGCGCCGCCGGGCCTGGTCCCGATCATCGAGCCCGAGGTCAGCATCTCGAGCCCGCACAAGGAGCAGGCCGAGGCGCTGCTGCGCGACGCCATCGCCAAGCACGTCGACGCGCTTCCCGCCGACGCCCGCGTCATGCTCAAGATCACGATCCCGACCCAGCCAGGCCTGTACGGCGAGCTGGCCGCCGACCCGCGCGTGCTGCGGGTCGTCGCCCTGTCCGGCGGCTACAGCCGGGACGAGGCCTGCGCACTGCTCGCGCACGACCCCACGCTGATCGCCAGCTTCTCCCGCGCGCTCCTCGAGGGGCTGACCGACGGGCCAGACCGACGCGGAGTTCACCGCCACGCTCGAGCACTCGGTCGCGGAGATCTACCGGGCCTCGGTCGACAAGCAGCCCGCCTGACCGCGCCGCCGGCGGTCCCCGTGGGCGGGCGGGTGGAACACGCACCCGTTCGGGCTGATGCCGTTGAATTTTCCGAACGGGTGCGGCTGACCCTGGCCAGCCCCGCTGTTACCAGCGGGGCTGCTTGCGCTGGTAGCCGGGGACGACCCGCTGCATGTAGCCGGTGTCGTCCCGGTTGCGCAGGCCGCAGGCCAGGTACTGCTCGTGCAGCCGGGCCAGGGCGTCCCGGTCGAGCTCGACGCCGAGGCCGGGACCGTCCGGGACGCGCAGCGCGCCGCCGCTGAAGATGAACGGCTGCCCGGCCACGACGTCCTCGGTCTTCCACGGCCAGTGGGTGTCGCAGGCGTAGGTGAGGTTGGGCACGGCCGCGGCCAGGTGCACCATCGCGGCGAGGCTGATGCCGAGGTGCGAGTTGGAGTGCATGGACAGGCCGATGCCGAACGTCTCGCAGATCCCGGCGAGCTGCTGCGAGCGGCGCAGGCCGCCCCAGTAGTGGTGGTCGGAGAGGATCACCTGGACCGCGTCCTGCCTGATCGCGGGCGGTACGTGGGCGAAGGCGACGACGCACATGTTGGTGGCGAGCGGCATCGGGGCCTTGCCGCGCGACCTCCGCCATGCCGTCGATGCCCGGCGTCGGGTCCTCCAGGTACTCAAGGACGCCGTCAAGCTCGCGGGCGACCTTGAGTGACGTGTACGGGGTCCAGGCCGCGTTGGGGTCGAGCCGCAGCGGGTGGCCGGGGAAGGCGGCGCGCAGCGCCCGGATCGCCGCGATCTCCTGCGCCGGGGGGAAGACGCCGCCCTTGAGCTTGATCGCGGTGAACCCGTACTCGTCGATCATCCGCTTGGCCTGGGCGACGATGCCGTCGGGGTCGAGCGCCTCGCCCCAGTCGTCGGGGTCCACGCCCGGGTGTGCCGGCCCACTTGTAGAACAGGTAGGCGGAGAACGGCACCTCGTCCCGGACGGCGCCGCCGAGCAGGTCGGCGACCGGCCGCCCGGCTGCCTTGCCCTGGATGTCCAGGCAGGCGACCTCGAAGGGGGAGAACACCCGGTCGGCCGCCGCGCTGTGCCCGATGAGCCCGGACGCGATCGTGGTCTCCGGCGGCGCGATGGCCAGCACGCGCCGGTAGATCTCCTCGGTGTGGTAGACGTCGGCGCCGACGATCGCCCGGGCGGCGGCGTGCAGCGCGGCCAGGTGCTGCTCGTCCGCGTACGTCTCGCCGAGGCCGGACAGGCCCGCGTCGGTGGCGACCTCGATGATGGCGCGCAGCGCGAACGGCTCGTGCACCCCGACCGAGTTCAGCAGCGGCGGGTCGGTGAACGCGACGGGCGTGATCGTCACGTTGGTGACGCGGATGCTCCCGGCGCTCATCGCGCACCTGGTCGGCGCCTGGTCGGGCAGCGCGGCCAGGCCCGCGGCGAGGATGCGGGCAAGCTCGTCCCGGTGCTCCGGCGTCACCTCGTTGAGCGGCGGGCGGACCCCGCCGGAGGAGTAGCCGGCCAGTTCGACCCCGGCCTTGATGAGCGAGACGGCGTACCCGGCGCCCTTGGCCCGCAGCCGGGCGAGCGGATGATAGAAGGACCGCTCGAGGGCGGCGAGCGTCGCCTGGTCATCGCGCTCAAGCGCGTCGTAGTAGGCGAGCGCGACCTGCGGCGCGAAGGCGAAGGCGGCCGAGGAGTAGAGCGGCACGCCGATGGCGCGGTAGGCGCGCTGCGTCACCTCGGCGGTCGGCATCCCGTTGAAGAAGAGGAACGAGTCGTCGTCCACCTCATCGCGCACCGCTCGCACGATCCGGCTCATCAGGTCGAGGTCGCCGGCGCCGTCCTTGAACCCGATCACCTGCGGCAGCTCGGCGACCGCGGCGGCGCTGTGCTCGTCGAAGCGGGCGTTCGCCCGGTTGTAGACGATGACGGGCAGGTCCTCCCTGGTGGCCTCGCGCACGTAGCCGACGAGGCCGGCCCCGCTCGCCTCGGTCAGGTAGGGCGGCAGCAGCAGTATCCCGTCCGCGCCCGCGTCCTTGGCCCGGTCGGCGAACCGCCGGGCCGTGCGCGCCGGAGCCGCCCGCCCCGGCGAAGACCGGGACCCGGCCCGCGATCGCCTCGACGGCGCTGCTGCACCACTTCGGCGTACTCGCCGAGCTCAAGCGCGCTGAACTCGCCGGTTCCGCAGGCGACGAACACACCGCCCGCCCCCGCGTCGACGCCGCGCTTGACGTGCGCGGCGAGCTCGGCCAGGTCGACCTCGCCGTCGTCTTGGTAGGGCGTGATCGGGAAGAAGAGCAGACCGTTGAACATGGCTCCCATGCTAGATTCGGCTTCGATTCACGTCTAACTCGAAAATGCTCGGTACCGATACAAGAATTGGATCGATGTTCACGCTGGCACAGCTGGCCGACTCGTCGCGGTCGCCGAGGAGCTGCACTTCGGCCGGGCCGCGGCGCGCCTGCACCTGACGCAGCCGCCGCTCAGCCGCCAGATCAGGCTGCTCGAACAGGAAGTCGGCGTGACCCTGCTCGACCGCTCCGGCCGCACGGTCAAGGTCACGCCGGCGGACGGGTGTTCCTCGCCGAGGCCAGGCGCATCCTGCGACTGGCGGAAGAGAGCTCACTCGCCGTGCGGCGCATTCAGACCGGCGCGGGAGGAGCTCTCGCGATCGGCTTCACGTGTCATGATGCACGGCGTGAAGTCGTTCCTTCCTGGGAAGACCGAACGTCGGCTGAGCGAGCTGGTCACCGCCGACCAGGTCGAGGCGATCGCCGTCGGCGACATCGACCTCGGCTTCGTCCGCCCCTGGTGCGTGGAGCGTCGACGCTGGGTTACATCCCGGCGAACTAGGGGTTTACAGCGGTCAACGTGGCGGAAATGATCGAACCTGTGCCGGCACGTTCTCTCGTGCCGGGCCGAGGAGAGAGTGCCTGCCGATGATCACGCGGACAAGCCTGGATGATCGCCGCGCCGCTGGCCTCGCGGCCCGCGAGCGGACGCCGCGCTCGGCCCACTCCGGGTGGGAAGCCGGCCACCGACCGGCCGGGCCCGGTAACGGTGCTGAGGAGCAGAATGCCGGGCGCGAGCCCGACCTGGTGCCGGTCAGGCACGGCCGGATGCTGGTCTCTCCGTTCACCTTCTACCGGGGCGCGGCCGCGATCATGGCCGAGGACCTGAAGTCCACGCCCCGGGCCGGACTCGACGTTCAGCTGTGCGGCGACGCGCACCTGCTGAACTTCGGCGCGTACGGCTCGCCCGAGCGCAGGCTGGTGTTCGACCTCAACGACTTCGACGAGACGCTGCCCGGCCCCTTCGAGTACGACGTGAAGCGGATGGCGGCGAGCTTCCTCATCGCCGCCCGCAACAACGGGTTCACGAAGTCCGAGGCGAACGCGGCCACGCTCGCCTCAGTCGCCGCCTACCGGACGGCCATGCGGGACTTCTCCCAGCTGGGGACGATGGACGTGTGGTACGCCAGCATGGACGAGGACGCGATCACGCGGGCGGTCAGCGATTTCGTGACCACGCAGGCGGATACGACCAAGAAGGCGAAGGCGGCCGACAAGAAGGCGGCGCGGGAGGCGGCGAAGAACGCGAAGCAGGCGGCGCGGCAACTGCAGCGGAGCAGGGCGAAGGCGCACGCGCGGGACAGCCTGCAGGCGCTGTCCAAGCTCGGTGAGATGACCGGCGGACAGTACCGCATCGTCAGCCAGCCCCCGGTCGTCGTCCCGGTCCGCGACTCGCCCCCAAGCTCTCGCCCGACCAGCTTGACCAGCTGATCCGGGAGCAGTTCCGGGCCTACCGGGCCTCGCTGCCGCCCGACATGCGGCACTTGCTCGAGCGGTTTGAGGTAGTGGACTTCGCCCGCAAGGTCGTCGGCGTGGGCAGCGTGGGCACGCGGTGCTTCATCGTCTTGCTGACCGGGCGTGACGCGGGTGACCCCCTTTTCCTGCAGGTGAAGGAGGCGGTCCCCTCGGTTCTCGAGGCCCACCTCCCCAGGAGCCGCTACCGTCAGCACGGCCAGCGAGTCGTCCAGGGACAGCGGCTGATGCAGGCGGCAAGCGACATTTACCTCGGCTGGACCAAGGGCGACATGGACCAGAGCAGGCACTTCTACTGGCGCCAGCTCCGGGACATGAAGGGGTCAGCGGTCGTCGAGACGATGACGCCGCTCGGCCTCACCATGTACGCCAACGGGTGCGGGTGGACGCTGGCCCGCGCGCACGCCAGGTCCGGCGACCCGGTCGCCATCGCGGCCTACCTCGGGCAAGGCGACGCCTTCGACCGCTCCATGCTGGATTTCGCCGACCGCTACGCCGACCAGAACGAGCGCGACTACGCGGAGTTCGCGTCCGCGGTCCGCTCCGGCCGCCTCCCCGTCGTGGAGGGCGTCTGACCGGCGGGGCGGAGCGCGGCATCCTCTCGGCGGCATGGTTCGGCATCCTTTGCGGTAGCCCGCTTCGTACGCGGATGTGACCGGCCAGTAGCATTCGTTAGGTGGCAGACAGCTTCTATGTCCCGCTCGGGGACGGCCGGTGGCAGGCGACAGTGCATACGACCGGGCCGTGGGATGCCGGCGCCCAGCACGGCGGGCCGCCGAGCGCGCTGCTCGGCCGGGCGATGCAGGAATGCGAGCCGCGCGCCAGACATGATGATCGCCCGGTTCACCTGCGAGATCCTGCGGCCGATCCCGGTCGGGGAGATCAGCGTCGCGGCCCGGCTGGCCCGCCCGGGCCGCAGCGTCGAGCTGCTTGAGGCCACCACCAGCGCGGGCGGCCGCGAGGTGGCCAGGGCGACCGCCTGGCGGGTGCTCAAGACCGACGCCGACCCGGTGCCGTCCCGGCTTCCCGCGCCCGCGGGGCCGCCCGACCAGTACCCGTCCATGCCGCGCCCGCGCGGCTGGATAGACGGGTACCTGTCGGCCATCGAATGGCGGGCCATCAGCGGAGGCCTCACCAAGCCCGGGCCAGGGACGGTCTGGACGAGGATGCGCTACCCGCTCGTCCCGGACGAGAAGCCCAGCCCGCTGGAGCGGGTGCTGATCATCGCCGACAGCGGCAACGGCGTCTCGTGGGAGCTGGACATCACCCGCTGGCACTTCATCAACCCGGAGCTCACCGTTCACCTGCACCGGGAGGCCGAGGGCGAGTGGATCTGCCTGGACGCGCAGACCGCCATCTCCCCGGGCGGCGCCGGCCTGGCCACCTCGGTGCTCTCCGACCTCAACGGCCCGGTCGGCGTCGGCGCCCAGTCTCTGCTCATCGCCCCCAGGCCGCCGGCCGCAGCGATGAATCGACTAACTACGTCATGGTTACCTTCATTATCGTCCTGCTGATCGTCGGGCTGATCGTCGGCGCATCGCGCGCCTGCTATGCCCGGCCGTGACTCCATAGGCGTCGTCGGCACCATTGTGCTCGGGATCGTGGGCTCATTCGTCGGCGGTTTCCTGCAGAACCTGATCCAGTACCACACGGTGAGCGTGCACAGCTTCCACGCTGTCGGCCTCATCGGCTCGATCATCGGTGCCTGGGTGCTGCTCCTCCTCCTGCGCCTTACCGGCCTAGAGCGACGCTACTGACCGTCCAGCACGTTTCTCAGCCGCTGCCCCTTCAGGGGCCAGCGGCTGAGCCGCCGCACCCCGCACCCGCGACTTCGCGGTCGGCGGGATACGTGTGAGACTGGTTACGGAGGTAGCCGACATGGAGAAGGCGGAGGTCGACCGCTGGCTGCGGTCGTACGTCGAGGCGTGGAAGAGCGATGACCGCGACCAGATCGGCAGGCTCTTCGCCGAGGACGTCGAGTACCGGTACCGCCCCTACGACGAGCCGTTGCTCGGCCGCGAGGCGGTGATCCGGGCGTGGCTCGGCGACGAGGGGCACCCCGGTGCCTCGGCCAGGGACGATGACGCCACTTTCGACGCCGACTACCGGGCGATCTCGGTTGACGGGGACGTCGCGGTCGCGACGGGACGCAGCACCTACCTTTCCGGGCCGGGCGGCACGGTGGTGAACGTATACGACAACTGCTTCGTGATGCGCTTCGACGCCGGCGGCCGGTGCCGGTCGTTCACCGAGTGGTACAAGGCGGCCGTGATAGCCGGGTTCAGGTAACCGCTGCCAGGGGAACGGCGCGAGGTCGGGCGCGACCCAGCCGGTCCTGGCCGCGTCGCTCGCCAGCGTCGACGGACCGGTAGAAGCGGGTGAGCAGCCTCTTGTCGAGCAGCGCGGGGTGCTGGTCGGCGAAGGCGTCGAAGTCGGCGGCGTCCGAGCTGGTCGGCGTGGTGGCCCACCAGCTCGACCCAGGCGCGGCTGACGGTGGCGTTGTACTTCTGCGGGGCGCCCGCGTAGCGCGCGGTGCGCTGGATGCCGTCGCTGACCAGGTCGATCGCCGCGGCGGTGCCGTAGCGGCGGACGGCGAGCCAGGTCAGGTGGACGTGCTGGCGGTGCCCGAACCGTTCGGCGGTCGGCCATCACCTCCCCCATCAGTCCGCGAACGGCTGGACTGCCCGCGCGTCGGCATCGTGGCTGGCGTGCGGACGTGGTCGTGCGCGGTCATGACCCCTCCTTGGTCAGGGCGTCCAGGACGGCGTGGAAGCCGGCGACCGCGTCGGCGGGCAGTCCGTCCAGCGCGCGGCGCTCAAGTTCGGTCAGGGTCTGGCTGATGACGGCGGCGGCCTCGCGTCCGGAGTCGGTCAGTTCGATCAGTACGGAGCGGCGGTCGCCGGCGCGAGCGTGCCGCGGGTGATGTGGCCGCGACGTTCGAGCCGGTCGAGCACGCTGGTCAGCGTCGTCGGGCGGGCGCCGACGGCGGCGCCGAGCTGGGAGACGGTGCGGCCTCTGGCCGTCGGCGAGGTTGGCCAGGGCGTTGATCTCGGAGGCGGTCAGGTCGAGGTCGACGAGTTCGGCGGCGATCAGGTGCAAGGTGGCGTGAGTCGCACGCTGCAGGGCCAGCAGCGCCGGATCGTCCAGGTGGTACGGATTCGGACTTCACGATTTCGGATATTACGATATCGCATCAACAGGTGCAAGCGATCCTAAGCAGCCAGCTCGGATTGCCAGCAGGTGCAGCGCCAGCGAGGGCGCGCTCGGACGCCGGTGGAGTCGCGGCTGCTAGTCCTGGGTGCCCTGGGCGGCGGCGGCGACCTGCTGCCATTGCGCCCACGTAGACAGCCGGGAGCCGTAGTCCGCGACCGCGATGCGCAGCGGGGACTCGCCGAGGAACAGCCGAAGCGGCGGGTTGTCGCTGTCCACGATCTGCAGGATCGCCTCGCGGGTGGCCACCGGGTTACCAGGGGCGGTGAACCGCTGCCCGCGGGCTCGCGCTGCTGCCTCACGGACCTGGTCGTAGGCGGGCAGCGGCGTCGAGTGCTTGGCCGACGACCCGGACCAGTCGGTCGAGTAGCCGGCCGGCTCGATCAGCGTGACCTTGATGCCGAACCCCGCGACCTCCTGCGACAGGCTCTGGCTGAAGCCCTCAAGCGCCCACTTCGAGGCGTGGTAGGCGCCGGTGTTCATGAACGCGGAGACGCCGCCGATCGACGACACCTGCAGGATGTGCCCGCTGCCCTGCTCGCGCAGGATCGGCAGGGCCGCCTGGGTCACCCAGAGCGCCCCGAGCACGTTCGTCTCCAGCTGGGCCCGGATCTCGTCCTCGCTGACCTCCTCCACCATCCCGAAGTGCCCGTAGCCGGCGTTGTTCACCACGACGTCCAGCCGCCCGAACCGCTCATGCGCCCGCCGTACCGCGGCGAAGGCGGCCTCCCGGTCGGTGACGTCCAGCTTGAGCGGCAAGATCGCGTCACCGTACTTCGCCACCAGGTCATCAAGGGCGGCGACGTTCCGTGCCGTTGCCGCCACCTTGTCGCCGCGCTCCAGGGCGGCGATCGCCCACTCCCGGCCGAAGCCCCGCGACGTACCGGTGATAAACCACGTCTTCATCGAATGCCTCCAGCGCTCACTTGGCTGTCGTTCGCGTTTTGCGCCAACCTCATACCCCTCGAGGAGTATTCCGCCCGCACGGCAGCCAGGGATCAGGATGAACTGCTCATCGCGCTGACCGAGCTGACCGGGGTGAAACTGCCCGGCTGATAAGCCCCGGGAACAACCCGCCGCGGTGGTTGGTTGCAGGCACTGCAATGATGCTGACAGTGCAACTTCGGATTCACTGCAAGGTTTCGGTGAGCGCATCATGACTGCCGCTATCACGCCGCCCGCGATGGAGGCGCCGGTCTCGCTGCGCGAGCGCAAGAAGCTGGCCACCCGCCGGCTGCTGCGCCGCGCCGCGCTTGACCTGGTCGCCGAGCGCGGCCTGACGAACGTCACCGTGGAGGACATCGCCGAGGCGGCGGACGTGTCGCCGCGCACGTTCTTCAACTACTTCCCGTCCAAGGAAGCCGCGCTGTTCGGCGGCGACCCGGACCGGGCGGCCGAGCTGCGCGACGCGCGTCGCGACGCGAGGCACCAGGCAAGCCGGCGCTCGACGCGCTGCGCGTGGTGCTGGCGCAGGACGCCGAGGCGATGGCCGATGAGCTCCGCTCGCTCGGCGGCGACCCGGCGGACTGGCTGCGCCGGATGAAGGTCGCGCGCGCCGACCCGCACGTCCGCGCGGCGCACGCGGCGCAGATGGCGATGATCGAGCGGGCCATCGCCGAGGGGCTGGCGGCGCGCCTCGGCGCCGACCAGGAGACCGACCCCTATCCGGGGGTGCTGGCCGCCGCCGCGGTCGGCGTGGTCCGCGCCTGCCTGACGTTCTGGGCCGGGTACCGGCGGCGCGACGCCGCTCGGCCAGCTCATTGACCAGGCCTTCCAGGCGCTCGCCGACGGGCTGCCGGAGAACAGCGACTTGCGCCGGCTGCCGGCGAACGTGACAGAAGACAGGAAGGACGACAACTGATGGCCATCAGCCACTCCCGCGCCCGCCGAGGGCCCGCGGCTTCCCGAGGCGGACGAGCCGCCGAGGGGCCCTGCCGGGGCTCGGCCGCCGCCGCATCCTGCTTATCATCGGCGCGCTCATGTGCGGCATGCTGCTCGCCGCGCTCGACCAGACGATCGTGTCCACGGCGCTGCCGACGATCGTCGGCGACCTCAAGGGCGGCTCGCACATCGCCTGGGTCATCACCGCGTACCTGCTCGCCACCACGGTGTCCACCCCGCTGTGGGGCAAGCTCGGCGACCAGTACGGCCGCAAGGTCTTCTTCCAGGCGGCGATCGTCATCTTCCTGATCGGCTCGGTGCTGTCCGGCCTCAGCAACTCCATGATCATGCTCATCGCCTTCCGCGCGGTGCAGGGCCTCGGCAGCGGCGGCCTGATGGTCGGCGCGCAGGCGATCGTCGGCGACATCGTCTCGCCGCGCGAGCGCGGCAAGTACCAGGGGCTGTTCGGCGCGGTCTTCGGCGCTGGCCAGCGTGATCGGCCCGCTGCTCGGCGGCGTCTTCGTGGACAACCTGACCTGGCGCTGGATCTTCTACATCAACGTGCCGATCGGCGCGATCGCGCTGATCGTGGTCGCCATCCAGGTCCCCGGCACGCCTGCGCCGGGTGCACCACACGATCGACTACCTCGGCACCGCTCCTGCTGTCGCTCGCCGCTACCTCGCTGATCCTGCTGACCAGCCTCGGCGGCACGACCTACCCGTGGGCGTCGGCGCCGATCTACATCCTGGGCGTCGCCGGCGTCGGTGCTGATCGGCCTGTTCGTGCTCGTCGAGCGGCGCGCCGCCGAGCCGATCCTGCCGCTGCACCTGTTCAAGCCGCGCGTCTTCTCGGTCACCAGCGTGGTCGGCTTCATCGTCGGCTTCGCGCATGTTCGGCGCGATCACCTACCTGCCCGCGTTCTTCCAGGTCGTCCGCGGCATCTCGCCGACCATCTCCGGGGTGTACCTGCTGCCGCTGATGGCCGGCCTGCTCGCTCGTCTCGATCACCTCCGGCCAGGTCATCGCGCGGACCGGCAAGTACCGCTTCTTCCCGATCGCCGGCACCGCGCTGATGACCATCGGCCTGTTCCTGCTGTCGCTGATGGGCCCCGACGTCGTCGACCGTCGCAGGACTCGCTGTCCATGCTCGTGCTCGGCATGGGCCTCGGCGGCGTCATGCAGGTGCTCGTGATCATCGTGCAGAACGGCGTCCCGCACAGCGAGCTCGGCGTCGCGACCTCGGGCGCCACGTTCTTCCGCTCGATCGGCGGCTCGTTCGGCACCGCGATCTTCGGCGCGATCTTCTCGAACGTGCTGGTCGGCAACCTGGCCAGCCATCTGCACGGGGTGAGCCTGCCGGCGGGCTTCAGCGCGGCGGACGTCACCCCGGCGGTGCTCGGCCACCTGCCCGCCGCGGTGCACGCAGGGCTTCGTCGCCGGCTACGCCGAGTCGATCCAGACCGTGTTCCTCATCGCCGTCCCGATCGCCGCGCTCGCGTTCCTCGCGCACCTGGCTGATCCCGCAGGTGGAGCTCAAGCAGTGGGCTGCCCCCGCGGCCGCCGCGCCGACCGCGGAGGCGCAGGCCGCGGCGGTTGACGCCGCGTCCGGCCTGGACGACATCCAGGCGACGAACCACGCCAACGGTCGGGAGTGCCGTCAGAGGCGCTCGATCCGCAGGACGCCGGGCGGGCAGACGGCGGCTGGGGGCCAGGGACGGGCCGAAGCTAGGCGCCAGCGCAGGCATGACGGGGCCGCGGCGGATACGCCGCGGCCCCGTCCCATGTACCGGGGTGTCAGTGGCTGAGGTGAAGGGAAAGCCCGCCCCCGTTCGGGATAATGATTCCGCGGACGCGGTCCGCCCGAGACGAAGGAGCGCCTGATGATGGACAGCACGCCCGGGGCAGCGCTTCGGTGGGGGATTCTCGGCACCGGCGGCATCGCCCAGCAGTTCACCAGGGACCTGCTGCTGGCCGGCCACGCGGTGGCGGCAGCCGGCTCGCGCACGCGGGAGAACGCGGAGCGGTTCGCCGCGCTCTTCGGGCTGCCCGCGGCGCACGGGAGCTACGAGTCGCTGGTCGCCGACCCCTCGGTAGACCTGGTCTACGTGGCGACGCCGCACCCGTTCCACTACCGCCAACGCGATGCTCGCGCTGGACGCGGGCAAGCACGTCCTGGTCGAGAAGCCGTTCACGCTCAACGCGGTTCAGGCCGAGCGGCTGGTGACGCACGCGGCCGAGCCAGCGGCCTGCTGGTCCTTGAGGCGATGTGGACCCGCTGGCTCCCGCACATGGCCCGGCTCAGGGAGATCGTGGCCGCCGGGACGATCGGCGAGCCGCGCTCGATGAGCGCCGATCACACCCAGCGGCTGCCCGACGATCCCGCGCACCGGCTCAACGCCCTCGAACTCGGCGGCGGGGCACTGCTCGACCTGGGCGTTTACCCGGTTTCCTTCGCGTCCGAGCTGTTCGGCGCGCCGCAGTCGATCCAGGCCGTCGCCACGTTCAAGGAGACCGGCGCGGACGCGCAGGTGGCCACCATGTTCCGCTACCCGGGCGGGCAGATCGCCACGACTGTACTCCGCGAGCACCACCCGGGGACCGAACGTGGCGGTCGTGCTCGGCACCAGCGGCCGCATCGAGGTCGACAGCGTCTGGTACACGGCGACGGGGCTGCGCGTCTACGACGGGGACGGCACCCTGATCGAGGAGTTCCGGCCGCGCGTCGAGGGCCGCGGCATGCAGTTCCAGGCGGCCGAGGCGGAGCGGCTGGTCAGCGAGGGCCGGATCGCGAGCGATGTCCTCCCGCCGGAGGAGACGGTCGCCGTCATGGCGACGCTGGACGCGGTCCGCGCGCAGATCGGCCTGCGCTACCCGGGCGAGTGACCCGCTGGCTTACCGGTAGCGGAAGCCGTCGATGAACCGGCGGAAGAGGCCGCCTTCGCGGGAAAGGGCGGGAGCGGGCGGGGGAGCCATGGCCCGCTGCCGGGCGATGGGCTGGTCGTAGTCGGTCCGCGCGATGGCGTCGACGACCTGCGCCTCGTCGAAGTCCTCAGAACCCTCGATCAGCGGCACGTAGCCGACGAGCATGCCATCCCGCATGACCTGGGCCTCGAGGCCTGCCGTCCCGTCGTTGTCCCACTCGGCCTCGCGCCCGCCAGGCAACGTCACGCGCACGCCGAACTCACTGGCCCCCCGGAGCAGGTGAGCGTTGACGCCGCGGTCACGGAGGGAGTCAACCACCCGGCGCGCCTTGAACTCATCCATACCAAAACGGTAACGCCCGTCCCTGAAAACTCGCTGAGTGCCGCCTCCATCTCGGGTCTGACCTGAGCCTCCCGTCACTGCCGCCGGGCACAGCTGAGCGAACTAGCCGCGTCCCGTGTCCGCGAAGCGCTCCTGCCCGAGGACGGCGAGCAGCTGCAGCTTCTCGTAGTCCCTCGGTGCGCGGCGCGGCGGTGAGGACGAGCAGCGCGATGGACTGGTCCTCGGTGAACAGCACCTGGCAGTCGAGCTCGATCGGGCCGAGTTCGGGATGGACGAGCACCTTGTGGTCCTCGAAGCGCCGGGCGACCTCGTGCCGTTCCCACAGCTCCGCGAACTCCGGGCTGGCCTTCTGCAGGGCGCGGACGATCTCGCCCGCCCGCGATCGCGGGCCCGTCGACCCGTAGGCGAAGCGCAGGTTGGCGACCTGGGCCCGGCTCTGCCGGTCACGGTCGTACTCGGGGTAGCGCAGCCGCTCCGCGGGGTCGGTGAACCAGCGGTAGATCTCGCTCCTGGCCAGGCCCGAGTAGCCGGACCGGTCGCCAAGCAGGGCAGCGGCCATCCGGTTCTGCACCAGCGTCTCGCCCAGGCTGGACAGGATCAGCGCGGGGGTGTCGTCGAGCCGGTCGAGGACTCGCAGCAGCGCGGGCGGGACGTGGGTCGCCGCCGAGACGGGCGCGGGGGCGGTATGCCCGGCAAGCCGGAAGAGGTAGTCGCGCTCGTCACTGGTCAGCCGCAGCGCCCGGGCGAGCGAGCCGAGCATCTGCTCGCTCGGTTGCGGGCCGCGCTGCTGCTCAAGCCGGGTGTAGTAGTCGGTCGACATCAGGGCGAGCGCCGCGACGTCCTCGCGCCGTAGCCCGGGCGTGCGGCGGCGGGCCGTCACCGGGATCCCGACGTCGGCTGGCTGGAGCGCCTCGCGGTGACGGCGCAGGAAGTCCGCTAGTGCTGCCCGGTCCATGTTCTTATTATCGGCAACGCGCGAGCGGCCAGCCAGGGACCGCCAATCCCCCGATAAGCGCTCTCTGCCCAGGTCACGGCCTTGTGGACAGACTTAGTGGCATGAACATCACGGGTAACACGATCTTCATCCCCGGATCCACGAGCGGGATCGGCCTCGCGCTCGCTCTCGCGCTTGAGGCACGCGGGAACACGGTGATCGTCGGCGGCAGGCGAGCCGACCTGCTCGGCAAGATCGCCGCCGAGCACCCGGGCCTCGACACCGTGCTCATCGATACAGCCGACCCGGCCAGCATTGAGTCCGCCGCGAGCCAGGTGCTCGACCGGCACCCGGACCTTAACGTCCTGGTGACCATGGCCGGCATCATGCGCGTCGAGGACTGGCACAAGCCCGGGTCCTTCCTCGCCTCGGCCGAGTCGGTCATCACGACCAACGTGCTCGGCCCGGTCCGGCTCATCGCCGCGTTCGTCGAGCACCTGCAGGGCCGGCCGGACGCGACGATCATCACCGTTTCCTCTGGCCTGGCGTTCACGCCGCTGGCGGCCACCCCGAGTTACAACGCGTCGAAGGCCGCGATCCACATGCTGAGCGAGTCGGTCCGGCTCCAACTCGCCGACTCGACCGTCCAGGTCCTCGAGCTCGTGCCGCCGTCAGTGCGCACCGGGCTGCTGCCCGGGCAGGAAGACAGCGAGGTCGCGATGCCGCTCGACGAGTTCGTCGCGGAGGTCATGGCCCTGCTCGAGGCCCAGCCAGACGCCAGGGAGATCCAGGTTGAGCGAGTGAAGTTCCTCCGTTACGGCGAGGCCCGCGGCGACTACGACCAGGTCGTGGCGGTGCTCAACCACGCCGACCCGCACGGCAAGTAAGGGGGTCCGTCGAGCTCCGGGTTGACCCAGCCGGACCGCGCGTTTAGCGGGGTTATGCCCCGGTATGCTCGGGTCGTGGACCCGAGCGGTCACGCCGCTAAGGGCGGCCAGCCCCGTATTGACACCAGCGTGGCGCACAGCGCCCGCGTGCATGACTACTGGCTCGGCGGCAAGGACAATTTCGCCGCCGACCGCGCCGCGGGCGACGCGGTCATGGCCGCCTACCCGGGCATCGTCCAGTCGGTCCGGGCCAACCGGGCGTTCCTCGCCCGGGTCGTGCGCTTCCTCGCCGCCGAGGCCGGGATCACCCAGTTCCTCGACATCGGCACCGGCATCCCCGCGTCGAACAACACCCATGAAGTGGCGCAGGCCGTGACGCCCGGCGGCCCGCGTCGTGTACGTCGACTACGACCCGGTGGTCCTGCAGCACGCCCGCGTGCTGCTGACCAGCGCGGTGCCCGGCACCATCGACTACATCGACGCGGACCTGCGCGATCCTGGCGTCATCGTGCGCGAGGCGGCCAGGACGCTCGACTTCACCCGTCCGGTGGCGGTGATGCTGATCGCGGTCATGCACCTGATCGTGGACGCCGACGATCCCTACGGGATCGTCGGCCAGCTCAAGGCCGCGATGGCACCGGGAAGCTACCTGGCGCTGTCCCAGGTGGCCTCGGACATCGAGACGGAGCAGGTGGAGGAGGCGCGGCGCCGGTACAACAGCCTCGCCCGCGAGACCCAGCGGCACCGCGCGCACGCCGAGGTGACCAGGTTCTTCGACGGCCTGGAACTCGTCGAGCCCGGCGTGGTCCCCGTGCAGCAGTGGCGCCCTGTCTCCGACTTCGAGGCGAAGGCGAAGTCGACAATGTGGGGCGGCGTAGCCCGCCGCTAGGCCGTGGCTACGTTCTGGCCCGGTCCGTTCTGGCCGGGCGGCCTACGAATCTGGACCGAATCTGTTTGCCGGGCCTACGATGCCGCAACGGTTGTGTCCCTGGGGCCCCATGAGGCCTGAACGGTTGTGTCCCGTGGGCCCACGAGGCCAGAACGGTTGTGTCCCTGGGGCCCACAGGGCCAATAGATCGGTGCCTGGGGCCCATAGGGCCAGAACGCGGATGACCCGGGGGCCCATAGGGCCAGAACGTGAATGTCCCGGTGGGCCACAGGGACCATGTCTCGCCGGGCGGCTAAGCGAAGCGGCGGCGACCGTCCGGCCGATGACCGGGATTCACGCGGTGCGCAGGCCGTGCTGGCTGGCGTAGGCTATCGCGCCCTTGATCGTCTCGGCGGCGAAGCCGGCCGCCAGGGCGGTGAGCGCGGCGTCCAGGTAGATGGTCAGGTCGTCGTCCGCGCGAGCCGACCAGCGGTCGTAGGCCGCCCGGCAGGCGGCGAGCGCGGACCGGCCGATCGTCAGCGGGTACAGGGAGTCGGCGGGCTGGCCGAGGCGCCGGCCGGCGAACTCGCTGATCGCGCGTTCCCAGGCCTCGTAGTGCTCGGCCGCGCTGAACGACAGCGCGGGCACCGTGGCGATCAGGTGCATCCGCATCCGCATCTCGGGGACGTCATCGGCGTGGTAGTGGTTCGCCGCGACCACCGCCCCGCGGATCGCGTCCATCAGCGGCACGTCGTCGGGTACCGCGGCGAGGGAGGCCCTGATGGTTTCCACCTCGGTCTCGAACTCGGTCCACAGCACGCTCGCCTTCGTCGTGAAGTAGCGGAAGAACGTGCGCTCGCTGACGCCCGCCTCGGCGGCGATCTGCTCGATCGTCGTGTTGTCGAACCCGCGCTCGGCGAACAGCCGCAGCGCGATCAGCCGCAGCTCGCGCCGGCTGGTGGACGGCGGCCGCCCGCGGCGGGCCCCCGCCGGATCGGCAGCGACCTGGTCGACAGGGCCTTGCTCGGTCAACTCACCACCTACAGAGAACGACGACGACGGCCAATCTTATTGTCAGCTACTGACATTAACAGTTCGGCGGCTACGCCGTCGCCCTCCGGATAGTCATCTCGCGCGTTTCTGTCCCGCGCGCCGGTGGACGCGGGGGAGCTCGGCCGGGCGGCGCGGCGGCGGCTCCTGTGTGGCCAGGGGGGCGCGGGGAAGTTATGCGGCGTAGGGCGGGCACCGCGCCGGGACCCGGGATGAGATGTGACCTGCGTCACGTTGGATTGCTTGTGTCAGTGTCTGTCATTAATATCCGAGCTATTACGTCACTCACTGACGTAATAGCCCGAGCGATGTCGCTCCGGCCGTGGAAGGCCAGCTGAAGGGCCCCTGAGAGGCAGCAGCAGGCCCCGCGTACCGGCTCCCTCACCGTCCCGGGACCAGGCAGCCATTCCCCGGGGACGACCAGCTCGCCCCCGGGCCCGCCCGATGAAAGGCGCGAGTACACCGGGCAGGTAACCGAGAGGAACGCAAGGTCATGGGAAAGCTTGAAGGCAAGGTCGCTTTCATCACCGGTGCGGCGCGCGGCCAGGGCCGCAGCCACGCGATCCGGCTCGCTCAGGAAGGGGCCGACATCATCGCCGTCGACATCTGCCGGCAGATCGCCAGCGTCCCCTACCCCATGGCGACCCCGGACGATCTCGCCGAGACGGCCAAGCAGGTCGAGGCGCTGGACCGGCGGATCTTCACCGCGCCAGGCCGACGTCCGCGACGCGGCCGCCCTGAAGGCGGCGTTCGACGCCGGCGACGGCCGAGCTCGGCCCGGTCGACATCGTCCTCGCCAACGCGGGCATCGCGCCGATGTCGCTGCACGAGGGCGAGCGGCGACGCCTGGCAGGACGTCATCGACGTCAACCTGACCGGGGTGTTCAACACGGTCGAGATCGCGATCCCGTCGATGATCGAGCGCGGCCAGGGCGGCGCGATCGTGCTGACGAGCTCCACCGCCGGCATCACCGGCATCGGCGGCGCCGACCCGCGGCGGCCTCGGCTACACCGCCGCCAAGCACGGCGTCGTCGGCCTGATGCGGTCCTACGCCAACAACCTCGCCCCGCAGCCGCATCCGGGTGAACACCGTGCACCCGACCGGCGTGAACACGCCGATGGTCGTCAACGACGTCATGCGGGAGTTCCTTGAGCAGGACCCGCAGATGTCCAACGCGATGGCCAACGCGCTGCCGGTGCGACCTGGTGGAGCCGGTCGACATCTCGAACGCGATCGCCTGGCTGGTCTCCGACGACGCCCGCTACGTCACCGGCGTCACGCTGCCCGTCGACGCCGGCTTCACGAACAAGAAGTGAGCGAGGAGGCAGGCAAATGCCAGGACGAGTAGAGGGCAAGGTCGCCTTCATCACCGGCGCGGCGCGCGGCCAGGGCCGCAGCCACGCGATCCGGCTGGCCGAGGAGGGCGCCGACATCATCGCCGTCGACATCTGCGAGCACGGTCGACTCGGTGACGCCTACCCGATGCGCCACCGAGGCGGACCTCGCCGAGACGGTCAAGCAGGTCGAGGCGCTCGACCGGCGGATCGTCGCCGCGCAAGGCCGACGTCCGCGACTCGCGCGGCGCTGCAGGCGGCCGTCGACGACGGCGTCGCCCAGCTCGGCCGGCTCGACATCGTCGTGCGCCAACGCCGGCATCTGCCAGCGCCAGTCCCGCGCTCGAGCTCGACGACGCGGCGCTGGCAGGACGATGATCGACATCAACCTCACCGGCGTCTGGAACACCGTCAAGGCCGCGCTCCCGCACCTGATCGAGCACGGCGACGGCGGCTCGATCATCCTGACCAGCTCGGCGGCCGGGCCTGCAAGGCGCTTCGGCAACATCGCGCCACTACACCGCGGCCAAGCACGGCGTCGTCGGCCTGATGCGCACGCTCGCCAACGAGCTCGCGCCGCACAACATCCGGGTCAACAGCGTCCACCCGACCGCGGTCGAACACCGACATGATCCAGAACGAGGCGACGTGGGGCCTGTTCGACCCGGCAACCCGACACCCGACCGAGGAGTCGTCGACGCCGGCGTTCCAGACGCTGAACGCGCTGCCGATCCCGTGGGTCGAGCCGGTCGACATCAGCAACGCGGTGCTGTTCCTGGCCTCCGACGAGGCCCGCTACATCACCGGCGTGACGCTGCCGGTCGACGCCGGCGCGTTCATCAAGTAAGCAGAAGCCGAGAACCGACGACGGATCATGGCCAGGACGAGTCGCAGGCAAGGTCGCCTTCATCACCGGCGCGGCCCGCGGCCAGGGCCGCAGCCACGCGATCCGGCTGGCCGAGGAGGGCGCCGACATCATCGCGGTCGACATCTGCCCAGGCAGCTACGACACCGTCGGCTACGCCATGGCGCACCGAGGAGGACCTCGCCGAGACGGTCAAGCAGGTCGAGGCGCTCGACCGGCGGATCGTCGCCACGCAAGGCCGACGTCCGCGACGCCGCCGCGCTCAAGGCGGCCGTCGACGAGGGCGTCGCCGAGCTCGGCAAGCTCGACATCGTCGTGCGCCAACGCCGGCATCTGCACCGTGCAGGCCTGGGACGAGGTCACCCCGGCAGGTCTGGCAGGACACGCTCGACATCAACCTGACCGGCGTCTGGAACACGATGGTCGCCGCCGCCCCGCACCTGATCGCCAACGGCGGCGGGTCGATCATCTGCACCAGCTCCACCGCGGGCATCAAGGGCCTGCCGTTCCTCGCGCCGTACGTCGCGGCCAAGCACGGCGTGGTCGGCATCGCCAAGACGATGGCCAACGAGCTCGGCCAGGCACAACATCCGGGTCAACACCGTGCACCCGACCGGCGTGAACACCCCGATGGGGACCGGCCTCGGCGGCCTCAACCCGCTGCTCGAGCCAGGACCCGAACCTCGGTCCGATCTTCATGAACACGCTGCCGGTCGAGCTCGTCGAGCCGCGCGACATCAGCAACGCGGTGCTGTTCCTCGCCTCCGACGAGGCGCCGCTACGTGACCGGCCTCGAGTTCACGGTCGACGCCGGGCAACACGATCCGATGAGCGCGAGCCGTGACGGCCGCGAGCCGCTGGCGAGTGTCAGGGACCGCGATCCAGGCCAACGTCGTCGGCCGGGAGCGCGAGCTCGGACCTGGTGCTCGCGGCCGTCGCGGCCGGCCGCGACATCCTGCTGGAGGGCCCGCCCGGCACCAGCAAGACCACGCTGCTGCGGGCGATCACCGCGCGAGTGGGGCATCCCGCTGCGTCTTCGTCGAGGGCAACGCCGACCTGACCCCGGCGAAGCTGGTCGGCCACCACAACCCGGCCCGCGTGCTGCGCGAGGACTACAGCCCGGACAACTTCGTCGACGGCCCGCTGGTCGAGGCGATGCGCGAGCGGCGGCTTCCTCTACATCGAGGAGTTCAACCGCGCGCCCGAGGACACGCTCAACACGCTGCTCACCGCGATGGCCGAGCGGCGCATCGCGGTCCCGCGGGTCGGCACGGTCGTCGCCAGGCCGACACGTTCCGGGTCATCGCCTCGATGAACCCGTACGACAACGTCGGCACCACCCGGCTGTCCACGTCCGTGCACGACCGGCTGTGCCGGCTCGCGATCGGCTACCAGGACGCGGCGGCCGAGCGCGGCATCGTCGCGCTGCGCGCCCCGCAGTTCCGGCACAGGTGACGCACTGGCCGACCTCAAGCCCGCCTGTACGAGCGGCTCGTCGCCGACGCCGTCGCGGTCACCCGCGCCACCCGCGCGCACGAGGACATCCGGCAGGGCTCGCCGCGTCCGCGGCGCGATCGACCTGACCCTGGTCGCCGGGCAGCTGTTCGACTTGAATCCGAACGGGTGCTGGCTCGCCCGGTCCGCCAATGACACCGCCGAGCGGGCAGCAGCAGCCGAGCTCGCTACCGGGAGACCGTCTACGACGCGATGGTCGTCGCGCTGTCCGGCCGGATCTTCCTCGACGAGACCGTCGACGCGACCCCGGAGCAGGTGCTGCGCCAGATCTGGGAGGACCACTTCATCCTGAGCCCCGCCGCGGCGGCGCCTGGTTGAAGAGCAGTGGCGGCGGACTCCCCGGTCAGGCGCCCCGGTGCCCGAGCCGGCGGCCGGACCAGTCACGTCCGCTGCGAGCCGCTGCGCCGCAAGCCGAAGACGCTGACGCGAGGAGCCGTCCCTGCGCGACGTCTCGCCGGCGGCGGGCGCCGGGGCGGGATGGCGCTGCGAGCGGACGGCCGGCACGCCGTTCGGGCAAAGCCGCGACGCTCGGCCGGCAGCGGCGGGCCGGCGACCACCGACGAGCAGGCGGCGCTGACCTCGCGGCGCCGACCGGCGAGCAGGGCGCGCCTGACCCGGAGACGCTGCGCCGGGCGCGGGAGATCGCGGCGCGGCTCGCCGTGCCGCGGCCGCGCCGGGACCGGACCGCGCGGCGCGGCCGCGGCGAGCTCGCCAGCGTCCCCTACCGGGGCGGCTCGGACGACATCGACCTGGACCGCGACGCTGGAGCAGCTCACCGAGCATCCCGATGCCCGAGGACGAGGACATCGTCGTGCGCGAGCGGGTCACGCACCACGCCGTTCGGTCGTGCTGCTCGTCGACGTCTCCGGGTCGATGCGCGGCGAGCGGGTCCGCACCGCGGCGGCCACCGTCGGCGCGCTCGCCGCGGAGCTGGCCGCGCGACGACCTCGCGGTGATCGCGTTCTGGTCCGACGCGGCCGTGCTCGTCGCCGCCTCGGGCAGCGACGTGCCGCCGGAGCGGCTGCTGGACGACGCTGCTGCGGATCCCGGCGCGCGGGCTCACCAACGTCGCGTTCCCGCTGCAGGTGGCGCGGCGCGAGCTGGCCCGCGTTCCCGCCACGGGACGCGCGGGTGCTGCTGCTGTCCGACTGCGTGCACAACGCCGGCCCCGACCCGCGGCCGCTCGCCGCGCGGCTGCCCCGGCTCGACGTCCTGCTCGACACGACCGGCGAGCAGGATCCCGAGCTGGCCCGCGACCTCGCCGGCTCGGCCGCGGGCGGCTGCGGCCGGTCCGCACCTACCGCGACGTGGCCCCGGCCCTCAGCGAGTTTTCGAATAAGAGCCAGGCACGGCTATTGTCACCCCGCGGCCCCCGGCCGGCGGAGAAGGGCACACTCTGATCCTGCGTGTCCGCGCCTGGAGCGGATACGCCAGTAAACACCGAAGGAGTGAAGAGGCTATGGCCAATCAGTGGTTCGAGACGGTAGCCGTGGCGCAGCGGCGGGCCAAGAGGCACTTGCCGAGGGACGTGCTACGGCGCGCTGGTCGCCGGCGCCGAGGCGGGTGTCACGATCCGGGACAACGTCGCCGCGTTCTCCGAGCTAGGGTTCGCGCCGCATGTCGCCGGCCTGCCCGCGACCCGCGAGATGGCGACCACGGTGATGGGCCAGGACATCCCGCTGCCGGTGCTGATCTCCCCGACCGGCGTGCAGGCCGTCCACCCCGACGGCGAGGTCGCCGTCGCCCGCGCCGCCGCCGCCCGCGGCACCGCCATGGGCCTGTCCTCCTTCGCCTCCAAGCCGATCGAGGAAGTCGTCGCGGCCAACCCGAAGACGTTCTTCCAGATGTACTGGGTCGGCGGCCGCGACGAGATGCTCGCCAGGATGACGCGCGCGAAGGAGGCGGGGGCCGTCGGCGTCATCGTCACGCTCGACTGGTCGTTCTCCTTCGGCCGCGACTGGGGCTCGCCCCGGATCCCGGAGAAGATCACCTTCCAGGAGATGCTCGCCAGGCCCCGACCGCCCTGTCGCGGCCCGCGTGGTTCGCGCGTGGCTGCGGGCCGGCTCGATCCCCGACCTGACGGTCCCGAACCTGCCGGTGGGCGGGGCGGCGGCGCCCACGTTCTTCGGCGCCTACGGGCAGTGGATGGCAACGACCCCGCCGTCCTGGGAGGACGTCGCGTGGCTGCGGGTCGCAGTGGGACGGGCCGTTCATGCTCAAGGGC
>CAVTKQ010000010.1:0-14420 GCA_963735315.1 uncultured Actinomycetota bacterium
GTGCGCTCCCCGCTGAAGCCGATTTGGCCAAGGAAATCCCGCGCAGACCGAACACGGCCTCGTCGTCCCCGTGGTGCACGACGCGCACCGGCTGACGACACGGGACCTGTCGGCCCGCCTCGCGCAGCGCACGGCGGCGGCCCGCGAGCGCCGCCTCGCCCCGGCTGACCTGGCCGACGGCACGTTCACGGTGAACAACTACGGCGTGTTCGGCGTCGACGGATCCGCCGCCATCATCAACCACCCGGAGGTCGCGCTCCTCGGCATGGGCCGCGTGATCGACCGCCCGTGGGTGGTCGACGGCCAGCTCACCGTGCGCAAGGTCACCGAGCTCACCCTGGCCTTCGACCACCGGGCCTGCGACGGCGGGCGGAACCGCCGGCGGTTTCCTCCGCTACGTCGCCGACTGCATCGAGTCGCCCGGCCACCGCCCTCGGTGACATGTAGCGGGAGCAGGAGAAACACGAACTCGTTCGGGAAAATCGAATTGATCATTCCGAACGGGGGCGTGCTTCACGTCCCGCGGCCGGCGGGACCAGTGCGGTCCCTCCGGGCCGGAACGGGGGCGTGCCTCGCGTCCCGCGGCCGCGGGATCGGGCGGTCCGCCCGGGCCGGAACGGGGGCGTGCCTCGCGTCCCGCGGCCGCGGGATCGGTGCGGTCCACCCGGGCCGGAACGGGGGCGTGCCTCGCGTCCTGCGGCACGGCAGGAAAGCTAGGAGTAGAACAGGCGGGTCGGGCCGTCTACCAGGATGGCGTGGCGGGCTGCCTCGTCCGGGGCCCAGTCGGCCAGCAGGTTCAGGATCTCGCCGGTGTCGCGCTGGCCGTCGGGCAGGTGCGGCCAGTCCGAGCCCCAGAGCGAGCCGGTCGGGGCGGGCCGCGACCAGGGCCCGGCCCCACGGGGCCACGGAGCTCAGCGGCTTGTCCTTCGCCACCCGGTACGCGCCGGACAGCTTGATCCAGCAGCTGCCCTGGGCCAGCAGGTCGAGCAGGCGCCGCTCGTACCCGGGGTCGGACTCGGTCATGTAGCCCATGTGGTCGATGACGAAGGTGTCCTCGAGGTCGGCGAGGAACGGCAGCAGGTCGCGGACGATCGTCCCCGGCGTGTAGAACTGCAGGTGCCAGCCGCGCGGGGTGGCGCGGGCGGCCATCCGCCGGACGTAGGCGATGATGCTCCCCGGTCGGCCAGCTCGCGCGGGCGAACAGGTCGAGCCTGATCGCGCGGACGCCGGCCTCGTGGAACGCGTCGAGTTCGGCGTCGGTGGTGTCCTCGTCGATGCGGACCACGCCGCCGCAGCGCGGGCCGAGCCGCTTGAGCACGTCGCGGAGCAGGCTGTTGTCGGTGCCGTAGTAAGGTGGGCTGGACGAGCACCATCCGCTCGATGCCGAGCGCACTCGGTCATCGCGAGGTACTGGTCCGACGGTGCCGTCGGGGAACGTGTACAGCGGCTCGGGGACGTGCGGGTAGCCGGGCTCGAACACGTGGAAGTGAGTGTCGCAAGCGCCGGCGGGCATGGCGAACGCCGGGCGGCGTGATTGTCTCGGCGGCCCGCATCGGGGTGCACTGCTGGATGCTGGGTCATGTGCGGAACCTTTCCGCGCGGGCGGCCGCGCCGGCGTAGAGCATGTCGGTGTCGGTCCCGGTCAGCCGCAGCGGGCAGACGCCGAGCGGTGCCAGGCGGCCGAGCAGCTGCCGGGTCGGGATGCCGCCGACCATCAGCAGCTTGCCGTGCCGCGCGCCCGCCGCGCCGAGGGCGGCGATCGCCTCGGTCACCCGCGGCGTCGGCGTACTGGCCGGGCACGCCGATCTCGGCGGTGAAGTCGTTCGCGCCGAAGGCGAGCATGTCCACGCCGTCGACCGCGGCGATCTCGCCGGCGTTCGCGACGCCGGCCGGGGTCTCGATCAGGATCTGCCACGATCGTCGCGTCGTCGAGTGCCGGGTTCAGCTCCGCGGCGGCGTCGGCCGCAGGCCGGACTGCGGCACGGTGGCGACCTGGGAACGCTGGCCGCGCGGGGCGAACCGGCAGGCCCTGGCGATGGTCACCGCCTCCGCCGCCGTTTCTACCCGCGGCGCGATGATGCCGCGGGCGCCGCAGTCAAGCAGGCGGCCGATCGCGCCGTACTCCCGTTCCGGGATCCGGACGAAGGGGAACAGGCCCAGGTCGCCCGCTGTCGCGCAGAGGCTGGCCGCGACGTCCAGCGGCATCGTCGAGTGCTCGAGGTCGACCATGACGGCGTGGTATCCCGTGGACCCGGCGATCCGCACCACGTCGGCCGTCCTGCTGGTGCGGATGGCGAGCATGAGCACCGGATCGCTGCCGCGCAGCCGGTCAAGGAACGCGTTCACCTCGTGCCTTCCTTCCTTGGTGATCGCCGGGCCTTCCTGGGTGATGGCCGGGCCTCCTGGGTGATCGCCGGGCGCGGGTACGGTTCGCCGTCGAGCCCGGGGACGGTGACGGCGGACGGGTCGTTGGCGTGGGCCACGAGCTCGCTGCTCGCGTAGTCGGTGACCGCGCCGGACAGCAGCTGGGCGGGGTCCTCCATCACCACGCGCAGCCGCGTGACGAGCGCGAGCCAGTCGTCCGGGCCTTTCAGGGCCGGCTTGGCGCGGACGCTGGCCGTTCCCGGGCCGATCGTGACGCGCTCGGCGAACTGGGCGGCGAAGCGCGGGTAGCCCGCGAACATCTCGCCGGCCAGTTCCGACGTGGCGCGCAGCCCGGCCCACAGCCGCCGGTAGCCGTCTTCCATGGCCGCGGCCGGGGCGCGGTCTCGCGCCACCGGGTCGTAGGGCGGGAAGACGGGGGCGTGCGGCGCGATGAACAGCCGCTCAGGGGCCAGCCGGCCCCTCGAGACGGCGCGGACGACGCTGGCCACGCTGTGCGACTCCTGGGTGACGCCGGCGGTCGGACGCCCGGACTGGCCCGCGAAGATCACCATGGCCCTTTCCCAGTCGATGCCGGCCGCGTCAAGCCAGGTGATGAGCCGGTGCGCGATGTCCATGCCGGTGAGGTAGAACGTCGCGATCATAACCTTGTTGAACGGGACCGGGAGGTCACCGGGCCCGGCCGGGCCTTCCAGGAAGTCGCGGCGGACCGCGGTCATCGTGAGGTAGGCCCGGCTCGTCAAGGGCCCGCCGCAGGAACCGCTCGGCCAGCAGGCAGGAGTAGTCGGTCATCGCGGCGATGCTCTCCTCGCGCCCCGCGAAGGCGCGGACGGCGATCTGGTCCCGCCACAGCCGCGCCGAGTTGGCCGCGCGGGCCGCCCTGGTCGCGTCGAGCAGCCGCGCGGCGTCGGCGCGCCAGCCGCCGCCGCCGCGATCACCGTCCAGCTCGCGCAGCCTGGCGAGGGTGGCGAGCGCGGGGCCGAGGTGCGATATCGCCGCCAGCTCCTTGAAGCCCCGGCTGGCGAGCCGGTAGGGCTCGATGACCGGGGGCGCGCCGCCGCCCGGGTACAGCGCCAGGTCGGTGCCGGTGACCACGAGGAGCGGGTCACGCTCCGACTCCCTGGCCCTCGCCTGCGCGAGGCGCGCGCCGATGCTGTCCTGGCGGGCGGTGTAGGTGGTGAACAGGCCGACGAGCTCCGGGCTCTCGAACACGGCCCGGGGCATCAGCGGGCCGCCGCGGCGAGCTCGTAGCGGACCGTCTCGGCCGCGAACCGCAGCCCTGGGGTCAGGGAGTTCGTCACGATCAACTCGACCGAGCCGGCATTCCCGTCACCCTCCCCCAGGACGGCGACGTCGGTGCCGCCGCAGGTGGGGAACGTGGCGACCGCGTGCAGCGCGCCGCCTTCCCACTCGTAGACCTGGGAGTCAAGCGCCGGCCGGGGATCGGCGGGGGTACCGAGGATGAAGTTGACCCGGATGAGCAGCGTGCGGCCAGCGCACCGGGTCACGGCCAGCTCCCTGGCGCCGAGGCCGCCGAGGACCTGCGCCTGCGTGAACTGGCCGTCGGCCAGGCGCAGCAGCCGGGTCGGGGCGGCGATGCAGGCGACGACGAGGTAGCTGTCCCCGCCGTCGTCGAAGGTGGCGAACGCGCGGCCCGACTGCGCCGCGAGCGTCTGGTGCGGCGCCAGGCGCGCCCCGTCCCAGCGGTACAGGACGCTGGGGCCCGCGTGCTCGGCGTGCGCGACGAAGAACTCGCCGCCCGCCAGGAAGGCGTGCCAGTTGTAGGCCCAGCGCGAGGGAATCCGCTGGAACTCGGTGAAGGACTCGCCGTTCCACTCGTAGACGACCGAGTCCCGGCTGGCGGCCGAGTGCGGGCTGGCGGCGGGGCGCGGCCCGGCGGGCCCGGGCGGGAAGATCACTCCCTGGGCCAGGCCGAGGAAGTGCCGGCCGTCGACCTGCCAGTGCTTCCACTGCTTGGCCGCGAAGGTCGGCACCTCCTGAAAGGGGGCGAACCCGTCGCCTCGCCACTCGAAGATCGTCGAGGTGGTGTCGAACTCGTAGGGGCCGGCGCCGGTCCTGATGCTCGCGACGGCCAGGAACGAGCGGTCACCGATGGTGAAGAACTCGGCGTCCTCGCCGCCCGGCGCCGGCAGCGCCGCCCAGGGCGCGAAGCGGCCTTCGGCCGTCCGGCTGAGCAGCAGCAGCTCGGTGTCGCTGTCACCGCCGTTCATCCCCGGCGGCCCGCCGGGGACGTCCCTGGCGAGCTGGGGTATGGCCAGCAGGTCACGGCCTCCTGCCTGGACGGGCTCGACGGCCCGCGCGCCCCAGGTGGGAATCCGCTGGACCTCGGTGAGGGTCACTCGCATGGCATCACTACAGCAACCGCGGGTCGTGCCGGGCAAGTAATCTGAAGTTACTATCGGCGACATGCAGCGTTATTGAAGGTGACGTTTCACGTGCTGGACGTGCGCAAGCTGATCATGCTCGAGGCCGTCATGGCCGAGGGGTCCATCGCCGCGGCCGCCCGCCGCCTGCAGTACACCCGGTCGGCGGTGTCCCAGCAGATATCCGCGCTCGAGGCCGAGGCGGGCACCGCGCTCATCGACCGCACCGGCAACCACATCACCCTCACCCCGGCAGGCCGCGCGCTGGTGGAGCACGCCGAGCGCATCCTCGTGGAGCTGCGGTCGGCCCAGGCCACGCTGGCCGGCGCCGGGACGCGGATCACCGGGCTGCTGCGGGTGGGAATCCCGTTCCGCGAGGGCCCGCACATCATGAGCCGCGCGCTGACCGAGGTGCGCGCGCGGTTCCCCGACATGGAGATCAGGCTCGCCGCGATCAGCGACGAGGAAGGCCCCGATGCCGTGCACCGCGACCAGCTCGACATGGCCATCGTGTCGCGCTACGGCACGGCGCCGGAGGCGCGCAGTGGCACGGCGCCGCACGCGGCCAGGGCGGGGCTGCGCGAGTGGACCCTCGGGCACGACCCGCTGCGGCTCTGCGTGCCCCTGGACCACCGGCTGGCCGGCGCATCCGGGTGCGCCATGACTGAGCTGGCCGCCGAGGCGTGGGTCATGTGCCCGGACACCTCGCTCGGCCGCCTGGTGCGGAGCATGTGCATCGCCGCGGGCTTCCAGCCCAGGGTGGGCGCGACGGTGCACGACGTCGGCACCGCCCTCAGCCTGGTCGGCATCGGGTGGGGCATCACCATCGCGCCCGAGCTCACCCCGGCGGGGTCGCCGGCGCAGGTCGCCCGGCTGCCGATCGCGGGCATCGACACCCTGCGGTACAGCGTCCTCATCGTCCGCGACGGCGAGCACCGCTCGCCGCGGATGGCCGCGGCGATCTCGGCCGTCCGCTCGGTGAGCGGCGAACTGCGCGATGGCGGGCTCTAGGGCTGGGCCCTAGGGCTACGGCACCAGCGTCGGGGCGCCCGACGCCGCGAACTCCGCGCGCAGCTCGGCCAGCTTCTCGCGGTAGGCGCGCACGGTTGCCAGCTTGATCGTGCTCGTAGCCGCGGACCATGTCGGGCAGGGCGGCGATCTGGACCGCCAGGCGCGTGGTTGCCGGGGGTCAGGCCGGCCAGCAGCGCGTCGATGACCGTCACGGTACTCGCCGATCAGGGCACGCTCGGTGCGGCGGACCTCGGTGTAGCCGAACGGGTCAAGCCGGGTGCCGCGCAGCCGCCGCATGGCGACCAGGGTCGGCGAAGGCCGGGCGGAACCACGGGCCGAGGCTGACCTTGCGCCGCATGCCCAGCGCGCGGAGCACCGGCGGGTGCAGCCGGTACTGGTAGCGCGCCCCGTCGCCGAACTGCGCCCGCACCGCCTCGTCGAGGGCCGGGTCAAGGCTGAGCCGGGCGACCTCGTACTCGTCCTTGTAGGCCGTGAGCTTGTACAGGTTCTCCGCGACCGCCATGGTGAGCGTCTCGCCGCCGGTGACGGCCGCCTCACGGGCCCGGACGCTGCTCGACGAAGCTGGCGTACTCGTCCGCGCAGGCCTGGTCCTGGAAGGCGGCCAGCTCCCTGGCCCGCAGCGCCAGCACGTCCGCGAGGCTCCGCCCGGCCGGCGCGTCTTCCCCGGCAGCGGCACTGTCTTCCCCGGCAGCGGCACCGTCTTCGGACCGAGGCAGAGCCAGCGGGCGCGGCCGCTTCGGTGACCATCCGCCCCGCCAGGAACGCCCGGATGTTGGCGTCCGCCGCCACGCCGTTGAGCCGGATGGCGTGCTCGATCGCCTCGGCGCTGACCGGCAGCGCGCCCGCCTGGTAGGCGGCGCCCACCAGGATCATGTTGGCGTACTGCTCGTCGCCGAACAGGTCCGTGGCCAGCGCCGCCGCGTCGAGGAAGCGGGCCGAGCGCACGTTCGCCTCGATCGCGGCCATGACCCGGCCGGCCGCGGGGAAGTGCTGGCTGACGTCCGTCACCATCTGCCCGGTCGGCACCTCGGTCGTGGAGACCACGGCCACCGTCCGGTCCTGGCCGGCGGCGCGCAGCTGGGTGCCGTCGGTGGCGACCAGCGAGTCGCAGCCGAGGTACAGGTCGCACTCGCCGTAGCCGAGCTTGGCGGAGCGCTCGGCCGGCCCGGCGCTGACGGTCAGGTCGGACACGACCGCGCCGCCCTTCTGCGCTAGGCCGGTCTGGTCGAGCGAGCGCACCTGGTGCCCGTCGGCGGCGAAGGCGGTGCCGAGGATCTGCGCGATCGTCACCACGCCGGTGCCGCCGACGCCGGTGATGCGCATGGTGAACCCGTCGGGCTGAAGAGCCGCTCGGGCTCGGCCGGCGCTGGCGGCGGCCCGGATGCACCGACGAGCCCGGGGGCGACATGGTGGATCGTTGGGAGCCCTGGGGTCCTCCCAACGATCCACCATCCTTCGAGCGGTCAGGCGACGCGGCCGGGGTGACGCTCAGGAACGACGGGCAGTCGCCGTTGAGGCAGGAGAAGTCGAGGTTGCACGAGGACTGGTGGATCCGGGTCTTGCGGCCGAACTCGGTGGCCACCGGCTGGACCGACAGGCAGTTGGACACCCGCCCGCAGTCGCCGCAGCCCTCGCAGACCCGCTCGTTGATGAACGCCCGCTGCGCGGGCGCCGCCACCTTGCCCCGGCGGCGCTTGCGCCGCTTCTCCGCCGCGCATTCCTGGTCGTGGACCAGCACGGTGACGCCGTCGATCGCGGCCAGTTCCCGCTGCACGTCGATCAGGTCGTCACGGTGCCTGATGTCGGCCCTGTGCTTGAAAACGCCGGCGCCCAGCTGCCGCCGGAGCCCGGCCGGGTCGTCGGTGGTGACGACGATCTTGCGCACGCCCTCGGCGGCGAGCAGCGCGATGAGCCGGTCGACCGGCAGCTCGCCGACCGCCTGCTGGCCGCCGGTCATCGCGACGGCGGAGTTGCGCAGCAGCTTGAAGGTGATGTTCACGCCCGAGGCGACGGCGGCGCGGATGGCGAGGCTGCCGGAGTGGGCGAAGGTGCCGTCGCCGAGGTTCTGCACGAGGTGCCGCTGCGTCGACGAACGGCGCGATGCCCATCCACTGCGCGCCCTCGCCGCCCATCTGGCACAGCCCGATGACCTCGCCGACCTGCTCCGGCGGCATGAACGCCACCATCGCGTGGCAGCCGATCCCGCCGCCGACCAGGGTGCCCGGCGCGACCTTGGTGGAGGAGTTGTGCGGGCAGCCGGAGCAGAAGTACGGCATGCGCTGCGCCAGCGGCAGCATGACCCGCTCGCGGGGCGGCCGCGCCGTCACGGGGACGCCCGCGGCCTCGAAGTGGCGGGCCAGGGCGTCGGCGACCGAGTCGGCGTCGAGCTCGCCGACCGCGGCGAACAGCGGCGAGCCGTCCCGCGACCGCTTGCCGTAGACGGGCGGGGCGCCGGCCCGGCCGTAGAGGACGGACTTGACCGCGTCCTCGAGGAAGGCGCGCTTGTCCTCGATGACGACGATCTCGTCGAGGCCGGCCGCGAACTCGGCGACGATGCTCGGCTCGAGCGGGTAGATCACGCCGAGCCTGAGCAGCCGGATGCCGTGCCGTTCGAGGTCGCCTCCGTCAGCCCGAGCGCGGTCGAGGGCCTGGCGGAGGTCGAGGTAGGTCTTGCCCGCGGCGACGCAGGCCGATCCGCGCGCGGCACGCGGCCCGGTGATGACGTTGAGGCCGCTGCGGCGGATGTACTCGACGGCGATCGGCAGCCGGGTGAGCTGCTGGCTGCGCTCAAGCTCGGCCAGCTCCGCGCCGAGCAGCCGGGCGTCGCGGCTGGTGGCTGTAGGCGCGCAGGCCTCCGGCAGGTCCGACAGGTCGGGGGCCTGCCAGCGCGGGCTGACCTGGGCGGTGGACGCGCCGTCGGCCATGGCGGTGACCACCTTCATCGCGGACCACAGCCCGCTGGCGCGGGACAGCTCGACCGCGTGCAGGCCGTGGACCAGGGCCTCGGCCGGGTCGGCCGGGTAGAAGGTCGGCAGGGCGAGGTCGGCGAGGGCCATTTCCGAGGAGCACGGCAGCGGTCGAGGACTTGGCGGCCGGGTCGTCGCCGACGAGCGCCACCGCTCCCCCGGTCGGCGAGGTGCCGATCATGTTCGCGTGCCGCAGCGCGTCGGTGGCCCGGTCAAGGCCGGGGGCCTTGCCGTACCAGACGCCGGTGACGCCGTCGTGCTTGGCGTCGCCGACCCGGCCGGCCAGCTGGCTGCCGGAGACCGCGGTCGCCGCCAGCTCCTCGTTGAGGCCCGGCCGGTGCACGATGCCGTGCTCGCCGAGCAGGCCGGGGTGGCGGGCGAGCTCGAGGTCGTAGCCGCCGAGCGGCGAGCCCTCGTAGCCGGACACGTAGGTGGCCGTGGCGAGGCCGCGGGCCCGGTCGTGACGGGCGCGGTCGAGCAGCATGCGGACGAGCGCCTGGATCCCCGTGAGGTAGATCGTGCCGTCCTGACGCTGGTAGCGGTCGTCGAGGCTGGCGACGCGCGGGCTGAAGACTGCCGTCATGAAATCACTCTAGATTCGTACTGGTCTATTGGTCTAGTATCAAGAGCCTTCATTGAGCCATTGGCCCAGTGAAGAGCCGCTCAAGACGCCGCCATGCGGAGCTGTAAACCTGTGCAACTGGATCAACTGGACCTCGACCTGCTGAACCTCCTGCTTGAGGAGCCGCAGGCGGGCATGCGCGAGTACGCCCGGGTGCTCGGCGTCGCGCGGGGCACCGTGCAGGCGCGGCTCGCCCGGCTGGAGCGCGAGGGCGTCATCACCGGGCACGCGCCGGCGATCAGCCCGGCCGGCCTCGGCTTCACCGTGCTCGCCTTCGTCCACCTCTACCTCGCCCAGGGCCAGCTCGACAACGTGGCCACCATGCTCAGCCGACTACCCGAAGTACTCGAGGCACACACCACGACGGGCGAAGGCGACCTGCTCTGCCGCGTGGCGGCCCGCAGCAACCTGCACCTGGAGGAGATCGTGCAGACTCTGCTCGCCCTGCCCGGCGTTACCCGCACCCGGACCGAGATCTCGCTCAACCAGCGCGTCGGCTACCGCATCCTGCCCCTGGTCCAGCAGCTAAGGACGGCGCAGCCCCGCCGACCCCGGCGCAGAGCACGCCAGAACACCGCGTGAAGAGCGCCGCAACGAGCCCGCGGTCGCGGCGGGGAGTTAGCGGGGGCGCTCGTCGATGATGCGGCGCATCTTGCCCATGCTGCGCTCGATCGTGTCCGGGTCCTGGACGACGATGCCGGCGCTGACGCCGATCGTGTTCTTGATCTGGGCGACCAGCTGGGTGCCCGCCGCTCGGCGTCGGCCGGGGTCGCGTCCGGGCGGCGCTCGACGTGGACGGTCATCGCGTCCAGGTTGCCGTGCTTTGACAGGTGGAGCTGGAAGTGCGGGGACAGGGCGGGGATGCCGCAGGATGAGCTCCTCGACCTGGGTCGGGAACAGGTTGACGCCGCGCAGGATGATCATGTCGTCGGTGCGGCCGGTGATCTTCTCGATGCGGCGCATGGTGCGGGCGGTGCCCGGCAGCAGCCGGGTGAGGTCGCGGGTGCGGTAGCGGATGACGGGCATCGCCTGCTTGGTCAGCGACGTGAAGACCAGCTCGCCCTGCTCGCCGTCGGGCAGCACCTCGCCGGTGACCGGGTCGATGACCTCCGGGTAGAAGTGGTCCTCCCAGACGTGCAGGCCGTCCTTGGTCTCCACGCACTCCTGGGCCACGCCGGGGCCCATGACCTCGGACAGGCCGTAGATGTCGGTGGCGTCGATGCCCGCCGCGGGTCTCCATCTCCGGCGCGCATCTCGTTCGTCCACGGCTCCGCGCCGAAGATGCCGTACCTCAGCGAGCTGCGCGGCCGGGTCGATGCCCTGGCGTTCCATCTCGTCGATGATGTTGAGCATGTAGGACGGGGTGACCATGATGACGTCCGGCTGGAAGTCGCGGATCAGCGTCACCTGCCGCTCGGTCATGCCGCCGGAGACCGGGACCACGGTGCAGCCCAGCTTCTCCGCGCCGTAGTGCGCGCCGAGGCCGCCGGTGAACAGGCCGTACCCGTAGGCGACGTGCACGATGTGCCCGGGCCGGCCGCCCGCGGCGCGGATCGAGCGGGCCATGACGCTGGCCCAGGTGTCGATGTCCGCGGCGGTGTAGCCGACGACGGTGGGGCGGCCGGTGGTGCCCGACGAGGCGTGGACGCGCGCCACCTGCTCACGGGGCACCGCGAACATGCCGAACGGGTAGTTGTCGCGCAGCGACGCCTTGGTGGTGAACGGGAACTTCGCCAGGTCGGACAGGTCCTTGAGGTCGTCGGGGTGGACCGCCGCGACGTCGAACATCTTCCGGTAGTACGGCACGTTGTCGTAGGCGTGCCGCAGTGACCAGCGCAGCCGCTCAAGCTGCAGCGCCCGCAGCTCGTCGACCGAGGCGGTCTCGATGGGCTCCAGCTCGCCCGGCGGGCTGACGGCGCGGTCATGGCGTCTCCTTGTAGTTAGGCGTCGTAGTCGACGGTGATCTCGTCGGTCTGCGGGCAACTGCCTGACAGGTTAGGACGTATCCGGCGTCGATCTCGCGCTGTTCGAGGGCGTAGTTGCGGCGCATGACCGCCGCGCCGCTGGTGACCTTGGCCCGGCAGGTGCCGCAGACGCCGCCCTTGCAGGCGAACGGCAGGTCGGGCCGGGCCTGCTGGGCGCCGTCGAGGACCGGCGTGCCGGCGCGGCAGGGTGAGCGTCGAGCTGCGCCCGTCGAGGATGACGGTGAGGCTGGCGCCCTCGCCGACGCGGAGCGTCGTCGTGGACCGCCTCGACCGGCGGCTCGTCGCCGACCCAGAACAGCTCGCGGTGGATCCGGCCAGCGTCCACGCCGAGCCCGCGCAGCACCTCGATGGCGTCGGTGACCATGGCGAAGGGGCCGCACAGCCACCAGTGGTCCACGCCGGCCACGTCGACGGCGGCCGGCAGCAGCGCGGTCAGCCGCCCGGCGTCGAGCCGGCCGCTGTGCAGCTCGACCTCCTGCGGCTCGCGGGACAGCACGTGGATGATCTGCATCCGCGCCGGGTAGGCGTCCTTGAGGTCGGCGACCTCGTCGGCGAACATGACCGTGTCGCTGCGCCGGTTGCCGTACAGGAGCGTGACGGTGGACTTGTCGTCCGCCGCGAGGACCGACGCGGCGATCGACATCATCGGGGTGATGCCGGAGCCCGCGGCGATCAGCACGTGCCGCCCGGGGACGGACAGGTCGGGGGTGAAGGTGCCGCTCGGCGCCTGGACCTCAAGGGTGTCGCCGGCCTTGAGGTCGTGCACGAGCCAGCCGGAGACGGCGCCGCCCGCGACCTCGCGGACGCCGATCCGCGGGGCCGATCCGGCCGGCGCGCAGATCGAGTAGGTGCGCCGTTCCTCGCCGCGGCGGACCGTCAGGGTCTGCCCGGCGGCGAAGGCGAACGCGTCGGCCAGGTCGGCCGGCACGGCTCAGGGTGATCGCGGCGGAGTCGTCGGTCAGCGGCTCGACGCGCTTGACGGTGAGCCGGTGAAAGTCACGGCTCCGCGCTCCGGTCGGGGTCACCGGGCTCGGGCTCACCGGGGATTTGCGTCACAGGGCTATCGCCTTCACCGCTTCGAAGGGCTCGCCGCACGCGTTGCAGCGGTGCAGCGACTTGCAGGCCGTGGCGCTGAACTGGGCGGTCAGCCGGGTGTCAGGCGAGCCGCAGCGCGGGCAGCGGGGCGACGCGGGCGGCGGCCGAGGGTCAGCGGGACCGGGCCGGTCCGGCGCGGGGCCGGCGGACGGCGGGGCGATGCCGACGGCGGCGAGCTTGCGGTGGCCTTCCGCGGTGATCCAGTCGGTGCTCCACGGCGGGGCCAGCTGGGTCGCGACGGTGACGCGCTCGAAGCCGGCCCGGTGCAGCCGGGCCCTGGACGTCCGCGGCGATCTCGCGCATGGCGGGGCAGCCGCTGTAGGTCGGGGTGATCGTCACGACGATCCCCGCCGGGAGTGTAATCGACGGAGCGCAGGATGCCGAGGTCTTCGATCGTCAGCGTCGGGATCTCCGGGTCCGGGGTGTCGGCGGCGACGTCGAACGCCGGCGTCGCCGGGCCGCCGGGCGGGCAGGTCGTGCATCGATCCGGCGCGATGACGGGGGTTGCTCCCGCGCCGGGGACCGCCGGGCCGTCGGGGGCTACCATGTCGCGTCCGGGTGGGCGCGGGCGACGGACTGGAGCTCGGCGAGGATGTAGCCCATCGCCTCGGTGTGCACGCCGTCGCGGCCGGCCCGGCCGCCGACCGCGGCGAGCGGCGCCGCGCGGGGCGGTCGAGGCCCGGCCGCGGCGAGGACGGTGTCGAGGACCGCGTCGAACGGCACCCGGTCGACGGTCGCGAGGGCGTCGGGGTCGGGGCGGAACAGCTCGCCCGCCAGGGGCCACAGGGTGTCGAGGGCCGCCTGCGCCTTCGCGTGCGACAGGGCGGTGCCGTCGCCGAGCCGGACCACCCAGCCCGCCGCGTAGTCGCGGTGGTAGGCGAGCTCGTTGACGCCCTTGGCGGCGATCGCGGCGAGCACCGGGTCGGCGCCGGACAGGCGGCGCCGGTGAAGCGGTGCCCGAGCGAACAGTGCCGGTACGATTCGAGCTCCGGCCAGCGACTCGAACAGCGCGAGCCGCCAGGTGGAGAAGATCAGCAGGCGGACGACGAGCTCGGCGAAGTCGCGGTCGGCGTGCTCGGCGAGCCGGACGTTCCTGAAGTCCTTCTCCTCGCGGAAGAACGCGAGCTGGTCCTCGGTCTGGCCGACGATCCCGCCGGCCCGGGCGAGCAGCAGGCGCGCCTGGCCGAGCAGGTCGAGCGCGATGTTGGCGACCGCGGTCTCCTCTTCGAGCTCGGGCAGGCGGGCCACCCACTGCTGCAGGCGGTGGCTGTAGATCAGCGCGTCGTCGCCGAGGGCGAGGCAGTAGCGGACCAGCGCGCCCGGGTCGAGGCCGTCGGGGACGGACGTGTCGACGCCTTCGAGCGGGTCGGTGAACCCGGTGCCGAACGCCCAGCGGTGACCCGTCGTCGTGGTCCTCGGCGAGCAGGTCGTACGGGTTGTCGTCGTGTCCGGGTCAAGGGCGCGCAGGCCGCGGAGCCGAGGTCAGGAGTGCTCATGTCAGCGGTGCCCTCACATGTGCGGGACGTCGTCGGGGATGTCGTAGAACGTCGGGTGCCGGTACACCTTGTCGCCGGACGGCTTGAAGAACGGGTCCTTCTCGTCCGGGCTCGACGCGGTGATGTCCGACGCGCGCACGACCCAGATGCTGACGCCCTCGTTGCGGCGGGTGTAGAGGTCGCGGGCGTGGTGCAGGGCCATCTCGGCGTCGGCGGCGTGCAGGCTGCCGACGTGCACGTGGTTGAGGCCGCGCTTGCCGCGCAGGAACACCTCGTACAACGGCCAGCTCTGGTCAGTCACTGGGGTGACCTCCGGTGAACTCATTTCTGCGGCGCTCCGTCCTGCACGCCTGCCCGGCCAGCGTCGTCAGAACGAGAGGGGTTTGGTGAAACACGCACCCGTTCTGACTGCTCGCCTTGAGGCCTTTGACCTTCGTTTTTCGCCGCGTGCGCCATGG
>CAVTKQ010000011.1:0-102385 GCA_963735315.1 uncultured Actinomycetota bacterium
GCACCTCGGCGGCGCCGAGCGCCGCGAACGCCATGGCGTGCGGCCACTCGGAGCGGAGCCGCGCGGCGCGGTCGAACCGGGCGAGCGCCTCTCCTCGCATGGCCGACACGGGACCGCGGGCGGCGGCGGTGCCGAGCCCCCACAGGGCAAGCCCCCAGCAGTCGCCGGTGCAGGGCTCATCCTGCCAGCGGCGGTCGTAGCCGAGGCGACTGTGGAACCGGCCGTCTTGTGCCTGCGCCTGCATGACGAAGTACAGGTAGCGCCGCGCGAGCGTGACGAGCTCATCGCGCGGCTCGGGCTCCCGGCAGATGATCATCAGCCCGCGGGCGGCGTCGTCTACGCAGTAGCCATGCTGATGCTGGGGCACCATGCCCTCGGTGTGCTCGAGCAGGCTGATGTGATCGGTGATCCGGATCAGGTGGCGGAACGGCGGTTCCGGCCAGGTCACGCCGCGGCCTTGGACAGGTCAGCGCAGATCGTGAAGCTACGGTCCAGGCCCGTCGAGCGCAGCGCCTTCCTGACCGGGAGGCTGGGGGCGAGCAGGCGCATGGTGATGCCGCCGAGGTTGGCGCGGCGCTGCGTGCCGATGAGGACGGCCAGCCCGGCCTGGTCACAGGACGGAACGTGCGACAGGTCGAGAATCAGCAGGTCCGTGCTGCTGCGAAGCACATCGATCAGGCGCTCGCGCAGCGCCGGGGCCGCATCGAGGTCGAGGCCCTCGCACAGGCTGACGACGGTGCCGCCGGGCGGAGCCGGCCGCAGGGCCGGGAGAGTGCCGCCGGTGCGCGATTCCGCTGACCGTTCCGAGCTCGTCGTCGCAGTCACGTCGCAGTTCTCCTTGTGCCTGGCCAGGCTCGCGGCCCGGCGGCCCGGAGGAACACCGCCCAGGTGAACAATATTCATTTCCGAGCTACGATGTTCACATTACAGTGAACATCGTTCACCGTCAAGGCAGGCCAACGCGGCCCGTCCCCGCACCTGGCCGCTGGCGCCTGCGGGGGACAGCTCGCGAGACCTCATCCCCGCAGGGACCGTCTCCTGGCCTCAGAGGGGCCGGACGTGCTCGGCCTGGGGGCCCTTGGCCCCGCGGACGGCCTCGTACTCGACGCGCTGGTTGTCCTGCAGGCTGCGGTAACCGTCAGCCTCGATAGCGGAGTGGTGAACGAAGACATCCGGCGTAGCGTCGTCGGGGGCGATAAAGCCGTAGCCCTTGTCCGCGTTGAACCACTTCACTGTTCCCTGAGCCACTGTGCTCTCCTTGAACGATCATCAGGACCCACGGGCGTGCATCCTGGGCTGCGCGGACGCCTGCCCTCCCGTCGGAGGACCCCTAGGATGAGGCGCCCGCTGTCAGAATCCGCAGGCGCTGTGACACGTGCACGAACTTCGACTACAACCGGTTCCATCTAACACCATTGCCCGCCCATATCCGCCGGTTCAAAGGCAACCGGCGGGGCCGCGGAAGGGGGCCGCGGAGCGGGGTCCGCGGCCCGCTGTTCAGCGACGGCGACGGCCGCGGAAGCCGGACGACAGCGCCGCCGCGCCGTGACCGGTCGCGGGAGCGGCGGTGACGACTTCGCGGCGGACGACGGGCAGCGTGGACGGCGGGACGGGCTCGCCGACAATCGAGCGCAGCAGCGCTGACCCGGGCGTGACGGTGGCGGTCAGCGGGACGACGCCCGCCTTCCGCATCAGGTCGCGGACGGCGGCGGCCTGGGCGGCGGCCTGCAGGGTGATCACGGTCCCGGTCGCGCCGGCCCGGGCGGTCCGCCCCGAGCGGTGCAGGTAGGCCTTGTGCTCGGTCGGCGGGTCGGCGTGGATCACCAGGTCGATGCCGTCCACGTGGATACCGCGGGCGGCGATGTCGGTCGCGACGATGACCCGTACCGCGCCGCCAGAGAAGGAGGCCAGGTTCCGTTCCCGCGCGCCCTGCGACAGGTCCCCGTGCAGTTCAGCCGACGGGATGCCGGCCGTGGCCAGCTGACGGGCGAGCCGGTGGGCGGCGTGCTTGGTCCGGGTGAAGACGAGCGACCGGCCGCTGCCGCCGGCAAGGGCGGCGACCACGCCGACCCGGTCGGTCGGCGCGACGGTGAGCAGGTGGTGGACCATGGTGACCGGCGCCTCGACCCGGCCGACGTCATGGTGCACCGGGTGGTTCATGAAGCGCCGGGCCAGGATGTCGACGGCGGCGTCGAGCGTCGCGGAGAACAGCATCCGCTGGCCGCCGGCCGGGGTCATGTCGAGCAGCCGCCGCACGACGGGCAGGAACCCGAGGTCGGCCATGTGGTCGGCCTCGTCGAGCACGCTGATCTCCACGTCGCCCAGGTGGCAGTGGCCCTGCTCGATGAGGTCGGCCAGCCGGCCGGGGCACGCGACGACGATGTCGGCACGGTTACGGAGCGCGGCCACCTGGGGCCGCTGCGGGACCCCGCCGTAGATCGTCGCCACGCTCAGCCCTACCGCCTCGGCCAGCGGCACCAGGACGGCGTGGACCTGGCTGGCGAGTTCCCTGGTCGGCACCAGCACCAGGCCGCGCGGGCGGCAGGCGCTCGTGTAGCCGTCGTCGAGCCTCGCGGCCAGCGGGATGCAGAAGCCGAGCGTCTTGCCCGACCCGGTCTGCCCGCGCCCGAGGATGTCGCGGCCGGACAGGGCGTCAGGCAGCGTGGCCGCCTGAATGGGGAACGGCTCGGTGATGCCCGCCGCGGCGAGCGCCGCCACGAGCGGTGCCGGGACGCCGGCGGCGGCGAAGGAGGCGGCGCGCGGGGCGGCGGCCGGGGCGACGTGCGCGACCGCCGCCGCGGGCTGGGTGCGACGGCGGTTGCCGCGCGGGGTTGACTGACGTTCGATGGGCAGAGCGGACAAGTAAAACCTCCGGACTAGGGTGGCCGTATTCGAAGGCCACCACGTCCGTGGAAACCAGCTCGCTTGTCAGCAGCGTACGGCCGGCGCGCTACAACGGCCGCGCCTCAGTATGGTTCGTCGCGTCAGGTTGCCTTAAGGGGCACCCGGCGCGTGTGCTACAGGATCTCGCTAACCCGTGGCCAGCTGCGGCACAGGGGCGAATAGTCCGCGAAGCCGGCTGGCAGTGGCGGCGACGGCGGGCGAGTAGGTGAGCGGCTCCCGGCTGAGAACGGACAGCAGGGACCGGGCGGCCTGGGTCATGGCGGCGTAACTGGTGCCCGCGTAGGCCTGCGCGAGTGCGCGCAGCGCCGGGGAGAACCGGCGGCGCGGGTCCGCGTCGCGCCAGGCGTCCTCGTTCGCGAGGAGGTCGGCGACGGCCGCGCGCAGTTCGCCGTTATCAGGGCCGAGTTCAGCCTGTGCCTGGGGCTGGGCCTGGGCCGGCACCCGGGCGGCGACGGCGTGGCCAGCCTCAGGAAGGACGCTGCGGCTAGCCTGCTTCCGGCCGGCGATCGCGGCCTGCACCGTGGGATAGGCCGCCAGGTGCCGGCTGAGCCCGGTGGCCGCCAGCACCCTGGCCACGGCGGGCTGAAGCCCGGCCAGGCGGAGCGTACCGCCAAGCAGGACGGCCCGGCGCTGGGTGCTCACGAGGACCGCGAGGCCGCTCGCATCGGCGTACCTGATGGCGGACATATCGATGACGATCCGGCTGGCGCCGGGTCGGAGCAGGCTCAGCAGCCGCTCGCGGATGGCTGGCGTCGGCACGATGTCAAGCTCGCCACCGAGGGTGACGATGACGAGGCCGTCGCGTCCAGTTGCCGCGGTAAGGGTAATAGGGCCAATATCTTCAGTCGCAGGATAAGTAGTCGCAGGATAGGTCACAGTAAGGCTGAGCCTATACCGGCAGGAGAACACTAGCAAGAGTTTTCCAGAATCCGGCCACCGACCATCGGGGCGCCCCGGTTACACTGTGCTGGAAAGGTGCACCGGCGTCGCGGAATGCGGCACGCCTCGCGGATCACGCGGGCGACCGGCTTCCGGGCCCCCGTGACTTCGGTGCCGCGCGCCACACTTGGCGCCGTCCCAGTCCCTGGCGGCTCCCGACCAGCACGGCCATGTCCGACTCCAAGGAGCCGCAAGTGATGCCCGAGCCTGCCAGCCCGCGCGGCAGCGACTACGCCGCCCTGTCCAGGCAGATCCGGCAGGCCGGCCTGCTGGACCGCCAGCCGCGGTATTACGCCTGGAAGATCACGCTGACCGGGGCGGCACTCGTGCTCGGCTGGGCCGCGTTCGCCCTCATCGGCAACTCATGGTGGCAGCTGGCCGACGCGGTCTTCCTGGCGGTTGCCTTCGCCCAGGTCGGGTTCCTCGGCCACGATGCCGGGCACAGCCAGGTCTTCCGGACCCGGCGGGCCAACACCGTCCTCGGCGTCGCGTGCGGCAATCTCGGCACCGGGATCAGCCACGCCTGGTGGACGGGCAAGCACAACCGGCACCATGCCCACCCGAACACCGAGGGCGCCGACCCGGACATCATGATCGGCGTGCTGGCGTTCTCCGGCCCCCGGGCGCGGGCGGCGCGCGGCCTCCAGCGGCTGATCTTCCGCTGGCAGGCCTACCTGCTTATCCCGCTGCTGTTCCTGGAGGCGCTCGGCCTGCACGCATCTAGCATCCGCACGGTGATCGGGCCAGACTGCCGAAACCGGGCGTGGGAGGCGACGCTGCTCGCCGCGCACTTCGCCGCCTACTTCGGCGCGGTGTTCTTCGTGCTGCCGCCGGTCAAGGCGGTGGTATTCATCCTCGTGCAGCAGGGCCTGCTCGGGTTCTACCTGGGCTGCTCGTTCGCGCCCAACCACAAGGGGATGCCGATCCTGCCGGCCTCGGATGACACCGACTTCCTCCGCCGCCAGGTCCTGACCTCGCGCAACGTGCATGGCAGCTGGTTCACCGATTTCGCCCTCGGCGGCCTGAACTACCAGATCGAGCACCACCTCTTCCCGTCCATGCCCCGGCCGAACCTGCGCCGGGCGCAGGGACTGGTCGTGGCCTTCTGCGCCGACAGGGACGTGCCGTACGCGCAGACCAGCCTGCTCGGGTCCTATGCGCAGGCGCTCGGTCACCTCGCCGCCGTTGGCAGGCTGAACAAGAGCCAGGCCGGGGTCAGCCAGCCGGCCCCGGTGCCCGCGCAACCCTGACCGCGGGCGCTGGCCTGACGTCGGGCGCTGGCCTGACGTCGGGCGCTGGCCTGACGTCGGGCGCTGGCCTGACCGCGGGCGCTGGCGTCAGGCCGGCTCCTGCTCCGCGCCAGGGCGCTCGGCGTCCGGGCCGCCGAGCAGGGCCAGCAGGTCGCCGATGGCGAGATGCCTGTCGGCCGACTCCGGCACAGGGAGATCGGCCTCCACCTGGTAGCGGTTCCGGCGGCCGCCCTTTTCCTTGACGATGTACCCCGCCGCGGCCAGGTCACTGACGATACCGAAAGCGCTGCGCTCGGTGATACCCACCGACGCGGCTATGTCACGCAGTCGCACGCCGGGATCGCGCGCGATGCAAAGCAGCACCTGAGCGTGATTGGTCAGGAAGCCCCAGGTCGGCACCCGGGAAAACTATCACATCATTTTTCCAGAACACCATTGCTAGTTTCTGAGAGCAGGCTTGGCCGCCGGACGACGACGGGCTAGGGTGCTTGGCCATGGCAGAGATCGTGTTGCGCGTCCGCCTGCTTGGCGGCGAGCACCTGGACGTTACCTACGACGAGACTGGAGGCACCCCGGACGAGACCGTGCAACGCGCCATCTCAATCCTCGCGGAAGATAACGGCGTGCTGCACTGCCAGCACGAGGGCCGGCTCATGGTGCTCTACGGCCGGGGCGTCGCCACCGTGGAGGTGGCGCCGCGCGGCGCCGTCTTGTGAGGAGCCGCTGAACCCGCGCGCCGACGGCCGCACGGTTAAGAGTCGGGGTCCTCGCGGGGATCAGCCTTCCCCTCGTCCCGGCGCTGGTCCTCGATCACCGCGGCGACGTGCCGGACGCAGACCTCAAACGCAAGCGGGTCAACCTCGTACATGCCGCGCAGCTTTTCCATGAACGCGAGCATGTGCTGCACCGTCTCGTCCGGCAGCCCGCCCACGCCCATGAACTTCCCGGCGCCGGTTTCGGCGAAGCCTGGGAATGGTGCCCGGCGTAATTCCGTAAAAGTCCCTCATGGTCGTTCTCCGGTCCGTTGGAGCCTTCAGCCAGGCGCCAACGTGCCGCGGCTGGCCTAGCCCGCAGCCACGGTCAGAGCTTGACCATCCTGGCAAACGGCGCCATGATTCGCACTTTCCTCGGTGCGAAGTCGACGATCACCGCGGTATCGCCCTCGACGAGGATGACGCGGCCGAGGCCGTACTTCTCGTGGGTTACCAGGTCGTCCAGTTCGTACTGCTCGGCCGGAGGAGCCTCCGGCGGCGGCTTGAAGGGACTGGAAGGCAGGTAGCGCCGACTCCCGGCGCTGGCTCTGTTCACCATGACCAGTATGTGCCTTTCCGCGATCCCGTGCCAGCAGGAGGTGGTTCTGTTACGGCTATCCGCGTATGCGGGCGCACCCGCATACCGAACCTGCGGTTCTTCTCCGTGCTGACTATCATCAACCAGGGGTGATACGCCCTGGCCAGGTCCGTAAGCTTTTGGGCTTCTTTGATAAGCCCTCGCGATGCCGGGTGCTGCCGGGTGCTGCCGCCTTGATCTCGGGTCGGGATCGCGCTGTACCCAGGCTAACGCATGCGGGCCTCCACGGGTAATGGTGGTTTCTCCGCCGGCCCCGCTGTGTGAACACCATTCAATTATACGATACAATGTTCACGCTACAGTGAACAGTATTCACAGTCAAGCCGCGGCGGGCAGGGAGACATGGCAGGACAGCAGGCGGGAGACGCGGGCGCGCGCTCGCTGTGGTTCAACCCCCCGGACGACGGGAGGCGTCCGCCGGTCGCTCACCCGGGAGCGCGTCGTCGCCGAGGCGCTGGCCGTCATCAGCGCCGACGGCGCGCAGGCGCTCAGCATGCGCGCCATCGCCGCCCGGCTCGGCGTGGTACCGGGCGCACTGTACCGCCACGTCCGCAGCAAGGAACAGCTTTACGACCTCGTCCTCGACGCGGTGCTCGCCGAAGTCGACTGCCAGGCCGACCCGGGCACGCCGTGGGCGGCACAGGTCGCCGCCCTCGCGCGGCGGCTGCGGACGGTCCTGGAGGACCATCCCGGCGTTGCCGCCCTGCTGAAGGCGCGCGACCCGGTCAGCCCCGCATCGCTGACCCTGGCCGAGGCATTCCTCGCGCCGCTGCGCGCGGCGGGCCTGCCCGGGCGCGAGGCCGCCCTGGCGTTCCGCCTCGTCTACGACTACACCGTCGGCTTCGCACTCGGCGATCTCACGTCACCCGCCGAGCGGCGCCTCCGCGACACCACGACCAGGCAGGAACTGCACGCGTTCCTGCGCGCCCTGCCCGCCAGCCGCTTTCCCACCCTGGCCGACCACGGCCCGCTCGCCTGGGACGACGATCGCGACGAGCGCTTCAGCTCCGGCCTTAACACCCTCCTGCGCGGCATCCAGGCAGGTCTCGGGGCCGTCGCGGCGCCGCCCGCGGCGGCCAGCCGCTGGCCGCCAGCACGCGGGCAGCCGGGACTTCAGGGGCGGGCGCCAGGGCGCCTGAGCGGGCGGCGGCCGCTACCGCGCCGAGTAGCGCTCGCGGCGCACGGTTGTCCTGCGGCCCTTGATGCTGACCTGCCGGAGTGCCGCGACCACGTCGTCGGCGGCTGACTCGGGGACCTCGACAAGGGAGAAACGGTCCGCGATCTCGATCGCACCGATGTCCCGGCCGGACAGGTGCGACTCGCCGGTGATGGCGCCGACGAGATCCTGCGGCCGGACTCCGGAGGAGCGGCCTGTCCCCACGAAGAGGCGAGTCGTGCCGTCGGTCGCGGGGCGGCCGCGCCGCTGATCGCGGCCCGCGGTCTTGCGGCGGCCGCGGCTGTCGTCCGCCGACTGCCACTCGACCTCCGGCAGCTCTTCCTCGTCACGCGGGGCGCCGCTCGTCTCGTGCGCCAGCTTGACCGCCGCGAGTGCCACCTCGAACAGGTCGAACTCCTCGCTAAGGGGCTCCACCACGGACGCGGAAGGCATCGAGGTCGTCCTCAAGCAGGCTCTCCCGCAGCGCCGCGCGGGTCAGCTCCAGGCGCCGGGTGCGCAGGTCGGCGACGGTCGGCAGCTTCTCGCTGGCGATCGGCCGTCCCGTCGCCCGCTCGATGGTCTTGAGCATCTTGTGCTCGCGCGGTTCGACCAGGGTGATGGCGGTGCCCTCGCGCCCGGCCCGGCCGACGCGCCCGATGCGGTGCACGTACAGCTCAGGCGCGCTCGGCACGTCGTAGTTCACCACGTGCGTGAGCTGCTCGATGTCGAGGCCGCGGGCGGCCACGTCGGTCGCCACGAGCAGGTCGAGGCTCCCGGCGCGCAGCCGGCCCATGACCCGCTCGCGCTGTTGCTGGTCCATCCCGCCGTGCAGCGCCTCGGCGCGGTAGCCCCGCCCGTTCAGCGTCTCGGTCAGCCGGTCCACCTCGTCCCTGGTCCGGCAGAAGACGACCGCGGCCGTCGGTGCCTCCAGGTCGAGCACGCGCCCGAGCGCGGCGGGCTTGTGCCCGCGCGGCACGACGTAGGCGGTCTGCCGCACCAGCAGGCCGTCGGCTGACGTCGCGGCCTCGCGGCCGAGCTCGGCGCGCACCGGGTTGCGCAGGTGGCGGCGCACCATGCCGCCGATCCGCGGCGGCATCGTCGCCGAGAACAGCGCGGTCTGCCGGCGGTCTCCGGGGTGTTGCCGAGGATCGCCTCGATGTCCTCGGCGAACCCCATGTCGAGCATCTCGTCCGCTTCGTCGAGCACGACGATCTCAAGGCCTTGCAGCTTCAGCGTTCCCCGGGTGATGTGGTCGAGCGCCCGCCCGGGTGTCGCGACGATCACGTCGGCGCCGCGGTCAAGCGCCCGCAGCTGCCGACCGATCGGCTGGCCGCCGTAGATCGGCAGCACGCGGGCGCCGAAGCTCGCGCCCGTAGCGGTGCATCGCCTCCGAGACCTGCATCGCGAGCTCGCGGGTCGGCACGAGCACCAGGGCGTAGGGCTCGGGCCGCCCGCCTTCCCGCAGCATCCGCTGGAGCACGGAAGCGCGAACGCGGCCGTTTTCCCCGTCCCGGTCGCGGCCTGCCCGACCAGGTCACGGCCCTCGAGCAGGGGCGGGATGGCGGCCCGCTGGATCGGTGTCGGCTCCTCGTAACCGAGGCCGGACAGCGCGTGGCACAGTTCCGGGGCCAGCGTCAGGTCGGCGAAGCCGCCCGCACTCCCGCCGTTATCCTCGCTCATGAACGACCGCCTTGCTCAAGTAGCACCTTTGACTCCCGTACTGTTGCTGCCCTCGGCCACGTTATGACAGCGCGGCCCGGCCGGGGGCTCATCGAGCGCGGCGGTGACTTACCCGTCACTTGCCATGTCGCGGCCACGGCACTGACATCACGGCACTGACAAAGAGCTCGGCCATCCGCCGCGACGGATTGCCGTCGCGGCGGACATGACGCGGGCCGACGCCACTAGGTGGGCCGGCCGGCACGGCTAACTGCTATTCAATCGGCAGGCTTGGCCTGCCCTGGCTCAGGCCGCGCGTACGTGGGTGGCCTGCGGGCCCTTCGGGCCCTGGGTCACCTCGAACTCGACGACCTGGTTCTCTTCGAGGCTACGGAAGCCGTAGCCGTCGATCTCCGAGTAGTGCACGAAGACGTCCGGGCCGTCGGCGCGGGAAATGAAGCCGTAACCCTTCTCCGCGTTGAACCACTTAACGGTTCCCTGTGACATGCCGCTCCTTCAAGGGCTGGATTCGGGTCCGCGCGTGCGGTACCCGGGCCGGTTCTCGACGCGACTTCTCCAGGCTCCTGAAGGTGCGCCCGCAACATCGTTCTCCGCGAGCGCGCAAATGACACGAACACAAGATAACTACGACCGCACTCTATAGCCGATCCGGCGGCCAGTTCATTCCCGGGTCGCTCGCGGCCAGGCCCCGACGGCCCAGCGTCAGGCCCCGTGAACCCAGCGGTGAGACTCTGACGGCCCGAAGCGGTCAGGCCCTGACGGCCCAACGGCGCCTCATAGCCCTGTCGCCTACCCGCCCAGCGTCCACGCTCGCCCGCTTCACACACTCGGCGACCATGATCATCCGCCTTTGCTTAACGGCGACCGATCGCGGCTGTGGCTGGAATGACGTGGCAGTAACGGACCGAGGTGCGGGAATGCCGGGCGTCCGCCCAGGCCACACTCCGATTGCCGCAGGCAGGCCTGCTGGCACCGCCGTTACCATCACGAGATGTGAGCCAGAGCCCGATCACGCCCGATTTGCGGCAAATGTCGCACCGGCTGGTAAGCGAAGGCATGGAGACTGATCACCGGCCGGAGGCGCCGCGGACGGCGGACGCGGACGGCCGACCCCGGCATGGGGCCTGGCGACTTTGCGCGGACGCCGACGGCCAGCCTCGCGAAGCGGTGAGGCTCCGCTGGCTGGCCGTCGGCGTCCTGCGACTTATCCGTGGTGCGGGCTGGGCACCGCCGGGCCGTCCGCGCGTCCGTTGTCCGTGGCGGCCGCCTGCCCCGCGCCGCGCGAGCGGTTCGAGCGGCTCTCCGAGCACCAGCTCCGCCAGCCCGAGCTCGGCGGCGCCGAGGCTCTCGGGGCCGAGGTCCCCGGTTCCGGCCGGCTGCCGGCGCTCCCGCAGGGTGAAGTAGCTGAGCGCGACACCGACGGCCAGCAGGCCGATCGTCAGCCACAGCGCCGGAGTGGTACCCGTCGATGAACGCCTGGGCTGGCCGTGTCCCCTGACCGGAGCGCGGCACTCTCGCTCGAGCGCAGCACCGCGCCGACCACCGTCACCCCGAGCAGGCCAGCCACCTCGCGTGACGCGTTGAACAGCGCGGACGCTATCCCCGCCTGCGCGGTCGGCACGCCGTCGAGCACCGCGTTGGTCAGCGGGACGTTCATCAGGCCGGCGCCGAGGCCGAAGAGGATGAACCCGGGCAGCAGCGAGCCGACGCGCGGCGCCGGCGCCGAGCCCGGCGAACAGCAGCAGTCCCACCGTCATGACCGCCATGCCGAGCGCCACCGTGCGGTTGGCGCCGAGCACCGGCACCACGCGCGGGGACAGCGTCGCGGCGAGCGCCAGGCACAGCGCCATCGGCACGAACGCGAGCTCGCCTTGGTGGGCGAGAACCCCAGGTTGCCCTGCAGGTACAGCGAGGTGAAGAAGTAGATGCCGAGGACGCCGAACGACCAGATCATCATCGTCCCGATGCCGCCGCTGAACGAGGCGGACCGGAAGATCCGCAGCGGGATCATCGGGTACGCGCTGCGCGGACTCGATCGCCAGGAAGACGCCGGCGGCCACGGCGGCGAGCGCGAACGCCCCGACGATCAGCGGCGAGGTCCAGCCCCGGTCGCCTCCGCGCTCGCGCTCTTCACGCTGACCTACGCGCTGATCGAGGGCGGTGACCGGGGCTGGACCTCGCCGCTGATCGTCGGGGCGTTCGCGCTCGCCGCCGTGGCCGCCGGCGTCTTCCTGGCGATCGAGTCGCGCAGCGCGTACCCGATGATCCCGCTGCGGATCTTCCGGTCCGCCTCGTTCAGCGGCGGCATCGGGACGATGATGATCTGGTCGTTCGGCGTCCTCGGCATCTACTTCTTCACCTCGCTGTACCTGCAGGGCAACCTGGGGTTCTCGCCCACCAAGGCGGGGCTCGCGTTCGTGCCGATGGCGCTGTGCCTGGCGCTCGCCGCGACGCTGTCCCCGCGCGTGGTGCCGGTGCTCGGCGCCAACCGCACGGTGGCGCTCGGCATGGCGGTCATGACGGTGGGACTGCTGCTGTTCGCCGGGCTCGGCGCCGGCGCCACGTTCGGCTCGCTGCTGCCCGGGTTCATCCTCTTCGGCCTCGGCGCCGGCCTGATGAACGTCCCGCTGACCAACGCGGTGCTCGACGGCGTGCCGACCGCGCAGGCGGGGATAGCGTCCGCGCTGTTCAACGCGTCACGCGAGGTGGCTGGGCTGCTCGGGGTGACGGTGGTCGGCGCGGTGCTGCGCTCGAGTGAGAGTGCCGCGCTCCGGTCAGGGACACGGCCGGCCCAGGCGTTCATCGACGGGTACCACTCCGGACTGTGGCTGACGATCGGCCTGCTGGCCGTGGGCGTCGCGCTCAGCTACTTCACCCTGCGGCAGCGCCGGCAGGCGGCCGGAACCGGGGCCTCGGCCCCGAGAGCCTCGGCGCCGCCGAGCTCGGGCTGGCGGAGCTGGTGCTCGGAGAGCCGCTCGAACCGCTCGGCGACGTGGCCCGCGGCGCGGGGCAGGCGGCCGCGACGGACAACGGGCGCGCGGACGGCCCGGCGGTGCCCAGCCCGCACCGCGGATAGATCGCGGGCCGCCGACGGCCAGCCAGCGGAGCTTCACCGCTTCGCGAGGCTGGCCGTCGGCGTCCGCTCAAGGCGCCAGGCCCCATGCCGGGGGCCTGGCGCCTTCGCCGGTGACCAGTTTCCGCGCCTTCGCTGATCAGCCCGTGCGACATTTGCCGCAAGACGGGCGTGATCATGGTCGCCTGTTAAGCAAAGACGGATGATCATGGTCGCCGAGTGTGTGAAGCGGCGCGAGCGGGCCATGACGCTGGGCGGGCAGGCGGACCGGAGACCAAGTGCCGCTGGGCCGTCGGGGCCTGGCCGCGAGCGCGACCCGGCGGGAATGAACTGGCCGCCGGATCGGCTGTACCGTGCGGTCGTAGTTATCTTGTGTTCGTGTCATTTGCGCGCTCGCGGAGAACGATGTTGCGGGCGCACCTTCAGGAACCTGGAGAAGTCGCGTCGAGAACCGGCCCGGGTACCGCACCGCGCGGACCCGAATCCAGCCCCTTGAAGGAGCGGCATGTCACAGGGAACCGTTAAGTGGTTCAACGCGGAGAAGGGCTACGGCTTCATTTCCCGCGCCGATGGCCCGGACGTCTTCGTGCACTACTCGGAGATCGACGGCTACGGCTTCCGTAGCCTCGAAGAGAACCAGCACGTGGAGTTCGAGGTGACCCAGGGCCCGAAGGGCCCGCAGGCCACCCACGTCCGCGCCGCCTGAGCCAGGGCAGGCCAGGCCTGCTCAGTGACAAGCAGTTAGCCGTGGGCCGGCCCACTTGGTGGCGTCGGCCCACGTCATGTCCGTCGCGACGGCAATCCGCCGCGACGGATGGCCGAGCTCTGATGTCAGTGCCGTGGCCGCGACATGGCAAGTGACGGGTAAGTCACCGCCGCGCTGGATGAGCCCCCGGCCGGGCCGCGCTGTCATAACGTGGCCGAGGGCAGCAACCAGTGCGGGAGTCAAAGGTGCTCTTGGAGCAAGGTGGTCGTTCATGATCGAGGATAACGGCGGGAGTGCGAGCGGCTTCGCCGACCTGACGCTGGCCCCGGAACTGTGCCACGCGCTGTCCGGCCTCGGTTACGAGGAGCCGACACCGATACAGCGGGCCGCCATCCCGCCGCTGCTGGAGGGCCGTGACCTGGTCGGGCAGGCCGCGACCGGGACGGGGAAGACGGCCGCCTTCGCGCTTCCCGTACTCCAGCGGATCCTCGCGGGAAGGCGGGCGGGCAGAGCCGCTCGCCCTGGTGCTCGTGCCGACGCGCGAGCTCGCGATGCAGGTCTCCGAGGCGATGCACCGCTACGGGCGTGACATCGGCGCGCGCGTGCTGCCGATCTACGGCGGCCAGCCGATCGGCCGGCAGCTGCGGGCGCTTGACCGTGGCGTCGACGTGGTGGTGGCGACGCCCGGGCGCGCGCTCGACCACATCACCCGGGGAACGCTGAAGCTGCAGCGGCCTTGAGATCGTCGTGCTCGACGAAGCGGACGAGATGCTCGACATGGGTTTCGCCGAGGACATCGAGGCGATCCTCGGCAACACCCCGGAGAACCGGCAGACCGCGCTGTTCTCGGCGACGATGCCGCCGCGGATCGACGGCATGGTGCGCCGCCACCTGCGCGACCCGGTGCGGGTCGAGCTCGGCCGCCAGGCGTCGGCGTCAGCCGACGGCCTGCTGGTGCGGCAGACCGCCTACGTCGTGCCGCGCGGGCACAAGCCCGCCGCTCTCGGCCGCGTGCTCGACCTGGAGGCACCGACGGCCGCGGTCGTCTTCTGCCGTACCAGGGACGAGGTGGACCGGCTGACCGAGACGCTGAACGGCCGGGGCTACCGCGCCGAGGCGCTGCACGGCGGAATGGACCAGCAGCAGCGCGACCGGGTCATGGGCCGGCTGCGCGGCGGGAGCCTCGATCTTCTCGTGGCCACCGACGTGGCCGCCCGCGGCCTCGACATCGAGCAGCTCACGCACGTGGTGAACTACGACGTGCCCAGCGCGCCGGAGCTGTACGTGCACCGCATCGGGCGCGTCGGCCGGGCCGGCCGCGAAGGCACCGCCATCACCCTGGTCGAGCCGCGCGAGCACAAGATGCTCAAGACCATCGAGCGGGCGACGGGACGGCCGATCGCGATCGAGAAGCTGCCGACCGTCGCGGACCTGCGCACCAGGCGCCTGGAGCTGACGCGCGCCGCTCTGCGGGAGAGCCTGCTCGAGGACGACCTTGATACCTTCCGGACCGTGGTGGAGCCGCTCAGCGAGGAGTTCGACCTCTTCGAGGTGGCGCTCGCCGCGGTCAAGCTGGCGCATGAGACGAGCGGAACCCCGTCGCGAGGAAGAAGAGCTGCCGGAGGTCGAGTGGCAGCTCGGCGGACGACCGCCGCGGCCGTCGCAAGGCCGCCGGCCGCGACCAGCGGCGCGGTCGTCCCGCGACCGACGGCACGACACGCCTGTTCGTGGGGACCGGCCGTTCCTCCGGAGTCCGGCCACAGGATCTTGTCGGCGCTATCACCGGCGAGTCGCACCTCTCCGGCCGGGACATCGGCGCGATCGAGATCGCGGATCGCTTCTCTCTCGTCGAGGTCCCCGAGTCAGCCGCCGACGACGTGGTCGCGGCGCTCCGGCAGGTCAGCATCAAGGGCCGGAGGACAACCGTTCGCCGCGAGCGCTACCCGGCGCGGTAGCTCGAACGGGAAATCCCGGGCGGCACCGATGATTCCCGGGCCAACACCCTCATCAGTGGCGGATGACCGAGTCGAGACTACGCTAAGGTGTGGGCGGCTGGGCTGTTCTGGACCCTGACGGCGCCATCTATCGGGAAACCGGTGAACGTGATAGTGCCGTAAATCAGGAGCAGTGAATGACATGTCGTCGAAGGTCGTGCCGCCAGCCTCGGGGCAAGAGGCCGGCATCGTCTTTTTTCCGCCACGGCAGTTCTTCGGCGGCTATGCTCCGCCTTGGCTTGATCTTCATTTCGCGCTGCTGGTTTCGCCAGTCGTCCCGCCGGGATGACGAACCTTCTTTCGCCGGAGGTTCCTCTCCGCGCACGGCATCGTGTACTGAATTTTGATGTCGCGCGAGACCGAGCTGAGACCGGTTACGGAAGGGCCGTGGTGGATCAGGCGGGCAGGGACCGGGTGTGGGCGGCGATCAGCGCACGCGCACGTCAGGAGGGCATGCCTGTATCGCTGCGACACGCGGTCATCGCGTGCGCGGACTCGCTGGCTTCCGCTGGCGCCGGACTGGTGATGGCCAGGAACGGCACCCCCCGTGAACCGTTGCTCGCCAGCAGCGCGATCACCGAGGAACTCGAGGAGCTCCAGTTTGTCCTTGGACAGGGACCCTACATGGACGCGGTCGCCGGACACGGGCCGGTGCTGGTGGCCGACCTGGCCGCACCCGACGCGTACAACCGGTGGCCGGTATTCGCCCCGGCGGCCGTCGAACGCGGGGTCCAGGCGATGTTCGCTTTCCCGGTAGCCGCGGGAGCCGCCCTCGTCGGGGTCCTTGACGTGTACCGGCGCAGCCCCGGGGCGCTGGGTCAGCATGAACTCGCTGACGCGCTGATATTCGCCGACGCGGTGCTGCTGCTGGCCCTGGACTCCCGGGGCGGGAGTCGCCTCCGACCTGAGCGATCTGCTCGACACCGAGCTCAGCGCGCGCCGCGCCCACGTCCACCAGGCTACCGGGATGGTGGCCGCTCAGCTGGAGGTGTCTGTGACCGACGCACTGGCGGCGCTGCGTGCCTATGCCTTCACCCAGCGGGCGGCGGCTCGGCGACGTAGCCGCCGACGTGCTTGACCGGCGGATACGGCTGTCTCCTGAAGCAGAAAATGGCCTTCCTGAAGCGGAAAAAGATCCTCCCGAGGCGGAAAATGGTCTCGAAGGGCCCGTCCCCGGGGCAGAGATGCCAGGCGAAGATGATGGCAATTCGGCGGATCCGGGCGGGCCGCCTGGAGGACGGCAGGAGGAGGAGTGATGGCAGCCACGGACCGGCGGGTGCGCGAGGCTTTCATCGAGCTCACCGATACGTTGGTGACGGACTTCGACATCATCGACTTCCTTGAGCGGCTCGCCGGCCGGTGCGCGGAACTGCTCGGCGTCAGCGCCTGCGGCGTCATGCTTGCCGACCACCTCGGCGTGCTCAACCTGGTCGCCGCCTCCACGGAGGAGGCCCGCCTGGTGGAACTGGCTCAGCTGCAAGGCGCCGAGGGGCCTTGCATGGACGCCTACCGGACCGGCACCTCGATTCAGCAGTCCGACCTGAGTGGCCCAGGGCAGCCCTGGCCAGCGTTCGCCAGTGCTGCCCTGGCATCCGGGTTCGCCGCGGTGCACGCCCTGCCGATGCGGCTGCGCGAAGAGACGCTCGGCGCGATGAACCTGTTCAGTGACGTTCCGGGCCCGCTGGACGACGACACCATCGCGCTTGGCCAGGCGCTGGCCGATGCCGCCACCATCGGGATCCTGCACCAGCGCGCAGTGGCCCGTCATGAGCTCGTCGCCGAGCAATTGCAGAGCGCGCTCAACAGCCGGATCGTGATCGAGCAGGCCAAGGGGTTCCTCGCCGAGCGGCTCACGGTGAGCGTGGACGTCGCGTTCGGCCTGCTGCGCGGGTACGCGCGTGACAATAACCGCAAGCTGACCGCGTGGCCATCGACCGACGGCCCGAGACCTGCCGGCGCCGCGCAGGAGGGTGCCAAGGCCGAGCTGAAGCGCTCGTCGCGATCGTGGCCCAGGCGGCGAGCCGTAGTCGGCCAGGGCGGGGAAGCGGTCGGCGGGCAGGGCGCGGAGGAACGCGTGCAGTTCCTGCCGGGTGGCGGTATCGCGGAGGCGCTGCTCGGCGGGCGACGTGGGATCGCCGAGCGCGAAGCCGACGGTGTAGTCGTAGACGAGGCGGAACGCCAGGGCGGCCTGGCGGGCGGGCAGGCCTGCCGCGCGAAGCGGCGCGAGGAATGCCTCGGCGATGGTCAGCGATGCAGGGCTGACCGGGTCGCGGGCCTTCAGCAGGGCGGCGATGCCGGGATGGTCCTCAAGGACCGTCCGCAGCCGGCGCGCGAGGGCGCCGACCTGCGCGGCCCAGGGCGCGTCGGGGTCTGCCTGGCAGTCGACTTCGGCGAGCACCGCGTCGAGGACGAGGTCGTAAAGCTGTTCCTTGCTGCGGACATGGCGGTACAGCGCGCCCGGTACCACGCCGAGACGGGCGGCGATGGCGCGCATGCTGAGGGCCTGCGCGCCATCGGCGCTGATGACCGCGAGGGCCTCGGCGACGACGCGCTCGCGGGTGAGCGTCCGGCGGACGCTTTCCCCGTCGTCCGGCGGGTTGAACCACAGCGAGCGCGCGCCCGCGTCTCCCGTCTGCTGTCCTGCCATGTCTCCCTGCCGGCCGCGGCTTGACCGTGAATGGCGTTCACTGTAGCGTGAACATTGTATCGTAGAATGAATGGGTTACGCAGCGGGTTGTCCGGCCCCATCGGTCGGAGATCGGTGCGGGCCTGGGAAACGCGTCACAGTGAGGCCGCACTGATCCCGAGGGCTAGAAACCAGAAGCTAACGGACCTGGCTAGGACATCTTGGTCCTGGTCTGCTGAGCAGCGCAGCATGCGGATGTTCCTGCGCAGGCGGGTAGCAGCGACTGAACTGCCTCCCTGCTGCATGGGACCGCGGAAAGGCACACACTGGTCATGGTGAACAGCGCCAGCGCCGGGAATCGGCGCTATCTGCCTACAAGTCCCTTCAAGCCTCCGCCCGAGGCTCCTCCCGTCGAGCAGTACGAACTGCACGACCTGGTGACCCACGACAAGTACGGCCTCGGCCGGGTCATCCTCGTGGAGGGCGATACCGCCGTGGTCGTCGACTTCGCACCAAGGAAAGTGCGGATCATGACGCCGTTCGCCAGGATGAGCAAGCTCTGGACCGTCGTTCTGTCTGGTCTTGCTCTGCCGTGAGCCGGTCTACCGACGGCACGCTGCGGTGTCCGCGGGCACGTTAACGATTTAGGCAGGGACCGGGGGCGACAGGCGTAGCGGGCAGTGCCCGCCCCCCGTCCCCGTCGTGCGGGCGTCCTCGCCTTCGGCGGCCCGCGCGGCGCTATTGCCGCCGGGCCAAGCGGGCAGGCGTTCGTCCGCCGCGTACCGCTTGGGGCCCGCGTCGGGCCATCATGGATACGCCAGTCTCCGGCACATTCGTGCCTGGCGGGCGGCTCCTACGGTCCGGAGGACCATGATGAATGACTTTTACGGAATCAAGCCGGGCACCATTCCCGGCTTCGCCGACGCCGGTACCGGGAGGTTCATGGGGGGAGGCCTGCCGGAGCCCACCGTGCAGCACATGCTGATGTTCATGGAGAGGCTGCGCGGAATGTACGAGGCCGACCCGCTCGCGTTTGAGGTATGCGTCAGGCACGTCGCTTCGGTGATCGAGGACCAGCGCCGGGAGGAGGGGAAAACTGACCCCCGGGAGGAGGACTCGGACCCTTGACGCGCGGTCGCCATCGCGCCCGGGTCCTAGGTGCTCGCCGCGGCCACTGCGGTATGACCGTCTCCCGCCCGGCGGGCCCGTCACAGGACAGCGCCTCGCGGAGCCACCTCAACGGTGGCGACGCCCCGGCCGTAGAGCACGATGAGCCGGCCGCCATGCTGGCAGCGGAGCGCGCCGTTAGTCGTCCGCGAGGGTCAAGATGACGCGTTCCACGACCTCGTCCGGTGCGCCTCCAGTCTCGTCGTAGGAAACGTCCAAGTGCTCGCCGCCGATGAGGCGGACGCGCAGCACGATTTCTGCCATGGCCCTGCACAGTAGACCTGATCGGCCGACGGCCAAGCACGGGCCGCCTTCGGGCCGTGACCGCTCCCAGACGCTGGCCCGCGGCCTCCGTGCCCGTCGGCATCGGCTGAGCCTTACGCCTGCATTCAGAAACTAGCAATGGTGTTCTGGAAAAATTATGTGATACTTTTCCCGCGTGCCGACCTGGGGCTTCCTGACCAACCACGCGCTGGTGCTGCTGTGCATCGCGCGCGACCCTGGCGTGCGGCTGCGGGACATCGCGGCGTCCGTTGGTATTACCGAGCGGAGCGCATTCGGGATCGTCAGCGACCTAGCCGCGGCCGGGTACATCGTGAAGGAGAAGGGCGGCCGCCGGAACCGCTACCGCGTGGAGGCCGATCTCCCGCTGCCGGAGTCGGTCGACAGGCATCTCGCCATCGGCGATCTGCTGGCCCTCCTCGGCGGCACGGACGCCGAGCGAACTGGCACGGAGCAGGAGCCTGAGCCTGAAGTGTCACGCGGTCAAGGCTGAGCGGGCACCGGGGCGGACTGGTTGACCGCGGCCGGGCCGGCCAGCCTGCCGACGGCGGCAAGGTGGCCCAGCGCCTGGGCGTAGGACTCGAGCAGGCTGGTCTGCGCGTACGGCACGTCCAGGTCGGCGCAGAACGCGGCCACAAGCGCCTGTGCCCGGCGCAGGTTCGGCCGCGGCATGGACGGGAAGAGGTGGTGCTCGATCTGGTAGTTCAGGCCGCCGAGGGCGAAGTCGGTGAGCCAGCCGCCGTGGACGTTGCGCGAGGTCAGGACCTGGCGGCGTAGGAAGTCGGTGTTATCGGAGGCCTCGAGGATCGGCATTCCCTTGTGGTTGGGCGCGAAGGAGCAGCCCAGGTAGAAGCCGAGCAGGCCCTGCTGCACGAGGATGAATACCACCGCCTTGACCGGCGGCAGCACGAAGAAAACCGCCGCCGAGGTAGGCGGCGAAGTGCGCGGCGAGCAGGGTCGCCTCCCACGCCCGGTGCCGGCAGCCGGGCCCTGTCACCGTGCGGATGCTGGACGCGTGCAGGCTGAGCGCCTCGAGGAACAGCATCGGGACGAGCAGGTAGGCCTGGTAGCGGAAGATCAGCCGCTGAACGCCCCGCCCCGCCCGCACCCTCGCGCGCAGAGAACGCGAGCACGCTGATCATGATGTCCGGGTCGGCGCCCTCGGTGTTCGGGTGGGCATGATGCCGGTTGTGCTTGCCGGCCCACCAGTCGTAGCTGACCCCGGTGGCGAGATTGCCGCACGCGACGCCGAGGACGGTGTTCGCGCGCCGGGAACTGAAGACCTGGCTGTGCCCGGCGTCGTGACCGAGGAAGCCGATCTGGGCGAAGGCAACCGCCAGGAACACCGCGTCAGCTAGCTGCCACCATGAATTGCCGATGACGGCGAACGCTGCCCAGCCGAGCACAAATGCTGCCGCGGTGAGGGTGATCTTCCAGGCGTAATAGCGTGGCTGGCGGTCCAGCAGGCCTGCCTGCCTCACCTGCCTGGACAGAGCGGCGTAGTCACTGCCGCGCGGGCTGGCAGGCTCTGGCGTCACGCAGGCTCCTCGCAGTCGGGCATGGCCGTGCCGATCGGGAGACCGCCAGGGACTGGGACGGCGCCAAGTGCGGCGCGCGGCACCGAAGTCACGGGAGAGCCCGGGGGCACGCCGCCCGCATCATCTGCGGAGTGCGCGCATTCCAAGACACCGGTGCACGTTGTTGGGGCCAGTGTATCCCGGGCGGTCCGGTAGTAGGTGACCCGATTCTGGAAAATTCTTGCTAGTTTTCTTCTGCTAGCTTAGACTTTCCCTTGACGCTGGACGTCAGTCACAAGCGGCGGTCGCCTTCCGCGGGTTCACGCACATCGGCGAGGCTTGTCGGGATCCAGATGCGTCTGGTCCGGATCCGAGGAGGACCATCCACCTGATCGGGGAAGCACTGTGACCCATCCTGCGGCTGAGGACGCCGGCCCTATCACGTTTAGCGTGGTGACAGAGCGTGACGGCCCTGTCATCGTCACCCTCGCGGGTGAGCTTGACATGGTGTCCGCGCCAGCTGTGCGCGAGCGGCTCCTGAGCCTGCTCCGTCCCGACGCAAGCCGGCTCGTCATCGATATGTCCGCGGTCAGGTACGCGGACGCCAGCGGCCTCGCGGTCCTCGTGAGCACCCAGCGCCGCGCGGTCCTGCTCGGCGGTACGTTGCGCCTGGCTGCGCTGCGACCCGAGGTGGCCAAGGTGCTGGCCGTCACCGGGCTCAGCCGGCGTCTTGCGGCCTACCCCACGGTCCAGGCCGCGCTAGCCGGCCGAAAGCTGACTATCCGCACGGCTCTACCTATCCGCACGGCTCTACGCGGGACCAGCCAAGCCGTAGCCGCCGCCCAGGCGCGGCCGGCCCAGGCGCAGGCTGAACTCGGTCCTTACGGCGGCGAGCTGCGCGCGGCCGTCGGCGCTCTCCTCGCGAACGCCGACGCCTGGCGCGACGCGGACCCGTGCCGCCGGTTCTCCCCGGCGCTGCGCGCACTCGCGCAGGCCCACGCGGGCACCAGTTACGGCGCCGTGGCCCAGGCAGCCCAGTCCCTGCTGTCCGTTCTCGTCAAGGAGCCGCTCACCTACTCGCCCGCGGTCGCCGCCACCAGTAGTCGGCTTCGCGGGCTGTTCTCCCCCGGGCCACAGCCGGCCATGGGTTAACGAAGCCCTGTCGCACGCATCAGTTGCCTTGAGGTAAAGGTAACCTGACGTGCGACGAACCATAACTGAGGCGCAGCCATCGTGGCGCGCCGGTCGTACGCTGCTGACGAGCGAGCTGGTTTCCACGGACGTGGTGGCCTTCGAAATACGGCCACCTTAGTCCGGAGGTTTTACTTGTCCGCTTTGCCCGTCGAACGTCCGTCAACCCCGCGCGCTAAGCGCAGCCGCACCAAGCCCGCGGCCGTCGCGCCCACTGCCGCCCGCCACCGCCCCGCGCGCCGCCTCCTTCGCCGCCGCGGGCGTCCCGGCGCCGCTCGTGGCGGCGCTCGCGGCGGCGGGCATCACCACGCCGTTCCCCATTCAGGCGGCCACGCTGCCTGACGCCCTGTCCGGCCGCGACATCCTCGGGCGGGGGCAGACCGGATCGGGCAAGACGCTCGGCTTCTGCATCCCGCTGGCCGCGAGACTCGCCGACGGCTACACGAGCGCCTGCCGCCCGCGCGGCCTGGTGCTGGTGCCGACCAGGGAACTCGCCAGCCAGGTCCACGCCGTCCTCGTGCCGCTGGCCGAAGCGGTGGGGCTGAGCGTGGCGACGATCTACGGCGGGGTCCCCCAGAGGCCACAGGTGGCCAAGCTCCGTAACCGCGCCGACATCGTCGTCGCGTGCCCCGGCAGGCTGGCCGACCTCATCGAGCAGGGCCACTGCCACCTCGGCGATGTGGAGATCAGCGTGCTCGACGAGGCAGACCACATGGCCGACCTCGGGTTCCTGCCCGTCGTGCGGCGGCTGCTTGACATGACCCCGGCAGGCGGCCAGCGGATGCTGTTCTCCGCGACGCTCGACGCCGCCGTCGACGTCCTGGCGCGGCGCTTCATGAACCGCCCGGTGCACCATGACGTCGACCCGGTCGAGGCGCCGGTCACGATGGTCCACCACCTGCTCACCGTCGCGCCGGCCGACCGGGTCGGCGTGGTCGCCGCCCTCGCGGGCGGCAGCGGCCGGTCGCTCGTCTTCACCCGGACCAAGCATGCCGCCCACCGGCTCGCCCGCCAGCTGGCCGCGAGCGGCATCCCGTCGGCTGAACTGCACGGGGACCTGTCGCAGGGCGCGCGGGAACGGAACCTGGCCTCCTTCGCGGCGGCGCGGTACGGGTCATCGTCGCGACCGACATCGCCGCCCGCGGTATCCACGTAGACGGCATCGACCTGGTGATCCACGCCGATCCGCCGACCGAGCACAAGGCCTACCTGCACCGGTCGGGGCGGACCGCCCGGGCCGGGGCGGCCGGGACGGTGATCACCCTGCAGGCTCCCGCCCAGGCCGCCGCCGTTCGCGACCTGATGCGGAAGGCGGGTGTCGTCCCGCTGACCGCCACCGTCACTCCCGGGTCAGCGCTGCTGCGCTCGATTGTCGGCGAGCCCGTTCCGCCGGTCACGCTGCCCGTCGTCCGCCCGGAAGCCATCACGGCCGCTCCCGCGACCGGTCACGGCGCGGCGGCGTTGTCGTCCGGCTTCCGCGGCCGTCGCGGTCGCTGAACCGCCGCCCGCGGAGCCCGCTCCGCGGGCGGGCTTGATTGCCTTCGAAGCGGCGGATCCGGGCGGACGATGGTGTTAGATGGAACCGGTTGTAGTCGAAGTTCGTGCACGTGTCACAGCGCCTGCGGATTCAGACAGCGGGCGCCTCATTCCAGGCGGCCCTCCGACGGGAGGGCAGGCGGCCGCGCAGCCCGGGATGCACGCCCGTGGGTCCTGATGATCGTTCCAGAAGGAGAGCACAGTGGCTCAGGGAACAGTGAAGTGGTTCAACGCGGACAAGGGCTATGGCTTTATCGCCCCCGACGACGCAACGCCGGACGTCTTCGTTCACCACTCCGCTATCGAGGCTGACGGTTACCGCAGCCTGCAAGACAACCAGCGCGTCGAGTACGACCGCGGTCCGCGGGGCCAAGGGCCCTCAGGCCGAGCACGTCCGGCCCATCTGAGGCCAGGAGACGGTCCCTGCGGGGGATGAGGTCTCGCGAGCCGTCCCCCGCAGGCGCCAGCGGCCGAAGCACCGCGGGCCTGCTCGCGACGGCGTGACAAGCACCCCGTGACAAGCACCCGTAACAGGTTCACGTTCACCAGGCCACCGGGCAAGGTACCCAGGCGCGGAGGCCGGGCCCGCGCCGAGCCTGCTCGCCTTGTCCCATGCGGCCGATCTTGACGGTGAACGATGTTCACTGTAATGTGAACATCGTAGCTCGGAAATGAATATTGTTCACCTGAGCGGTGTTCTTCCGGGCCGCCGGGCCGCGCGCCTGGCCAGGGCACAAGGAGAACAGCGACGTGACTGCGACGACGAACTCGGGACGGTCAGCGGACGCGCGCACCGACGGCACTCTCCCTGGCCCGCGGCCAGCCCCGCCCGGCGGCCGCACCGTCGTCAGCCTGCGCGAGGGCCTCGACCTCGACGCGGCCCCGGCGCTGCGCGAGCGCCTGATCGATGTCCTGCGCGGCAGCGCGGACCTGCTGATTCTCGACCTGTCGCACGTTCCGTCCTGTGACGCGGCCGGGCTGGCCGTCCTGATCGGCACGCAACGCCGGGCCAGGCTCGGCGGCATTACCATGCGCCTGCTCGCCCCCAGCCTCCCGGTCAGGAAGGCGCTGCACTCGACCGGCCTGGACCGTAGCTTCACGATCTGCGCTGACCTGTCCAAGGCCGCGGCGTGACCTGGCCGGAACCGCCGTTCCGCCACCTGATCCGGATCACCGATCACATCAGCCTGCTCGAGCACACCGAGGGCATGATGCCCCAGCATCAGCACGGCTACTGCGTCGACGACGCCGCCCGCGGGCTGATGATCATTTGCCGGGAGCCCGCGCCGCGCGATGAGCTCGTCACGCTCGCGCGGCGCTACCTGTACTTCCTCATGCAGGCGCAGACACCAGACGGCCGGTTCCACAGTCGCCTCGGCTACGACCGCCACTGGCAGGATGAGCCGTGCACCGGCGACGGCTGGGGGCTTGCCCTGTGGGGGCTTGGCACCGCCGCTGCCCGCGGCCCCGTGTCGGCCATCAGAGGGGAAGCCGCTCGCCCGGTTCGACCGCGCCGCGCGCACTCCGCTCGGAGTGGCCGCACGCCATGGCGTTCGCGGCGCTCGGCGCCGCCGAGGTACTCAGCGTCCTGCCCGGCCACGCCGGCGCCCGCGGCCTCCTGGCCGCCGCCGTCGACATCATCGGCGAGCCGTCAGACAATCCCGCTTGGCCCTGGCCTGCCCCCCGGCTGAGCTACGCGAACGCGGCGATCGCGGAGGCGGTGATCGTGGCGGGCTGGAAGCTCGGCGACGACCGCGTTCTCGCGCAACGGCCTGCGCATGCTTGACTGGCTGCTGGCAGGCGAGACCCGCCACGGTCACCTGTCGGTGGTGCCCGCGGGCGGCTGGGGCCAGGGCGAGCAGCGTCCGGGCTTCAACCAGCAGCCGATCGAGGTTGCCGCGCTGGCCGACGCGTGCGTGCGCGCGGCCGTGGTGACCGGCGAGACAAGCTGGCTGAGCGGCGTCGGCATGTGCGTGGCGTGGTTTCTCGGCGACAACGACGCCAGGATCCCCCTGTTCAACGAGCACACCGGCGGGGGCCACGACGGCCTGGGGCCCACGGGCCGTAACCGTAACCAGGGCGCGCAATCTACCCTGGCGCTGGTTTCCGTGCTGCAGCACGGCCGCCACTTCAGCGCCGCCCAGCGGTCCGCGATGACGCGGCACCCGGCGCTGAACGCCTGGTAGCCGGGCCTCGGCCCTTGTTGGCAGGCCGAACCTGAGGTAAGTTACCCGCCAGTCATATATCGGCGGTCGATGTCGCTGGAGGCGGCGATGCATGACGTCCTCGACCCGTGGCTGAACCCGGTGACGTGGGCCGTTCCGTTCTTCCTGCTCTTCATCGGCATCGAGCTCGCGGCGCTGAAGTGGCTCGACCACGACGACGTCACCGGGTACCAGGCGCGGGACGCCTCGACGTCGATCCTGATGGGCCTCGGCTCGCTGGTCTCGACCCTGCTGCTGAAGGCCGCCGCGTTCTTCGTCTACATCGCCCTCTACCTCTACGTCGCGCCCTGGCACCTGCCGATGCGCACCTGGTGGTCGTGGGCGCTGGTCATCGTCGGCGTCGACCTGGCCTACTACTGGCAGCACCGCTTCGTGCACCGCGCCCGCGTCGGCTGGGCCGCCCACCAGGCGCACCACTCCTCGGAGTACATGAACTTCGCGACCGCGCTGCGGCAGAAGTGGAATCCCTGGTTCGACTTCTTCTTCTGGCTGCCGCTGCCACTGCTCGGGGTCGCGCCGTGGGCGATCTACTTCGGCTACGGGATCAACCTCGTCTACCAGTTCTTCGTCCACACGGAGACGATCAGGAAGCTGCCGCGGCCGGTCGAGTTCGTGTTCAACACGCCCTCCCACCACCGGGTGCACCACGGGTCCGACCCGATCTACCTGGACCGGAACTACGCCGGCATCCTGATCGTCTGGGACCGGATGTTCGGCACCTTCCAGCCGGAGCTGCTTCCGCCCGACCTACGGCCTCACCCACCCGGTTGAGACGTACAACCTGGTCAAGCTCCAGTACGGCCACTACGCCGACCTGTGGCACGACGTCCGCCACGCCTCGTCCTGGCGGGACCGGCTCGGCTACCTGTTCATGCCCCCGGACTGGCAGCCGGAGCGCGCGCGGCCCCCAGGTCGCGGAGTCAAGCCCGGCCTGACCGGGCCGGGCGCTACTCGCGCGTCGCGATCCGCTCCAGGTTCTGCGACCGACTTCTCCAGCATCTCGACCGGTACCACGGGCCACGGCCGCCGGTCCAGGTACTTCTGCGCGACGGCGGTCCAGTCGCAGTAGTTGGTGACGTCGCACTCGGTGTCGCTCACCGGCTCGATCTGCCAGCCGTACACGTGCCCGTAGAGGTTGGGCCGCTCCGGGGTGCCGACCGCCCACTCGAACAGGCGGTCAGGGACGAACTGGGTGACGGTGTTGCGGACCTTGTACTTGACCAGGCCGGGGATGTCGCTGAGCGGCGTCCGGTCCATGTCCATGTCGAAGGTGTCACCGACCGCCGTCACCGGCCCGGCATCGGAGGCGGCCTCAAGCATCCCCGAGCCGTCGATCCGGACATGGCCCGCCGGGCTCGACACGATCTCGAAGATGCTTCCCGCGGGCGCGGCGATGCGCCGGGTGGCTGATACGCGGCTGGTCGGACACGGCTTCTCCCATCGTCGAAGGCGGATCCACGCTATCCCGCCGGGCCGTCGGCCGCGGCCGGCGCGGGCGCGCCTTGTTAGGCTCCTGACATGACTTCACCTGAGCCGGAACACCTCGATGGCCGTCACCGGGATACGCTGCGCCGCATCTTCGAGCACCCGACGAGCCACAACGTCGAGTGGCGCGAGGTGACGTCGCTGCTTGACGCCGTGGGAACGGTGACCGTGCACGGCAACCGGGTCACCGTCCAGATAGGAGACGAACGCGAGTCCCTTGAGCGGCCGTCCGGCAAGTTCCCCGACCGCAAGGGCATCGACGCCCAGATGATCGTGGACCTGCGGCGCATCCTGCGCAACGCCGGCTACGCCCCGTCGTGAGCGGGCCCGGCGCCGTCGTCACCGGCGGTGGCGGCGGGATCGGGCGGGCGATCGCGCGCAGGCTCGCGGCCGACGGCGCGCGGGTCGTGGTGAACGACCTGGATGCCGCGGCCGCCGCGGCGGTCGCCGCGGAGATCGGCGGCCTGGCCGTCCCCGGCGACGCCGGGACCGAGCAAGGCGTCGCGGAGCTCATCGACGCCGGCTACCGCGTTCCTCGGCGAGATCGACATCTACTGCTCGAACGCGGGGACCGTCGCGGGACCGGGCCGGACACCCCAGACGAGCTAGTGGCAGCGGGCGTGGGAGGTCAACACGCTGGCCCACGTCCGCGCGGCGCGGGCGCTGCTGCCCGGCTGGCTCGACCGCGGCGCGGGAACGTTCGTCGTCACCGCGTCGGCGGCCGGCCTGCTGACGATGCTCGGCGCGGCGCCGTACTCGGTGACCAAGCACGCCGCGGTGGGGTTCGCGGAATGGCTCGCGGCAACGTACGCGCCACCGCGGGCTGACCGTGCACTGCGTCTGCCCGCAGGGCGTGCGCACCCAGATGCTCGCCGGCTCGGGGCGGGCCGGCGAGGTCGTGCTCGCGGACGCCGCGATCGAGCCGGAGCAGGTGGCCGACGCGCTGGCGGCCGCGATGGCCGAGGGCAGGTTCCTCGTCCTGCCGCATCCGGAGGTCCGCGACTACTACGTCCATCGCGCCACGGACACCGACCAGTGGCTGCGCGGCATGTCGCGGCTGCAGCAGCGGATCGAGGAGGCAGGGATGAAGGCCTGGCAGGTAAGCCGGTACGGCGAGCCGGAGGACGTGCTGGAGCTGGCCGAGGTGCCGCAGCCGGTGCCCGGCCCCGGGCAGCTCCTGGTGCGGGTGCTCGCGCGCCGCCGCGAACTTCCCCGACGTGCTGATGTGCCGCGGCACCTACCAGGTCCGCCCGCCGCTGCCGTTCAGCCCCGGCGTCGAGCTGTGCGGCGAGGTCGTCGAGGCCGGCCCGGACGTCACCGGCTTCACCCCGGGAGACCGGGTGATCGGCGGGGCGGTGCTGCCCGCGGGGGCGTTCGCCGAGTACGCCCTCATGGACGCGGCGCGCCGCGTTGCCCGCGCCCGCGGGACTCGACGACGCCGAGGCGGCGCCGTTCCACATCACGTACCAGACCGGGTGGTTCGGGCTGCACCGGCGGGCGCAGCTGGCGGCCGGCGAGACGCTGCTCGTGCACGCGGCGGCGGGCGGCGTCGGCAGCGGCGCCGTCCAGCTCGGCAAGGCCGCGGGCGCGCGGGTCATCGGCGTGGCCGGCGGCCCGGAGAAGGCGGCGGTCGCCCGGGAACTCGGCGCGGACGTGGTCGTGGACCGCTACGAGGAGGACTTCGTGGCGGTCGTCAAGGAAGTCGACCGGCGGCCGCGGCGCCGACGTCGTCTACGACCCGGTGGGCGGCGAGGCGTTCCAGAAGTCCACCAAGTGCATCGCGTTCGAGGGCCGGATCCTGGTCGTCGGCTTCGCGAGCGGCGACATCCCGTCGGCCGCGCTGAACCACGCGCTGGTGAAGAACTACTCGATCGTCGGCCTGCACTGGGGCCTGTACGAGCAGCTGGACCCGGGCGCGGTCCGCGACTGCCACGCCGAGCTGACCAGGCTGGCCGCGGCCGGGCTGATCAGGCCGCTGATCAGCGAGCGGCTGCCGCTGGCCGACGTGCCCGACGGGCTGCGCCGGCTCGCCGCCGGCACCACCACCGGCCGGCTGGTCTTCCAGCCGTAAGGCCGGCCCCGGCGATTACCGGGGTCCAGGATTCAATGACTTCGATAAAGCCGGGACCGGGCGGCTGTGTCATGACCCCGGAATGGGGGTCATGACACAGCCGCCCGCGGAAAGTAGGTTGGTTAACGTACAAAGTCGAGGACGGGCGTTTCCTGGCTCCTTAACCGTGGGGGGTGGCAGGTTACGGAGTGGGGGGGAGATGTCCGTCCTCGACGGCTCGATGATACAACTCCAATTTCGTTGGCGCGGCCCGTCCGGCAATTGTGTATTTTTGACGCACGCGGCCCAAATATTGTTTGACAGTTTCCTCGCTGATTGCCATCTTCTTCGCCACCGATTTCATTGGCAAACCGGTCGCGTAGAGTTGCAGCGCGCGCGTTTCCTGATGACTGAGAGTTGGCCTGCCGACCGTGTCATCGGTTGCGAAGATGTAGGCGAGACGAGGGGAAATCCAGTCCCTGCCCGCGGCGACCTCCTTGATCGCCGAGCGTATCTGGTCGGCCTGCTCATTCTTCAGCGCGTAACCGCGCGCCCCGGCGGCTATCGCCGCGCGGACCACAAGCGGCCGGTCGGACGCCGACAGGACCAGCACCTCCGGGCCCGCGGCGCGGATGGCGGCCACGTTTCCCTGCGCGGTAGTCCCGTCGCCGAGGTCAAGGTCGAGCAGGACCACGTCCGCGCCGCGGCCGGGCCCGCCGAGCAGCGCGTCCACGGTCGCCGCGGTGGCGACGACCCGGATGTCGCCCTGGCCCGCCCTGACCCAGCCCGCGACGCTTTCCAGGATGATCGGGTGGTCATCCACGGCCGCGATGTCAATGACACCGGTCAAGCAGCACCGTCCTTCCGCCAGCTGACCTCAAGGAATCCTTCGCCTGTTTCCGGCGCGCTCAGTGCGGCGCGCCAGTGCGCGGCGGCGGGCAGGTCAAGCCCGAACCGCGTCACGTCGGGCGCCGCCCGCGGGGGCGCGCTGAACGTCAGGTACAGCTCGATGTCATCGCCCGCGGCGAGGGCGGTGAGCACCGCCGGGTGCGGCGGAAGCGCGCCGAGCACGGCCTCAACCGTGGCCAGGACCGCGCGCGCGACCGGTGGCCGCGGTGAGCCCAGGTCGCCGATCGCCTGGACGGTCACCGGCAGCCCGCGCCCGGCCGCCGCTCGCAGCGTTCGCTCAAGCCCGGCCATCAGCTCGCCAGCCGGCGCGCTCTCGGTGAGGGCGCGCCTCAGCACCGCCGCGTGCCGGGCGCACTGCTCCCTGACGCCGCTCGTCGGCCGGGTCAAGCGTCCCGTCCGCGATGCCGCGCAGCAGCGGCAGCGCTTCGGACTCGAGGACCGCGAGCCTGCTGTCCCGTTCCTGCTTGACGGCGGCCGCCGCGGCGTGCTCGGCCGCCGACTTGCTCGCCAGGGCGGCCTGGCGGGCAGCCAGGTCGACCTGCATGTCCACCGCGGGCCGCAGCGCGGCGAACGCGATCAGCACGGTCGCGATGATGTAGCCGCCCACCGCTACCTGGGACAGGCTAATCAGGCTCAGCCCCTGCTCGCCGATGAGCAGCGCGCTCTGCACGGCGAAGACGAGCAGCGCTACCGGGACCCAGACCCGGGCCGGATGGCTGACGACGATCAGCACGAGCAGCCAGGCGGTGCCAAGGATGGCCAGGTCAGCGCCCCCTGGGGGGCCGTGCGCGCGGTGCACCGCGCCGGTCGCGGCCACCGCGGCCACCGCGATCGCGACCGCCGCCGCCGTCTCGCCCGCGGTCAGGCCGCCGCGGCGCAGCCGGGGCACGAGCCAGGCGCCGGCCCCGAGGACCGCGAGCCAGATCACGATCGCGGCGACCGGCTGGCGGTAATCACGTGAATTGGCCAGCGCCTGGACGAGCGCGAGCGACGGCATGACCACCGCGAGCACCCTGACCAGGCGGGTCAGGCCGGACTCTACGGTGTCCCTGGCCACCTCGCGCGGGGTTACCACGGCAGGGCCTCCTGGCCGGCCCCGCGCTCGCCGGCCAGCGCCGGGGCCGGCCGGCCCGGGCGCGGGCCAGCAGAGGGACACCTCGGTGCCCTGTCCTGGCCGGGACCAGATCGTCGCCTGACCGCCGCACTCGGCGGCGCGCTCCGTGATGGACCGCCGCAGGCCGAGCCGTGCCAGGTCGACGCGGGCAAGATCGAATCCGGCGCCCCGGTCGCGGACCACCGCGCGCAGGCGGCACCCATCCGCGGCGTTTTCCCCCGCTTGTGTGACAAGCAGGCTGACCCAGGCCTCGGCGGTCCCCGCGTGCGCCGCCACGTTCGACAGGGCCTCGCGCACGGCGTACGCGACCGCCGCGACGACCCGCGCCGGGACCGCCGCCGCTTCCGCGCCGCCGTCTTCCGCGCCGTCGACGTCAAGGTGAACGGCAAGCCCCCGGGCGCGCATGTCGCTGACCACGGCCTGCACCTGCGCCAGCAGGTCGCCGGGACCGCGCACGGAATCGGCGGCCAGGTCGCCGCCGCCGAGCGCGGCCTCCATCAGGGCCACGTCCTGCCGGCACCTGGTCACCACCTGGGCCACGGCCTCGCCGCTTCCCCTGGCCACGGCGGTGAGCGTATTGAGGATCGTGTCGTGCAGCAGGCGGTCATGCTCGCGGCGCTCCAGGCTCCGGCGCAGCACCGCGTACTCCGCCCGGGCGGCCTGGTCGGCCTGGTCCAGGTCGGCGTCCGCCGCGGTCGCGCGGCGGTAGAGAACCCGGCGGCCCCATCCGTGCACCAGCCCGACGACGAGCAGCAGGACCACCGCTCCCGTCATCATCCTCATGTCCGTCACCGGCTGCAGTTCCGCGCCGGTCAGGTAGGCAAGCGGCGAGGCCAGCGTCAGCAGCACGGAGAGCGCGCCTGGCGCGTACCAGGCCGGGACGATGAGCTGGCCCGACATGGAGATCACCAGCCAGCTGAACGGGGTGTCGCGGGTCTCGGGCGGCACGCACGCTTGCGCGCCGAGCGCGAGCGCCAGGTAGGCGGCCGAGTCCACCCAGGTGAGAATCCGCGATGGCCAGTTCCTGCGCAGGTAGGTGATTACGCCAACCGCCCACGCCACGGTCAGGGCGGGGGCCGCCAGGCGCCACGGCGACTGCGCGTAAAACGAGTGCCAGATGATGACCTGGACGATGATGTACACGATGCCCGCCGCCCTGATCATCGTCGCAAGATAGGCGATCAGCGATCTCAGGGTCATCATCGCGGGCCCAACCGGGGGAAGGCCCGAGCCGCCGGTTGCGCGCCACCGTGGAACGGAAACCGTCGGCCACATAAGGAAGATGATAGGCACGGGCGCCTGCGCGCATACCCGGTATAGGGCAAGTGCCGCCGTGAAACTACCACTCGTTCTGAAAATCAGCGTTGTGCCCCTGCTCCAGGCCTTCGCCGTGGAGCAGGGGCCTGGGCGTTACGGCTTGCGGCCGACCGCGCCGGCCTGGGGGATCTCGGGGCCGCGGGGCACGTCAGGGTCGGGGTGCCAGTCATCGACCAGGACCACGCCCGGCTCCACCAGCTCAAGGCCGTCGAAGTAGCTGGTGAACTGCTCCAGGCTGCGGGTGCGGTACGGGACGGCGCCCGAGGCCTCGTACACCCGCAGGGCTTCCTCAAGCTCCGGGCTGGTGTTGATGCTGTCGTTGATCGCCAGGTAGCTGCCGGACGGCAGGCCGGCGAGCAGCCCGTCCGACGATCCGCTTCGCTGCCTCGTGGTCGGTCACGTGCCCGAGCACGCCCATGAACGTGAGGGCGACCGGCTTGGTCAGGTCCAGCGTCAGCGGCCGGCCTCGCGGAGCACCGCGTCGGTGTCGCTCATGTCGGTGTCCGCGTAGTGGGTGGCGCCCTGCGGCGCGCTGGTCAGCAGCGCCCGCGCGTGCGTCAGCACCAGCGGGTCGTTGTCGACGTACACGATCCGGGACTCCGGCGCGGCTCGCTGGGCGACCTCGTGCGTGTTGTCCGCCGTCGGCAGCCCGGTCCCTACGTCAAGGAACTGCCTGACCCCGGCCTCGCCCGCCAGGTACCGGACGACCCGGCCAAGGAAGGCCCGGTCGGCCCGCGCGATGTCTACGATCCCCGGGTAGATAGCGCTGAACTGGTCGCCCGCTGCCCGGTCGACCGCGTAGTGGTCCTTGCCCGCCAAGCCAGTAATTCCAGATCCGGGCCGAATGCGGAACGGTGATGTCTACACCTGTTCCAGCGGCGTCCTCGGTCACGCGACACTCCTAAGCAGGTCGTCGGACAACCCCCAGTGAACCCCGTCAAAGCGTGCGCCAGCTGAAGAACGCCGCCGCATGGGTACTTTCTAGCACAGAAGATACCTAAGCCATACCTAAGACATACCTATTGCTCCGGGCGCCGCTGAGCTGGTGCAGGGTCCAGCCGTGCCCCGCCGGGTCGAGCGGCCTGGTCAGCGCGGTGAAGAGCTCCGCCGCGCGCCGGTAGGACATCCGGGCCTGCCCGGTCACCGGGCAGCGGTCGGCGGCCCTGGCCGCGGGCCCGCCGCCCGGTCACGAACACCGGTCCCGAGGTCCGCCCGGCCAGCAGCCAGCACAGGACCTGGCTGGTCGCCTCCTGCCAGGCGATGCCGGCCCCGGCCGGTCGCCCGGCCGGGCCCGGGTCCGGTGCCGCTGCAGGTCCAGGTGGCCGACGTCAAGCGCGAGCAACTGGGCCGCGGCCGCGCCGGAGTCGTGCAGCAGCCGCCAGAACGCGTGCTCCCGCAGGCTGACGGGCAGCCGCAGCAGCGCCTCGACCTGCGCGGCGTCGAGCGGCGCGGCGAGCCCGTCCGGCGGCCGGTGCCTGAGCCCGGCCGTCGGGTCGGCGGTGATCCAGCCCTGGTCGAGCCACCAGCCGACGGCGCTGCGCAGCGCGGACAGTTCCCGGTTGACGGTGCGCGCGTCGGTCCGCCCCGCCCGCTCCGCGAGCGCGCCGCGCAGCCGCCCGCCGGTGGCCGGGTCGTCGAGCAGCGCCAGCGGCACGACCGGCGGCACCGCGCCCCGCCGCTCCGCCGCCGCGGGGACCGGCTTGCCGACCAGCGGCCACGTCCACCCGGTCAGCGAGATCCGGTAGACCCGCCGCGAGGCCTCGCCGAGCGCCGCCTGGCCGAGGTACTCGTCCACCGCGACCGCGTACTCCACCGGCGCCACCGCTGCCTCCATTCCGCGAACGCGAATCCTTTCCCAGCATAACTCCTTCGTGAAAACGCATTTACTGCGGAAGGCCGCTGGTCGGAAGCCGCCTGGCTTTGCTTTAAAGGCGATTCATTTGGCACAGTAAGCATTGTGTCCTGAAGTCAAATTCAAAAGCAAAGAAAACCGCAGTAAATCATCCCGAACGAGTGCCGCTTACTCTCGCAGTAAATATTTCCCTAAAAGGCTGGGAGTCCTCGCGCGGCCGCGACTTCCGCCGGTTCTACGTCGGCTACACCGCCTCGCTGCTCGGCACCGCGATGTCGTCGGTCGCGATCGCCTTCGCGCTGCTCGGCGACGGCGGCACGGCGACCGGGCTCGGCATCGTGTTCACCGCGAACATCGTCCCGATGGTCGCGTTCATCCTGTTCGGCGGCGCGCTCGCCGACCGCCTCGGCCGCCGGCGGGTAATGCTGACCGCCGACCTGGTGCGCTGCGCGGCCCAGGCCGTCCTCGCGGCGGCGCTGGCGGCCGGGCGCCCGGGCCTGTGGCTGTTCGTGGCCGCCGCGCTCGCGGTCGGCGCCGGCAACGCGTTCTTCTCCCCGGCGCTGTCCGGCCTCCCGGTGCAACTCGTTCCGCCCGGCCAGCTGGGCGACGCGAACGCGCTGCTCGGCACGGCCCAGCCGGCCGCCCAGGTCGCCGGCCCGGCCCTGGCCGGGGTCCTCATCGCCGTGACCAGCCCCGCCCTGGTGATCGCGGTGGACGCGGGCAGCTACGCGCTCAGCGCCCTCGCGCTCGCCGGGCTCCGCCTCCGGGAGCAACGCCGGGCGCCCGGCCCGCCGGGGAGCCCGCTCGGCTCGGCACCGGCCCCGAAGAGGACTCACTGCTCCGCGACCTGGCCGAAGGCTGGGCCGAATTCACCGCCCACCCCTGGCTGTGGCCGCAAACCGTCCAGTTCGCGCTGTTCAACCTGGTGACCTGGGGCCCGTACCTGGTGCTCGGCCCGGTCCTCGCCCGCCAGTACCTCGGCGGCGCCCGGGCCTGGGGCGTGGTCCTGGCCTGCTACGGCGGCGGTTCGATCCTCGGCGGCCTCGCTGGCCCTTGGCCGCAGGCCGCGACGGCCGCTGCTCGTCGCCACGCTGACCACGCTCGGCTTCGCGCTCCCGCCGCTCGCGCTGGCCTTGCGCCTGCCGCTGGCCGCGGTGGCCGGGGCCGCGCTGCGCGCCGGGCCTCGGCACGGCCCTGGGCGGCGCGTTCGCCACGACCGTGGAGCAGCGCCTTATCCCGGCCGAGGCGCTGTCGCGGGTCGGCGCGTTCAACATGGTCGGCGCCTTCGCGTTCGGCCCGGTCGCGTTCATCGCCGCCGGCCCGGAGGCCGCCCTCTTCGGCCCGCGCGCCGTCCTCGCGTTCGGCGCCGCCTGGTCCGCCGCCATGACCCTCGGCGGTCCTGGCGGTCCCGGCCGTCCGCCAGCTGCCCTGGCCGGAACCGCCGCCGCCAGGCGGGCTCCTTGGCGAGAGCCGATCCGGCTGACGAGTAACTTAGCGGCCCTAATGGCAGCCGATCAGGGATTTTTCCCTGTGCGATAATTCGCCGGCTGTAATGAATGCCCAGTGTTGTTAATGGGCAGGTGCTGATGAGGCGGGTGCTGATGGGCAAGGGGCTGACGGCGGCGGTAGTGGGCGGCGGAATCGGCGGGCTCGCGGCGGCCGCCGCGCTGACCAGGGCGGGCATCGAGGCCTCGGTCTACGAGCAGGCGCCCGAGATCGGCGAGGTCGGGGCCGGCGTGCTGATCGGGCCGAACAGCGTGCGCCTGCTGCACCGGCTCGGCCTGGCCGCGGCGATCGACGCAGGTCGGCGGCTGGGTGGGCGAGGGATCGACCTACTACCGCCACGACGGCACCAGGGTCGCGCCGGTCATGACCACGGACTCCTCCGGCTGGGCGGCGATGTACGGCATGCACCGGGCGGACCTCGTCGACGTGCTCCGCCGCGCCGTCCCGGACGGCAGCGTTCACCCGGGGCACCGGGCCGTCTCGTTCGAGCAGGACCGGCCGCGGACGCGGGAAGGCCCGCGTCACGTTCGAGAACGGCGCCATCGCCGAGGCCGACATGGTGATCGCCGCCGACGGCATCCACTCCGCGCTGCAGCGGTTCGTCACCGCGCAGGCGACGCCGGTCTTCTCCGGCCAGATCTCCTACCGGGGCGTGCTCGACACGTCGCGCGTGCCCTGGTGGCCGCCGCGGATCTTCCAGGTCTGGATGGGCGAGGGCAAGCACGTCATCGTGTTCCCGGTGCGGGCGGGCCGGCATGCTCAACTTCGTCTGCTTCGTCCCGGCGGACCAGGCGATGCGCGAGTCCTGGTCCGCGCCCGGCGACCCGGACGCGCTCCGCGCCGCCTTCGACGGGCTTCGCGGCCCCGGTGACCGACCTGCTCCGGCAGGTCGACTCGACCTTCTGGTGGGGGCTGTACGACCGCGAGCCGCTGGCCGAGTGGACCAACGGCCGGCTGGCGCTGCTCGGCGACGCGGCCCACCCGATGCTGCCGCACCTCGGCCAGGGCGCCAACCAGAGCATCGAGGACGCCTTCGCCCTGGCCGCCGTGCTCAAGGACGCGTCTGCCGCGGACGTGCCCGCGGCGCTGCGCCGCTACGCGCAGGTGCGGCGCCGCCGCACCGACGTCGTGCAGGCCAACTCGCGGCGCAACGGCGAGCGCTACGACCAGGTCAACCGCACGGCGGACAGCCGCGACCGGGAGCTCGTCGACACGCGGAAGCTGCGCGCGTGGCTCTACGACTACGACGTCGAGGCCGAGCCCGAGCTCATCCGCCCGAAGTAAGCGCCCTATGAGGGCTTCGCATCGTATGAATGTGCCATTGATGTCGCTATAGCGACATCAATGGCACATTCATACCGGGCATGCCGGGCGGGGCTGCGGCCCGGTGGGAACTGGAGCCGCAGGGAAGCCGGACAGGACGGCGGGCGCCAGCGGGCCAGCGCCAGGGCATGCTATCTGCCGGCCCTGACGGCGCGGGCATCCGCCGTCCTTCCTGGTAACCGGCGGTTCCGCGGCGTTACGAGCGGGCGGCGACGTCCTGGACGAAGGCAGCCAGCGCGTTCGCGCCGACCGGCGGGAGCACGCTGACGACCGGCGGCAGCGCGGGCTTGCCGGCGGCCTTGGCCTCCTTCTCCTTGACGACGTCGCCGATGGTCTGCGATCGCCTGGTTGGTGTCCTCGGCGAAGACACCGGAGCCGTCGGGCCTGATCAGGCTGGCCTGGGCCTTCGTGAAGTGACCTTGCCTGGTCTCCCCGCTGCGCACGATGAGGATCGACCCGTCGGCGAGCCGCTGGACGGAGCACGGCCCGTAGTACCCGTCGCCGTCGCCCGAGGCCAGGTCGCTGAGCTCCGCGCAGGTCGGCATGGCGGTGATCATCGTGTCCGCCGGGGTGACCTGGATGTTCAGGTAGGGGTGCCCGGTGACCGCTAGCCCGGCGGCCAGGTCAAGCTCGCCGGCGGTCGCAGCAGGCTGGCCTGCGCCGCGGTCACCTTCATGCCGGTGTCCTTCTCGAACAGTGCGTAGGTCTCGGCCGCGGTCACCCCGTCCACCCGGGCGGTGGGCAGCCCCCGGGGGGCGGCCGCCGGCTGCTTGGCCGCGATGCGGCTCAGCGCGGTCAGGGACATTTCCGTGGCGTGACCGTCCAGCGTGCCCCGGGCCGGCGTGCCGCCCCCGCCGCCGGGCAGCGCGAGCACGGTCCCGGCCGCGACGGCGGCGGCAACGCCGGCCGTCGCGGCCGCGTACATCCCCCGCCGGCGGCGCCGCACCCGGCGCGCGGCCGCGATGACGTCCGCCGGCCCGAAGCCCAGCGGCGGCTCGTCGCTGACGGCGGTCTTGATCTGCGTGGTGATATCAGGCATTCCTTCACTTCTCCCGGTAGGCGGCGACGGCCGGGTCGGCCGCCGCCAGCAGTTCACGGAGCCGGGCAAGCCCGCGGGCGGTCTGGCTCTTGACGGTGCCCTCGGTGCAGCCGATCAGCCGGGCTGTCTCGGCCACGTCGCAGTCCTCGTAGAACCTGAGCACCAGTACGGCCCGCTGCCTGGGCGGCACGAGCGCGAGCGCGTCCCTGACCGCCAGCCGGTCTTCCAAGGGCAAGGACGCGGGCGCCGCGTGCTCCGGCAGCGTGGCGCGAGCTTGCTCGCGCCGCCATGGCCGCCGGTGCTCGTCGATCAGCCCGCGGACCAGCGTCGTCCGGACGAACGCGTCAAGTGCCCCGCGCGCCCGCACCCGGTTCCAGGACAGGTAAAGCTTGACCAGCGCGGCCTGCAGTTCGTCCTCGGCGCGCTGCCAGTCGCCGCACAGCAGGTAGGCGGTGCGGCGCAGCCGGGCCGCGGATTCCGCCGCGTAGGCGGTGAACTCCTCGTCCGCATCAGCTCTCATAGGCTCCTCCTGATCGTCGCCTGAAAGACGGATCCAGGGGTGCCTCGCGTTGCACGGCCCGCGCGGCAAATCTCATCGGGAAGGGCGCGATTCTCGGCCGGGAGATGCTCCGGGCAGGGAGCAGCATCCTACGGGTGCTGCTCCCCTGCCCGCTGGCAAGGGAATGCCGGCGCGGTTACCGCGACTCGATCTCGGCGAGGGCCGCGGTGAACTCGGGCATCGCCGCCACGTCGGAGACGGCGCCGGTCCCGGGCACCTGGCGCAGCTCCGCCTGGACGTCATCGTCCTCGATGCGGTACTCCACGATCCCGGGCGCGCTTGCCTCCTCGATGCCGCGCCGGGGTCGGCGGTGAGGGCGAAGGTCATCGACGGTGCCCAGACCGCCAGGACCTCGCCCTGGAACGCGCGGCGGAAGCGGTGCAGGTGACCGTTGGACACCACGCGCAGCCGCGCGTCGGCGAACAGCGCGACGAGCCGCTCGCGGTCCGCCTCGGGGACGGTGAGGCCGGACTGGCTGCCGGTGGGGAACCAGAGCGGCTTGTGCAGGAACAGCATCACGGACTTGCCGCGGGCTTGCCTCGCGGCGTCCGCGAGCCAGTCCCACTGCTCGCGCTCTTCCGGCAGTCCCGAGCCGAGCCGTTCGCTGTTGATCCCGATGAAGACCCAGTTATCCGAACGAGTGGCGGCGCTGCCCGCGGCGATGAACCGGTCCTGTCCCCAGGCCGACGAGAAGGCGGCGATCCGCTCGCTGGTCACCGCGAGCTCCATCCACGGGCTGTCGGCGGACTCGCCCACGTCGTGGTTGCCCGGGAGCACGAGCAGCGGAGCGTCGATTCGCGCGAGCAGGCGCTTGGCCGCGTCGCGGTCGGCCGCGGAGTCTGGGTCGGCGATCACCACGTCGCCGGTGTGGACGACGAGGTCGGGGCGGATGTCGTGGTTGACGTGGTCGGCCAGGAGCGACATGTTCTCGGCGGGAACTCCGCCGAGGTGGGAGATGTGGGTGTCGGACAGCTGAACGATCCGCACGGCGGGTGCTCCTCAGGTTGCGATGAGTGCGGTTACCTCACTCGGAGGTTAGCTCCGCGGGCCGCGAGCGGGGGAGTGCTACCGAGGGAACCGCACCAGCGCGCGCTAGAGCTCGATGCGGGAGCCCATGATGACGGTGCGGTCGCGGGGGAGCTGGAAGTACTCGGCGGCGTCGGCGGTCAGCCGGGCGGTGGCGACGAACAGGCGCTTGCGCCACTGGCTCATGCCGGGCGTGTTCCCGCGGCGCACCTCGATGGTGGACAGGAAGTAGGAGACCTTGCCGCCCTCCAGCTTCCCCTCTTGCCCGGCCGCGCGGATGAGCGGCAGCAGCGGCGGAATGCTGGGCGTGTCCATGTAGCCGAAGCGGGCGGTGACGTGGTAGATCCGGTCGTCCCGGTAGCCGAGGTCGTCGATCTCGAGCCGGTCGGCGGCCGCGACGTGGGGGACCGGGAGCGTCTGGATGGTCAGGATGAGGACGTGGTCGTGCAGCACCTCGTTGTGCTCGACGTTGGCCCGCATGGCCAGCGGGGCGGTGTCCTTGCCGCGGTTGAGGAAGATCGCGGTGCCCGGGACCCGGGGCAGCGGCGGCTTCCTTGTCGTGCAGTTCGTCGATGAACTCGCGCAGCGATCCCTCGTCGATCATGCGCTGGCGGCTGACGAGCTGCCGGCCCTTCTGCCAGGTGGTGAGGATGGTGAACACCGCGATGCCGATGGCGAGCGGCAGCCAGGCGCCGTGCGGCAGCTTGGTGAGGTTGGCGGCGAAGAACAGCAGGTCGATGGTCAGCAGCACGCCGGCGCCGGGGACGACCAGCCACAGCGGCTTCTTCCACTGGCTGCGGACGATGTAGAAGAACAGCAGCGTGGTGATCGTGATCGTGCCGGTGACCGCCACGCCGTACGCGTAGGCCAGCGCGGTCGAGGTGCGGAACGTGAAGACGAGCGCGAGCACCGCCGCGCACAGCGCCCAGTTGATCCACGGGACGTAGATCTGCCCGACCTGTTCCTCCGAGGTGTGGTCGATGCGCAGCCGCGGCAGGTACCCGATCTGGGCGGCCTGCTGGGTCACGCGAGAACGCGCCGGAGATGACCGCCTGGGAGGCGATGACCGTCGCGGCGGCGGCCAGGATCACCATCGGGATCCGCGCCCACCCGGACACCAGCAGGAAGAAGGGGTTGCTGAGCGCGCGTGGCGGGATCGGACAGGACCAGGGCCCCCTGCCCCAGGTAGTTGAGGATGCAGGCGGGGAAGACCAGGAAGATCCACGCCCGGGTGATCGGGCCGCGGCCGAAGTGCCCCATGTCGGCGTAGAGGGCCTCGGCGCCGGTCACCGCGAGCACCACGGCCGCCAGCGAGAAGAACGCCGTGCCGAAGTGCCCGAACAGGAACGTGGCCGCGTACGTGGGGGACAGCGCCTTCAGGATCGCCGGGTTGCCGACGATGCCGTGGATGCCCCAGGCGGCGATCACCGCGAACCAGACGCGCCATCACCGGCCCGAACAGCCGCCCGACCGCGCCGGTGCCCGAGCCGCTGGATCAGGAACAGGCCGATCAGGATCACCGCGGTGATCGGGAGCACGATGTCGCTGACACGGACGGCGCCGCGACCTGCACGCCCTCGATCGCGGACAGCACCGAGATCGCCGGGGTGATCATGCTGTCGCCGAAGAACAGCGACGCGCCGAACACCCCGAGCAGGGCGAGCACCACCGCCGTCCGCCGCCTGCTCGGCGCGCTGTGCCGGCGGATCAGGGTGATCAGCGCCATGATCCCGCCCTCGCCGTCGTTGTCGGCGCGCATCACGAGCAGCACGTAGGTGACCATCACGATGGTCACCACCGCCCAGAAGATCAGCGAGACGACGCCGTACACGTTCTCCGTCGTCACCTGGACGCGGTGCGGGTCGGACGGGCTGAAAACCGTCTGCACGGTGTACAGCGGGCTCGTCCCGATGTCGCCGAACACGACACCGAGGGCACCAAGCTCCAGCGCGCCGCGCGCAGTGCCGCCGCCCTCATCGCCCTCCCCGTCCGCCGCGTGCCGCCCCGCCAACCTTAGCGTCAGACAGCACGGAGCAGGCAGGTGGATGCTGGTCGCTCGCGTAACGCTGATGACACCCCACTGGTACCCAGTCACGCGCCGGCGGAAGCCCGTCGCTTCACCGCGGCAGCGGCTCGGCCGGCCGGTGACAGGTCAGGAACGCGGCGGCCCGGGCTGCTCGGGCCGCAGCAGCAGGCAGCTGCTGGTGGCGGTGACGTACACCTTGCCCGCGGCGTCGGTGATCCTGGCCTCGGCGAGCGCCGTGCGCCGGCCGAGGTGGACGACGGTGCCCTCGGCGGTGATCGGGCCGGTCTCGACCGTGACCGGCCGCAGGAACTTCACCGACAGGTCCAGGCTCGTGTAGAAGACGCCCACCGGGAGCATGGTGTGCACGGCGCAGCCGCACGCGGAGTCGAGCAGGGTGGCGAACACGCCGCCGTGCACGGTGCCGAGCGGGTTGTAGTGGAATTCCCGCGGCGTCAGCCGGAACACGGCGCGCCCCTCCCCGAAGGACACGCCGTCGAAGTCCAGCGCCCGCATGACCGGCGGCGGCGGGATCGTGCCCGTCGCCGATCGCGGCGAAGAACTCGGCCCCGCTCAGGCCCGCCCCCGCGCGGGCGATGGCGACCGGGTCGTCCCAGGAGAACGTCCGCTCCCGCGGCTGCGCGTCCGGCTGCTCGGTCTCGGTCAGTCCGGGTCTCGGCACTGTCGTCATGGCCACCTCGCTGTAGCGTCTGAGTTTCTAAAAGCAACCTAGCATGCGTACGATGCCAGTCATGAGGCCGTATAGCGCGTACGACAGTGACACCTGCTCGATCGCCAGGACGCTCGCCCTCATCGGCGACCGCTGGACGCTGCTCGTGCTGCGCGACGTGGCCAACGGCGTCGGCCGCTTCGACGAGCTGGCCGGTCACCTGGGCATCGCGCGCAACGTGCTGTCCGGCGCGGCTCGCCCGCCTGGCGCAGGCCGGCCTGGTCGAGCGCACCGCCTACCGCGAGCCCGGCGCGCGCGAGCGGCACGAGTACCGGCTCAGCGGACCGGGGCGCGAGCTGATCCCGATCCTGCTGGCGTTCATGGAGTGGGGCGACCGTAACCTCGCCGGGCCGGAGGGCCCGCCGGCCGTGGTGCGGCACGCCGGCTGCGGCGCCCGGATCAGGGTCACGCTGACCTGCGAGGAGGGGCACGAGCTGACGGAGCGCCCGCGGCTGCGGCTGGAACCGGGCCCGGGCAGCCGGGTCCGCGCGTGACAGTGCTTCCGCGCTACGGCGCCTGCGGCTCGCGCCTGCGCGCCGGCTCGCGCTAGTGTGCTGCGCATGAGCGTTCCCGCGCCCGCGTGGGTGGTGGCAGGCCCGCCGGGTGCGGGCAAGAGCACGGTCGCCCGGCTGCTGCTCGCGCGGCTCGACCCGGTGCCCGCGCTGCTCGACAAGGACACGATGTACGGGTCGTTCGTGGCGGCGACCCTGGACGCGGCCGGCCGTCCGCCCGGCGAGCGCGAGGGCCCGTGGTACGACGAGCACGTCAAGGTCCACGAGTACGCCGGGATGACCGCGACCGCCCGCGAGATCCGCTCCCACGGCTGCCCGGTGCTGCTGTCCGGCCCGTTCACCCAGCAGATCCACGACGCCGGCCGCTGGCGGTCCTGGGTTGACGGGCTCGGCGGCGGGACGGTGCGCCTCGTCTGGGTCCGCTCGGACGCGGCCACCCTGCGCCAGCGGCTGATCGCCCGCGGCTCCGGCCGGGACACCGGCAAGCTGGCGGACTTCGCCGCGTTCACCGCCCGCATGCGCCTCGACGACACCCCCGCCGTCCCGCACACCGTCATCGACAACCGCCTGACGGCCCCCGTTCCCCTGGAAGACCAGATAGCCACGCTGGTCACGGCCCGCCTCCGGTTACCGGCGGGAAGGTCCCGCGGGATGCGTGGACGTCCCCGCGGGACGTGGCCCGTGGCCCACGGGGACATTTCCGTTGTGGCCCTGTGGCCCCGAGGCACCAGGTCTACTGGCCCTGTGGCCCACCGGGCCACAACGATTCCGGCCCGGTGGGCCACAGGGACAGAACAGCGGCGGCCAGCCCACGTCGCTGGAGACGGCCTGCCCTTGGCGGCCCCGCCGACCTGCTCGATGGCCCGCGCGGTCGTCAGGTCCATAACCGTTCCGAGCCTCGGGCCCCGAGGGCCATACCCGTTTTGGCCCTCGGGGCCCGAGGGCCAATAGATATGTGCCGCGGGGCCCGAGGGCCAGGACGGTCATGGGCCGCGGGCCCTTCGGGCCAGTAAGCCCGCACTCGTTCGGATAATTCAAAATTCAACAACAGACCAGAAGGGACTGTCCGAACGGGTGCGTGGTTCACCGTGGCGGGCGCGGATCTAGGCGGCGGGCGCGCGGGTGCCCGCGAAGGCCTCGGGGCCGCGCTGCTCAAGACGGCGGGTGGCGGCCTGGACGGAGCGCCAGCACAGGAACGCGGCCCAGGCGATGGCGACCGGCACCGCCAGCCAGCGCAGCAGCGCGCTGTGGCCGATCGCGCCCGGGATGAGCAGGGCGGCGGCGGGGAAGAGCACGACGACCGGGATGGCGATCAGCGCCAGGTGCGTCTTCAGTACGCGCATCGGCGACGGGCCGCCGTCCGGGGCGGGGGCGTTCACCGACCAGGCGCCGACCGCCACGAGCAGGCCCGCGCTGCCGATTACCAGGGCCGGCTCGGCGGCCAGCACCCAGGGCCAGGACCAGGCCTGCCCGCTGACCGCGGTGAGCACGACGGTGAGCAGCAGGCCGGCCGGCCCGACGACGAGGAACCAGGCCCACGCGCGGCCGCGCACGTCCGGGCGGGCGGCACCGGGCACGACCAGGGTGAGCCACAGCGACGTGCCGTCGTCGCCGTAGCAGTTGGTGAAGCAGGCCGCCGCGATGATCGTGAACAGCAGCCCGGGGAACGGCAGGCCGGTGGTCTTGCCGCTGAGCGCGACGATGAGCGCGACGACCACGGCCACCAGGAACGAGATCATCAGCAGCATGCTGCGCAGCGTGGAGCGCGAGTACAGCCGCAGCTCCCGGCCGAGCACGGCGCCAAACGGGGTGGCGGGCAGGATGCCCTTCGCGGACGGGGCGTGACCGCGCCGCGCTTGGGTGGCGGCGGGCGCCGCCGGTGGACATCATCAGCCGGCGGGCGAGCAGCGGCGGCCAGGCCAGCACCAGCGCCGCGACCAGCGCGACCAGGCCGCCGAGGCACAAGGCGGCCAGGCCCCAGTCGGACCGGCCGGCGGCGTCCACCGCCACCGCTCCCCAGCCGGAGGGCAGGATCCGCACCACGGCGGAGAGCGCCGGCGAGTGGCCGTTGGTCAGCCGCGCCGCGACGAACGGCACCAGGCTGGACGCCAGCGAGAGCAGCGTGATGACGAGCGCGAGCAGCATCGCGGCGAAGTCCCGGCCGCGGCGCGAGCTGATCACCGGGCCGAACACGGCGATCGCGACCTGGCCGGCGACCACGGCGAGCACGAGGTCGAGCAGCATCGCGGCGGCGCCGGTCAGCGCGGCCGCGGCGCCGGACTGCGCGCCGAGCGCGACCAGGGCGCCGAACGCGACCAGGCTGAACGCCAGCGACACGTCGGCGAAGGCGGCGCCGAGCATGGCGTAGCCGAGCTTGCGGGCCGGGACCGGCAGCAGCTTGAAGTAGTCCATCCGCAGCGCGGCGTCGTCGCCGGTGATCAGCGGGCCGCTCACCCAGCCGAGCAGCCAGCCGAAGCACAGGGTCGCCACGACGTTGGCCCCCGCGCCCGGGTAGCGGTAGTGCTTCAGGCCGGCGGCCAGGGTCGCGACGGCGAGCAGCGTGACGAGCAGGACGAGCGCCACGGTGCCGAGCGCGCGCTTGCCGGTGGTCCGCCGCCGGGTGACGGCGGCCCGCATCTCGATCAGGACGCCAACCATGACAGCCCCTCCGCGCCGTCGGTGCGGGCGCCGACGATGCCGACGAACGCGTCCTCGAGGGACAGCCCGCCGCGCACCTCGTCCAGCGAGCCGGCCGCCACCACCTTGCCCGCCGCGAGCACCGCCAGGTGGTCGCAGAGGCGTTCCACCAGCGCCATCACGTGGCTGGAGAAGATGACCGAGCCGCCGCCAGCGACGAACCGCTGCAGGATGGTGCGGATCGTGGCGGCCGACACCGGGTCGACCGCCTCGAACGGCTCGTCGAGCAGCAGCAGCCGCGGGCTGTGCAGCAGCGCCGTGGCCAGGGTGATCTTCTTCTTCATGCCGGTCGAGTAGTCCACGACCGCCGTGGTCTCCGCGTCGTCAAGCTCAAGGACCTTAAGCAGCTCGGCCGCGCGCTGCTCCACCACGTCCCTGGGCAGCCCGCGCAGCAGGCCGAGGTAGCGCAGGATCTCGCGGCCGGTCAGCCGGTCCGGCAGCGCCAGGCCGTCGGGCAGCACGCCGATCAGTGCCTTGGCGGCCACCGGGTCGGCCCACACGTCGTGGCCGAAGATCCTGGCGGTGCCGCCGTCGGGGCGCAGCAGGCCCACGGCCATCGACAGGCAGGTGGTCTTGCCCGCGCCGTTCGGGCCGACCAGGCCGAAGAACGACCCGGCGGGCACGGTCAGGTCGATGTGGTCGACGGCGACGTGGTCGCCGAAGCGCTTGAACAATCCGGCGAACTCCAGCGCCGCCATGCCAGTCCCGTCCATGCCGCTGACCCGTCTCATGCGTCTGCGATTTCTTCCCGTCAGGCGATGACAGTATAGGACGCTCGTACTAATATCAAGTTATGCGTACTGGAGACGATGACGCGACTACCCCGGGCAAGAGCGCCGGCACCTTCACCCAGACGGCCCGCCGGGCTCAGCTAGTCGGCTGCGCCATCGATGCCCTGGCCGAGGTCGGCTACCAGCAGACCACCGTGGCCGAGGTGGCGCGGCGGGCCGGGGTGAGCAAGGGCGTGGTGACTTACTACTTTCCCGCCCGCGATGACCTGGTCTGGGCGGTGGTGGCCGCGGTCTTCGCCTCGGTCGGCGAGCACGTGGGCAGCCGGCTTGAGGGCGGGCCGCCGGGCCGTTTCGTGGCCACCTACCTGACGGCGTGGGTTGACTACTACCGGACCTACCGCCGGGAGATGACGGCGATCGCGGAGATCTGGACCAGCTTCAGGGACGCCAGCGGCCGCCCGCACCTCGACGCGAGGACCCTCGGCCAGGAAAGGGAACTCGTCGAGGCGGCCCTGACGGCCGGCCAGGCCGAGGGCACGCTCGGCGATTTCTCTCCCCGGGTGATGGCCGTGACGCTGAAGGCCGCCCTGGACGGGCTCCTGGCCCAGCTGGCCATGGAACCCGACCTTGACCTCGACGCCTACCAGGAGGAGCTGATCGCCCTCTTCGACCGGGCGACCAGCCCGGCCAGGTCCGCGTCCTTACGCCGGTTCCTGCGCTTACACGCGTTCCGCGGGGACCTGGAACCAGGTCGTGAGCTTGCCGTCGCCGCGGTGGTATCCCCAGCGAACCGACAGCTGGGCAACGAGCAGCAGCCCCCGCCCGTCCTCGGCGCACGGGTCCTGGCCCTCGCGGACGGCCGGATGGGCGGGGCCGCCGTCGTCGGTCACCTTGACGACGACCTCGCCTTGCGTCACGGCCACGGTCACGGTCACGGTGCCACCGGGCAGGCGTGAGTCGCTGTGCCGCACGGCGTTCGTGGCTAGCTCGCTGCCGAGCAGGCAGGCGAGGTCGTCACATAGCCCGCGAACGGCGAGCACCCCGGCGATGAACGCGCGCGCCTTTGGCACCTGCTCAGCGTGACCCGGCACGGTCAGGCTCTGCGGGACGCCGCCCGCCCCTTCCGCGGCCGGGATTGCAGGTACGCGCGCTCCACTACGGGTCACCTGCGTTCCTGCCCGGGGCATGGCGCTCTCCTGTAGGTCATCCGTGTGAACTTTGCTGCGGTGTCGACGGCCGTCGGTCTTGCGTGCTCCTACATTGCCGGATGTAAATAGCAAAATGCTACGTACAACGGGACTACACTCAAGGACAGTTGTTGACTGTATGACGTGTAAGGATTGCGTGGTTCGTCCGGTTCGTGGCACGCTGGCGCGTAAGCGGTTGTAGGGGGCATGACGAAGCATGAATGATATTCACGCGGTTGGCCCGACCGCGCTACGGATGATCCTGGGCAGGCAGTTGAAGGCGCTTCGCGAGAAGGCGGAGATGAGCTTCGACGAGGCCGCCGCGGCGATCTTGTCGTCGCCGTTCACCATCCGGCGCATGGAGCGGGCCGAAGGGGGCTTCAAGCCCCTTACCGTCAGGAGCCTGCTGGTCGCGTACGGGGTCACCGACCCCGCCGAGATCGAGTCGTTCCTGTCGCTGTGCCGGGACGCGGCCAAGGCAGGCTGGTGGCACAGCTACGGCGACGTGCTGCCCGAGTGGTTCCGCACCTTCGTCGGCCTTGAAGAGGCGGCCAGCCTCATCCGGGGCTACGAGCCGCACTGGGTCCCCGGCCTGCTGCAGACCGAGGACTACGCCCGCGCCAGCGTCAAGACGGGCTTCCCCGATGCCCCCGCGGCCGAGGTAGAACGGCACGTCACGCTGCGCCTCGCCCGGCAGAAGATCCTGGACCGGCCGGATCCTCCGCAGCTGTGGGTCGTCATCGACGAGGCGGCGCTGCGCCGGGCGGCGGCGACGACCGGCGCGCAGGCGATGCGGGCCCAGATCGACCGGCTGATCGAGGCCACCGAGCGGCCGAAGATCACCTTGCAGGTGCTGACGTTCGCGGCGGGGATGCACCCGGCCGCGTTCGGCCTCTTCTACCTGCTGCGCTTCCCTGACAGGGAGATGCCAGACCTGGTGTACGGCGAGAACATGACCAGCTCGTGGTACCTCGACAAGCCCAAGGAGACGGCTTCCTACCTGGAAGCCCTGGACCGCGTCAGCGCCCAGGCCGCCCCCGCGGACAGCACGCCCCAGGTGCTCCGCACCATCCGCAAGGAGATCTCATGACAAGCAACGAGTACAACGGGATGCCGGCCGCGGCCATCAAGGGTGCCGTCTGGCGCAAGCCGTGGAGCGGCTCGAACGGCGGCGCCTGCCTGGAGGCCGCGAGGCTGCCCGGCGGACGGGTCGCCGTGCGGCAGTCCACCGACCCGGAGGGGCCGGCGCTCATCTTCGAGCCCGCCGAGATCCAGGCCTTCCTGGCCGGCGCCAAGGAAGGCCTGGCCGACTTCCTGCTGTAGTCCCTGGTTCACAAGCGGACGCGCCGCGGGCCAGCCCGCGGCGCGTCACCGGCCCCGGGGGGCTCGTTAAGGGGGCGGGCCCGCCGGGCTAAAAGGAAGGCGTGATGTCCGAGCAGACGGGCGCATGGCTGCGCCGGGAACGCGAGTCTCGGGGCTGGGACCGCCCCGAGATGGCTCGTCGGCTCATTGCGGCGGCCAGGTCCAGGGGCGCCGGGCACATGCCCGGCGTCAAGAGCCTCACCCACAACATCTACCGCTGGGAGAGCGGCGACGGCGTCTCCCAGCGCTACATGCTCGCCTACTGCGCCACGTTCGGCATCGAGCCCGCTGATTTTCCCCGCCAGGCCAGCGCGCGGCGGTCCGCCTGCGCCGTCCGGCGTCCGCGGCGACCCGGGCGGCCGGCATCGTCGCCGGCCGGGGGGCGGGGCCCGGCGAAGCCGGCGAACCCGACCCGGTCGTCGAGCACGAGGTGCTGATGGCGGCCCACGAGGCGAGCGAGCGGGCGTGTCAGGCCGAGCAGCGCGGCATTGGCGATACCACGCTCGAGCAGCTCGGCGCGGACGTGACCAGGCTCTCCCGCGACTACATGACGGCCGAGCCGGTTCCCCTGTTCAAGGAGATGCTCCGGGTTCGCGGTCGCATGCACGACGCGCTTGACCGGCAGCTCTGGCCAAGGGACAGGACCGAGGTCTACTTCCTGCTCGGCTGCATCAACGGCCTGATGGGGTGCGTGGCCGCCGACCTCGGCTACCCGGCCGCCGGGGAGGAACTCGCCCGGGCCGGCTGGGCCTTCGCGGTGGTGACCGGCCACCGCGGGCTCATGGCGAAGCTCCGGCTTGACCTGGCGGGCCTTTCCTACTGGGACGGCCAGGTCGGCCGGGCCGCGGACCTGGCGTCCAGCGGCCTCGGCTACCTGTCCGCCGGCCCGACGGCGGTGCAGTTGCACATCCGGTACGGGCGCGCGGCGGCCCGCATGGGCGACGCCGGCGCCGCCCGCAAGTCCATCGAGGCCGCCCGCCGGGCGCACGAGCTGGACTACAGCGACGACCTGACGACGATAGGCGGCGAGTTCGACCTGTCCAGGGCGAGCGCGCAGTACCTTATCGGCTCGGTCCTGATCGACATCCCCGGGGCCTCGGCCGAGGCGGCGGCCCAGCTTGAGCGGGCCGTGGACCTGTATGAGATCGGCCCCGCTCCCGGTGAGACGCACGGGTACGGGACCGCCGCGCTCGCCAGCATCGGCCTGGCCGAGGCGCGACTGGGCGCGGGGGCGCTTGACGCGGCCGCCCTGGCACTCAAGCCGGTGCTGGCCCTGCCGCCGAGCCGGCGGATCGACCCGATACCGCAGGGGCTGGCCCGGGTTCGGGCCGGACTCGCCGCGCCCGCCTACCGCGGGTCGCCGCTGGCGCGGGACCTGGCCGAGCAGATCGACGCGTTCGGCGGCGAGGGCTCAGGCGACGAGACCGGCTTGCGCAGCCTTCCCGCCTGAGCGGAAACCTCGCCCGTCGGCCGGCCTTACCGGTCGCTAAGCTTGGCCACGCCCCCGTAGATCCACAGCTTGTTCATGTTCAGCGGCAGCTCTCCGTCCGGGCGCCACAGCGGCGACTGGACCAGGCCCGGCTCGACGAGGTCAAACCCCGAGAACAAGGCCGCGATCTGGTTGTGGCTGCGCAGCGTTACCGAGGAGGTCGCCTTGTTGTACACGCTCACGGCGTCCGCCGCCGCCGTGCTCCGGAAGTCCCCGGTGACGTGGGACAGCGCGAGGTAGCTGCCGGGGGGAAGCGCGTCGCGCAGCGTGGCCACAAGCTCGGCCGGGTGCTCGTCGTCCGTGATGAAGTGCAAGACGGCGACCAGCAGCAGGGCGACCGGCTCACCGAAGTCGATCAGGCGTCGGGTGGTCGGGTGGGACAGGATCGCCTTCGGGTCGCGCAGGTCCGCCAGCACGATCCCGGTCGTGCCGACCCCCGTCAGCAGCGCGTTGGCGTGCACGTTCACGATCGGGTCGTTGTCGACGTACACGACGCGCGCCTCGGGGGCGACCTCGCCGGCCACCTCGTGCACGTTGCCCGCGGTCGGAATGCCGGTCCCGACGTCGAGGAACTGCCGGATGCCGGCCTCGCCGGCCAGGAACCGCACCGCCCGCCCGAGGAAGGCTCGGTTCACGCGGGCGATGTCGCGTATCTCGGGCGCGCGCTTGATAGCCTCCGCCGCCGCCTGCTTGTCCGCCGCGTAGTTGTCCTTGCCGCCGAGGTACCAGTCGTACATCCGGGCCGGGTGCGGCTTGCTGGTGTCGATGTCGGCGGGGGCGAAACCGGTGTCCATCGGTGCCCTTCACGGTTCGGGGTTGGCTGGGTCCGTTCGGCAACAGTATCTCTAAGCATGATCCCGGTTCGGGCCGCCGGGAAGCCTACAGTCGGGGACACTTCGGGGCAGTGCGGAAAGTAGCTCCCCTGTCACCGGTTTCCTCGGCCGCGGCCATGGGAGAGATCCGGTATGGGGCAGATCCGGGTGGGCACGGCGGGGTGGACCGACAAGACGCTGATCGACTCCGGCTGGTACCCGCCGGACGCGTCCAACCCGGAAAAGCGGCTCCGGTACTACGCGCGGCAGTTCCCGCTGGTCGAGGTGGACTCCGCCTACTACGCGCTGCCCGGCGAGCAGACCGCGAAGGCCTGGGCGGAGCGGACCCCGGACGGGTTCACCTTCAACATCAAGGCGTTCAGCCTGTTCACCCAGCACCCCACCCCGGTGCGGGCGCTGCCCGCCGACCTGCGGGAGGCCGCGGGCAAGGCGGGCAAGGACCGGGTCTACCTCAAGGACGTCGACCCGGAGGTGGCCGACCAGGCGTGGGAGCGGTTCCGCGCGGCGCTCGAGCCGCTGCGCGCAGGCCGGCAAGCTCGGCGCGATCCTGCTGCAGTTCCCGCCCTGGTTCCCGATCTCGCGCGCGAACAAGCAGTACATCGTCGACTGCGCGGAGCGGGCCGCGCCGGACCGGGTCTGCGTGGAGTTCCGCAACCACACCTGGATGACCGAGGACAACCAGAAGGAGACCCTGGAGTTCCTGTCCGGGCACCAGCTGCCGTACGTGTGCGTGGACATGCCGCAGGGCTACTCCGAACTCCATCCCGCCGGTGCTCGCCGCCACCAGCGACCTGGCGGTCGTCCGGCTGCACGGCCACTCCGAGCAGTGGGAGAGCAAGGACATCCAGGAGCGGTTCGGCTACCGCTACAGCGACAAGGAGCTCGCCACGTGGGCAGGCAACGTCCAGCGGCTGGCCGGGGACGCCGACGAGACCCACGTGGTGTTCAACAACTGCTACCGCGACTACGCCCACGTCAACGCCCAGCAGCTGGAAGCGCTGTTCGCCGCCTGACCTGCGGGTCGACGGGTTTGACTTCAAGCGCTTGAGGTGTGTTTTGCTGGGCGCATGACAGCCTTGACGATCCAGGAGGTGTCCCGGCGCAGCGGGCTGAGCGAGCCGACGCTCCGCTACTACGAGGAGGTCGGGCTGGTCGGCCCGGTTGACCGGGACGCCAGGAGCGGGCACCGCCGCTACGACGACGAGGACCTCGACCTGCTGCAGGCGCTCGCCTGCCTGCGGGCGCTCGGCATGGGCATCGAGGACATGCGCACCTACCAGGCCAACCGCGTCGGGCCACCCGGGCGGGGCGGGCGCGCGGTGGCGGCCGAGCAGCGCGACCTGCTGCTGCGGCACGCCGAGCGGATCGAGGCCGAGATCGCCGCGCTGCACACCCGGCTGGACTACCTGCGCGAGAAGTCGGCGCTGTGGGACGCCCGGGCGCACGGTGACGCCGCGGCGGAGGCCGCGGCGCAGCAGCGGGTGCACGCCGCCCTCAGCCGCATGGACACGGAAACGGAGATCAAGCGATGAGCCAGATTCTGGTGACCGGAGCATCCGGGTACGTGGGGACGCAGCTGGTCGCGGCCCTGCTGCGCCGTGGTTCCGGCGGCGGCGGGCAGCAGCCGGTGCGGGCCGTGGTGCGCTCGGCGGCCCGCGAGGACGGCCTGCGCGCGGCGGTGCGCCGAGGGGACGCCCCCGGCCTGGAAGCCGAGCGCCGACACCGGCGTCGAGGTCGTCACCGCCGACCTGATGTCCGACGACGGCTGGAAGGCCGCCATGGCCGGGGTCGACGAGGTCTACCACGTCGCCTCGCCCATCCCGCGCCGCCCAGCCGGACGACCCCGACGAGCTGATCGTCCCGGCCCGCGAGGGCACGCTGCGGGTGCTGCGCGCCGCCCGGGACGCGGGCGCCCGGCGCGTGGTGCTCACCTCGTCCTTCGCCGCGATCGGCTACACCCCCAAGCCGGGCGCCGAGTTCACCGAGGACGACTGGACCGACCCCGACATGCCCGGCCTGGCCGCCCTACCCGCGCTCCAAGACGATCGCCGAGCGCGCCGCCTGGGACTTCATGCGCAGCGAGGGAGGCGGACACCGAGCTGGTCGTGGTCAACCCGACGTTCATACTCGGGCCGCCGCTGACGGCCGCGGCGGGCTCCTCGATGTACCTGATCAAGGCGATGTTCGGCGGGGAGATGAGCGTCGCGCCGCGGCACCGCTTCGGCATCGCCGACGTGCGCGACGTGGCCGACCTGCACATCCGGGCGATGGCGGCGCCCGGGGCGGCGGGCAAGCGCTTCATCGTCGTCTCCGACCACCCGGCGATGAGCTACCTCGAGCTGGCCGAGATCCTGCGGCGAGCGGTTCGGCCCGCTGGCCGCCCAGGTGCCCACCGAGGAGGCACCGGGGGACGACCTGCCGCGGCTGGTGATCCACAACGACCGGGCCAAGGACGAGCTCGGCTGGCGCCCGCGCCCGGTGGAGACGACGATCGTGGACACGGTCGAGAGCCTGCGCGACCGCGGCGAGCTGCGCGGGGTAGGTGACCGTCGCCGGGTAAGCCGCGCCCGCTCGGGATGTCAACGCGTCCGTCGGTGCGGCTGAGCACGGCGAAACCAGCAGGGTTCGCCGTTCGGAAAATTAATCAACGGCCGTATGCCCGAACGGGTGGCGGACTGACCCTGGCTAACCTCAAGCCGGATGGTCGCAGGCGGCCGCGAGTCAGTAGTGCCAGGGGAAGCGCTTCCAGTCCGGGTCGCGCTTCTCGAGGAACGCGTCCCGGCCCTCCGCGGCCTCGTCGGTCATGTAGGCGAGCCGGGTCGCCTCGCCGGCGAAGAGCTGCTGGCCGACCAGGCCGTCGTCGATGAGGTTGAACGCGTACTTCAGCATCCGCTGCGCGGTGGGGCTCTTGCCGTTGACCTTCGCCGCCCAGTCCAGCGCGGTGCGCTCCAGGTCCGCGTGCGGCACCACCGCGTTGACCATGCCCATCCGGTGCGCCGCCTCGGCGTCGTAGGTGTCGCCGAGGAAGAAGATCTCCCGGGCGAACTTCTGGCCGACCTGGCGGGCGAGGTAGGCCGAGCCGAAGCCGCCGTCGAAGCTGGCCACGTCGGCGTCGGTCTGCTTGAAGCGCGCGTGCTCGCGGCTGGCGAGGGTGAGGTCGCAGACGACGTGCAGGCTGTGCCCGCCGCCGGCCGCCCAGCCGGGCACGACGCAGATGACCACCTTGGGCATGAACCGGATGAGGCGCTGCACCTCCAGGATGTGCAGCCGCCCGCTGCGCGCCGGGTCGATGGTCTCGCCCGTCTCCCCTTCGGCGTACCGGTAGCCGTCCTTGCCGCGGATCCGCTGGTCCCCGCCGGAGCAGAAGGCCCACCCGCCGTCCTTCGGCGACGGGCCGTTGCCGGTCAGCAGCACGCAGCCCACGTCGGACGACATCCGGGCGTGATCGAGCGCGGTGTAGAGCTCGTCCACCGTGTGCGGGCGGAAGGCGTTGCGGACCTCGGGCCGGTTGAACGCGACGCGGACGGTGCCGGAGTCCGCGGAGTCAACCGCGCGGTGGTAGGTGATGTCGGAAAAGGAAAACCCGTCAACCGCCCGCCACCGCGCCGGATCGAAGATCTCAGAAACCATGGCCCCTATTGTCGGCCGCCCGGGCGACCCCGGGCGGCAGCTTGCCCTGCGGCCGGTAGCGCGAAGGGGTCATTAGCCCAGTGGCCGGCCAGGGTTTCTCCCGGGCGCGAGTGGAGCAAGAAGCAACGAGAAGTCGGCAGGCCGCACGCAATCGTCCGCGCGAGCCGCCCGCCCGGGCGCTAAGGAGGCTCGCATGGAGTACCTCGTCACCATGACCACGCACGTCCCCTGACGGGACGCCGGACGCGGCGGTCGACGACATCCGCGCACGTGGTAGTCGGCCCACACCCGCGAGCTCGCCGCGCAGGGGCACGTGCTGCGGCTGTGGCGGCCGCCGCTCGCGCCGGGCGAATGGCGGACGCTCGGGCTGTTCGCCGCCGCCGACGGCGGCGAGCTTGAGCGGGTCCTCGCCTCGATGCCGCTGCGAGTCTGGCGCTCCGATGAGGTAGAGGAGCTGACCCGCACGCGAACGACCCCGACCCGGCCGCCGGGCGGCGAGGCGCCGGTCTGCCGAGTTCCTGCGTCACCTTCACCCCGAGCCGTCCCCGCGGGGACCCGGAGCGCGCCCTGGCCGAGGTCACGGCGCGCGAGGCCGGCGCGCTCGCGAGCTCGGCAGGGAAGGGCGTCTCATCCGCCTGTGGGCGCTGCCCGGGACCATGGCGTGACGGCCGCGTCGGGCTCTGGCCGGCTCGGGCGAGGCGGGCTGCGGCCATCCGGAGCAGCTGCCGCGGTAGCCGGCGATCATGACCGCGATGACGACGAGGGTCTCGGCGGCGCCCCAGGCCCAGGTGGAGGCGCTGACCTGCTTGACGGGGATCTTCGGGAGCTCCGCGGCCGCGGAGGTGGCGTGCGCAGCGGCGTTGGCCTGGAACGCCTGGTTGCGGGACCCGGCCGTGGTGACCGTCGCCGGGGACATCTCCGAGCCTGCCACCGCGGACCGGGTCATCAGTGCCGCGGTCGAGCGCTTCGGCGCGCGTCGACACCCTGGTCAACGACGCGGGCGTCTACATCTCCAAGCCCTTCACCGAGTACACGGCGGCCGACTACGCGCTGGTTACCGGGGTCAACCTGGCCGGGTTCTTCTGGCTGACCCAGCTGGCCATCACCGAGATGCTGCGGCAGGGCCGCGGGCACGTGGGCAACAACAGCACGGCCATCGCCGAGCGCGCGGAGCATCCGGCACCCCGGCGGTGCTGACCGCGCTCACCAAGGGCGGGCTGGCCGCCGCGACCAGGTCGCTGGCCGTCGAGTACGCCTCCCGCGGCATCCGGGTCAACGCCGTCGCGCCTGGTGTCATCCAGACGCCGGTGCACCCGGCGGCCAGCTATGCGCACGCTCGGTGACCAGCTTCCGCCGCTTGGCCGCGTCGGCCAGGTCAGCGACATCGTCGACGCCATCCTTTACCTTGAGTCAGCGCCCTACGTCACCGGCGAGGTGCTGCACGTCGACAGCGGCCAGGTCGCCGGCCACGAGCAGCGGTCGGTTCCGCCCGGGACCACCTCGAGCAGCGGGCCCAGCATCAGGCGGCGCTGGGCAGCGCGAGCAGTAGCAGCGTGCGCGAGGTGAGGCCAATCTTCGCGAACACCTTGCGCAGGTGCCACCCGACCGTACAGGGTGGTGAGCAGCCGCCCGGGGCCGTCGACGTGCTCGGCCAGCACAGGAACAGGCCGCTGAGCGCGATCGCGGCGACCGAGCTCATCGCGACCGCGGAGAACCGCCGGATCACGGCCGACCAGAACGCGCCCCGCCGGCCGCAGGGACTCCGCCAGGCAGGGCGAGCAGCAGCAGCCCGGTGAGGCCGCCGATCCAGATCGCGCCGCCGAACAGGTGCAGCATCCACACCCCGGTCTCGAAGATCGTGCGGCCCCAGCCAGTTGGCCGCGGCGACGCCCAGTCCCTCGCCGCGCAGCGTGGCCTCCCGCTCGGCCCCGCCGATCAGCGTGCGGGCCGTCTCGAGGCGGCCGCTCAGCGCCGCGAGCTGGAGGGCGGCGTACGGGGGGAGGGCGACGCCCGTCGTCTCGGCGGCCAGCCGCGCGTCCTCGGCCAGCGACTCCGCCGTGCCCGGGTCGCCGGCCAGCAGGCGCAGGCAGGCGAGCGAGCTAAGGGCAAGCGGCAGGTCGCTAAGCGCCCCCGCTTCCCTGGCCAGCCGGACGTGACGGCGGGCCAGCGCGTCCCATGCGCGGTCGTCCCACAGGTGCAGGGCGGCGATGCGCGCCACCGGCAGGTAGCGGAGCTCGGCCGCGGCGGTCATGTCGCGGCCGAGGCCGCTCAGGGCCCGCCGCAGGATCGGTGCGCCAACCGTGTCACCCTCGCTGAAGCAGGCGGCCAGGCCGTCGAGGAGCAGGCCGGCCGGGCCGGGGCGTCCGCGGGCCGCGCCTTGCGCGCGGCCCGCGCCACGTCGGCCAGGCCTGCGCCGGGAGCGGCAAGCGTGGTCGCGAACAGCGCGGCGCCGATCGCCTCCAGGTAGGCCGCCCCGGCCTCGGCGACGTTGAACCGGCCCAGTCGCTGTGCGGCGTCAAGCAGCAGCCGCGGCGCCTCACCGCCCCGGTTCACCGCGAAGGAGTGCCGGCCGCGCACGAGGTCGGTGCGAGCCTGCTCGTGCTCGTCGAGCGGCTCGGTTTCCGCCGCGTCAAGCAGCTTCAGCGCGAAGTCGGGCTCGCCCGCCGCGAGCATCGCCGCGGCGGCGGCGAGGGTTCGCCGCGACCGGCGCGCCGCGTCAGGCGTCAGGGTCGCGGCGCGTTCGAGGAACACCGCCGAAGCCGCGAGCCCGCCGCGTGCCTGCGCTTCGCCCGCCGTGCGCTCAAGCCCGGCCGCCGCGCGCGGCGAAGATCAGCAGGACCGGCCCGGCCGACAGGCGCCGCGCCGCGACGGCCGGGCCTGCCCGGACGCGCGGTCGAGCCACTGCGCGTCGTCAATCACGCAGACGAGCGGGCACTCGGCCGCCGATTCCGCGAGCAGGCCGAGCAGCGCGACGCCGACCAGCAGCAGGCCGGCCTTGGCCCGGCGGCCATGCCGAAGACGATGCGCAGCGCGTCGCACTGCGGTCCCGGCAGGTGCTGGAGCTGGCCAAGCAGCGGCGCGCACAGCTGGTGCAGCCCGGAGTACGCCAGCTCTGCCTCCGGTTCCGCGCGGGCCGCCCGGCCCACCCGCAGGCCCGTGGCCAGCCCGGCGGCGTAGTCGAGCAGCGCCGTCTTCCCGGTCCCGGCCTCCCCGCGCACGACGAGCACGGCGCTTTCCCCGCGCTTGACGCCGTTGACCAGTCCCGCCAGCGTCTCGCACTCCGCCTGGCGGCCGTACAGCCTGGGCGGTTGTTCCCTGTTCGCAGCCACGACTCGAGCCTGCCGGGAGCGGGCAGGCCAGCCAATTGAGCGCCCCTCAGTCCGTGGGTCTGGATTTCCAGCCGCGGGGGTCGGGTTAACCCCACCAGGGAGGGGGGCGGCCTCAAGGCCGGGCCCGGCTGCCGGGCGGTTGCCGGCGGAGCCGGGCGCCCGGCAGCCACGGCTACGCGCCGACGAGGTCGTCCGGCCCCCTGCTTCTTGACAATGTGACCAACTTCACCGTAGACCGGAGCCAAAGTTAGGTTAGCCTAACCATGGTTATCCCTAAGGAGAGGAACCGGCCGGACGTGTTCGCGTGCATTTGCCGCGCTGTGACCAGCGACGAGGTCGGCTCGGCGATCGACAACGGAGCGGCCACGCTCGCGGCGGTGGCCAAGGCCACGCGCGCCTGCACCGGCTGCGGGATGTGCCGGGACCGGATCCGGGCCATGCTCGGCGAGCGCACCCAGCCGTGCCCGCGTGTTGGCGCCCCTGCCGCGGTACCCGCGGGCTAGGGTGAGTGGATGCGCGGAGACGACCGGGTTCTCGAGTTCCTGAACGAGCAGCTCACGGCGGAGCTGACCGCCATCAACCAGTACTTCCTGCACGCCAAGATGCAGGAGAACTTCGGCTGGGTGAAGATCGCCAGGCACACCAGGGCCGAGTCGGTCGACGAGATGCGGCACGCGGAGACCCTCACCGACCGGATCCTCTTCCTCGACGGGCTGCCGAACTACCAGCGCCTCTTCCCGCTGCGCATCGGCCAGACGATCACCCAGATGCTCGAGGCCGACATGCTCGTGGAAACCGAGGCGGTGGACCGGCTAAGGCGCGGCATCGAGTACATGCGCGGCATCGGCGACGTCACGAGCGCGAACATCTTCGAGGACATCCTCGCCGACGAGGAAGAGCACATCGACTACCTGGAGATCCAGCTCGGCCTGATCACCCAGCTCGGTGAGCCGCTCTACCTGGCACAGCTCGTCGAGCAGCCAAGCGACTGACGACCAGTAAGACCCGGCCGAGGGACGGGACCTACGCTGCCGCCCGTAAGGTTTCCGGGGGCCAGCGCCGCGGCCCCGCGGGCAGGACTCAGTTCGTGACGGTGATCGTCGGCGCGTGCTCGTACCAGCTGGCTATCAGCGACGAGACCTGCGGCCCCGAGCTGAAGTCGACGCGCAGCCAGCCCGTGCCCGACCACGTCTGGACGGAGTACCCGGCGTCCGGCACGGCCGTCACCAGTTGCACCGAGCTGCCCGTCACGTCCAGCGTCACGCTCCCGCCGGCCAGCGTGTAGGCGCGCACGCTGCCCGCGGACCAGGTGGCGGACGCGCTGGCCGACGGCGACCGGCCGGCTCGCGCTCGCGGACGGGCTCGCCGCGGCTGGCGGCCGCGGTGCGCGGCGCGATGCGTCCGCCGCGCGCTCACGGTCGGGGCGACCGCGGCTGGCGACGCGTGCGCCGGCGGCGTCGCGGCGGACGGCGTGGAGAGGCAGCGGCGGACGGCGGAAGCACCGCCGCGTTGATCACCGGCATGCCCGGCCCCACGCCGGCATTCCTGATCACGACGTTCGCGCCGAACCAGGCGACGCAGACCGCGATGACGGTCCCGGCCGCCCAGGCCGCGAGACCCACCATGACCCGCACACATATCGGCAATAATGCCGCAAGCGACACCTCGGATACGTACGGTTCGGATTATGGCCCGCGTGCTCATCGTCGAGGATGACTCGTATGTGCGCTCGGCGATGGTCGCCGACCTCACCCGGCGGTCGCACGCCGTTCGCACCGCAGGCACGGCGCTCGACGGCATCAGGGAGGTCAGCCACCATCCGCCCGAGGTGATCGTCCTCGATCTCGGCCTCCCGGACCTCGACGGCGGCCAGGCCCTGAAGATGATGCGCACGATCACCACGGCGCCGGTCATCGTCGCGACGGCCCGCGACGAGGAGGCGGAGATCATCCGGCTGCTCAACGACGGCGCCGACGACTACGTGGTGAAGCCGTTCTCCGGCGAGCACCTGGCGGCCCGGATCACCGCGCTGCTGCGCCGGGCGTCGCCAGGGGAACGCGGCCGACCCCGTCATCGCCATGGCCGGCCTGAGCATCGACCAGGCCAGGCGGGAGGCGCTGCTTGGACGGCCGGCCGCCTGGAGCTGTCGCGCCGCGAGTTCGACCTGCTCGCCTACCTGGCCGTGCGGCCCGGCACGGTGGTCTCGCGCCGGGAACTGCTGACCGAGGTGTGGCATCAGGCCTACGGCGACGACCAGACCATCGACGTGCACGTCTCGTGGCTGCGCCGCAAGCTCGGCGAGACGGCCGCGCGGCCTCGCTACCTGCACACGGTGCGGGGCGTCGGCGTGATGCTCGACGCGCCCCGAGGATGGGCACCGCGATGAGGGCGCCGATCGCGGGCCATCGGTCAGGACGACGCTGGCGCTCGTCTCGGCCGCGGTCACGTCGATGGTCGCGATCGCGTTCCTCATCCCGCTCGCGGTCATCGTCCGGGACGTGGCACGGGACCGGGCGTTCACGTCCGCCCAGCTGGCCGGGGCGGCGATCGAGCCGGTGCTCAGCATCACCACCGACCGGGCGACCCTCGAACGCGCCATCGTCAGCACCCCGGCGGGCGCGGCCGGCCAGCTCGCCGTCTACCTCACCGCCGCGCCGCCCGCCGGCGACGGCGGCACGCCGCGGCGGCGGCACGCCCGTCGGCGGCGGCGGCACGTCCGTCGGCGGGCCGCAGCGCGCGAGTGCCGCGGACCTGCGCGTGGCCATCACGGCGGCCCGGTCCTTCATCGCCCCTGTCCCCGGCGGCTATGCCGTCCTCCAGCCGGTGGCGCTCGGCGGCGGGAGGCTCGCGGTCACCGAGGTCTACGTCCCCGCCGCCGAGGTCTCGCGCGGCGTGACCGCGTCGTGGGCGGTGATGACGGCTATCGCGCTCGCCCTGATCGGCGTCTCGGTGATCGTGGCCGACCGCCTCGCGACCCGGGTCACCCGGCCCGCCCGCGAGCTGGCGTCGGCCGCCGCGATGCTCGGCGACGGCGACCTGAGCGCCCGCAGCACGGCGCGCGGACCCGGCCGAGCTGGCCGCCGCCGGCCACGCATTCAACGTGATGGCTGAGCGCCTGAGCAGGCTGATCACGGCGGAACGGGTGATGTCCGCCGACCTGCCGCACCGGCTGCGCACGCCGCTGACAGCGCTCCGGATGAACGCGGCCGCGCTCGGGCCCGGCCGGGCCGCCGACGACACCAGGATCGCCATCGACCGGCTGGAGCAGCAGGTCGACCTGATCATCCGGGCCGCGCGGCGGCCCGGGACCGGACGAGCCTCCCGGCTGCGACGCCGCCAAGGTCCTCGCGGACCGCTTCGACTTCTGGTCCGCGCTCGCCGAAGACCAGGGCCGCCCCTGCCACCTCACCGGCGCGGACCAGGCCCGTCACCGTGCCCGTCCCGCGCTCCGATCTCGCGGCCGCCGCGGACGCGCTGATCGGCAACATCTTCAAGCACACCAAGGAGGGCACCGGGTTCGCCGTCACGCTGCACCGCGGCGAAGGCATCGTCCTCGTCCTCGTCGCCGACGCCGGGCCAGGGATCGCCGACCCGGACGCCGCCTTGCGGCGCGGCAGCAGCGGCGCGGGCTCTACCGGCCTCGGGCTCGACATCGCCCGCCGCGTCGCCGAGTCGACGGGCGGCGGGCTGAAGATCGACACCTCCGCGCTCGGCGGCGCACAGGTCCAGATGCGGCTGCGCACCGGGTCGCCGCCGCCGGACGGGCGCCGGGCCAGAAGGCATCGCTTATCAGGCTCAGCTGAGCCGAGCCTTAAGCGCTCCTTAACGCCCGGAGCGAGGGCGAAACGCCGTCGTTAGCGTGACGCGGGAAAGTCCCGTTCCCCGGAAAGGCCACCGATGTCACGTTCGCGCAGGCGCCGCGTCCCGCTCCGGCCCGTACCGCTGCTGACCGCCGCCGTCGCGGCGGCCGCGGCCGCCGCCACCGCCGCCGTCCTTATTTCGCCGAACGGTTCCGGGGTGACCCTCCACGACGCCGCCAACTCCGCCACTCCGCTGAAGGCCAGCTACCAGGCCGAGCAGCAGCTGGGGCACGGGCTACACCGGCCAGTACACGATCACCAACCCGGGGACCACCGCGGTCACCGGCTGGACGCTCGCCTTCACGCTGCCGAAGGGCACGTCGCTGACCTCCCTCTGGAACGGCTCGTACACCGACAGCGGGGGCCAGGTGACGGTGAAGAACGACAGCTGGGACGCCACCGTCGGCCCGGCAAGACGGTCACGGTCGGCTTCGTGACGGCGTCCTCAGGCGCGGCAGGCCAGCCCGCCAGCTGCACCATCAACGGGGCCTCGTGCCAAGCGGGCGGCCGCGGCCAGGCCCGGAACCCCGACCGCGAGTGTCCGCGCCGTCGGCACCGTCGCCGTCACCGACCCCGAGCCGCTCGGCCCCCCTCTCGCCGAGCGGCTCGGCCACCCCTTCCCCGACCAAGCTCGGCCGGTCCCGCCCCGAGCGGCTCGGCCAGCTCCTCCCCGAGCCGCGTCGGCCGGGTCCCCGTCGGCCGGGGCGGCCGGGTTCGCCCCGTACGTCGACACGAGCCTGTACCCGCCGTTCAGCCTGGTCTCGACGGCGCAGGCGACCGGCGTGAAGCAGTTCAACCTGGCGTTCGTCGTGTCCGGCGGCGGCGGCGGCTGCACGCCGGAGTGGGGCGGCGTGACCGCCATCGGGGCCGACCCGGTCGCGGCGCAGATCGGGGCGCTGCGGGCGATCGGCGGGGACGTGCGGATCTCCTTCGGCGGCCAGGCCGGCAGCGAGCTGGCCGTGACCTGCACCAGCGTCTCCCAGCTCCAGGCCGCCTACCAGCAGGTCATCTCGGCGTACGACGTCAACAAGATCGACTTCGACATCGAGGGCGCGGCGGTGGCCAACACCGCGGCCAACGCGCGCCGCGACCAGGCGCTCGCGGCGCTGCAGGCGCAGGACCCGGGCCTTCAGGTGTCGTTCACGCTGCCGGTGCTGCCGTCCGGCCTCACCTCCGACGGCGACGCGGTGCTGACCGGCGCGGTGCAGGCCGGCGTCAAGGTCTCCGCGGTGAACGTGATGGCGATGGACTACGGTGACGGCGCCGCCCCGAACCCGAGCGGCCAGATGGGCACGTTCGCGATCGACGCCGCGACCGCGACGGACGCCCAGGTCGCGACCGCGCTCGGCATCAGCGACGCCGCCGCCTGGTCCAAGATCGCGGTCACCCCGATGATCGGCGTGAACGACACGAGCGACGAGATCTTCACCGTGGCCAACGCCCAGCAGCTGGCGGCGTTCGCCGCGAGCAAGCACCTGGCCTGGCTGTCCATGTGGTCGGCGGCCCGGGACACCCAGTGCCCGGGCGGCGCGCAGGGCTTCGCATCGCCGACCTGCAGCAGCATCGTCCAGTCGCGCAGGCCAGTTCATGGACACGCTCGGCGCCTACTGAGCGCGGAGCACGCCGGCCCGGGCTCACCACGGACCGCCATGGTGAGCCCGGGCCGGCGCCCGGCCAGCGGCCTTGGTCAGGCGATGCCGGCGGCGGCGTCCCGCTTCGCGACTTCCTCGCGGACGATCGGGATGACCTGCTGCCCCACGTCGATCGCGTCCTGGAGCAGGTCGTAGCCGCGCATCGAGATGATGTCGACGCCGAGGTCGATGTAGTCGAGGATCGCCTGCGCGACGGTCTCCGGCGTCCCGACCAGCGCGTTGGAGTTGCCGGCGCCGCCCGTCGCGGCGGCGGTCGGAGTCCACAGCGCCCGGTCGAACCGCTCGCCTTCCTCGGCGATCGCGATCAGCCGCTGCGACCCGGTGTTCTCCGGGTTCTTGACGGAGCGGCGCCGGGTCAGCGCCCCGCCGCCCGCCTGCGACCCTGGCCTCGATCCGCGCGACCGTGTCGTGCGCCTTCTCCCAGGCCTGCTCCTCGGTCGGCGCGATGATCGGGCGGAACGCGACCTGGATCTTCGGCGTGTCCGTGCGGCCCGCCTCCTTCGCCGCCCGCCGCACCGACTCGATCTGCTCAGCCGTCCGCGCCAGCGGCTCGCCCCACAGGCAGTAGATGTCGGCCTCGGCGCCGCCCGCCTGGTAGGCGGCGGGTGAGGAGCCGCCGAACGACAGCCGCGGGCGGGGCTGCTGCACCGGGAACACGTCGCTGACGAAGTCCGCGAACTGGTAGTGCTTGCCCTGGTAGTCGAACGGCTCGCGCGAGGTCCAGGCCCGCTTCACGATCTGCATGCACTCGCGGGTCCGCTCGTACCGCTCGTCCTTGGTCAGGTAGTCGCCCTCGCGCTGCTGCTCGTGGTCGGTGCCGCCGGTGATGAAGTGGACGGTCAGCCGGCCGTCGCTGACCTGGTCGACGGTGGCGAACGTCTTGGCCGCGAACGTCGGGTAGGAGACGTTCGGCCGGTGCGCGAGCAGCAGCTGCAGGGTCTCGGTCTTGCTCGCGATGTAGGCGGCCCCGATGTTCGGGTCGGGGCTGCCGGAGCCGTAGGCGAACAGGACCCGGTCCCAGCCGTTCTCCTCGTGCGCCCGCGCCAGTCGCAGCGTGTACTCCTTGTCGAAGGCGGGCCCGGAGCGGGCGGTGATCTCGGAGCCGTCGTTGGTGGCGGCGATCCCGAGGAACTCGACGGGCATGGCGTTACGCCTCCTTGGCCTTCGCCTCGTAGCGGACCTGCGCACCGGACTCGACGGTTACCGCAGGCGGTTCCGGCGGGCGGGAGCGGGCGCGTCGCGAAATCGGTGCACGCGCGCGCCCGGATGTCCAGAACGCTCATACTGGCGCAAGCACCGGGGCAGGCGGTCATATTCCGGATCAAATCCATCTGCTAAGACGTTAATTCACGCGCCGCGCCGCCGCGGGCGGGGCCCGCGCACCGCGAGCATCGGCTGCCGTGATTATCCCGAACGGATGGGACAAGCTCTGGCCAGGCAGGTAGCCACCGAAGATCGCGTGCCGACGTCCCGGGACGCAGCCGTGCGGGACCGACGGGTCACCACCACCCGTTCGGGATGACTGGTTTTTTCTCGACTGAGCCTGCCGTCTTCCGCTCACCGCGGCTCCGGCCGGGCGCGAGCCGGCGACGCGGACATGCCGTCGGCCGCCTGGCGGACACTTTTCGAACGAGCGCTAAACGAGGCGCTCGTAGCTGACCGGTACCGTGATTGGTTATGCGCATGGTCTGCCCGGTCTACCGAAGTGGCTCCGACCGCGATGCGGTGCCGACCAGACTTCCCGGCTCACCTGTGCGAATAGTTTACCGCTGTGGGCGGGTGCACCGGTGAGCCTACGATGACGGACGTGACGCTCTGCCGGTTACCTGCGCTACCCCCACATTCACGGCGACCTTCTCGCGTTTGTCGCGGGCGACGAGGTCTGGCTCGCGCCGGTCAGCGGCGGCCGGGCCTGGCAGCTCACCGCCGACGGCGCCCCGGTCAGCTACCCGAGGTTCTCCCCGGACGGGGCGAAGATCGCCTGGACCAGCTCCCGCGATGGCGGCCCGGAGGTCTACCTGGCCGGCGCCGACGGCAGCAATCCCGCCCGCCTCACCTACTGGGGCGACCGCGAGGCCGCGGTCAGCGGCTGGACGCCGGCCGGTGAGGTGCTGGCGGTGAGCGCCGCCGGCCAGCCGACCTACGTCCCGTGGGCGTATGCGATCCGCCCGGGCGAGGCGCCGCGGCGGCTGCCGTTCGGCCCGGTCACGGACCTGGCCCAGGAAGGGACGGCCACCGCGCTGCTGACCGGCCGGTTCGACCGCGAGCCCGCCTCGTGGAAACGCTACCGGGGCGGCATGGCGGGCCGGATCTGGGTGGCCGCGGCCGAGGGCCAGCCGTTCACCCGCATCCTGGCGGACCTGCCCGGGCAATTCGCCAGCCCGATGCTGATCGGTGAGCGCCTGGCGTTCATCAGCGACCACGAGGGCACCGGGAACATCTACTCCTGCGCGCTGGACGGCACCGATCTGCGCCGCCATACCGACCACGACGGCCCGTACGCGCGAAACGCCAGTACCGACGGCGAGCGCATCGTCTACCACGCGGCCGGCGACATCTGGCTGCTGGACAGCCTGGACGCCCCCGCGCCGCGGCGGCTCGAGGTGTCGCTCGGCTCCCCGCCCCGCACCGCGCCCCGCGCGTGGTGTCCGCAGCGGACCACCTGGGCGAGTTCGATTGTGACCGGACGGGGCAGGCCAGCGTGGTCGAGGTGCGCGGCACCATTCACTGGCTCACGCATAAGGACGGCCCGGCCCGGGCCATTCATTTTGACCTGGCCTCCCGGGCTCGCCTGCCGCGCGTGCTCGGCCGTTCTGGCTGCGTGGTCTATGTCACCAGCGGTGACGGCGCCGGCGATGCTGGCGCTGGTGGCGTGGCCGGCGACACGCTGTGGATCGCCGGCGGCCAGGAGGCCGCCCCCCGCCCGCTCGCGGCGGGACAGATCGGCGGCGTCACCGGGATCGCCGCGTCCCCGGACGGCTCCCGGGTCGCGGTGGCCGCGCACGACGGGCACCTCCGGGTGGTGGACGTGGCGTCCGGCACGGTCACCGAGGTGGCGGCCGGCGACGACGGCCCGTGCGACGGTCTGTCCTGGTCCCCGGACTCGGCCTGGCTGGCCTGGTCCCAGCCCGGCCCCCGGCCCTTGCGCCGGATCCGCCTGGCCCGCCTCCCTCACCCCGCCAACGGCCAGCCGGGCACCGCCGTGGCCGGGATCATCGACGTCACGGACGGCCGGTTCGCCGACACCGACCCGGTGTTCACGCTCGACGGCCGGCACCTGGCATTCCTGTCCCAGCGCAGTTTCGACCCGGTCTATGACACGCAGTCGTTCGACATGTCGTTCCCGTACGGCACGCCGGCCGTTCCTGGTCCCGCTGGCGGCAGCCACCCCGTCGCCGTTCGGCCCGCTGCCGGACGGCCGCCCGCTGGAACCCGGCTCCGGCGGCGGGCATGGCGGCTCCGGCGAGCCTGACACCTCCGGCGGGGAGGGCACCCCCGGCGGGGACGGCACCTCAGACGGGCATGACCGGGGCACCGGCAGCCCGGCGGACTCCGGCAAGCAGCAGGACGCCGCGGGGCCCACGGTGAACGTGGACCCGGACGGCATCGCGGCGCGCATCGTTCCGGTGCCGGTGCCCGAGGCCCGCTACTCGCGGCTGCGTGCCGTGGCCGGCGGGCTCGCCTGGCTGCATGAGCCGCTCAGCGGCGTGCTCGGTGAGGGCGGCGCCAGCCCGGACGCGCCGCCGCGGCGCGCATCCCTGGAACGGTTCGACCTCGCCAAGCGGGAGTGCACCGAGCTGTGCGCCGAGCTCGACGGCTTCGCGGTCAGCGGCGACGGCAAGTGGGCCGTCGTCCGGGACCATGGTGACGTCCGGGTGATCCCGGCCGGCCGCAAGGCCGACGACGACGGCAGCGAAAGCGTCAGCGTGGACCTGACCCGGGCCCGGTTCCGCGAGGACCCGGCGCAGCTGTGGCGGTGCGCCTACGACGAGGCCGGCCGGATCATGCGCCGGGACTACTGGGTGCCGGACATGTCCGGGGTGGACTGGGACGGCGTGCTGCGCGAGTACCGGCCGCTGCTTGACCGGATCCGCACCACCGGCGAGTTCACCGACCTGCTCTGGGAGGTGCTCGGCGAGCTGGGCACCTCGCACGCCTACGCGATGCCCGCCGGGGACCGTCCTGGGGCAGGAGCCCGGCGGAGATCTGGGCAAGCTCGGCGCCGACCTGAGCCGGGACGCCGACGGCGCCTGGCGGGTGGACCGGGTGCTCCCCGGCGAATCGTCGGACCCGCTGGCCCGCTCACCGCTGGCGGCCCCCGGCGCCGGGGTGCGGCCCGGCGACGTGCTGGTGGCGGTGGACGGGCAGCCGGTGGACCCGGTGCACGGCCCGGCGCCGCTGCTGGCCGATGCGGCAGGCAAGCCGGTCGAGCTGACGGTGCGCTCCGCAACCGCGGTCCGCCGCGTCGCCGTGGTGCCGCTGCACAGCGAACGCCGGCTGCGCTACCAGGACTGGGTGGCCGGCCGCCGGCGGCACGCTCGCGAGCTCAGCGACGGCCGCCTCGGCTATCTGCACGTCCCGGACATGATGGGCGCCGGCTGGGCGCACTTCAGCCGGGACCTGCGGACCGAGATGCACTACGAGGGGCTGATCATCGACGTCCGCAACAACGGCGGCGGCCACATCTCGCAGCTGGTGCTGGAGAAGCTGGCGCTCCAGGTGATCGGCTGGGACGTGATCCGGTGGCACCAGGCCGAGTCCTACCCGCTGGATGCGCGGCGCGGCCCGCTGGTGGCGCTGGCCAACCAGAACGCGGGCTCCGACGGCGACATCATCACCGCGGCCATCCGCCTGCTCGGTCTCGGGCCGGTGGTCGGCACCCGTACCTGGGGCGGCGTGATCGGCTTCGACGAGGATGCGCGAGCTCGTGGACGGCACCCAGATCACCATCCCGCAGCTGGCGTTCTCGTTCGACCAGCTCGGCTGGGGCGTGGAAAACTACGGCGTCGACCCGGACGTCGAGGTGGACATCACGCCGGCCGACTGGGCGCAGGGCCGCGATCCGCAGCTGGAAACCGCGGTCCGCCTCGCCCTCGAGGCGCTGGACAAGCAGCCGGCGACCAGCCCGCCCGACCCGCGGACCGGCCCGCGCAAGGCCCGCCCGCCGCTGCCGCCCCGGCCGGGCAGGAACGCCCGGGCCTGACCGGTACCTCGCCGCGGGCTCGCCTCGCGGCGGGGTAAGCGCCGCGTCGCGCGGCGGCGGCGGCGGCGGCGCGCTCTTGACCGTTTCGCCGCACCATCCGCTGCCCGCGATCGCGCGGCGCTGCGCGATTGCTGCGGATCCGCGGCGCACCGGGCCTGTGGCGCGCGGTCGCGAACTGATATTGTCCGCTGTACGACCGTATGTTCATACGATTCAGGCTTCCGGTGACGCGGCTCATGGACGGGCGGGTGCGGTGACGGCGGGCCGGTCCGTCCTGGCCGTCCTGTCCGGCGCCGGTGAGCCGCCCGGCCCGACCGCGGCGCAGCGCGTGATGGAGGCCCGTGACCAGCATCCCGGAGACCGAGGGACAGCGGCCGCAAGATGACCCGGTGGCAAGCAGGGGATTCCGTGCCATGTTCGGATCCCTGCGGATCCGCAACTACCGCCTCTTCTGCATAGGGCAGCTCTTCTCGAATACCGGCCAGTGGACGCAGCGGGTCGCCCAGGACTGGCTGGTGCTCACCATCACCGGCAACGCCACGGACGTCGGGATCACCGTCGCCCTGCAGTTCCTGCCGTCGCTGTTCTTCGGCCTGCCCGGCGGGCTGATCGCCGATCGTTACCCCAAGCGCCGCATCCTGCAGGTGACCCAGTCCGGCATGGCGCTGATGGCCTGCCTGCTGGCCGGGCTCACCTTGACCCACACCGTCCGGGCCTGGCACATCTTCCTCATCGCCTTCCTGCTCGGCTCCTTCTCCGCGGTGGACAGCCCGACGCGGCAGTCCTTCGTCAACGAGCTGGTCGGCGTGTCCAAGCTCCGCAACGCCATCAGCCTGAACTCGGCCATCTTCCAGTCCGGCGCGCTGATCGGCCCGGCGCTCAGCGGTGTCCTGATCAACCTGGTCGGACCTGGCTACGCCTTCGCGATCAACGCGCTGTCCTTCGTCGCGCCGCTCACGGCCCTCGCCCTGATGGACAGCTCCCAGTTCCTGCGGCGCGCCGTGGCCGAACGCGCCCCGGGCCAGCTTCGCGACGGGCTGCGCTACGTCCGTGACCGGCCGACCCTGCTGTGGCCGACGGTGATGGTCGGGATATTCGGGATGTTCGCCGGGAACATGCCGGTCACCCTGGCCGCCCTCGCCAAGTTTGTCTTCCGGTCCGGGGCGGGCGGGTACGGCGCGCTCTCCTCGATCGTCGCGGCCGGCGCGCTCGTCGGGGCGCTGCTCACCGCGACGGGGTGGCCCCGCCTGCGGTGGGTGGTCGGGGCAGGCCTCGCGGTAGCGAGCCTGGACATGATCGCCTCGGCGATCTCCAGCCAGCTCGTCTTCAGCGTGCTGCTGCTGTTCATCGGGGTGTTCACCATGACGATGCTGGCGTCGTCGAACTCGATCGTGCAGATCACCGCGGGCGATCACATCCGGGGACGCGTGATGAGCGTGTACCTGCTCGTCTACCTGGTCTCTGCCGCCGTCGGCGGGCCGCTGCTCGGCTCGATCGACCAGCACCTGGGGCCGCAGGTCGGCCTGTTCATCACCGGCGCGGTGCCCGGGGATCGTCATCGGCTCGGTCGGCATCCGGCTGGCCCTGCTAAGTCGCGCAGCGCCGGCCCCCGCGGTCCCGGTCAGGTAGCGGGCCCCATCGCGTCGATCAGCGCGAGCTCGCCCGGGGTCAGCTCGAAGTCCCAGACGGCGAAGTTCTCCCTGATGCGGTCCGCGCGCACCGACCGGGGGAGCACGACGATCCCGTGCTGAAGCTGCCAGCGCACCAGCACCTGAGCCGTCGTCACCCCGTGCGCCGCCGCCACCGTGAGCAGCCGCGGGTCCTCGAGGTTGGTGAGCCGGATCGCGCTGAACCCCTCAAGCGCGATGGAGCGCTCCCGCATCTGGGCCATCCGGCCGGGGTCGAACAGCGCGGGGCTCCACCTGATCTGGTTCACCGCGGGCATCACGCCGGTCGCGGCGGCGAGCTGGTCGATCTGCTCGGTGCTGTAGTTGCTGACCCCGATGGCGCGGACCCGGCCCTGCTCGCGGGCGCCGATCACGAACTCCCAGAGCCTGCACGACTCGTCGGCCGTGTCCGGCGGGGCGTGGATCAGCCAGAGGTCGAGGTAGTCGGTCTGCAGCTGCTTCAGGCTGCCGGCCAGGGTTTCCTCTTCGTAGCCGATGCGCCGGGGCGGGATCTTCGACGTCAGGAAGACCTCCTCCCGGTCCAGCCCGGTGCTCCGCAGGGCCTGGCCGATCCCGGCCTCGTTGCCGTAGCCGTAGGCGGTGTCGATATGCCGGTAGCCGCACTCGACCGCCGTCAGGACGGCCGGCGCCACGTCGTCACCGGTGACATTCCACGTGCCGAGGCCGACGATGGGCAGTCGCTGCCCGCCGCCGATGCCGACGCTCGCCCGCTCGGGATCCATAGGGGTAATCGTATAGGATCGGGCAGCGCAAGCACCCGTTCAGTGGACCGGGCCCACGGCCACGCTCAGCTGCGCGGGGCTGCCGCTGGACACCGGCCCCGCCTGGTTGACGCCGCCGTCCGGCGTCACGTCGTCATACGGGAAGGCGTAACCGAGCCCGCCGGCCTCGGCGGCGTGCACGATCCGCGCGTAGTGGTTGGTGGTCGCGTTCGCGTAGTAGTCGGCGGGGTTCTCCCCGGCAGGCTGGCTGGAGTCGATGAGCAGCGTGCTGCGGTTGAAGGCGGCCGCCAGCCGGGGGATGATCGCGAGCGCTTCGCCGCTCGCTCCCGCCGTGCTGAACGGCCCGCTGGCGCAGCTGAAGATGTCGGCGGTCGTCGGCCGGGCGAACGACCCGCCGCCGGGGAAGGTGAGCAGGCCGCCGGTCACCTGGCCGGTCACGGTCCCGTAGGAAGCCTGGGTGTCGATGGTCAGCGGCATCGACGCGTACTTGTCCCAGACCTGGTTGACGTAGTCGTCGTAGTAGCCGGACAGCAGGGACGAGTTGCCGACGATCCCGTTCTGCGGGCTGAGCACGCGCAGGTTCGCGCCGCCCGCGGTCACGATGAGGTCGGTCCAGGGGTTTCCGTCGGCGGCCTGCTGCGCGGCCAGGCCCGCGCACACCGTGTCCAGGCCGCCCGCGGCCAGGCCGCCGACGGCCTGCGCGTTCCCCGACGTGTCGGTCAGCGTGAGACCGATCGGGATGCAGGCGAAGTCGACCATCGAGATGTTCGCGAACAGCTGCGCGGAGTTGTAGGTGAACTCGGCGAAGTCCCACTGGATGTCGATGTTGGGGTCGGACGAGTTGGTGACGGACGGCTCGACGAGCGCGGGGCCGGGGTTCAGCAGGAAGGTGATCGGCGCGCCGATGGAGAACCACAGCCGGGCCCCCGCCAGCTGCGGAACGGTGATCGTGACCGGCGCGCCGCCCGGGGCGTTCAGCGGGATCGCGCAGTCGACGGCCAGCGGGCTGCCGGCGGCCGACGGCGACACCGGGTAGTACGGCGTCGCGCCGTCCGACTCGAGCAGCATCAGCGCGTTGCCGTTGCTGATCGCCTGGCCGGTGACGAACGCGTACACGGTGCCCGAGCCGGTGTTGTTCTGGATGCTGAACGAGACCGTGCCCGCCGTATCCGACACCGCCGTGTCCGACGCTGCCAGCCGCGCGGTCTCCCGGCCGGAGGCCCCGCTGACGGAACGGCGCAACTCCGGGATGCCGAGGCCGAGCAGCGGCGCCGCCACCGCGGCGGCCGACCCGGCGAGCATGGTGCGGCGGGAAACCAGCATTGACGTGCCTCTCTGCAGCGGGTGCCGAGGGAACGAGCCTTGCTGCGAGTCACGCTAACGACGCCGTAGTGCCGCGATTCGCGCTGTTAAGGCGCGCTTAACGGACGGCTTAGCGCCGGATAAGGCGCGGCCGACATAGGTATGCGGGGCGCCTTAGGTACGCGGGGCGCCTTAGCCACGCGGGGCCGCGTCGCGCGGGCTGACCAGCCCCGCCTGGTAGGCGAAGACGACGAGCTGCGCGCGGTCGCGCGCGCCGAGCTTGACCATCGCCCGGCTGACGTGGGTCTTGGCCGTCGTGGGGCTGAGCACCATGGCGGCGGCGATCTCGTCGTTGCTCAGCCCGTGCGCGACCATCGCCACGACCTCGCGCTCCCGGTTGGTGAGCCTCTCCATGCCGGCCGCGGCGACCGCGTCCGGCGGCCGGGCGACGAACTCGCTGATCAGCCTGCGGGTAACGGCGGGGGACAGCAGCGAGTCGCCGCGCATCACGATGCGCAGCGCCTGCAGCAACTCGGCTGGCTGGGTGTCCTTCAGCAGGAAGCCGGCTCGCGCCCGCCCGCAGCGCCCGGAAGATGTACTCGTCCAGCCCGAAGTTCGTGAGGATCACCACCCGGACCTCCGCCAGCCGCTCGTCGGTGACGATCTGCCTGGTGGCCTCGATGCCGTCGACAGACCGGCATCTGGATGTCGACGAGCGCGATGTCCGGGCGGTGCTGCGTGGCGAGCGCGACCGCCTGCTTCCCGTCGGCCGCCTCGGCGACGACCTCGATGTCGTCCTCGGCGTCAAGCAGCGCCCTGATGCCGCTGCGGATCAGCGCCTGGTCGTCGGCCAGCAGGACCCTGATCATGACGGCACTGGCACCGGGATCTCGGCCCGTACCCGGAAGCCGCCGCCCGCCTGCGGCCCGGCGTGCAGCCGGCCGCCAAGCGCCGACACCCGCTCGCGCATCCCGATCAGGCCAAGTCCCGGGCCCTGGGCCGGGTTCGCGGGCTCGCTGCCTGCCGGCTCAGGGTGCGCAGGGCGCGGGGGCCGTCGCCGTCGTCGTCAACCTGGACGGTCAGCGTGCCCGGGCCGTAGGCGAGCCGGACGCAGGCGGAGGCCCGGCGGGCATGCCTGCTGACGTTGGTGAGGGCCTCCTGCACGATCCGGTAGGCCGCCTGGTCCACGTCCGGTGGCAGCGGCCGGACCATGCCGGTCACGGTCACGGTCACGGGCTGCCCGGCCGCGCGGGCGCGCGCTACCAGGCTGTCCAGGTGGGCCAGGCCGCTGCCGTCGCAGTCGTCGGAGGCACGCAGCACGCCGAGCGTCGAGCGCAGTTCCCTGGCGGCGTCCGTGCCCGCCTCCTCGATCGCCAGCAGCGCGGGCGGCACCTCCTCGCCGCGCTTCTTCGCCAGGTGCACCGCGACCCCGGCCTGGACCTGGATCACCGAGATGCTGTGCGTCAGCGAGTCGTGCAGTTCCCTGGCGATCCGCAGCCGCTCCTCCACGGCCCGGCGGCGGGCCGCCTCGTCCTTCGTCCGCTCCGCTTCCAGCGCGCGCTGCTCCGCCTCGTGGACGTAGCACCTGCCACATCCGGAACGTCACCGCCATGACGCCGGCCGAGATGAGCCACCCGGCGGCGTAGAACCGCCGCCAGCCGCGATCCGTGCGCATGGTCCGAGCCTACGCGCCCCTCGCCCGGGCGCATCCTCCTGCGGGACCAATTGCCCGCTACTCCCTGCGTAGTAGGCCGCCCGCGTGCCGCATCCGCACTGACCAGGAATAACTCGCTTCCGTCGCACGACGACGCGGCCCCGGGGGCCCCGGCACGATCGGTGGGTCAGCTCGGAACTCTGCCGGAAGGAAACTCCTGATGTCCTCACCTGACGCCCTCGCGATAGCCGGGGAAGTCCTCGCTGCCCGGGCAGGACGGCTACGACCAGGCCGCCGCGGCCGCATTCGCGATCGGCGCGCCTGACCTCGTGGTGCGGCCACGCGACGCCTCCGGGGTCGCCGCCGCGCTGCGCTACGCGGCCGAGGCCGGCCTGCCCGTGTCGGTGCGGTCCGGCGGCCACAGCCCGGCCGGGCACAGCACGAACGACGGCGGCATGGTCATCGACCTGCGGCACCTGCGCGAGGTGCGGGTCCTCGACCGTGACACCCGCCTGGTCCGCGTCGGCGCGGGCGCGACCTGGGGGCAGGTCGCGGCGGCCCTGCGCCAGCCCGGGCTCGCGCTGACCGCGGGCGACACCGCCAGCGTCGGGGTGGGCGGGCTCACGCTCGCCGGCGGCATCGGCTGGATGGTCCGCCGGTACGGCCTGGCCATCGACGCCGTCACCGCCGCCGACGTGGTCACCGCGGACGGGCAGCTGGTCCGCGCCGACGCCGCGGAGCACCCGGACCTGCTCTGGGCGCTGCGCGGCGGTGGCGGCAACTTCGGCGTCGTGCTCAGCCTGGACTTCACCGCCCAGCCGGTCGCCGCCGTGCACTTCGGCGCGATCACCTACCAGCTCGATACCCCGCTCGGCACGGCGGCGTGCGGTGCACCGGGCGGCCTGCCCGGGCTGATCGCTGGCTGGCGTGACCTCATGCGCGCCAGCGACGAGAGCCTGACCACCGCCCTGGCCCTGGTCCCGCCCATGATGGGGCAGCCGGCCACGGTCATGCTGCGGTGCTGCTACGCCAGCGGCGACGAGGCCGCCGCGACGGCGGCGCTTGCCCCCTTCAGGCAGCTCGCGCCCGTCGCCGCCGACGGGGTCCGCGTCGTCCCCTACGCCGGGGTGCTTGACGAGTCGCGCATGCCGCCCGGCCTGCGGCTGCAGATGCGCAACGCGTTCTTCCGCCGGCTGGACGACGAGCACGCCGCGGCGATCGCGGGGCTGTTCCGCGACGGGGCCATGGTGGAACTGCGCAGCCTGGGCGGCGCTTTCGGCCGCGTGCCCGCCGACGCGACGGCCTTCGCCCACCGCGACGCCAGCGTCCTGCTCGTGGCGGGGACGATGCCGCCGCCCGGCGCTCCGCCGGAGGCAGGCGGCCAGGCGCTGGCCGCCTGGCCGGCCGTCGCCGCCCAGGCCAGCGGGACCTACACCGGCTTTCTCGGGCAGGCGACCGACGCCGAGGTCGCGGCGGCCTACCCGGCGGCGACGTACCGGCGGCTCGCCGCGGTCAAGCGCCGGTACGACCCGGGCAACGTTTTCCGCCGCAACCACAACATCCGCCCCGAGCGCGCGGACGCCGTGTCCGCTGGCTCATCCACTGCCACGTCCGCAAGCGCGTGAAAGGACCGTAATGTCACAGCTGGAATCGCAAGACCTGGCCGGCCGGGCCGTCGAGCCTGGCGGCAGGGGAGGCCGCCGCCTGACCGTGGCGCTGCTCGTCATCGCCACCGCGCAGCTCATGGTCGTGCTCGACTCGACCGTCGTCAACGTCGCCCTGCCGCACATCCAGCGGGCCCTCGGGTTTTCCGGCAACGGCCTCGAGTGGGTGGTGAACGCGTACGCGCTGGCGTTCGGCGGGCTGCTGCTGCTCGGCGGGCGGATGGGTGACCTGCTCGGCCGCCGCCGGATGTTCATCGCGGGGCTGCTGCTGTTCTCGGCCGCGTCGTTCGCCGGCGGCTTCGCTACGTCCCAGGCCTGGCTGCTGGCAACCCGGGCCGTGCAGGGCGCGGCCGGCGCCATGGTCGCGCCGGCCGCGCTGGCGCTGATCGCGACCACGTTCCCTGAGGGGCGGCCGCGCAGCCGGGCGATGGGCGTCTACGCGGCGATGAGCGTGGCCGGCGGCGCGGCCGGGCTGCTCGCCGGCGGGCTGCTGGTCACGTACGCCTCCTGGCGGTGGGTGCTGTTCGTCAACGTGCCCATCGGCATCGGCGCCGCACTGGCCGCCGTGCTGGTGCTGCCCGACGTCGCGCGCCGGGCCGGCCGGTTCGACCTGCCCGGTGCCCTCACCGGGACCGGTGGCGTGGCCGCGCTCGTCTACGGCCTGTCCAACGCTCCGACCGGCCAGGACGGCAGGTCCCACTGGGGCGACACCAAGGTGATGGCGACGCTGGCCGCCGCCGCGGTGCTGCTCGCCGCGTTCGCGGTCATCGAGGCGCGGAGCCGGCACGCCCTGCTCCCGGTGCGGCTGCTGCGCAACCGCGACCGCCTCGGCGCGTACCTGATCATGCTGGGCGTGGGCACGGCGATCTTCGGCGTGTTCTTCTTCCTCACGCTGTTCGTCCAGGACGTGTGGGGTTACTCCGCGCTGCGCGCGGGCGTGGCCTTCCTGCCGCTCACCGCCGCGGTGCTGGCGTCGGCCGCCGCGGCCGCCTCGCTCGTGCCCCGCATCGGCGCGCGCCCGCTGCTGGTAACCGGCGCCGCCGCCTGCGCTGGCGGCCTGTACTGGCTGTCGCGGGTGACCGAGCAGGCCACGTACGCGGGCGGGCTGCTCGGCCCGATCCTGGTGATCGGGGCCGGGCTGGGGCTGCTCTTCGTCCCGCTGCCGCTCGTCGTCCTGTCCCGGGTGGCCGACGCCGACACGGGGGTCGCCTCAAGCCTGCTCAACACCGGGCAGCAGGTAGGCGGGTCCATCGGGCTGGCCGTGCTCGGCACGGTGGCCTGGACGGTGGTCTCAGGCAGCGCCCGCGCCCAGGCCGCGGCGGCCCCGGGCGCGGCGACGTCGGCGGCGTGGCGGGCGGCGGCCTACCAGCACGCGCTTGCGGCCGGCTTCGACCGGGCGTTCCTCGTCGCGGCCGCCATCTCGGTACTGCTGCTGGTGACCGCCGTGACCGCGATCCGCATCCGCCGCGCCGACCTGGCCGGCGGGTGACCGCCCGCCGGGACCCGTCCCGCTAGCGGCACCGCGGAGCCGGTCCCGCTAGCGGGACTGCGGGCACCGGCTCAGCCTCGGTCACGCGGGCACCTTGGCGCGGGAGAACCCGATGGTGATTACAACGCCTTCGCCGTCGTCAAGGTGCTCGGTCATGACGTCACCGTCAACGGTTTCCGTGAGGCTGCCGGTGTCCCGCCGCTTGCCGTTCCAGTTGGCGAAGGAGCAGCGCAGGACCTCTTCGTCCCTGAACGCGCCGTCGGCGTCGACGGTGTAGGTGCCGAGGACCACGAGCGTGTCCCGGACGGCGCGCGCGTTCTCCTCGTCGGTGCCGGCGAACGGGTCGCCGGAGGCGAGGGCGGGCAGGCCCGGCCGGTGCAGCACGTCGGTGAAGTACCCGCTGTCGGTGAAGATCAGGTAGCCGGCCGGCGTCGGCCCGAAGGGCTGCACGGTCCCGCCGGAGGTGTCGGCCCTGGCGAACGTCAGGCGCCACGTGGCGGCGACCTGGTTGGGGTCGGCCGGCGACCCGGCGGTCCCGGCATACTCCCAGGTGAGCTCGGCGGAATCGTCCGGGCCGAGGCGGAGGACCTGCCGGAGCGTGCCGTCGCCCACGGTGACGCGGACGTCGCCCGCGCCCCGCTTGGTGTCGTTCCAGTTCGGAAAGGTCGAGCCGAGCACGTGCTGGCCGGCCAGCAGCCCGTCGCCGCTGGTCGTGTAGGTCCCGTAGGAGCCCAGGGTGCCGCGGGCGAGTGCGCGGCACTCCTCCGCGGTGGCCGACAGCCGGTCGCCGGAGGCGACCGTCGGCAGGTCGGTCCGCGTGATGGCCTCGGTGAAGTGCAGGTCTTCGGTGAAGATCAGCAGCCCGTCCGGGTCCGCCCCGAACCAGTCCGACGTGCGTCCGTGCGCGGTCCGCTCCGCGCTCCGCAGCCGCCATACGCCCGCGATTTGGTTGGTCATGGGTATTTCTCCCGTCGTGTTCCCTGAGTCGTTGCTCCTGTAAGGGCCAACGCCAGGGCGCCGCGGGGAAGTCCATGCGCTCAATGACACTCTTTTATGGAATCGATGCAAGAAGCGTATGGCTATGCTGGTCGCATGGCCGAGGTGACCGTGTCCGGGCTGCGGGTGATCCGCGAAATAGCGCTGTCTGGATCGTTCACCGCCGCGGCGCGACTGCTCGGGTATTCCCAGCCGGCCATCTCACGGCAGGTCGCGGCGATGGAGGCGGCCGCCGGGTACCCGCTGTTTATCCGCGAGCCGCGCGGCGTGCGGGTCAGCGCCGCGGGGGCGGTCGTCGTCGACCACGCGGGGCGCGTACTGGCCAGCATCGATGCCTTGCAGCAGGACCTGGCCGCCCTCGGTGACCGGCTGGCGGGCCGGGTGAAGCTCGGCGTTTTCCCGGCGGCCATGCCCGTGCTGGCTCCCCGGGCGGTGGCCCTGCTGCGGGACAAGCATCCTGGGCTTGAGGTCAGCCTGAGTGAGGGGGCGACGCCGAGCCTGCTCCGCCAGCTGCGGGCCGGACGGCTGTCCGTCGCCGTCATCGGCGTCGGCGCCGGGCTGCCCGGCTACGACCTCGACGGCGTTACCCGCCAGGTCGTGCTGGCTGGCCGCCTGCGCGTCGCCGTCCCGCACGGCCACCGCCTGGCCAGGGCAGCCGTCGTGCCGGTCGCCGAGCTCGCCGGCGAGCAGTGGATCGCCGGTGACGATTCCGGTGGCGACCCCCAGTTCGGGGCATGGCCCACCCTCGCCAACCCGGTCATCGCGTACACCGTCCGCGGCTGGCCGGCCCGCTTCGGGCTGGTCGCCGCCGGGCTGGGCGTCTGCCTGGTGCCTGAGGTGGCCGCGCTATCGGTCCCGGCCGGCGTCGCCACGGTAGGCGTGGAAGATCCTGGGTGGCCGGGGCGGATGACGGTCGCGGTAACCAGGCATCGGCCCACCGCGGAAGCGGCGGCCGTCATGGACGCGCTCCGCGAGGCCGGCACCGGCATCCGCGGTGACATCGAGCGGCGCGGCATCGGCGGCGCAACCGCGCCGCCCGGCAGCCCGGGCCATGCCCCCGTCGCGGGGGAGTAGCGCTTGACGTTCAGCCTCGTGCTGGTTCTCCGGCGCCCGGCTCAGGCCGCGTTGCGGTAGCTTGCCGCCGGGTCGGCCAGCAGCAGGTCGCTGACCGGGTACCGGGTCCTGGGCGCCGCCTCACGGGCGGCGAGGTGGCTGGGCAGTTCCGCGTCCGGGTCGGCGCGGCCGACCGCGAGGACGACCACCGGGGTGAGCGCCCGGTCCAGGCCGAACCCGGCGCGGACGGCGTCGGTGTCAAAGCCGCCGATCTGGTGCACGGCCAGCCCGTGGGCCTGGGCCTGGGTCACCAGCGCGGCGACGGCCTGTCCGGTGTCGTACAGCGCCCATGGCTGCGGCGTCCCGTCGGCGGCGGCGGTGCGGGCCGCGACGAGGACGAGGGCGCTGGCCGCGCCCGCCCAGGACTGGTTGCCCGGGTTGAGCGCCGCGAACAGCCGGCCGTGGGCGTCCTCGCCCCGGCGCGTCACCAGGAACCGCCACGGCTGGCTGTTGCCCGCCGACGGCGCCCAACGGGCAGCCTCGAGTAGCGCGGTGACGTGGTCGTCACCGATTTCATGACCGTGGTCGAATCCGCGCGGGCTCCAGCGCTCCGCCAGCAGCGGGTGAACGGGGACCGCGGTGCTTGCCGTCTTGCCCATCTGACCTCTTCTTAGATTCTTAAGCCTGTGCTGATTTTCAAGTCGTGCTGATCGGCCGGACAACATAGATGATGCATCATCTATTCCGGGATTTCCCTGACCGCCCTTCGCCGGCCCTGACGTAGCGACGGTCACCGAACGCGGCGCTGGCCCGCGTATCGTTCAGCGGCCCCCGGGTAAGCTCGGAAAGTGGCAAGGACGGCGGCGGGTACCCGGGTGGCGGTGGAACTCCTGCCTCACCTGCGGCGGGCCCACGACCACATCGACAAGCACTACGCGGCCCCGCTCGACCTTGACCGGCTGGCCCAGGTCGCCGGGGTGTCGAAGTACCACTTCGCCCGGAGCTTCGAGGCCGCCTACGGGCTGACCCCGATCAGGTACCTCAGCCGCCGCCGGATCGAGCGGGCGCAGGACCTCCTGCGGCACGCCAACCTGACCGTGACCGAGATCTGCTACCTGGTCGGGTTCAGCAGCCTTGGCTCGTTCTCGTCGCTGTTCACCCGGCTGACCGGGGAGACGCCGACCGCCTACCGGGACCGGTGGGCGGCCAAGGGCGGCCCGCACGTGCCCGGCTGCTGGCTGTTCATGCGGAACGTCCTTGACCTGCAAGGCACCGCCAGGCCCGCGCCGCCCGCTAATCCCGCCGAGTGCAGCAATCTCGGAGAAGCACGTCCTGACCAGGCCCGATTATGGTGACCACATGATCTCAAACATCTCCCTGGTGACGCTCTACTGCCTCGACCAGGAAAAGACCCGCGACTTCTACGTCGAGAACCTCAACTTCCAGACCCGCACCGACGTGACGATGGGCGAGGGCTTCCGCTGGCTGACGATCGGCCACCCGACCCAGCCCGAGCTTGACGTCACGCTGATGATCCCGGGGCCGCCGCTCGACGACGCGGCGGCCGCCTTCATCCGCGGCCAGCTGGAGAAGGGCCAGATGGGCGGGCTGGGCCTGCAGGTCGACGACTGCCGCAAGACGTACGAGGAACTCAGCGCCAAGGGCGTCACGTTCCTGCAGGAACCTTCGGACCGGCCGTACGGGGTCGAGGCCGTGATGCGTGACAACACGGGCAACTGGGTCGTGCTTGTCCAGCCGCGGGACTTCACCCCGGAGGACTTCACCTGACCAAGCCCGAGGATGCCCCTAGGAGGGACGTTGGCCGCCTGGATCTGCGCGACCTGCGGTAACCACTACCCCGATTCCGGCGACCCGCCGGCGTCCTGCGTGATCTGCTCCGACGAACGGCAGTGGGTGCCGCCGTCCGGGCAGCGGTGGACGACGCCGGCCGAGCTGGCCGGCGACGGGCGGCACTGCGACATCTGGACGGAGGAACCCGGCCTGTTCGGGCTGGGCGTCACCCCGGCCGTCGGCATCGGGCAGCGCGGTCTTATCGTCACCACCGGCGAGGGCAACCTGCTGTGGGACCCGCCGGGCTACCTCGACGACGACGCGATCGAGCAGGTCAGGCAGCTCGGCGGGCTGCGCGCGGTGAGCGCGAGCCACCCGCACTTCTACGGGGCGATGAGCGAATGGGGCCAGGCCTTCGGCGCGGACGTGTGGGTGCCGGAGGCCGACGCTGCCTGGGTGACCCGGCCCGACCCGGCCATCCGCACCTGGCACACCCGGCTGCCGGTGCTGCCCGGGGTGACCCTCATCCAGTGCGGTGGCCACTTCCCTGGCAGCGCGGTCGTGCACTGGGCGGCGGGCGCGGACGGGGCCGGGGCGCTGCTCACCGGGGACACGATCTTCGTGACCCCTGGTGAGGACCGGCTGACCTTCGTCTGGAGCGCGCCGAACCGGCTGCCGCTGCCCGAGGCGTCGATCCGCGGCATCCTCACGGCCGTCAAGGCCGACCCGTTCGACCGGATCTACGGGGGCTGGGCGCCGACCATCCGCTCCGGCGCCCGGCCGACCCTGGAGGCCTCGGCCGGGCGGTACATCCAGTTCCTGCGCGGCGAGGCCCCCGACTGACCAGGCTCCGGCAAGCGCGCCGCGGCACCGGGCCTGCCGGCGCCATGAATCATGGAAACTTTATTCTTTGCGGTAATTCCGCACGCGATAGGCTCAATGCCCTTAGTTAAGCGGCGGTCGCCGTGGCCCGGATCCGTCCTGTATGCCCGGCTTACCGGACGTGCCGCGGCTCGTACCTGGAGCCTTAGCGTGGTAACTTCGCATTAGCTAGTAATTTCGCGCGCAGATAGGCGGGTCAAACATTTCCGGTACGGGAGCTGTCCCTGCTTACCGCGGGTGGCTGCACTCCGTGTCACCGCGGGCTGCCGGTCCAGGCGAACGGGCGCCGTGCTACCTGCGTGCGAGTGCGACGCCAGCTGCCCGCCGCCCGGGGCCTGCGAGCCTTACGGCCGCGGCGACTGTCGTCTCGCGGATGGCCTCCTGCGCCGAGGGCGTCGACGGCGTGCCGCCGCGGGGTCCGGACGCGACGCGACCGGGTCGCGGTGCTCGGCGGGAGGCGACGCCGTGTCTCCGCGGGGACCCGGCCCGCGGCCTAGTCGCCGTCGATCCCCGAGAAGGCCTGAAGCGTCGAGCACGGCGACCGGTAGGTCCGGTGCCAGCCCGGGGGACCTAACTCAGCATTATTGGGAGATTTCGCACGTGCTACGCGTGCGTTTTTTCCATCTAGTGCAAATTATCCAAGATCATCGGCTGAACAGCGCGGACGGCTAGGTCGTGACTGGCAGCGGAACCCCAGGAGCGCCACATTTCCCTCACTGACCGGAAATAAGCCGGATACCGGCACGGGTGCCCGCATGGCGCCGGTTGCCGACGTGAGCCAAGAGGCACGCGCCGGATTTCGCGCCCGCGCAACGCCGCGCGGCTCCCATGGCTTAACGGCATAGGCCGACCAGCATTTCCCGTCCGGGCGTTCCCGCTTATCGCGCCTAAAGGGCGGCTTGACCTGCGCTATTCCGGCATCTTCCGGCTCGGGGAAATTGCCGATGGCCCGGGCCGGAAATGGCCGTTATGATCTGACCGTGCCGCGCTCGAAGGTCCTATCGCCCGTCGCGTATCCGTGCCACTGCCACGCAACTGACACCGGGGCTGACCCAGGGGCGCAGGCATCGCGCCGGGATTCGGCCGGGCGAGGGAACGGCTGATGGCGGGGGCTAACCAATAAGGAGAATGATGACCGAGCCGTCCGTAAATGCCATCGCGGAAACCGTGCCCCCTCCTCCCTCGAAGCTTGAGCCGGACGCGATCGGCGTGGCGCAGGACACGATCGTCGGCATGGCGACTTCGGCGCCGGCCGCGGTGGTCGCCATCTCGCTGGCCGCACTCGCCGCGACGGCTGCCTACAGCGGCGGGCTGATCCTGCTCATCGCCGCGGTGCCGATGCTGATCATCGCGAACTCGTACCGCCGCCTGAACCGGTGGAGTGCCAACTCGGGTGCCTCGTTCGAGTGGGTTGGCCGGGCCATCAACCCCTACCTCGGCTTCCTTACCGGCTGGCTGATGATCGCCGGGTTCGCCGTCGGGACGCTGAGCGGCGTCGAGGTCCTCGGGCCCTCGGTGCTCGCCGTCTTCGGGGCGTCGGCGACGAACACGTGGGGCAACGTCGGCATCGCGACCGCTGTCGCGCTCGTGATGCTGGTGATCGCGGTCATCGGCATCCGCATCACCGCGCGGACGCAGGTCATCATGGCGGCGGTCGAGTACGCGATCCTCGTGGGCATGTCCATCTGGGGCCTGTTCTACGTGCTCGGCCACCACGCGCACACGTACCCGGTCACCAGCGGCTGGTTCAGCCTGGCCGGCGTCGGCGGCAAGGGGGACCTCGTGGGCGGCTTCGTCATCGCCGTGTTCGCCTACAGCGGCTGGGACGGCACCGTGTACGTCAACGAGGAGGTCAGGCAGCGGCGGGTTAACCCCGGCCGGGCGGCCATGCTCGCCGTCGTGCTGCTCGCGGTCATCTACACCCTGGCGCAGGTCGGCCTGCAGGGAGTGGTGCCGCCGGATGCGCTGCAGGCGAACTCGGACAACGCGCTGGTCTACGTCGCGCAGGCCCTGGGCGGCAGCGGCTGGGCGAAGGTGATGGCGCTGGCCCTGGCGCTCTCGGTGATCGCGACGACCGGCGCCGGGATCGTGATGGGCGCGCGCATCATCTACGGGATGGCGCGCTACCGGGCACTGCCCGGGTTCCTGGCCAGCGTGCCGCGCCGGTTCGCCACGCCGGCCGCGGCCAGCATCGTCTTCGGCGTGATCGTCATAGCGCTGGCCTGGGTCTACCTGCTCGTCACCTCGGTTGAGAACGCCTTCACCTACGTGGTCGACCTGACCGGCCTGCTGTTCGCGCTCTTCTACATACTCACCGCGCTGGCCGGCATCGCCTACTACCGGCGCCGCATCGCCGGCAACGTCAAGGACGCGGTCACGGTCGGCATCCTGCCGCTTGCCTCGGCCGCGTTCCTCGCCTGGATGGTGGTCAAGTCGATGATGGAGTCGCCGGCCGCGCAGAACTGGTCGATGCTCGGCGTCCTCGTCGTCGGCGTGATCCTGATGCTCGTCTCCCGGTTCGTGCTGAAGTCGCCGTTCTACGGCATCCGGCTGGAGAGCGCCCCGGCGGTGGAGACCGAGCAGGAGGCGGCCGGCCGCTAGCGGCCGCGTCGTCGACACCGCGGGCTGTAGCGGTCACACGGGGCTTGTCACACGGGGCTCGCCCACGGGGCCGGTCACGCCTTGACCGCGTACAGGCCGTCGTCGTAGCTGCCGATGAAGACGAGGCCGTTGGCGACCACCGGGGTCCCAAGGAGTTCGCCGTTGTTCGGGGCGTTGAAGGCCCATACCGGGTCACCGGACTTGGCGTCGAGGGCCTGCAGGGCGAGGGCGGTGGTGTAGTAGACCCGGCCGGCCGCTACCGCCGGGCCGTACGGCCCGGCGACGGTGCCGGTTTTCGTCCACACCTGCGTCTTGTCCGCGGCACTGATCGCGTGCACCGTCCCGTTGTTGTCCCTGAGGTAGACCACGCCGTCGGCGACGACGACACCGGACTCCAGGCCGCTGCCCGGATGGTAGGTCCACTGGACCTTCCCGCTGGCGGCGTCGATCTTGTACAGCGCTCCGGACATGGTGCCCACGTAGATGCTGCCGCTGTCGATCGTCAGGCCGGTGCCCGGCAGGTCGTCATTGGCGAGCAGCTGCTTGTGCCAGATATTGGTGCCGGTGGCGGTACGGAAGGCGTAGAGCATGCCGAGCGTGTCGATCGCGTAGAGGATGCCGTCGGCCGCGCTCATCGCCATGACGTAGGGCTCTTGCGTGCTGAAGCGCACGCCTTTCGCGCCCGTGGCGGCGTTGTAGGCCTGCGGAGGTGATATATCCGTGCCGACGATGACGTTGCCGCCGTCGACCGCCCAGGTCCGCTTGTAGGTCGCGGGCACGCTGGTATCCAGGTCCCAGGCCCGCTTGCCGTCGGCGACGCTCAGCGCGTAGAAATGGCCCGCGCTCGTGGACAGGCACACCACGTCGCCGACCAGCTCGGGCGGGACGGTGACCGACCCCGTCTCAAACGACCAGGCCTTCTGCCCGCTCGCGGCTTTCACCGCGTAGACGCTGTTGTCGGTGCTCGCGACGTACACCAGGCCGCCGCCGGCCCCGGGGCTGGCCTGGATGGCGTTGCCCGTCGGGAACTTCCAGGCCGCCGTCCTGCGCGTCCCCTGGCCGTAGTACTGCTGCAGCGACCCCGAGGTAGGCAGCCCCTGTCCCGTCGGCAGCGAGGTGTTCCCGGTCCCCACCGCGGGCGTGCCGCCCGCCGACCGTGAGCTGAGCGCCCAGCCGACCGCGCCGCCGATGACCGCGATGCTTCCCACGCCGGCCCCGATGAGCAGGCCCCGGCGGCTCGTGCCGCGGCCCGTGCCCGGCAGGACCTCGAGCCCGCTCCCGGTGAATCCGCTAGCGGGACCGCCCATACTCCCCAGGTCGCCGCCCACGCCGCCCGGACCGCCCCTGCCGCCCGCGACCGGCCCGAAGCCGCCGCCCGGACCGGCCGAGCCGCCGCCCGTGAGCGGGCCCGATGCCGCGCGCCGCAGCGGGGTCAGTGACCGGAGAGGCCGCCGAGTGCCGCCCGCCCCCGGCGGACGGCCAGGTGGGCCCGGAAGCCGGGGAACGGGAGGGTGCCCCGGTAGCCCCGTTGCCGCCCCAGGGCCCCTCCAGTTGCGTGCCCGGGGCGAGCTGGAGGGCCTCGATCTGCGCGGTAAGCGCGGCCTGCTGCGCCTGGATGACCTGGGCTACGTTCTGCGGCCAGAAGGTGGCGGGCGACAGCCCGAGCCGCTCCGCCGTGGCCGTGCCGTGCGCCGCGACCCGGCCCAGGTCAGGGCGCTGCCCCGGGTCCTTGGCCAGGCAGGCCTCGATGAGCCCGCGCACGTCGGCCGGAACCGCGCCGAGGCCGGGCTCGGCGTAGACGATGCGGTACATCACCGAGGCCGACGGCGCGCCCGGGGCGCCGCTGAACGGGGCGGACCCGGACGCCGCGAAGGCGAGCACGGAGCCGAGCGAGAACGTGTCGCTGGCGGGCCCGGTCTCGAGCGCCTGCACCTGCTCGGGGGACATGTAGCTGAGCGTCCCGATGATGGCGCCGGTGGCGGTCAGCCGGGTGTCGGTGACCGCCCGGGAGATGCCGAAGTCGATGACCCGGGGCCCGTCCGGCGCCAGCAGCACGTTGGCGGGCTTGAGGTCGCGGTGCACGAGCCCGGCCCCGTGGATGGCCCGCAGCGCCTCGGCCAGCCCGGCGGCCAGCCGCCACACGGCCGGGAGCGGCAGCGGGCCGTACCGGGAGACGATGTCGTCGAGGGACGGGCCGGGAACGAACGCGGTCGCCAGCCACGGCGGGTTGTCGTCGACCCCCGCCGCCACGACCGGCGCGGTGTACCACCCGCTGACCTTCTGCGCCGCCTCCACCTCGTTGCGGAACCGCCGGACGAACTCCGGGTCCTGGCACAGTTCCCGGTGAATGACCTTCACCGCCACGGTCCGGCCCGCCAGGGAGGACCCGAGGAAGACCTGCCCCATGCCGCCGGAACCGAGCCGTGCGAGCAGCCGGAACTCTCCGACACTCCGCAGGTCCGTCGCGGTCAACGAGTCCATCCCTGATCAGCTCCCCTAGCGATCCGCCAGCACAATCAGAGATTATTGCGGTGATGAGTCGGAAATTCGGAAATATGGCTTTACAGGCCCCCGGTTAGCGTCACCCCGCCGTCGAGCACCACGGTCTGCCCGGTGATCCAGCTCGCCTGGTCCGACAGCAGGAACGCGACCGCGCCCGCGACGTCCTCGGGCAGCCCGAGGCGCTTCATCGGGTAGGCGGCGGACACCTGCTCCTCGCGGCCCTCGTAGAGGGCGGTCGCGAACTTCGTCTTCACCACGGCAGGCGCCACCGCGTTGACCCGGACGCGCGGGCCCAGCTCGGCGGCGAGCTCCACGGTCAGCCGGATCAGCGCCGCCTTGCTGACCCCGTACATGCCGATCCCGGGGCTGGCGCGCAGCCCGGCGACGGAGGCGACGTTCACGACCGCGCCGCCGTGCTCGCCCATCCACGCGTCCCGCGCCCGCCGCGTCCATTCGAGCGGGGCCAGCACGTTGACCGCCAGGATCTTCGCGGCGGCCGCCGGGTCGATGTCGATCACGGGCCCGTAGACGGGGTTGATCCCGGCGTTGTTGACGAGCATGTCGAGCCGGCCGAACGCCTCGATGGCCCGGCCCACGGCTTCCGCCTGGTGGTCGGCGTCATCGGCCTTGCCAGCCACCCCGATCGCCACGTCCGCCCCGCCGAGCCCGGCCACGGCCTCCGCCAGCGACTCCGGCCGCCGCGCGGTCACGCACACCTTTGCCCCCTGCCGCACCAGCTCCGTGGCGATCCCCAGCCCAATGCCCCGGCTAGCGCCGGTAACGATAGCGACCCGATCCTTCAGCGATTCCATGTGCCTCTTCCCGGCCGTCCGTCTAACTCACGGCCGACCGTACCAGGGCGCGGGAACCCGGTGAATGGGACGTGAACCGCGCGGCCAGCCGGTAGATCCAGGCCGGGCTGGCCAGGCACCGTCACGGGGCACCTCCGCGCACTCACCGAATCCCTGCCGCAAAAAGTCAAAACCCAAAGGTCAACGTCAAGGCAATTCCGAACGAGTGCAGGCCCCACGTAGCCGTACCCCATTGCTCTCAATTCCGGGAAATGATGCTTGACATTCCTACGCCCGGCCCCAGCGCCGCTCAGCTTAGCTTGATCAACCTGCAGGCTCCTTGCTCGCCGTGAGCAGATCTGCGCACTAAACCGAGCCAGCGGACGGGTCGGCGTATAGTTTGACTTCCCGGCCGTCAGCCGCTGGATCGAGACTGCAGATTGGGGCAATGGCGGTGTGCATGAGCGATTCCCGCAGGCTGGTATATGTCTCTGGCGCCCCAGGATCGGGCAAGACCAGCCTGGCCATCCCGCTGGCGGCTGAACTCGGCTATGCCCTCCTCCGCAAGGACCAGATTAAAGAGACCCTGCACGATGCCTTGGGCGCACCTGATCCGGACCTGGGATGGTCGCGCCAGCTCGGTGGCGCCGCAATGGAGCTGCTGTGGACATTGGCAGCCGGCAGCCCGGCCGTGCTGATCGAGGCGAACTTCCGGCCCTACAGCGACTACGAGCGCACGAAGCTGTCCGGCCTCGCCGCTCACCCTGTCGAAGTCCACTGCTCCTGTCCGCCCGAACTCGCCCTGCAGCGCTACAACGCCCGCGTCACCCATCCCGTGCATCGGACCACACTCCAGCCGGAGGCAATGGCCAAATACGACCGCCCAGTCGGAATCGGCTCCCTCGTCACCGTCGACACGACCGTCACGGTCAACGTCCGCGCCGTCGCCGCAGCGGTCCGCGACCTTCACGACCGCATCTTGCGTCCCGCTGATACGCACTAATTTGCGCCAACTCGGGTCTACGAGCGCCTTAACCGGCAAGCCAGCGCCCGGCCCCGCAATGACCGCGAATGATCCGGGCATTGCGTAAGTTCTGGTGCGTGATGGCGCACTTTTTCCTACGCGATGCCCGGACCTTACGCAATAACTTGGCCCAGCGGCGTGGTTCGGCCGTGCCGCCGGCGACTGGCAGCCGTGAAGTGGCCGCCATGGCTCGGCTGGCGCGGCCTCCATCTCACGTCACGTACATCCTTGGCTACTCCGCGTTCACGGCGTCGCTGGTGGGCATACTGCCCGGTGAGATCCGTGGGGGGTGGGGGAGTGACGGCGGAGGAACGCAGGCTGCAGGAGGCCCGGGCGGGTGTGCCGTGGCGGACCTGGGGGCCTTATCTCAGCGAGCGGCAGTGGGGAACGGTCCGGGAGGACTACAGCGACAGCGGGGATGCCTGGTCCTATTTCAGTCATGACCAGGCGCGGTCCCGGGCGTACCGGTGGGGTGAGGACGGTCTCGCCGGGATCAGCGACGACAAGCAGCGGCTGTGCCTGGCGCTGGCGCTGTGGAACGAGCGGGACCCGATTCTCAAGGAGCGGCTGTTCGGCCTCACGAACTCGGAGGGCAACCACGGCGAGGACGTCAAGGAGTACTACTTCTACCTCGACAACCTGCCGACGCACAGCTACCAGCGCTGGCTGTACAAGTACCCGCAGGCCGAGTTCCCCTACAACGACCTTGTCACGGTGAACCGGGCCCGGTCACGGCACGAGTTCGAGTATGAACTCGCTGGACACGGGCATCTTCGACGAGGGCCACTACTTCGACGTCGAGGTGGAGCACGCGAAGGCCGGGCCGGAGGACATCGTGTGCCGCGTTACGGTGCACAACCGCTCGGCGCGGGCGGCCGCGCTGCACGTGCTGCCCACGTTGTGGTTCCGCAACACGTGGTCGTGGGGCGGCGACGAGCCGAAGCCGCTGATCGCGCGGGTCGGGTCCGCTGATCCCGTCGTGCGGGCCGAGCACGAGGAGCTCGGCGTGTTCTACCTGCACGCCGAGCCGACCGCGGACCTGCTGTTCTGCGACAACGAGAGCAGCCCGGCCCGCGTTCCCCAAGAACGGGATAGGCGACCACCTCATCGCTCGGCGCGGCCACCGTCAACCCCGAAGGCAAGGGAACCAAGGCGGCCGCGCACGTGCGGCTCCAGGTACCCGGCGGCGGGCAGGCCTCGGTGCTGGTGCGGCTCACCCGGGAGGGCCCCGATCAGCTCGCGGCCCCGTTCGCCGGGGCCGACGAGTTGATCGCCCGGCGGCGGACCGAGGCGGACGAGTTCTACGAGGCCATTACGCCGCCCGCGGTCACCGCGGACGCGAAGGCGGTCATGCGCCAGGCGCTGGCCGGGATGCTGTGGTCCAAGCAGTGCTACTACTTCGACGTTGACACCTGGCTGCGCGAGCGCCGGGTGCACCCGCTCCGGGCCCCGCTGCGACGCGGGACCCGCAACGAGTCGTGGTTCCACATGTTCAACCACGACATCGTGTCGATGCCCGACAAGTGGGAGTACCCGTGGTACGCCGCGTGGGACCTCGCGTTTCACTGCGTGCCGCTGGCCATGGTCGATCCAGACTTCGCGAAGGGCCAGGTCGAGTTGATGCTGTCGCAGGAATACCTGCACCCGACCGGCCAGATGCCCGCCTATGAGTGGAACTTCGGGGACGTCAACCCCCCGGTGCACGCGTTCGCGACGCTGTTCCTGCAGAACCTCCAGGCCGGCCTCGGCGAGGTGGACCTGCCGTTCCTCAAGAAGTGCTTCTCGAAGCTGCTGCTGAACTTCACCTGGTGGGTGAACCGCAAGGATCCTTCCGGCCGCAACGTGTTCGAGGGCGGCTTTCTCGGCCTCGACAACATCGGCGTGTTCGACCGCAGCGCCACCCTGCCCACCGGCGGCCAGCTGGAGCAGGCCGACGGAACCGCGTGGATGGCGATGTTCAGCCAGAACATGCTCGAGCTGGCCCTGGCCCTGCTCGACGAGGATCCGTCCTACGAGGAGTTCGTGCACAAGTTCGTCGAGCGCTTCTTCTGGATCGCCGCGGCAACGGATCCGGTGGGCGACAACCCCGACGAGCTGTGGGACGAGGAGGACGGGTTCTTCTACGACGTGCTGCGCCTGCCCGACGGAACAGGGAACGCGGATCAAGGTGCGCTCCCTCGTGGGCCTGCTGCCGCTGTGCGCCACGGCCGTGATCGAGCCGGACGTCATCGAGCGTTACCCGCAGGTCGCCGAGCGGGTTGGCGACGTTCCTCAGGCGCAACGAGGACCTGCTGGTCAACATCGCGGACCCGTTCGTGCCCGGCGTCCGCGGCCGGCGGCTGCTCTCCCTGGTCAACGAGGACAAGCTGCGGCGCATCCTGGCCCGGATGCTGGATGAGGAGCGCTTCCTCGGGCCGCACGGCATCCGCTCGATCTCGCGCTGGCACCTCGACCACCCGTACAGCCTTCTCTATCGACGGCGTCGAGCACCAGGTGCAGTACGAGCCCGCCGAGTCGACCAGCGCGATGTTCGGCGGCAACTCGAACTGGCGCGGTCCGGTCTGGTTCCCGGTGAACCTGCTCTTGATCAAGGCCCTGATCTCCCACTACCGCTACTACGGCGACGACCTGAAGGTCGAGTGCCCGACCGGCTCTGGGACGATGATGAACCTGCTTGAGGTGGCCAAGGAGCTGGCTCGGCGCCTCGTGGGGATCTTCCTGCGCGACGCGGACGGCCGCCGGCCGGTCTACGGCGGAAGCACGGCTGTTCCAGGAGGACCCGCACTGGCGGGACCTCATCCTGTTCTACGAGTACTTCCACGGCGACAACGGCGCGGGCCTCGGCGCCTCGCACCAGACCGGCTGGACCGGCCTGGTGGCGACGCTCATCCAGAGCTTGGGCCGACCTCGACGCCGAGGCGGTGCTCGCAGGACCGCCAATGGCCGCTGGCGCGGCCGTACCGGCGCGCGGCGGATCCGGAACCCTGACCTGCGGCGGAAGCCGGACCGTTGCGTGGACCTTTCCAGGAAGGCGGCTATTGCCCGCCGGGTACCTGGTCCTTGACCTCGTCGTAGCCGACCTTGGCGGTGGCTGGCCTGCGAGTAGATCACGCGGATCACGCCCGTTGGGAAGGCCTCCGTCGCAATCACCCTCAGGTGGTACGGCGCGTCGCCGTCGTCGAACAGCCTGCGGCCCTTACGCGCCGCCACCGGGTGCACCAGCAGGCGCAGCTCATCGACCAGCCCCGCGGCGAGCAACTGCTGCACCACGGAGATCGAGCCCGGGATCAGGATGCCCTTGACGCCGGCGTCTGCCTTGAGCAAGGCGACGGCATCGAGGAGGTCGCCGTTGAGCAGCTCGGAGTTGCGCCAGGAGAACTCCAGCGGCTGGCGAGAGACGACCACCTTGCGCACGTCACCGAGTTGCCTGGCGAACGGCGCGTCTTCCCCGCCTGCCGCCTCGCGGCCAGGCCACGCCCCGGCGAAGCTGTCGTAGGTCTCGCGGCCGATCAGCAGCACGTCCGCGGTGTCATAGTCCTCGCCGACGGCGCGGCCCATGTTCTCGTCGAAGTACGGGAAGTGCCAGTCGGGGTCGATCTCGGCCACGCCGTCGGCCGAGATGAACAGCGTGGAGATGACCTTTGCCATCGTGATGGTCCCTTCGGGTCAGTTGGCCTCAGCAGGCAGACCGGCGCGGCGTCCCGAACTCATCGGCCGGCCTGCGAATCCGGCGGCCGGGCCACATCCCCGGGCCCGTCACGAGCCCTGGAAGACCGGCTTCTCCTTGGCCAGGAAGGCGCGCACGGCGTTCCCGTGGTCAGCGGTCGTGCCCAGCCGCCGCTGCGCGTCTCCCTCGGCGGCGAGCGAGTCCGCGAACGGCCGCGACGCGCCGTCGACCAGCAGCCGCTTGGTCTCCGCGTAGGCGGCGGTCGGCCCGGCGGCAAGGCCGGCGGCGAGGGCCGCGGCCGCCCCGCGCACCTGGTCGGCGGGCACCAGTTCGAACGGCAGTCCCCAGCCGACCGCCTGCTCGGCGCTGAACGTCGTCGGCCGCAGCAGCAGTGCCTTGGCCCGCGGCATCCCGACCGCCGCGGGCAGCGTCACCGACAGCCCGGAATCACAGGTCAGCCCGATGCCCGTGAACGCGGTCCCGAGCACGGCGGCCTCCGCCATGACGACGAAGTCGCACGCGAGCACGAGCCCGAGCCCGGCCCCGACGCAGGTCCCGTTGACACCGGCGACGACCGGCTTCGGCATGGTCGTGAGCGCGGTGACGATGGGGTTGTAGTGCCGCCGCACCGTGTCGAGGGAAGTGGCCGGGTCCTTGTCCAGCGCCGCGGCGTGCTCGGCCAGGTCCTGGCCGACGCAGAAGGCCCGGCCGGTCCCGGTCAGCACCACGGCGCGCACCTGGTCGTCGGCGGCGACGGCGAGCAGGGCTGCAAGCAGCCCTTCCTTCACCGCCAGGCTCAGGGCCGGACCTGGCAGGACGACGGAGGCGACGGCCCCGTCTCGTTCGACGGTCACACTGGTCATGAGTGTCATCTTCCCTTCGCTGCCCGCGGACACGAGCGCTGGCCGGCCTGCGCGGCCTTGCCAGCGCGTCGAGCCATAATATTGACCGAACGGTCGGCAAATACCTAGCCCGGGAGACCCATGTCGCAGCCCGTCGGCCAGTCTGATCCCGTCGAGGCGATGCTGGCCGCCGACGCCGCCTCGCGCATGCTCGGCATCGAGGTGCTTGAGTACGGCGACGGCTGGGCCCGGGGGCAGCTGACCGTCAGGGACGACATGGTCAACGGGCACGGCATCTGCCACGGGGGCGTGATCTTCTCCCTGGCCGACACGCTCTTCGCCTGCGCCTGCAACAGCTGGGGACCGTCCACCGTGGCGGCGGGCGCCGAAATCACCTTCGTCGCGCCTGGCCGCCGCGGCGACGTCCTCACCGCGGAGGCCCGGATGCGCGCCCGCTACGGGCGCAACGGCCTCTACGACGTCACCATCACCCGGGGCGACCAGCTCGTCGCCGAGTTCCGCGGCCGCAGCCACGAGGTGGGCGAGCGGCGTCCCTGACCGGGTTACCTGCGCACCCGAAGGCCGTCGAACGCGATGGCGCACACCGCGTCCGCCAGCGCGGACGCCGGCACCGCCGAGGCCGGCCGGTACCACTCGACGATCGAGTTGACCGTTCCGAACAGCAGCCGCGCGGCGAGCTTCGGGTCGATGTCCGCCCTGATGTCGCCGTCCCGCTCGGCCTCCTCGACCAGGCTCGCGACCAGGGCGTCGAATGCCCTCCGCCGGTCAAGCGCCGCCCGCTCGACGTCGGTGTTGCCCCGGACGCGCAGCAGCAGCGTGACGTAGGCCAGCCGCGAGACCAGCACCGCGATCGCGTCGCGGACGAGCGTCTCCAGCCGGACGATCGCCGGCTCGTCGAGCGCCTGCACCCGCTCGGCGGCCTCCCACAGCCCGTCGAGGGCCCGGTCGAGCGCCATCCGGAGCAGTTCTTCCTTGCCCGACACGTGGTGGTAGATGCCGGACTTGGCGATGCCGAGGCGCTTCGACAGGTCCTCCATGCTCGCCCCGTCGTAGCCGCGCTCGTTGAAGACCTCGACCGCGGCCCCCAGCACCGCCTCCAGGTCGTAACCCGGACGCCCGCGGCGGCGCGGTACCCGCCCGCCCGTGCCCGCGGAGTCCGGGCCCGCGGAGTTCGTACCAGCAGAGTCCGGGCCCGCAGAGTCCGTGGTCACCTGCTCCGCCACGTCCGCGACCTCCTGGCTCGGTACTTGAATCGCCAACGCTATCCCTGTACGGGCCCGACGGGGCCGTAAGGTGACGATTTCTCTCGGCGGCCTCTGGCAAACCTTTCACTGGTAGAGTAAATTACCGAATGATCGGTATGTAAAGTTAGAGCTGGTAAAGGAACCGAGGAACGCTCATGGGAGTAGTCCGCAGCTACATCGCAGGCCGCTGGTTCGCCCCGGACGGCGGCAGCCCGGTCTACGACGCGGTCACCGGAGAGCTGGTCGCCGAGGTCTCGTCCGCCGGCGTCGACTTCGGTGCCGCGCTCGCTTACGGCAGGCAGGTCGGCGGTCCCGCGCTGCGCGAGCTGACCTTCCACGAGCGGGCCGAGCTGGCCAAGGCGGTCGGCCAGCTGCTGCGCAAGCACCGCGACGAGTTGTACGAGCTCTCCTACCGGACCGGCGCCACGCTCTTCGACTCGAAGTTCGACATCGACGGCGGCATCGGCGTGCTGCTCAGCTACGCGAGCAAGGCCAAGCGCGAGCTGCCGAACGACAAGGTGATCGTCGAGGGCCCGCCCGAGCAGCTCGGCAAGGAGGGCGAGTTCCTCGGCCAGCACCTGCTCACCCCCAGGCACGGCGTCGCGGTGCAGGTCAACGCGTTCAACTTCCCGGTCTGGGGGCCGCTGGAGAAGCTGGCCCCCGCGCTCATCGCCGGCGTGCCGAGCCTGATCAAGCCGGCCTCGCAGACCGGCTACCTCACCGCGCGGATGGCCGAGCTGATCATCGACGCGCAGATCCTCCCCGACGGCGCGCTCCAGCTGGTCAGCGGCAGCGCCGGGGACCTGCTCGACCACCTCACCGAGCAGGACCTGCTCAGCTTCACCGGCTCGGCGAGCACCGCGAACCGGCTGCGGAGCCACCCGAACGTCGTCGCCCGGTCGGTGCGGTTCAACGCCGAGGCCGACTCGCTGAACATGTCGGTCCTCGGCCCCGACGCCACCCCGGGCACCCCGGCGTTCGACCGCTACGTCAGGCAGCTGGTCACCGAGATGACCGTCAAGGCCGGCCAGAAGTGCACCGCGATCCGCCGCGCCTTCGTCCCCGCCGGCCAGGTCGACGCCGTCGCCGAGGCGGTTCGCGCCGAGCTGGCCAACGTCGTCGTCGGCAACCCCGCCGACAAGGCGACCAGGATGGGCGCGCTCGCCAGCCTCGACCAGCGCGAAGAGGTCCGCCGCTCGCTCAAGGCGCTCGAGGACGCCGCCACGCGTCGTCTTCGGCGACCCGGAGCACGTCAGCGTGCACGGCGCCGACGCCGAGCGCGGCGCGTTCCTGTCCCCGATCCTGCTCCAGGCGAACGACGCCCGCCGCCCCGAGCTGCACGAGGTCGAGGCGTTCGGCCCGGTCAGCACGCTGATCGGCTACCGCGACACGCAGGACGTCATCGAGCTGGCCGCCCTGGGCAAGGGCAGCCTCGCCGGCTCGGTCGTCACCGACGACCCGGACTTCGCCCGCGACGTCGTCCTCGGCACCGCCCCCTGGCACGGCCGCCTGCTCGTCCTCGACGATGACGCCGCACCCGAGTCCACCGGCCACGGCTCGCCGCTGCCGATGCTCGTGCACGGCGGCCCCGGCCGCGCCGGCGGCGGCGAGGAGATGGGCGGCATGCGCGGCGTCTTCCACCACATGCAGCGCACCGCCGTCCAGGCCAGCCCGCGGATGCTGCGGGCCGTCACCGGCCGCTGGGTCAAGGGCGCGCCCCGCAACCTCGACGACGCCCACCCGTTCACCAAGCCGCTGTCCCGGCTGCGCATCGGCGACACGATCCACGCCGGCCCGCGCACCGTCACCCTCGAGGACATCGAGCACTTCGCCGAGTTCACCGGCGACACGTTCTACGCCCACATGGACGAGGAAGCCGCCGCGAAGAACCCGTTCTTCGGCGGCCGCGTCGCCCACGGCTACCTCATCGTGTCCCTCGCCGCCGGCCTGTTCGTGCAGCCCGACTACGGTCCCGTGCTCGCGAACTACGGCATCGACAACCTCCGCTTCCTGACCCCGGTCAAGCCGGGCGACGCGCTCACCGTGACGCTGACCTGCAAGCAGATCAGCCCCCGGGCCGGCGACTACGGCGAGGTCCGCTGGGACACCGAGCTAACGAACCAGGACGGCGCCGTGGTGGCCACCTACGACGTGCTGACCATGGTCGCCAAGGAGTGGCCAGCGTGACACCGAGCCAGGACCTGGACCAGCACTTCCAGGACACGATCACCCGCGACCGCCGGATCGAGCCGCGCGACTGGATGCCGGAGGCGTACCGGGCGACGATGATCAGGCAGATCGCGCAGCACGCGCACTCGGAGATCATCGGCATGCAGCCGGAGGGCAACTGGATCACCCGCGCCCCGTCGCTGCGCCGCAAGGCGATCCTGCTCGCCAAGGTGCAGGACGAGGCCGGCCACGGCATGTACCTCTACAGCGCGGCGGAGACGCTCGGCGCCGACCGCGCCGACCTCACGGAAAAGCTCATCACCAGCCGCCAGAAGTACTCCTCGATCTTCAACTACCCCACGCTCAGCTACGCCGACGTCGGCGTCATCGGCTGGCTGGTGGACGGGGCCGCGATCTGCAACCAGGTGCCGCTGTGCCGGTCCTCCTACGGCCCCTACGCGCGGGCGATGATCCGCATCTGCAAGGAGGAGTCGTTCCACCAGCGGCAGGGCTACGAGCTGCTGATGACGATGATGCGCGGCACCGAGGCGCAGCGCGACATGGTCCAGGACGCCGTCAACCGCATCTGGTGGCCGTCGCTGATGATGTTCGGCCCGCCCGACGACGACTCGCCCAACACCGACCAGTCGATGCGCTGGGGCATCAAGCGGCACACCAACGACGAGCTGCGCCAGCGCTTCGTCGACATGACCGTCCCGCAGGCGGAGAAGCTCGGCGTCACGCTGCCCGACCCGGACCTGCGCTGGAACGAGGCGCGCGGCCACTACGACTTCGGCGCCGTCGACTGGGACGAGTTCAAGGCCGTCGTGTCGGGCGACGGCCCGTGCAACGCCCAGCGCGTCGCGCAGCGCAAGGCGGCGCACGACGAGGGCGCCTGGGTCCGCGAGGCCGCCCTGGCGCACGCGGCGAAGCACGAAGGTCAAAGGCCTCAAGACGATCAGCCAGAACGGGTGCGTGCTGCACCGGAGGCACCTCGTGACTGACCAGAGCTGGCCGCTGTACGAGGTGTTCCTGCGCGGCAAGCGCGGGCTCAACCACGTGCACGTCGGCAGCCTGCACGCCGCCGACGCCGAGATGGCCCTGCACCACGCCCGCGACCTCTACACCCGCCGCAACGAGGGCGTCAGCATCTGGGTGGTCAGGGCATCGGACATCACCGCGTCGAGCCCGGACGAGAAGGACCCGTTCTTCAAGCCGTCCGGCGACAAGGTGTACCGCCACCCGACGTTCTACGACATCCCCGACGACGTCCCGCACATGTGAGGGCACCGCTGACATGAGTACCCCTGACCTCGGCCCCGCCGGCCTGCGCGCTGTTGACCGGACCGACGGGCGACGACAACCCGTACGACCTGCTCGCCGAGGACCACGACGACGGTCACCGCTGGGCGTTCGGCACCGGGTTCACCGACCCGCTCGAGGGCATCGACACGTCCGTCCCCGACGGCCTCGACCCGGGCGCGCTCGTCCGCTTCTGCCTCGCCCTCGGCGACGACGCGCTGATCTACAGCCACCGCCTGCAGCAGTGGGTGACCCGCCTGCCCGAGCTCGAAGAGGAGACCGCGGTCGCCAACATCGCGCTCGACCTGCTCGGCCAGGCGCGGATGCTGCTGGCCCGGGCCGGGGCGATCGTCGGCCAGACCGAGGACCAGCTCGCGTTCTTCCGCGCGGAGCAGGAGTTCCGGAACGTCCGGCTCGCCGAGCACGCCGACCGCGACTTCGCCGAGCTGGTCGTCCGCCTGCTGATCTTCTCCACCTGGCGGCTCGCGCTGTTCGAGGAGCTGGCGGGCCGGAGAGTACCGGGGCACTCGTTCGGACACTGCTTCGTCAGACCGCTCGTCCGGCACGGGCGACCCGGTGCTCGCCGCGATCGCCGCCAAGGGGGTCAACGAGCTCGCCTACCACCGCGACTACGCGGCGCGCTGGGTGGTCAGGCTCGGCGACGGCACGGCCCTGTCGCACGCGAGGACGCAGGCGGCCCTCGACACCCTGTGGCCCCTGGCGGGCGAGCTGTTCCGGCCCGACCCCGACGCGCTCGCGGCCGTCGACCAGCGGCGCCTTCGACGCGGTGCTCGACACCGTCCTGGCCACGGCCGGCCTGCGCCGCCCGGACGCGGCGCCGCTGGCCCCGGTCGGCGGCCGGACCGGCCGCGACGGCGTGCACACCGAGGCGATGGGCTACATCCTCGCCGAGCTCCAGTCCGTCGCCCGCGCCTACCCGGACGCGACATGGTAGCCCCGGCGATCCAGCGCGGACGCCGGCCTACGACGTCGCCGCGCGCACCCCGGACCCGGAGATGCCGATGCTGACGATCGAAGACCTCGGCATCCTGCGCTCCGTCGATGACACTCCCGACGGGATCGTGGTGACGATCACCCCGACCTACAGCGGCTGCCCCGCCATGCGCGAGATCGGCGCGGACGTCCGGGGGCGGCTCAACCGGGCCGGGTTCGAGCGCGTCACCGTCGCGACCCAGCTGGCCCCGCCGTGGAGCACCGACTGGATCACCGCGGACGGCCGGCGCAAGCTCGCCGCGGCCGGCATCGCACCGCCTCCGCCGGCGCCGCGCCGCGGCGGCCCGGTCCCGCTGACCCTCGGCCGCCGCCCCGAGTCGGCCCGCTGCCCGCGCTGCGGCTCGCCCGACACCCGGCTGACCGCCCAGTTCAGCGCCACGGCCTGCAAGTCGCTGCACCGCTGCAACGCGTGCGGCGAGCCGTTCGAGGCGGTGAAGGCCCTATGACGCAAACCCCGTGACGATCCCGGCAGAGCCGCACGGGTCGGCCGGACCCCGGTCGCCAGCCTCTGACGCCCGGCCAGCCGGCTGACGCGAGCCGCGACTTCCACCGGCTCACGGTCGGCGCGTCGAGCCGCTGACCGACGACTCCGCCGCGATCACGTTCACCGTGCCGCCGCGACCTGGCCGGCGCGTTCGCCTTCGCCGCCGGGCAGATCCTGACCGTCCGCCGCGGCGAGGAACGGCGCTCCTACTCGATCTGCGCGCCGGCCGGCTCGCCGCCGCGGATCGGCGTCCGCGAGGTCGCGGGCGGCGCGGTCTCCGGCTGGCTCGTGCACACGGTCAGGCCAGGCGACACGCTTGAGGTCCAGGCGCCGAGCGGCACCTTCACCCCCGACCTGACCGTCCCCGGCCGGCACGTGCTGATCGCCGCGGGCTCGGGCATCACCCCGATGATGTCGATCGCCGCGTCGGTGCTCGCCGCCGACGACAAGTCCACCGTCACGCTGCTGTACGGCAACCGGCGCAGCGACACGGTGATGTTCGCCGACGAGGTCGCCGACCTCAAGGACGCCCATCCGGCCCGGATGCAGATCATCCACGTGCTGTCCCGCGAGCCGCAGGAGGTCGAGCTGCACAGCGGCCGGCTCGACGCCGGGCGGCTGACCGCGCTGCTGCCGGCGACCGTCGACGTGGCGGCGGTGGACCACTGGTGGCTGTGCGGCCCTCTCGCCATGGTCACCGACGCGATCGAGGTGCTGCGCGGGCTCGGCGTGGACGCCGGCCGCATCCACCGCGAGCTGTTCTGGGTCGGCGACGAGCCCGCCCGCCGAGATGGTCCACGACGGCACGCCCCGGGCGCGGGCGGCGGCGCCAGCCTGACGGTCATCCTCGACGGGCGCAGCACCACGCTCACCCTGCCGGCCGGCACGCCGGTCCTCGACGGCGCCCAGCAGGTCCGGCCCGACCTGCCGTTCGCCTGCAAGGGCGGCGTCTGCGGCACCTGCCGGGCGAAGGTCACCGCGGCGCGGCGGCCATGCGCCGCAACTACGCCCTGGAACAGGACGAGATCGACGCCGGCTACGTCCTGACCTGTCAGGCCATGCCCAGACCGACGAGATCACCGTCGACTACGACGCCTAGTGAGGAGAGACCGCCATGGCCGCCGTCAGCCCGCCCGGCGAGCTGGAGCCAATCGAGACCGCCTCGGTTGACGAGCTGCGGGCACTGCAGCTGGAGCGGCTGCGCTGGTCACTGCGGCACGCCTACGACAACGTGCCGTACTACCGGCAAGATGTTCGACGTCGCGGCGATCCACCCCGACGACTTCAAGGACCTGTCCGACCTGGCGAAGTTCCCGTTCACCAGCAAGGCGACCTGCGCGACAACTACCCGTTCGGCATGTTCGCCGTCCCGCGCGAGCAGGTGGTGCGCGTCCACGCCTCGTCGGGCACCACCGGCCGGCCCACGGTCGTCGGCTACACCGCGGCGGACGTCGACACCTGGGCCAGCGTGATGGCCCGCTCGATCCGCGCCGCGGGCGGCCGGCCTGGGCACATCGTGCACGTCGCCTACGGGTACGGCCTGTTCACCGGCGGACTCGGCGCCCACTACGGCGCGGAGAAGCTCGGCTGCACCGTCGTGCCGGTCTCCGGCGGCATGACCGAGCGGCAGGTGACGCTGATCCGCGACTTCCAGCCGGACGTCATCATGGTCACCCCGTCCTACATGCTCAACATCATCGACGAGATGGAGCGCCAGGGCATCGACCCGGCCCGCAGCTCGCTGAGGTACGGCATCTTCGGCGCCGAGCCGTGGACGAACGAGATGCGCGCCGAGATGGAGACCCGCGCGGGCATCGACGCCACCGACATCTACGGCCTGTCCGAGGTCATGGGCCCCGGCGTGGCCCAGGAGTGCGTGGAGACCAAGGACGGCCTGCACGTCTGGGAAGACCACTTCTACCCGGAGGTCATCGACCCGGTCACCGGCGAGGTGCTGCCCGACGGCGAGCAGGGCGAGCTGGTCTTCACGTCGCTGACCAAGCAGGCCATGCCGGTCGTCCGCTACCGCACCCGCGACCTCACCCGGCTGCTGCCCGGCACCGCCCGCACCATGCGCCGCATCGAGAAGATCACCGGCCGCACCGACGACATGATCATCTTGCGCGGCGTCAACCTGTTCCCGACCCAGGTCGAGGAGCTGATCCTGCGGCATCCCCGCCCTGTCGCCGCACTTCCAGCTCCACCTGTCCCGGCGCGGCCGCATGGACGCGATGACCGTCCACGTCGAGCGCCGCCCGGACGCGACCCCCGCCGACGCCGAGGCGGCGGGCGCCCAGCTGGCCGCCCAGATCAAGAACACGATCGGCGTCAGCACCGGCATCGTCGTCCAGGACCCGGACACGATCGAGCGCAGCATGGGCAAGATGCGCCGCATCATCGACGAGCGCCCCCGCTAACCCCGCGACCGCGGGCTCGTTGCGGGCTTTCACCGTGTTTCGGTCTCCGGGC
>CAVTKQ010000012.1:0-45060 GCA_963735315.1 uncultured Actinomycetota bacterium
GGGTTCGCCTGGTCGCAATGCACGGCGTCGAGCCCGCGCTCAAAGAGAAACTGCAAGGCAGACTCTTACGTCCGGCTCCCAATACCGTCCTTGGCCGCATTGCCCGCATTAAAGAGACGGTGCACATCGCCGATGTACTCGCGGAACAGGGCTTTTTTGAAACTCCAGCAGGGTTTGACGGACCTCATCTGGCGTTGCAGGCTGGCGCGCGGACGTTGCTTGGCGTTCCAATGCTCCGCGAAAACGAATTGGTCGGCGACATTCTCATCTACCGCCAGGAGGTTCGTCCTTTTACCGACAAGCAGATCGAGCTTGTAAAGAATTTTGCCAGCCAAGCCGTCATCGCCATCGAGAACACGCGGCTGCTCAACGAGCTGCGCGCGAAATTCGCTTCAGCAGCAGACCGGAACGGCCGACGTACTCAAGGCCATCAGCCGGTCGACTTTCGACTTGCCGACCGTACTCAGCACCCTTGTAGAATTGGCGGCACGGCTCTGCAGAGCGGACATGGCGCAAATCCTCCTTCCCACCAAGGACGTGCATAGTTTCTATTCTGCGGCCAGTTATGGCCATACGCCTGAATTTAACGAGTACGTCAGAACGCTCACGTTTGCACCGGGACGGGAGGGCGTCCTCGGGCGAGTTCTGCTGGAGCACAGGCCAGTTCAGATCGCTGACGTTCTGGCCGACCCGGATTACCGCTTGCGGGAGGCCCAGCGATTAGGCGGGTTTCGCACCCACCTTGGTTTGCCGCTTCTTCGCGAGGGGAAGCCGATCGGTATACTTATCGTAAGCCGAGCAACCGTTCAGCCGTTTGACGACAAGCACATCGCGTTATTGACCACATTCGCCGACCAAGCGGTCGTTGCGATCGAGAACACGCGGCTCTTTGAGGCGGAGCAGCAGCGCACACGCGAACTTACTGAATCGCTAGAGCAGCAGACAGCAACCTCCGACGTATTGCGCGTTATTTCAAGTTCGCCAGCCGACATTCAGCCTGTGCTCGAAACTATCAGCGAGCGAGCTGAGAAACTGTGTGATGCAGAGATTAGTGGCATTTCCATTGTCGACGGTGAACTTATCCGTCTGGCCTCGATCCATGGCATGACCGAAGCTGGGGTCGAAGCGAATCGGCGCGTATTTCCGATGCAACGCACCGATGAGACGGTCAACGCGCGCGCGATCCGAACTCGTAGCGTTTGTCATGTTGCAGACGTGCTGAGCGATCCTCAATATCAACCAAAAGATGCTGCTCGGGTCACTGGTATTCGCGGTTGCTTGGGCGTGCCGATGGTCCGCGACGAGCAGGTCGTCGGAGCGATCTTTGTTGCCAGGAGACAGGCAGGATTATTTTCAGACTCACAGGTTCAGCTTCTCAAAACCTTTGCCGACCAGGCGGTGATTGCGATCGAGAATGTGCGGTTGTTCAAAGAAACTAAGATTTCCTTGGAGCAGCAGACTGCTACCGCCGACGTCCTCAAAATCATCAGCCGGTCGACTTTCGATTTGCGGACAGTGCTGCAAACCCTTGTGGAATCGGCGGCTCTATTCTGCCATGCCGACAAGGCGAACATTATTCGCGAGAAAGATGGAGTCTTCTATGCCGCCGAGTCCTATGGCTACTCCCGCGAGTTTCAGGACTATATGAAAAATATTCCGATCAAGGCCGAGCAAGGGTCGGCTTCAGGGCGAGCACTAGTCGAAGGCCGGCTAGTTCACATTACCGACGCAGCCGCTGATCCGGAATATACATGGTCGAAGCGCGGAGATTGGGCGACTACCGCACAATTCTGTGCGTCCCAATGTTGCGCGAGGGCGTCCCGATCGGGCTCCTGGTCTTAACGCGCTCCGAAGTGCAGGCATTCACTGACAAGCAGATCGAGCTGGTCACCACGTACGCCGATCAGGCGGCGATCGCAATCGAGAACGTGCGGCTATTCGAGGCTGAACAGCAGCGCACCCGCGAGCTGGGGAAATCGCTGGAAGATTTGCGGACCACCCAGGATCGACTTGTGCAAACTCAGAAACTGGCGTCACTCGGTCAACTGACGGCCGGTATCGCTCACGAGATCAAAAACCCTCTCAATTTCGTCAACAATTTCTCGGGTGTCTCTGCCGAACTGATCGACGAATTGCAAGAAACTCTCGGCAAAGTGAAGGTTGATGCTAATACGCTCGCCGAAATAACCGAACTGACGAACACCTTGCGCGACAACCTCGACAAGATCGTTCAGCACGGCAAGCGCGCCGACGCTATCGTCAAGAACATGCTGCTGCACTCGCGCGAAGGCTCGGGCGAGCATCGGTTTGTTGATGCCAACGCGCTCGTCGAGGAGAGTCTCAATCTCGCGTACCATGGTGCCCGCGCCGAGAAGCAGGGCTTCAAGATCAATATGGAGAGGTCCTTTGATCCAGCCGCTGGTCAAGTCGATGTTTTTCCGCAGGAGATCACACGGGCTCTCCTGAACCTGATCTCCAACGGCTTTTATGCGGCGACGAAGCGCAAAGAGCAAAGCAATAGCGATGCATATGAGCCAACCCTAACGGCGACGACAAAAAATCTCGGCGAAAAGGTTGAGATCAGAATTCACGATAACGGCATCGGCATTCCGCCTGAGGTAAAGGAAAAGATGTTCAATCCCTTCTTCACGACAAAGCCCGCTGGAGAGGGCACTGGCCTTGGCCTGTCCATCACTCACGACATCATCGTGAAGCAACATTCGGGGTCTATAGAGGTCGATACGCAGCCCGGGGAGTTTACCGAAATCAGGATCATTATTCCGCGCACAGCGACATTTATTGCGGAGCCTCGGGGGCGGGCGTAATCACGTGCGCCGCAAAACCGGCATTCCCATGGGCGCTACCATGATTTGACGCGTGTGGTAGACTTTTTGTCCTGCTTGGTCCAGAACGGATACCGTTCAATGGGGCGCCGATTCAGCGCGTTGCCGACTGGCTCGAAAAGCTCGGTATGTCCGAGTACGCTCGGTGGCACAGATCGCTGCCGTAATCGGGCGCGGCTTCTCCTACCCGCTCGTTCGCGCCGTTGCCAAAATGGAGGACGAACCACTGCAGACGCGAGGTTTTGCATTAGTTCTCGAACGATCTCACAGGCATAAGGAATTGCCGCCGGATCGTCCTTCAACTCAGCGGCAGGCACCGTCATCAAGCGTCGGCAGGCGCCGTCTTCCTCAACCAGCGCTTCGATCTCCGCCGATACGATTGCGATGCGATCGTCCAATCGACGCCAGTCTTCCGAAAGATCGGCAATCAGTCGAACCATTCGTGGTGAGAGCGTTGGTGAACTCGAGTTCAGCATATCGGACAGCGCCTTGCGCAACGGTGCTGGCCGTTGCCGGACTGCGATGCCACGCTCGATGAGGAACCATCTAATCTGATTGATCACGCCCGTGCGCAAGCTGACAAGACGAGAGCGCACACGATGCAATGCCAATAGGTCCATCTGTGCCGGCGTTTTGATCGTCACAAAGGTCATGGTCGGTCGCTGCACAGCCTCCGAGCGTCCCGATAGTCGTTCTTGTGCCCCTTGAGGAAGGGCTTCACATACTGGGCGGATTAGCCGCACGTCGTGACCAAGGGCTTCAAGCTGCCTACCAACATGGTGCGAGCCAGAACAGGCCTCCATGCCGACCAGACAGCGGGGCAGATTGGCAAGACGCCGCTCAAGCTGCTCCCGCGAACTCTTCAATTGCAGAACAATTGCACCGCATTGATCGAGGCCCACCAGGCGGAACGTGTTCTTGCCGATATCGATGCCGATTGTGGCGACTGCGGATGGCGTTGATTGACGTGGCATGGGATGTGCTCCTTGCGTTGCTGATTCCCCGGCGAGAGTCTACGTCTCACCGGGTAGGAGCACGGCCGGGCCATCCCATTAACGGAAATAACCCCTTCGTATTTTGATGTCTGTTATCACCCCGAAAGACACTGATCGACAGCTTTTGCGCGTCAGGTGTTGGCCTGCATGCATGTGCTCGGCAAGCTAGAAAGATTATCCAAGACGCGCGCCTGACGCATCACTCCACGATGCCGATGAGCTTGGCTAGGCGTTCCGGATCAGCGCGCAGCGGCTCGGATTCGCCGTCATAGACGATGCGGCCCTTGTCGAGGATGACCGTGCGCGGCGAGAACGCCAGCGCCACGCGGCTGTTTTGTTCGACGAGGATGATCGACAGCGCGCTCTCGGCGCGCAGCCGCGAGAGCACTTCAGTCAATGCCTCGACCAGGACCGGCGCCAGGCCTTCTGTCGGCTCGTCCATGAGCAGGACAGAGGGATTGGTCAGCAACGCGCGCGCGATCGATAGCATCTGCTGCTCGCCGCCTGAGAGCTGATTACCCATATTGTTGAGTCGTTCCTTGAGCCTTGGGAACAGTTCGAAAACGCGCGCAAGCGTCCAATGTCCGGGCCGCGCTCCCACGGTGAGGTTCTCGCACACCGACAGCGAGCGGAAAATCTCGCGTTCCTGCGGCACGAATCCGATGCGCCGGCAAGCGCCCGACGATAGCTCGGCACGTCATTGAGCCGCTGCCCATCCAGCATGACGTCGCCTGAGTGCAGCGTGTTGTGGCCCATGACGGTCGCCAGCAGCGTGGTTTTGCCGACGCCGTTGCGGCCGATCACACTGATGCATTCGCCCGGCGCCAGCGTCAGATCGATGTCCTCGATCACGACGGTCTCGCCGTAGCCCGCCGAGACGTGCCAGAGTTCGAGCGCGCTAGCCACGGCCAGCCTGACCGAGATACACCGCGCGCACCTGCGGATTCGCCTCGATCTCGCGCGGCGTTCCCTCTGCAAACACCGCGCCGCCCACCATCACGGTGACGCGCTTGGCAAAGCGGAACACCACGTCCATGTTATGCTCGATGATGAGCACGGCGATATGCTCGGGCAGCCGTTCGATTGCGTCGAGAATGATGTGGCTTTCGGCGCTCGGTACGCCGGCGGCGGGCTCGTCGAGCAGCAGCACTTCGGGCTTGAGCCCGATCGCGATCGCAATCTCGACCAGGCGCTGGCGGCCATAGGGCAATTCGGACACGCGATCGCCCGCATCATCCACAAGCTTCAGCGTCTCCAGCAGATGCATCAATTCCTCGATGACGTCGGTTCGCCTGCCGGCCGGATAAAACATCGACGGCGCCGCGCCGAGGCGCTCGGCGACGGAGATGCAGACATTTTCCAAAACGGACAGCCCGCGGAATAGCCGGTTGATCTGGAACGTCCGCGCGATGCCGAGCTTGACCCGCTCGGCCTGCGCCCTGTCGGTGATGTCACGTTCTGCGGAGCAGCACGCGCCCGTGCGTCGGCGGCAGAACGCCGGTCAGGAGATTAATGAACGTGGTCTTGCCGGCTCCGTTGGGGCCGATCAGCGCATGGCGTGCGCCGGCATTGAGCTTGAAGTCGATCTCGTTCACGGCAATGAGCGCGCCGAAATGGCGGCTCAGCGCCCGCGTCGAGCCGAATCTCGGTCATGATGCCGCGCGCCCGGCGAGGTAGCGCCGCCACAGCACCTCGCCGAGGCCCGACAATCGCGGCCGCCAGCACCCCGGCCAGCAGCGGGTCCTCGGAGAAGTACTCGAAGTTCCGGCCGCCGAGCGGGCTGCGCTTGAGGTTGACGCCTGGCCCGAGCAGGACCGCGACGCCCATCGCCCGGCACTCGTCGCCCAGGGCCTCGCCCATCCGCCGCAGCAGGTCAGGGTCCCAGGTCGAGGCAGTGGCCACCGCCGGGGGGAAGCAGGTGGCGGGCTGCCCGCGCAGCATGTCGCCCGGGTGCGCCTGCAGCCGCACGCCGTGCGGCCCGTCGGTGACGGTGACGGCTGGAAGGCCGGCGGACTCGACCGGGGTGGTGTGCCACGCGTCGCGGCCGCTCGTCAGGGCCGCTTGCTCGGCGACGGTGAGCTCGGGCGTCATTGCCAGGTTCCCTTCGGCGGTGGGACTTTTTTTACTACGTGAATAAAAGACGATTATCCCGAAGGATGGCGGCCCGCACCAGCCCGCACAGCATTTCTTCTCCTTTGCCTCTCAGTCCAGGACAGGGGCGCGCCCTTTGGCCCGCGCTCAATTCTCCCTGATGAGGGGGGCCGGCGAGTCAGCGGCCCGCCGCCTGCAGGCCGCGGGCCAGCTGGCCGGCCGCGTCGCGGATCCAGTCCTTGAGCGCTTCAAGCTGGAGGTTGTCAGTGTCGGTCGCCTTGGCGATGAGGTCGCCGACCTCGGCGCTGGTGACGGTGCGGACGAGGACCATGATCTGGGCGGCGGTCAGCCGCCGCATGGCCAGTTCCCTGGGGCCGTCCTTGCGCGCCGCCAGGGCCTCGGTGAGGGCGTCCTCGGTCTCGTCCCAGAGGGCGCGCAGCCGGGACCTGGCGGCCGGGCCGCTGCTGACCATGCGGAGGAAGGCGCCAAGGTTCCGGTCCGGGTCCTGGTCGTCGGCCGCGGCGAGCAGCGCCTGCCCCGCGGCGACGAGCGGCGTCTGGCCGAGCCTGCGGTTCCCGACGGCCTCGACGACCGCGTCGAGCACGGCCTGCCGGCCGCTGAACAGGAGTTCTTCCTTCGCGCCGATGTACGTGAAGAGCGTCTTGACCGAGATGTTGGCCGCGTCGGCGATCTCGGCCACGGTGACGTCGTCGAAGCCCCGTTCGGCGAACAGCGCCTGGGCGGCGCCGAAGATCGCCTCACGGGTCAGCCGTTTCTTCCGCTCCCGCAGTGACTCCGGTGCCTGCTGGGAGAGTTGAGGGCGGACGGCCGACTTCATCCGAGAAGTGTACGAGCTACGCGATTTGCCTTCTCACCCCGTCTCGGGGCCGCCCGCCGTACTGGGCCGCTGTCAAGCGACTGGACACGAGGACGTCGGAGCCGACCAGGCACCGCCGCCCGGCGGCTATCGCGTAAGTTCCGGGCATCGCGAAGGATCTGGCGTGCTATCACACACCCGATCCTCAGCAATGCCCGGAATCTTCGCGATCCCGGCGGAGACGGGCACTGGCGGCTGGTGCGCGGCGACCGTACGGCCTCCTCGCCCTGTGCCCGTCGCTCAGGCGGGCGGGACGGGGCGGGTGAGGCGGACTTCCTCCTCGGCGAAGCCCAAGGCGGCGTAGAAGGCGCGGGCGCTGGCGTTGTAGATGCCGGTGTGCAGGGTGAGGTGCGCGAGGCCCTGGCCGCGGGCCCAGGCCTCGGCGGCGTCGATGAGCGAGCGGCCGATGCCGCGCCTGGCCGCGCGCTCGGTCACGACCAGCTCGCCGATGTAGCCGTCACGTTCGCCGGTGAAGTGCGTGGCGGGGTGAACGCTGATCACGCCCGCGATGCCCCCCGTCGCAGACGGAGCCGGGCCGGCGGCGGCCCGCTCGTCGACCGCCACGAAGACGGCGCCGGTGCCGGCCACCGTGTCGTCGAGCGAGCCCTCCAGCCAGCGTCGGCCGGCGTCCAGGGCTTCCTGCTGGTTGCGCCAGGGCGCGAGGCCTTCGGCCAGCCGCGGCGCGAGCGCCACGACCCCGGCCCGGTCGGCGGCGGTCGCGGGGCGGATGATGACGGTGCTTTCGTTCCCGTCGCCGGTTTCGCTCATGTGACCAGCATCGCACGCGCCGCCCAGGGGGCGCGGGGGCGAGGACGGAACGCTGTGCGCGGGAGGTACTGAGCGCGAGCCGAAGGCGCGCGCCGCCGACTGGACTGAGGAGCGGTGAAGTGAGGTACGAGCTTCACCGTGACGAGGGAAGGACAGGGGTCCCGAGCGCGCGGCGGCGAGCAGGAAAGCACTGCGGCGGGAACAGCGCGCCGGAGGCGAGCGCGGGAAGTACTGAGGGCCCGACGGCCGGGTCGCGGCCGGCGGGCCCTCGGCGTTACGGGTCGCGGTGCGCCCCGCACTTCGTCGCGCGGGGGTCGCGGCCCCGGCCCGGTATCTCGTGGCTACCGGGAGTCTCGCGGCGCCTCGCCTGGCGGCAGGGCCCCGGCTAGTTAACTAGACGGCGCCGCCGGCGATCGCGGCGGGGCTATGGGAATTGATCTATCTGGCGTGATCCTGACGGAAAGCACGCGTTCCCGGGGCGGCGCGGTAAGGCCCGCGGGCCGGGTCCCGGCCGGCGGGCCCTGCCGGCCGGGGCGGCGGGTACACCCTTACCCGTCGCCCGCCGGGCCCGCGCCCCCGGTTCCGGTATGACGTGATACGGGGTTCGCGGTCACCGCTCCTTGAAGGTGCGCATGGCGGGCTCGGGGGAAGCCTGCCTTCGTTCGGGCGACTCCCTGATTTCCTCCGCGATGGCGACGCGCGCCCCGGCGGGGACCTCAGCCGCCGCCGCGTCGCCGGCGCCGGCCACGCGGCGACGCCGGCGCGGCCTCGGCGGGCACGCCGGCCTCGGCGACTACATCGGCCGCGGACTCCACGTCGGCCGTGGCCTCGCCGACTTGACATACCCCGGGGACTCGCTGTCGAGCTCGTGGATGTACCGCTTGCCGCGCAGCAGCGAGGCGACGGCCGCGACCAGGCAGGCCACGATCGCGAAGTCGAACGCGATGTCCAGGCCGGCCTGGAACGGGGCGCTGATCAGGCCCGGGAAGAACGAGTGGCCGGTCAGGTAGGCGGCGTGGCCGGCCGGGAGCTTGGCGAGCGCCGGGCCGAGCAGCATCTGGATCGGGTTGTAGCCGAGCAGCGCGGCGAACATGACCGCCGTCGGGGGCAGGTGCGCCAGCCGGGTCGCGTCGGCGGCGGGGACGCCCTGCGCGGTCAGCCCGGCGAACAGGTGCGTCGGCAGCGAGGACGACAGGCCCAGGATGATCAGGCTGAAGAAGATGCCGATCGACAGGACCATGGCCGAGTTCTGGAAGGTCGCGGACATCCCGGCGCCGACGCCGCGGCGGTCAGCGGGCAGCGAGTTCATGATGCCGGCCCGGTTCGGGGAGGCGAACAGGCCCATGCCGATGCCGTTGAGCAGCAGGATCGCGGCGAACTGCCAGTAGGTGAAGTTGACGGGCAGCATCTCGAGCAGGCCGAAGCTCGCGGCGGCGAGCACCATGCCGCCGGTGGCGAACGGGCGGGCGCCGAAGCGGTCCGACAGGTACCCGGACACGGGCCCCGCCAGCAGGAAGCCGACGGTGAGCGGGATCATCGCGATGCCCGCCCACAGCGGGGTGTCCTCGAAGCTGTAGCCGTGCAGCGGGAGGTAGATGCCCTGCAGCCAGATGATCAGGATGAACATCAGGCCGCCGCGGCCGAGGCCGGACAGCAGCGACGCGAGGTTGCCCGCGGTGAACGGGCGGATCCGGAAGAGGCTGAGCCTGAACATCGGCTCGGCGACCTACGTCTCGATGTAGCAGAAGATCGCCAGGACGGCGAGGCCGCCGCCGATCAGCGACATCACGAGCGGGCTGGTCCAGCCCATGACGTGGCCGCCGTAGGGCTGGATGCCGTAGGTGATGCCGACGAGGACCGCGATCAGGCCGGCCGCGAACGTGAGGTTGCCCGCCGAGGTCGAGCTTGGCGGGCTTGCGCACGCCGAGTTCCTTGAGCTTGAGGTAGGACCAGACGGTGCCCATGACGCCGAACGGCACGGAGACGAGGAACACCAGGCGCCAGCTCGACCGGGCCGAGCACGCCGCCGAGGACCAGGCCGATGAAGCTGCCGGCGATGCCCGCGACCTGGTTGAGGCCCAGGGCCATGCCGCGCTGGTTGGCGGGGAAGGCGTCGGTGAGGATCGCGCTTGAGTTGGCGAACAGCATCGCGCCGCCGATGCCCTGCAGGATCCGCATGATGATCAGGTACCAGCCGGCGGCCTCGCCCTGCAGCCAGCTGACCGACAGCAGGATCGAGAACAGCGAGAAGATGGCGAAGCCCATGTTGAACATGCGGACCCGGCCGAACATGTCGCCGAGGCGGCCGAAGCTCACCACGAGCACGGCCGTGACCACCATGAAGCCCATCATCATCCACAGCAGGATGGTGGTGTTGCCCGGCTGCAGCGGGTTGATCCCGATGCCGCGGAAGATGTTCGGCAGCGCGATCAGCACGATGGACGAGTTGACGGTGACCATCAGCACGCCGAGCGTGGTGTTGGACAGGGCGATCCACTTGTAGCGGGAGCCGACGGCCTGGGTCGTGCGGCTGCGTGCCGGTGCGGGTGCGGACGATGGGGCGGGCACTGCGGTTCCTCCGTAACGAGGCAGGTCGTCGGGCATGGGGCGACGTATCGAGGTATTTATTTGCTTGACGGCAACTAATCTTACGCCGCTTTTGTTCCCCGGGGCGGAAGACGCGGTGACCGGGCGGTGAACCGGGCAAGGCGCGATCGGGATGAAGCCGGTTCGGTTTGACATTCGGGAAGCGATACGGGCATCCTTGGGTTGGTCAAGTTAGACACCTCGTTCGGTGAGGCGTCTTCACGGACACAGGCCACTGATCCCAACCGTCGAGAGACGCTCCGGATCAGGACACCTCTCCCCGGCCTAAGGGGTGAGGCCAAGTGGCTGCGCAGCATCGCTACGCCGTGGAGTGCCAAAGCTCTTACGAGAGAGGTGACCTCCTCGCTGGCCAGGGAACTGACTCCTGCCCGCCGGCAACGGATGGTGACCCTCTGCTGGTGTCGCGTGTGAAGGCGTGCACAAGCGCCGCGGACGAAGGGAGGCGCGCGATGGACTCTGATAGTCCGGGCCGAAGTTGGCCCTTCCCGCCGCTGTCCCTGCTTGTCCCAGGCACACGCTGACGTCGTCTCCGGGGGCCGACCCCCGTACCCCCGATGTCGCCGTGCGCGGGCCTGATCGCAAAGACCGCGATCGTATCAGGCCCCTGCCCGCCGACGAGAAGTGCCGACTGACTCGGCCTGACTGCCTCGCTCCGGTGGCACTCGCCCGGTGCGGACTCCTGCGCCGGTCGCACGCGTGTGCCTCGATCCCGCTTGAGTGAAAGCGCGAAAGAGGTGAATTCCAGTGACTGCTGTTGAGGTTGAGGTGACAGGCGCCGGCCGTTCGGCGGTGCTTGACGAGGCGCACGTCGGCGACATCCGCGGTGCCCTCGGCACGATCAGGCTCGACGACCACGCCGCCCGGACGACCCTGTCGGCGAAGTTCAAGACGCTGCTCGCGGTCGTCGGCCCCGGGCTGATCGTCATGGTCGGCGACAACGACGCCGGCGCGTTCTCCACGTACGGGCAGGCCGGCCAGGTCTACGGCACGAAGCTGCTGTGGACGCTGCTGCTGCTGATCCCCGTGCTGTACGTGAACCAGGAGATGGTGCTCCGCCTCGGCGCGGTCACCGGGGTCGGGCACGCGCGGCTGATCCTGTCGCGGTTCGGGAAGTTCTGGGGGACGTTCGAGGTCATCGACCTGTTCCTGCTCAACGGGCTGACGATCGTCACCGAGTTCATCGGGATCACCCTGGCGGCCGGCTACCTCGGCGTGCCCAAGGTCGCTGGCGGTGCTCTTCGCGGCCGGGATCATCATCGCGACCGCGTTCACCGGCTCCTTCCGCGCGTTCGAGCGGATCGCGATGTTCTTCTGCATCGGCTCGCTGCTGCTGGTGCCGCTGTACCTGATGGCGCACCCGTCCGCCTCCGCCATGGCGCAGCGGGTTCACCACGCCCGGCCTGCCAGGCGGCCAGTTCCGGAGGCACGGGACCGGCGGCATGGCCGCGGTCATGCTGCTCGTGATCGGCATCGTCGGCACCACGATCGCGCCGTGGCAGCTGTTCTTCCAGCAGTCCTACGTGATCGACAAGCGGATCACCCCGCGGTTCATGAAGTACGAGAAGGCCGACCTCTGGATCGGCATCGTCATCGTGGTCGTCGGCGCCGCCGCGCTGATGGGCACCACCGCCGCCGCGTTCGCGCACTCCGGCGGCCCAGTTCACCGACTCCGCCGGGCTCGCCCGCGGCATCGCCGCCTACGCCGGGCACGTGGCCGGGGCGCTGTTCGCCGTCGCGCTGCTCGACGCGGCCGTCATCGGCGCGTTCGCGGTCTCGCTGTCGTCGGCCTACGCGATCGGCGACGTGCTCGGCATGAAGCACTCGCTGCACCGCGGCGTCGGCCAGGCCAAGGGGTTCTACGCCCTGTACGCCGCGCTGATCTGCGGGGCGGCGGTCATCGTGCTGCTCCCCGGCTCCCCGCTCGGGCTGATCACCGAGGGCGTCCAGGTCCTCGCGGGCGTGCTGCTGCCCGCCGCCACGGTGTTCCTGCTCATGCTGTGCAACGACCGGGCCGTGCTCGGCCCGTGGGTCAACACGGCGAAGACCAACGCGTTCACCGGCGCGGTCATCGCGGTGCTGATCACGCTGTCGGTCGTGCTGACCGCCTCGGTGATGTTCCCGGCGATCACCGCCTCCGCGATCTTCGCGATCATGGCCGGGTGCGCGGCCGTGGCCGTCGTCATCGGCGGCCTCGCGCTGGCGCGCGCCCGGCGGTCGGCGCGGACGGCGGCGCTGGCCGAGGCCGCCGTCCTGACCGAGGTCGCCGAGCTGGCCGAGGCCGCCGATGCGGGCCGCCGAGACGGCGGCCGACCGGGGTCGCCGTGCTGGCCGGGGCCCCGCGGGCGAGGCGGACATCGCGGCCGGGACGGCGGACGCCGGCTCGCCCCGGCGGACAAGCTGTCGTGGCGGATGCCGCCGCTGAGCGAGCTGCCGACGCCGGTGATCAGGGGCGCCCGCCGGATCGGCCTGCTCGGCCTGCGCGGCTACCTCGCGATCGCGATGGTCATGGTGATCGTCAAGATCGTCGAGACCGCGCTCGGCCACTGAGAGCCGCTCCCGGCAGCGGCCATGATCACGAAGACTTCGCAGCGTATTCGATGTTTTATTTACGTGAGCGGAAAAGTCTTCGTGATCTCGCGCGGCCGGCGTCGGCGGTCTGGGCAGTCCAAGATCGAGGAGGTACCGGTGGCGGAGACGAGCGGGCCGCTGGCCGGGGTGCGGGTCGTCGAGCTGGCGGGCATCGGGCCCGGGCCGTTCTGCGGGATGCTGCTCGCCGACCTCGGCGCGGAGGTGATCCGGGTCGACCGGCCGGGCGGCCCGCCGACGCCCGGTCCCGCACGGCGAGCGACGTCACCAGCCGCGGAAAGCGGCGCGTCGTCGTGGACCTCAAGCACCCGCGCGGCGCCGAGGTGGTGCTCCGGCTCGCCGGCGCGTCCGACGCGCTGATCGAGGGGTACCGGCCCGGCGTGGCCGAGCGCCTCGGCGTCGGCCCCGCCGACTGCCTGGCGCGCAACCCGCGCGCTGGTCTACGGGCGGATGACCGGCTGGGGCCAGGACGGCCCGCTGGCGGCGAGCGCCGGGCACGACATCGCGCTACATCGCGGTGACCGGGGCGCTGCACGCGATCGGCCGGGCCGGCGGCCCGCCGCAGGTGCCGGTCAACTACCTGGGCGACTTCGGCGGCGGGTCGATGTTCCTCGCGCTCGGCCTGGTCGCCGGCGTGCTCGCGGCCCGCGCGACCGGCCGCGGCCGGGTGGTCGACGCCGCGATCGTCGACGGGGCCGCGGTGCTGCAGGCGATGACCTACGGCCTGCTGGCCGACGGCGCGTGGACCGACGAGCGCGGCGTCAACCTGCTCGACACCGGCGCGCCGTTCTACGACGTCTACGCAGACGGCCGACGGCCGCCACATGGCGGTCGGCGCGCTCGAGCCCCAGTTCTACGCGGCGTTCACCGGCGTCCTGTTCGCGCCGGAGGGGTCCCCGCCGACCTGCCCGCCCAGCACGACCGCGCCCGCTGGCCGGAGCTGCGGGCGCGGTTCGCCGCCCGGTTCGCGGAGCGCTCCGCAGGAGGAGTGGACAACGGCATTCAGCGGAACGGATGCGTGCGTCGCCCCGGTCCGCACCATGACCGAGGCCCCGGCCGACCCGCAGCTGGCCGCGCGCGGCACGCTACGTGACCGTGGACGGCGTGGTCCAGCCGGCCCCGGCGCCGCGGTTCGGCGACGGCACGCCGGTGCCGCGATCGGCGCGCTCCCCCCGGGCCGGATCGCCCGCCCGGGCGCGCACACCCGCGAGGTCCTCGCCGGCCTCGGCTTCGCCGACGCGGAGGAACTGCTCGCCTCCGGCGCGGTCTGGCAGGCGTGACCACCGCTGCCGGCAGGCGTCAGCGCGCCCGCCGCGGTGCCGCCGGGCGCGCAGCGCTTCTCGCTGTTATCATGCCGCGAGCGACCGCTGCCGTCGTCCGGCTGCGTCGGCGAGCCTGCGCCGGCCTGTCCCGGGCACGGGCGTCACGAGCGCCGGGTGCAGGAAGCCCGCACTCGTTCGGAAGGCCGCGTGAGTCTTGGCCGTCTGAGCCTGGGGTTAGAGCAGTTCGAGGATGGTGGCGTTGGCCTGGCCGCCGCCCTCGCACATGGTCTGCAGGCCGTAGCGGATGCCGTTGTCGCGCATGTGGTGGACCAGGGTCGTCATCAGCCGGGCGCCGCTGCCGCCGAGCGGGTGGCCGAGGGCGATCGCGCCGCCGTTGGGGTTGAGCCTGGCCGGGTCGGCGCCGATCTCGGCGAGCCAGGCGAGCGGGACCGGGGCGAACGCCTCGTTGACCTCGAAGACGCCGATGTCGGCCAGGCTCAGGCCGCTCTTCTCCAGCGCCTTGCGGGTGGCCGGGATCGGGGCGGTCAGCATGATGACCGGGTCGTCGGCGGCGAGGACCGCGGTGTGCACCCGGGCGACCGGGGTCAGGCCGAGTTCGGCCGCCTTCTCGCTCGTCGTCATCAGCAGCGCGGCGGCGCCGTCGCTGATCTGCGAGCTGTTGCCGGCGTGGATCACGCCGTCCGGCCTGAACGCCGGCTTGAGCTTGGCCAGGCCCTCGACCGTGCCGCCGCGGCGGACGCCCTCGTCGGTGTCGACGACGGTGCCGTCCTCCAGCTTCACCGGGGTGATCTGCCCGGCGAACCGGCCCTCGTCGATGGCGGCGGCGGCCTTCGCGTGCGAGGCGAGCGAGTACTCGTCGAGCTGGGTGCGGGACAGGCCCCACCGCTCGGCGATCATCTCGGCGCCGATCCCCTGGTTCGGCGCGACCCCGCCGAAGACGGTCTGCAGGCCGGAGCCTGACGGGTTCACCCTGGTCGGCGCCGATCGACGAGCCCATCGGGACCCGGCTCATCGACTCGACGCCGCCCGCCACGACCAGGTCGTACTGGCCGCTGACCAGGCCCGCGGCGGCGAAGTGGACGGACTGCTGGCTCGAGCCGCACTGCCGGTCGACGGTGACGCCCGGCACCGACTGCGGCCACCGCGCGGCGAGCACCGCGTTGCGGGCGATGTCGAAGGTCTGCTCGCCGACCTGGCTGACGCAGCCCCAGATCACGTCGTCGACCTCGGCCGGGTCGGCCAGGCCCGCGCGCTCGGCGAGCGCGTTGAGCACGTGCGCCGACAGGTCTACCGGGTGGACTCCCGCCAGGCCGCCGTTCCGCTTGCCTACTGGCGTCCGAACCGCCGCCACGATCACCGCGTCGCGCATCGCGCCGCCTCCTCAACTTCGAGTTCTCCCTCTTGCCTACCACGTCAGGGCGGGTTTGCCCATTTCCTGGCCCGGCTCACGGACGACTTAAGTGAATGCCGCGACATGAGCAGCGATGCATGTGCAACCATGGGCGACCCAGTGTTATGGTGGCGGCATCCCTAATACCCGTGAGGTAACCATGGCCCTTGTCGTCAGCCGAGGCCAGGTCACCGGCCCGCGACGGCTTGGCCTGCTGCCCGCGGAGGCCACCAGTTTCGTCGGCCGGGCGACCGAGCTCGCCGGGATCGCCGCGCTGCTGGGAACCGCCCGCATGGTGACGGTCGTCGGCCCGGCCGGCGTGGGCAAGACGCGGCTCAGCCTGCGCGCCGCGGCGCAGGCGGCCGGCCAGTTCCCTGACGGCGTCTGGCTCGCCGACCTGGCCGGGATCAGCGACCCTGAGCTGCTCGTGCCCGCCGTCGCCGCCGCGCTCGGCCTGCCTGACGTGGCGGAGGCGGCGCTTGGCCCGGCCCTTCTCGGCTACCTGCGCGGCCGGCGGCTGCTGCTCGTCCTCGACACCTGCGAGCACCTGGTTGACGCCTGCGCGGCCTTCGCCGACACCGTGCTGCGGTCCGCTCCCGGGGTGACCCTGCTGGCCACCAGCCGGCAGCCGCTCGACGCCCAGGGCGAGCACGCTTTCCCGCTGCTCCCGCTGCCCGCCGAGGACGACGCGGCGGACCTGTTCGCCCAGCGCGCCGCGGCGGTAGTCCCCGGGTTCACCGTCACGCCGCAGAACCGGGCGGACGTCGTGCGGCTGTGCCAGCGGCTCGACGGCATCCCGCTCGCGATCGAGTTCGCCGCCGTGCGGCTGCGCGCGCTGCCGCTCACCGAGCTGGTCAGCCAGCTGGAGTCCGGGATCAGGATGCTGACGGTCAGCCGCCGCGGCACCAGCCCGAGGCACCAGACCCTGCGCGCCGCGGTGGAGTGGAGCTACCAGCTGTGCACCCCGGCCGAGCGGGCGCTGTGGGAGCGGCTTTCCGTGTTCGCGGGGACCTTCGACGTCAGCGGGGCCGAGCAGGTGTGCGCGGACGACGCCCTGCCGCAGGCGCAGGTCGTCCACGCGCTGGTCGGCCTGGTCGACAAGTCCGTGGTGCTGCGGGACGGCGCGGACCCGTCCAGGTACCGGCTGATCGCCGCGCTGCGCGAGTACGGGGCGGACCAGCTCGCCGGGCAGGACGGGGCCGAGCGGTTCCTCGACCGGCTCGCCGCCCGCACCGTCGCCATGGCCAGGGACTTCGACGAGCGGTTCCGGGACGGCACCCGTCCCCGTGACCGCCGGGCGGACGCTCGACCAGGTGGCCGCCTACCGCGGGCTGCACCGGGAGTACGACAACGTCCGCGCGGTCCTCGGCTACACGCTCGGCGCGCCGGAGCCGCCGGCCGCCAGGCCCGCCCCGCCCGCCGCCCTCGTGGCGCGGTGGCGGCTCGGCGCGGAGCTCGCCGTGCGGCTGTGCGGCTACTGGCAGATCTCCGGGCTGCTCGACGAGGGAAGGCAGTGGCTGGGCCGGGTCGGCCGACCTGTTCCCCGGGCCGGCCACGGAACGCGCCTGGGCGCTCGGCGCCCGCGGCCGCCTGGCCACGCTCGCAGGGCGACCTGGCCAGGGCCCTCGCGGACATCGGCGAGTCCGTCGAGCTGGCCGTGGCCGCCGGGAGCGGCGCGGAACCCGCCGCCGCCCGCGGCTACCTGTACCTGAACCTGGCGCTCACCTTCAGCGGCCAGGCACGCGGAGGCCCTGGCCGCCGGCGAGACCGCGCGGCAGCGGCTTGCGGCATGCGGCTACCGGACCGGGCTGGCCGGCCTCGAAGCGCAGCTCGCGCACCTGCACCAGCTGACCGGGAACGTCGACGAGGCCATCGCGTGCTGTGAGCGCGGCCTCGCGCTGCTCGGCCAGCCGGAGCCCGCGGCCGCGCGCGGGAAACCGGCCCGGCGGCGAGCGCTGGGTCAGCGGGTACCTGCACCTGGTCTCCGGGCTCGCCCTCGCCCAGCGTCCCGGCCTTGAGCCCGCGTCCGCCACGGCGCTGTGCCGCGCGCTGACCGCCGCGCACGAGCTCGGCGACGTCGTCGGGACGGCCTACGCGGTCGAGGCGCTCGCCTGGCTGGCCGCGCGGCGCGAGCAGTACGAGCGCACCGCGTGGCTGATCGGCGCGGCGGACCAGCTGTGGAACCGCACCGGGCGGCGGCTGAGCGGCGTGGCCCTCATGGAGGAATCCCGCCAGCGCACGGTCAAGGCGGCGCGCAAGGCGCTCGGCGAGCGGCGCTACGCGGCCGCCTACGCGCACGGCACCACGCTCAGACCTGGACACCGTGGTCAGGGACGCGGCCAGCGAGGCCGGCGAGACGGCGGGCCAGCGCGGCGGTGAGGCGGATGCCGCCGTCGGTTCCGCGGCCGCGGCCACGGCCGGCGCCGCGGCCTCCGCGCTGACCAGGCGGGAGCGGGAGATCGCGGAGCTGGTGGCCAGCGGGCTGTCCAACCGGGAGGTCGCCACGCGGCTGTTCATCTCCAAGCGGACCGTCGACGCGCACGTCGAGCACATCTTCGGCAAGCTGGAGATCTCCTCCCGGGTCCAGCTCACGGTCCTGCTGCAGGATCAGGCCGCGCGGGCGCGCAGCGCCTGGGCCTAGGCCGCGACTTGCCCTATCGCGGGATGAGGGTGGCGACCAGGTAGGCCACGCCGAGCGGCGCGTCCGAGTAGAGGACCTCGGTCTCGCGGCGGCCGGCGCCGGGCGGCCGGCGGACAGGGCGCCCGCCAGGACCTGCCAGGCGGGGCGGCCGGCGGCCAGCAGGTCGGCGGCGAGGTCCGGGTCAAGGGCGGCGAGCGCGGCCAGGTCACCGTCGCGGACCGCGCGCTCGCACCGCCTCGTCGAACGGCGCGGCGCGCTCGTCCAGGTAGCCGGGGGCGGACGCCGAGCGGCGCGCGCGTGCCGTCGCCCACCGCGAGCAGCGCGACCCGCGGGGCGGACGCCGCGACCTCGCCGGCCGAGGGCGAGGCAGGCGGCCGCGGGCTCGGCCTCGGCGATCCCCTGGAACATCCGCGGTCCGCGGTAGCCCGCCTCGTCGAGCAGCAGCGCGCCGATGCCGAGCGCGAGCGGCAGCGCCGGCGCCGGCCGCCTGGTGCGTCCCGCGCGCAAGGCCGGGGCGAAGGAGGCCAGGCTGAGCTCGCCGGCCGGATCCCAGGAGCCGGTCGCCTCCGCCGGCCCGACGACGGCGACCACGTCGGGGGCGGCCGCGAGCAGGCGGGCCACCGCGGCCGCGCAGGCGGCGCGGAGCTCGGGCAGGACCTCGGCCTGGCCGGTCAGCTCGCCGGCGAGCAGCGGCGGTGACGGGCAGATCGCCGCGGCGACGATCATGCCAGCGCCCGCACGGCGCGGGCGGGCGGGCGGTCGCCGCTGATCGAGGCGACCATGTCCAGGGCCTGCCGCGTCTCCCTGACGTCGTGCGCCCGGAAGATCCTGGCGCCGAGCCACGCGGCCACCGCCGTCACCGCGAGCGTGCCGGCGAGGCGGTCACCGAGGTCCGGCGCCCAGGGTCTCGCCCACGAAGTCCTTGTGCGACGCGGACACGAGCACCGGCCACCCGGTCGCGGTCAGCTCGGCCAGCCGCCGGGTGATCTCCAGCGAGTGCCAGGTGTTCTTGCCGAAGTCGTGCGCGGGGTCGATGACGATCCGGTCGGCGTCGACCCCCGCCTTCAGCGCCCGCTCGGCGAGCAGCAGCACCCGGTCGAGCACGTCGGCCACCACGTCCGCGAAGGCCGGGCGGTGCGGCCGGGTGCGCGGCGTCAGCGTGCCGACGTGCGAGCACACCAGGCCGGCCCCGAACTCGGCGGCGACCTCGGCCAGGGACGGGTCCCAGGCGGACCAGGTGTCGTTGACCAGGTCCGCGCCCGCCGCGCACATCGCCCTGGCCGGCTCGTGCCGCCAGGTGTCCGCGCTGATGACCAGGTCCGGGTAGGCGGCGCGGACCCGCTCGATGAACGGGACCACGCGGCGGATCTCCTCGGCCACCGTCACCTCGGGGCCCGGCTTGGCCGGCACGCCGCCGACGTCGAGGATGTCCGCGCCGTCGGCCACCGCGGCGTGCACCCGCTCAAGCGCGGCGCCCTCGTCCCAGGTCAGGCCCGGCTGGTAGAACGAGTCCGGGGTCCGGTTGACGATCGCCATCACCAGCGGCCGTCCCGGCGCGAACTCGCGCCCGCCCAGTCGAGCGGCCCTGGCGCCGCCACGAGCTTCGCGCCCCTCCTGGCCGCTCGGCCGCGCGTCCGAAGGGGCTCGACGCTGCGCTCGCTGCGCAGCCGCCGCGACGTCGTCCATGTCTCGGCCGAGTCTACTCGGCGGGCCCTGGCGGGCTCGTCACCTCGGGCTAGCCGCCGACCGGACGAGCGGGCGGCCGGTTTCGCGGGCCCTGAGAGTTAGCCAGATCTTAGGAGGTTCATAGGAAACTCACGAGCTTGAGTGCGGTTAAGTTCGGGATCGGCGGCCATCGCGCTATGGCACGCTTGCAGCCATGGCAGCACGGCACCAGGGTCAAGGGTCGGATTCTCCGGCTTTCGGCGGCCCCGCGGTCGCGGGGGCGGTCAAGGTCCCGGCGGTCAAGCCGTACTTCTGGGTGGTGAAGCTGCTGACGACCGCCATGGGCGAGGCGGTGTCGGACTACCTGGTGAACGACGTCAACAAGTACCTCGCGGTGGTCGTCGGGTTCATCGCTGTTCGCCGTCGCGATCACGTGGCAGTTCCGGACGCCCGACCTACCGGACCTGGCCGTACTGGTCGGCGGTGGCGATGGTGGCGGTCTTCGGCACGATGTGCGCGGACGTCATGCACATCGTGCTCGGGCTGCCGTACCTGGTGTCGGCCACGTTCTACGCGGTCTGCCTGGCCGTGACGTTCGTCGCCTGGTACCGGTCCGAGGGGACGCTGGACATCCACTCGATCGTGACGCGGCGCCGCGAGGTGTTCTACTGGCTGGCGGTCATCTTCACGTTCGCCATGGGCACCGCGCTCGGCGACCTGCTCGCGACCACCTTCCACCTGGGGTACCTCGGCTCGGCGTTCGTGTTCACCGCGCTGATCTGCGTGCCGCTCGTCGCGTGGCGGCTCGGCGCCAACCCCGTGCTGACCTTCTGGGTGGCGTACGTCCTGACCCGGCCGATCGGCGCGTCGTTCGCGGACTTCTTCGGCATGCCGAAGAACATCAGCGGCATGGGCTCGGGCACGGGGCCGTGTCGGTCGTGACGCTGGTCCTGGTCGTGGCGTCCTTCATCTACCTGTCGCGGTCCGGGATCGACCGGCCAGAGGCGGACTCGCCCGCCGGGCCCGCCGCCCCGGTCAGCTACGGGCAGCCCGGGTACCCGCGGCAATACGGCCAGCCGCAGTACGGCGACCCCCGGCAGGGCCAGCCGCAGCCCCAGTACGGCCAGCCCCAGCAGTACGGCCAGCCCCAGTACGGCGATCCCCGGTACGCCGGCCCGCAGCAGGGCGACCCGCGCAATGCCGCCGAGCCGCGAGTACGGGAACCCGCAGTACCGCGACCAGCGGGATTACCGCTCGATCGTAACGGCCGCTCGCCCGCCTCAGCCGCGCGCGCCCTTCGGGCGAACGGCGCCGGCGCTCGGCCGGGTGCTCGACGCGGCGCAGCACCTGGATGCTGCGCCCGGCGACCTTGACCTTGGCCCCTGGCGTCTTCGCCTTGCGGACGCCCGGGTCGCTCACCGTGGTCAGCTCGGTCGCCCACCGGCGGCCCCACTCCTTGCCGGGCAGCACGAACGTGACGTCCTCGTGGTGCGCGTTGAACAGCAGCAGGAAGCTGTCGTCGCGGAGCCGCCGGCCGCGCGGGTCCGGGTCGGGCAGCGCGTCGCCGTTGAGGAACACGCTGAGCGTCTTGGCGAAGCCCGCCTGCCAGTCGTCGTCCGTCATCTCCGCGCCGTCGGGCCGGAACCACGCGATGTCGGACAGCTCGCCGCCGAAGATGGGCTCGCCCTCGAAGAACCGGCGCCGCCAGAAGACCGGGTGCTGGTTGCGGAAGCCGACAAGGTCGGCGCAGAAGGCGAGGAAGTCCAGGTCGGCGTGCTCCCAGTCGAGCCAGGAGAGCTCGTTGTCCTGGCAGTAGGCGTTGTTGTTGCCGTACTGGGTGTGGCCGAGCTCGTCGCCGTGCCTGATCATCGGCACGCCCTGGCTGAGCAGCAGCGTGGTCATCAGGGCGCGGCGGCGCCGCTCGCGGATCGCCGAGCACCTCGGGGTCGTCGGTCGGGCCCTCCGCGCCGCTGTTCCACGAGCGGTTGTCGTCGGTGCCGTCCCGGTTGTCCTCGCCGTTCGCCTCGTTGTGCTTGTGGTCGTAGGAGACCAGGTCGGTGAGGGTGAACCCGTCGTGCGCGGTCACGAAGTTCACGCTGGCGTACGGGCGGCGGCCGGTCCTGCCGTAGAGGTCCGAGCTGCCGGTCAGCCGGTAGGCGAAGTCGGCCAGGGTGCTGTCGGCGCCGCGCCAGTAGTCGCGGACCGTGTCCCGGTAGCGGCCGTTCCACTCCGACCACAGGGTCGGGAAGTTGCCCACCTGGTAGCCGCCCTCGCCGAGGTCCCACGGCTCGGCGATGAGCTTCACCTGGCTGACCACCGGGTCCACCTGGATGAGGTCGAAGAAGGCGGACAGCCGGTCGACCTCGTGGAACTGGCGGGCCAGGCTGGCGGCGAGGTCGAAGCGGAAGCCGTCCACGTGCATCTCGCTCACCCAGTAGCGCAGCGAGTCGATGATGAGCTGCAGCACGTGCGGGTGGCGCATGTTCAGCGTGTTGCCGGTGCCGGTGGTGTCGAAGTAGTAGCGGCCGCCGTCCGCGAGCCGGTAGTAGGCCGGGTTGTCGATGCCCTTGAAGGACAGCATCGGGCCGAGGTGGTTGCCCTCCGCGGTGTGGTTGTAGACCACGTCGAGTATGACCTCGATGCCGGCCTCGTGCATGGTCTTCACCATGTACTTGAACTCGGAGACGACCTGCTCGACGCCCCACGCCGAGTAGTCGCTGTGCGGGGCGAAGAAGCCGATCGAGTTGTAGCCCCAGTAGTTGCGCAGGCCCTTGTCGGTCAGCGATGTGGTCGTGGATGAAGTGGTGGACCGGCATGAGCTCCACCGCGGTGACGCCGAGGCGGGTGAGGTGCTCGATGACGGCGGGGTGCGCCATGCCCGCGTACGTGCCCCGCTGGTCAGGCGGGATCGCCGGGTGCCGCATGGTGAGGCCCTTGACGTGGCACTCGTACAGGACGGTCTCGTGCCAGGGGGTGCGCAGCTGGCGGTCGTCCCCCCACTCGAACCACGGGCTGGTGACCACCGAGCGGGGGACGAACGGCGCGCTGTTGGCGTCGTAGCGCTCGCGGTCGTCGCCGCCGAGCGGGTAGCCGTAGACGGCCGGGTCCCACTTGACCTCGCCGTCGAGCGCCCTGGCGTACGGGTCGATGAGCAGCTTCGAGGGATTGCAGCGCAGGCCGATGTCGGGGTAGTGCGGCCCGTGCACGCGGTAGCCGTAGCGCTGCCCCGGCCCGATGCCCGGCAGGAACGAGTGCCACACGTAGCCGTCCACCTCGGTCATGTCCAGCCGCTGCTCTCTGCCGCGCTTGCCGAACAGGCACAGCTCGACGCGCTCGGCCACCTCGGAGAACAGCGCGAAGTTGGTGCCGATGCCGTCGTAGCTGGCACCGAGGGGGTACGGCTGCCCTGGCCAGATCTCGGGGTCCATGACGTTCATCTCCCCCATGTTCCTCAATTAGCACATTCTCGGGGCCGTCCTTTGCCTGACCGATAAGGATTCGAGTCAGCGCGCGTGCTCACGGGCGGGCCCGCTGGCCTCCGGGGTCATGCCGGAAGCCAGCACGGACAGGGCCCGCGCGCTTTCGGAGGGCATGCACGGGGGCAAGATGGAGGGTGTGCCGGGAGCAGGCCCGGCGGACGCCGCTTTCGCGCGCGAAGACAGTCCAAGGAGACACGACGATGACTACGGCACCGGCGCTGCCGGGCGGCTCGTACCAGCTGGGGGACCTCACGGTCAGCCGGGCCGGGTTCGGCGCGATGCAGCTGGCCGGGCCCGGGGTGTTCGGGCCGCCCGCCGACCGGGACCAGGCGGTCGCCGTGCTGCGCGAGGCCGTCGAGCTCGGCGTCACGCACATCGACACCGCGGACTTCTACGGGCCGTACGTCACCAACGAGATCATCCGCGAGGCCCTCGCCCCGTATCCCGGCGACGTGCACATCGTCACCAAGGTCGGCGCGGTCCGCGACGACGGCGGCGGCGTGGATCCAGCAGCAGACCCCCGCCGCCCTGCGCGAGCAGGTGCACGCCAACCTGCGCCACCTCAAGCTCGACGCCCTCGACGTGGTCAACCTGCGGGTCGGCGGCGGGGCCGACGGGCACTCGGCGGTGCCCGGCTCGATCGCGGAGCGATTCGGCGTGCTCGCCGAGCTGCGGGACGAGGGCTGATCAGGCACCTCGGGCTGTCCACGGTGGACGCGGGCCAGCTCGCCGAGGCGCAGGCGATCGCGCCGGTCGTGTGCGTGCAGAACTTCTACAACCTGGCCAGGCGGGAGGACGACGCCCTGGTCGACCTGACGGCGCGGCAGGGCATCGCGTACGTGCCGTACTTCCCGCTCGGCGGGTTCACCCCGCTGCAGTCGGGCGCGCTGGCGTCGGTCGCGGCCAGGCTCGGCGCCTCGCAGCAGGCCGTCGCCCTCGCCTGGCTGCTGCGGCGCTCGCCGAACATGCTGGTCATCCCGGGCACGTCATCGGTCGCGCACCTGCGGGAGAACGTGGCAGCGGCGTCGCTTTCGCTGGACGACGCAACCGTCGCGGAGCTGGACGCGATCGGAGGGTAAGGCAGCGGCGAAGACAGTGGATCGTTGGGAGCACCGGGGCCCTCCTAACGATCCACCATGTCGGCGAGGGCCGGCCGCGCAAGCTTCTTGCTGTTATCCGAGGCGGGTAGTCTGCGCGCAAGGGTAACGAGGCGGGGCGGTCCTTCTTCGGGAGCTTGCTGACCACCATGGCGTAGGAGGCGTCGACGGCCTCGAGGACCTCGTCGTCGGGGATGGCGCTGCCCGTCCTGAGGTTGTTCCAGCCGGAGCGGCCGATGTAGGGCATGACCGTGGCGTCGCCCGGGTAGCGGAGCACCCACTCGTCGGCCGCCTCGCGGGTCGCGCCGCACTTGAGGCCGACGCCGGGCCGGTCGCCCGCGCCGGTGCCGAGGAAGGCGAAGATCCTCTGGCCGACCTTGACGACCACGTCGCCCTCCCACGGCTCGTCCTGCCAGGCGCCCGGCTTGGCCAGGCAGTAGCGAGCAGCTCGTCCCACGTCATGCGGCCAATCGTACGGACAGCGGCTCCCAGCGCGCCGGAGGCAAGCGCGGGAAACACTGTCGAGCGCGAGCGAAACACTGTGAGCGCGGGAAATACTGTTACCCTGCGCTGGTGAGCGATGAGAACCTGCAGGTGCGGCTGGCATCGCGGCCGACCGGGCGGCCTGCCGCCGACAACTTCAGCTTCACCAGGGAAGCCCGGCCCGTGCCGCGTGACGGGCAGGTGCTGCTGCGGACCAGGTACCTGTCGCTCGACCCGTACATGCGCGGGCGGATGAGCGACGCGCCGTCCTACGCCCCGCCGGTCGAGGTCGGCGGCGTGATGGTGGGCGCGCACGATCGGCGAGGTCGTCGAGTCGAAGGCGCCCGGCCTTGAGCCCGGCGACGTCGTGCTCGCCTACTCGGGGTGGCAGCGGTACGCGGTGGCCCGCGCCGACACGGTGACCAGGCTCGACCCGGACAGCGGCGTCCCGGTCACGGCCGCCCTCGGGGTGCTCGGCATGCCGGGGTGCACCGCCTACGTGGGGCTGATGGAGATCGGGCAGCCGAAGCCCGGGGAGACCGTCGTGGTCGCGGCGGCGAGCGGGCCGGTGGGGGCGACCGTCGGGCAGCTCGCCCGGATCCTCGGCGCGCGGGCGGTCGGGATCGCCGGCGGCCCCGAGAAGGTCGAGTACGTGCGGTCGCTCGGGTTCGACGCGGCGCTTGACCACCGCTCGCCCACGTTCAAGGCGGACCTGGCGGCGGCGACGCCGGACGGGATCGACGTGTACTTCGAGAACGTCGGCGGGCACGTCTGGGAGGCGGTCTTCCCGCGGCTCAACCAGTTCGCCCGGGTGCCGGTGTGCGGGCTCGTCGCCTCCTACAACATGACCGAGCTGCCGGACGGGCCGGACCGGACGCCGCTGCTGCTCGGCGCGATCCTGCGGAAGAGCCTGACCGTGCGCGGGTTCATCGTGAGCGACTTCATGGCGGCGCACCAGCCGGAGTTCCTGCAGCGGGCCGCGCCGTGGGTGCGCGACGGGTCGCTGCGCTGCCGCGAGGACATCGTGGACGGCCTGGAGAACGCGCCGGAGGCGTTCATCGGGATGCTCGAAGGGCGCAACTTCGGCAAGCTGCTCGTCCGGGTGTAGCGCCCCGGGCCCGCCCTCGCCCGCGGGTCACGGGGCGCGACTGGAGTCAGCCGCACCCGTTCAGATCACTAATAAATAGCAGCAGTCCGAACGGGTGCGTGGCTGCGCCTCCCCCGGGCAGTACCTCCCGCACTCGCCTCAGTACCTCCCGCACTCGCCTCCGGCGCGCTGAACCCGCCTCCTTCCCTCGTCGACGTGAAGCTCGTTCCTCACTTCACCTCTCCTCAGTCCAGTCGGCGGCGCGCGCCTTCGGCTCGCGCTCAGTACCTCCCGCGCGCCTCAGGGGATGAAGACGATGCGGCCGGTGGTCAGGCCCGCGCCGAGGCGGCGCAGGCCGTCGGGGACGTCGGCCAGCGAGAGCCGCTCGGTGACCACCGTCTTGATCGCCCCGGTCTCGGTGAGCCGCAGCAGCGCGGCGTAGTGCTCCTTGGTGGCCTCGTTCGCGACGGAACCGGTAGGTGCGGGCCTGCAGGCCGAGGATGTCGTAGTTCTTCACCAGGGCGTGGTTCAGCGCGGCAGAGGGGATGTCGCCGCTCGCGAAGCCGACGACCAGGATCCGGCCCTCGAAGGCGATGCACTTGGTGGACTTGTGGAACACGTCGCCGCCGACCGGGTCGAAGACCACGTCGGCGCCCTTACCGCGGGTCACTTCCTTGACGACCGCCACGAAGTCCTCCTCCGAGCGGTCGATGACGACGTCCGCGCCGACCTCCTTGGCCAGCGCCATCTTCTCCGGGCCGCCGACCACGCCGATGACCCGCGCGCCCGCGGCCTTGCCCAGCTGGATCGCGCCGGTGCCCACGCCGCCCGCCGCCGCGTGCACCAGCAGCGTCTCGCCGTCGCGCAGCCGGGCCCGCCGGTGCAGGCCCACCCAGCAGGTCTCGTACGTCACGTAGAAGGGGGCGGCCTCGGCGTCGTCCAGGGCGGCAGGCGCGGGCAGCGCCGCGGGCGCGTCCATGAGCGCGTACTCCGCGAACGCCCCGTGCGGCAGGGCGGTGTCGCCGATCACCCGGTCTCCCGCGGCGAAGCCGGTCACCCCCGGGCCGGCCTCGATGACCTCACCGCACAGCTCGACCCCGAGCGTGAACGGCAGCGGTAGCTTGACCTGGTACGTTCCCCGGCAAAGGAGCACGTCGGGGAAGTTCGCCGCGGCGGCAAGCACCCGGACCAGGATCTGCCCGGGGCCGGGCTCGGGGCGGGGGATGTCCGCTAGCTCAAGGACTTCTTCCGGCTCACCGTGCTGGGCAACTTGCCAGGCCTTCACCCGGGTGTCTCCTGTCGTCTCGTTACCGCTGTCTCAGTTACCGCGTCATTACGGCTCTCCTGTCCGCGGCCGCGCGGGCAGCCGGGAGTCGCTCGCCGGCCCTGTGCCTGGCCTTGCCCCGCCCCGTCGTGCCCCGCTCCGCGTACGTTGAGGGTTTACCATAAGGGACCCATAGGTGCGCCTGATGGGACTTAATGCTTAAAGAGAGGTATCGCCATCGAATATCTACATGTCCGGAAGCTCTCGTGACGGCTCCCGTGACACCGGTGGTACCCGGCCTTGAGCCCGCGTTCACCGTGGCGGCGCGCCTCGGGCCGCTTGAGGATCACGGGCTGACCCGGGCGGGGCACCGGCGGGTCGTCCCGGTGGCCGGCGGGCGGGTCAGCGGGGTGCTTGACGCGGAGATCCTGCCCGGCGGGGCCGACTGGCAGCTGGTCCGGCCGGACGGGGCCATCGAGATCGACACCCGGTACTCGGCGCGGACCGGTGACGGGGAGTACGTGCACTTCCGGACGTCGGGGGTGCGCAGCGGGCCGCCCGCGGTCCTCGCCGCGCTGCTGCGGGGCGAGGACGTCGACCCGGCGTCGTACTACTTCCGGGTGGCGGTCTACCTGGAGACGTCCGCGCCGCGGCTCGCCTTCCTCGAGCGGTCGGTCTTCGTCGCCTCCGCGGTCCGCGCGGCGGACAGCGTGTCGTACACCGCCTACCGGGTGACCTGACGCGACTTGCTGGCGGGCTCGGGTTCTCTGGCAAGCTCAGGTTCATGAACGACCGCGCCGGGCCCGGGGACAGCGCCGGAGCCTACGAGAGCGTCTTCTTCATCGAGGGCAGCCCGGAAGAGGCGACGTACCTGGCCGGCCTGCGGCGGCGGCTTGGCGATGAGGCCGTCAGCCGGCTGCTGCGCGACCGGGAGCTGGCGCGCCGCCCGCGGCCGCTGGCCGGCGCGGAGCGCGCGCTGCTCGACGCGGCGCTGGCGCCGGTGTTGCGCGACCTGCGGTCCGCCGCCGCGATCGTGCCCGAGGTCCGCTACGAGGCGATGGAGGACCACGGGCCCGGGTACGTGTGCGCGGTCATCGGCCCGCCCGGCCGGGACCCGGGCAGCGTCGGCGTGTGGGTGGCGGCGAGCGGGACGGCCGCCGAACGGGTCGCCGGGCTGGCCGGGCAGGTGCAGGAGTGGGAAGTGGAGGCGCTGGCGGCGGCGGGGCGGCCCGCGACGTGGCCGGAGTGTCCGGAGCACTCGGCTTCGCATCCGCTTGAGCCCGCCGTTTCTCCTTGTGCCGCGGTCTGGCGGTGTCCGCGCTCGGGGGCGGATGCCGGCGCGATCGGCGAGCTTGGCGCTTGACGCGGGCACGCGCCGGCCGGCGCCGTCGTGCTCCTGGGCTCCGTGAGACCTCGGTGCCGGCAACCAGCCGGTCGCGGCATCGCCGCCCTGCGCGTCGCCGCCGGCCGGTTCCGGGGCGCATGGTCACTCATGGGAAAGGGCCAGCCGCTCGAGCCGCGTCGATGTCACCTGTCGGGTTCGGCAAGCAACGTCAGGATGACGATGATTGCTGTCGCTCCTCGCCTTCGATGAGCTGGGACACCGCCTCGATCAGGGCGAGATGAGTGAACGCCTGGGGAAAGTTCCCGAGATGCTCACCGGTCGTCACGTCGATTTCCTCTGCGTACAGCTTCAGCGGGCCTGCGTAGGACAGGAGTTTCTTGCACAGGGCACGGGCACGGGTGGTCTCGCCGATCATGGCCAAGGCGCTTACTAGCCACCACGAGCAGATCGTGAAGGTCCCCTCCTTGCCGGCGAATCCGGTATCGGTGGTGTCTACCTTGTAGCGCAGGACAAGGCCGTCCTCGGTCAGCTCGTCGGCGATGGCCAGCACTGTGGCCTTGATGCGCCCGTCGTCGGGCGGCAGGAACCCCATGATGGGGAGCAGCAGCAGCGAGGCGTCGAGGTCGTCGTTCTCGTACGCCTGACGGAACCGCCCCCGCTCGTCAACGCCCTTGTCGAGGATCTCGGCCTTCATCGCGTCGGCCGATTTCTGCCATCGGGTGGCGCGCTCGGAGTCTCCGCGTTCCCGGGCAAGGTCGGCGCCGCGGTCGGCGGCGAGCCAGCACATCACCGCCGACTCGGTGAAATGCTGCGGCTCGCCCCTTATCTCCCAGATGCCCTGGTCGGCGTCACCGGCGTGATTGATGGCGTCCTCGACGAAACCCGCGAGACCTTCCCAGACCGGCTCGAGGATCTGGTCGGCGCCCCGGTGAAGGTGGGAGTCCACGGCGTCCATCAGCATGCCCCACACGTCGTTCTGGTGCTGGTTCCAGGCGCCGTTGCCGATGCGTACCGGCTTGGAGTCGCGCCAGCCCGAGAGGTGGTCGATCGTTTTCTCGGTAAGGTCTCGCTCACCGCCGATCCCGTACATGATTTGGAGCTCGGTGAAGGGCTTCTCGGTGTCCTTCCCCTGGAGGGCGTTGAGTATGAAGGCGAAGTACTCGAGCGCCTCCCAGTCGTAGCCGAGCCGGTAGAGGGCGCGCAGGGTGAACCCGGTGTCTCTGATCCAGGTGTAGCGGTAGTCCCAGTTGCGTGCCCCGCCCGGGGTTTCCGGCAATCCGGTCGTCGAGGCTGCCATGATCGCCCCGGACGGCGCGTAACTCAGCCCCTTGAGCGTCAGCGCGCTGCGCTCAAGGAAGGGGCGCCACGGGTGGTCAGGGAAAGTCCCTGTGCTGAGCCACTCCCGCCAGAAGCTGACGGTGGACTCCAGGTCGGCGTCCGCCTCCTGTTTGGTCGTCGGCGGCGGCCCTGACCAGGTGAGGGCGATGAAGCCCGACTCGCCCTCATGGAGGGTGGACCGGGCGTAGGCCCGGGCGCCGACTTCGCCGAGCTGGAAGCTGGAGTGCAGGCTGAGGGCTACCTCCCCGTCGGGCTGGCGCACCGCCAGCGAGTGGTAGCTGTCACCGTCGTAGCTCCAGTTGCTGGGCGTGGACCCGTAGTCGAACATCGGCAGGCACGACGCCACCACGTCGACCTTTCCCGAGATGCAGGTGGCAGTGCGCAGGATCGTCCCGACCCCGGCGCCGACTCTGGGGACTCGCTCGTAGTCGGCCCGCCGTCCCTCGTCGCTTACTGGCCGGACGACGAACAGGTCGTTGACGACCAGCCACCCCGTCGGGGTATGCCATGTCGTCTCTAGCACCATCGTCCCCGGTATGTACCGGCGGTGGTCGGGCGCGAGGGTGTTGAACGGGCCGAGCCGGAAGCTGCCTGCGTTCCGGTCCAAGAGCGCGCCGAAGACGCTTGGCGAGTCCGGCCGTGGCAGGCTGAGCCACTCGATCGAACCGTCAGGTGCCACGAGACAGTTGTTCTCGCAATCCGACAAGAATGCGTAGTCCGCGATCGGCGGGAAAGTGCTCATCGAAGATGCTCCATTCGTCTCACGAGTTCGGGCGCACCGCCGACTCGGCTGCGCCGCGACGCGTGATCACGGAGCCGCCAGAGGTTTCGCCTGGCGCCTGTTTACTCCCACGTAAGCTTTGGGGCCGCTGAGCTGTCATCACCCCGTTGGGGTGACAGTTGGGCGACAGAGGCGGACCTGGCTGCTGGATGGGCTCTTTCGCCGTGCCCGCCTGCCAGCGCAGCTGGACGCGACCGACCTGTGCCAAGCCCACTGGCGAGCCGGGATCGAACACTCGGCCCTTGAAACCCAGATGGACCAGCGGCTCGATCAGACCACGCCCGGGCGCCCGCCAACCAGGGAGGAGTTGCGGGCGCTGCAGGACGAGATCACGCGACAGCGGCTCGCTCAGCCACCTGTGCCAGACTTGTAATGTCGGCTCGGCAGGGTCAGCTATGAGACCTCGATGCGTGCCGCCGCTGACCGGCTTGCCCGGCGTACAGACGCTGCGGGCGCGATGCGGGCTCCGGGAATCTGGACTGTGGTGATTTGCTCGCTGGTCATCGCTCACCTTCCGCGCGATCATTCGCCGAACAACGTCTCCGATTGATTCGACCTCACCGTGCCCGCAGCGGATCAGGTCGGCGACCACGCCCGTCCAGCCGGTCTGGTGGAACGCGCCGATTGCGGCGCCGTTGTGGCTGTGGAAGTAGCCGTTGTGGCCGTGGAAGTACTCGCTGATACGGGTTCAAGGGCGGCCCCGAGGGCCGCTCATGCCGCCAACACGGCGCCCTGGCCTCCGCTCCCGCTGGCGCTCCCGCTCCGGCCGGCCCAAACCACGCCGGTCGGCTGGCGCGAAGAGATCAGCCAGGGGGCCGCCTGCACACCCGGGGGAAGTCACGAGGCCGCGGCGATTTGACACGGGGTCCCCTCGCGGCGGCTCCCATCGGGCTAATGCGGTCGGCCTGGAAGTCCGCCCGATCGCAGACAAGCGTACGAGCCGCCGCCCCCGTAAAATCGCTGCTCCGTCTTGCGCAGAGCTGACGTGTTGTCCTCGGCACCACCGCTGACAAGGTCGCGTTGACACGGGCGTTCGGCCCCTCCGGCCGTGATACTGGCTACGCGCCGAGAAGGCCGACCTGCCGCTTCTCGTACAGCGTCGCTGCGCGCCGGCCCAGGATTGACCTGGTGAGACTCCTGTACACTCCTATATACTGTCTCGATGTCTGCGCGCTTGGCGGGGTGGCTGGCTGCCGGCCTGGCGATGCTGGTCACGCTGGCGCTTATCCTCCTCGAAATCACCGACGCCGCCATGCGGCGGTGGTGGTCGGGGCACTCGCTGACGACGGACACCGTGTCAGGCCTGCTGGTGCTGCTGATCACAGTCCTCGTCGTGAATCAGCTGCTCAACCAGCGACAGGCCAGGCAACGCAGCCATGTGGTCGCCGGACAGGCCGCCATCGTGATGGCCCAGGCTAATCAGTCGGCCAAGGCTATCTCGTCGGTGACCGGCGGATCGGGCGACCACGGCGCCGCGTCCGATGGCTTCCGGACGTACATGATGATCCTGCTCATCAGCTCGCCTGCGTTCATCGGCGACCTGGTCGCGCGGCGTTTCCTCGAGCAGGCCCAGGCCCTCGGCGCAGTCATGGCCGGCAGGCTCGAGTTGATAAACAAGTCAACGGATGCCTCTGCCGTGCCGAGCGACGCACTGGACGACGCCATGAAACAGCTCCAGAGTGCCGCGGCACCGGTTCTTCAGCCGCTCGGTCCCAGGGCGCGCGATTCCATCCAGCGCACCGGCCGGACCGCCGAAGAGTAGGGCCGGGCTGATGCCCAGCTGACCTGCAAAAAGCTGTTCAGCGCGCCTGCACTCGAAGCCTTCCACGCTGGTCATGCGGCAAACGATCAGTAGACCCATGGAGTAGCGGGGAAGTCCACGGAGACGATGACCTCCCACGACTCGTACGATGCGGCGTGGCAAGTGCAGCGGAATTGGACGCTTCCGCCGCGGTCCAGCTCGTGTCCGCCGCCGATCACGTTCCGAACCGGGAGAACTTCGATGGTCCATGACTCGCCCGGAGGTAGCCTGCCAGTTTCCTCGTAAGGGACAGTACCGCCAGTCTGGTGGTCGTAGATTCCTTCGATCACGGCTTCATGTGCGGACAGCGCCGCGCTGGCGCTTCCGGCATTGATGGCGCGAGTGAGGACAACAGGATCGGCCTCGTCCCACCGCAAGAGCCCTATGCTGAGCCCGAGCGCCAGGATGACATATACCGCAGGAATGAACCAGAGACCGTCCGACAGCCGCCGGAGGGCAGCCTCGTTGCTACCGCTGGCCTAGCCATCCCGCATACGACCGGGATTCATCCAGGCCGGGTTCCGTGCCGCCGGGCAGGGCCTGGGCGAACACCAGCGCGGCGGTGGCCTCGAGTTCGCCGCGCAGCAGATCGGCGGGGCCGGTCGCCTCGAACCCCAGCGTCCACCAGTCCTGGCCGCACGTGTGGACCTCAGTGAGCTCCACCTCGCACTCCGGCTTCGGGCCCAGCCCCGCGGCGGCCGCCGCGATCTGCCGGCTGGCCGATGAGAACCCGCTGATGCGCCGCCTTTTGCGTACCGTCCTCCAGCCGGCCTGGTCACCGCTGTCTTGGCTGAACGGGCTGAAGGGAAAGGACCACTTCTGCCAGGCCTCCATGAGTCCGCGGGCGCGGCCCGCCACCTGGAGGATTCCCGGGCTCCCCTGGTAGGCCTTCACCTCCAGTGCCCCGCCCCCGCGGATCTTCACCGACAGCCCGGGCAACGGCGGATCCAGCAGGTAGGTGTCCTCGCGTGACTCCGTCCCGGCCGGGAACCGCCCGAACCATCCGGCCACCGCGGCCTCCAGCTGGCCCGGGAAGATCCAGCGCACCTCGAGGCTGCGGACCGCTTCGGTTACCGGGCTCTCCGGCGGTTCAGCCGTCATCATCACATGCTCCTGACGCTGGCCGGCGGCCAGCTCCGGGCCCTGCCGCCGCATACCCGCGCTTCCGTCAGGCCAGCCGGGCGCTGCCCGGGCCTCATGGACACTCCATGTTGTCTCCGCCGGCCGCGAGCCGAGATCCTCCTTCCCGGGTGATGTTCCTTTCCGCCATTGGCGCCTAGCGTGGGCGAGCAGGAGCGCACAAGAAGCAGTGCGCAGTGCCTCGGTTTCGAGCGCCCGGCGAGCGCTCGTGGCCCGGAGCCGGGTTCCATGGGGGTACGGAGAACCGGGAGGAGTAAAAGATCAGCCCAAATCAAATCTCCAGGGCTCCGGGGAACATCGCCCGGCACGTGACCACAGGGGCGCCGCGAGGGCTGCGGCCTGATGGACATGCTAGGGCTGGCGGGAGAAGGGGCAGGCGATGAGCACCGACCAGGTCCTGTTCGGGGTGGGCCTGATCCTGGTGCTCGCGGTGGGCTCGCAGGTGCTGGCGAGCCGGCTGCGCATCCCGGCACTGATCATCCTGCTCCCGGCGGGCTTCACCGCCGGCGCGCTTACTACCGACGTCAATCCCGGGCGCCTGCTGGGGGCGGCGTTCCAGCCGCTGGTCTCGCTCGCGGTGGCGGTGATCCTTTATGACTCCGGCCTGGCGCTGGAGTGGGGCAAGGTGCAAGGGCGTGCCCGCCGCGTGGTACCCCGCCTGGTGATCTGGGGGGTGCCGGTCACGATGGCGTTCGCCGCGGTGCTCGCCGGCCCGCTGCTGGGCATGTCGGCCGGGGCGGCGCTCATGACTCGGCGCGATCTTGGTGGTGTCCGGGCCGACGGTGGTGGGCCCGCTGCTGGCTTTCGTGCGGCCGTCCGATCGCCTCCAGCGGATACTGTCCTGGGAGGGCTCGCTGATCGACCCGGTCGGCGGCATCCTGGGCGCGGTGGTGTTCCACGCCGTGCTGGCGAGCACCAGCGGCGGGTTCGGCCACCCGCTGGGCCAGTTCCTCCTGTCCGCCGGCATCGGCGCGGCCGGTGCGGTAGTCGGCGTCGCGGTGCTGTGGTTGTGCCTGTGCAAGCTTGACCTGGACGATCTGCTCAGCACCACGAGCCAGCTGGCGTGCGTGGTGGGCGTGGCGGCCGCCTGCGACATCGTCCGCGATGACGCCGGGCTCATCGCCGCGGTCTTGATGGGGCTCGCGGTCGCGAACCTGCGCGTCTTCAACGTCCCGGCCAAACGGCCGTTCTTCGAGACCCTGGTGCAGCTGATCATCGGGGTCCTGTTCGTGTCCATCTCGGCCACGGTAACTCCGGCGTCGCTGCAGCACCTCGTGCTGCCCACCCTCGGCCTGGTGGCCGTCCTGGTGCTGGTGACCCGCCCGCTGGTGGCCTTCTTCGCCACCATCAGGACCGAGCTGACCAGGGGGGAACGCGCGTTCACCGGCTGGATGGCGCCGCGCGGCATCGTCGCCGCGGCCACCGCCTCGACCTTCGGGGCCACGCTGGCCGCCGCTCACGTCGGCGGCGCGTCGAAGATCCTGCCCGTCACCTTCCTGGTCATCGTCGCCACCGTGGCCTTGTACGGTCTGACCGCGGTCCCGGTGGCCCGGCGGCTCGGCGTCACCCGCCCCGCCCGCACCCGCCCGCTGCTGGTCGGCGGCGACCCGTGGGTCATCGATCTGGCCCGCGCCTTCCAGGCGGCCGGCCTGGACGTCCTCATGTGGGCCCCCTCCGACGGCGAGCGCACCCAGATCAAGCAAGCGGGCCTCGAACTAGCCCCCGGTGAGCAGCTCGCCTCGGCCGTCGCCCAGGGCGCCGAACTCGAAGGCGTCACCGCCATCCTCCTGCTCACCGGCGAAGACCACTTCAACGCCCTGGCCGCCACCACCCTCGCGGGCACCTCCGGCACCCCCGTCTACCGGCTAGCTCCCCGCCACCCCGGCCACGGCGTCGCGTCCCCCCACACCCCCGGCGAAACCCTGTTCGCCCCCGCCCTGACCCTCCCGGCCCTGACCGCCCGCTACACCGCCGGCGCCCGCATCACCACCCAGTCGTCCGGCGGTGGGATCCCCCCGGCCACCGACCTCTTGTTCCTGATCAACCCCGAAGGCACCCTGATCCCGGTAACAACCTCCCGCTCCCCAGACCCCCAGCCGGGCGACACTCTCGTCTTCCTGGGCCCCGGCGGAAACGGAAGGCCGCAGTAACGGTGGCCCCAGGCAAGTGCGTCCGCAAACAGGCCCGCGCAGCTGCGGCGAAACCAGCAGCCCCGGCCCGAGGGTGATCGGGATGCGGGCCAACATGGCTGTGAGGCCGAGCTTCTCGAGCTACCCGGACCGGGCGCCGAGGAGGTCGCGGGCGGCCTGGACGATGTGGCCGGCGGAGATGCCCGCTTCTTCCATGAGCTCCTGGGGGGTGCCGGAGCCGGGCAGGCCACGGACCGCCAGGTGGGTGATCTGGACCGGGTGGCCCGCGTCGTTGAACGCTTCGAGCACCGCGCCGCCGATGCCGCCGGCCGGGTAGTGGTCTTCGGCGACGACGAGCCGGCCGCCGGTCGCGGCCGCGGCTTCGACGAGCGTTTCGGTGTCGATCGGCTTGATCGAGTACAGGTCCAGGACCCGGGCGTGGATGCCGTCGCGGCCGAGCTGATCGGCGGCGGCCAGGCAGTTGTGCAGTGTGACACCAGCGCCGGCCAGCGTCACCTGGTCGGCCGGGCTGGACCGGACGACCTTCGCGCCGCCGGCCGGGAAGGTCTCATCCGGCGGGTACAGCACCGGGTACGCGCCGCGGGTGGTGCGCATGTAGACGATGCCGCTGCGGTCGGCCATCTCCCGCACCAGCTGCGCCGTGCTGGTGGCGTCGCTGGGGTACAGGACGGTGGACCCGTGCACGGCCCGCATCATCGCGAGGTCTTCGAGGGCCATCTGCGACGGGCCGTCCGCGCCGATCTCGACCCCCGCATGGGAGCCGCACAGCCGGATGTTCGCCGCGGAGATCGCCGACATCCGGATGAAGTCGTACGCCCGGGTGAAGAACGCGGCGAAGGTGGCCGCGAAGGGGACATATCCGCGCACGGACAGGCCGACGGCGGTGGCGACCAGCTGCTGCTCGGCGATGAACATCTCGAAGTAGCGCTCCGGGTGCGCCTGTTGCGAAGTCCTCCATGTAGGTGGAATTGCCCACCTCCCCGTCGAGGGCGACGACCTCCCCGCGGGCGCCGACGGCAGCCAGCGCCTCACCGAAGGCCCTCGGAGAACCCGCGGCCCTTGCGGGTGCGGGCCACGATCACGGTGGGCCGGTCCGCACGGATGCGAGCGCCTTGTCGATCTCGCCCAGGTCGTGCCCGTCAATGAGGATGGCCCGGCAGCCGAACCCCTCAATCCGCCTGGCATAGGTGTCCAGGTCCCAGCCCAGCTCGGTCCGAGGCGGTTCACGTCGACGATCGCGGCCAGGTTGGCCAGCCGGTAGTAGGCGGCCTTGTCCAAGGCCTCCCACATCGATCCTTCCGCCATCTCGCTGTCGCCGCACAGCACCCAGACGCGGTACGGCAGCTCATCGAGATACCGGCCGACGAGGGCGACGCCGACCCCATCCGGCAGCCCCTGGCCGAGCGAGCCGGTCGCGACGTCCACCCACGGCAGCACCGGGGTGGGGTGGCCCTCGAGCGGCGAACCGAACCGCCCGGTATCTGGTCATCAGCTCGTCATCGGAGATGACGCCCGCCGCCTTGAACATCGAATACAGCAGCGGGGACGCGTGCCCCTTGGAAAAGACCAGGTGATCGTCGGCCGGGTTATCCGGCCGCTGCCAGTCGTAGCGGAGATACCGGCCCTGCAGTACCGCCATCACGTCGGCCGCCGACATGCTCGACGTCGGATGACCGGACCCGGCGACGGTGCTGCACCGGATCGAATCGACCCGCAGCTGCTGGGCGAGCTCGCGGACGTCACCCAGTGTCTGCACGGTCATGGATGTCTCCTCCCACGCCCCACATCAAGAGGCTTTCACCGCCTTGGACACCACGGTCGGCTTCTGGCGCGACTGTCTGATCGACAGGGAGCCAGTCGACAGGGAGCCAGCGGAGCGTTCCGCTTCGACCACGTCTTGATCCCGGATAACAACCTTCACCTCCAGGTGCGCCGATGGCTTCTCCAGTGGCGGACGGCCGGGATTCACCCCGTCTGGGCGATGAAGCCCACCGTCGCGCGTTATCAAATGGTGAAACCCCAGGTCAGAACGGGTGCGCCGCCAGGGACTTGTACCCCGAACCCGCGGATTAAGAGTCCGCAGCCGGTGCCGGGGAGGCCGCGTCGGTCGGCCGGGGCAGGCGGGGGGCGCGGCCCGGGGCACGGCGGGCCTCGACCAGGAGGTCAAGCTCGGTCTCGGTCTTGTCGTACAGGCCGGCGGCGAAGGCGGCCAGGTTCTCGGGGTCGGTGCCGGCCGCCTCGACCAGCCAGCCGCCCAGGCGGTCGAGTTCCTCGTGGGCCTCGCGCAGCAGCGCGGCGCCCCTTGGGGTCAGGCTCAGCGCCGTGGCCCGCCGGTCGGCGACGGCCTCGGCCCGGGTCAGCAGGCCCTGCCGCACCAGGCTGTCGACGCTCTTGGAGATCGTCGGCGGCTGGCGCCGGGCCAGCTCGGCGAGCTGGCTGAGCGAGGAGACCCCGAGGCCGACCCGCTCCAGGATGCGGTACTGCGGCACGGACAGCGGGATGCTCAGGCTCTCGATCGTCTCGGCGTAGAGGCGGTGCAGCCGCGAGCCGAGGCGGAGCAGCGCCCGGCCCGCCTCGGCGGCACCCCCGGCCGCGTCTACCTGGACACGGGCCGCACTTGGGCACTGGCCACCTGAGCACTGGCCACCTGGGCACCGGCCGGCGGTTCCCGCGGATCAGTCACGCACACAAGCTATCCCGCCGCCCGGCCCTTGACCCGTCGCCGCATGCCGATTTACGCTCCCGTACGAATAGTTAGTAGTGCTATTTAATAGCACGGCGAAGGGATACGGGCCCTTGATCGGCGGCAGGTGCGTCAAGTTCGGTGACAGCGTCAACACGGATCTGATCATGCCGGGGCGCTACCTGGTCAGCATCGACCCCGCGGAGCTCGCCGAGCACGTCTTCGAGCCGCTGGGGCCGCAGGTGCAGGCGCGCGTCCGGGCCAGCAAGGTCGTCGTCGCCGGGCGGAACTTCGGCTGCGGCAGCGCGCGCGAGCAGGCGGCGTCCGGCCTGGCCGGCGCGGGCATCACCGCGGTCATCGCCACGTCCTTCGCCCGCGTCTTCTTCCGCAACGCGATCAACACCGGGCTGCCCGCCATCACGCAGCCAGAGGCCGCGCAGGCGGCCGAGGAAGGAGACGACGTGCTGCGTCGACATGGCGGCGGGCACGGTGACGGTACGTTCAGCGGCAGGGGGCAGCCAGAGCTTCCCGTTCCCCCCGTACCCGGACTCGCTGCTGCGCATCCTGGACGCCGGCGGGCTCATCCCCTACGTGGCCGGGCAGATCAAGGCCCGGCCGGCCAGCCGGGGGGACCGCGGTGACGGCGGCCACGTTCGCGGAGAAGCTGCTGGCGCGGGCCGCGGGGGTGGGCAGCGCGAGCAGCGGCGAGATCGTCGACGCCTACCCGGGGCTGATCATGAGCCACGCGGCGAGCTGGCGGTGCATCGCGATGCTGGGGCGGCTGGGGACCGACCGGCTGTTCGACCCGGACCGGATCGCGATGGTGATGGACCACAACTCCCCCGCCTACACCGCCAAGACCGCCGGCGACCAGAAGCTGTGCCGCGAGTTCGCCGCGGCGCACGGGATCGCCAAGTTCTACGACGTCGACGCGGGCATCGCGCACGTGGTGCTGATGGAGGCCGGCCACGTGCGCCCGGGCATGCTGCTGATCGGCACGGACTCGCACTCGACGATCTACGGCGCCCTCGGCGCCGCGGGCACCGGGGTCGGCTTCAGCGAGGTCGCCGCCACCTGGGTGACCGGGTACCTGTGGATGCGGGTCCCCGAGTCGATCAAGGTGACGATCGACGGGCCGCTCGGACCCGGCGTGTTCGCCAAGGACGTCATGCTCAGGCTCATCGGCGAGCTCACCGCGGACGGCGCCACGTACTGCTCGGTCGAGTTCGACGGCGGCTACGTCCGCGGGCTGTCGGTGTCGGAGCGGATGACGCTGTGCAACCTGGCGATGGAGCTCGGGGCCAAGTTCGCCTACGTCCCGCCGGACGACGTGACCCGGCGCTACCTGGAGGCCCGCGGCGTGCCGCGCGACGGCTACGACGAGATCTTCCCCGACCCGGGCGCCGCCTACCAGCGCGAGGTCCGCCTCGACGGCCCCGCGCTGTCCCCGCAGGTCGCCTGCCCGCACACCGTCGACAACGTCCGGCCGGTCGAGGAGGTCGCGGGCAGGCACGTCGACCAGGTGTTCATCGGCTCGTGCGCGAACGCGAAGTACGAGGACCTGGCCGAGGCCGCGTCGATCCTGCGCGGCCGCCACGTCGCGCCGGGCACCCGGCTGATCGTGACGCCAGCCTCGAGGAACGTCCTGCAGCGGGCGGTCGCCGACGGGATCATGACGGTGCTGCTCGAAAGCGGGGCGCTGGTGACCAACCCGGGCTGCGGCGCCTGCGCCGGCGACGGCGGCGTGATGGCCGACGGCGAGGTGACCCTGTCCACCGCCAACCGCAACTTCCGCGGCCGGATGGGCAGCTACGAGGCGGAGATCTACCTCGCCAGCCCCGCGGTCGCGGCCGCCACCGCGGTCCGCGGCGCGATCACCGACCCGCGGGAGCTGGACCGGTGAACCTGATCGAGAAGATCCTGGCCCGCGCGAGCGGGCGGAAGGCGGTCGCGCCCGGCGACATCGTGGTCGCGGACGTGGACTGCCTGCTGCTGCACGACCTGAGCGGGTACATCACCTCGCGGGTGTTCGAGAAAGAGGTCGGCCGGCCGATGCGCTACCCCGACCGCGTGGTGATGGTCTTCGACCATCACTTCTCGCCGCCGACCGAGGAACGGGCGCGGGTGCTCGAGGAGAACCGGGCCTTCGCCCGGCGGCACGGCATCCACCTGTTCGACTGCGGCAGCGGCAACATCCACCACGTCGGGGTGCGGGGCGGCTTCGTCCGCCCGGGCACGGTGGTCGTCGGCTCCGACAGCCACACCCCGGTGCACGGGACGCTCGGCTGCTTCGCCGCCGGGCTGGGCAACAACTCCCACGCCGGGATGGTGATGCCGTTCGGCAAGGCGTGGTTCCGGGTGCCGGAGACGACCCGCATCGAGCTGACCGGCCGGCACGAGAAGGCGGTGACGCCGCGCGACGCGGCGCTGTGGCTCACCGGCCAGATCGGCGAGGGCGGCGCGGTGTACCGGGCGCTGCAGTTCGCCGGCCCCTACATCGACGACCTCGAGGTCTGGGACCGCTGGCTGTTCCCGCTGATCACCATCGACGTCGGCGGCAAGTGCGGCTTCATCGACCCGGACGACAAGACGCTCGCGCTGGTCTCGCAGCTCACCAGCCGGCCGTACGACGTGGTGCGCTCCGACTCCGCGGCCGAGGCCAGCGCGACCGTGACGTACGACATCAGCGACCTGGAGCCGCAGGTGGCCGCCTCGCCCACGCTCGGCAACGTGCACCCGGTGGGCGAGCTGGCCGGGCGCGAGGTGCAGTGGGCCGAGCTCGGCGGGCACGGCGGCGGCCGCATCGAGGACATCAGGCAGGCCGCGGCGGTCCTGCGCGGCCGGCACATCGCGCCGGGGGTGAAGTTCAACGTGGTGCCCTCCAGCCGCCAGGTCTTCGCCCAGGCGTGCGAGGAAGGGCTGGTCGCCGACCTGTTCGCGGCCGGCTGCACCTGGTTCCCGCCCAGCACCGGGTCGAACCAGGCGATCAACATGGGCGCGCTGGCCGCGACCGAGGCCATGGTGTCCACGCACGCCCGCAACTTCCCCGGCCGCAACGGCAGCCCCGACGCGCTGATGTACCTGGCGTCCGCGTCCACTGTCGCGGCGTCGGCCGTGCGCGGGAAGCTGGCCGACCCGCGCGAGTTCCTTGTTTAGGCAGCTGGGCTTAGGAAGGACCGATGATGCAGGCGCACGGCCGCTGCTGGAAGTTCGGCGACAACATCCCCACCGACCAGATCGTCCGCTCCGACCGCGCGCTCGCGTCCATGGCGGAGATGCGGGCGCACGTGCTCGAGAACCTCAACCCTGCCTTCGCCCGCGACGTTCAGCCCGGCGACATCCTGGTCGCGGGCAGGCACTTCGGCCAGTCGTCGGGACGGGCCGTCGCGCCCAAGGCGCTGCAGGCCACCGGGATCGGCGCGGTGGTCACGGAGTACGCCGCCCGGCTGTTCTACCGCAACTGCTTCGAGATCGGCCTGCCGCTGGTGCAGTGCCCGGGCATCACCGAAGCGGTGGCCGACGGCGACGTGCTGGCCGTCGACATCGAGGCCGGGGTCGTCGTCGTGGAGCGGACCGGCGTGCGCGTCCAGGGCGAGCCCACCGACCCGTTCCTGCTGACCATGCTGCGGGCGGGCGGCCTGATCCCGATGGCCGCCCAGCTCGCCGGCGAAGAGCAGCCCGCGACCGGGAGAGGCCACTGACGAGGAAGCCGCGGAGACACGGTCATGAGCGGGGAAGACGTCGGCGCGCGCCTGGCGCGCGTCCGCGAGCGCGATGCAGCAGGCCGGCCTCGACGGCATCCTGGCCTTCGCGCCGGGCTGGCGCCGGGAGAACGTGCGCTACCTCACCGGGGCGCTGTTCCGCGGCGCGTTCGCGTTCGCCTACCTGCCCGCCGACGGCCCGGTGACCGCGTTCCTCGGCAGCCGGGCCGACGAGCAGGCGGTCCGGCAGGCCGGCTGGGTGGAGGACGTGCGCACGGTGGACCTGCCTGACGCCGCGGAGGTCGCCGCGGTGATCGCCGCCGGCGTCCCCGGCGGCGGGCGGGTCGGCGTCACCCAGCTGGAGCTGATGCCCCGGGCGATCCTCGGGCCGCTGCGCGCGGGCCTGCCGCGCACCGAGCTGGTCAACGCGACCCGGCTGATGGACCTGGTGCGCCTGGTCAAGAGCGACTGGGAGCTGGCGCAGATGCGCCGGGCGGGCGTGGTCTGCTCGGCCGGCTGGGCGGCGTTCGTCGCCGCGCTGCGCCCCGGCGTCCGCGAGTACGAGGTGGTCGCCGAGGTCGAGGCGCAGATCAAGTCCATGGGCGCGCAGGACAACTTCATGCTGTTCGCCTCCGGCGGCGACGAGGTGCGGGGCATGACCCCGCCGGGCAACCGCCAGCTCCAGGCGGGCGACATGGTGCGCACCGAGCTGACCCCGTCGCTGGACGGCTACTACGCCCAGATCTGCCGCAGCGCGGTGCTCGGCCGGCCGAGCGAGGGACAGCTTCGCTCCTTCGACCTCTTCAACGAGGCGGTGGAGGCCGGGCTCGCGGCGGTGCGGGCCGGGGTCACCGGCGGGGACATCGCGCGGGCGGAGAACGACGTGTTCCGCAAGCACGGCTACGGCGAGTACACCACCAGCCAGTACACCCGGGTCCGCGGGCACGGGCACGGGCTGCACCCGGACGAGATCCCGTCGCTGCTCGAGGACGACGAGACCGTGCTCGAGGAGAACGCGGTGATCATCGTGCACCCCAACACGTACACGCCGCTGTGCGGTTACCACGTGCTCGGCGACCCGGTGGTGGTCAAGAAGGACGGCTACGAGCCGCTGCTGGCCACCGAGCGGATCCTGTTCACCGCGCCGGCCTGACGCCACGTTACCTACGGAAGGAGGGCCCCGTGAAGCGAGGCCTCGTGGTGCTTGACCCGGCGGAGATCCCCCCGGGCGAGCTGGACAGCGGGTCGGCGCGCTGCAGGCGGAGCTGCGGGCGCGCGGGCTCGCCGCGGCGCTCGTCTACGCGGACGTGTACCACTCCGGTGACCTCGGCTACCTGTCCAACATCTGCCTGTACTGGAACGAGGCGCTGCTCGCGGTGCCCGCCGACGGCCAGGCGGCGCTGCTGACCAAGCTGTCGCCCCGGGTGGCGAACTGGTGGCGGGCCACCTCCAACCTGCAGGACTTCCGCAGCGGCCGGGTGCTGGCCACGCTGGCCGAGGGCTTCCTCGCCGAGCAGGGCCCGGGCGGGGTCGGTCTCGTCGAGCTGGACTGGTGGCCGGGCACGCTGGTCGACCGACGTCCGCGCGGCGGCCGGCGGGCGTGAGCTGACCGACCTGGGCAGCGTGGTGCGCCGCCGCCGCCAGTCGCCGTCGCCGGCCGAGGCGGAGCTGCTGCGCCAGGCGGCGCGGCTGACCGCGCGGTCGGTGGCCGCGGCGCTCGACGGGGGGCTGACCAACCACGAGCGGGCCGGGAAGGCGGAGCTGACCGCGCGCCTCGGCGGCGCCGAGGACGTCAACGTGTACTGCCACTCCTCCACCGCGGACGCCGACACGGTCGAGGTCGTGTCGGAGTACCGCGGCTACTGGACCGGCGCCGCCCGGGTGCTGGCCAAGGGCGACTGCGACTGGGCCGGGCCGCTGGCGGCCGGCTACCAGGCGGCGGCGGCCGCCCTGACGGCCGGCGCCACCGCCGCGGCGGTGCGCGACGCGGGCCGCGCCGCCCTGGCCGCCCTCGGCCCGGGCGCGCGCGTCGACCTGGTGCAGCACACCGACCTGGAGACCGACGGCGGCTACCGCTACCGGGCCGACGGCGCGGAGCCGCTCGCCGACGGCGCGGTCGCCACCCTGCGGGTGGAACTGGGCCTGGCCGACGGCTCGACCGCGGTCCTGGCCGACACCTACCAGGCCGGCGCGGGCACGGCGGCCTGCCTGACCTCGGCGGCGGCCGGGCCGGTGCTCGGCGTCGGCGCGGCGGCCGCGGCCTGGTGACACCGGTTCCCGGAGAAGGCCGGGCCTGACCGCCGTCGGTCGCGGCCCGGCCTCCCGCGCTTGGGTATGGTCGCGGCTATAGAGAGCTCCTGAGCTGGCACAGCACGTGCCGCGGGTGGCGATCGGGCCGTGGCGGGCGGGCTGCCGCGGCCAGTGGACGGAGGTCGCGATGCTGGTCCTATCCGCTGCTGAGGTCGCGTCGCTGCTCGACCTTGACGCGCTCGCCGACGCGCTGCAGGCGGCGATGGCCGAACTCAGCGCCGGCCTCGCGTCGGTGCCGCCCCGGGTCGCCGCGCTGGTCCCCGCGCGAGACGCGATGCTCGCGGCGATGCCGGCTTACCTGCCCTCGGCGGACGTCCTGGCCGCCAAGCTGGTCAGCTTGTTCCCGCAGAACCAGGACTGCGCCACCCACCATGCGCTGATCTGCTGCTTCGATCCCGCCACCGGGACCCCGGTCGCGGTCATCGACGGCACCTACGTGACCGCCGCGCGGACGGCGGCCGGATCCGCGGTGGCGACCCGGCTGCTCGCCCGCCCCGGCGCCAGCCGCGTCACGGTGATCGGGACCGGCGTGCAAGCCCGCGCCCACGCGCTGGCGCTGGCGCGCCTGCCGCAGGTGCAGGCCGTGCAGGTCGCCGGGCGGGACCAGTCGAAGGCGAGGGCGCTGGTCGGCGAGCTCACCGCCGCCGGGGTCCCG
>CAVTKQ010000013.1:0-43315 GCA_963735315.1 uncultured Actinomycetota bacterium
CGCTCCTCCCTCGTCCCTCGGTCGTCGCTCCTCAGTCCAGGACAGGGGCGCGCGCTTTGGCTCGCAGGGGCCCTCGTCGCGGGTGTTGCTCGTTCCTCACTCCACCGCTGCTGGCGTCCAGTCGGCGGCGCGCGCCTTCGGCTCGCGCTCTGTACTTCCCGCGCTCGCCTCCGGCGCGCTGTACCCGCCTCCTTCCCTCGTCGATGTGAAGCTCGTTCCTCACTTCACCTCTCCTCAGTCCAGTCGGCGGCGCGCGCCTTCGGCTCGCGCTCAGCACTTCCCGCGCGCGGCGCTTCCGCGCTCGCCTCCGCGCGCCCTAGGCGGCGCGTGCGATGCTGGTCACATGAGCGAAACCGGCGACGGGAACGAAAGCACCGTCATCATCCGTCCCGCGATCGCCGCCGACCGGGCCGGGGTCGTGGCGCTCGCGCCGCGGCTGGCCGAAGGCCTCGCGCCCTGGCGCAACCAGCAGGAAGCGCTGGACGCCGGCCGCCGCTGGCTGGAGGGCTCACTCGACGACGCGGTGGCTGGCACCGGCGCCGTCTTCGTGGCGGTCGACGAGCGGGCCGCCGCCGGCCCGGCCCCGTCCGCAACGGGGGGCATCGTGGGCGCGATCAGCGCTCACCCCTCCAAGCACTTCACCGGCGAGCATGACGGCTACATCGGCGAGCTGGTCGTGACCGAGCGCGCGGCCAGGCGCGGCATCGGCCGCTCGCTCATCGACGCCGCCGAGGCCTGGGCCCGCGACCAGGGCCTCGCGCACCTCACCCTGCACACCGGCATCTACAACGCCAGCGCCCGCGCCTTCTACGCCGCCCTCGGCTTCGCCGAGGAGGAAGTCCGCCTCACCCGCCCCGTCCCGCCCGCCTGAGCGACGGGCGCAGGGCGAGGAGGCCGTACGGTCGCCGCGCACCAGCCGCCAGTGCCCGTCTCCGCCGGGATCGCGAAGACTCCGGGCATTGCTGAGGATCGGGTGCGTGATAGCACGCCAGATCCTTCGCGATGCCCGGAACTTACGCGATAGCCGCCGGGCGGCGTGCCTCGCCGGCTCCGACGTCCCCGTGTCCAGTCGCCTGACCGCGGCCCGGCGCGGCGGGCGGCCGCGAGACGGCGTGAGAAGGTAAATCGCGTAGCTCGTACACTTCTCGGATGAAGTCGGCCGTCCGCCCTCAACTCTCCCAGCAGGCACCGGAGTCACTGCGGGAGCGGAAGAAACGGCTGACCCGTGAGGCGATCTTCGCCGCCGCCCAGGCGCTGTTCGCCGAACGGGGCTTCGACGACGTCACCGTGGCCGAGATCGCCGACGCGGCCAACATCTCCGTCAAGACGCTCTTCACGTACATCGGCGCGAAGGAAGAACTCCTGTTCAGCGGCCGGCCGGCCGTGCTCGACGCGGTCGTCGAGGCCGTCGGGAACCGCAGGCTCGGCCAGACGCCGCTCGTCGCCGCGGGGCAGGCGCTGCTCGCGGCGGTCGGACGACCAGGACCCGGACCGGAACCTGGGCGCCTTCCTGCGCATGGTCAGCAGCGGCCCGGCCGCCCGGTCCCGGCTGCGCGCCCTCTGGGACGAGACCGAGGACGCCCTCACCGAGGCCCTGGCCGCGCGCAAGGACGGCCCCAGGGAACTGGCCATGCGGCGGCTGACCGCCGCCCAGATCATGGTCCTCGTCCGCACCGTCACCAGCGCCGAGGTCGGCGACCTCATCGCCAAGGCGGCCGACACCGACAACCTCCAACTTGAAGCGCTCAAGGACTGGATCCGCGACGCGGCGGGCCAGCTGGCCCGCGGCCTGCAGGCGGCGGGCCGCTGACTCGCCGGCCCCCCTCATCAGGGAGAATTGAGCGCGGGGCAAGGGGCGCGCCCCTGTCCTGGACTGAGAGGCAAAGGAGAAGAAATGCCGTGCGGGCTAGTGCAGGCCGCCATCCTTCGGGATAATCGTCTTAAATTCACGTAGTAAAAAAAGTCCCACCGCCGAAGGGAACCTGGCAATGACGCCCGAGCTCACCGTCGCCGAGCAAGCGGCCCTGACGAGCGGCCGCGACGCGTGGCACACCACGCCGGTCGAGTCCGCCGGCCTTCCAGCCGTCACCGTCACCGACGGGCCGCACGGCGTGCGGCTGCAGGCGCACCCGGGCGACATGCTGCGCGGGCAGCCCGCCACCTGCTTCCCCCCGGCGGTGGCCACCGCCTCGACCTGGGACCCTGACCTGCTGCGGCGGATGGGCGAGGCCCTGGGCGACGAGTGCCGGGCGATGGGCGTCGCGGTCCTGCTCGGGCCCGGCGTCAACCTCAAGCGCAGCCCGCTCGGCGGCCGGAACTTCGAGTACTTCTCCGAGGACCCGCTGCTCGCCGGGGTGCTGGCGGCCGCGTGGGTCGACGGCCTGCAGAGCAGGAACGTCGGCGCGTCGCTCAAGCACTTCGCGGTCAACAGCCAGGAGACCGACCGGATGCGGGTCAGCGCCGACGTCGACGAGCGGACGCTGCGGGAGATGTACCTCAGCGCCTTCCGGCGGGTCGTCACCCAGGCGCGGCCGTGGACCGTGATGTGCGCCTACAACAAGGTCAACGGCGTGTACGCCAGCCAGCACCACTGGCTGCTCACCGAGGTGCTGCGGGACGAGTGGGGCTACGACGGCGTCGTCGTCTCCGACTGGGGCGCGGTCGCCGACCGCGTCGCCGCCGTCGCCGCCGGCCTTGACCTCACGATGCCCGGCCCGGACGCCGCGGGGGACAACGAGCTGATTGAGGCCGTCGCGGTGGGCCGCCTCGACCCGGCCGTGCTCAGCCGGGCCGCCGACCGGGTCCGCGCGCTCGTCGGCCAGGCCGCGGCCCGCACCCAGGGCGACTACGACGAGGAAGGGCACCACGAGCTCGCCCGCGAGATCGCCGGGCGCGCCATCGTGCTGCTCAAGAACGACGCCCCGCCCGGAGGCGAGCGGGGCCTGCTGCCGCTCGCGGCCGACGGCACCGGGACGGTCGCCGTCATCGGGGAGTTCGCCCGCACCCCGCGCTACCAGGGCGGCGGCAGCTCCCAGATCACCCCGACCCGGCTCGACGACGCGCTGACGGAGATCACCGCGGCCACCGAGGCGGACGTGGTGTTCGCGCCCGGCTACCTGACCAGTGACACCGCCGCGCAGGAGAGCGCCGCGCAGGACCGGGAAACCGAGGCGGAGTCCGACGCGGACCTGCGCGCCGAGGCGGTGGCGCTGGCGGGCGCGAGCGACGTCGCGCTGGTCTTCGTCGGCAGCGAGCACGAGACCGAGGGCGCCGACCGGGACGGGATCGACCTCCCGGAGGCGCACCAGAAGCTGATCGCGGAGGTGGCCCGGGTCAACCCGCGCACCGTCGTCGTCCTGTCCAACGGCGCCGTGCTCGCCACCAGCCCCTGGGACCAGGCGGTCCCCGCGGTCCTCGAGGGCTGGCTGCTCGGCCAGGCGGGCGGCGGCGCGCTCGCCGACGTGCTGTTCGGCCGGGTCAACCCGTCCGGGCGGCTGGCCGAGACGATCCCGCTGAGGCTCCAGGACCACCCGTCCTACCTGGACTTCCCCGGCGAGCACGGGCACGTCCGCTACGGCGAGGGCCTGTTCGTCGGGTACCGGGGCTTCGACGCGCGCGAGCAGGAGGTGGCGTACCCGTTCGGCTTCGGGCTGTCGTACACGACGTTCGGCTACGGCCAGGCGACCGCGACCGCCACGCCGGCCGGCATCGAGGTGCGCGTCCCCGTCACCAACACCGGCGAGCGCGACGGCCGGGAAGTCGTCCAGGTGTACGTGAGCCTCCCCGGTTCCGCCGTCCAGCGGGCCAGCCGCGAGCTGAAGGCGTTCGCCAGCGTCCCGGTCAAGGCCGGCGAGACCGAAGACGTCGTGCTCACCATCGACCGCGACGACCTGGCCTACTGGGACACCCGCCTGAACCGCTGGGTGGTCGAGGGCGGCGAGTACCAGTGCGCGGTCGGCGCGTCCTCGCGCGACCTGCGGACCGCCGCGGCCGTCAAGGTCGAGGGCGACGACATCCGGGTGCCGCTGACCGCCGACTCGACGCTGGGCGAGTGGCTCGACGACCCGCGCGGCGCGCAGGCCGTCAGCCAGGCGTTCGCCGGGGCGCCGGCGAGGAGTCCGGGCCGATGGCCGCGTTCTTCGCCGATCCGACGATCCTGATGTTCCTGCGGAGCACCCCGGTTGCCCGGCTGACCTCGTTCCCCGGCAGCCCGCTGACCGCCGAGGTGATCGCCAAGCTGGTCACCGCCGTCGGCACGGCGTAACCGGGGCCCGGCGGCCTGCGGGCCTCCCGCGCCAACCACCCCCGGCGCGGGAGGCCCGTATGGCTCACGACGCGGCCGGCGACTGGCACCCGCCGGCTGTGCCCCCAGGTTGACACGGGATGCGGTATGCCGAGTTAAGGGAGGCTGCTTGCGCGACCAGGGGAAGCCGCACCCGTTCCGGATAACCGGTCTTGATCTCAGGGAAGAGCGCGGCCGGATAAAGCGTTGGCATGATCCGGCCCCCATCGTCTAGTGTTTTCCGCCGGTGAACGAACCTTCCGCAAGAGCTAAGCAGCGCGCCGCGTCCCGCGAGACCGCGCTCGCTGGCATTGCCATCAGCTACCCGGAAGAGCTGCCGGTCAGCCAGCGCCGGGACGACATCGCCGCGGCGATCCGCGATCACCAGGTCGTGATCGTCGCGGGCGAGACCGGCTCGGGGAAGACCACCCAGCTGCCCAAGATCTGCCTGGAGCTCGGCCGGGGCGTCACCGGCCAGATCGGCCACACGCAGCCCAGGCGCATCGCCGCCCGCACGGTCGCGGAGCGCATCGCCGAGGAGCTGGGCACGCAGCTCGGCGACGTAGTCGGGTACAAGGTCAGGTTCACCGACAGGTCCGGCGACGCGCACCGCGGTCAAGCTGATGACCGACGGCATCCTGCTCGCCGAGATCGCCACCGACCGCAACCTCACCCGCTACGACACCCTCATCATCGACGAGGCCCACGAGCGCAGCCTGAACATCGACTTCATCCTCGGCTACCTCAGCCAGCTGCTGCCCCGCCGCCCCGACCTCAAGGTGATCATCACCTCGGCGACGATCGACCCCGAGCGCTTCGCCGAGCACTTCAAGGACCAGCGCACCGGCAGCCCGCGCCGATCATCGAGGTATCCGGCCGCACCTACCCGGTCGAGGTCCGCTACCGCCCGGTCAGCGCCCCGGACGACAAGGACGAGGACCGCGACCAGGTCACCGCCATCACCGACGCGATCGGCGAGCTTGAGCGCGCGGGCCCGGGCGACATCCTCGTCTTCCTGTCCGGCGAGCAGGAGATCCGCGACACCGCCGACGCGCTCAAGGGCCGGGCCGGGCTCGACATCCTGCCGCTGTACTCGCGCCTGTCGTCCGCCGAGCAGCACCGGGTGTTCGAGGTCCCGGCCAGCCGGAGCCTGCGCCAGCCGCCGCGTGGTCCTCGCCACCAACGTCGCCGAGACCTCGCTCACCGTCCCCGGCATCCGCTACGTGATCGACCCGGGCACCGCCCGGATCAGCCGCTACAGCCTGCGCACCAAGGTGCAGCGGCTGCCCATCGAGGCGATCTCGCAGGCCAGCGCCAACCAGCGCAAGGGCCGCTGCGGCCGGGTCGCCGACGGCATCTGCATCCGGCTGTACTCGCAGGAGGACTTCGAGAGCCGCCCGGAGTTCACCGACCCGGAGATCCAGCGCACCAACCTGGCCAGCGTCATCCTGCAGATGGCCGCCGCGCGGCTCGGCGACGTCCGCCGCGTTCCCGTTCGTCGACCCGCCGGACCCGCGCGCGATCACCGACGGCGTCAAGCTCCTCGAGGAGCTGAACGCGCTCAAGGACGACCGGCTCACCGAGACGGGCCGGCAGATGGCCCGGCTGCCCGTCGACCCGCGCATCGCCCGGATGATCATCGAGTCGGGCAAGCAGGGCTGCGCCCGCGAGGTCCTCGTCATCGCGGCCGCGCTGTCCATCCAGGACCCGCGCGAGCGCCCGTCGGACAACCAGCAGGCCGCCGACACCGCGCACCGCCGCTTCGCGCAGCCCGAGTCCGACTTCCTGGCCTTCGTCGGCGCTGTGGGACTACCTCGCCGAGCGGCAGCGCGAGCTGTCCGGCTCGGCGTTCCGCCGCCTGTGCCGCGCCGAGTTCCTCAACTACCTGCGCGTTCGCGAGTGGCAGGACCTGCACGGCCAGCTTGCCTCGCTCACCCGCGATCTCGGGATCAACACCAAGACATCATCATCGGAACGAGTGCGGGTTCACACCGCCCTGCTCGCCGGCCTGCTGTCGCAGGTCGGCATGAAGGTGGTGCTCGCCCCGGCGAAGCCGGGCGCTGGCCGGCCGGGGGCACCGGGCGGCGCCGAGCGCGGCCGGCGCCCGCTGCCGGAGTACCTGGGCGCCCGCGGCACGAAGTTCGCGGTCTTCCCCGGCTCGGGCCTGGCGCGCAAGCCGCCGGACTGGATCGTCGCGGCCGAGCTCGTCGAGACGTCGCGGCTGTGGGCGCGGACCGTCGCGGCGATCGAGCCGGAGTGGGTCGAGCCGGTCGCCGCGCACCTGGTCAAGCGCTCCTACAGCGAGCCCCGCTGGTCCCGGGCGCAGGGCAGCGCGGTCGCCACCGAGAAGGTCACCCTCTACGGCATCCCGATCGTCGCCGACCGGACCGTGCTGCTGCACCGGATCGACCCGGTGCTCGCCAGGGAGCTGTTCATCAGGCACGCCCTGGTGGAGGGCGACTGGCAGACCAGGCACCACTTCTTCCGCGACAACGCGAAGCTGATCGAGGAGGCGGCCGCGCTTGAGCAGCGGGCCCGCCGCCGCGGCCTGGTCGCGGGGGAGGACGCGCTGTTCGAGTTCTACGACGCGCGCGTGCCGGCCGACGCGGTGTCCGCCCGGCACTTCGACACCTGGTGGAAGCAGGCCCGGCACGAGACGCCCGACCTGCTCACCCTGTCGCTGGACGACCTGCTGTCGGCGGCGGCCGACGAGCTGGACGTCGGCGCCTACCCCGAGGTGTGGACGTCCGCGTCGCCCGGGCTGGCCGGCCGCGGGCCGGGCACCGGGCTGGCGCTGAGCTACGCGTTCGAGCCGGGCAGCGAGTCCGACGGCGTCACGATCGACATCCCGCTGAAGACGCTCAACCAGGCGCGCCCGGAGGAGTTCTCCTGGCAGGTCCCCGGCCTGCGCCTGGAACTGGTCACCGAGCTGATCCGCACGCTGCCGAAGAACCTGCGGCGCGAGCTCGTCCCGGCGCCGAACGTGGCCCGGGAGATCCTCGCCAAGCTAGACGGCACCGCCCCGGGCGCGGACGTCAGGGAGACCATGTCCCGCGAGCTGCTGCGGCTGCGCGGCGTCCAGGTGCCGCCCGACGACGTTCGACCTGGACAAGCTGCCGCCGCACCTGCGGATCACGTTCCGGGTGCTCGACGGGGACAAGGTGGTGGCGTCGGGCAAGGACCTGGCCGCGCTGCAGCGCCAGCTCCGGCCGAAGGTGCGCGCGACGCTGTCGGCCCGCGCCACCGCGCTGACCAGGACCGGGGTGACGTCGCTGGGACTTCGGGCCGCTCCCGAAGGTCTTCACCGACGGGGAGGTCAAGGCCTACCCGGCGCTCGTGGACGCGGGCGCGCCTGGCAATCCGGGTGGCACGGTGGACGTCCGGCTGTTCGAGACCGCCGCCGCGGCCGCGCGGGCCATGCGGGCGGGCACCAGGCGGCTCGTCCTGCTCGCCGTGAAGTCCCCGGCCAACGACGTGGCGAAGCGGCTGACCACCGCGCAGAAGCTCGTGCTCAGCGACAACCCGCACGGCTCCGTCGCCGCCCTGTTCGCCGACTGCGTCAGCTGCGCCGTCGACGGCCTCATCGCCGAGGCCGGCGGGCCCGCCTGGGACGCCGAAGGCGTTCGGCCGGATCGTCGAGCACGTCAGGCCGCGGCTGCACGCGGCGACGTACGACGTCGTGACCTGGGCCGAGGAGATCCTGCGCGGCGCGCACGAGGCGCGGATGCGCCTCGGCGAGCTGCGCAGCCCGGCGCTCGAGCCGGCCGTCGTCGACATCCGCGCGCAGCTCGACGGCCTGATCGCCCCGGGCTTCCTCACCGCGGCGGGCACCGCCCGGCTGCCCGCGCTCGCCCGCTACGTCAAGGCCGTCGGCCGCCGCCTGGACAAGCTGGCGGAGAACGCGGGCCGGGACGCGCAGCAGATGGCCGTGGTGCACCGGGTCCAGGACGCCTACGCGCGCGCCCTGGCCGTCGCTGCCGCCCGAGGCCAGGGCCGGCGACGCCGCCAGGGAGGTCCGCTGGCAGATCGAGGAGCTGCGGGTCAGCCTCTTCGCGCAGACGATCGGCACGCCGGCGCCGGTCTCCGAGCGCAGGATCATGACCGCGATCGAGAACCTCGCGTAGTCGCCGCGCGCGGTGCCCGGCCGGGTGGACCTGGCACCTGAATAACCTCAGATTGCCTGATCAACAGGAAGCCTGATAAACCGAGTAGGAACCGGCCGCCTGATTAACAGGAAACCTGATCGGCGGCAGATCCGGGCTCATAACAATCTGGCGCGCGAGATATCAGGAACACGAGCGCATGACGCTATCCAGCGCGGACGCCTTATTCCCCGCGGCCCCCAAGGGAAGCCCCGTACCGCGCCCTCACCAGGTGCGATGGCCTCACATGGCCGTGCCTTCCGCCGCTGCCCGCGGGGCCGCGCCGCATGTTCCGCCTATCGAGATGTGCAATTTTTAACGATCTGGTTCACGTGTGCGCATTCGCGGGGCTTTACCGCATTTCGCCTCCGCCGCCTGGCATTAGCCGATAACGTGACTCGTCCCCAGTCGCTGTGCGAAATCAAATTGAGAGAAGGAAAGATAATGACGGAAGCACTGACGGTCCGTGGCCTGACCCTGGACGGCGCGTCGCTGTCGCCCCGCGAGCTGGCCGCGGCGGCCAGGCAGGGGGCGGCCGAAGTGCGCCTGACCGAGGCGGCCGAGGAGCGGATGCGGGCCGCGCTTCCCCTCAAGTGGTCACTGATCGAGCAGGGAATCCCGATCTACGGCGTGACGACCGGCTTCGGGGACAGCTGCATCCGGCAGATCGGCGCCGACAAGGCGCACGAGCTGCAGCGGAACCTTGTCCTCTACCACCTGAACGGGACCGGCCCGGCCGCCGTGCCCGAGGTCGCCCGGGCCACCATGATCATCAGGGCGAACTCGGTGAGCCGCGGCACCTCGGCGATCCGCCCGGAGGTGGCCGGGATGCTGCTCGCGCACCTCAGGCACGACATCCTGCCGCTGATCCCCGAGCGCGGCTCGCTCGGCGCGAGCGGCGACCTCGTCCCGCTGTGCTACGTGGCCGCCGCGCTGATCGGCGAGGGCGACGTCACCCACCGGGGCGTGGTCAGGCCCGCCCTCGACGCGCTGCTCGACGAGGGCCTCGACCCGGTGATCCTTGAGCCCAAGGAGGGCCTCGCGCTGATCAACGGGACCTCCTTCACCGCCGGCTACGCGGTCATGGCCCTGTGGGACGCCCGCGAGATCGCCGTCGCGGCCGAGCTCGCCACCGCCATGACGGTCGAGGCGCTCCTGGGCAACGCCTCCGCGTTCCACCCCTTCATCCACCAGAACAAGCCCCACCCTGGCCAGGTCGCCAGCGCGGCCGCCGTCCGCGCCCTCCTCGCCGGCTCCAAGCTCGCCACCTCCTTCGAGGAGATCCTCATCCGCCGCGAGCTCATCGGCGACCGCGGCTACGTCCAGCTCGCCGAGGCCCACCGCATCCAGGACAAGTACTCGGTTCGCTGCGCCCCGCACATCATCGGCATCCTCCGCGACACGATCGACTGGGCCGACCGCTGGGTCGAGACCGAGATCAACTCCTCCACCGACAACCCGCTCTTCGACGCCGCCGGGGGCGGCCTGCACCTCGGCGGCAACTTCTACGCCGGCCACGTCGGCCAGTCCATGGACAGCCTCAAGACCGCCGTCGCGAACATCGCCGACCTGCTCGACCGGCAGCTGGAGCTCGTGGTCGACGAGAAGTTCAACGAGGGCCTCCCGCCGAACCTGATCGCCGTCCGCGAGCCCGACGACCCGCAGGCAGGGCTGCACCACGGCTTCAAGGGCATGCAGATCGCCGCCTCGGCCATCACCGCCGAGGCGCTCAAGCAGACCATGCCCTCGTCGGTGTTCTCCCGCTCCACCGAGGCGCACAACCAGGACAAGGTCAGCATGGGCACCATCGCGGCCCGCGACGCCCGCACCGTCAACGGCCTGGTCCGCGAGGTCACCGCCATCCACCTGCTCGCCCTCGCCCAGGCCATCGACCTGCGCGGCGAGCACCTGGCCGCGCCGGCCGTGCGCGCCGCGCACGCGCTGATCCGCGAGGTATCCCCGTTCGTCGACCGCGACCGGCGCCTCGACCGCGACGTCGCCGCCGTGATCGAGCTGATCGAGTCCGGCGCCCTGCGCCGCGCGGCCGGCCTGGGCGACGACGACTTCATCGCGGGGAGGGAACTGGCCGACCTGGCCGGCTAAGCGAAGCGCGGCCGCGTCGCGGCCCCGTCTTTCGCCGCGCCTGCGGCGGGAAGACGGCCGGCTGGCCGGGACCCTTGTCCCGGCCAGCCGGCCGTCGCCTTGCGGGCCGGCCGCGGCGGCGGCGGTGGCCTCAGGTGCCCGCCGACGGCGCCACCGGGGCCCAGGCACCGTGACCGGAGCACCGCCCGCGCGGCGCCAGCTGCCCGGCTTCGCGCTGCGCGAGCAGCGCGAGCGCCTCGGCCGACCCTCGAGCCGGGCCGCGAGCAGGGCCGCGGACGTCCTCGAACGCGGCCGGCGGAAGGTAATCCGGAACCGGCGGGCGGCCGTCCGCGAGAACGATCGAATAGACGTCGTCCCAGAACGTGATGTGCTCCCAGATTTCCAGCCGGGCCGCCTCGATGAGCTTGCTCGGCATCCGCCCCGCGGTCAGCGGCCAGCGCTTCCCAAAGAACCTGGAAATGCATCGCCTCAAGGTCCGCGGGCAGCCTGAAGAGCTCAAGGCCGGAGGTTATCGCCGTAATGCTCGGGCAGCGCGCTGGTAATGATGCTATTGAGGACGGGCACGACCAGTTCCCGGCCGGCGAGGGCGGCCAGGGCCTCGTTCGCCGGCGCGGTCCGCCGGGAAGTAGCAGCGCAGGAACGACTCGGCGTAGGCGTCGGTCACCGGCAGCGCCGCGATGCGCGCCGGGTCGTCGATGCCCAGCGCGGCCAGGAACGACCTGGCCCGCCCGTGCTGACTCCCGTTGACCTCCTCGGCCAGGCAGGCGCTGAGCTCGCCGAGCACGCGCTGCGCGCTCAGCGGGTCGCCGAACGCCGCGCTCTTGGCGACGCAGACGCCGAGCCAGCGGTGAAACCGGCTGCGCCACAGGTAGTACTGGCCGAAGACGTCGCGGACCTGCCCGGGCGGTACCTCGCCGGCCGACAGGCCGGAGAAGAAGTCACTCTCGGCCAGCCGGTCGCGGACATAAGCCTCGAGACTCACCGACACGGCCCGGCTATCGAGCGTCTGCATTTCATCTCCCTCGCCGCGGCGGCCATTAGCCTGCCAGGGCGTTGTCGGGCCTTTTGCGGGCCGTCAAGGAATGCTTACTTAAGCCGATTTTTACACGTCTGTGATGATCGCGCCGGATAGACAACGATCAGTCGTGCGTTACAAAAATGTTATCGTGATTGCCCGGCGGCGCGGCGACGTTAAGCCAGGCGGGTAAAGGCGACGGCCTCGTAATGAGTCTCAGCCTTTGGAATACCGTCCCCGCAGGACAGGAACGTCGGCGCGCCGCGCCGAGCCGGCCAGCGCCACGCGGTAGGCGGCCGCCCGGCCGCGGCCCCGCCTGGTGCACGACGTCAACCTCCCAGCGGACCTCAGCCTCCGCCGCCCGCCGGCCGCCGCGAGCGCAGCCGGCGTCAGCGCCGGGCCCGGCGGGCGAGGGCCGCACCCCGGACACCGCGAGCACGCCCCGGCGAGAGTCACCGAGCCGGAGCGCCGCCGCGTGCAGCGCGGCCTGTACCTGCTCGGGCTGGCCGCACCGGCCACGGTAGTGCGGCAGCACCAGCAGGCCCGCGTCGAACCGGCGCGTGACCTCAACGGCGGACTCCTCGTCCAGCCAGCCGAACATGTCGCCCGTCGGCAACAGCATCATGGTCGCCGCGAAACGGTGACCGCCCAGGTGCGAGCACTCCCAGGTATCCCAGTCGGTCCCGTCGGCGATCGCCCCCGCGACCGGGCGGCCGCGCAGCGCGCAGCACTGGTCGCGCTTGCCGTTCGTGCACACCAGCGCCAGCCGCTGCGGTCCCGTGTCGGCGGCCGAGCCGGGCAGCGGGGCGGCGAGGTCAAGGCCGAGCAGTTCAGCCAGGGTCGCGCCAGGAGCCCCACAGCACGCGCTCCGTCCCCGCCGACGCGTCGGCGATCGCCCACGCCATCGGCCGGTCCCCGGTGCCCGGCGCCGGCGCGGCCCGGCGGCCGTGCCGGCGGATCAGCAGCACGTGCGCATCGGCGGCCGCCGCCGCGCGCGGCCAGCTTCCTGGCCACGCCGGACTCGATGTGCTTACCGTCCAGGGCGGACGTCCCCCACGGGCCGGGCACCTCAAGCAGCAGGAACCGGGAGTAGCGCACCGCGCTGGCCGCCAGCGGCTCGCCGCGCCGCCGCGCGGCGTCCGCGCAGCGAACCACGCTCGCTCCCTGCCGGGCCCCGCGGCCCCCGTCCAGGCTCGCCGCGAGCGCCGCCTGGCCAGCCTGGCCAGGCGCGCAGGTAGGTGTTGTCATCGCTGTCTTTCAGCTCGGCGGACCGGAACAGACCACACTTGCCGGGACTACAGTGACGCGACCGATCATGTGAACAGGGTGTCCCCCCAGTGCTGGCCGCGGGAAACCCCGGGCGGGCAGGCGAAGACCGCGCTGCCGACGTGGTGGACGTACTCGTTGAGCGCGTCGGTGGCCAGCGAGGTCTGCAGCTTGACGAACTGGCTCGGGATGCTTCATGAACCCGATGAAGAACAGGCCGCCGATCAGCGTTCCGGTCTGCGGGTCGATCCCGTCGGTGAACGAGTAGCCGCGGCGCAGGATCCGGATCCCGCCGTTGTGCTCGTGGCTGGCCAGCCGGACGTGCGAGTCGGCCGGGATCGCCGGCTGCCCGTCAGAGCCGGCCATGGTGAAGTCCGGATCGGTGAACTCGGTGCCGCCGGACAGCGGGGCGCCGTTCACCTTCGACCGGCCGATGACGTTCTCCTGGTCCCGCAGGTAGTCACGGTCCCAGTTCTCGATGTGCATCCGGATCTTCCGCGCGACCAGGTAGCTGCCGCCGCGCAGCCACGGCTGGTCGGTTTCCTGCCCGACCCAGACGTAGCCGTTCATCAGCGAGGCCTGCTCGGCCTTGATGTTCCTGGTGCCGTCCTTGAACCCCAGCAGGTTACGCGGGGTCTGCTGCGCCGTGGACGTGGTCGAGGTGCGGCCGAAGCCGAGCTCCAGCCAGTTGTGCTCGACCACGCCCATGCCGATCCTCGCCAGGTTCCGCACCGCGTGGAAGGCGACCAGCGGGTCATCCGAGCACGCCTGGACGCACAGGTCGCCGCCGGAGGCGTCCGGGTCGAGGTTCTCGTTCGGCAGCGGCGGCAGCACGGTCAGCGCCGCCGGCTTGCGCGCGGCGAGCCCGAACCGCCCGTCGAACAGCGAAGGGCCGTACCCGATCGTGACGGTGAGCCGCGACACCGGGGAACCGACGGCCTCGCCGGTGTCCAGCGGCGGCGCGACCGGCTCGTCCACCTCGCCGACCAGCTGCCCCGCCGTCATCCGCGCGGCCGCCTGCGTCCACTCGACGAGCAGGTCGCGCAGGTCCGACCGGGAGGCGCCGTCCACCACGTTCAGCGAGCCGAACGCCAGCCGGTCCTGCGCGGGCGTGGCGATCCCCGCCTGGTGCGCCCCGTAGAACGGCACCGTGGCGGTGCTGTCCGCGCCCGCGCCGCGGCCGCCGTCGCGCCGGTCGGCGCGGTACCCGGCTGGTGCGCGAAGTAACCGCCGAGCGCCCCCCGCGACCAGGCCCGCCCCGGCCAGGCCCGCCCCGGTGAGCAGGCGGCGCCGGACGGGGACGGCGCGGTGCCCCCGCCGGGGGAGTCCCCCGCGGGAGCGGTACCTGGCTCTGGCTGACATCGGGGCGGCCTGACGCGCCGCCGGCACGAGCGGATTTCATCGGGCTCCTAACCGGGATCGGTCATCGGATGACACGGGGAAAGCGGGCGGACGAAAGGGCCGGGCAGGCCGCCCAAGGAGGCCGTCAGAGGGCCGCCTGCCCGGCCGGACCATGGCTAGCTGCTCACCTGCAGGGAGAGCTTGGACATCTGCTCAGAGAGCGCGTTGACCGTCGTCGACAGCTGCTTGCGCTGGTCGTCGAGGACCGTGGAGTACTCGACGTAGCCGGTGTCGTCGTAACCGGGGCTCGCCTTGAGCGTCGCCAGCACCTTCGCCACGGCCGCGTTCCGCTGGTTGATCGCGGTCAGCAGGCTCGGGTCCTTCTGCTGCAGGTACGGCGTGAACAGGCTCACGACCTCCATCGCGCCGTCGACGTTGGCCTTGAACACCGGCAGGTCGGTGTTGGAGTACCGCTCCTCCTCGCCGGAGATCTTGTTGGCCGCCGCCTCGTTGAGCAGGTCGGTCGAGCCGCTCGCCATCTCCAGCGGGTTGTACTGCGCGCTCTTCACCAGCGTCAGCAGCTGCTGCTCGTTCTTGACCAGCCCCGTGCACAGCTGCGGCGCGCCCTTGAGCGTGTTGTCCTCCCAGAGCAGCTGCTCGAGCTTGTGGAACCCGGTGAACTGCGACGCCACCGTCACCGGGTTCTCCCAGCGGCCGTCGATGCTGGTGTCCAGCGTGCCCCAGACCTCCGCGACCGGCTCGATCCGCTCGTAGTAGACCCTGGCCTGCGGGTAGAGCACCTTCGCCTGCGCCATGTTGCCCGCGTCGATCGCCTTGCAGAACGTCTGCGAGCTGCTGACCAGGCTCGGCCGTGTTCTGCTTGATGTACGTGCCGTAACCCGACACGGCCGAGGCGAGCTGCGGGACCGACTGCCAGGTCTGGCCCGTCGCCTTCCCCGTCACCGTGAACGTCAAGTCCTGCTGCGACGCCCCCGGGCAGTTGATCTTGTACGTGCCCGGCGCCAGGTTAAGCGTGAACCCGCCCGACAGGCCCGGCGTCAGGTTCTCCTGCTCACCCAGGATCTTCGACAGGTCAGAGGTGCGCAGCTCCGCCTCGGACACCGCGTCGGCGTTCTTGTTCGCCACGTCGAACTCGACCGTCCCGGCGCTGATCTTGGCCGGCTCGGGCGCGCAGCCCTGCGGGGTCAGCGAGACCTTCACCGTGATCGGGTTATCGGCCGAGCCGGCCGCGGCCGCCGCCGTCGCGCTGTGCGAACTCGAGCTCGAGCTTGAGCAGCCCGCGAGCACCGCCGCCAGCGCGGCGCCGCCGCCACCGCGGCCAACGGCAGCGCGCGCCGTCTGCCGGACCTCGTTGCCATCATCCGTGGGTCTCCTTCATTTCCTCGGGCATTCCTCGGGGAGGCCAGCGCACGCCAGGCGGCCCGCGCTGGCATCGTCGCCATCGGTCTTGTGGGTTGAAAAGTCTCCGCCGGCCCCGCTACTGGCCAGCCGCGGGCTGCGCGTCGGCGGCCGGCACCACCGCGGCCGCCGGCTTCGGGCGCCGCCGCGCCGGCCACGCCACGATCACCATCATCGGCACCAGGTACACCACCCAGGCGATCGCCTCGATCCACACCGGGAACGGCTGGATGCCGAGCACCCCGGTCAGCAGCGACGACAGCGGCGTGCCCGGGCGCACCAGCCACGACAGGTCGAACGCCTGCTCCTGCCCGACCGTCAGCCAGCCCGCCTCGTTCGCGGTGTGGAACGCCGTCATCACCAGGCCCGCCGCCACCACCACCAGCACCAGGCCGGTGACCCGGAAGAACCGGGCCAGGTTCAGCCGGACCCCGCCCTGGTAGATCCCGTAGCCGATCACGACCGCCAGCAGGATGCCGAGCACCGCCCCGAGCCACGACGTCGAGGCGTCACCCGACGCGTGGAACGTCGCCAGCAGGAACACCGCCGTCTCGAAGCCCTCCCGCAGCACCGCCAGGAACGCCATCACCACCAGCGCCCGGCTCGACCCCGACGCCAGCGCCGACGCCGCCGCCCCCTGCAGGTCGCCCTTCAGGTCCCGCGCGTGCCGCCGCATGAACATGATCATGTAGGTGACCATGCAGACCGCGAGCGCGCCCGACGACCGTCTCCAGGCCCTCCTGCTGCCGCTGCGGCAGGTCCGACGAGATCACCTGCAGCAGGATCGCGATGCCGATGCAGATCGCCACGGCGATCCCCGTGCCGATCCAGACCTGCCGCAGCGCGTCCTTGCGGCCCTGCTGCCCGAGGAACGCGGCGATGATCCCGACGATCAGGGCCGCTTCCAGGCCCTCACGCAGGCCAATGACGAATGTCGGCAGCAACGAGGCGCCCCTTTCGAACAGAAGGTTACGTATTAGGTAGGCCTTACTTAGGTAAGCCATACCTAACATCATCCGCAGCGGGGTCGTCAAGAGCATTGCCAATATCTGGCTAAGAGAAACCTCCTAGCAGGCCGAGAAACTCCGCCCCGGCCGGGCAGGCCGCCGGCCCGTCAGTCGAACACCTCATCCGAGATCCGCCCTTTGTTGCCCTCGCCAGCCGGCGTGTCGTTCGCATCAGGACTACACCAGGTGCTAGGTTAACTCTCATCTAGCACGCTCATCGCCACCGCCAGGACCGCTGGCCGGCGAGCGCGCGCCTCGGACATCCCCGGTCCCCCCATTAGGAGGAATGCACCATGACCGGAACCCCTCCCGTGCGGCGCCGTCTGCTCGGCAACGCGCTTCGCGAGTACCGCGAGAGCCTCGGCTTCAACCTTGACGAGGCGGCCAGGATTCTCCAGTGCGACCGGTCGAAGATCAGCCGGATCGAGACCGGCGAGCGCGGCATTCGCGGGAAGGAGCTGAGGGAGCTCCTGACCGAGTACGGCGTGCCCGCCACCGAGCAGGAGGCGCTGCTCGCCATCGCGCACCGCGGCCGGGAGAGCGGCTGGTGGCTCGAGTACCGCGACGTGCTGTCGCCCGCCGCCCAGGACTACGTGATCCTGGAAGTCGCGGCCACCGAGATCCTCGCCTACGAGCCGAGTCAGGTTCCCGACCTGCTGCAGACCCCGGACTACATGCGGGCCGCGGCCGCCGCGGACCCCCGGTACGGCTCCGCCGAGCAGCGAGCCCATGCCGTGGAAGTCAAGCTCAACCGGCAGCGGATCGTGGTCGCCGGCCGGGCGCCCAGCCTGGACATCGTCATGACGGAGGGCGCGCTGCGGCAGACGGTCGGGCCGCCGAGGGTGATGCGTGAGCAGCTTGGCCGGCTCGCGGCCCTGGCCGAGACCGGGTTCGCCGACGGCCTGCCCGACAGCGCCGGCGCTGAGGCTGAGCGCTCCCGCGTCTCGCTGCGGGTCTTGCCGTTCGCGGCCGGCGCGCACGCGGTCGCGGGCTCCGGCCCGATGACGCTGCTCCGGTTCGCGGAGACCCCGGAGATCGGGGTCATCCACGTGGCCGCGTTGTCCGGCGGGATCAGCCTTGAGGGGCGGGCGGAGGTCGCGCGCTACCTGCGGGCTTTCGCCGGGCTCCGCGCGGCGGCGCTTCCCGCTTCGCGCTCGGCCCAGCTGATCCGCGCGGTCGCGAGGTCGTACGACCGCGCGGCGTAGCGCGTTACGGTTTCTGCGCGATGCCGCCCCAGGCGTGGATGTCCTGGGGGAGGGCGGCTGAGGCTTCGTCGGGGCGCCATTGCTGGATGGGGACGATGCCGGGTTCGACGGGGTTGAGGCCGTCGAAGAGGCGGTGGATCTGCCGGACGCTTCGCAGGCGGTAGGGCGCGGCGCCGGTTTCGTTGTAGGTGCGGATGGCCTCGTTGTTGGCGGGCGCGGTGTCGGCGGACTCGCAGATGGCGAGGTAGCCGCCGGACGGCAGTGCGTGCCTTGAGCTGCGCGACGACGGAGCGGGCGTGAACTCGTCGTCGTTCTCTGCGGGGTTGCCGATGTGGCCGAGGACGCCCATGATCATGACGGCGACGGGCTGGCTGAAGTCGAGCTTGTCCGGCGCGCGATGCGCGATGATCTCTTCCGGCTTGTTGAGGTCGGCGTCGATGTAGTCGGTCGTCCCGGGGCGGGTGCCGGTCAGCAGGGCGCGGGCGTGCGCGAGGACCAGGGGGTCGTTGTCGGCGTAGACGACGCGGGCGTCCGCGGCGCGATCCGCTGGGCGACCTCGTGGGTGTTGTCCTCGGTGGGCAGGCCGGTGCCGATGTCGAGGAACTGGCGGACGCCCGCGTCGCGGGCCAGGTAGGTGACGGTCCGGGAGATGAAGCAGCCGCCCGGCGCGGGCCAGACTGTGCGATATCCGGGGTACAGCGCCAGGAACTGGTCGCCGGCGTCCTTGTCTACCTGGTAGTAGTCCTTGCCGCCGAGCCAGTAGTTCCAGATTCGCGCGGAAACGGGGACGGTGGTGTCTACCGGCCCATCAGGTCTTTTTCTGCTGCTGCCCACTCATACGAATCGTCGCTGTCGCTCACCAGACCTCCGTCATCGGCAGTCACGACGGCTACGGAGGATAACGCTAACCGCCCTGGCTGTCGGCAGTGGTAGCAATGCGCTGCGCCGTCGAGATTACACCGTCGCGGATGTATCCGCAGCATGCGGCTTGTGGTAGTCCGGCGGTCGAGGCCGTGAAGCGGCCGAGGCTGTCAAAGAGCTGGTTGTAGTGATCAGTATCTTTCCGTTATGGAGAAAGAGCGTGCGGTCAGGCTGCTCCAGGCACACCACGTCGCCGAGATACCGCCCGGGAAAGCGGAAGATGGTCATGGGCTCGCTGAGCGTGAGGTTGCCTCTGGGTGCCCGCAGGTACGATCTGGAGCGCGACATCCGGCGGGTCGGCCAGGTCGATGAGGTAATCGACCTGGGCGCGCATGGTCTGCGCGTCAACCCGCCGGGTGCGGAAGGCTGATTCCTCGACGACGGCCCACAGCCGGCAGGGCTCGCTGTGTACCGGTGCAGCGGCTGGCACTGCATGCGCGTTCGACGAGGCCGGTGACTTCTTTGACGGTAGCGTCCGGGCAAGCGCTGGGCCATGACCGCCCTGGCGTACGCCTCGGTCTGCAGCGGCGCGGGAACTACTGCCGTTTCGTAGGTCCGGATGGCTTCTGCGTCTGACTCGAGTTTCACGTACAGCTCGAGCCATTCCGGCGCGACGTCCCGGCAGCTGTGCCGCCCGCGCGGGGCGCTGGCCCGCCTGACGACCGCCAGGAACGCCCCCAGCAGGGCGTCCGCTTCGCGGTCGGCGTCACGCGCGGCGGCTCTCGGGGGCTGCGGCCGGGTCGATGACGCCGATAGACCCGTGCGGCCCGGCGCTGCCGGGCATGGCGAGCCGGGCGCAGCGGGGCCTGCCGGCCGCGAGCACGGCCTCGTGCTTTCGCTTCCACTCGTCGATCGTGCCGACGACGGCGGCGTCGATCCCGCCTCGCTGGGCTGCGACCTGCAGCACGCGTGAGGAATGTCAGGACCCAGGGCCACTTCAGCGCCTGCTTGCGGCGTCCGCTCAGGATCTCTGACGTGGTGGACGGCGCAAGCGACACGAACTCGACGCCTTCGGAGCGACGCCGGCGGAGCACTTGCGCCGACAGGTACTCCAGCTGGGCGTAGCTTGGGCCGCCGACCGCGCACCAGACCCGCTTCAGGTCGTCGATAAAGCTGTCCAGGTCGGCTCTGTAGTCATCATCCGCCATGGTGAGCTAGTCCATTCATGATCGTACGGACTCGAATTCCCTTGCGAAAGGGAAAGATGTGTATTGGAGCCCGGCCCACGCCCCCGGCTTCGCGAGGCGCCTCGCGAATGCCAGGGTTCACGATAGGACACGAGCCTCCCGCCTGCTCCCGGATAAGCGCAGATTGTCCGGCCGAGTTCATCCGGTGGCATTCGGTGTCATTCGAGCGCAGTGCAAGGTGATCATCCGCGAGCCAGAGTGGAGCCATTACCGCCAACCACGGAGAAAAGGACAATGGCACCCGATCTACCGCTCACCCCTGCGCGCGCCGCCATGGCCGCTGCCGAGCCAGGCGCATACGAGGACCAGTTGCTCGCCATGCTGCTGACCACCATCTGGGCCATCCGGACAGGGCGGACGCTGCCGACGGTTCCCGTCAGCGAGCTCAGCCCGGAGGAACTCGTGAACTTCTGGGCCGATGACCAGCTCGAGCAACAGCCTGAGCCAAAGGAAAGCGTGCGAGGTGACTGATGCGGGTGTTCCGGGTTGCGATCAGATCGCTGGTGCGAACGTGCAGAGCGCTGTGGTCCTTCAAGGCCAGCGGCCCGTCGCGAGGGATCTTCATTAGCTACCGCCGCGCGGACGCCGGGCCTTACGCGCGGCTGCTGCAAGTCGAACTGGCCGAGCGCTTCCCCGAGGCGCGTGTCTTCATGGACCTGGACTCCATTGAGGCGGGCCTCGATTTCGCGGAGGTCATCCGTGACGCGATCAGCTCGTGCGGTGTCATGGTGGTGGTGATCGGCCGCGGTGGGTGACGCTCGCCGACGAGGAAGGGGGCCGCCGGCTCGACGACCCCGATGACTACGTGCGGTTTGAGGTGCGGGCGGCGCTGAGGCGCGGCGTGCGGGTGATTCCGGTGCTGGTGGATGGCGCCAGGCCGGTGCGGCGGCAGCAACTGCCGCACGATCTGCGCAAGCTTGCCCGGCTTAACGCTCTTGAGGTGAGCTACGACCGCTACCGCTACGACGCGGACAGGCTTACCGCCCTTATCGGCAGGGCGCTGGGCTAGGCGCTGGCCGCGTCGGCGGGCTCGGTGCTGGCGGGCTGGTCCGTGGAGATCACCCGGATGGGGAGCGCGAGCTTTCTGTTGACGTCTTCGAGCTTGGCGATGAGGTCTTGGATGTCGCGTAGCTGCTGGGTGTCGTCCCGCGCGATGTTGCCGTAAGTCATGGACCAGAACTCCAGAGTCGAGAAAGGGGGCTCGACGGGTAGGCACGCGCCGCTGGCTGCCTAGGTGGTGCTATCTTACCGTGATTTGCCGGACTTGTCGCCACTGGAAGGGGATGGTATTTCTCCCGTGAGAGAAACTCCGGAGAGTGCCGGCGTCCGTGTCCCTAAGGCTATAGGGTGCTCGGCCGGGCATGCGACCAAGATGATCAAAAAGTCCCAATCCTTGTTGAATCCGCAGGTCAGAGCGGGTGCTGGAGGCTCGGTTGGACGCCATTATGTCCCCTTTCCAAGGCAATTGCGCATTGGCGGATGCACATGCGGGCCTTCGTCGTGCGAATGCACGTGCACGGGTGCCGGAGTGGTGGCTAATTGGCGTTCCTGCACATGAATTGTGCACATGATTGTTGCACCTGAAAATGCACGACGGAAAGGCGCGTGCGTATGCACGTGCAGTGGCGGGTGCCTAGCAGGGTGCCTAGCGGGGGCGCGGGGCGAGGCGCTGGCCGGGCGCGGTCATCAGCTCCGCGAGCTCGTCTGCGGTGGGGGCGGGCACGGGGAGCTCGGATACCCCGTCTCGTGCCGGGCGCAGGCCGTCGATGAGCATGGTGAGGTACCTTCGCCACACCTCGGGGGTGGCGGGGGCGGCGTACTCGGCGAGGGAGGCGAGCATGTACGCGATCATCTTGACGTCGGTCGCCCTGAAGTCCTGGCGGAGGTCGCCGGAGGCCTGGGCGCGCTCGACGAGCCGGGTGATGACGGGGCGCATGCGGTCGCGGGCGTAGCAGATCTGGTCGCGGTCGTAGGTGCCGAACATCATCAGCTGGCGGAGGCCGAGGTCGCCGGCCATGGCGGCGGCGGTGTACTGGAGGAAGGTCACGAGGCCCTGCCACGGGTCGGGGACGGCGCAGGCTTCCTCGGCGACGGTGACGAGGGCGTCTATCCGCTCCTCGAACAGCTCGGAGACGAGTGACTTCTTGTCGGGGAACCGCCGGTAGACGGTGCCGATGCCGACGCCGGCGGCCCTGGCGACCTCGTCGAGGGTGGCGTCGAGCCCGCGCTCGGTGAATACCTCGGCGGCGGCGGCGAGTATGCGCTGCCGGTTCCGCTCGGCGTCGCGGCGCAGCGGGCGCTCGCTCGCTGCGTCCTGAGACGTTTCGTCTGCCCGGACCGTCATGCCTATAGCTTACCCCGAGCGGAGGTGGTTCCTCCGTTTCGTGTTATGCTCGCCGTGTAAGTGGAACGATACCCTCCAGATTGGCGGTTGGAATGTCCGAGGCAAGCGTCCCCGTGCCAGCGGGGGAGAGTGGCGGGACGCAGCCCGGCTGGGGCGCGGCGCCCGCCCAGCCGGACCCGCGGCGCTGGATGATCCTGGTCGTTATCGCGCTCGCCCAGCTGATGGTCGTGCTTGACGCCACGGTCATGAACATCGCGCTGCCGTCGGCGCAGCGCGACCTGGGCTTCAGCAACGTGGACAGGCAGTGGATCGTGACGGCGTACTCGCTGTCGTTCGGCAGCCTGCTGCTGTTCTGCGGCCGGCTCGCCGACCTGGTCGGCCGCAAGGTCATGTTCATCACGGGCCTCGCGGGCTTCGCCGTGGCCTCCGCTATCGGCGGCGCGTCGGTGAACTTCGCGATGCTGGTCACCGCGCGCGCCTGCCAGGGCGTCTTCGGTGCCATCCTCGCGCCGGCCGCGCTCTCGCTGCTCGCCACGACCTTCACCGACCCGAAGGAACGCGGCAAGGCGTTCGGCATTTACGGCTCGGTGGCGGCGGGCGGCGGCGCGGTCGGCCTGCTGCTCGGCGGGGCGCTGACCTCGTACCTGTCCTGGCGCTGGTGCCTGTACATCAACCTGGTCTTCGCCGGGGCCGCGATCATCGGCGCCTTCATCTTCCTGCGCAGGCAGGAGAGGGCGCCGGGGGCACGGCTCGACGTGCCGGGCGTCCTGCTGGTCTCCGCCGGGGTGTTCTGCCTGGTCTACGGGTTCTCCAACGCCGCGACGCACGACTGGTCCACCCCGTCGACCTACGGCTTCCTCGCGGTTGGCGTCGTGCTGCTCGTCGCGTTCGCGTTCTGGATGTCGCGCGCCAGGTTCCCGCTGCTGCCGCCGCGGGTGGTGCTCGACAGGAACCGGGGCGCGGCCTACCTGGCCATCCTGGTCGCGGGGGCCGGCATGTTCGGCATCTTCCTGTTCCTCACCTACTACCTGCAGGACACGCTGGGCTACTCGCCGGTGATCACCGGCGTCGCGTTCCTGCCGATGATCGCCGGCATCGCCACGTCGTCCAACGTGTCCAACATCGTGCTGATGCCGCGCATCGGGCCGAAGCCGATCGTCGCGGCGGGCCTGGTGCTCGCCTCGGCGGGGATGGCCTGGCTGACCCGGATCGGCCCGCACTCGGGGTACGTGACGACCATCCTCGGCCCGATCATCGTGACGGGCCTTGGCATGGGCCTGATCTTCTCGACGGCGTTCAATACCGGCACCTACGGCGTGCGGCCGCAGGACACCGGCGTCGCCTCGGCGTCGGTCAACACCGGCCAGCAGCTTGGCGGCTCGATCGGCACCGCGCTGCTGAACACCATCGCGGCCAGCGCGACCGCCGGCTACCTGGCCAGCCACCTGCACGGCCGGCCGACCGCCGCGCTGACGCAGCTGGCGCTGATTCACGGGTACACGACCGCGTTCTGGTGGTGCGCCGGGATCTTCCTGGCCGGGGCGGTCCTCTGCGGCTCGCTGATGCGCCGCGGTCCCCTGCAGGGCCGCGCCGTGCCGGCCGCTCCCGCCGCCGGCCAGGCGGCGGGGCGGGCGCCGAGGCGGTGGACCCGGTCACCGCCCCCGAGTAGCAGGCGGGGTCCTGCGCGGACAGGCTCGCGGCGGCGCTCGGAGGCCTGCGGCCGGGCCTGGGGTAACCGCGCGCGGCCTGCGCCGGCTCGGGCGCGGGCTCGGCGAACTGGGCGAGCACGATCGTGAAGCGGGTCATGCCCGGCTGGCTGGTCACCAGCACCGCGCCGTGATGGGCGGCGACCACCGCGTCGACGATCGCGAGCCCGAGCCCGGTCGAGGAGGCGTTGGTGGCGTGCGAGCGGGACGTGTCGGCCCTGGTGAACCGCTCGAACAGGTCGGGAAGCAGCTCGGCCGGGATGCCGGGGCCGTCGTCGGTGACCGAGACCACCAGCCGGGGCGCGGGCGGGAGCGTTCCGTGCGAGGACGACCCGGCGCCCGCTGCCCGGCTCGCCGTCCGGCAGGGCGTTGCTGACCCGGACGGTGACCGTGGTGCCGTCCGGGGTGTGCCGCCCGGCGTTGGACAGCAGGTTGGCGAGCACCTGCCGCAGCCGGTGCTCGTCGCCGAGGGCGAGTCTCGGGCTCGTCGGGCAGTTCGAGCACCCAGCGGTGGCCGGGGCGGGCCACCTGGGCGTCGCTGGTGGCGTCGATGGCCAGCCGGGTCATGTCGACGGGCTCGCTGTTCAGCGGCCGCCCGGCGTCGAGCCGGGCGAGCAGCAGCAGGTCGTCGACGAGGACGCTCATCCGGGTGGACTCGGACAGGACCCGCTTCAGGGCGTGGGTCACCCCTTCGGGCGCGTCGCCGGGGTGCCGCAGGGCCAGTTCCGCGTAGCCGCGGATGGCCGCGAGGGGGGTGCGCAGCTCGTGGCTGGCGTCCGCGGCGAAGCGGCGCAGCCGGATCTCGCTCGACGCGCGGCGCCGCAGCGCGGTTTCCACGTGCCCGAGCATCCGGTTGAACGCGAGCCCCACCTGGCCCGTCTCGGTGCCCGGGTCGGTGTCGGGAACCCCGGCGGGCAGCGACACCTCACCGGATTCCAGGGGCAGCTCGGCGACCTGCGACGCGGTGGCGGCCACCCGGCGCAGCGGGCGGAGCGAGAACCGGACCCAGAAGGTGCCGGACACCCCGGCGAGCAGCAGGACCGCGCTGAACACGGCGGCCTCGGCGAGCGCGACGTCGCGGAGCGTGCTGTGCAGGTTGGCCAGCGGCAGGCCGGTGATGTAGACGGAGCCGTCGTCGTCCGGGTCGCGGACCGCGGTGAGCTCGAAGGTTCCCTTGGGCCAGCTCAGGTAGCGCGTGGCGGTGGGGAGGGCCAGGCTGCCTATCCCGGTCGCCGGGGGCGCGGGCTGCACGGGGATGCTGGCCAGGGTCCTCGCGTCCACCTTGGACAGCTTGACCGGGTGCTTGCCGATGACGTTGCAGTCCCAGTTGCCTCGCGCGAGGACGGCGACGAACGTCCGCTCGCCGAGCCCCAGGCAGTCGCCCAGGTTGGGCGGGAGCGTGCCCGCTTGCGCTGGTGGCCGCGGTGGCTGGGGCGGCGGGCGAGGGGCCCGGCGCCTTGGCGTTGCGCTTCTGCGCGTCGGCCTGGTTGTTCCAGCAGTTGTAGGCGAGCCCGGTGGCGGTCTGCAGCTCGCCGTTGAGCTCGCGCGAGCAGCGCGCCCTGCACGGCGAAGTAGGTGACAAGGCCGACCGTGGCGCAGGCGACGGCGAGCAGCGCGACGAGCCCGGCGATCAGCCGGCCGCGCAGGGTGCGGGGGAACGGGACACGGAGGCCCGGCGTCTTAACGGCCATCGACCTGGAGACTAGCCTGCCGCCCGGCCGCCTGCGCCATGGACGCGCCACCCAGGCCGGCCTGAGCATCACCCGACTGGCTTCAGGACGTACCCGACGCCGCGGACGGTGTGGATGAGCGGGTCGCGGCCCGCGTCGATCTTCTTGCGCAGGTAGCTGATGTACAGCTCGACCACGTGCGCCTGGCCGCCGAAGTCGTAGTTCCAGACCCGGTCGAGGATCTGGGCCTTGGACAGCACCCGCCGCGGGTTGCGCATCAGGAACCGCAGCAGCTCGAACTCGGTCGCGGTCAGGTCGACGAGCTCGCCGCCGCGGCGCACCTCGCGGGCGTCCTCGTCCATGGTCAGGTCCGCGACGGTGAGCGCCCCCTCGCCGCCGCTGGTCCGCGCCAGGTTCGCCCGGCGGAGCAGCCCGCGCAGCCGGGCCAGGACCTCCTCGAGGCTGAACGGCTTGGTGACGTAGTCGTCCCCGCCGGCGGTCAGCCCGGCCACGCGGTCCTCCACCGCGTCCCGCGCGGTCAGGAACAGCACGCAGACGCCCGGGTGCTCGGCCCGCAGCCGCCGCATGACCTCCACGCCGTCGAAGTCGGGGAGCATGATGTCAAGCACGACCGCGTCCGGGCGGAACTCCCGGCCTGCCTTGACCGCCTCGGCCCCGCTGCCCGCGGTCTGCACGGACCAGCCCTCGTAGCGCAGCACGCTGGACAGCAGCTCCGCGAGGCTCGGCTCGTCGTCAACCACGAGCACCCGGACGGGGGTGCCGTCCGCGTGCTGCGTGCCCGCGCCGCGCCCAAGCGTGGCCGTGGCCGCGCCGGTCGCCGCGCCGGTCATCGCGGCCTGCGGGTAGGCGGCGCCGGCCAGTGCTTCGTCCCTCGGGTCATCAGGCATCATCGGTCGCTCATTCGTAGAAGCTGAGTTACGGGCTTTCCCTTAAAGAATGGCAAGACCCGGCCACCGGACGCCCGAAAACTTTGTATGGATTTCCTCTGAGAATCCGCGACGCCGTCGCTCAGCGTCATGCCCGGCGGCCGAGTTCAGGGCCGGTGTTCAGATACCGTGTTCAGGTACCGCGCTCAGAGCCTGCGCCTAGGGACCGTGCTCAACGCGACTGTGCCCGCGCCCTCAGCCTTCAAGCACGCGCGCGAGCTTGGACCCGTGCCCGGCCGGCCGGGCGCCCGCGCCGAGCAGCACGTCGGCGGCCGCCCGCTGCAGCGCGGGGTCGGCGGCCGGCACCTCGACCTCGATCTCCCGCCACCGCAGCACCTTGCCGGGGGAGTGCCCCCCTGCCCCGCCGCGCCGCCGGCCGGCAGCCGCCGCCCGGTCACCAGGTCGTCGGCGACCTCCGCCACGACGCGGCCGTCGTCGCCGTGCAGGGTCACGACGGTCCGCTCCGTGTCGAGGGTGGCGATGGGCCCGAGCGGCTGGCCGCCGGTGACCTCGGCCACCCGGGCGGCGAGGACCTCGGGCACCTCCCGCTCGGCGGTGCCGAGCGGCGCGTGCACCTCCCGGCGCGCGCCCGAGCCTTCCGGCAGCTTGAGGTGCCACCCCTCGTCCGTGCCGCCGGTGCGCCGCCGCAGCGTGATCTTGCTGGCGGCCAGCCGCCCGTCGGCGGTGTCGAAGTAGGTGGCGGACAGGTGGTGCAGGACCGGCGCCGCCGCGCTGACGCCCGCGCAGCGCGCCGAAGGAAGGCCGCTCGAACCCCGGCTCGACGTCGAACTTCTGCTCGATCTCCAGGAACTCTGACATGCCCGTCGTGCTCCGCCTCTCCTCGGGTTACCGGAAGTTTAATGATTAAGGAACGAGTGGTGGCTTCGCCTGCCCGGCCCGCCGTCCTCGTCATGCGACCTACGTTAAGTAGCAGGTAAGTCACCGTGGGTATGCAATAGGCTGCCGCCCATGCGCGCGGACGCCGGACTGACCGTACGGGCCGGGCTGCCTGGCCGCCAGGACCGGGGCGGTGCCGCCCGGGGCCGCGTCCTGCTGGCCGCGGGCGCCGTGGTCGCCGCGGCGGCCGCGGCCGCCTACCTCGCCGCGATCGCGACGCACCCGATGGCCGCCATGCTCAAGGGCTTCGACCTGCAGGTGTACCTCGGCGGCGCGCGCCAGGCGCTGCAGCCACCCCGGCCGCCTCTACGCCTGGACCTACGACGGCCACCCGGGGATCCAGTTCACCTACACCCCGTTCGCCGCGCTGCTGTTCGCGGGCGGCCTGGCGCTCCCGTTCACGGCGCTGATGAGCCTGGCCGCCGCGGTGTCCGTGCTCGCGCTCGGCGCCACCGTCGCGATCGCGTTCCGCGAGCTGGGCTGGCGGGGCGACGCCCCGGCTCGGCGCGACCCTGCTCGTCGCGGGCCTGGCGCTGTGGACCGAGCCGGCGCAGCGCGCGCTCTTCCTCGGCCAGGTCGAGATCGTGCTGATGGCGCTGGTCACCTGGGACCTGTGCCAGCCCGACGGCCGGCGGCTGAAGGGCGCGGCGACGGGCCTGGCGGCCGGGATCAAGCTCGTGCCGCTGCTGTTCATCGTCTACCTGCTGCTCACCGGGCGGCCGCGGCAGGCGGCGGTGGCGGCCGGGGCGTTCGCGGCGACCGTCGCTCATCGGCTGGGCCGCGTTCCCGTCGGCGTCGGTGACCTGGTGGCTCGGCGGTGACTTCATCCAGGCGGCGCGCACCGGCTTCGTCGGCGGCCAGCAGAACCAGTCGCTGCGCGGCGCGCTGACCAGGCTGGCGGGCTCGGTGAACGGCGGCGCAGGCCGCCTGGCTGGCCGCCGCGGCCGTCGTCGCGCTCGCCGGGCTCGCCGCCGCCGTCCTGCTGCGCACGGCGCGGCCTGGCGTTCGCCGGGCTCATGACCTGCGCGCTCACCGCGCTGCTGGTCTCGCCGATCAGCTGGGACCACCACTGGGTCTGGATCGCGCCGGGCCTGGCGCTGCTCGTCGACACCGGGCGCCGCGCGGCCAGCCGCCGGCGGCCGCCGCCTGGTACGCGCTCGCCGCCGCGGCCTGGGCGGCCTACGCCGCCTGGCCCGACTTCTGGTCCGCGAGGGCGGGCCTCCTCCAGGGCGGGCTGATCAACTACGCCCCCGCCTCCGCCTGGGCCCACGGCGACGACCCGGCCTACGCCGAGTACCACTGGCACGGCCTGCAGCTCCTGGCCGGGAACCTGGAGCTGCTCGCCGGCCTCGCCCTGTTCGCCGTCCTGCTGGCCGCCGCCTTCCGCCCGCACGCGGGCCGTAGCGGTCAGGACTAGTTCGGAATGAACTAGCAATTAACAATTTACACGCGCAAGCATTGGTTGCGGACTGCCGCGTTCCGTGGGAAGTAATTGTTGCCGTCGAAGGCGCTGAGCAGGCGATTGTTCGGCGTGGCTGTATGAAATCGAGACACCTTCCGGTACTGGTGCGGGGGATCCTGTAGTCCTAGATTTGCCTGAGGAATACGTCCTGCTCGCAGGGGAGGAGTCGCATGGCCGAGATCACCGTCAGCGTCGATGGGGTGAAGTATGCGGATCATGTCGAGCCGCGGATGTTGCTCGTCCACTATCTAAGGGAAATCGTGGGCAAAACGGGCACGCCTATTGGCTGTGACACATCCAATTGCGGCGCCTGCACCGTGCTTTTGAACGGGGAGTCGGTCAAGAGCTGCGCCGTGCTGGCCGTGCAGGCCGACGGCACCGAGGTCACCACCATCGAGAGCATGGCCAACGGCAGCCTGCACCCGCTGCAGGAGGCGTTCCACGCCGAGCACGCCCTCCAGTGCGGCTACTGCACGCCCGGGATGATCATGGCGGCGTCGGACCTGCTGAGGGAGAACCCGCACCCGAGCGACGAGGAGATCCGCGAGGGGCTCGAGGGCAATCTGTGCCGGTGTACCGGCTATGAGAACATCGTGCGCGCCGTGCGGCGCGCCGCCGCGGCGGGAGTGAGCGCATGACCGCGCAGACTGAGACGGCCGCGGCGCGGCCCCGGAGTTCGGGCGGGCCCGGCTGCGCAAGGAAGACGAGCGGCTCATCACCGGCCAGACCAACTGGACGGACAACATCAGGCTGCCCGGCATGCTGCACGTGGCGTTCCTGCGCAGCCCGTACGCGCACGCGCGGATCACCTCGGTGGACGTCAGCGCCGCCCGGTCCGAGCCCGGGGTCATCGCCGCCTACTCCGGCGCGGACTTCGCGGCCGAGCAGGGCAGCCTGCCGTGCGCCTGGCCGGTCACGCCGGACATCGTGATCCCGGCTCACCCGCCGATGGCGACCGACGAGGTGCGCTACGTCGGCGAGGCCGTCGCCTGCGTGGTGGCCCGTGACCGCTACGCCGCGGCCGACGCGCTGGCCGCCATCGAGGTCGACTACGAGCCGCTCCCGCCGGTGCTCGACATCAGGACCGCCCTGGACGAGGACTCGCCCAAGGTCCACGAGGCCGGCAACAAGAGCTTCGAGTGGCCCTTCGCCAACGGCGACCTGGACGCGGCCTTCGACCGGCGCGCCGGTGGTGCTCGAGCGGTACTACCGCCAGCAGCGCCTGATCCCGGCCGCGATGGAACCGCGCTCGGTGGTGTGCTCGTGCGTGGGCGGGGAGTTCACGCTCTGGTCGGCGACCCAGATCCCGCACGTCCTGCGGGTGATGCTGGCCCTGGTCACCGGCATCCCGGAGCAGAACATCCGGGTCATCGCGCCGGACGTGGGCGGCGGTTTCGGCTCCAAGCTGCAGGTCACGGCCGAAGAGGTGCTGGCCGTCCTGATCGCCCGCAAGCTCGGCAGGCCGGTCAAGTGGACCGAGACCCGCAGCGAGGGCAACATGACCGTGCACCACGGCCGCGACCAGTGGCAGCGGATCAGGATCGCGGCTGACCGCGACGGCCGGATCCGCGGGCTCGACGTCGACCTGCTGGCCGACATGGGCGCGTACCTCATGCTGGTCACCCCGGGCGTGCCGCTGCTCGGCGCCTTCATGTTCCCGGCCATCTACAAGATGGACGCCTACTCGTTCAGGTGCACCGGGGTCTTCACGACCAAGATGCCCACCGACGCCTACCGGGGCGCGGGGCGGCCCGAGGCCACCTTCGCCATCGAGCGGATCATGGACGAGCTCGCGACGGAACTCGGCCTCGACCCGCTGGAGCTGCGGGAGCGGAACTGGATCAAGCACGAGGAATTCCCGTACACCACCATCGCCGGCCTGACCTACGACTCGGGCAACTACGAGGCGGCCACGGCCAAGGCCAAGGAGCTGTTCGACTACGACGGGCTCCGCCGGGAGCAGGAGCGACGGCGGACCAGACAACGACCCCGTGCAGCTCGGCATCGGCGTCTCCACCTTCACCGAGATGTGCGGCCTGGCCCCCTCGCGCGTGCTCGGCTCGCTGGCCTACGGGGCGGGCGGCTGGGAGCAGGCGTCGATCAGGATGCTGCCCACCGGCAAGGTCGAGGTCGTCACCGGGTCAAGCGCGCACGGCCAGGGACACGAGACGGCCTGGAGCCAGATCGTGGCGGACCAGCTCGGCGTGCCGTTCGAGGACATCCGCGTCCTGCACGGCGACACCCAGGTCTCGCCCAAGGGCATGGACACCTACGGGTCCCGGTCGCTGGCGGTCGGCGGCATGGCCCTGGTCTCGGCCTGCGACAAGGTGGTCGAGAAGGCCAAGGTGATCGCGGCGTCGATGCTCGAGGCGTCCGCCGACGACCTGGAGTGGTCACCCGGCCGGTTCGCGGTCCGCGGCGACCCGGACAAGGGCGTCACGATCGCCGAGATCGCCCTGGCCACCTTCGCCGCGCACAACCTGCCCGACGGCGTGGAGCCGACCATCGACGCCGACGCCACCTACGACCCGGACAACTTCTCCTTCCCGCACGGCACCCACCTGTGCGCGACGGAGGTCGACACCGAGACCGGCTTCGTCAAGATCCGCTCGTACGTGTGCGTCGATGACATCGGGACCGTGGTCAACCCGCTGATCGTCGAGGGCCAGGTCCACGGCGGCCTCGCCCAGGGCATCGCGCAGGCGCTGTACGAGGAAGCGGTCTACGACGACGACGGCAACCTGGTCACCACCACGCTGGCGGACTACCTGGTCCCGTCGGCGGCTGACCTGCCGTCGTACGTCACCGGCCGGACCGAGAGCCGGGCCGCCAACCGGCTCGGGGTCAAGGGCGTCGGCGAGGCGGGCACGATCGCCTCGACTCCGGCGGTCGTCAACGCCATCGTCGACGCGCTGCGCCCCTACGGCATCGGCGACGTCACGATGCCGTGCACCCCCGAGCGGGTGTGGCGCGCGATCCAGACGGCTCAAGGCGGCGACAGGGGAGCGCGGCGAGCAGACGCGCGCAGCAGCACGCGGCCGGCAGAGTGACCAGACCCAGGGCAACAGCCCGCAGGGCATCGACGGAGGCGCGGCATGATCCCGGCGAAGTTCGACTACGTCCGCCCCGGCTCGCTCGACGAAGCGGTCCGCGCCCTGGCCGACGGCGGTGACGACGCGAAGGTCATCGCGGGCGGGCAGAGCCTGCTGCCGCTGCTGCGGCTGCGGCTGGCCTTCCCGGAGCTGCTGGTGGACGTGGGCGGCCTCGGCGAGCTGCGGGGCGTGACCGACGTCGGGGACGCGCTGCTGATCGGCGCCAGGACCACGCACTACCAGCTCATCCATGACCCCCTCGTGGCCGAGCACTGCGGGCTGCTCGCGCAGGCCGCCAGCATGGTCGCCGATCCCGCCATCCGGCACCGGGGCACCCTCGGGGGCGCGCTGGCGCACGCCGACCCGGCGGGTGACCTGCCCGCGGTGGCGCTGGCGCTCGACGCCACGCTGATCGCCCGGGGGCCGGGCGGCGAACGCGAGATCCGCGCGGCGGACTTCTTCGTGGACTACCTGACCTCGAGCCTGCGACCCGACGAGATCCTGACCGGGATCCGGGTACCCAAGCTGGGCGCCGGGTGGGGTTTCCGCTACGAGAAGTTCCACCGCACCGCGCAGTCGTGGGCGACCGTCGGCGTGGCCGCGCTGGTCCGCCGCTCCAACGGCTCGGTCGCCGAGGCCAGGATCGGGCTCACCAACATGGGCACGACACCGCTGCGGGCCACGGCGGCGGAGGCGGCCGCGGCCGGCGGCCAGGCCAGCCGGGACGCGCTGCGGGCCGCGGCGGCCCGCGCGGACGAGGGCACGAACCCTCCTGGCGACCTGGACGGAGCGCCTGACTACCGGCGGCACCTGGCCCGGGTCCTGACCGGAAGGGCGCTGGCCGCGGCGGCGGGAGTCTGACCCTGACCATGGCCGCCGCTGACCATCAGCGCGCCGGTGACGAGCAAGCTGACGAGCGGAGCGCGGACGAGCACAGGCTGTCGCTGGCCGAATGGCTGGTGCTGTGCCTCGTCCGCGAGGAGCCGACCTACGGCCTGGTTGTCGCCGGGCTGCTGGACCGTAACGGCAGCCTGGGCCGGATCTGGTACGTCCCGAAGGGGACGGTGTACCTCGCCCTGCAGCGACTGGAACTTCTCGGCCTGATCCGGACGACGGGAGAGCAGCGGACCAGCCAGGGGGGCCAGCCCGCTCGCTCCTGGAGGCCACCCCGGCGGGCCGGGCGGCCGCGCAGGCCTGGCTGAGCACGCCCGTGGAACACGCCAGGGACGTCCGGTCCGAGCTGATGGTCAAGCTCGCGCTACTCGACCGGGCCGGATCCGACTCACGGGCCCTGGTCCGGGCTCAGCTCGCCCGGCTGCTGCCCGTCGCCGCCGCCCTCGACGACCGACTGCGCGCCACCACGGGATTCGAGCACACGCTGGTCCTGTGGCGGCACGCGGCGATGACGGCGACCATGCGGTTCCTGCAGGACCTGACCGCTGACCGCGGTTCCCCATGAGAGGAGTGACTGGAAATGAGCCCGATTTCACGCGGATTCCGGCGCCGTCACACGGTGCCGGACGGTGCCGCGGACCGGGTGCCGCCGGGGCAGTACGTGACCGACGGATTTCCCGTGCTGTCGGCCGGGCCGACTCCGCATACCCCGCTGGCGGAATGGACCTTCTCGGTCCGTCAGGGTGGCGGGACGCTTAAGTCCTGGACCTGGCAGGAGTTCCAGGAGCTGCCCGCGGAGACGGTGACCGTGGACATCCACTGCGTCACGCGGTGGTCGAAGCTGGATACCGAGTGGCGCGGCGTTTCCGTCGACACCCTGCTGGACCAGGTCGGGCACGACGCCGGGTACGTCATGGCGTTCAGCGACGGCGGCTACACGACCAACCTGCCGCTGGAGGACGTCACGGGCGGCAAGGCGCGGGTGGCCTTCAGCTACGCGGGCGCACCGCTTGAGCCCGAGCACGGCGGCCCGGCCCGGCTGCTGGTGCCCCACCTGTACTTCTGGAAGAGCGCCAAGTGGGTCCGGGGGCTGGAGCTCATGGACGAGGACCGGCCCGGATTCTGGGAGACCTACGGCTACAACATGTACGGAGACCCATGGAAGGAACAGCGGTACCAAGGCGACTGACCTGGCAAGTCGCGACGGTCACCGCCGCGACGTGGGAGACGCCGTCCGTTCGCACCATCGGACTGGACGTCCCGTCCTGGCCGGGCCACCGGGCCGGGCAGCATCTCGACGTCAGGCTGACAGCCGAGGACGGCTACAGCGCGGAGCGGTCTTACTCGATCGCGTCGGCCGCCGACGACCCCGTGGCCATCACGGTGGAGCGGCTCGACGACGGCGAGGTCTCCCCGTACCTCACCGACGACCTGCGCGTCGGCGACCAGCTGGAGGTACGCGGCCCGGTCGGCGGCTACTTCGTGTGGGAAACGGCCGACGGCGGCCCGCTGCTCCTCGCCGGGGGCGGCTCGGGGATCGTTCCGCTGCGGGCTATCTTGCGCCAGCGCGAGCACAGCGGAAGCGACGTCCCGGTCCGGTTGCTCTACTCGGCCCGCACGCCGTCCGAGCTCATCTACCGCGATGAGCTCGACCGCCATCACGACGGGGTAGAGGTCATCTACACCCTGACCCGAGAGCAGCCCGCCGGCTGGACAGGCTACGCGCGACGGGTCGACCACGCGCTGCTAGCCGAGACGGCGTGGCCGGCCGGGAAGAACCCGCTCACGTTCGTATGCGGGCCGACAAGCTTCGTGGAGACCGTGGCCGCAGGGCTAGTCGCCCTGGGCTACGAGCCTGGCCGGGTCAAGACCGAGCGGTTCGGCGGCACTGGAGGACGATGATGGACGAACTAGACGGAAACGGCGCCGCGGGCCTGCTGCAAGAGGTCTTCGGGCGGGAAATGACCGTCGCCGTCGCGACGTGCGGGTCGTGCGGGGCCGTCGCGCCGATCGGCGAGAGCGGCCTCTACGCGGGCGGCCCGGGGACGGTCATCCGCTGCCGCAGCTGCGATGGCGTGCTCGTGGTCATCACCCAGGTGCGGGGCACGCACTGCGTCGACCTGATGGGCATCCGCGCGCTCGACATGCCGTTAGGGAACGTCGCACCAGGCGGAGCGTAGTCACACGGCAGAGTGGTCGTCAGCCACCTGGCCAGGCCGCCGGTGCCGTCCCGGCCGCTGATCGTCGGCCGGGACGATCCCGCCGACGGCCCTCCACACGAGCGCCGCGGTCCGGGCCGGCCAGTCTTCTGGCGGGGGCTGGCCGGCGAGCGCCAGGGCGTACCAGGATCCGGTGCCGAGGGAGACCGCCACCTCCAGGTCGGCGTCGGCGTCGATCATCCCGAGCTGCCCGGCTCGTTCCAGGATGGCGCGGATGCGGGCCCGCCGGGGGGCGATGACCCGGGCCTGGTAGCGGGCCCGGGCTTCGGGGGCAGTGGCGTCCTGGAGCATGGTGCCGACGAGCGAGAGCCGCCCGGGCAGCGAGACGCCCCGCTGGAAGTCCGCCAGTTCGGCGCCCAGGTCGGCCAGCGGGCTGGCCGAGGCGGCTTCCGGGTGCGCCTCGGCGGCGGCGAGCAGGGCGTCAGCCGCGAGGCTCGCCTTGTCCGGCCAGCGCCGGTACAGCGCCTGGCGTGTCGTGCCGGCTTCGTGAGCCACGGCGGCCAGGGACATCGCCTCGTAGCCAAGCGCCGAAAGGTGACGGCCGGCGACGGCGAGGACCCGGGTGTCGATGCCCGGGTCGCGCGCCCGCCCGGGTTTCGCGTTCCGCTGCGTTTGACACGCCGCGTTGACCTCCATATCAATACAATACTGTATTGTATTGAAAAGTCCTACGAGCACACCGGGAAAGCCCGGGCACTTCGGCGCCCCGGCCGTAAGGGGACAACCGTGACTTCCTCGCTTTACGATGACGCAGGCGGCCTTGACGGCCTGCGGCGCCTGTCCAACGCGTTCTACGAGCGGGTGCTCGCGGACGAGCTGCTCGCTCCCGTGTTCGCGAACTTCACGCCGGCTCATGTCGAGCACGTGGCCGTGTGGCTGGCCGAGGTGTTCGGCGGCCCGGCGGACTTCACGGCGCGGCTGGGCGGGCACCATGCGCTGCTGCGCAGCCACCTGGGCCTCGAGATCCGCGACGAGCACCGGCAGCGCTGGCTGCGGCTGATGGCCGACGCGATCGCCGAGGTGCTTCCCGGCCGCCCGGAGCTGGCCGCGGCGCTCATGGGCTACTTCGACTGGGGCACCGCCATCGCCAAGGACGTCTCGCAGGACCCCGTCGGAACCGACCTGGGCGAGCCCGGCCCCACCCCGCGATGGGGATACCAGGGCCTTGTCCACTGACCTTGAGCGGTAAGCCGATGCCCTGCCACAAGTAGCGGGCGCCGATGGCGACGACGAGGACGCCCAGCACGCGGCGGATCACGGACTCGGGGAGGCGCCGCTGGATCCGGGCGCCGGTATACGCGCCCGCCAGGCCGCCGACGCCCAGCGCGATCCCGGTCGGCCAGTCGGGGGCGACCGGCCCGTGGTGATGGACCGAGAGGATCAGGAACGTGATCACTCCTGCTACCGAGGTCACGAAGGTGGACGCCAGCGCGGCCGGGGCAACTTCCCGGGGCGGCCGTCCGGTGCCGATGAGGACGGGAGCCAGGATCGAACCGCCGCCGATGCCGTAGATCCCGCCGACGCAGCCCACCGCCACGGCGAGCAGGATCAGCGCCGGCCGGGGAACGGCGCGGGCCTGCCGGGATTCCGTTCCGGGCCGGGCTGGCCTGGTCAGGGCCAGCCATGCCCCGAGCGGCAGCAAGACGGCCGCGATGACGAAATCGAAGACGTGGGCACTGGGCAGCAGCTCCACGCGGATGACCGACCCGGCGACCACGCCGGGCAGCGTCCCGGCGATGAGGACCAGGGCGAGCCTGCCGCCGGCCTGTCCCTGCCGCCAGTACCGGTACAGCGCGCCCGGGGTCGCCACCACGTTGTAGAGCAGGTTGGTCGGCGTGACCGCCGGGCTCGGCGTGCCCAGCACGCTGACCTGAAACGGCAGCAGCAGCACCGCCCCTGAGACCCCCGCGGGCGTGGCCAGTACCGCGATGGCGAACGCCGCCGCCAGGGCCACGACCTCCGTCCAGCCCGCACCTAGCACCCGGTCACGGTAGCGGCCTCCCGGGCTCTGGCGGGCCGATGACCAGGCTAATTGCGGCAGGCAACCCCTGGTCGCGGGTTATCCGCGCGATTCCAGCCGGCGCGATGATTTTGGCGCCCGCTTTCCGTCAGGATGTCAGCAGGCCGTGATGGCCGTGGCCCGGCGGCGGTCGCCGGGCACGCCGTGACGGCGCCCGGCGGGACTGAGAGGGAGCAGGGCGTGAGCGGTGTACGGGTACTCGCGGGCACGCGCAAGGGCGCGTTCGTCCTGACCTCGGACGGCACGCGCAGGCAGTGGGAGGTCAGCGGCCCGCACTTCGCGGGCTGGGAGGTCTACCACGTGAAGGGCTCGCCGGCCGACCACGGACCGGCTGTACGCGTCGCAGTCCAGCGGCTGGTCAGGGCAGGTGATCCAGCGGTCCGACGACGGCGGCGCGACCTGGGCGCCGGTGGGCAACCAGTTCACCTACCAGGGCACCCCCGGCACCCACCAGTGGTACGACGGGACACCGCACCCGTGGGAGTTCGCGCGGGTCTGGCACCTGGAGCCGTCGCTGGACGACCCGGACGTGGTGTACGCCGGGGTCGAGGACGCCGGGCTGTTCCGCTCCGCTGACGGCGGGCAGAGCTGGCAGGAGCTGCCCAAGCTGCGCGGCCATGAGTCCGGCCCGTCCTGGCAGCCGGGCGCGGGCGGGATGTGCCTGCACACCATCCTGCTGGACCCCGCACGGCAGGGCCGGATGTTCGCGGCGATCTCGGCGGCGGGAGCGTTCCGCTCCGATGACGACGGCCAGACCTGGCGCCCCATCAACCAGGGCCTGCAGTCCGAGGGCATTCCCGACCCGGACGCCGAAGTCGGGCACTGCGTGCACCGCCTGGCGATGCACCCGTCGCGGCCGGACGTGCTGTTCATGCAGAAGCACTGGGACGTGATGCGCAGCGACAACGGCGGCGAGTCCTGGCGGGAGGTCTCCGGGAACCTGCCGTCTGACTTCGGCTTCCCCATCGACGTGCACGCCCACGAGCCGGACACGGTCTACGTGGTCCCGATCACCAGCGACGCCGAGCACTTCCCGCCCGAGGGCAAGCTGCGGGTCTACCGCAGCCGCACCGGCGGCGATGACTGGGAGCCGCTGACCACGGGCCTGCCGCAGCAGAACTGCTACGTCAACGTGCTGCGCGACGCGATGGCCGTGGACACGCTCGACTCCTGCGGTGTCTACTTCGGCACCACCGGCGGCCAGGTCTACGCCTCGGCGGACTCCGGCGACAGCTGGGAGCCGATCGTCCGCGACCTCCCGGCCGTGCTGTCGGTCGAGGTCCAGACGCTGCCATGATCCGGGTCGTGCTTCCCGCGCACCTGCGGGCCCTCGCCCGCATCAACGGCGAGGTACGCCTCGACGTCACCGGGCCGGTGACCCAGCGGTCGGTGCTCGACGCCCTGGAGGCCAGCTACCCGGTGCTCCGCGGGACCATCCGCGACCACGGCAGCGGCCCCCGGCGCGCCTTCATCCGGTTCTTCGCCTGCGAGCGGGACCTTTCGCACGAACCGCCCGACGACCCGCTGCCCGAAGCCGTCGCGGCCGGGGCCGAGCCCTACCTCATCGTCGGCGCCATGGCGGGCGGGTAACCCGGCCGCCAGCCTTACGGGCCCCGGCTGGCGCTCCTCCAGGCCACGGCCCGGGGGATCTCGCGCGCCCTGGGCAGCCCGCAGCCCCGCGCCGCTCTCCCGGCGGGCCGGCCCGGCTCCTGACGCACAACGGTGACCCGGCCGCGGCTGTGGCAGGCGACAATCGCCGGCGGCGGGGCCCGGCCGGCCTTGACTCGCCGCCGCGCGGCGAGCCAGATTGCTAGTAGTGAATGCTGAAAAGGCGCATGGCCGCTCTCGGTGTCAGGGCACCCCGCAAGGTCGCGTCACCCGCGCGTGAATGGACAACATGACGATCCCGGCAGTCCGCACTTGACCGGCGAACTCGAAGACATAGTGCACGGCCTCGTCGAGCGGCACGCCGCGCTCGGCACGGGACGGTCCCGGGGGACGCGGGTCCTCCTCGGGCCAGGGCTGCCGCCACGCTCCTGGCTGGCCCGCCCTGACCTCCGGCGACGCCGTCACCCTTCGCTCCCGCCGGCGTTGTGGCGGGAGACAACGCGCGGTCGGGTCGCCTCGGGGCGATCCCCAGCGCGGAGCGCGTCACACCCGGGAACGATGGACTAGCCGGCCCGCCAGATATAGAGTCAAGATTGTATACAGTCGACAATCACATACTGTAGACAATCCGCGCCATTGGATCGGAGGTGCGCGATGGGCAGGCAGAGGACCAGGGACCTGGGCAAGCTGGAACGGCTCACCGAGCCGCTAGTCAGGGAGAACGGGGAACTGCGCCCCGCGACCTGGGAGGAGGCGCTCGACCGCGCCGCCGCTGGCTTCGCCAGGGCCAGGGAGAACGACCCGCTGCGCTCGTTCGGCGTGTTCAGCTGCTCCAAGGCGTCGAACGAGATGAACTACGCCGCGGCGAAGTTCACCCGCGGCGCCATGCGAACGAACAACATCGACTCGTGTAACCGCACTTGACACGCCCCCAGTGTCGTCGGTCTGGCGGCAGTTTTCGGAGCAGGTGGCGGCACCAGCTCCTACCGGGAGGCGGAAGACGCGGACCTCATCGTCATGTGGGGGACGAACGCGCGCGACGCGCACCCGATCTTCTTCCACCATGTCCTGAAGGGCATCCGCAACGGCGCGAAGGTGTACTCGGTCGACCCGCGCCGGTCAAGCACCGCCAAGTGGGCGGACGCCTGGCTGGGCATCCACGTCGGCTCCGACATCAGCCTGGCCAACGCGATCGCCAACGAGATCATCCAGGCCGGCCTGGTCGACGAGGAGTTCATCAGGCGCGCGACGGTCAACTTCGAGGCCTACAGGGAGACCGTCGCCAGGTACCCGCTTGAGCGGGCCGAGCGCGACTCCGGCGTGCCGAAGGAGCTGATCAGGCAGCTCGCGCACGACTACGCCCGGGCGGACAGGGCGCAGATCTGCTGGACGCTCGGCATCACCGAGCACCACAACGCGGCCGACAACGTCCTCGCGCTGATCAACCTCGCCCTGCTCACCGGCCACGTCGGCAAGTACGGCTCGGGCCTGGTCCCGCTGCGCGGGCAGAACAACGTCCAGGGCGGCGGCGACATGGGCGCGATCCCCAACAAGCTGGCCGGCTTCCAGGACATCGAGCTCGACCACGACGCGCGCGAGCGCTTCGGCGCCAGGTACGGGGTGCCGATCCCCCCGAAGAAGGGCATGCACCTGTCGCAGATGTTCGACGCCATGGCGCGCGGCGAGCTCACCTGCGCCTACGTCATCGGCGAGAACCCGATGAACTCCGAGGCGGACACGCACCACACCCGCAAGATGCTTGAGGGCCTGCAGTGCCTGGTCGTCCAGGACATCGTGCTGACCGACACCGCCAAGGTGGCCGACGTGGTGCTGCCGGGCACCGCGTCCTGGTGCGAGGCGGAGGGCACGGTCACCAACAGCGAGCGCCGCGTGCAGCGCGTCCGCAAGGCGATCGACCCGCCGGGAGGCGCCCGCGACGACATCTGGATCATCGGCGAGCTGGCCAAGCGCCTCGGCTTCGACTGGGGCGACCCGAGCGCCGAGGACCTATGGGAAGAGCTGCGCGAGCTCTCGCCGATGCACCGGGGCATGAGCTACGAGAAACTCGAGCGGCTCGGCGGCGTCCAGTGGCCGTGCCCGGACGAGGAGTCGGAAGGCACCCTGTTCCTGCACGGCAGGCTATGGGAGGAGGACCCGGCCAAGCGCGGCGCGCCTGCCCCGTTCACCCCGGTCGAGCAGGACGACCCGCTCGACACGCTCACGGCCGAGTACCCGGTCAGGCTCACCACCGGCCGCCGCCTTGACTCCTACAACACCGGCGTGGCGACCAACCAGTTCTCCACCCCGCTGCGGCAGAAGGAGACGCTGGACCTGTCGCCTGAAGACGCGGCCAGCCTCGGCCTCGCCGACGACGCGATCGCCAAGATCACCTCGCGGCGCGGCTCGATCACCGCGCCGGTGCGGGTGGACGGCACCCTGCGGGAAGGACTGGCGTTCATGACGCTGCACTTCCCCGACCAGGTGGAGATCAACATCCTGACGCTCGACACGTGGGACCCGAAGTCGGGCACCGCGGAGTTCAAGGCGACGGCGATCCGGGTGGAGAAGGCCACCCCCGAGGAAGCCGCCGCGGCGATCGAGCGCATGACACCCGCGGAGGTGGATTCTTAGTGGACCTGCGCCTGACGGCGAAGGTGGCCGCGACCGGCGAGGAACGGGCCGCCGTCGATGCGGTCCTCGGGCCGCCGCCCTCCCAGTGGGAGGGCGGCCCGCGCCGCCCGGAAGACGCGCACATGGCCTTCGGCGGGCGCGCCGCCCGGGACCGCCGTCACCTCCTGATCACCGTGCTGCACGCGGTGCAGGAGCGGGCCGGCTGGATCAGCCCGGGGGCGCTGGACTACGTGTCGGAGCGGCTGACGGTCCCGCCGGCCGAGGCGTACGGCGTCGTGTCGTTCTACGCCATGTTCCGGACCACCCAGCCGCCGGGGACGCCGCAGGCGCCGGGCGCGGTCGTGCACGTCTGCGACGACGTCGCCTGCAAGGTCGCCGGCGCCGAGGCGCTGTGCGCCGAGATGACCCGCCGGTTCGGGCCGGAGGGCACCGACGCCGTCCTCGACGGTACCGCCGTCACCTGGCAGCGCTCACCGTGCCTCGGCAAGTGCGACCAGGGCTCGGCCGCGCTGATCCAGCAGCCGGGCGCGGCCGCGCCCAGGCGGGACTTCGCGCCCGTGACGCCGGACGCGGTCTGGCAGGCGCTCACCACGGGCGAGTCCCCGGCTGAGGTCCCCCTCGGGGTGCTGGTCCCGCAGCTTTCAGGAGCAGGGTCATCCCGAACGAGTGCGGCTGACTCCGCTCCCTCCTCGCCAGGCCCGGCCCCGGCGGGCGGAAGGGTATCGCTGCTGCGCCGCCTCGGCCACGTCGACCCCGCGTCCCTCGGGTCCTACCGGGCGGCGGGCGGCTACGAGATGCTCCGCCGCGCGATCGCCCTCGGCCCGCAGGGCGTCATCCGCGAGGTCCGCGACGCCAAGCTGATGGGCCGCGGCGGCGCGGCGTTCCCCACGCACATCAAGTGGAACGCGGTGGGCACTGACCTGGCCCGTCCGCACTACGTGGTCACCAACGCCGACGAGTCCGAGCCCGGCACGTTCAAGGACCGCGTGCTCATGGAGGCCGACCCGTACGCGCTCGTCGAGGCGCTGACCATCATGGGCTACGCCTGCGGCGCCGAGCAGGGATTCATCTACATCAGGGGCGAGTACCCGACGGCGGAAGGCCGGCTCCAGCACGCCATTGACACCGCCCGCGCGCACGGCTTCCTCGGCCCGGACGTGATGGGCGAGGGCTTCACGTTCGACATTGAGATCCGGCGCGGCGCCGGCGCGTACATCGCCGGCGAGGAGACCGCGCTGATCAACTCACTGGAGGGCAAGCGCGCCGAGCCGCGGAACAAGCCGCCGTTCCCCGCCCAGGTCGGCCTGTTCGGCAAGCCGACCGCGGTGAACAACGTGGAGACGCTGCTGTCGGTCCTTGAGGTCCTCCGGGTCGGCGGGCCGGCCTACGCGGAGGTAGGGACCGCGGGATCGACCGGCACCCGGCTCTTCTGCCTGTCCGGCTGCGTGGCGGCGCCCGGCCTGTACGAGTACGACTTCGGCGTGACGCTCCGCGAGGTCATCGACGGCGCGGGCGGCGTGGCCGGCGGCCGGCCGCTGCAGGCGGTGCTGCTCGGCGGCGCGGCCGGGGTGTTCGTCGGCCCCGACGCCCTCGACATGCCGCTGACCTACGAGGGGACCCGCGCCGCGGGCGCCACCCTGGGCTCGGGTGTCGTGCTCGTGCTCGACGACACCGTGTCCGTGCCCGCCCTGCTGCGCCGGATCACCCAGTTCTTCCGGGACGAGTCGTGCGGCCAGTGCGTGCCCTGCCGGGTCGGCACCGTCCGCCAGGAGGAGCTGGTCGCCCGGCTGGCGGGCGGCACCCCGATCGGCTCGGTCGCCACCGAGCTCGCGCTGCTGTCCGACATCGGCGCCGTCACCCGCGACGCGTCGATCTGCGGCCTCGGGCAGACGGCGCTGTCGGCGGTCCAGTCCGCCGTCAAGCTCGGCCTCATCGGC
>CAVTKQ010000014.1:0-114651 GCA_963735315.1 uncultured Actinomycetota bacterium
GAAGCCGGCCCGCGCCAGCCTCCGCCCCCGCGGTCATTTTCGGAGCAGGCGGAGCCACGCAACCGTTCGGTACAAGAGATTTCATTCCGAACGGATGCGGTCTTCACGTGACCCGCGACATGACCGCTCCGTCCTGGTGCGCCCGGGCGGCGGTTAAGCGAGCCGGGGAGTTGACAGCGCGGTTCTGTGGTGTTTTGTTCAAGTCGGCACCTTTATGAACCAGCGGGCAGTCTCAAGGGAGAGCCGCGATGAGTCACGTACCTGGGTCGGGATGGCGGCGCGCGCGGAAGGCCTGGATGGCCGGGGCCGCCGGGGTGGTCCTGTCGGTGATGGCGCTGCCGGCGTCGGTGCCGGCCGCCGCCCACGCCGCATCGCCGGCACCTGCTCGAGCGATTGCTGGCACCGCACAGGACGCCGCCACCTGCAACGGGCAGGCGGCGCCCTGGATGGATACTCACCTGTCGCCGGATCAGCGGGCCAAGCTCCTAGTGGCGAACATGACGCTGGCGCAGGAGGTTCAGGAGACGGCCACGATATCCACGGCGACCCAAAGCCGGGAGGTTCCGGGCATCCCGTCACTGTGCATCCCGGCCCTCCTGCTCACCAACGGGCCCGCAGGTGTCAGCACTAACGCGCCGGTGCAGCTTCCGGCGACGGCGCTGCCAGCGCCGATCTCGCTCGCGGCGACCTGGGACCCGGCGGCCGCGCAGCAGTACGGGGTCGTTGAAGGTAATGAAACGGTGGACCAGGGGCGCAACAACCTGGAGGGGCCGGACATCGATATCGCCCGGGTGCCGGAGAACGGCCGGACCTTCGAGGCGTACGGCGAAGACCCGTACCTAGCCGGACAGATCGTGGCGGGAAACGTCGAGGGCATCCAGTCGCGCGGGGTGATCGCGACCCCCAAGCACTTCACCGCGAACAACCAGGAGACGAACCGCGAGACGATCAACGAGATCATCAGCGAGCGGACGCTCCAGGAGATCTACATGCTGCCCTACAAGGCCGCCGTGGACGCGGGCGCCGGGGCGGTCATGTGCTCCTACCCCGCGATCAACGGGGTGTTCTCGTGCGATAACTCCTCACTGCTCGGCACGCTGGATAATCAGCTGGGCTTCAAGGGCTACGTCATGTCCGACTTCGGCGCCATCCACAGCACGGTGGACGCCGCGAACGCCGGTACCGATCTTGAGCTGCCGAGCCCGGCCTACTTCGGGACGACACTGGCCACAGCCGTTACGAATGGGCAGGTTAGCAAGGCCACGCTCGATGGCATGGTGGAGCGGATCTTGCGGACGATGTTCGCGTTCGGGCTGTTCGACAAGCCCGCGCCGCAAGTGCAGCCCATCCCGGCGGCGAAGGACGGCGCGGCCGCGCGGCAGCTCGCCGAGGCGGGCACCGTGCTGCTGAAGAACGACGGCAATGTGCTGCCACTGGACGCCTCGTCGCTGAAGTCGGTCGCGCTGATCGGCCCGGAGGCGGATGTCGCCTCGGCCGGGGGCGGCGGCAGCGCCAAGGTCGCGCCGTTGTACACGGTGAGCCCGCTCCAGGCCATCGGTAAAGTGGCGGACAGTCACCACATCTCCGTAGTGAACGCCGGGGAACCGCCGGTCAGCCTGGGCGGGGACCCAGCCATACCGGCCGACGCGCTCTCCGCGCCGTCCGGGCAGCCCGGGTTGCTCGCGCAGTATTTCAACAACTCGACGTGGTCCGGCACGCCCGCGGTGTCGAGGGTCGAACCGTACGTCGACCAGTACGCGCTTCCCCCGGCCGGGATTAACACGGCGGCGGCCGACGGCTCGGCGCACGGGTACTCCGTCCGCTACACCGGGACGCTCACGCCGCAGACGACCGGCTCCTATACGCTCAGCCTGACCAGCAACAACCATGAGACCCTGTACATCAACGGCACTCAGGTGCTAAGCGACGGCGGCGGGTTCCCGTCGGCGACGAAGAGCACGACCGTTGACCTGACCGCGGGAACCGCGTACTCGGTCGAGGTTGACTACACGGCGACCAACGTGGCGCTTGACGAGCTTGGCTGGGAGCTGCCGGCCGGCGCGGACAACCCGCTGATCGACAGCGCGGTCGCCGCCGCTCAGAAGGCACAGGTTGCGGTGGTGTTCGTCGGCGACGAGCTGTCCGAGGGAGTCGACCGGCCCAACCTGGAACTGCCGGGATTCCAGGACCAGCTGATCTCCGCGGTGGCCGCCGCCAACCCGAACACCGTGGTGGTGCTGAACACCGGTGACCCGGTGCTGATGCCGTGGCTGTCGCAGGTGAAGGGCGTGATCGAGGCGTGGTACCCGGGTGAGGAGGACGGCACCGCGATCTCCGCGATGCTGTTCGGGCAGGTCAACCCGTCCGGGAAGCTGCCGATCACCTTCCCGTCGTCGGAAACCGACGTGCCCGCCAGTACGCCGCAGCAATGGCCCGGCGTGAACGGCGTCGCCACCTACAGCGAGGGGCTCAACGTGGGGTACCGCTACGACGACGCCACCGGGCAGACGCCGCTGTTCCCGTTCGGGTTCGGACTGTCGTATACCAAGTTCGCGTTCGGCAACCTTCGGGTGCTCGGCGGACACGACGGGCAGGTCGAGATCACCGCGCAGGTCACGAATACCGGGAGCCGGGCAGGCACCGAGGTGGCTCAGCTGTATGTGGGTGATCCGGCCTCGATTGGCGAGCCACCGCGGCAGCTGCGCGGGTTCCAGCAGGTCACGTTGCGGCCGGGGCAAAGCGAGACGGTGCGGTTCACGCTGACCGGGCCTTCCGTGGCCTACTGGGACACGGCGACGTCGGCGTGGGCGGTCGCGCCTGGTACTTACCAGGTGTACGTCGGGGATTCCTCTTCCCTGGCGAACCTGCCGCTTCAGGGGAGGTTCACGCTTCCGGCGACCGGGTAGTGAGCGGCTCGCGGGCAGGGATTAGCACGCGACGTCAGCGCCCACCTTAAGTTAGTACTATGTAGTACTATTAGCTTATGGACTCGGTAACCGTGAGCGAGCTGAACCGGCAGACCGCGAAGGTGCTCGACCGGATCAAGGCCGGCGAGTCGCTTGAGATCAGTGAGTACGGGCGGCCGGTCGCACGCCTCTCGCCGGCCGTGCCGACTACTGGAGCGCCGCTTCTTGACCGCCTGATCGCGCAGGGCAGGGCGGTCCCCGCGGCCAATGCGGGGCCGATTCCGCCGACCCCGGCGCGCGACGCGCCAGAGGAGGGCGTTTCGCTCAGCGCGGCCCTCGCCGAGATGCGTGACGACGAGCGCTACTGATGATCTACCTCGATACCTCGGCGGCGCTCAAGCTCGTCATGCCCGAGGCCGAGACGGCAGGGCTGGAGCTGTGGATCGCGGAGCGCGCCGGGGTTCCGCGCGTTTCCTCCAGGCTGCTGCGGATCGAAATGCTGCGCAGCGTGGCCAGGACCGCGCCGCAGCGGATGAGCCGGGCTAACGTCGTGCTGTCCTCTGTCGCGCTGGTCAGCATCGACGACGTCGCGTCGACCGCCGAGGTCATCGGAGACCGCACGCTCCGCAGCCTGGACGCCATCCACCTGGCCACCGCCCACGAACTGCGCGCCGAGCTCACCGCGTTCGTCTGCTACGACAAGCGCCTGCGCGACTCGGCACACGCGCTCGGCCTGCCAGTCGAAGCGCCCGCCTGACCCCGCGGAGCCGAGTTCAGCCGACGGCGGCGGTTGGCGCCTGACGGGCGGTCCAAGGCGTTTCACGCAGACGCTGACAGCACCGGGTGGAGCGAGGGCAGCCCGCAGTCCTCGCAGCATCCCGGGTGCCGTGCGCCCGCCCGGGGCCGCTTGCGCGGCCGGGGCGGGCTGTCCGCATGTCAGGCCTGGTAGCCGAGGACGGCCATCATGCCTGATTCCGCGGCGTGGTACAGGTTGTGGCAGGCGTCATCCACTGGCCGGGGTTATCGGCGTCGAAGTCGCAGGCCACCTGCCGGTTCGGCAGGACCATCACGGTGTCCTTGCGGGTCCCGGTCCCGCCGAGCGCGAAGGTGTGCCCGTGGACGTGCATCGGGTGGTACATCGTGGTGGTGTTGGCGAAGACCACCCGGACCCGCTGGCCCTGCCGCATCAGGAACCGCAGCGCGCCGGGATCGGCCATGTTCAGCGACGTGCCGTTGATGCCCCAGTTGTAGCGGGCCATGCCGCCGGTCAGCTCCAGCCGGTGCGTCACGTCGGGGGCCCGGGAAGCCAGCGCCACCGGGGCCGCCGGGCGCAGCGCCGCGTACCCGGTCAGCACCCGGCCGAGCTCGGCCGGGCGGACGTCCGACGGCGGCGCGGCCCCGGCACCGGTGCGGACCAGGGCCAGGGCGGTCGAGTCCTCGCCCTCGGCGAGAGCGGTGAGCGGGAACACGCCGTCGGCGAGGGTGACCTGCACGTCGTAGCGCTCGCCCATGCCGAGGAGCAGCGCGCCGGCCTGCACCGGGTTTACCGGGTAACCGTCGGCGTGGGTGACGGTCATCGTGTGGCCGCCGAGGGCGACCCGGAAGGCGGTGTCTGCGCCGGCGTTGATGAACCGGATGCGCACCCGCTGCCCGGGACGGGCAGTGAACGTGCGCGGCGCGGCGCGGACCCTGCCGTTGATCAGGTAGTAGGGATAGCGGACATCGCCGGCGTCACCGCCGAGCAGCGGGCTAGAGGCACCTGACAGCATCGGCCCGGACATGCTCGGCGCTAGCGAACTTCCCATGCCGCTCATGCCGCCCATGGCGCTCATGCTGGGCGAGGGAGACGCGGATGCCGGCCCCATGCCGCTCATGCCGCTCCGCAAGATGGCCAGGACCTGGTCGGGGGTGTAGCCGGTGCCGTCGATCCAGTCATCGAGCACCACGGTCCAGTCGTGGTCGTAGGCGGCAGGCTCGGCGGGGTCCTCGACGATCAGCGGCCCGTACAGGCCGCGGTCGAGCTGGACTCCGACGTGCGGGTGGTACCAGTACGTACCGGGATCGGCGGCCGCGAACCGGTAGGTGAAGTCCCGGCCCGCGGCGACCGGGGCCTGGGTGATCACGGGAACGCCGTCCATGTCGTTGCCGGGGGCGATCCCGTGCCAGTGCACGGTGGTGGGGTCCGGCAGCCGGTTCGCCAGCACCGCCTGGACGGTATCGCCCTTGCGGACCCGGATCTCCGGGCCGGGGATCTCGCCCTGGTAGCTCCAGGTGCGGACGGTGATTCCGCCGAGGTCCACTGGCCCCTGGACCGCGTCCAGGACGGCGAACACGACGCGGCCGGTGCCATGGCGGGCTGCTTCGGCCGCAGCGACCTGCGGGCTGCCCGGGCCGATCAGCCCGCCGCCGGACGGCGCTGCCGGGGCGGCAGGCGGGCTGCTGCAGGCGGCAGAGGTGCCGACGGTACCCAGGGCCGCGGCGGCCAGCCCGCCGCGCAGGAAAAAACGACGATCGATACTGCTCATCGGGAGAATCCACTCCAGGACGACAAGCCCGCACAGGGAAACGGCGGGCGTAACGGATCAGGACATGACACCAGAGCCCGCCCGGGGCAGGGCCCTGCGCCGTCAGCAGCGCGGCGCGGGCTCCCCGGCGGGAGCGCCTGTCACGTCCGGGACACGCCCAGGAACAAGGGAAGCGGCAGGCCCGGTCTCCCCGGCGGCCGGTCGCTTCGGGGAGCCGCGGTCAGGCAGCGCACGGGCAGCGCCGCCGTGACCGGGAGGGGGACGACGGCGGCAGGGCAGGCGGCGGAAGCGCCGCCGGAACCCTGACGGGGCTGACGCGAGGAGCAGAGTCCCTCGCAGCAGGAACCGCGTTCTTCCGACGTTCCCCGCGAGGCCGGGGGCGCATGCACTGCGGACTGCCGAGCGCCGGCCGCCGTGGACCTGGCCGGCAGCCGGGCCGCGGTCAGCCGGACCGTGCCGGCGGCTGCGCCTGAAACTGCCACAGGCGGGGCCGGGGCAGCCGTCACGGTTACCGGCGTCATGGCCGCGCCGTCCGGGCAGCCTGCCGACGAGGGTGCCCCGTGCATGAAGAACAGCCCGGCCAGCACGGCCCAGGCCAGCACGGCCCAGGCCGCCCGGGACCGCGCCTCCGTCCGCCTGAGCCGACTGTGCCGCAGCAGTACCCGCAGGCGGCGCAGGCTCGGGAAGAGGCCGGCCTCGTCGCGCACGGGAGCTGAGCATACCCGCGCGGGAGTCTCCCGGCCTGCCCTTCCCCGGTACGAGCGGCGCAGTTGCCCGGAAGCCCCGGTAGGCGTCCCGGCGGCGCCACGGTCAGTACCTCGCCCAAGGCCACGGGCACAGGGCAGGCGAACCGCGCGCGACAACCGTGGCGTCCGGCCCAGCGGACCGCGGGCAGGAACCACACCTACGTTCGGAATGACGTCTTGATCCCTCGATTCGCGCGGCAGCCGTCGGCTGATCCGCCCTGCTTGGCGTGGCCCCGCAAGCACGCTCGCCATCGGGCTGCCGGCGTCGCGAGGTGGGTCAGTTCAGCTGGCCGCCGGCCGACGCGGGGTTCAGGATCGTCTCCCGCCGACTGGCGCTTCCGGATGGCTTGCCGGGGGCGGCAGTGCTGCCACGGAGCACCAGAGCGCCAGGCGACACCGAGGCGAACGGTTCATCGGCACCGTCGTTGCCGGCCTGGGTTTCGAGGCGGTGCAGCAGCCATACACCGCAGGCGGTGGCCAGGGCGTGCACCGGCAGGGCCACCGTGGTGAGCCCTGGACCCCACCAGGAGAAGCCCGGCTCGTCGCCGAATCCCACGATCGATAGCTGACGGGGGACGTGAACACCGTCCTGGTGGAGGGCGTCCAGGACGCCGCGCGTGATCTGCAGCGAGCCGGTCACCACGGCGGTCGGCGGGGTAGGCGCTGCGCACAAGCGCCCGGACCGCGGCGGCGCCGTGGCTCGCCGACGACGGAGGGCCCAGCCGGATGAGGCCGGAGTCAGGAGGAAGGCCGGCGCCGGCGATGGCGTCCTCGAATCCCGCAAGCCGGGCGGACGCGGTGGGGATGTCGCGGATACCGCCGATGTAGCCGATCCGCTCGTGACCGAGCTCGAGCAGGTGGGACGTTGCAGCGTGGATGACGCTTCGGTCATCGATGCCGAACCAGTGCGGGCCGAGCGAGGGCACGCGCCGGACGAGCTGCACGTGCGGCATCGTCTGAAGCAGGCGTGCCACCGCGGTCAGGGGCTTGGCAGTCGGCACGATGACCACGCCGCCTACCTGCGCGGCGGCGAGGTCACGGATGTGCCGGAGCTCGGCGTGGCGGTCGTCACCGGTCTCGCACAGCATGACCTGGCGCTGGTGAGCGTTCATGGTCTCCGCGAGCGCGTGCGCGACGGTGGAGTAGAAGCTGTTCCCGACGTCGGGAACGACGAGCCCGATGACCGTGCTGCGCTCACCCCGCATCAGCCGCGCCGCCCGGTTACCGACGTAGCCAAGCTCGACGGCCGCCTGCTGGACCCGGAACTTTGTCTCCGCGCTGATCCGGCGGTCATCGGCGAGGGCCCGGCCGACTGTGGAGACGGACAGGTTCAGCCGTGCCGCGATGTCCTTCGTCGTCGTCATCGGCCTCCTCCGCGACCCAGCCGTGGCGGCTGGAGTCCTCGAATCCTAGCCCGCCGTGCTCTGCTAACGATAGCGCATCTTCTAGCCGTCGGGGCGCACGAACGGGAGGCCTGGCGTGCGGTTTGTTCTGCCATCCGCGAATCAGCTGCTGCCATCCGCGTTCAAGGGTCCGGGTGATCCTATGGACCGGTCGAAGTTATTGACATCACATCCTCACCGCACCTAGCGTGTTGTGCTATCGATAGCACGCACGATCTGAGGCCGTCCTAGGAGTCGGCTGATCTGCAACGATGCGGAGGAGTAGCAATGCCCAACGTCAGATGCACCGGAAGACGCGGCGCCAGCCTGGCCGGGGCACTGGTGGCTGCGTGCGCGCTCGCGGCATGTAGCTCCGGCGGCGCACAGCAGGCGCCCGGGCCCGCCGCCGGCAGTGCGGCCACCGGGTCCGCGGCGCGGCGGGCGCGGCTCTGTCCCTCGCGGTGCCCGCCAGCTACGACGGGACCGACCACGGCCACTTCAAGGTGCTCGCCGCGCCCGACATCAAGCCCGGCACCTCCTTCAAGGTCGGGTTCTTGAACACCAACGCCAGTCAGCCGATGTTGCTGGCGATGCAGAAGGCGGCGCAGGCGGAGACGGACAAGCTCGGCGGGTCGTTCATCGCGCTCGACGCGGCGTCCAATCCGCAGACGCAGGCGAGCCAGCTGCAGCAGCTGATCGCCCAGCACGTCAACGTCATCATCGGCGACCCGGTTGTCGCGGCAGCGCTGGGACCGGGCATCGCGCAGGCGCACGCAAGGCCGGCATCCCGTTCATCGCCATCGGCGATCCCCCAGACCAGGCGCAGGCGCCGATGCCTGGCGCTGTCACTGCCATCTCGCAGGGCTTCGACTACGCCGTCTACCGGACGATGCGGGCCCTCGCCACCGAGCACCCCGGGGCGTCGTTCGCGACGATGGGGTTCGCGCTGCCCGTTGACCAGCTCGTCTTCATGGCCAACCGGATGAAGTACTGGGGCGAGCAGTTCGGGTTGAAGTTCCTCGGCCAGGTGGACACTACCAGCGACAACCCGACTGGCTTCGGTCCGGCCGCATCGACCATCCTGACCAAGTACCCCGGCGTGCAGATCATCGTCACGTTCAACGACGAGTCGGCCATCGCTGCCTCCACGGTCGTCGCCACCTCCGGGAAGAAAGTGTTCGTCGCGACGCCGAATGCCGCGGAGTATGCGACGAGCCAGGCGCTGGCGGCCCGCCGGCTCGACCTCGTCTACCGCACGCCTTGGGAGCTGCAGGGCGTGCAGAGCGTGATCGCGGCCTACGACACGGTGACGAAGCAGCACCTGCCGCTGCCCGTCTTCATCGACGTCCCGGGCTACGTCGTGACCCCGCGGAGCGCGGCGGCGGCGCAGTGGGTGTCGTGACCAGCGGAGGCGGGCCGCTGCTGGAACTTGCCGGCATCGAGAAGTCCTACTCCGGGTCCCGCGCCTTGCGCGGCGCGCAGCTGACGATCAGCCGGCCGGGGACGGTGCACACGCTGATCGGGCAGAACGGATGCGGCAAGTCCTCGCTGCTCGGCATCCTGTCCGGCCAGCTGCAACCGGATCGCGGCCAGATCCGCATCGAAGGAGACCCGCCCGCTTCGGCAGTGCGTCCGACGCGGTCCGGCAGGGGATCGCGATGGTCTCCCAGGAGACGGCCGTCGCGGAGGATCTGAGCATCACGGAGAACGTGCTGATGGGGCGGCTGGTGCGCGGGCCGGGCGGCATCGACTGGAAGGCCAGCCGCGCCCGGGCGCGCCAGGTTCTCGGCCGTCTCGGAGTGGATTACGACCCGAGCTGGATCGTCGGCCGGCTACGGCCGGACCAGAAGCAGGTGGTTGAGATCGCCCGGGCCATGTCGCTGGACGCCAAGGTCCTCATCCTCGATGAGCCAACCAGCTCGCTGACTGAAGATGAGGTCGCGAAGCTGTTCGCGGCGGTCCGCGAGCTGGCCATGCAGGGCGTTGCCGTGCTGTTCGTCTCGCACCGGATCGCTGAGGTTTTCGAGATCAGCGACGAGATCACGGTCATGCGTGACGGGCTTACGGTCTGCTCCGGCCCGGCTGCCGAGTTCACCCCGCGCTCACTGGTCGACGCGATGGTCGGGGGGATCGACCTGCACGGCGGCCCGGTAGCCACGACCTCCTCGCCGCCGGACCTCGATGCGGCGCGGCCACTGCTCGAGGTGCGCCAGCTGAGTTCCGCCAGCGCGGTCCGCGGCGTGGACCTGCAGCTAAGGCCGGGCAGGTGGTAGGCGTGGCGGGCCTGGTCGGATCGGGCCGCAGCGAGCTGCTGGAGGCTATCTTCGGGGTCCGCCCGGTCACCAGCGGCTCAGTCGTCGTGGACGGGATCCCCTGGCGGCGCACGTCCCCGCGCGCCTGCATCGCCGCTGGCATCGGGTACATCCCGCCCGACCGCAAGCGGCAGGGTCTGGTGCTGCCCATGTCGGTGGCGAGCAACCTCACCATGGTCGCCACGCACGCCAAGAGCCGGCTCCTTCCGCCTGGCCGCCGCGGCGAGCGCGCCCTGGCCCGGCGGCTGGCCGATGGCGTCAAGATGCGCGCCGCCTCGATGTCCGTCGCGGTGCGCTCGCTCAGCGGCGGCAACCAGCAGAAGGTCGTGTTCTGCAAGTGGATGGCCACGCGTCCGCGCATCCTGCTCCTCGACGAGCCCACCCGCGGAGTCGACGTGGCGGCCAAGGCCGACATCCACACGCAGCTGCGGCAGGCCGCGGCCGATGGCCTGGCCCTGCTGGTGACCTCGTCGGAGATACCGGAGCTGATCGACTTGTGTGACGAGGTGCTGGTGATGCACCGCGGCACCGTCACTCACCGGTTCGGCAGGGACCAGCTCAGCGAAACGACGATCGCCACCGTCGCCGCGGGAGGACAGCTATGAGCCGGTCACCACAGTCCAGGCGGCAGGCCTGGGGCGGTGGCCCGTCACTGGCCAGGGCCGCGTGGCACCGCACCGGCCCTTCCGGCCTGTGCTGGTGCTGCTGTCCGGCCTGGTGATCGTGCTGAGCCTGGTGGACCCGGGGTTCTTCACGGTGGTGAACCTGCAGAACATCGCGACGTCGGTCTCGGTCCTGTGGATCGTGGCACTCGGGGCGACGTTCGTGCAGCTCAGCGGCGGCATCGACCTGTCCTCGGGTGCCGTCGCGGCCCTGGCGGGGATCTGCCTGGCCAAGCTCGCCGCCACCGGGCTGCCGGGCCCGGTCGTGATCGTGGCGGTGGTCGCCTTCGGCGCCGCTGGTCGGCGCCGTCATCAACGGCATCCCGGTCGGCATCTTGCGGCTGAACGTCTTCGTCGTCACCCTCGCCTCGATGACCGCGATCACCGGGGCGGTGAGCCTGTGGTCGGGTACCCAGTCGATCTACGTGACGTTCCCGGCGGTCGCCTGGCTCGCCCTGAACAGCTTCCTCGGCACGCCGATGCCGATCTGGATCATGGCGGCGGCATTCCTGGTCTTCCTCTACGTCCAGACGCGGACCTACTTCGGCCGCGACATCTACGCCGTCGGCGGCGGCATGACCGCGGCCCGGCTGTCCGGCATCCGCACGTCCCGCACGCTGGTCGTGGTGTGGGCCGTCGCCGGCGCCATGGCGGCGCTGGCCGGGATCATCGCGGTCGGGCGGATCGGCGCGGCCGCGCCCTAGCCGGACAACACCCTGCCGCTGAACGCCATCGCCGCCATCCTGCTCGGCGGCAGCGCGCTGACCGGAGGGGTCGGCGGCGTCGGCGGGACGGCTCTCGGCGTCCTGTTCATCGGCGTCCTGCAGAACGGGCTGAGCCTGTCTGGCATACCCACCTACTGGCAGCAGATCGTCACGGGCATCATCCTGGTCGTGGCCGTTCTCGGTGACCGCCTGCAGGGCTCGCGGCTGCGGATCAGCACGCGGCCCGGCTCGCCGGCCGGCCGCCGCGGGACTGCGGGGGCCTCGCCCGGGGACCCCAGGTCCCTGGCGGAAGGCGGCGCCGACGGCCTCGCGGCTGCCCGCGCCACCAGTAACGGCGGGCCGGGGCTGTGAGCGGCGGCCGCCAGCCGGCACCCGCATGCCCGCTACCGTCACAACCAGACCGCACGAGACAGGATCGGAGTACCAGCACGTCATGTTGCCACCAGTAGACCTGCGGCCGCCGTTCAACATCAGCCGCTCCAGCCATGTCCGGCTCGCCGTCACCGACCTGGCCAGGAGCCGCGACTTCTACACCGGCATCCTGGGCCTGGTCGTCACCGAGGAGGACGCCGGCGCCTGCTACCTGCGCGGGCTGGAGGAGGCATGTCATCACAGCCTGGTCCTGGAGCGAAGCGGCGACGGCGGCACCGCGCGGCGGATCGGGTTCCGCGTGTTCTTCGAGGAAGACCTCGACGTGGCGTACCGGTACTTCGCCGATCAGGGCCTGCCGGCCGCCTGGGCTGACGTGCCGCACCAGGGCCGGACGCTGCACGTCAGCGACCCGGCCGGCACCCCACTCGAGCTATGCGCCACGATGGAGACCCGGCCCCGGCTGCACATCGACTTCGAAGCGCACCAGGGCGCGAGCGCCCAGCGGCTCGATCACTTCCAGGTCCTGACCCCCGACACGTACGGCCTGTGCGCCTTCTACAGCGCCCTGGGCTTCCGCAACTCCGAGTACCTCGCGCACGGCGAGGAACTGCTCGGCGCCTTCATGTACCGCAAGGGAACCTGCCTGGACCTCGCGATCGTCAAGGGCACCGGGCCGCGCCTGCACCACTTCGCCTACACCGTCCCCGAAAGCCACCACATCTTCACGGCCTGCGACTTCGCGGGCATCAACGGCTACGGCGACGGCCGTGGAGCGCGGGCCCGGCAGGCACGGGCCAGGCGGCATGCTGTTCGTCGTACCTGCGCGACCCGGACGGGCACCGCGTCGAGGTATTCAACAGCCACTACCAGACGATCGACATCGAGATCGAGCCCGTCCGGTGGGACGCGGCCGCTGTCAGCACCAACGCGCGGTGGGGCCTTCCCGCGCTGGAGAAATGGTATTTCGAGGCGTCGGAGTTCGCGGGCGTGCCCGTGAAGGACCCGGCCGAGCCGCAGCAGCCGATGACCCTGGAGCGGTTCCTGCTGCGCCGGGCGCGAGAACGGAGGCCAGTGACGATGGCGCGAGTCCCCTATCTCCGCCGCGAGGACGCCGCGCCCGGCGCCGAGGCGGTCTGGCAGCGGGTCGAGGCGGAACGCAAGCTGCCGACCGGCAACATCTTCCGGGCCCTCGCCCATGCCCCGGCCCTGCTCGACGCGTTCCTGAGCTACGCCAACGCGCTGCGCGACGAATCCGAGCTCGACCCCAGGCTCCGCGAGCTGGCCATCCTGGCCGTGGGACACGCCACGGGGTCAGAGTACGAGATCGCCCACCACCAGTCCCACGCGACCAAGGCCGGAGTGACGCAGCGGCAGCTAGCCGAGATCGCGGACTTCGAGAACTCGGACGCGTTCGGTCCCGCCGAGCTTGCCGTCATGCGCCTGGCCCGGGAATCCACGCTGCAGGTCGACGTCTCCGACCAGCGGTGGGCCGAGGCCAGCGCTCACCTGCCCGCCAAGCAGATGGTGGAGCTGTGCCTGACCATCGCCTGGTACAACTCCGGGGTGCGCATCATGGGCATGCTCGGGATCGAGCTGGAAGACAGCTACCGGCACTGAATCCCGCGCCGTCGCGGCAAGCATCGACACATCCACTGAAGGAGCAAGACCCATGGCGCAGATGCGCGCGGCCCGCCTGCACGCCCTCGGCGAGCCAATGTCCATCGACACGATCGACGTGCCCGAGCCGCGTCCCACCGACGTGCTCGTCCGGGTAAGAGCGTGCGGCATCGTCCCCAACATGGCCAACGTCATCAGCAACTGGCCGAGCTGGTTCCCGCACCAGCCCCTCCCCAAGCTGCCGGCCATCTTCGGGCTCGACGCCGCCGGCGTCGTCGAGAAGGTCGGCGAGCGCCGTGATCCGCACCCGCCCCGGCGACCGCGTGTACGTCAACCCGCTCCGCTCCTGCGGCAGCTGCTACGCCTGCCGCGGCGGCCAGCTCAGCAAGTGCCGGTACTTCACCCTCAACGGCTACTTCAGCACCTCGCAGGACGGGCAGCGGATCTTCGACCTGTACCCGTACGGCGGCTTCAGCGAGTACATGACCGCCCCGCAGCAGTCGCTGGTGATCCTGCCGGACAACGTCACCTTCGAGCAGGCCGGCCGGTTCGGGTACATCGGCACGTCTTACGGCGCGCTGCGCACGGCGGGCGCCGGGCCGGGCTCGGTCGGGCTGATCGACGGCGTGACCGGCACGCTGGGCGTGGCGGCCACCGTGCTGTGCCTTGCCTTCGGCGTCGCGCGCATCCTCGGGACCGGGCGCAACGAGGAGCTCCTGCAGCGCGTCAAGGCCCTCGCCCCCGACCGGATCGAGGTCCTCCGGCTGGGCGACAAGCCGTCCGGCGAGTGGGCCAGGGCGCTCACCGGCGGCGAGGGAGCCGACTTCGTGATCAGCGCCCTCGGCGCCCGCGCGCCGGTGGAGACGATGCTCGACTCCATGCAGGGCGTTCGCCGCGGCGGCAAGGTCGTCAACATCGGCGGCGTCGCTGACCGGGTCCCGGTGGACATGAAGTGGCTGATGGACGAGCAGGTGCAGATCATCGGCGCGAACTGGTTCAGCACAGCGCAGGGCCAGGAGCTCGCGCACATGGTCGAGACGGGCACCCTCGACCTGTCCTACCTCGAGCATGAGCGCTTCCCCCTCGCGGACGTCAACCGCGCGATCTCGGGGCTGAAGGACCGCCGCGGCGGCTTCAGCAACTACGTCGTCATCCCCTGACCGCGGCCGAGTGGAGAATCCTGACCCATGTTGTTCTCGCTGCAGATCATCATCGCCAGCACCCGACCGGGACGGGCCGGCGGGCCGATCGGGCAGTGGTTCGCCGACCAGTGCCGCCGCGACGGGAGGTTCGCGGTCGCGGTGACGGACCTGGCCGAGCTCGCCCTGCCGATGCTGGACGAGCCCCATCATCCCCGGGCGCGCCAGTACGTTCACGAGCACACGCGCTCCTGGAGCCGGACCGTGGGCGCGCGCCGACTGCTTCGCCTTCGTCATGCCGGAGTACAACCACGGCTTCAGCGCCCCGCTGAAGAACGCCATCGACTACCTGCACGAGGAGTGGGCCCGCAAGGCCGCCGGCTTCGTCAGCTACGGCGGCCTGTCCGGGGGACGCGCGCGGTGCAGATGCTGAAGCCGGTGCTGACCTGCCTGCGGATGGTCCCGGTGACCGACCAGGTGGCGCTGGCGAACTACGCGCAGCACCTGCATGACGGCAGGTTCGAGCCGGGCACGACCGCCGAGCTCGCCTGCCGGACCATGCTGGACGAGCTGCACCGCATGACGGCAGCGCTGCGGGGCGGCGTGCCCGTGGCGCTTGCCTAGCCCTGCCTGGCCCGGGGACTCCCCCGGGCCAGGCAAGGGACAGGCGCCGATGCCCGGGAGGGCCTCAGCGCGTCACGCCGGTGAGGACGAACGCGACGAGGGCCGGGACGTCCGCCTTGTTGCGCCACGCGTGCCGGCCGGCGAGTTGCACCACGGTGTCGCCGCGCGCCAGCCTGACCTGGGCGCCGTCGTCGGCCTCCAGCCAGATCTCGCCCTCAAGCACGATGCCGTAGTCAACCGTCGGCGTGCGGTGCATGCCCGGGTTGGCGATCTCGGTGGCCGCTGCGATGTCTGGCGCGCAGGCGGCGAATTCCCGGCCTACTGCCTCCGGGTCGAATCCCGGATCCTCCGCGCGGGCGTCGGGCGCGAAGCGGACGATGACGAAGCTGGCGCCGCCGGCCCCGGGCAGCACCGGCCCGTCCGCCGTGGTGGGCTCGCCATCGGGCGGCAGGGATGACGGTGCCTGCGCGGTGAACCAGATGCGGGTCTGGGCCTGCCCCGGCAGCGAGGTGAAGTCGTGGCTGTGCGGCGCGGGCCCGTCGGACAAGATCACCGAACGGCCGTCGGCGCCCGTCCCTGCCACCACCCGGCGGATCTGCATGTCAGTCTCCTTCTTGCGATCGATAGCATTCTTCGGTGCCCGCGGCGACCCGGCGGACGACATCGATGATGGCGCCGAGGCGCCCGCTCTTCGCGCCGCCGCGCGTCCAGGCGACGACAACGCTGTAGCGAGGGGCCACCGGGGCGATCGGACGCTCCAGCAGCGGGAGCCCTTCCATGCTCACGCCGACGGGCCAGCGCTGCACCAGGGTCGTCCAGCCAAGCCCGTGCGCCACCATCGAGCGGACCGTCTCGATGCCTGCGGACACGTGCACCGTGCGCGGCGCCAGGCCCGCCCGCCGCAGCAGAGCCTCCGCGTTGGCCTGGCAGGGCTCCAGGCCAAGCAGGATCAGCGGCTCACCGTCCAGGTCCCGCAGTTCGACGCTGTCCCGCGAGGCCAGCCGGTGGCCGGCGGGCAGCAGCAGGTACGGGCGGGCCGTGTCGATGACGCACCGCTGGAGCGCGCTCGCCAGGCCCGTGCCGTAGGTGAGCACCACGTCGCAGGCACCGCCAAGCACCGCGGCGTTCAGCTTGCCCTGACCGCCCTCGATCACCTTCAGGCTGCTTCCCGGATGCTCCTGCCCCAGCAGCCGCAGCAGCGGCGGCAGGTAGCGCGGCCCCAGCGTAGGGAAGCAGCCGACGGTTACCTGGCCGCGCAGTGAGCCGCGCGGCACCCGTACCTCGTCGTACAGTTCCCCCGCGGACCGCAGCAGGCGCCGCGAGCCGGCGACCACGTCGGCGCCGACCTGGGTTAGCGCTGCCGGGTGGCCTGGGCGGCGGGCCACGAGCGCCACGCCGAAGATCCTCTCGAGGTCGCGGACGGCAGCCGAGATCGCGGCCTCGGTGACATGGCACCGCTCCGCGGCCGCCCTCATCGACCCGGCGTCACCCACCGTCACCAGGTAGCTCAGCTGGCGGAGCGAATAGTCAGGAACGGGTGTCATCGCCGACCTCGCTGTCGCTGGCCAAACCTCAATGCTATCGTTAGCATACGACAGAGCAGTGTGGCCGCGCGATGGTCGGCCGCAGATCGGCATGGTGGGTAATGCGCGAAGACCACGTCGTACTGGCCCAGGGCAGGCGGCCCGGCGGCCCCTCGCTGCCCTGGCTGGTGCACGGCACGAGCGCCCTTCCGCTGCGGAGCTTGCGGGGCAGGCCGCCGTTCGCCGCGGCGCGGTCCGTTACCAGCCTGCTGGCGGACTGGCCTGCGCACGCCTCGGCCCTCCAGGCGGTAACGACCTCGCCAGGCACGGGGCGGCTGATCGACTCCGACGGCATCGACGTGAGGTCGCTGGAACTGGAGGCCCCGGTACGGCCCGGCCAGTTGTTTTGCACCATCGGCAACTACCGTCGGCAGGTCGTCCAGGCCGCCGAGGATGCCGCTGGCGGCGCCGGGGACGGCCGCGCACGGCAGGCCCGCAGCGACGCCGAGGCAGGGGTGGCGCTGCGCCGCGCGCGCGGCGAGCCGTACGTGTGCCTGACCAGCCCGGCCCGCGTCACGGGGCCGGCCGCGACGGTGCACGTCGATGACCCGACCCTAGACTGGGAGGTGGAGATCGCCGCGGTACTCGGGGCCGAGGGACGGCACGTGGACGCCGAAGCCGCCGACGGCCTCATCGCGGGATACTGCACGGCAAACGACCTGACCGTCCGCGTCCGGGTCACGCGCCCGGACCTCCCCGCACTGGGCAGCGACTGGCTGCAAAGCAAGGGCGGCCCTGGCACCCTGCCGCTCGGGCCGTGGTTCGTTCCCTCGTGGCACGTCGGCGACATCGCGTCGCTGCGGCTGCGGCTATGGGTCAACGGCGAGCTCATGCAGGACGACCTGGCGCGGGACATGATCTTCCCGGTCCGTGAGCAGATCGCGTACCTGTCCCGGCACACCGCCCTGCAGCCAGCTGACGTCCTCTGCACCGGGTCGCCTGCGGGCTTCGGCTCGCACTACGGCCGCTACCTGCGGCCCGGCGACGTAGTCACCGCGGAGGTCAGCGGCCTGGGCAGGCAGCACATCAGGCTCGAACACGCGAGACAGGAGCTGGCATCATGAACGGCAACAACCCGGCCACCGTCCTGCTGACCGACCGCGCCTGGCCGGACGACACGGTCGAACGGGAAGTTCTGCGCGCTGCAGGGCATCGCGCTGGTGGCCGGGCCTGCCGACCCGGCGTCGGCATCGGTGATCGAGAGCCTGGTTGCGAGGCACCGGCCGGACGCGATCCTCACCTGCTGGGCACCAGTGTCGGCCGCGGCCATCGCCGCCTCGCCCGCGCTGCGGGTGGTCGCGCGCATGGGCGTCGGCCTGGACAACATCGACGTGGACGCCGCGACCAGGCACGGCATCCTGGTCACCAACGTCCCCGACTACTGCGTCGAGGAGGTGTCCGATCATGCCGTCGCGCTCGTGCTCGCCTGGACCCGCGGCATCGCGCTGGCCGACCGCCAGGTACGGGCCGGCCGGTGGGATCCGGCTGGCGCCCGGCTGCGCCGGCTGTCCGCGCTCACCTGCGGGGTGATCGGCTACGGGCGGATCGGCCGCCGCACCGCCCGCAAGATCGCCGCGCTGGGGGCACGGGTGCTGGCCCATGACCCGCATCCGCCCGCGGATTCCGGCGGGGTGCAGTTCGCCGCGCTGGAGGAACTGCTCGCGCGCAGCGACGCGGTGATCGTGCACGCCCCGCTGACGCAGGCGACCCACCACCTGCTCGGCGCACGGGAGCTGTCCCTCATGCCGCGCGGCTCGCTACTGGTTAATGTCAGCCGCGGCGGCCTCGTGGACACAGCCGCGCTGGCCGGCGCCCTGGCGTCCGGCCACCTGTCCGGAGCAGGACTCGACGTGATCGAGGGAGAGCCGGCTGTGCCGCCGGAACTGCTGGAGCACCCGGGCGTCGTGATCACCCCGCACATCGCGTTCTCCTCGGACGCGTCAGTGCTTGACCTGCGCCGCGGCGCGGCCGAGGAGGTCGTGCGCGTCCTGTCCGGTCAGGCACCGCGTTTTCCCTGCAATGCCCCGCACGGAACCGCTACTAACGGAGGTCGCTGATGAGCTCGATCCGATCCATCCACGGCCGGCAGGTCTTCGACTCGCGCGGCCGTCCGACGGTCGAGGTCGAGGTGCGACTGGCCACCGGCGTGACGGCCCGGGCGTCGGTGCCCTCCGGCGCGTCCACCGGCGCGCACGAGGCGCATGAGCTGCGCGACGGCGACCCGGCCTTCTTCAACGGCCTAGGCGTTACCGCGGCGGTCGGGCATGTCAACGGCGAGATCGCAACGGCCCTGGCCGGCCGCGACGTGCTGGACCAGGCGGGCTGTGACGGGCTCTTGCGCGGCCTCGACGGGACGAGCACCCTATCGCGGCTCGGCGCGAACGCCATCCTCGGCACCTCGCTGGCCATCTGCCGCGCGTCCGCCGTGCAGGCCGGCCAGCCGTTGTTCCGGCGGATCGCCGACCTGGCCGGCGTGGCGGACCCGGTGCTGCCAGTGCCGATGGTCAACATCCTGTCCGGCGGCCTGCACGCCGGGCGCGGGATGGACGTGCAGGACTTCCTGATCATGCCGGTCGGGGCGGCCACGATGCCGGAAGCGCTCCGGCTGGCCGCCCGGGTCCGTGACGCGGCAGCCGCGGTATGCGCTGACCGCGGCATCTCGACCCTGCTCGCGGACGAGGGCGGGCTGAGCCCCGGCTGCCGCACTGGGCGCGAAGCGCTCGAGCTGCTGATGACCGCCATCGAGCGCGCGGGCCTCGAGCCGGGCCGTGACGTCGCCATCGCCGTCGATGTCGCCGCTGCCTCGCTGTACGACCGGCTGACGGGCTATTACCGGCTGCGCCGCGAGGAACGCGCCGCCACCAGGGACGACATGATCGACATGGTTACCTCCTGGCTCAGAGAGTTCCCGGTCCTGTCGGTCGAGGACCCGCTCGATGAAGAGGACTGGGCCGGGTGGAGCGAACTCACCAGCCGCGTCGGCGGCCAAGCGCACCTTATCGGGGACGACCTGTTTGCCACGAACCTGGAGCGGCTGCGCAAGGGAATCACGACCGGCGCCGCGACCGGCGTGCTGGTCAAGGCCAACCAGAACGGCACCCTCACCGGAACGCTCCAGGTGACGGCGCTGGCACGCGAGGCGGGCTACGTCCCCATCGTGTCCGCCCGCTCCGGGGAGACCGAGGACGACCTGCTGGCCGACCTGGCCGTCGGAACCGCCGCCGGCCAGATCAAGATCGGCTCGCTGCGCTCGTCCGAGCGGCTGGCTAAGTACAACCAGCTCCTGCGGATCGCTGAGACGCCCGGCATTGGCCTCAGCCCGTATCAGGCCCCGGACCGGGCTTCCGCGCGATGACCCGGCGCGCGACCGAACCGGACGCACGGCTGACTGTCACCGGGTTCCTCCGCCGCAGCGGGCTGCTCGCCCCGGGCGACGCGGACCCCGCCCTGACCCCGCTGACTGGCGGGGTGTCGTCGGACCTGTGGCGGGCCGACCTGCCGTCCGGGCCGGTCTGCGTCAAGAGCGCGCTACCGCAGCTGAAGGTCGCCCGCCGGTGGCTCGCGCCCACGTCGCGCAACCGCATTGAGTACGAGTGGCTGCGGTTCGCCCAGCCGCTGGCGCCAGGGCAGATCCCCCGGGTCCTCGCGCACGACGATCAGGCCGGCCTGTTCGCGATGGAGTACCTGCCGCCAGATCAGTACCCGGTATGGAAGACGCTCCTGCTAGCCGGGCAGGTCGACGCCAGGACGGCCCGGGATGTCGGCACCTTGGCCGGGACGCTGCACGCGGCCAGCGTTCTTGACCCGGCTGCGGCGGCGACGTTCGCAACCGATGAGAACTTCGACGCGCTGCGCATCGAGCCGTACCTGCGCGTCACCGCCCGCGCGCACCCGGACCTGGGGCACCGGCTGCGCCGGCATCGCCGAGCGCACGGCCGGAACGCACCTGGCGGTAGCGCACGGCGACGTCAGCCCCAAGAACATCCTGCTCGGGCCGCACGGGCCCGTACTGCTTGACGCCGAATGCGCGTGGTACGGCGACCCGGCCTTCGACGTGGCATTCTGCATCAACCACCTGCTGATCAAGTCAGTCAGGGTGCCGACCGCGGCGGCGGCCCTGCGCGCCGCCGCCCGCGCACTGGCCGGCGCTCACGCCCGGCACGTCCACTGGGAGCCTGCCGATCACCTGGACAGCCGGGTCGCCTCGCTGACCCCGGCCCTCGCCCTGGCGCGGGTCGACGGCAGCTCCCCCGTCGAATACCTCAGCCCGGCCCAGCGTGTCACCGTGCGCTCTGCTGGCCGCGCACTGCTGATCGACCCGCCGGCAACCGTCAGTGAGCTGGTGGACCGGTGGGCTGCCCTAGCCCTGGATAGAAAGGAGTCCTTGCGATGAGCTTCTCCCTCGCGACCATCGACATCGACGGACTGCCGACCCCCGTGGTTCAGGCGGGCGGAACCCTGTACCGCCTCCAGGACGTCGCGCCGTCGGTGCTGTCCGCCGCCGGCCCAGGCGGCCTGATGAGCGTGCTCGAGCACTGGCCCGACAACGAGTCGGCCCTGGTCGACGCCGTCGAGCGACTGGGCTCGGGCCGGATCGCGGCGCCTGCCGTGCCGTCCCCCGCCCGGCTGGAGCAGTGGCTGACGCCGCTGCAGTACCCGCGCAAGGTCATCTGCACCGGCTCCAACTACCTGGACCACGTCACCAGGGACGGCGGGCACACCTCGTTCAGCAAAGAGGACAACATTCCCGTCTTCTTCCTCAAGCCGCCGACGACGACCCTGGTCGGGCAGGGCTCGTCCGTCCGGTACCCGGCGCAGTCAGCGAAATTCGACTACGAACTGGAACTCGCCGTCATCATCGGCAGGCGCGGCCGCAAGATCCGCACCGATGAGGCGAGGAGCTATGTCGCGGGCTACACGATCGGCCTTGACCTGTCCGCCCGTGACTGGCAGCGCCATCCCAAGCACCTGGTGAAGTTCGACCTCTTCGGCGGCAAGGCCTTCGACGACAGCTGCCCGCTCGGGCCGGGCATCGTCCCCGCCCGCTTCGTCGACGACGCAAGCCTCCAGCTGAGGCTCCGGGTCAACGGAGAGCTGCGGCAGGACGCCAGCACCTCAGACATGATCTGGGACGTAGCCGAGCAGATCGCGCACATCAGCGAGCACGTCACGCTCGAGCCCGGCGACGTGATCATGACCGGGACCCCGGCCGGAGTCGGGCTCAGCACCGGCACCTGGCTCAACGCCGGCGACCTGCTCGAAGCAGAGATCACCGGCCTTGGCACCCTTACGGTCCAGATCACCGATGACGAGTGACCCAGGGTCGGCGGGCGGGCAGGACGAGCCAGAGGGCAGCACGCTACCCCGGGACGGCCGGAGCGCCGTCTTCCGACAGCCAGGCGCGCACGGCCGTGTCGTCCGCGCCCAGTTCAGGCGGGGCACGGTGGTAGCGCACCGGCGACCTGGCGAGCGTGATCGGGTTCGCCAGCGTCGCGATCGCGCGGTCTCCGCCCAACGGGTGCCGCACGACCGGGTTGAGGCCAAGGCGCGCCGCCAGCTCGACCGCCGCCCTGATGTCGTTAACCGGGCCGCAGGGCACGCCGGACCGCTGGAGGCGTTCCGTCCAGTAAGCGGCGCCGTGAGCACTGAGCGCGGACTCTAGCTCCGCCGCGAGCGCGGCGCGGTTGGCGACTCTGTCGCGGTTGGCGGCGAAGCGCGGGTCTGCCGCCAGTTCCGGCCTGCCCAGGCACGCGGCCAGGGCGGCGAACTGGCGGTCGTTGCCGACAGCTACGGCGATGGGCGCGTCGCGGGCGTGCAGCGTCTCGTAGGGCGCGATGCTCGGGTGCCTGTTGCCCATCGCCGACGGCACGCCCGCGCCGTTGATGTAGGCGGCGCCCTGGTTGACCAGCGAGCTGAGCAGGCTTGACAGCAGGTTGACCTCCACCACCTGGCCGCGCCCGGAGCGGTCCCGCTCGCGCAGCGCGGCGAGGATCCCGATTGTCGCGTGCAGCCCGGTAAGGACGTCGACCAGGGCGACTCCGGCCTTCACTGGCGCCCCGCCGGGCTCGCCGGTGATGCTCATCAGGCCGCCGACGGCCTGCGCGACGAAGTCGTAGCCCGGCAGGCCCGCGCCGGCGCCGGTCCCGAAACCGGAGATCGAGCAGTAGACCAGGCCCGGGTTGTCGTCGGCCAGGGCCGCCGCGTCCAGCCCGAATTCGGCCAGCTTGCCCGGGCGGTAGTTCTCAACCAGGACATCCGCGCGGCGGGCCAGCCGCCCGGCAAGCCGGAGATCGGCGGGGTCGGCCAGGTCAAGCACGACGCTGCGCTTGTTGCGGTTGACGCTCGTGTAGTACGTGGTGGCCGTGCCCACGTAGGGCGGCCCCCATGAGCGGGTGTCATCGCCCGAGCCGGGCCGTTCGACCTTGACGACCGTGGCCCCGAGATCGGCAAGGAACATCGACGCGAGCGGCCCGGCCAGTACCCGGCTGAAGTCCGCGACCAGCAGCCCGTCCAGGGGCGGCGCAGCCGACTGATCGCCAGGCGGGTCCTCGGGTGACATGGCGGCTCCTGCAAGTGGTGACGGACGACACAGTTGCTCCAGGCGCGGATTTCCTACTATTTTAGAAAATAGTAGATGGGAGTGGAAGTGAGAGATCTCTCAGGTGAAGGGCAGCAGGACGGCATCCGCCCGGCGCAGCTGTGCCGCGGTCACGACGGTCCAGCACGCGACGCTGCTGGCGCTGCGCGAGCGGATCGCGGCCGGCCGCTACGAGCCAGGCGCAGCAGCTCCGCCAGGAGATGCTCGCCCGCGACTTCGGCGTCAGCGTCCCGCCCGTCCGCGAGGCGCTGAAGACGCTGGAGGCCGAGGGCCAGGTCGTCTACGTGCCGCGCCGCGGCTACTCCGTGGCCCGGCTCAGCCGGGCCGAGCTGCGCGAGACCTACCGGATCCGGGACCTGCTGGAGACCGAGGCGATCGCCCGCGCCGTCGGCACCCTCACCCGCGACGACCTCGCGCGCATGCGCGGTGCCGTCCGCGACATGGAGCGGGCGCACCGGTCCGCGGACGTGACGGCCCTGACGGCGGCGAACCGCCGGTTCCACTTCACGGTGTTCGACGCGGCCGCGATGCCCCGCATGGCGGACATGATCCGGGTGCTGTGGGACGGCACCGACCACTACCGGTCGCGGTACTTCGCCACCGCAGCGCACCGCGACCGGGTCCGCGCCGAGCACGCCGAGATCATGCAGGCGGTCGCCCGCGGCGACGCCGGCGCCGCCGCCGAACTGTCCCGCCAGCACCGGGACCACGCCCTCGAGGCGCTGTGCGACGCGTTGCCCGCAGAAGCCAGAGGACACGGAGGGTCGGGGCCGCGAGCTTCCCGGCACCCCCGCCAAGCCCACCCGCCGCGCAAGCCGGCGCTGACCAGTCTGGAGTTCCCATGCCCGCGACAGCACTCATGGACCTGCTGCAATTCGACGGCCTGCTCGATGACGAGGAGCGGCTGATCCAGGACACGGTCCGCTCCTTCGTGCAGGACAAGGTCAAGCCCTATATCGCGGACTGGTACGAGCACGGCGTCTCCCCCCGCGAGCTGGCCGCAGACCTGGGCAGGCTCGGCCTGCTCGGCATGCACCTGACCGGGTACGGCTGCGCCGGGACGAGCGCGGTGGCCTACGGGCTCGCCTGCCTTGAACTGGAGGCCGGCGACAGCGGCCTGCGCAGCTTCGTGTCGGTGCAGGGGTCGCTGTCGATGTTCTCGATCTGGAAGTACGGCTCCGAGCAGCAGAAGCAGCAGTGGCTCCCGCGGCTGGCCGCAGGCGAGGCGATCGGCTGCTTCGGGCTGACCGAGCCGGACTTCGGCTCCGACCCGGCCGGCATGCGCACCCGGGCGGTGCGCGACGGCGACGACTGGATCCTCACCGGCACCAAGATGTGGATCACCAACGGCAGCATCGCCGACGTCGCGACCGTCTGGGCGCGGACCGACGACGGCATCCGCGGCTTCCTCGTCCCGGCCGGCACGCCCGGCTTCACCGCCCGCGACATCCACCACAAGCTGTCCCTGCGCGCCTCGACCACCTCCGAGCTCATCCTCGACTCCGTGCGGCTGCCCGCGGACGCGATGCTGCCCGGGGCGAAGGGGCTGTCCGGCCCGCTCGGCTGCCTGAACGAGGCGCGGTACGGGATCGTCTGGGGCGCGATGGGCGCGGCCCGCGACTGCCTGGAGGCAACCCTCGCCTACGCCGGCACCCGCATCCAGTTCGACCGCCCCATCGCCGGCTTCCAGCTCACCCAGGCGAAGTTCGCCGACTGCGCGCTCGAGCTGTACAAGGGGCTGCTGCTCGCGCTGCACCTCGGCAGGCTCAAGGACGCCGGAGCGGTCAGCCCGGCGCAGATCAGCCTGGGCAAGCTCAACAACGTCCGCGAGGCGATCGAGATCGCGCGCACCTGCCGCACCGTGCTCGGCGGATCCGGCATCACGCTCGAGTACCCGGTGCTGCGGCACGCCAACAACCTGGAGTCGGTGCTCACCTACGAGGGCACCAGCGAGGTCCACCAGCTCGCCATCGGGCAGGCGCTCACCGGCATCTCCGCCTACCGCTGACACTCCCCGCGTACGCGATCTCTCGCTCCTGCTTCTCGAAAGGATCACATGAGCGGTATCAGTCGCGTCGGCGTCATCGGGTGCGGCCTGATGGGGGCCGGCATCGCCGAGGTATGCGCCCGCGCCGGCCTCAAGGTGCTCGTCCGCGAAGTCGACGACGCGGCAGCAGCGGCCGGGCAGTCCCGTATCGCGAACTCACTCCACCGCGCGGTCCAGGCAGGCAGGCTGTCCGGCCCGGAACGCGACGCCGCGCTGGATCGCATCACGGTCAGCACCCGGCTCGGCGACCTCGCCGACCGTGACCTGGTCATCGAGGCGGCCACCGAGAACCCGGAACTCAAGACCGCGCTGTTCGCCGAACTCGATCAGCTCGTTACCCGGCCCGACGCGATCCTGGCCACCAACACCTCTTCCATCCCCGTCGTGCAGGTCGCGCAGGCCACCGCCAGGCCCGGCCAAGTCCTCGGCCTGCACTTCTTCAACCCGGCACCAGTGCAACAGCTCGTCGAGCTCATCCCCTCCGTGCTCACCAGCGAGGACACTGCCGCACGTGCCCGCGCGTTCGTCGCCGAAACCCTCGGCAAGACGGTGATCACCGCGCCGGACCGTGCCGGGTTCATAGTCAACGCGCTGCTCGTGCCCTACCTGCTTGCGGCAATCCGAATGCTGGAGGCCGGCCATGCGACGGCCGAAGACATCGACACGGGAATGACGCTCGGCTGCGCGCACCCGATGGGACCGCTGAAGCTCGCCGACCTCATCGGGCTTGACACGCTCCAGGCGATCGCGGACTCGATGTACAGCGAGTACGCCGAGCCGGTGTTCGCAGCGCCGCCGCTGCTGCGCCGGATGACCGCCGCCGGTCTGCTCGGCCGCAAGAGCGGCCAGGGCTTTTACGGCTACGGCAATCACCGGGACAACAGAGCGCGGCGATGACGTGCCTTCCGGCGGCTAGACGCCAAGTCCTCGGCGACCGCTCGTGATCGCGCAGATGGTCATCGGACCGGGCTGGAGGTCATCATCGACGCCGTACCCGGCACCCAGGCCGGGAAATGCAGCGGTGCAAGAACCGCATGTGGATCGAGGAACGGATCGGCCAAGTGGATTGACGAGGTCGTCCCATTGAACCCCGACGCCTTCTCCACCGCCTGCCTTACCGCGTAGCCACGCCCGGCGGTGCCATCAGTGCCAAGAGCACCGCCGGCCAGGCCAGGCAAACCCCGGAAGTCAGCGACGCCGCCCGGCTCCTCACCCGCTCCACCCAACTCTGCGAAGGCGACGGTAGGCCGGCCGCAGACAGCCGCATCCGCTCGGAATGACCTGAATTTTGAATTTGAAGGAAAGAATCCATGCCACAGCCAGTGCTCGTCGCCCGGAGCCCGCACCCCGATCGGCAAACTGCTCGGCTCGCTCTCGGCCCTGTCGGCTCCGGCGCTGGCAGGCGCCGCCATCTAGGCAGCCCTGGGGCGATCGGGGATTACCGGGGAACAGGTGGACGCGGTCATCTTGGGCAACGTGGTGCAAGCCGGAATAGGGCCTAACCCTGCCCGGCTGGCGGCGGCACGCGGTGGCATCCCCATGAGCGTCCAGGCGCTCACCCTCAACAAGCTCTGCCTATCGGGGCTGACCGCGATCGCATATGCGGCGCAGCAGGTCATCACCGGGTACTCCAAAGTGGTCGTGGCCGGGGGAATGGAGTCGATGTCCAACGCGCCGCACCTGCTGCCCAGCGCTCGGCGCGGGGTCCGGTACGGCGACGCACTGTTCTTGGACGCGCTTGACTCCGACGCGCTTGTCTGCGGGTTCGACGGCATCTTGATGGGCGAGGCGACGGGGTGCAACCAGGCCCGGTACGGAATCACCCGCGACAGCCAGGACGCCTTCGCCGCCGGATCTCACGCCAGAGCCGCAACTGCCAGCAAAAAAGGCAGGCTGGCCGACGAGATCGTGCCGGTCACAGTGCGCGGCCGGAAAGGCGATGTCACTGTGGCGGATGACGAGGGAGTGCGGCCAGGGACCACAGTAGAGCGGCTCGCTGCCTTGCCGCCGGCCTTTAGCGATGACGGGACAATCACCGCAGGATCTGCCTCGCAGCTGTCCGACGGGGCGTGCGCCGTCGTGATCATGGGCAAGGACACCGCCGCCCGGCTCGGCCTGCCGTGGCTAGCCGAACTCGGCGCCTACGGCACTGTCGCCGACCCGGACCCCTCGCTGCTGCTCCGCCAGGCCGGCGCGATCCGCGACGCCATCCGCCGCGAAGCACAAGGCCGCGACGGCATCCAGCGAGCGGATGAGCTGGACCTGATCGAGATCAACGAGGCATTTGCCGGGATACCGCTCGCGTCGATGCGGGACCTGGACGTATTTCCGGATCGGGTCAACGTCAACGGCGGCGCCATCGCGCTTGGCCATCCCGTCGGCATGAGTGGTGCCCGTATCCTCCTCAGCCTGGCCCTTGAACTGCACCGGCGCGGGGGCGGCACCGGTGCCGCTGCCCTGTGCGGAGGCGGCGGCCAGGGCGACGCCCTCATCATCCGCATTCCCGGCGCGTAGCCGAAGGGCTTGGCTGACCTGCGGATGGCCCTAGTCAGCGCAGCGCGCGACCAGGCGCTTGAGCACGCGCTGGAGTTCGGCGGCCCCGTCGCCGGGCTGGTCCATCCACCGCCATGCCACGATGCCGTCCGGGCGGGCCAGGATCGCTCCCGTGTCGCCCACTTCGCGCAGCTGTCCCCAGGGCACCGGATGGTCGGGGCTGGTCGCGGTGCCGCTGACCTTTTCAACGTCGATCGCTCCCGCGAGCGGGCCGTCAAGAGAATTCACCCACCGGCTCCACTGCGCGGCGGCCGTGTCGGCCACGAGCAGGAACCGGCCGGGACGGATCAGGTCGACCGTCGCTCGCTCGCGGGTGCCCGCCTCTCCGATCCAGAAGTGCGGCAGGTGGTGGCCCGGGGTCGTCGTGGCGCGGTAGGTGACCGGGTCGTCTTCGGCTGGAGCGCTTCCCGGTAGCTGCTGGACGACGCCGCGGGCGTACGCGAAGCCGCAGTCGGCGCCGTGCGCGTGAAACTCCAGGTCGAGGGAGCGCACGGCCTTGTCCATCGCGGCGCGGCGCGCGTCACCGTCCGGCCCGTCGTGCCACAGCATCTCGATGTTGCGCCACCCTTCCTCCGGTGGCTGGGCGGGAGCCTGCCCGAGTGCGGTGTCGATGACCCTGGCGCCATCGTGGAAGCTGGCCAGCGAGTTGGCCGCAACCGACTCGGCGACTCGGCAGGCGCTCGGGTTCGTAGGAGTCAAGCAGCCCTTCGAGGGCGGGGTCAGCCAGTGCCATGGCCAGCTTCCAGCAGAGGTTGCGCACGTCGCCGATGCCGGTGTTCATGCCGAGGGCTCCCCACGGGGGAACGCGGTGCGCCGCGTCCCCGGCCAGGAAACAGCGGCCAGCCCGGAAGGCATCGGCGACCACCGACTGGATGTACCAGTGACTGACGCTGTGCACGGTCACCGGCAGCCGCTCGATGCCCAGCGTGTGCAGTACCCGGTCGCGGGCGGCGTCTTCGTCGAAGCGCAGCGGGTCGTTGGCGCCCATCGCGAACACGAAGTTCCACTCGCGCGAGTGGCCAAGCCCGTCCCATGGCCCGATCGGGTAAAGCAGCCCGGTGCCTGCCGAGCCGCCGAGGTCCGGGTTGACGAACCAGCTGATCATGACCTTCGGGTCCCGCCAAGCACTCAGGTCCGCCGTGAAGTGCACGGATACCATGTCGACCAGGTTCGTCGGACCGGTGACGCCGATGTTCAGCTGCGGTGCGACCGTGCGCCCGCCGTCGGCCGCGATCAGGTACCTGCCCGATACCGTCCGGCAGGCGCCGCCCTGCTCGACCAGCGCTCGCACGCCCGTCTCGTCCTGGCTGATCTCGACAACCTCGGCGCCGAAGTTGCACGTGCGCGCGCGGTGCGGCCTCCGCGTGCGCCCGCAGCAGCGGCTCGAGCCGGATCTGCGCGAGCTGCCGGTAGGTGCACGGGCTGGCGGCAGCGTACTCTCTTGCGTACTGGCCTCCGCCCCACGCGTTCCTGCTGCCAAGCAGGCGGCCGTGCAGCGGTGTCGGGCCGGCGAGCGAGGTGTACCAGGCGGTCAGCTCGTGGCAGAACAGCGGAGCGGCATGGGCGGCCAGCTCATCGTGCAGGCCGAGGCCGCGGTACACCTCCATCGTTCGCTGGTTCAGGCTGACCGCACGCGGGTACACCGACGTCCCCTGATGGCGCTCGTACAGGACATGGGCGACGCCCAGCTGGCTCAGCAGCAGCGACGCGGTCAGGCCGACCGGCCCGCCGCCGACGATGATGACGTCCGTCTGTTCTCCGGCGCTCATGATCTCACCCCTTCGTCAGCTCACGTTGGCGACCATGCTGGCAGCCGCGAGGGAGCGTGAGAATCAAGTCAAACTTGGGGTGGTGACAAGATCTGGTCGTGAGCTAGCGAAATAGCGATCCAGCCGGGGCCGAGCACACTGGTATCGGCCGGCAGCTCGTGCATGGCAAAGATGAGTACTGCCTGCGGTAGCCGCGGCGGACGGCCGCGAGGACCCGACTGCCGGTGAATCCGTCCAGGCTGGTCACTGGCTCGTCGATGAGAAGCACGTCCGGGCTGGCGGCCAGGGCGCGGGCGATGTGCAGGCGGCGCTGCTCCCCGCCCGACAGGCCGCGGCCGCCGGCGCCGACCGGGGTCGCGGACCGTATACCGCCGCGGTCAAGCATCAGGGCGGCGAGCAGTTCGTCGATGTCGTTGTCGGAGCTCAGCGGGCTGGCCAGCCGGATGTTGCTGCCGACGGTGCCGGTGAACAGGTAGTCGTCGGCCAGCACGCTGGTCGCCGTGCCCCGCTGCTTACCTGACTTTCCTGACCGGCTGATGGCTGCCGCGATGGCGTTAAGCAGCGTGGTCTTCCCGGTTCCGGACGCGCCTGTCACGACGAGCGTGTGGCCGGCGGTGACCGTGAACCTGGTCTGCCGCGGCGGGCGGCCGGGGAGCCGGTAGGCGTCCACGGTCAGCAGGTGGCCGTCGAAGGCTGCGCGGAACGCGGTACCAGGGGACGGCGGGGGCGACTGCCCGCCGCCTTCGTGCACGAGGCGCCGCGCGGCCTGCCGGGCAAGGGCCCCTGCTTCGGCCGCGGGGATGAGCTGCCCGGCATTGGCCATAACGCCGACGGCGGTGAGGGTAACGCGCAGGGAGCACCAGGCCATGCCGCGGTGACGACTCGCGCGCAGGCGGCCGGGCCTGGCTGGTCTGGCGGTGCCGCCGCGGCGGCGACCGACGCGACGGCGCGCGGCGGTGATCGCGCGGGGACGGCGTCTCCGGCGCCCTTGGCCGCCCGCGCGGCGGCCGGCGGTTCCGCGGGCGCTGAGCCTGGACGGATCATGCCGGCGGTGTCGGCGTCGGCAGGACGCGGTCCAGGGACTGGCCGGACCGGCGGTGCCGCGCCGGTGAACGCGCGGGCGCGGGACCTGGCGCGGCCGCGTGCAGGACAACCCGGCTGGCGTAGGTCGTGATGATCCGGCCGAGCGCGAAGGCCCGGACTCCGCCGCTGGGATCCAGGTAGGAGAACATGCTGTAGGCGGCGGCGCCGGCCATGGCCGAGCTGGCGATGAACCACCCGGACAGGCCGAGCAGTCCTACCGAGCAGGCCTCGGCGGCAACGGCGAGGGCCAGCCCTGCGGCGCCGATGAGGGCGTACCTGCCGGGCCGGGCCCGGCGGGGCGGGAACTCGGGTCCGGTCACCGGAGGATTCCTTCCCGTACCGGGCGGACAGCTCTGCCGGTGATGGCGAGCTCGGTGTCGGCGGACCGGGTCAGGGCCGCCGAGTGGGTGGCCATGATCACGGTACGGCCCTGGGTGGCGGCAGTCAGCGCGTCGATCACCCGGGCCTCGGATTCCGCGTCGAGGTGGGCGGTCGGCTCGTCCAGCAGCTACGCCCGTCCCTCCAACATAAATTCCGCACGTTCACGGACCCATGAAGCGACTGGTCTAGACCAATTCTTGATTGGTCTAGACCATAGGCCCTCCAGGTATCAGCACGGATTCAGCACGCGGTCCGGAAACGACGGGAAATAACCGGCATGATTCGGACAAACGGACACGAGAACGGGCCGCCCCACTCTGCAGCGGAACGGCCCGCCCTCCGGGTACACGCTCGGTATATCCGCAGGTCAGGCTACCGAACGTCCAGCCCGGTGACCGCCCGCCCGATGATCATCCGCTGGATTTCGCTCGTGCCCTCGAAGATCGTGAAGATCTTGGCGTCGCGGTGCCAGCGCTCGACCGGGTACTCGCGGGTGTAGCCGTTGCCGCCGAGGATCTGGATCGCCTGCTCGGTCACCCGGACGGCCGTCTCGCCCGCGACCAGCTTGGACATCGAGCCTTCCGCGTGCGTGAACGGCTTGCCCTGGCGGGCCATCCACGCCGCGCGCCAGGTCAGCAGCCGGGCCGCGTCGACGGCGGCGGCCATGTCGGCGAGCTGGAACGCGACGCCCTGGTTGCTGCCCGATCGGCTTGCCGAACTGCACGCGCGTCCGCGCGTACTCCGCCGCGAACTCGACGGCGGCGCGGCCGACCCCGACGGCCATCGCGGCGACCGACGGGCGGGACGCCTCGAACGTCTTCATCGCGGCCTGCTCGCCGCCGCGGCCGCCCTCGCGGACCCGGGCGAGGCGGCGGTCCAGCTTCTCCTTGCCGCCGACCAGGCAGCGGCCGGGCACCCGGACGTCGTCCAGGATGACCTCGGCGGTGTGCGAGGCGCGGACGCCGTGCTTCTTGAACTTCTGCCCCTGGGACAGCCCCTTCGTGCCCGGCGGCACGATGAAGGTCGCCTGGCCCCGCGACCCGAGCGACGGGTCCACCGAGGCGACGACGACGTGCACGTTCGCGATCCCGCCGTTGGTCGCCCAGGTCTTGACGCCGTTGATGACCCACTCGTCGCTGGCCTCGTCGTAGACGGCGCGGGTCCTGATGGCGCCCACGTCACTGCCGGCGTCGGGCTCGGACGAGCAGAACGCGCCCAGCTTGACGTCGCCTCCGTCGCCGAACATCTGCGGGCACCACTCGCCGATCTGCTCAGGCGTCCCGTTCGACACCACGGCCACGGCCGCCAGGGTGGAGCCGACCAGCGACAGCCCGATCCCGGCGTCGCCCCAGAACAGCTCCTCGACCGCCGTCACGAAGCCGAGCCCGGACTCCTCGAAGAACTGCGTCGGCGAAGAAGTCGAGCGAGTACAGCCCGATCTTCGCCGCCTCCTGAAGGATGGGCCAGGGCGTCTGCTCGCGCTCGTCCCACTCGGCCGCGGCGGGCCGGATCACCTGCGCCGCGAACTCATGCACCCAGTCGCGCATCTCGCGCACGTCACTGCTCAGCTCCAGGGAGAACCCCGGCGTCGGCTCACTCATGTTACTGGACAGTAACATACTGCCCGGCGCAAGGGAACCAGGACCGGCAGCGCATTCAGGAGAAATTCCCCAGAACGGGTGCGGCCCTGCGCCCGCTCCCCTCACCCGGCCCTTTCCTGCCCCGCAGCTCGGCGGCAGGGCAGGGCGCTCCGCGCTTCTTGCTGTTATCCCGGCGAGGAATCCGCGCGGCCGACTGGGCGCGAGCCCCGGTTTGCTGTCACCGGCCAGGCAACCGCTTGCTGACGTCGGCACGGCGCCTCGGCCAGGACTCAGCCGGCCACTCACGGCTGATATCCGTACTTGGCGCGACTCGGCGCGAAGACAGTGGATCGTTGGGAGCACTGGGGCCCTCCTAACGATCCATCTTGTCGGCGAGGGTCGGCCGCCGAGCAGCAGTTTCGTTGCTGTTGATCCCAGAGCGCAGTCCGCCCTGGGGCGCACGGGCCGGGACAGGCTACGGCCGCGCGGGACGCGGCGCGCTGTCACGCCCGTCGGCTGCGTCGCCGGAACCGCGTCTCGCGCGCTCGGCAGCGGCGATGCCGAGCGCACGCCGATGATGATGAAGACGGCGAGCGAGCACCCGGCCGCCCGACGTCACAGCGGGTCCGGCATGCGGCCCAGGACCAGCACGACCAGCCAGCAGAAGAACGACAGCGCCCGCCAGCCCGCCGTCAGCACCGCGGCGATGACGGCGGCCGGGATCGCCAGGATGATCCGGAAGAGCACGGCGAGCCGGTTCAGCCGCCCCGGGCGCAACTCGACCTGCACCGGCGACCCCGGGGCGGCGAAGCCGAACGGCGGGTAGCTGTCCACAAGCAGGTACAGCGACGCGTAGACGCGGGTGGTGTAGGCGACCGCCGCTGCCTCGCCGGCGGGGTGACATCAAGCTCGGGCAGCCATTCCGGCTGATCACGTTGATACAAATCGTCACCTCTCGATTACTCTAAGTACTCAAGGGAATCTCCACTCCGTCACGCCACAAACCTTGCGCGCCGCCCACACCAGTCATGTGTTTCATATGAAGTCACATGTTTCACGGAGCGACCAACTGGACACCAAACGTGATGCCTAGGTGCGCGCCGGCCGCCCGCCCGGCCATCCGCACCCCTAGGAAGTGGCGCGGGGAGGTCCCGCGTTCGAACGGGGGAACTTACGATGCGTTTCGTCCGCTCTGCCGTACTCACGCTGACGCTGGCCGGCGGCCGCCACCCTGGCGGCCGCCGCGGCGCCCGCCCTCACCGCGCCTGCCTTCGCCGCGGACCCGGTCATCGACGTGACGCCGTCGGTCGCGGCGCCGGGAACCAGCGTCACCTTCGCGATCACCTGCGGGACCCGGGGCGACCTCGGCGACGCTGTTCGGCACCACGCTCGGGCCTCGCCGAGCAGATACCGATGGACGAGTCAACGCACGCCGGCGAGTTCGTGACCACCGTCGAGCTTCCGACGAGCATCAGCCCGGGCAGTTACTCGCCGTCAATCGACTGCAGCAACGGGGTGTCCGGCACCGCGGCGTTCACGGTCAACCCGGCGCCAGGGCCGCTGCCGTCCGGCGCGCCGCTGACCGGTGACGGCACGACGTCTTCCGCTGACCGGGGGACCGTTCACCACGGCCGGGACTCGGCTGCTGGCCGTGGGCGCCCTCGCGGTCGGCGCCGGCGTCGTCCGCATCCGCAGGCGGCGGGCAGGCACGCCGCTCCGTGAAGCCGCCGACTGGCGACCGTGAGAGCGGCGGCGGTGACTCCAGGCGGCGAAGCCCGGGGAGACGGGCAGCTCCTGGCTGATCATGGCTCGCGATATGCCTCATCGGCGCCGGGCTGCTCGTCATCGGGGTCAACGCGGAGCTGCACCGCTGGGCGCCGCCGCCGGAGCCGCCGGCCGCGGCCGCCCCGCCGGGGGCCGCCGGGCCCGGCGGCCGGCACGGGCGCGACGGGCGCGCGGGCGCGGCCGCCGGCCGGGCCGGCGCCGCTGCCCAGGTCCGTGCCGGTCAGCCTGCGGATCCCGGCCATCGGGGTAAACGCGCGCGTCATACCGCTCGGCCTGGACGCCGAGCGGCGGCGTCGCGGTGCCGCCGCTGTGCCACGCCGTTCCTGACCAGCTGGTACGACAGGGGCTCGGCGCCCGGCCAGGACGGCCCGGCGGTGCTGCTCGGCCACGTCGACTCGGCCGCGGTCGGGCCCGCCGTCTTCTACAAGCTCGGCGACCTGGCGCCGCGGCGACCTGGTGTACGTCACCCGCAGGGACCATCGCACGGCGGTGTTCCGGGTCACCGCGGTCGCCCTGTACCCGGAGCAGGATTTCCCGACCAGGCAGGTGTACGGCTTCACGCCGGGTCCCACCTTGCGCCTGATCACCTGCGGCGGCGACTACGACGAGCGGACCCACCAGTACCTGGACCGCACCATCGCGTTCGCGGTCTACGCCGGGGAGAGGTGACGCCGGGCGCAGCCAGGGAAGCCCGCGGAGCGGCGGTGACCGGACGCTCCGGAGGCCGCGGCGGCGGATACTGGAGCCGGCAGGTCCGGACAGGTGATGCGGGAGGGCACGATGAGGAAGCTGGCGACCGACCGGGCAGGGCTTGAGATCCTTCATCTCGGGGACTGCTTCCTGCTGCTCAAGTCGGTGCCGGTGGGGCGGATCGGGTTCATCGCGGGCGGCGAGGTGGTGATCTTGCCGGTGAACTTCCTGGTGGACGGGCAGGACGTCGTGTTCAGGACCGGGGCCGGGTCCAAGCTGTCCGCCGTCGAGGTCGGGCAGCTACGTCGGGTTCGAGGCCGACTGCCTACGACGCGGCGACGGGGACCGGCTGGTCGGTCGTCGTCAACGGGCTCGCGGAGATCGTTGACGACGAGGAGGAGGCGGCACGGCTGGACGCGCTCGGGCTGTCGTCGTGGGGCGGGGAGGCTTCCGGCCGGGTGTGGGTGCGGATCCGGCCGTCGTCGATCACCGGGCGGCGCATCGCCGCGGCCCGCCGGGCAGGAGTGACCCGCCGGCGGCTCCCGCGGCTTACCGCGGCGGCTGGTGGGTGGCGCGGTAGGCCTCGACGGTCTGCAGCTTGTGCCAGCGGGCGTAGCGCTCGATCTCTTCCGGGTCGCCGCGCTTCGAGCAGCTCGATGAGGTGCGCGTGCTCGCCGACGGCCGCCTTGGACCGCTCGGGCAGGTAGGTGAACATCGTGTCGCGGATGCGGTCGAGGCGCTGGTTGGTCTGGTCAAGCAGCTCAAGCAGGTAGGTGTTGGCGCAGCGGGCGAAGATCGTGGCGTGCAGCCGCCGGTTGAGCCGGCTGAACTTGCTCAGGTCGCCCTCGGCGGCCACCTGCTCCATCTCGGCGGCGAGGTTGCGGACCTTGGTCATGTCGGAGGTGCGCAGGTGCGCGGCGGCGTCGGCGGTGGCGGCGCCTTCGAGGATGGCCACCGCGACCATCTGCTGCTCCCAGGCGGTGGTGTCGACCGGGGCGACGATCGCGCCGACGTTGGGCTGGAACCTGACCCAGCCCTCGGCCTCGAGGCGGCGCAGCGCTTCGCGGACCGGGATGGCGCTGACGCCGAGTTCCCTGGCGAGCCCGTCGATGTTCAGCCGTGCCCGCGGAGCGAACGCGCCGGAGTGGATCCGGTCCCGCAAAACCGTGTACGTCCGCTCCTGCTTGTTCACGCTTCGAGAGTAGCGGTACGCGTCCGGGTGTCGCACTCGCTGCACCGGCCTGGTGACGCGCTCCGCGCTCACGGAGCCCGACGAACGCCGCGAGCTGGACGACCGTGTGCGCGAACAGCGCGTCGGCCGGCTCGAACGACCCGACGAACTGGCCGAACAGCTCGAAGCTGATCATCCCGAACAGCTGCGTCCACGCGATCACGGCACGGACCAGCGCGTCCGGCGGAACCGCCGGACGCGCCGTCCCCCGCGCGGGCACCCGGCGATTCCGCGGCGACGCCGGCCGACCGGCCGCGAGCGCCGCGGACAGCGCGGCCGCCTGCCCGGCGAGCGCGCCGGTCGACGGGCAGCGCCTCGCGCGGCGCCGCGAGCTCGCCCGCGGACAGCGCGCCCCGGACGACCCCGACGAACGCCAGCGGCACCCGGGCCGCGGGGCCGATCGTCGCCTCGGGGGCGCGGTAGCCGGGCACCGGGGAACCGTAGATCAGCGCGTACTCGTGCGGGTTCGACCGGGCCCAGTCGCGGATGGCGTGGCAGGCGGCGATCCAGCGCTCCCGGGCCGGCGCCGGCGCCGGCGAGCCGCCTGCTCCGCCGCCTCGCCGAGGGCGTTGTAGGCGTCGACGATCAGCGCGGTCAGCAGGTCGTCGCGGCTCGGGTAAGTAGCGGTACAGCGCCGACGACACCATGCCGAGCTCGCTGGCCACGGCGCGCAGCGACAGCCCGTCGGCGCCGGTCGCCGGCGAGCTGCCGCCGGGCCTCCTCCTTGATCTCCCTGGTCAGCTCGGCACGGGCGCGCTCGCGCGCGGTAGCCGCGCGCGGCGCGGTACGCGGCGAGGTCATCAGCGGATCACTCCCCTCCTTGAGAGATCAGTGGCCAGAAACGAGAGCAGTGCTCTTGACAAGCACGCCGCCGAATCGTGTTCACTGATCTTAACAGAGAGCGGTGCTCTCGCAAGTACGACGGAAGGACAGCCAGAAATGAACGCCACGCAAGACCCGCTACGTCAAGCCGAAGTCCGCCACCAACTTCTTCAACGACACCGTGGCCCGCCTGACCAGGATGGGCATCAGCGTCTACGGCTCGCGCGTCCTGTACGTCAAGGGCCGCAAGTCCGGCGAGTGGCGCACCACCCCGGTCAACCCGCTGCCCCTGCGACGGCACGCGGTACCTGGTCGCCCCGCGCGGCAACACCCAGTGGGTCCGCAACCTGCGCGTCGTCGGCACCGGCGAGCTGCGCATCGGCCGCAAGGCCGAGCCGTTCACCGCGACGGAGGTCGCCGACGACGACAAGCCCGCGATCCTGCGCGCCTACCTGAAGCGCTGGAAGTTGGAGGTCGGCGTGTTCTTCGACGGCGTGGACGCCAAGGCCCCGGAGGAGAAGCTGCGCGAGATCGCCCCCGGCTACCCGATCTTCCGCATCGAGCCGCAGACGCGGCTAGGAAACGCCGAAGTCGGCGGCCAGCTTGTCCATCAGCGCGTCCAGCTTCTCGTCGACGACCTGCCGCGACGGCGTCCTCCAGGTACCAGCGCCGCGATCTCCCGTGGCGCCGCGCTCGAACGGCACGACCGCGTGCCAGCCCGGCACGACGGACTTCACCTTGGAGTTGTCGAACACCATGGAGTGCGCCTTGTCCCCGAGCAGCCCGGCGCCCCACTCGGGGTCGTGCGCCGCGATCACGTCCGACGGCACGTGCACGATCCGCGGGCGTGACGCCGAGCGCGGCCCCGAGCGCGTGGGCGATCTGGTCCCAGGTCAGCACGTCGTCGGAGGTGATGTGGAACGCCTCGCCCAGCGTCCGCGGGTGCCCGAGCAGCGGCACGAACGCCCGCGCGAAGTCGGTGTTGTGCGTCACCGTCCACAGCGAGCGTCCCGTCCCCGTGCACGATCACCGGCTTGCCCGCGAGCATCCGGGCCAGCGACGTCCACCCGCCGGACAGCACGGTCTTGGTCGCGTCGTAGGTGTGCGACGGCCGCACGATCGTCGCCGGGAACCCGTCGTCGCGGTACTCGGCGACCAGCAGGTCCTCGCAGGCGATCTTGTCCCGCGAGTACTGCCAGTACGGGTTGCGCAGCGGCGTCGACTCGGTGACCGGCAGCCGCGACGGCGGCGTCTGGTACGCCGACGCGGTGGAGATGAACACGTACTGCCCGGTCCGCCCCCGGAACAGGTCCAGGTCAGCCCGCACGTGGTCCGGGGTGAAGGCGACGAAGTCAACGACAGAGTCAAAGTCAAGACCGTCAACGGCCTTCCGAACGGATGCGGGATCCCGCACATCCCCCCGCAGCTCCCGTCACCCCGTCCGGCACGCCCCACGTGGCCGACTTCCCCCGGTTAAGCACGTACAGCTCGATGTCGTGGCTGGCGACGGCCTCCCGCACGCAGGCCGACGAGATGACCCCGGTACCGCCGATGAAGAGAACCTTGAGCTTGCCCATTACCCAACCCTATACGGGGCCGCCGGGAAGCTACTCGCTGTGCTCCTCAGGAGGAAGCGCCAGCCACTTCGGCTCACTTTCAGCACCCATGAGGCGAAGGACGATCGTGGCCCGAGCCCTGTCGGTCAGTTTGTCATCCTTAATCTTTGACACCTGTTCTTTAGCTTCCGTCAGGTCACGGTCATCGAGAAGCTGGGCATGCATCCTGTTGGCCTGCTGATCCAGATTTTTCCGGTACTTGTCCGCTTTCAGGGAGAACGCAGCGCCAGAGGTCCCCACAATAAGCCCAGCCAGACCCGATACCAGAGCTATGGGCTGAGCCGAGCCTCCGTGTGTGTGAGTGAGGGCCAGAGTGCCTGCTATCAGCACGATTATCCCGCCCGCGGTCATAAATGCCATGCTGAAACGGAACGTGGTGGCGGCGTTCCGGAGGGCTTGCTCAAGGACAGAGCCCTCGAACTCCACTAGACGCTGGAGCCACTGCTGGGACGTCTCCTTGGCCCGCGCCAGGTCTGAATCATCGGGATTGCCTTGATGGAATACGTTGAGCTGTACGTTTCCGTCGCCGAATTGAATGCCCTGACTGCCCTCGACCTTGACGTCGTACGTGCTCCGGGTAGCCGCTTTCTCCACGATTCTCAGCAGGGTTTGGGCTGCCGTCAGCAACTCAGCGTCGCCGTCTGCCCCGGCAGCGGTCAACTCGGCCGCCAACGGAGCCTCCCAGACATTGGGGGCAGTCTGGTACTGAGCTAGGACAAGCTCCCCGTGCGGCCGCCCGGAAAGCCGCTGCGCGACTAGGCTTTCAAGTGCGTCACGAGCCTCTTGCGTCGGGGACGGCTCACCCTCCGCCCCAGGGGTGATGTTACTCGCCAGTGCGGTAAGTATCAGCGTCACCGGATCCATCGATGCCCCTCCCCCAAGCTGGCCGGACCACGCAACCCGTTGCCACCCTCCGGTTTAGGCCATGGTAGAGGAGAAGCAGCGGGGCCGGGTCGCCTTGACCCTGCGGGAATGCGGATTGGGGAACGTCGGTAACCTCGCACCCGTTCCTGATATTGGACTTAGGAGGAGTCTTATGTACTCGGACTTGGCCTATCAGGGGTATGCGACGCCGGGGCGGACGGCGACGCTGTTCGGGCAGACCATGGGGCTCGTCGCGCTGACGGCCGGGTTCTTCGCCGCCGGGGCGTACGCGGGGCGGAACCTGTCGCAGGGGGCGGTGATCGTCTCGTGGATCGCGGCCTTCGTGGTGCTGCTGATCATGAACTTCGCCGCGCGCCGGTCGCCGACGGCGGCGACGGTGCTGCTGGTGATCTTCGGGGTGCTGATGGGGGTGGCGTCGGCGCCGACGCTCGTCTGGTACGCCACGACCGATCCGGCGATCCTGTGGCAGGCGGGCGGCGCGACGGCGCTGTTCGTCGCGGCGTTCGGGACGTTCGGGTACCTGACGCAGCGGGACCTGTCGGTGGTGCGGCGGATCTCGTTCATCGCGCTGCTCGTGCTGCTGCTCGCGGGGATCGTGCTGATCTTCGTGCACATCCCGCACGCGTCGCTGATCTACGCCGTGCTCGGCCTGGTCGTCTTCGCCGGGCTGACGGCGGCCGACTTCCAGCGGCTGCGCCGGTCGCGGGGGCTGGACTCGGCGCCGCTGCTCGCCGCGTCGATCTTCCTGGACATCCTGAACGTGTTCTTCTTCTTCCTGCGGATCTTCTCCGGCTCCCGGGACTAGGCTCACCGCAAGAGGCGCCCGCCCGGGGCTGGAGCGGGCGCCGGGATCGTTCGGGGAGGCACGTGGCATGGAGCCCATCCGGCCTGCGGCGCGTGTCCCCGCGAGCGCGGCGACGCCGGCCTGGACGGGCTGGTCACGCTGGCCGGGCGAGGTGACCAGGCGGCGTTCGAGGCGGTGTACGACCGGGTGGCCGCCCCGGTGTTCGGGCTGATCCGGCGGGTGCTGCGGGACTCGGCGCAGGCGGAAGAGGTCGCCCAGGAGACGCTGCTCGAGGTCTGGCGGACCGCGGCGCGGTTCGACCCGGCGCGCGGCGTCGGCGATGACCTGGGTCATGACGATCGCGCACCGCCGGGCCGTCGACCGGGTGCGGTCGGAGGCCGCCGCCGCGAAGCGGGAGGCCCGGGCCGCCGCGGCCGGCGCGCCGGTCCTCGCCGACGAGGTCGCCGACGCCGTGGAGTCCTCGATGGAGGCCGAGCGGGTGAGCCGTTGCCTTGACGGGCTGACCGAGCTGCAGCGCGAGTCGATCACGCTCGCGTACTACTCGGGATACAGCTACCCGCAGGTCGCCGCGGCGCTCGGCGTCGCGCTCGGCACGGTGAAGACCCGGATCAGGGACGGCCTGCGACGGCTGCGGGACTGCCTGGGGGTGAGCTGGTGAGGCTGCCGCGTTTCTCGCTGCGCCGCGGGCCGCACGCGCTGGCCGGCGCGTACGCGCTCGACGCGCTCGACGGCGCGGAGCGGGCCCGGTTCGAACGGCACCTCGCGTCCTGCCGGACCTGCCCGGGCGAGGTGCGCGGCTTCGCCGCGACCGCCGCCGTGCTCGGGCAGGCCGCCGCGGTCACGCCGCCGCCCGCGCTGAAGGGCCGGGTGCTCGCCGACGTCGCCGCGCTCGACGGGGCGCGGGCCGTCGACGCGGAGATCGCCGCCCTGCTGTCGGCGCCGGACGCGCGCGTCGCGAGCGCGGCCACCGCGGCGGGCGGGACCGCGACGGTCGTCGCGTCGCCGCGGGCCGCGGCGGTGGTGTTCACGAGCTCCGGGCTGCCCGTGCTGCCGCCGACGTCGGTCTACGAGCTGTGGTTCATCGGCGCCGGCGGTGCCCGGCCCGCCGGCCTCGTGCCCGCGGGGCCCGGCGGCGGGTCACGGCACCGCGCCGGTGCTCGCGTCCGGGCTGTCCGGCGGGGACGCGATCGGGGTCACGGTCGAGCCGGCCGGCGGCTCGGCCGCGCCGACGACCGCGCCGATCGTGGTGCTGACGCTGCCCGCGTAGGCCCGCGGCAGCGCGGCGCGCCTGGCCTCCCGGGCGCTTTGCCGCACCAGGCAGGCCAGGCGGCGCGGGCCAGGCCAGGCCGGTCAGCCGGGGCCGGCCGGAGTCACTTCCGGCCAGCGGAACCGGCTGGCCTGGCCGCCGTGGATGGTGACCTGGCCCGCGGGGACGCCGTCCTCGCGCCAGACGATGTAGTCGCCTGCGGGGAGGACCGGGTAGACGGCGGCGTAACTGGTGCCGGCGGCGGTCCTGCGCTCCCGGACCAGCGAGTGGGTGCGCGGGCCGCCGGCGGGCGGGCTGATCTCGATCTCATGGCCGTCCAGGTCAGGCGGCGTCTCCAGGATGAGGGCGCCGATGCCCTCGCCCAGTTCGAGGATGACGCTGCCGGGACCGGACGTGCCGAGGACTTGCTCGGTCATCTGCACTCGGCTCTCGCTGCTGCCTGCGGCCGGCTGGCGGCTCTCAGGACGACGGGGTGGTGAAGCCGCTGTAGGGAACCCCGAGGTAGGGGAAGCCCGTGAGGTAACCGGAAGGCACGCTGGCCGCCGGTGAGGCCGTCGGTGACCTGGCTGGCCGCCGCGTCCGGCTTGTAGGACTTGTCGACGAGCGGGACGGTCACGCCAGCGATGGCGCGCAGCTCGATGGTGACCACGTCGTCGAACACCCGGCGGCCGTTGGGGAACCCGGCCAGGTCGCCGCCGACGACACCGAGCGGGTTCGGCGTCTTGCTCGCCGGGATGGCGGTGTTGAGGCGGAGCATGTCCGCGAGGACCGAGCCCGTGTTGTTCTGGAAGCCGGGCACGATGCCTGACGGGATGCCGGTCAGCAGGATGGCCTCGAGGTCCGCGCGCGGGGTCTTCGCGGCGACCAGCTTGGCCAGGTTCGGGAAGACGCCCGGGTAGAGCGCGGGGAGCAGCCCGGCCAGTTCCGGCTGGGTGACCCGGTTGGCGAACGCCTTGTCGTGGTGCGGCGGCTGCGTGTTCCAGAAGTCCTTCTGGCCAAGCGGGATCAGCACCTCGTTGACCAGCGGGTTGGCCAGCCGGGACACCTGGTGGAACGGGCCGGACAGGACGTTCGCGCTCGTGTCCGCGTCCCATACGCTGACCCGCTGGCGGCTCGCCGTGGTCCACACGCCGATCACCGAGCCCTTGTCGGTCACCTTGCCGTGCGGGCTGCCCCACAGCAGGTCGCCGGTCGGCACCTGGATCGCGATCGAGTGCACGTTCAGCTGCGCGGTGGCGTTGACGCCGGGCGCGCCCGCGCTGAACACGTTCATCCCGTACTGGGCGTGCAGGTTCTCGAACGGGCGCAGGTCACCGAGGTCGAAGATCGCGCCGAGGTCCACGTAGAAGCCGTCGGCGCGCTGGCCGGCGAAGACCTTGATGCCGCCGCTGAGGCCGTGGACCGCGGCCGCGGCCAGGCTGGCGTAGTTCGGGGTGGACAGCGGGCCGATGTTGCACGGCGGGCAGACGAGGCCGTTCGCCAGGACGGTGCTCCTGTTGTTCTTGACCCGGGTGACCTTGTAGGTCTGGCGCCGGTTCCAGTTCGGGCTGCCGAGCGACGTGATCGGCCCGGTGTTGTAGAGGAACGTGTCCTTGTCGGCCAGCTCGGTCTTGAACCGGAACTGGTAGGTGACGTCCGGCTCGGCGTCGCCGTTGTTGTCGACGTGGATCTCGTACAGCACGTCGTCGCCGAACGCGTAGAAGTTCGGGCCGCCGGCCGGGCCCTGGAGCGGGATGTAGTTCGCGATCAGGGTGACGGTGCCCGGGCGGTCCGGGCTGACGAACGCGTAGACGTCGGTGCTGTCGGCTACCGGGTCCTTGGAGATCTCCGGGGCCTCGCGATGCGATGACACTCTGTTACCTCACTTCGGCGTGATGAGCGCGGTGGACAGTTACTGGGCCGTCTGGAGGCCGTCGAGCAGCTGGGCGACGAGCGCGGGGTTGCGGACCCGGACCTGGCGGGTGCCGTTGAAGACCTCGAACTCGCCGGTTGAGGTGTCCCGCAGGTACACGACCAGCGGCTCGCCGCTGGCCTTCGGCGCCGCGGCTGCCTGGCCGCGGCCGCCTGCCTGGCGTCCGCCGGCCTGGCCGCGTCCGTCGGCCGGGTGGCCGCGAAGACGGCGCCGGCGCCCGCCGCGGCCGCGAGCCCGACCGCGCCGGCGCCGGCGGCGCCGCGCAGCAGGGACCGGCGGGACACGGGCGAGGCCAGCTGGGCGGACGCCTGGTCCGGGCACAGTGGTTCCGGGCACAGTGTCGCTGGCCGGCTGGGCCTGCCGCGGCTGCTCCGCATGTGTCTGAGGAGGCATGTCGTCCTTCCTGGTTGTACGGCTTGCCGTTACGCAGCGCATTCGAGCGCGGCGGACGTCCCGGATTGGCCGCTCGCCGCACCTTGATCAAACCGTTACCCGGGCCCCGGGCTGCCGCCGCTGATGCGCCTGCTCAAGCGGGCAGCTCGCCCTCGTACACTGCTGCGGTGACTGCTGGCGAGATCATGGTCGATGACCCGCGCAAGCCCGAGGTCCGGGCGCTGCTCGAACGGCACCTGGCGTTCTGCCTGTCGGAGACGCCGCCGGAGCACAGCTTCGCGCTGAACGTGGACGGGCTGCTCGACCCGAAGGTGACGTTCGTCAGCTTCCGCGACGGCGGCACGGTGCTCGGCGTGGCGGCGATCAAGGAACTCGACGCCGAGCACGCGGAGATCAAGTCGATGCACACGGCCGCGGAGGCCCGCGGGCGCGGCGTGGGCCGGGCGCTGCTCGGCCACCTGCTCGACACCGCCAGGGCCCGCGGGTACCGGCGCGTGTCGCTGGAGACCGGCACCACGCCGGGGTTCGCGGCGGCGCGGGCGCTGTACGAGTCCGCCGGGTTCACCCCGGCCGGGCCGTTCGGCGGCTACCCGCAGACCGGGGACAACACCTTCTACAGCCTCGCGCTCTAGGAATGCCCCGCGCCTGGCCGCTCGCTACCAGGGCCGTCGCTACCAGGTCGGTCGCGCCCGGGACGGGCGGGCCGTCGCGCCCGGGACCGGCGGGCTAGTTCCTGGCGGCCTGCTCGGCGGCCATCGCCAGCAGCTCGGCGGCGTGGGCCTGGCCGAACTCGGAGTCCTCCAGGCCGGCCAGCATGCGCGACAGCTCGCGGACGCGGGCCTCGTGGTCGAGGCGGATCACGCTCGTGCTGGTGATCGTGCCGTCGCTCGACTTGGCGACCACCAGGTGGTTGTCGGCGAACGCGGCGACCTGGGGCAGGTGGGTGACCACGATGACCTGGGCGAGCCTGGCCAGCTTGGCGAGGCGGCGGCCGATCTCGACGGCGGCCTTGCCGCCCACGCCCGCGTCCACCTCGTCGAAGACGAACGTCGGCACCGGGTCCGCGCCGGCGAAGACCACCTCGATCGCGAGCATCACCCGGGACAGCTCGCCGCCCGAGGCGCCCTTGTGCAGCGGGAGGGCGGGCGCGCCGGGGTTGGAGGCGAGGCGGATCTCCACGTCGTCGGCGCCGTGCGGCCCCGGCTCGGCGAGCGGGGTGAGGGCGACGGAGATCCTGGCGTGCGGCATGGCGAGGGCGGTCAGCTCGGCGGTGACGTCGGCGGCGAACCGCTCCCCCGCCTCGGCGCGCAGCCGGGACAGCCGCCCGGCCAGGTCGGTGACCTGCGCCGCCAGCTCCGCTTCCTCGGCGGTGAGCGCGGCGATCGTGTCGTCGTCGTTGTCGAGCTCGGCGACCCGGGCCGCGGCCAGGCGCGCCCACTCAAGGACGTACGCGATGTCGTCGGGCTCCTCGGCCGGGAAAAGCGTGTCCGGCTCGGCGGCGCTCGCCCGCGTCCGCGGCCGTCGCGCCGTCCGGGGCGCGCCGCCGGGCCGTGCCGGCGCCGGTCCGTCCGCGCCGGACGGCGGCCCGGCGGGCCAGCTGCACCGGGGTCCCGTTGATGTGCGCGTTGACGCCGCCGGGGCCGTAGAGGCGGATGACGCGGGCCAGCGCGGCGCGCCGCTCCTGGACGGCGGCGAGGCGGGCCGGGTCGGCGTCGATGCCCTGGATGTAGGAGGCCAGCTCGCCCGCGACCTCGGAGACCAGGTAGGCGGCGTCCGACAGCCGGGTGGCCACGCCGTCGATCTCCGTGTCGTGGCGGCGGACCGCGTCCAGCGCCCGGCGCGCGTGGCCGAGCAGGGTCACGGCGTCCACGCCGTCGTTGCCCGCGGTCGGGTCGCCGAGCAGCGCCTCGTGGGCGGTGGTGGCGCCGGCGTGCAGCGCGTCGGCGTTGGCCAGCCGCTCCTCCTCCGCGCGCAGGGCCGCCGCCTCGCCCGCCACCGGGTTGAGCTTCTCGATGTCGGTCAGGCCCGCCCGCAGCTCCTCGGCCTCGGCGGCGCGGGCCCGCGCCTGCGTCGTCAGGGTCGTGAGCTCGTCAAGGACCTTCCGGTGGCGCCCGTAGGCGCGCTGGTAGTCGGCGAGCACCTCGGCGAGGACGCCGCCCGCGTACTTGTCGAGCGACTCCCGCTGCCTGCCCGGCTTGAGCAGCTGCTGCTGGTCGGACTGGCCGTGCACGGCGACCAGGTCGTCGGAGAGGTAGGTGAGCAGCGACACCGGGACCGAGCGGCCGCCCGCGAACGCCCGGGACCGGCCCTCGCCCGATACCGTCCTGGTCAGCACCAGGGTGCCGTCCTCGTCGAGGTCGCCGCCCGCCTCCTCGACCTGCTGGGCGACCTTGCCGCGCGGGTCGGTGCGCAGCCGCCCCTCGACGGAGGCGCGCTGCGCGCCCGGGCGGACCCTGGCCGGGTCCGCGCGGCCGCCGAACAGCAGCCCGAGCCCGGTCACGACCATGGTCTTGCCCGCGCCCGTCTCGCCGGTCAGCGCCGTGAAGCCGGGCGAGAGCTCGAGCAGCGCGTCGTTGATGACCCCGAGCCCGGTGATGCGCACTTCCTCAAGCATGACCGCCAGCCGTCTCCTTCTCGACCCAACCCGCCCGCCTCGCCCCGTGGCAAGGCCGACTTTACCGTCGCGGCCGTCCGCGCGATGGGCGGTCTCCGGTGCCTGCCGCCGCCTGTCCGCTAAGGCTCACCGTACAAGCCGCGGCCGACACTCTCGTCAAGACGGCCAGTCTGGGTAGCCTTCGGCCGCCTCGCCGTGCACCGATATCCGCGGTCGTTCGCTTAAATGTTTGCATTCAGTGTCGCCTGCCCGCTACGTTCAAGCAAATATTTCGGAACAGTTTCTGAGCGCGCCGGCGGCGAGCGCGGGAGGTACGAGTTACCCGTCTAGCGGGCGGAGCGGCCGGCGCGGCCGCGCCAGCCGGCGACGGGCAGGTCGAACTTGGCCACCAGGCGGTCGGTGAACTCGCCGCCCGCGGGCTGGCCGCCCAGGCCGTGCACCCGCGCCAGCAGGACCGGCAGCTCGCCCCGGCGCACCTCGATCCGGGCGCCGGGCGGCAGGTCGAACCAGCGGCGGCCGTCACACCACAGGACCGCCCGCTCCGACTCAAGCGCCGCCGGGCTCGCCGCTCGCCGCCGGGCCCGTCCGCCTCGGCGACAGCGGCCTCGCCGCCCTCGCGGACGAGTTCCACGGCGAGGACCGACCGCGGCGAGACGACCAGCGGCCTGGCGAAGAGCGCGTGCGCCGCGAGCGGCACCATGAGCAGCGCCTCCACCTCGGGCCAGACCACCGGACCGCCGGCCGAGAACGCGTAGGCGGTCGACCCGGTCGGCGTCGCGCACACCACGCCGTCGCATCCCCAGCGCGACAGCGGGCGGCCGTCCACCTCGATGACGACCTCGACCATGCGCTCGCGGGCGGCCTTCTCCACGGTGACCTCGTTCAGCGCCCAGGTGCGCGGCGATCTCGGTGCCGTTGTCGCGGGCGACCACGTCGAGGGTCATCCGCTCCTCGACCCGGTACTCCCCGGCGAGGAGGCGGTCCACGGTCTGGGTGAGCCCGTCCGGCTCGGCCTCGGCGAGGAAGCCGACGTGGCCGAGGTTCACGCCGATCAGCGGGGTGCCCGCCGGGCGGGCGAGCTCGGCGGCGCGCAGCAGCGTCCCGTCGCCGCCGAGGACGATGACAAGTTCCGCGCCCTCGGCGGCCTCGGGCCCGGCCGGGACCACGGTCGCGCCGGCGCACTCGAGCGCGGGGACCTCGGCCTCGGTCACCCGCACCGCGACGCCCGCCGCGGTCAGCCGCTCGATGACCTGCCTCGCGCTGCGCCGCGCGCTCTCCTTGCCGGTGTGCGCGAGCACCAGCATCGTCCGCTTTGATTCACCCATCGGGTGCAACTTACCGTGCCGCCGCGAGCGCGCGTCCGCCGATACCGCTTCAGAGCCGGCATGAAAGTGCCGTTGATGTCGCTATAGCGACATCAACGGCACTTTCACGCACCTGCGGGTCGTCGGGGCATCCCGTGACGGGCAGCCAGGCCGGCTGCACGCGCAGTCAGGCGCGGCGATCGGCCGGGGTACGGGGGGTCGTCCCCCCGGGAGATAACTGCGGGCCGGACTCGATCGCGTGCCGCAGGTCGGCGTCGTCCAGGGGGGGCGCGCCGCGCCGGAACCAGACGAAGTACTCCACGTTCCCCGCCGGGCCGGGCAGCGGACTGGCCGTCACACCTCTTACGCCGAGCCCCAGTGACCAGGCGGTGTCACAGACGGCGCGGACCGCGGCGGCCCGGTCGTCCGGCGACCGCACCACGCCGCCCGCGCCGACCCGGCCCTTGCCCATCTCGAACTGCGGCTTCACCATCAGCGCGAAGTCCGCGTCCGGCGCCGCGCACGCGACGAGCGCGGGCAGCACCTTGGACAGCGAGATGAACGACAGGTCGGCGACCACGACCTGCGGCGGCGGTGCCACCAGGGCCGGGTCGAGCGTGCGCACGTTCACCCGGTCGAGCACGGTGACCCGCTCGTCGGTCCGCAGCGACCAGGCCAGCTGGCCGTACCCGACGTCCGCCGCGACCACGTGCGCCGCGCCCGCGCGCAGCAGCACGTCGGTGAAGCCGCCGGTTGACGCGCCCGCGTCGAGGCAGCGCTTGCCCGCCACGTCGAAGCCGGCGAAGGCGGCGAGCGCGCCGGCCAGCTTGTGCCCGCCGCGCGATACGTACTGCGGCCCGGCGTCCGCGTCGTCCGCGACCGTGACCGCCGCGTCCCTGGCCACCTGGGTGGCGGGCTTGGCGGCGACCTGCCCGCCGACCGCGACCCGGCCCGCCGCGATCAGCTCGGCGGCCTGCTCCCGCGACCTGGCCAGGCCGCGCCGGACGAGCTCCGCGTCCAGCCTCCCCCGCACCGTCACCATCGCCGTCTCCCGCCCGTGCATTGTGGCCGGTCCCGGTCCGGGCCGCGCTGGTCCTGGCCCGCGTCGGTCGACGCGTGGACCTGAGTGACACGAGAGGCTGGTGAAACGGAGCGCCCGCGGCGCGCGCGCTCCGTGTGGCCACGCACGACGCCCGCTGCTGGCGGCCGTGCCGCGGGGCGGGGTTACCGTCTCAGGCATTAGGCCGCCGGGGCCAGGAACCGGGGCCGGGAATCCCGGGCCGCGGCTGTGCCCGGCTGGGGCTGGCCCGTCTCCCGCTGAGGCTGGCCCGGCTGAGGCTGGCCCGGCCGGGGCTGCTGGCCTCCTGGCGGCAGGGCGCCGCCGAGCTCGCCCTGCTCGCCGCGCCGGCCGGCTCGCCCGGGCGCGCGGGGACGGCAGGCCCGGCCTGCCCGGGTCGCCGAGCTCGCCGAGGATCTCGCGCAGCCGGTCGTGCACTCCCTCAAGGACGGCGGGCCGCTCGGCCAGGTCCACGTCCTCAAGCGAGGCGAGCCGCTCGATGGCCGCGTCGACCCGGGGGTCACCGGTGGGGGCGAGAGCAGGCCGAACTCGTTCTGAATCCATGGTTTTCCTATCTCCTCCGGCTCCCCGGTAACCCGGATGCTCACCGCGGTACGCTACCCTCCCGCGTGAACGGTACCGCCCAACGAGGAGCGAGGCGCACATGACTTCGGCCGAAGAGTGCCGCACGGCACTGCAGAAGCTGGCGGGCCGGCTGTCGGAGCTCAGCCCCGCCGAGCGGGACCAGTATTTCGGGAACCGGACGATCAGCGTCACCATTCCCGACCTTGGCGTCACGTTCGTGACCGTCCTCGGGTCAGGCGACGACCCGGTGCGGGAGGCGGCGCCCGGCGAGCCGCCCGCCGACATCCGGCTGACCGCCAAGAGCGACGAGGTGGTCTCCCTGGCCGAGCAGCCGATGAACATCGCGCGCGCGTGGATGTCCGGGCGGATCAAGATCGAGGCGTCGGTGAAGGACCTGTTCCGGCTGCGCCGGCTGCTCTAGCCGGCCCCGTGTTTAGCTGGCCCCGTGGGCAGCGGGGACGGCGGGGACGGCGTCGGGGATGATGGTGCCATGGGAGAGCTGATCTTGCTGCGGCACGGGGAGACCGAGTGGTCCAGGACCGGCAGGCACACCGGGCGGACCGACGTCCCGCTCACCCCGAAGGGAGTCGCCGACGCGGCGGCGCTGGCCCCCATGGTGCGGCAGCGGGTCGCCGGCGACCGGCTCGTCGCGGTCTTCGCCAGCCCGGCGCAGCGGGCCCAGCGGACCGCCGAGCTGGCGGGCCTCACGGTGACGAAGACCGACCCCGACCTGTGGGAATGGGACTACGGGGGCTACGAGGGCATCACGACCGCCGAGATCCAGCGGGACCGGCCCGGCTGGTCGCTGTGGCGGGACGGGGTCATCCCCGGCGACGCGGGCCACCCGGGCGAGACCGTCGAGGAGGTCGGCGAGCGCGTCGACCGGGTACTTAAGGCGGGCCGCGCCGCTGCTCGCGGACGGCGACGTCGCCCTGGTCGCGCACGGTCACGTGCTGCGGGTGCTGACCGCCCGCTGGCTGGGCCTGCCGCCGGTCGACGGGCGGCTGTTCCGGCTGGACACCGGCACCGTCTCCACCCTCGGCACGGAGCACGACGACCCGGTCATCGTCAGCTGGAACGTCCCGCCGGCCGGAGCGGCCTACCTGGCGGGGTCGGGCGCGCCCGATCCTTCCGGGTCCCGCGGCCGCGGGACGTCGGAGTCGCGCGGGCGGGTCTCGTCGGTGATCCAGCCGAGGAACGACGGCGAGCCGCGCGACGAACGGCGTCGCGAGGATCTCCGGCTCGTCGTAGCTGTGCCGCTCGGCCAGGAACTCGGCGAGGGCCTCGTAGCGGTCGGCGGGGAGCTTGAAGAAGACGAACCACTCTTCGGCCCGCTCCAGCTCGTCGTTCCACCAGTACGTGGACGCGACCGGGCCGGCGACCTGGCCGCACGCGGCCAGCCGCGCCTCGACCGCCGCCTTGGCCAGCTCCATCGCTTCGGCCCTGGAGTCAGTCGTTGTCTGTACCTGCAGGTATTCGCCGCTCTCGCGCCCTCGGCAGTAGTTCCCGCAGCGTCGCTTCCTGCCATGCCACCTGATCGTACGCCGGCCCCGCGATAGTACGCTTACCAGGCTCGACGGGAGCGGGCAGTACGGCTCCGGCGGGTCCGGCGGGTCCTGGCACGGTAAGGCGATTACGCACAGGGGGTTCGATCGTGGAGCTGATTCACTCGGGGAAGGTCCGCGAGGTCTACGCCGACGGCGACGACCTGCTGCTCGTCGCCTCCGACCGGGTCTCCATCTACGACGTGGTGCTGCCGACGCCGGTGCCGGGCAAGGGGCGCATGCTGACCCAGCTGTCGCTGTGGTGGTTCGACCGGCTGGGTGACATCACGCCCAACCACGTGATCTCCGCGACCGACGTGCCCGGGCAGTGGGCGGGCCGGGCCATCCGCTGCCAGCGCCTTGAGATGGTGCCCGGTGGAGTGCATCGCGCGCGGCTACCTGGCCGGCCTCGGGCCTGACCGCCTACAACGAGACCGGGGCCGTGTCCGGGCGTGCCGCTGCCGCCCGGCCTCGTCGAGGCGTCGAAGCTGCCCGAGCCGGTGTTCACGCCCACCACGAAGGCGGCCGCCGGCCACGACGAGCCGATGACCTTCGACGAGGTGGCCGCCCTGGTCGGCGCGCAGACGGCGGCCGAGCTGCGGCGGGTCACCCTGGAGGTCTACCGGCGCGGCGCCGAGCTGGCCGCCGAGCGGGGCATCATCGTGGCGGACACCAAGCTGGAGTTCGGCTGGGCGAAGGACGGCACGCTGGTCCTCGCCGACGAGGTGCTGACCCCGGACTCCTCGCGCTTCTGGCCGGCCGACTCCTACTCCCCCGGGCGCCCGCAGCGCTCCTTCGACAAGCAGTACCTGCGTGACTGGTCGACGTCGATCGGCTGGGACCGGACCGCGCCGGGGCCGGAGATCCCCGCCGACGTGCTCGGCGTGCTGACCGCCCGCTACGCCGAGCTTTTCGAGACGATCACCGGGCAGCCTGCCCCGGTTACTGAGCGGCCCCGACGCGCCCTTAGCGCCACTTCAGGGCCATTAATAACCGGGGGCGACGGCGAACAGCCGGTAGCATTCGGGGCAACGGGTCCGCCTGACGTGCGGATCCGCTGTCATGAAATCAATCCCATGATCTGGGGAGGCCCAACCGTGGTGTCTCAGGCGAGCAGGCTGGCCGACGTCCGTTACGACATTCGCGGACCCGTGCTCCGGCGAGCTCGCGAGCTTGAGGCGCAGGGGCACGAGATCATCAAGCTGAACATCGGCAACCCGGCGCCGTTCGGGCTGTTCACGCCGGACGCCGTGCTGTCGAAGGTGACCGCCTCAATCGCGGACTCCCAGGGGTACAGCGACGCGCGCGGGATCGCGCCGGCGCGCGAGGCGGTGGCCAGGTACTTCGGGGCCAAGCTCGGCGTGGTCGGCGTGACGCCCGACGACGTGTACCTCGGCAACGGCGTGTCCGAGCTGATCGTGATGGCGCTGCAGGCGCTGCTCAACCCCGGTGACGAGGTCCTCGTCCCGTCGCCCGACTACCCGCTGTGGACCGGCGCGGTCAACCTCGGCGGCGGGCGCGCGGTGCACTACCGGTGCGCCGAGGACCTCGACTGGAACCCGGACGTGGAGAACGTCGAGTCGCTGGTGACGCCGCGGACGCGGGCGCTGGTGATCATCAACCCGAACAACCCGACCGGGGCGGTCTACTCGCGCGAGACGCTACTCGGCGCTGCTCGACGTCGCCCGGCGGCACGAGCTGCTGGTCCTCGCCGACGAGATCTACGACCAGATCCTGTTCGACGGCGCGGTCCACCACAGCGCGGCGTCGCTGGCGCCCGACCTGCCGGTGCTTACCCTCGGCGGCATGTCGAAGACCTACCGGCTCGCCGGGTTCCGCTCGGGCTGGCTGGTCGTCTCCGGGCCGCGCGAGCCGGTCGCCGAGTACCGCGAGGGCCTTGAGCTGCTCGCCAACATGCGGATGTGCCCGAACGTCCCGGCCCAGCACGCGATCCCCGCCGCGCTCGACGGCGGCATCGACGTCACGCCGCTGCTGCTGCCGGGCGGGCGGCTGCGCGACCAGCGGGACGCCGCCTGGTCGCAGCTGACGGCGATCCCCGGCGTCGGCTGCTACAAGCCGGCCGGGGCGCTCTACCTGTTCCCCCGGCTCGACCCCGAGGTGCACAAGATCGTCGACGACCAGCGGATGTGCATCGACCTGCTCGAGCAGCAGCACCTGCTGCTGACGCACGGCACCGGGTTCAACCTGCCGTCCAGCGACCACATCCGGGTCGTGTTCCTCGCGCCGGTCGACGTGCTGTCCGACGCGATCACCCGGCTCGGGGAGTTCCTTTCCGCCTACCGCCAGTAAGGTTCAATCAACCGCGCGAGACTTGAACTCCCAAGGGTTGACCTTTCCCTTGGGGCAACGCTCAGGGTGATGGCTGTGAAGCTCCTGACGATCGGCGAGTTCGCCCGGGCGGCCCGGCTGTCGCCCAAGGCCCTGCGGCTGTACGACGAGCTCGGGCTGCTGCGGCCGTACCGGGTCGACGAGTGGTCCGGGTACCGCTACTACGCGCCGTCCCAGCTGGAACGGGCGCGCCTGGTCGCGTGGCTGCGCCGCCTCGGCATGCCGCTCGCCCAGATCGGCGCCGTGGTCGAGTCGCCGCCGGCCTCGGCCGCGGCGGCCGTGGCGGCCTTCCTCCGGGTGACCGAAGCCGATTTCGCCGAACGTCAGCGGCTTGCTCAGTTCCTCATCACCTACCTCTCTGAGGGAGCAACCGCCATGCCTGAGCCCGCTTCGTCCGCCGTTCCCGCTGTTCCCGCCGTTCCCGCCTCCGGGGTTCCGCTGGCCATCCGCTACGCCGCCGCCTCCGACATCGGACTCGTGCGAAAGCAGAATCAGGACATGGCCTACGCCGACCCGCGCCTGGTCGCCGTCGCCGACGGGTGCGGCCCGGCCGGCGACCGGGCGAGCGCGGCCGTCATCGAGGCGCTGCGGCAACTCGAATCCGCCCGCCAAGCCGCATCGGCACAGCAGCCCGGATCGGGGCAGGCATCCGCCGTCATCCCCGCTGACCTGCTCAACGCGCTGTCCGACGCGGTGTCCGCCGCCAGCGAGTCGGTGCGCTCCATCGTGGACTCCGACCCGCAGCTGGACGGCACCGGGTCGACGCTGACCGCGATGCTGCTGTCGGGCTCCCAGCTGGCGCTGGTGCACATCGGCGACACGCGCGCCTACGTGTTCCGCGACGGCGGGCTGTTCCAGATCACGCACGACCACACCGTGACCCAGTCGATGGTCGACGCCGGCAGGCTCACCCCGGAGGAGGCGGCGTCTCACCCGCAGCGTTCCCTGCTGATCCGGGCACTCGGCGCTTCCTCCGACGCGATACCCGCCTCGGGGGCACCAGGAGCCCAGGCGAGCGCCTCCGGGACGCCCGAGCTGTCGCTGCTCGAGGCGCGGGCCGGCGACCGCTACCTGCTCACTTCCGACGGCCTGACCAACGTCGTCCCGGTGCCGGTGATCAGGGAGACCCTGGCGGCCGCGGAACTGTCCCCCGATGAGGTCGTGCAGCGGCTGATCACCCTGGCCAACGAGGCCGGCGGCCCGGACAACATCGCCTGCGCCCTGGCGGACATCACCGAGGCCGCCTGAGCACCAGCGCGGGGTGCAGCGCTTCTTGCTGTTATCCTGACTGGGTCAGCCTGGCCTCATGAGGCGCGCAGCTGGGCCACCGCTTTGTACGTGTTCGAGCACAGCCTCATCCTGGGACTGCTGGCCACCGAGGACTACAGTCGCGCGGTCCTGTCGCGGCACGTGGGCGTGACCGCCGAGCAGGTGACGGCGCGGGTCGCGGCGCTAAGCCGCTGCGTCGGCTCCCCGCAGATCATGCGGGACGCCCTGGCTCACCTCGCGGCCATGGCACGGCGCCCGAACATCACCGTCCAGGTACTCGCGGACGCCGGCGCGCATGTCGCCCCGCAGGGCGCTTTTACAGTTGCCGAGGTCACAGGCGCTGCCTGTAGCGTGAACAAGGAAGACATCACAGAGGGCCGGGTGTGCGACGACGCCGCGACCATCGTCGCGGTATCGGTGCGCTTCCGCTGGCTTCAGGCGGAGGCGATGCCGACGGCAGCGTCGCAGGCCTTCATGGAGAGAATGGCAGAGCAATGGACACAGGCAGCGCCCGGTGGCGCACGTCGTCTTACTCCGGTACCGGCGGCGGCCAGTGCGTCGAAGTAGGCCAGCCAGCCGCGATCGCCGTACGCGACTCTACGGACAGCGACGGAACGATGCTCGCGTTCCCCGCGACCGCCTGGCAGGAATTCATCAACGGCATTAAGTAGCACCACATTCGACGGGGCACTCGCAGTAATTGCGCGTGCCCCGTCTCCATATCCCGACGCTTATAGCGCAACGCCACTTAGCCTATTCTCCATATTGAACGTCAGAAGAACCAAGGGCAACTGCGTCCTCGTGTAGTCACGCCTGTGGCGGACGTCCACGCCCCTCGCGCACGAGTCCCGGCCTCCAGGCAGACATGTACCGAGTTTGGGTGGGATAAACCACCATTAATCGGACGCATTTCTGCCCCAAAGTCGGTATACCTTTGCCCGCGGGCAAAGGCGGCGACCAAGATCAACTTAAGGTAAGCGGCATTGCAAAACTGTTGATTTAAGGGGATGCCGGGGCGCGCGGAAGCCGCGGGGCCACTGGGCACGGGCCACCGGAGCCCGGCCTCGCCGGGATCGCGAAGATTCCGGGCATCGCGTAAGTTCTGGTGCGTGATAGCACGCCAGATCCTTCGCGATGCCCGGACCTTACGCAATAACCGGCGGAAGGCGGACGATCTCCGGAACGGCGCCCGAGGCGGACCGCCTAACTTGAGGGCATTGAAGCAGCATTGGCTTATAGCGCGATGATATATCACAGTGAGATTGCGTTCCGTCGACCGTGCCGCCTACCGTCGGGCATGGCATATGCGGATTGCTGAAGGTCGCCGTGATCAATCGCCTATCACGGTAATGAGCGAGAGGGTGGCGCTGATATGGAAATTCGAAACCGGAGGCGGCCGAGACGATGAGAGGGAAGCATACTGAGCCGGGTGGCCCGGCGGGGCCGGGCAACCGGTTCGGTGTGCCCGGCTGGGAACTACTGCCCTTGCAGCAGTTCCAGTACGGAGATTTCAGGATCGAACTGCCCGCGACGACGGTGACCGTTGAGACGGAGAGCGCCGGGGGTGTCGGGAACCTCGTCAAGTACTGGCCACTGCTGCGGTCAGGGACCTGACTTGGCTCACGAATCGGGGTTGGTGATGGTCGTCGCATCGCGCTGACGCCGAACCGCCGCGCCGGCGCCGCCGTGGAATTCCGGCTTACCATGGATGCAGCGGCGGCAGGAGTGGCATGCAGTTCATCGAATCGAGCATCATCGGGCTTCGCTCGGCGGTTACCACCTTTACCCGCCCGACGACGCCATTGAGATTCATTCTCTTCCCAATGGTGCACGTGGGAGAGCAGCAGTTCTACGACGAAGTGGCGGCCCGTGCCCGGTTGTGCCAGGTTATCGTGGCCGAGGGTACTCCCTCTCAGTTCGTGCCCGCGCAGGAATGGATGGCGCAACAGCGCTGGGGTCCCTTCGTCGACCAGCTGGCCGCGCTGAGGCTGGAAAGCCTGGGCGTGCCGGTGTGCTGGGAGGCGACGCCGGATCACCGGCCGAAAAACGAGCCAGGTATCCGGCCCAGTACCCGAACAGGCAAGCGGGATGGGTACAGGTCCGGTAACCGGCCGAAATCGCCCGCCGAGGACCTTATGTCCCGCGTGACCGATGTTGTCGGGGCCGCCACCCTCGGACTCGCGAGAAAGTTCATAGACCCCAGGATTCTGGATAGCGTCGACCAGGCGGAAACCTACGACGAGAGCGCGGGAAACCTGACCGGCGGCTGGTTCGACCGGAACTTTGAATACAACGTCAGGACCGTACGAGATGCCCGGCTTACCGGAAGGCTCGATGAGATTCACCGCGATCGCGCCGCCGAGCCGGTAAGCGCGGGCGTTGTATTCGGCGCGGCCCATATGCCGGCCGTCGCCGCCCATCTTTGCGGCAAGCTCGGCTACATCGCGGCGAGCTCCGAATGGCTTACCGTCGCCCACGGCAAGTCCTGAGCCGACGCGGTCACCCGGCACCCCGGCATCACCGCCGCCGACCCGTCAGCCACTTGCCGGGACCTGCTGCGCCCATTCGGCCCTCATCAGATGGCAGGCTCGGCTTGAGCAGCTGGTCGGGCGACCTTCGGCATTTGCGCTATGCGTCGGGCCAGGCCTGTATGCTCCGCCGTGCCGCATCAAGGATCAGTTGCGCTTCGATGCTGACACGTGTCTCGACTGCCCCAAGCTGGCAGATAAAGTCCAGCCGGCCGGGTGGCGGCAGCGGCCACGTCCAGTAGCGCTCGTCCCCGCGATGCGTGCTGCCGATGCCCCCGCCGAAATCCAGGATCCTGCTCAGCGGCTCCTCGTCGCCAGCTGGTGACGGTACATTGCCAAGTACCCGGCTGCCGTCGGCGCACTCCAAGCCGAACATCATGGGTTGCCGCACCCGGGGTCCTCTCTTCCGCACACCGGGCGGCATTGGCATTGGGTCTCGGTAGAAACCTGGGCCATCAGGGCGCAAGAGGCGCGTCAGCATGAACTCAAAGCCATTGCTGTAAGCCCACAGGGCGGTGACCGCCACCGCGTTCGGCTCAGTCCGGTCGAACTGCAAGATGCCAACTGGCACCAAGACACCGAACTCCGTTTCCGGCCGTTCCCATGCACGAACTACCCGGCGCTGCAGCGCCGGGTCTGGCGGCGGTTCGTTAGGCAGGCTCATGGCATCAGCCTCTCACCGTAAGAACTCTGACCGCCAGAGCAAGGCCTGGTGCTTGACAGCGCAACGCAGGCCAGCGCGCGGGGCTGCACTCCGAGATCAGGACGGCTGCTGCCTCGTGTCCCTGGTCGGTGATTACTGGTAGCGCCATGATCGTGAAGACTTTGATCGTTGTGAAGACTTTTTATTGCTATGGCGCTAAAAGGTTTTCGTGATCAGATCATGGCCTGGACGGCCCTCTCCGGTGTGAACGGAGCACCGGGAAGCCGCAGCCAAGCGCGAGACCGGTGAGGCCGGATTAACAATAGAAGCAGTTTTATCATAGGATAGCGGGGCATAGCGGCTATTCTTGATCGAAATAGTGCCATAGATCGCTATCTCATCCGCTCATCACAACGGATTTTGTCTCTTCTAGGCCCAGCATCCCTAAAGATCCTTGCGTAGCCAGTCCGGCGGGTTCATGATGGTGTGGGCTGGCCAGGCGCCTTTTCTCGGGGAATTCACGCGGCGGCCGCCAGGAGTGGCGGAATTAATCCGTACGCCAACCTCAGGAGCCTATCTGCCGCCGTAGGTAAATCGAAGTCGATTGGTGCCAATTCTAGCCAGCGGTCAACACAGGAGGGGTAAGATGTCCGGACTAGGAAACGTTATTCAAATCGACCGAAAATCCTGGATATTGCTGCCGGCCGCGGTCTTGATCGCCGGGACCGGCGCGCTGCTGGCGCCTAGCGCCTCAGCGGCGCAGGTGTCTCGTGGGCACGGTACCCTCACCGTGTCGACCAGAGGGTCCGATACCGGCAACTGCCAGCGGAACTCCTGCAAGACGCTCGGTTACGCCCTCACCCAGGCCCGCCCGAACAACACGATCATTATCCGCCCGGGCACCTACCATGAGTCCCGCAACGCCAACGTCGTCACTCCAAGGCTTAAGGGCCTCACGATCAGGTCCAGCAATTCGGCGGCCAGCACGGTCATCGATGCCTCCGGCAACGCCAACGGGATCCTCATCGAGGCGAGCGGCGTGTCGGTCAGCGGGCTCACCGTGAAGAACGCCAACCTGGAGGGCATTCTGGCCGAACCTCCGCGGAGCTCTTGGCCCAAGAAGCCAACCTCGGCTCCGGCCGATATCTCGCACGTGACGATCGCCCGCAATGTCGTCGTCCACAACGACCGGGCCTACAACACGCATCTCCCGCCCGACTCGGCGTGCCCCAGCTCGCTCACGGACGCCGACGACTGCGGCGAGGCCATCCACCTCATGGGGGTCAGCTGGTCGGAGGTGGCCGGCAATAACGTGAACCACAACGTGGGCGGCATTCTCCTGAGCGACGGCGGCTTCGGGATCTCAGTGGGTCCGGCAGCGCACAACCTGATCTCCCGCAACCAGTCGACGAACAATGCTTTCGACTGCGGAATCACGCTGCCCGGGCACGACCCCCGCGCGGTGGCCACGACCGGGAAGAACGCGGGCAAGCCTCAGCCAAACCTGGCCGGGGTATACGACAACGCGGTCGTCCACAATATCGCGTCGGGTAACGGCGCGGCCGGACTGCTCGACGCCATGCCTTACCCGGGGACCGGCTCGTACAACAATGTCTTTGCCGACAACACCGCGAGGGGCAACGGGAACAGCGGGTTCGTCCTGCACAGCCACGCACCATTGCAAGACGCCAGCGGCATCGTCGTGACCGGGAACCGGTTCGGCAAGAACAACCTGGCCGGCGACCCTGACACCGGCGTAAAGGCGACCACCGGGGTCATGCTCCTCTCGGTCGCGGTGCCGGTGTCCATTAACATCGACGGCAATAAGATCTCCAGCAACGTTAATGGCATCGCATTCAACAGCAAGGTCACCGTCGTCGGTCACAACAAGTTCGCGAACGTGACCCACCACCTCTTCCGGTACGCTCCGCCTCCGCCGGCCGCGTAAAGGACCAACATCTGCCAATCCAGGTCCTGCACCGGGCGGCCGGATGGCTGATTTCAGGCCACCTGGCCGCCCGGCGATCCTTAGGGGATACGGCCGGATGCCTGGGATCGCGGGCCGGAAACGGGAGCGGATGACGCGGTACCGGGGAACAATGGCGTCATGGCTACGCACGTCGCGCTGCTGCGCGGGATCAACCTCGGCGGCCGGAACAAGGTAGCGATGGCTGACCTGCGCGCGCTGGTCGGCGAACTCGGGCACGCGGACGTGGTGACGTACATCCAGAGCGGGAACGTGCTGTTCACCGCCCCGGCGGACGCCGACAGCGCCGAGATGGCACGCGGCGATGACCGAGGCGATCGCCGCCCGGCTCGGGGTGACCGCGCCGGTCGTCGTGGTGACGCGGGAGGAGCTTGGCCAGATCCACGCGGCCAACCCGTTCCCCGACGAGCCCGACCCGAGGCGGGTGCACGCCGTGGTGCTCAGCGAGCCGCCGGGGGCGGAGCTGACGGCCAAGCTCGACGCCGCGGTCGCCCAGTCGGCCGCCAAGGGCGCCCCCGACGCCGCCGTGACCGTCGGCCGGACGCTCTACCTGCACACGCCCGCCGGGTACGGGACGCAGCGACCTCGCGGCGGCGGCGCTCCGCATCGTCAGCTCGCCCAAGGCGGGCGTGACCGGCACGGCCCGCAACTGGGCGACGATGACGAAGCTGCTCGAACTCTGCGGCTGACGGGCTCTTCACCGGAACCGCACGGCACGAACTGGCCAGAGCTAACCGCCTTCACGGCCTCCCGCCGCCTGGATAGAGTCGCGGGATGAGTCGTGCGGTTCTTGTTACGGGTGGTTCGCGGGGTATCGGGGCAGCGATCGCGCGGGCGTTCGCGCGAGCGCGGGGACCGGGTCGCGGTGCACTACCGGGACGCCGTCGCCGCCGCCGAGGCGGTCCGGGAGTCGCTGCCCGGCCGGGGCACGTGACCGTCCAGGCCGACCTGGCCGACGCGGACGCGGTCAAGGCCATGGTCGACGCGGCGGCCGACGGCCTTGGCGGGCTCGACGTGCTGGTCAACAACGCCGGGAATCTACGTCGACCACCCGGTGCTCGGCACCTCCTACGAGGAATGGCAGGCGGCCTGGCAGGCCACGCTCGGCGTCAACCTGGTCGGCGCGGCCAACGCGACCTGGTGCGCGGTCCGGCACATGACCGCGGGCGGGCGGGGCGGGCGGATCGTGAACGTGGGGTCGCGCGGCGCCTACCGCGGCGAGCCGACGCACCCGGCGTACGGGGCGAGCAAGGCGGGACTGCACGCCTTCGGCCAGTCGCTGGCCGTGGCGCTCGCGCCGCACGGGATCACCGTCGCCTCCGTCGCCCCCGGCTACGTCGCAGACGGACATGACCGCCGCAGGAGCTCGCGACCCCGGCCGGCGACGTCATCCGCGCGCAGTCGCCGTTCAACCGGGTCGCCACGCCCGAGGAGGTCGCGGCGGCGGTCGTCTACCTGGCCTCCCCCGAGGCGGCCTGGTCAAGCGGCGCCGTCCTCGACCTGAACGGCGCCTCTTACCTGCGCTAGCCCGGTGGTCCGCGCGTTAGCCGGGGTCGGGCAAGTCGGCGGGGAAGGTGATCTCGATCTCCCCGATCGACTTGCCGAAGTCCCTGGTGTTGTTGGTGATGAAGCGCCGCGCGCCCATCCTGACCGCGGTGGCCAGGTGCGTGGCGTCCGGCGGCCGCAGCTTGTACTGGGCGCCGAGTACGGCCGCGCGGGCGGCAACCGCCTGGTCAGCCGGCCGCAGGTCCAGCCGGGCGAGGAATCCGCTGAGCGTCGTGACGGCCGCGGTGTCCCCGTCCCGCAGCGGCTTGCTCAGCAGCTCAGGCACGAGGAGCACCGAGCCGACGCCCGCCGGCGCAGCGGCACTCCCGACCGGGGCGGCGGGGAAGAGGGCCGCCACGCGGCGGCCAAGAGGGTGATCCGGGATGCTGGCGTAGATCAGCACGTCGGCGTCAAAAGCGTCCATTAGCCCTCCCGCTGCCCTGCCGTTAGCGGGCGTCCCGGCCGGCCCGGATCTCGGCGATCAGTTCCCCCGCGTACTCCTCAGCTGAGCCCGCCAAGGGACAGTCTCGCGCTCGCCGGCCGCCTGCAGGATCCGCTCAAGCTGCTCGGCCTTGGCCTGCACGTCTCCCGCCTGCGGCCGGTGCCAGAGGACATCCGGGCGCACGATCACCGCGACCGCCCGGCCGTGCCGGGTGATCGTGACCTCCTCGCCCGCCTCGACCCGGCTGAGGACTTCCGGGAGCGCCGCCCTCGCCTCGCTGACCGTCATCACTGCCATGGCTCCAATGTACGTCGATGTACGTCGTTGTACAAATCCTGATCCCGGCCCGCACCTTCCGCCTGGCGGCACCGCAGCAGTCGCCGCTGACTGCCCTCTAGCGCCGGGGCCGCCGCGCCCGTAGGCTTGCTGTAATGGTCATAGTGCTTTTTGGTACTTAGCACTGGGTAGGTAGCACTGGGGTTAGCTAGCACTGGGGTTAGCTAGCACTGGGGTTAGCTAGCACTGTGCGCTGACCAGGCACACCTGAAGGGGCAGATGGCATGGATTACGTGGTCGCGCAGGTGAACATCGGACGGCTCGTCGCGCCGCTTGACAGCCCGCAGCTGGCGGACTTCGCGGCGTGGCTCGACCCGGTCAACGCGGTCGCGGACGGCGCGCCCGGGTTCGTGTGGCGGCTGCAGACCGAGGACGGGAACGCGACCGCGCTGCGCGCGTTCGAGCAGGACGCCGAGGGCTCGGACGGCGGCATCCTCATCAACATGTCCGTCTGGGAGACGGTCGAGGCCCTCGCCGCGTTCGTGTACGGGGACGCGCACCGCGCGGTGCTGCGGCGGCGCCGCGAGTGGTTCGAGCGGCTGAAGGACGCCTACGCCGGCGCTGTGGTGGGTACCGCGCGGGCACATCCCGACCGTCGGCGAGGCCGAGGACCGGGTGAAGCACCTGCGCGCCCACGGGCCCGACGCCCCACGCCTTCACGCTCAAGGTCCACTTCCCGCCGCCCGGACAGCGCGGACGCCGAGCCGCTGCACAGCCCGGAAGACTGGGCCTGCCCGGTCTAGGGCGCCCGCGGGCCTGCCCGCTGACGGGGGCACGGGGCGACATGGCGCGCGCGCACTCGTTCGGAATATGGGTTCTGCTCTTCTAGTGCGGCGCCGGGAAAAGTCAACCCCTCGAGCAGCCAGAACGGGTGCGGCTTACTCAGTTACGCGACCCCATTGCCACCGGCGGGCGCGTCCGGTAACGTCGCGGATGTGACCGACGACGCCGTCATCCCCCCGTTCGACTCGCTGCCCAGGCTGCCCGGGAACGGGGTGCAGCACGCGTGGGACGTATGGGGCCGCGGTGACAACCTCGGCACGCTGAACCGGCTGACCGGCCCCGCGGTCGCGGCGGCGGCCGGCGGCGTGCGGACGGGCGAGCGGATCGGGGTGTCGCTGCCGATGGGGCTGCCCGACCCGCCGTTCTTCGGCCGGAAGGGATTTCAGGCACAACTTCGAGCCGATGGGGCCCGACCGCCTGGGACGACTGGGTCGACGGGTTCTACCTGCAGTGCTCGTCGCAGTGGGACGGGCTGCGGCACGTCGGGTCGCCCGACGGCTGGTACGGCGGGTGGCGGGGCCAGCCGTCCGACGACCTTGAGCCGCTCGGGATCCATCACTGGGCGGAGCGCGGCATCATCGGGCGGGGCGTGCTCGTCGACCTGGCGTCGCGCGGGAGGCCGCGGCCGACGCCGGCCTACGACCCGTTCACCCGGGTGGCCTTCCGGCCCGCTGACCTGCACCGCCGCCCTGGACGCGCAGGGCGTCTCGCTGCGGGCGGGCGACATCCTGTGCGTGCGGACCGGGTGGACGGACAAGTACCTGACCCTCGACGCGGCCGAGCGGATCGCGCTCGCCGACGGCATGCAGAGCGTCTCCGGGTACGACGTCCGCGGGCCTCGCGGGCAGCGAGGAGATGGCGCGGCTTCCTGTGGGACTCCGGGGTCGCGGCGGTGGCCTGCGACAACCCGGCCGTCGAGGTGGTGCCGGCCGACCCGTCCGACGGGTTCCTGCACGGGCGGCTCATCGCGGGCCTCGGGATGGCGATCGGCGAGCTGTTCTCGTTCGGCGCGCTGGCCGCGGCGTGCCAGCGGGAGGGGCGGTATGAGTTCCTGTTCGTGTCCGTGCCGCTCAACGTGACCGGCGCGATCGGGTCGCCCGGGAACGCGGTCGCGGTCCTGTAGTCGATCTGCGCTCGTTCGTTCTGTCGTAGTTCGCTTTAGGAGGTCAGGATGTCCGACCCCAAGGACGTGGTGCGGCGGTTCTTCGACACGCTCGGCACCGGGGACTTCGCGGCGATCGGCGAGTTCTTCACCGACGACTCGGTCTGGCAGGTGAACGACGTGGCGCGCGGCCTGCCGGCCCAGCGGGGGCGGAAGGCGATCGTCGACGACTTCCTCCAGCCCGTCCGCGAGGGGCTGTTCGAGCCCGGCGACCCGAAGATCGAGATCCGCCGCCTGCTCGGCGAGGGCGACTGGGTGGTGGCCGAGACCACCGGCCGGGGCACGCTGCTCAACGGCAACACCTACGAGAACGAGTACGTGTTCGTCATCCAGGTCGACGGGGACAAGGTGCGGTTCCTGCGCGAGTACATGGACTCCGATTACGCGCACTCGATCTCGGCGGGCTCGGGCGGCGCCGGCGGCGCGGACGGGCACGTCTCGGAGACGCTCAAGCGCCTAGGGCCACGACTAGCGGCGACGCGCCGCGGCCGGCGCTGCGCGCTTGTTGCTGTTATCCGGCTCAGGCGGCCCGCTCCGCGACGGAAAGATCTTGGATCGCTAGACACGCGATAGCGTATCAGCGATCCAGATCTTTTGCCGCGCGGCCGACAAGCGGAGCGTTCGAGTACTTCTGCTGTTATCCGGACGGAAGCGCCTGCCGCGGGACCGCTGTGGTCCCGGTCGGGCAGGGCGCTTCCTGGGCGGCTTGCTCGGCTAGCCGGACCGGCGCGGAGATCCGGGCGCCGCGGCGGTCGCGGACTGGCGGGCGCCGAGCTGGCGGGCGCGGAGGGCGAGGGCGCCGGTGCGGCCGAGCAGCATGGCCACCGAGAAGAAGATGATGGCGGCGGTCAGCGCGTCGACGGCGATGTGGTTGGTGGACAGCCACTCGCCGAGCTGCTGGCTGAACACGTGCTGGGCGCCGTAGGCGAAGTACAGCCGCGCGGCCACGATCACCACCCAGAACAGGCAGTACGGCAGGCCGCCCCTGGTGGCGGGCCGGCCGGTCGCCGGGTCGGCGAAGACGCGCATCAGCGAGGCGGCGAGCACGCCGAGCGCGATGCCGGCCAGCGACGCCCGCCACCTCGAGGAGCAGGCCGTTGCCTGAGGTCGCGGCGCCCTTGAAGAAGAACGGGACGATGACGATCGCGGTGATGAAGGGACGGACCAGCCGCGCGGTCGTGAGCTTGCGCACGCCGTAGTCCGACAGGAGCACGACGGCGAGGATGGCGACTTGCGGGATCCACACGCTGGCGTCCACGGGAGTTCCTCCTGGTTGCTCGGGGGCGTTGTCCTTACACCGATCACGCTACGGAGCGGGCTCCTTGCCGCGCGTCGGCCCGCGGCTCGAGCCGGGGTGGAGGCCGGGGTGGAGCGCGCATCTCCACCCGGGATCCACCCGGCTGGACCCGCGTGCCGGCGGGACGCGGCCGGATACGTTAAGAGACGTGGTTCTCGCCTACTACGCGCGACGCCTGCTCATGCCGCCGCCGCCACGCCCGGCGGCGACGCGGCCGGACGGCGGCATGCCCGGCGACGGGCCAGGGCGGCCAGCCGACGGGCCTGCCTCGCCGAACTGCGCCGCGGGCCCTCGGTCAGCCGGATCGACGTCCCGCCGGCGGTTCAGGCCGTCCGGCTCATCGTGCTGGTCGTCGTGGTCGTCACGGTTCCGTTCTCCACCCCGCGTTTCGGCGACGGCGGGCGCGGCATCGCGATCGCGCGTGACGCTCGCCGTGTCCGCCGTGGCCTGGGCGATCTGGAATTTCGCCGGCGACAGGCCGCGGCTGTGGCTCGCCACGCTCGCCGTCATGGGGGCGGCGGGCGGCGCCCTCGCCGGGCTGTCCTCGCTCAGCACGGCGGTCACGGTCGGCTTCGTGGTCACGGTCTCCGCGGGCGCGCGGCTGTCGGCCGAGGTGTCGGTCGCGATCGTGGCGGAAACGGTCGCGGCGTTCCTGATCGCGGGGATCGTGAGCGGGGCGGCGCGCCGAGGCGATCATCGGCTGGACCGCCGGGTTCATCGGCCTGTGGGCGTTCGGGCTCACCAGGCGCGCCTACCTGCTGCGCGCCGTCGAGGCCGAGCAGGCGCTTGAGCAGGCCCGCCGGGCGCACGCGGCGGAGACCCAGGCGGCGGCCCTCGCGGAGCGGGCCCGGATCGCCCGCGAGATCCACGACGTGCTCGCGCACGCGCTCGCCGCGGTCTCGGTGAACCTGCAGGCGGCCGAGGGGCTGCTCGACGCGGTGCCCGACAAGGGGCCGGAGCTCGCCAAGGTCGTGGAGTGCGTCGAGCGGGCCGGGGCGCTCACCAAGGAAGGCATGGCGGAGGCGCGCCGCGCCATCCTCGCGCTCCGCGACGACTCCGCGGCGCGCGTGCCGGGTACGCCGCGCAGGCGACGGGTCCGCCGCGGCGCGGCCAGCCGACTCCGGTGCCGCCGAGCCGCCCGCCGAGCGGCTCACCGCCCGGCTGCGGGCACTGGCCGATGAGCACCGCGCCGCCGGCGACACGGCGGTCGAGTTCACGGTCGCCGGGACGCCGCGGCCGCTCGGGCGCGGAGCGGGCGCTGACCGCCTACCGGACGGCGCAGGAGGCGCTCACGAACGCGCGCAAGCACGCGCCGGGCCAGCCGGTCAGCCTCGACCGTGACGTACACCCCCGACGACGATGACCTCAAGGTCAGCAACCCGCTGCCGCCGGCGGGAACCGAGGGCCCGCTCGCGCACGCCGGCACCGGGTACGGGCTGACCGGGCTGCGGGAACGGGCCGCGCTCGTGGACGGCACGCTGACCGCGGCGCCGGACGACGGGCGGTGGAAGGTGCTCCTCAGGCTCCGGCCGGCTCAAGCGCACGCGGGCACAAGGATCACGCGGCCTGCGGGACAATCGGCGCATGACCGATGACGTGTCAGGCGATCCCGTTACCGTCGTGGTCGCGGACGACCAGTCGGCGGTCCGCGAGGGCCTGGTCCTGCTGCTCGGGACGCTGCCCGGCATCACCGTGGCGGGCGAGGCGGCCGACGGCGAGGCCGCCGTCGACGCTGGTGGCCGCGACGAAGCCGCAGGTCGTCCTCATGGACCTGAACATGCCCCGCTGCGACGGCGTCGCCGCCACGGCGCGCATCACCGCCGAGCATCCAGGCACCCGGGTCGTGGTTCTCACGACCTACGCCGACGACGAGTCGATCATCGGCGCGCTGCGGGCCGGCGCGCTCGGCTACCTGACCAAGGACGCGACGCGGGCCGAGATCGGCCGTGCCGTCGAGGCCGCCGCGGCCGGCCAGGCGGTGCTCGACCCGGCCGTCCAGCAGCGGCTGCTCAGCGCGGCGACCCGCTCCCCCGGGCCGGCCGGCGGCGCGCCGCGCCGGGCGGCGGGCAGGCGCCGGGTCAGGCACCGCCGGGGACCGACGACCTCACGCCGCGCGAGGCCGACGTGCTGCGGCTCATCGCGGCCGGCCAGTCCAACCGGGAGATCGCCCGCACCCTGTTCGTCAGCGAGGCGACGGTGAAGACGCACGTCAACCGCATCTTCGCCAAGACCGGCTCACGCGACCGCGCCCAGGCGATCCGCTACGCCTACACCCACGGCTACGCCGATCCGGGCGGCTGACGGGACGGGCGTCGCCAGGCCGGATTCCGACCCAGGCGTTACGCGAGGATCGTCCAGGAGTGCGGCGGGACGAGCAGCGGGTCGGCTGACCACCGCGCCCGCGCTCCGCCGTCTCGGCCACGGACAGGCCCGCGCGCGTCCACCGGGAACCGGAACTCCGCGTCGCCCGTGTTCAGCAGCAGCAGGGCCTGCTCGCCGTCGCGCTCGCCGCGCAGGCGCAGGGCCAGCGCGGACGGCTCCAGGTGCTCGGCCGCGGTGCGGGCGCGGACCAGCCACGGGTGACGCCGGCGGAAGCCGATCAGCCGCTGGTGCAGCCGGTAGTAGCGCCACCCGTCGGGCGGCAGGCCGGCGGGCGAGGCGGGGAACGCGGGCCTGATCGCGTCGTCGCCGCCCTCGCGGTGCTCCTTGAGGCCGCGGAATCCCTGCTCGTCGCCGTAGTACACGCTCGGCACGCCGCCGATGCAGAACAGGACGGCGAGGGCGTGCGAGAAGTGCCGGTCGTCGTTCAGGACGGTCGCCAGCCGGGTCACGTCGTGGTTGCCGACGAACGTCTGCGGCAGGCCCCCGTCGTCGAACGAGTCAAGGAACGCGTTGTGCCGGCCGAGCGCGTGGTCGAGCTCGTAGAAGTTGCGGTCGTTGAGCGAGGACCAGACCGCCTTCCACACCTCGTACTGGGTAATCGAGTCGAGGCCGGCCTCGGCCGCGTAGGCGGCGTAGTCGCCGTGGATCATCTCGCCGAGGAACCAGGCGCCGGGGAACGCCTCGCGCACGGCGGGCACCACCTTGGCCCAGAACGACGGCGGCACCGCGTACGCGGCGTCGAGCCGCCACCCGCCCGCGCCCCGGCCGAGCCAGTGGGTCATGACCTCGATCACGTAGGACAGCACGGCGGGCTCGTCGTGGTCGAGCTCGACGAGCTGGCCGTGGCCCTCGAAGACCGCGTAGCCCGACCCGTCCTGCGACTGCTTGAACCAGCGGGCCGCCGGCGCGCCCCGGTCCACCGGCCAGGGCCGCCTTGAAGGCGGGGAACCCGCGTCCCACGTGGTTGAACACGCCGTCGAGGATGACCCGCAGGCCGCGCTGGCCGGCGGCGGTCACCAGGGCGTCGAAGTCGGCCTCGTCGCCGAGCCTGGCGTCGATCCTGAAGTGGTCGACGGTGTCGTACCCGTGGGTCTCCGCGGCGAAGACCGGGCCGAGCAGCAGCCCGTTGCAGCCGAGGTCGACCGCGTAGTCAAGCCAGTCCGCCAGGTGCCGCAGCCGGTGCCTGGCCGGCTCGCGCGCGGGCAGCGCCGACCGCTCCGCGCCGGTGAAACCGAGCGGGTAAACCTGCCACAAAATGGCGTGATCAGCCCAGGACGTCACCCGCTCACGTTACCGGCTCCGCCCGGTCACCGCCCGGATTCACGCCGCGAGCGAGGTTAAGAACATGTGTCCCCGGGGAGGTGCGCGTCCCCATCGCACCCGGGGCAGCCGGTGCGCCATACTCTTCCCTCAGTGGTTCACCTAAGGAGAGTCCGCGAATTGCTTCACCATCACGGGCATGAGAAGCATGAGAAGCAGATGACCGAGGCCGAACGGGAAAGGCTCCTCGGCGAGGGAGCGGCCGGGCAGGGGATGGTCGTCCGCAGCGAGGCCGCCGCCGGGGACCCCCGGATGTCGCAGGTGCGTCTTTCCGTGAGCTTCAAGGACGGCAAGACCGCCCAGTTCGGCGAGGAAAAGGTCGAGTTCAGCGAGGAACTGGCCAACCTGTACCAGCCGGCGCAAGGCAGCCCGGAGGCGCGCCGCCTTGCCGAGGTACGGGGAGCCGGTCAGCTGCGCCACCCGGACCGGGTGCCCAAGATCCAGCTTCCGCTGTCCGTCGGCGAGCGGGTGCCCGTGCGCTACGACGCCGGCGACCACAGCAAGATAGTGATTGACGTGCCCGCGCTGCACAAGCGCGCGCTGCACGATTACATACAGCGCGAGCAGCGGCTTCAGGCGCAGCCCGCGGCCCGGCAGGGCGCGGGAATCGGCCCGCCGTGGATCGTGCCGACGCACTGCCCGAACTGCGGCGCGCCGGTGGACCAGGCGAAGGCATCGCAGGACCGCGACCCCTTCTGCCAGTTCTGCCACCAGCCGGTGCCGGTCAGCCCCGTGCGCTGAACGACCGTTGTCAGCGCCGGATCAGGGCGCGCGAGGTAAGGACAGGCGAGGTCAAGGACATAGCTACCGAACGGGTGCGGGGCTCCGCCGGTCCGCCCGCCGCGGCCTGCCGGGGGGCGGGCCCCCGGGCAGGCCGGGCCGGGTCAGCCGCGCAGCACCGCCTCGGTCTGGGCGGTGTCCTCGGTGCCGCGGTAGTAGGCGATCTTGCCGTCACGGAACCTGAAGTAGTGGTGCAGGTTCATCTGCGCGGTCTTGCCCGTGCCGCGGGACCGGGCCTGGAAGCGGACCACGGTGAGCACGTCGGTGTCGCTGGCGGCGACCGACACCGGGGTGAACTCGCTGACCTCCATGGTCGAGCCGAACGCGGAGAAGAACGCCGCGACCGCTTCCTTGCCGTGGCGCGCCCCGTACCACGGCGCGGCGGACGAGGCGGCCTCGGCGGCCCAGTCCACGTCGTCGGTGACCGCGTCGAGGATCGCGGCGACGTCGCCGCGGCCGAAGGCCTCGTACACCGCCGTGATGGTCTTGATGTTTGTGTCAGCGCTCATTGCTAGCCCCTCCCTGAGTAGCGCGGCTGTCAGCACGGACGCCGCCGGGCCTGTCCGCGGATCACTGGCTCCGGATCACCGGCCGCGGATCACTGGCCGCGCTGGGCCAGCGGGAAGCCGGCCAGGCAGCGGGGGGCTTACCCGGGCCGGCCCGGGTCCCGTCCCTGCGGCGTGCCAGCCTCCGGCGGGCGGCTGAGCGCGTCCAGGTTGTGCTTGTAGATGGCGAGCAGCCGGTAGGTCCAGTGCGCGAACTTGGTGTACGGGGCGACGGCGAAGGCCACCATGACGGCGGCCAGGTGCGCGACCAGGACCGGCCCGAACGCGGCCGTGTCGCGCACCGCCAGGGTGAGCAGGCCGGACGCGGCCAGCACCAGCAGCGCCGCGGTGAAGGCGTAGTCGGCCTTGCGCATGCCCGGCGTGCCGCGTGCCGGGTCGCTGCGCGCCTTCAGCGCGAGCAGGCCCGCGCCGCCGGCGATCATCCCGATCCCGCCGAGGGTGCCCGCGGCCACCGGCACCGACAGGTACGCATACGGCGGGCTCACCCCGAGCAGGTCCTGCTCGACCGCCGCCGACACGGTGGAGACCAGGCACAGGCCGAGGCCGGAGACCAGGGTCAGGTGGAACCGCCTCCTGGCGGCGCTCGGCTCGTCGCCCGGGTAGTCGCAGCCCGCCTCCCCGCCGCGCATGTGCCGCAGCCGCGCCGCCTGCGCCAGGGCGGCCGCCCACACAAGGGGCCTGGCGAGGCCGGCGACCGGGCCGTGGATGTCACGCCAGTACCGGACGGCGCCCGCGGCCAGGACCGCCGCGCCCCACAGCGCGGGGACGCCGACCAGCGCCAGGAGCAGGGCGTACGGCACGACCTGGTACGGCCCGGCCGGCTTGCCCGCGCCCGCGGGCACGAGCCGGCCGGCGGCGGCGCTGAGCGCGGTGAGCAGCGCCGCGGCGGCCACGAGGGCGGCGGCGGCCCCCCGCCAGCCGGCCAGCCAGCCAGGGAGCCGCCGGGGCCAGGCGTAGCGGCGGTAGGTGTCCTCGCGCAGCCCGGCGAAGACCCGCGGCGGGTTCAGTGCGAACTCGTGCGGGGCCGTGTACATGCAGGCCGTGTAGCAGTCCTGGCAGTCGTGGCACAGGCTGGCCAGGTAGCCGAGGTCACCGTCGCTGAGGTCGGTGCGCAGCTCGAGCTCTGGCCACACGGGGCAGTAGCCCGCGCAGTACCGGCAGGCGTTGCAGACGCTCAGCTGCCGGCGGGCCTCGGCGAACAGGTCGGCCTGGACGGCGAGGCCGGCGTCAGCGAACAGGGCCTCGGCGAACACGGCGTCGGTGGGCATCGGGTCCCTTGGCGCGTCAGCCGCGGGCATGACGGGCGGCTTCCCTTCCGGCGATCCGGCCCCAGACCGTGCCGATCGTCATCCCGAACCCGGCGAGGTAGCCGCTGGACAAGATGTTGCCCGACATGATCTCCCCGGCCGCGAACACGTTACCGAAGGTGCCGCCGTCCGCCTTCCGCACCCGCGCCCGCTCGGTGACGGCGACCCCGAGGTAGGTGAAGGTGATCCCCGGCCGCATCGGGACGCCGTAGAAGGGCGGCGTGTCGAGGCGCTGCGCCCAGTTGCTCTTCGGCGGGTCGATGCCCTCGGTGCGCCTGCCGTCCTTGCCCGCCATGGTGAAGTCGCCGCCAGGGCCCCGGTCGACCGCCGCGTTGAAGCCGTCCGCCGTGGCGGTCACCGCCCGCGGGTCGAGGCCGAGCTGGCGGGCAAGCCCGGCCAGGGTGTCGTCACGGTAGGCGCCGTACATGGGGGGCAGGAACAGGCCCTGCACCTTCGCGTCCCACAGGGCGTAGCCGATCTGCCCGGGCTGCCTGGCGAGGTTGCCGCCCCAGATCGCGTACCGCTTCGGCCAGATGTCCTCCCCCTCGTCGTAGAAGCGCCGGCCTTCGGCGTTGACCACGATGCCGAACGGGATGCTGTCCAGGCGGGTGGCGATGCCCCCGTCGAACTTCGGGCTGCGGGCGTCCACGGCGACCGCGTGGAACCCGCGCTCCTCCCCCGCCGGGGCCGCGCCGCCCCGCAGCAGCAGGTCAAGGACGATGCCGTCGTTGTAGCGGGGGCCCCTGACGTGGTAGTTCCGCGCGGCGTCGCCCCAGTAGCGGCTCAGCCAGTCGATGTTCGCCTCGAAGCCGCCGCTGGCGGCGACGACCGCCTTCGCCGTGACCCGGCGGGTGCCGCCCGGCGTGTCCACGATGACGGCGGTGCAGGTAGCGCCGTCATCCCCGGCGCTGCCGTCCCATTCGAGCCCCTGGACGCACGCCTCGTACCTGACGGTGACCCCGGCCCGCTGCGCGGTCCGGTAGTAGCTGTTGAGCAGGGCCTTGCCGCCGCCGAGGAAGAACCGGTTGGTCCGGGCGAGGCCGAGCGTGCCGCGCAGGGCGGGCTGCCAGCGGGCGCCGTGCTCGCTCATCCAGCCCGGTACCGACAGCGACTCGGCGATGGTCAGGTCGGCGAGGGCCTCGTTGCTCGGGCCGGTGCCGACGCCGTCCAGGTCGCGGCGGAGCTCCGCGGGCGGGTAGGGGCCGGTGACGTAGCCGTCGCCGGCTTCGTGCGCGCACCGGACGTTGCGCGTGTGGCGGCTGTTGCCGCCGCGGAAGACGACAGGCGCGCGTTCGAGCAGCAGCACCCGGGCGCCGCTGTCCGCCGCGGTGAGCGCGCTGGCCAGGGCGGCGTTACCGCCGCCGAGGACCGCCACGTCCCACGGCTGGTCCCAGGCTTCGTCCGGGCCCGCCTGGGCGCGGCGGCGGCGCGTGGTCATTGGCTGGAACCACGCACTCGTTCGGGATGATCGTCTTTCATCCGTGGCTTAGCGCTGACGCGATCGCGGTGACGGCGGCGACCGTGGCCCGGCGCATCGGGGCGCTTAGGGCGGCGGGCCAGCTGGACAGCTTGGCCACCACGACCTGGCTGGGGACGTGCACGAAGACGGACTGGCCGAAGATGCCGGCCGCGTTGTACATCGGCAGGCCAGGGTCGGTGACCCACCAGCAGTTGCGGTAGTGCGCGCCGCCGGGGTAGCCGGGCCCGGCGCCGTCGCCGTCCTTGAAGGCCCGCGGGCCGTCGGGCGCGCCCCGGACCGTGTCGTCGAGCCATTCGGCCGCGATGACCTGGCGGCCCGCTGCCCGCCCGCGGCCGAGCGCGAGCAGCCCGATCCGGCCCGCGTCCCGCAGGGTGGCGCTGATCCCGCCGTCGGCCAGGGCGTTGCCGTGGGCGTCGAGGGTGACGTCGGCGTCGTGCTCGGCGCCCATGGGCTGCCACAGCTCGCTGGCGATGAGGTCGCTGAAGCGCTGCCCGGCCGCCTTCTCCAGCACCCAGCCGAGGACGTCGGTGAGGATCGAGCGGTAGCGGAACGGGCCGCCGTGCGGCCCGTCGTTGACGAGCGTCGCGAAGTACCCGGTCGCGTCGGCGGGGCGCGGCTTGCCGTCGTCGGGGCTCCAGCCGTAGACCCGGTCGCTGACGGCGACCTCCGCCTCCGGGTCGTCGTAGTCCTCGCGGAACCGCGTTCCCGCCCGCATGTCGAGCAGGTGCTGGACGGTCGCGCCCGCGAAGGAGGTGCCGTCCAGCTCAGGGACGACGGTCTCCACCGGGCTGGTCACGTCGAGCCTTCCGCTGCTCGCGAGCGCGCCCGCGGCCAGCCCGGTGACCGACTTCGACACCGACATGAGCAGGTGCGGCACGTCGGGCCGCAGCCCGTTGAAGTACTGCTCGGTGACGATCGCGCCCTGGTGGATGACCAGGAAGCCGTCGGTGTAGGTCCTCATCAGCAGTTCCCGCACCGTGAGGGTGCCGTCCGGGGCGAGCTCGCCCGGCTGGACGGCGAACCGCAGCTGGCCGAGGCCGTCTTGCTCCGCCCGCGGCAGCTCCCAGGCAGGGCCGTCGCCGCGGGAGATGCGCGCGGTCGGGATGAGCTCCCTGACGTGCTGGAAGGACCAGCGGTTGAAGGGCGGCCGCTGCCAGTTCGCCAGCGTCACCTGGCGGCCTGCGCCGAAGGGCGGCGGCCCGGCCATCAGCGCGGGTTCACTGCGCCGCTCACTGGGGGCGCTCACTGGGCGCCGCTCACTCGAACCCGGACGGGTCGCCCGCCCCGCGGCGCACGATCTGCGGCTCGTCCTGGGAGAAGTCGATCACCGTGGTCGGCACGGTGCCGCAGTCACCCGAGTCGATCACCGCGTCGAGGGCGTCGCCGAGCTGCTCGTTGATCTCCCAGCCCTGGGTCATCGGGTCGTCCTGGCCGGGCAGCAGCAGCGTGCTCGAGACGAGCGGCTCGCCGAGCTCCTCGAGCAGCGCCTTGGTCACCGTGTGGCTGGGGATCCGCACGCCGATGGTCTTCTTCCCCGGGTGCTGGAGGCGGCGGGGCACCTCTTTCGTCGCTTCCAGGATGAAGGTGTAGCTGCCTGGCGTGGCCGCCTTGATGGCCCGGAACACCCGGTTCGGCACGTGCACGAACTGGCCGAGCTGGGCGAAGTCCTGGCACACCAGGGTGAGGTGGTGCCGGTCATCGAGCTGGCGTATCGCCCTGATCCGCTCGATTCCCTCCTTGTTGCCGAGCTGGCAGCCGAGCGCGTAGCAGGAGTCGGTGGGGTAGGCGATGACGCCGCCCTCCCGCACTATGCCGGCGACCGAGGCGATCGCGCGGCGCTGCGGGTTGGCCGGGTGGATGTCGAAGTACCTCGCCATGCGATGAGTGTAGAGGCCGCCCTTGCGGCTCACCATCCCCGGCTGGCGCGTGCGTTACCTCCGGCGCCAGCTCCCGCCGCCCCGCGCGTCGACTAAGGTCGCTGTGTGACTGCGCTGGGCGACCCCTTTGACACCGCCGGACTGCGGGCGCGGGTGCTCGGCGCCTGGGCGGCGTCACCGAGCCGGTTCCGGGAGGACGCCAACGCCGAGGAGGACTACGCGCTCGGCGGGTACCGGGACCGGGTCGTCGTGGAGCTCGCGCAGAACGCGGCGGACGCGGCGGTCCGCGGCGGCGTCCCCGGGCGGCTGCGGCTGACGCTGCGGGACGGGGTGCTCACCGCGCTGAACACCGGGGCGCCGCTCGACGCCGCCGGGGTCGAGGCGCTCTCGACGCTGCGGGCGTCGAGCAAGCGCGGTGACGCCGCTGGCGGCGGGACGGTCGGCCGGTTCGGCGTCGGGTTCGCGGCGGTCGTCGCGGTCAGCGACTCCCCCCGCATCCGGTCGGCGACCGGGACCGCCGGGTGGTCGCGGGCGCGGACCCGGGAGCTGGCCGGCGCCATCCCGGCGCTGGCCGGGGAGATCGGGGCACGGTCCGGCCACGTGCCGGTCCTGCGGCTGCCGTTCGCGGACCCGGCGCCCCTCGCACGCCGGCGGCAGTGCGCTGCGCCGACGGTACGCTGCCCGACGGGTTCGTCACGGCGGTCGAGCTGCCGCTGCGGGACGACGCCGCCGTCGCGCTCGTCACCCGGCTGCTGCACGAGACCGGGCCGGCGCTGCTGCTCGCGCTCCCGGCCCTCACCCACGTCGAGGTCACCGTCGAGGGCGTGACCCGGCTGCTCACCGCGGTGCACGACGGCGACCGCTCGACTGTCACCGTCAACGGCGTGCGGAGCACCTGGCAGGTCGCCAGCTCCGGCGGTGAGCTCGACCCGGCGCTGCTCGCCGACCGGCCCGCCGAGGAACGCGCCAGGACGTCGTGGTCGGTCCGCTGGGCCGTGCCGGTCACCGACGGCGCGCCGACCGGGCGGCTGCCCCAGGGGGTCGCGGCCGTCGTGCACGCCCCGACGCCGACCGACGAGCCGCTCAGCCTGCCCGCCCTGCTGCTCGCGTCGTTCCCGCTGAGCCCCGACCGGCGGCACGTCGCGCCCGGGCCCGCGGCCGACTTCCTGGTGGAGCGCGCGGCGGACGGCTACGCCAGCCTGCTGCCTGACCTGGCCCCGGGACCCGGGCTCCTCGACCTGGTGCCCGGCCCGGTCGGCCAGGGCGAGCTTGACGCAAGGCTCGCCCGCGCGATCGTGTCCCGGCTGCCCCTGGTACCGTTCCTGCCGGCCGCCAGCGGCGACCGGCACGCGGACGACGCCGGGGCCCTCGTCGCCGCCCGGGTACGGCCGCGGGACGCGGTGCTGCTCGGGAGCTCGGCGCCCGGGCTGCGGCACTGGCTGGCGCCGGTGCTGCCTGACCTGGTCGACGGGCCGCCGCGGCACCCGGCCTGGGCGGTGCTCGGCGTGCGCCGCATGCACCTGGCGGAGCTGGCCGACCTGCTGGCCGCGCTCAACCGGGAGCCCGCGTGGTGGCACGGGCTGTATACCGCGCTCGGCGACGTGCCGGCCGAGGAACGGGCCGAGCTCGGCGCGCTGCCGGTGCCGCTGGCGGACGGGCGGCTGGTCCGCGGGCCGCGCGGGCTGCTGCTGCCGGGACCGGGACTTGAGCACGCCGGCCGGCTCGCCGTGCTCGGCCTGCGCGTGGTCGCCCCGGAGGCGGCGCACCCGCTGCTCGCCCGGCTCGGCGCGGTCGAGGCGACGCCGCGGAGCGTGCTCGAAGACCCGGCGACCCGCGCGGCCGTCGGGAACTCCTATGACGGGGCCGTCGAGGCCGCCTACGACGACGACTCGCCGCAGCGGCTCGCGGACGCGGTGCTCGGCCTGCTCGCCGCGCTCGACGTCGCCCCCGGCGAGTACCCGTGGCTCGCCGAGCTGGCGCTGCCGGGGGCGGACGGCGACTGGTATCCCGCCGGGGAGCTGCTGCTGCCCGGCGCGCCGCTGGCCGGGGTCATCGCCGGCGACGCGCCGTTCGGCACGGTGGACCAGGACCTGGTCGCGCGGCACGGCCGGCAGGCGCTGCAGGCGGCCGGCGTGCTGTGGTCCTTCGGCCTGCTGACGGCGGAAGACGTCGAACTCGACGAGTCGCGGCTCGACCTGGACCTCGACGGGGCCGACGAGTGGGCCGCCGACACCAGGGACCGGCTGCGACTGGCCGCCGGCGGCCTGCCGCCGCTGCCGCCGGTCGCCGTCGAGCTCGCCGCCGTCCGTGACCTCGACCTCGTCGACTCCGGCCGCTGGCCCCAGGCCCTGGACCTGCTGACCCGCCCGCCGCTGCGCGCCGCGCTGACCGAGCCGACCCGGGTCCGCCTCGCCGACGGCCGCCACGCCGACGTCCCGCCTTACACGGCCTGGTGGGTGCGCCGCCACGTGACGCTCGGCGGGCGGCGCCCCTCCGACCTGCGCGTCGCGGACGCCGACCCGCTGCTCGCCGGCCTGTACGACCCGGTCGGCGCGGCCGCGGCGGCCGGCGACGGCCCGGAGCTCGCCCGCGTCCTCGCCGACCCCGCGGTCACCCGGGTGCTCGGCGTCCGGTCTTCCCTCGCCGCCCTGCTCGCCGAGCCCGGCGGCGCCGACGAGCTGCTTAACGGGCTCGCCGACGACGCCCGCCCGGTCGGCCGGTCCCAGCTGCGGGCACTGTGGTCGGCGCTCGCGGCGGCAGGCGTGAGCGCCGACGACATCACCCCGCCGGACCGGATCCGCGCGGTGCACGGCGACAAGGTCATCGTCGCGGACGCGGCGGACGTCCTGGTGCTCGACGCTCCCGACCTGTGGCCGCTCGCGGCGGGCCAGCCCCTCGTCCTCGCGCCGTATGAGCACGCGCCGCGGCTCGCCGACCTGCTCGACCTGCCCCTGGCGTCGGAGGAGATACGCCGGGGTCACCGAGTCGGCCGGGGAACGCCGCCCGGTCCCCGGCATAGTCCCCGACGTGCTTCCCGGGGCCCCGGCGACCTACCGGGAACACGACAGCCTCACGGCCGACGGCACCGACGTCCCGTGGCGCTACGCCGGCGGCGAGCTGCACGCGGCGACCGTGGAGGGCCTGGCCCACGGCCTGGCCTGGGCGGCGGGCCAGTGGCCCGCCAGGCACCTGCTGGCCGCCCTGCTGATCAGCCCGGAGGAGACCGCGCGGCTGCTCGCCGAGGCCGACCTCGACGCCTGACCGCGACTGGTAGCGCAGAGCAGCGGGATCTGCCCGGGTCAGTGCGTTATCAGGACCTGACCTGCGCCGATTAACCGCATTGCGAACGCGAGGTAAACGCCATTCCTAATTGCGCCGCTCGCCCCTTTTCTCCTTGTAACATGCCAACCCTGGGGGAATGAACAAGGAGGATAACGTGGACCTCGGCCGAGAAGCGGCTGAAAGATCTGCCAAGGTAAATGCAAGCGCCGGGCATAGCCGGAAACCCGGTGCCCCGCTGAGGCTAAAACTGCTGTTCCGCGCCATTGTCGCGGTCATGGCGATCGTGCCTGGCCTGCTCGCGCTGCAGGCGGTCGCCGGGCAGGCCGCCAGGGCGGCGACCGCGCCGACGGTGACCAGCCTCTCGCCGAGGTCGGGCGGGAACGTCGGCGGCGACAGCGTATTCATCTCAGGAACGGGCTTCACCGGCGCGACGCAGGTAACGTTCGGTTCGACCCCGGCGACCTTCACGGTCTTCAATGACACGGAGATAGCGGCCACCTCCCCCGCCGCGCCGGTCGGCGCCGTCGACGTCACCGTGACCACCGCCACCGGGACGAGCGCGATCTCGGCCGTCGACGTGTACACCTACCTCGCGTCGCCGGTCGTGACCGGGGTATCGCCCAGCTCGGGCCCGACGACCGGCGGTAACACCGTCACGATCACCGGGTCGAACTTCGCCCCCGACAGCTCGGTGTCGTTCGGCACGAGCCTCGCCCTTAACACGGAGATCTCGTCCACCGAGATGACCGCGACCGCGCCGCCCGGGGCCATCGGCACCGTCGACGTCACCGTGCGCACGTTCGTCGGCGGCAGCGCGACCTCGGCCGCCGACCGCTATACCTACGTGGCCACCGCGCCCGCGCCGGTCATCACCGGCGTCAGCCCGGACTCCGGGCCGGCGTCCGGCGGCACCACGGTCACGATCAGCGGATCCGGTTTCACCGGCGCGACCGGGGTGCAGTTCGGGGTGACCCCGGACTACGTTTTCACGGTTGACTCCGACACCCAGATCACCGCCACCGCCCCGCCCTACCCGGCGACTACCGTTGACATCACCGTGGTCGCCCCTGGCGGCACCACCACCGCCTCGCCGGCCGACCAGTACACCTACGTCAATCCCCTGGAAGTAGGCGGGCTGGCACCGAACGCGGGCCCGGCCGCCGGCGGCACCTCGGTCGCGGTCATCGGCTCGGGCTTCAACGGCGCGACCGGCGTGCTGTTCGGGTCGACCCCGGCCCCCAGCTTCACGGTTGACTACGACGGCGTGATCACCGCCACCGCGCCTGCCGGTGCCCCTGGCACCGTCGACGTGCGGGTGCTGACCCCGTCCGGCGAGTCCGCCGTCTCCGACGGCGACCAGTACACCTACCTCCCGGCGCCACCAACGGTCACCGGCCTCTCCCCGGACTCGGGCCCGGCCGCCGGCGGCACCGCGGTCACGGTCACCGGGACGGGCTTCACCGGCGCGACCACGGTTTCGTTCGGCCAGGCTCCGGCCGCGAGCTTCACGGTGGACTCCGACACCGCGATCACCGCCACCGCCCCGGCTGGCACCGCGGGCACGGTAGACGTCACGGTGACCAACCGGGGCGGCATCAGCGGCACCTCGGCCGCTGACCAGTACACCTACCAGTCCGGCCTGCACGACCACGATCACCGGCACCAACGCCAGGCAGCTCACCGTCACCAGCGGCCTGACCTGCCTGGTCAACGCCACCCAGAACGGCCAGGTCACCGTCGCCGCGGGCGCCGCCCTGTCGGTGACGAACTCCACCGTCAACGGCACCGTCACCGCCACCAGCCCGGCCGGCGTCACCTACTGCGGGTCCACCGAGAACGGCACGCTGTCCGTCACCGGGGCCACCGGCCCGGTGATCCTCGGCGGCACCCTCGCCGACGGCACCGCCTGCGCCGCGGACACCATCCCGAGCGCGGTCACCGTCACCGGGGCCACCGCCCCGGTGACCGTCGCCGGCCTGAAACAGCACGGCACGCTGACCCTGGACAGCGACAGCGCCGGGGTCACCCTGGACGGCAGCCAGCTCAACGGCCTGGCCTACGTCGAGAACAACACCGCCACCGCCCCCGCCGCGATCACCGTGTCCGGCAACACGGTGACCGGGTCGCTCTACTGCACCGGCAACAACCCGGCCCCGGCCGACAACGGCAGCGTCAACACCGTCAGCGGAACCGCGTCCGACCAGTGCGCGGGTATCGCCGAGCGGTAACCGGCCGGGACTTCAAGCGCGAACCGTGGTTCCGTGAAGTGCGAGTTCACGGAGCCACGGTTCGAAGCCGTTCGCGGTCCCGGTCGCCACGCCGGCTCGCGGCAGCCGTCACCGCCTCGGCGTTCAGCGGTTCCCGGTCGCCAGGGCGGGCGCGAAGAAGCCGGTGAGCAGCTGGGTGACGCGCTCGTGCTCGTCGTGATGGACCCAGTGCGAGGCGTCGGGCAGGCGCTCGACCCGGTCGAGGCCGGGTACGTCATCGTGGTCGGGCTCGGCTAGCTCCGGCCCGAGGAAGCGGTCGCGCTGCCCCCAGATGACCAGCGTGGGCGCCGAGATCGGGCGCAGCGCCGCCTCGGCGCTCTTCGGAGACTGCCGTACCGAGGAACGGTAGTAGTTGATCATCCCGGTCGCCGCGCCTGGCTGCGACCACGCATCGATGTAGCGGTCGATCTCCTCGGGCGTGTAAGCCGGGCGGGCGTCGTGCAGGAAGTTCCGGAAGAAATGCCAGCGGTTGACGTGCACGACGCTTTCCGGCAGGTCCGGGAGGTCAAAGAAGAAGAAGTACCAGGACTTCCGTGAGCTGGGCCGGATGGTGCAGTCCCTGCGACAGTTTCCGCGGGTGGGCCGCGTTGAGTATGGCCAGCCGGTCCACGACCTCGGGGTGGCTCATCGCGGTGGCCCAGGCGACGGATCCGCCCCAGTCATGGCCGGCCAGCAGCGCGGACTCGGCCCCGCGCTCATGGATGAGCCCGACGATGTCGGCGGTCAGCCGGTCGGTGCCGTAGGCCGCGACGTCGGACGGTGCCGACGACAGGTTGTAGCCGCGCATGTCCGGTGCGACGACACGGAATCCCGCCGCCGCGAGCGGCTCGATCTGCTGCCGCCAGCCGTACCAGAACTCGGGAAAGCCGTGCAGCAGGATGACCAGCGGCCCCTCGCCCGCCTCGACGTAGTGCAGCCGCACGTCACCGATGTCGGCGTAGCCGTCACGAAGTTTGCTTGGTTCGTTCACGTAATCGCCCCCTTGGAACCAGCTTGTCCGCTGACGTGCCCGCGAACGGGCTCCTTCAACCCGCCAGCGCCGGGGCTGGCACGTCGCGATAGCGGGCAAGCGAATGTCCTGGCAGGGGAAAAGTCCGGGCCGGCCCGTCGGAGGGACGGCCGCCCGGGCGACTATGAGGTGTGACGCACCCAACGGTGCGGCCCGACCCGGCGTTCGGGCTGCTGAAGCTGTACGACGATGCGCTGCCGCACGTCTACGGCTACCTGCTGGCCCGCTGCGGCGATACCGGCCTGGCCGAGGACCTGACGGCCGAGTCGTTCCTGGCCGCCGTGCACGCGGCCCGCAAGCCGGGCGCGGCCCGATCCTTCGGTCCCGTGGCTGATCGGCGTGGCCCGGCACAAGCTCGCCGACCACTGGCGCCGGGTCGAGCGGGAGCAGCGCGGGCTGCGCCTGCTTGACCGGGAGCCCGCGCTCGTCGACGACCCGTGGGAGAGCGCCCTCGACCGGATCAGGGCCCGCGAGGTGCTCGGCCGGCTCGGCGCGCACCACCGGGCGGCGCTCACGCTGCGCTACCTCGACGGGCTGCCCGTACCAGAGGTGGCCCGGCACCTGGACCGCACCGTGCACGCCACCGAGGCGCTGCTCGTGCGGGCCCGCGCCGCGTTCCGCCGGGTCTACGAGGGAGAGGAGGGCTCGCGATGACGGATCCGTTCGAGGCGCTGCGCGAGCCCGTCACGCCGGTCAATCCCGACCCCGGCTTCGCCGGGCGGCTGCGGCAGCGGCTGACCCGGGAGGTCTTCGCGTCCCAAGGAGGAACCATGTCCCAGCAGGCCACCGCGGTCCAGGCCGAGCGCGAGCCCGCCGGGCCGCCGACGCTGACCCCCTACATCGTCGTGTCCGACGCCCGGCGCGCCATGGACTGGTACATCGAGGTACTCGGCGCGCGGCGCCGCGGCGAGCCGCACGTCAACGCGGACGGCACGATCGGCCACGCCGAGGTCGGCATCGGCGACGCGGTGCTGATGTTCGCCGAGGCCTCCGACCTCTGGCCCAACGTGCCGGTGCGCGCGCCCGACTCCCCCACGACGTTCAGCCACACCCTGCACCTGCAGGTAGACGACGTCGACGTGACTACCGAGCGGGCCCGGCGCAGCGGCGCCGCGGTGGAGCGGGAGCCGACCGACCAGCCCTACGGCCGCGGCGCGGTGATCGTCGACCCGTTCGGGCACCGCTGGATGCTGCTGCGGCCGCCGGCTGACTGACCCGGGCGCCAGGCGGGCCGGTGATTCAGGCCGCGGGGCGGGCGGCGGCGAGCGGCTGGCCGCCGATGTCGGCCTGGCCGTTGGCGGCCAGCCAGGCCAGGGCCTCGCGCAGGGCGTCGAGCGAGGTGTAGCGCGGGGCGTAGCCGAGTACCTGGCGGGCGCGGTCGATGCTGGCGGCGATGCCGCGGAAGGTGTGCTCGCGGGTGACCTCGGCGTGCTCGGGCCCGGCGCGGCGGGTGAACTCGTCCCAGCCGACGAAGTCCAGCACGGGCTCGCGGCCGAACCAGCCCGCCGCGCCCGCGGCCAGGCCGCGCTGGTTCATCGCCTGCGCGGCGACCACGTGGAAGCTGCCACCGACCGCCGCCGGGCAGGACAGCGCGAGCTCGAATGCCTGCGCCACGTCGTCGGCGTGCACGTGGTGCAGGACGCCGAGCCCGTGGTCGGGCAGCGCGAGCGGCTGGCCGGTCGCCAGGGCGGTCCACGCGGCGGGGTCAAGGTTCCCGGCCGGGGTGATGACGGGCCAGCCCGGCCCGCTGATGTGCCCCGGGTGGAGCACCACCGTCGGGAGCCCGCCGGCCCTGGCCTCCTGCGTTCAGCAGCGCCTCGGCCTCGGCCTTGCCCGTGCCGTACTGGCCGTAGGCGGTGCGGGGCTCGTCCTCGGTCACCGGTACCCGCAACGCGGGGCCGTGGACCCAGATGGTGCCGCAGTGCACCAGCAGCGGGCGCGCCGGGCGCAGTGCCTCGACGAGCTGCCGCGCCGATGCCCCGGTGAAGCAGATAAGGTCGATCACCACCTCGGGGCGCAGCGCCGCGACCCGCGCGCCGAACGTTCCCTCCGCGTCCTCCGCCTCCCGGTCAGCGGTCACCCTGGTGACCGCGTCCCACCGCGGGCTGGCGTGGTAGGGGCCGCGGGCGCCGCGGCTGACCGCGATCACCTCATGGCCCCCGTCCACCAGCCGCGGCACCAGGTACGTGCCAATGTGCCCGGTCGCCCCGATCACAACCACCCGGCTCATGCCCACACTTTCCTTCCGGCGTCGGAACCGCCCACGCCATCCTCGCACGGGCCAGGCGCGCCAGGCTCAGCGGCGCAAGGTGGTCTCCTGCTCCATGCGGGACAGCTTCTCGGGGTTGCGCACGGCGTACAGGCCGGTGATGAGGCCGTCGTCGATGCGTACCGCTATGACGGCGTCGATCTCGCCGTTGCCGCCGGAGGATCAGCGCCGGGTAGCCGTTGACCTGTACCGGCCGCAGCGACGCGACGGCGGCGATCCTGCCTAGCCCCGCGGCGAGCAAGCGGGCCACCGGGCCGGCCCCCACGACGGGCTCCAGCGTGGCCTGCACGACCCCGCCGCCGTCCCCGAGGAAGACGACGTCCGGCGCGAGGATGTCGAGCAGGCCCTGCAGGTCGCCGGTTTCCGCCGCCCGCTGGAAGGCCGCGAGCGCGTCCCTGGTCTCGGCCGGGGAGACCACCCCGCGCGGCCGGCGGGCGGCGACGTGCTCCCGGGCGCGGTGCCCGATCTGGCGGACCGCGGCCGGGCTCTTGCCGACGGCCTCGGCGATCTCGTCGTAGGCCAGGTCGAAGACCTCGCGCAGCACGAACACCGCCCGTTCGGTCGGCGTGAGGGTTTCAAGCACCAGGAGCAGCGCCATCGAGACGCTGTCGGCCAGCTCGATGTCCTCGGCCACGTCGGGCGCGGTGAGCAGCGGCTCGGGCAGCCAGGGGCCAACGTAGGACTCACGGCGGCGGCCGAGCGCGCGCAGCCGGGTCAGCGCCTGGCGGGTGGTGACCCGGACCAGGTAGGCGCGCTGGTCCCGCACGGTGCCGACGTCGACACCAGCCCAGCGCAGCCAGGTCTCCTGCAAGACGTCCTCGGCGTCGGCGGCCGAGCCGAGCAGCTCGTAGGCGACGGTGAACAGCAGGTTGCGGTGGGCGAGGAACGCCTTCGGTGGCGGGGTCCGGGTCGCGGCTCGTGCTCCCGCCGCGGTCTCCTGGCGCGGTCCGCGGCATTCCGGCCATGGTGGGCTCCTCTTCACTCTCGAGTGCAATACCCACCAGACGCCGGTGCGCGCCGTTTTGTGACACGAGACGGCAGCCGGCCGCCAGCCGGGCTGGCATCCCGGCCCGCCCTGCCGTCTCTGGAGCTAACGGGCGGGCGGGCCAGGAGCCGCCGCAACCGTTCGGGATAAGTCTGGGCATCAGCCGGCGGATGCCCTGGCGCCGCGGCATCCGGTCAGCGGCGCAGCATCCAGACGACCAGGACGATGATTACGATGAGAACGACGGTTCCGAGGCCGATATACATGGGTTTCCCTCCCAGGTGGCGCCTGCTTGTGCAGGCGTGCTGATCCCGACTACCCGGACGGGTCCCGGCTAACCAGAAAGCCAGGAAAATCCGCGAAAGGCCAGCTCAATAGCGGGGTGATGACCGCCCGGCAGCCACCGGGAATCAGTTATCCGCGGTTATCGCTGAATTCTCGCGACAGGCGCGTACGCAGCGGCGATGACGTATTGGCCTTTCGTGAATTCATGTCGCTTGGGAGCGGTCACCTGTCCCGGACGTAATAGCCGGCCTGCGTTCCGTCGAACCGGCCGGTCCTGCGGCAGCAGCGGCGGAAAGCGGCGGCCTGAGCCGCACGGGCACAAGTCGTTCCGGCCGAGTTTCTCGACGAGCTCGGTGTCGGTGCCCACCACGCGATCACCCCGCTTGACGCGAGACTCGCTAAAGGGAATCCCCGGCGGCGCTTGCTGACTGGCTCAAAAGGACGCGGCGGCGTCGTGGTCGCGGTACATGATCATTCTCCCTTGGCGCGGCACTGGGCAGGAGGATGGTAGCCAGCACGGCGCGACGGCCGCGAGCCATTTTCCGGCCAGTTCGGCGGCGGGCGCCCGGGTGCCGACGGCGGGCGCGGCCTCTCGCCGTTCCTCGCGGGCGAGGATGTAGCGTGGGCCCCAGCCCTGGCGGAACCGGGCCAAGTACGAGAGACGGGAAAGCGGCGATGACCGAGTACCGGGCATCCTTCGACGCCCAGGTCACCTTCAGCAACGGCGGCGACCTGGCCGTGCACGGGTTCCGGGTCGACGTTCCCGACGCTGACATCGACGAGGACGGGATCGCCGCGCTGTTCGTGGCCTCGCTGGGGCTGCTGCTGACCGGCACGGTGGAACTGCGCAACGTCAAGATCTTCGCCGAGCCGCACAAGGGCACGCGCGGCGGGCCAGCCGACCGCGGCGAGCGGCGCCGGGCGCTGGCGGCAGGCTGGTCGAGCTCAGCCACGTGATCCGGCCGGGCATGGTCACCTACCCGGGGCTTCCCGGCCCGGCCATCACCCCGTACCTGACCAGGGAAGCCTCCCGTTCCCAGTACGCCCCGGGCACCGAGTTCGCCATCGACCGGCTCACCATGGTCGGCAATACCGGAACCTACCTGGACGCGCCCTACCACCGCTTCCCCGACGGCCCGGACCTGGCCGCCATCCCGCTGGACCGCACCGCAGGCCTGCCCGCCGTGGTCATCCGGGTCACCGGCATCAGCCAGCGCCAGGTCGGCGTCGGCGCCCTGGCCGCGCTGGACGTCCGCGGGAAGGCGGTACTCCTGCACACCGGCGACGACGCGCGGTTCGGCACGCCAAAGTACGCCGAAGACGCGCACTTCCTCACCCGCGACGGCGCCGCCTGGCTCGCCGGCCACGAGCCGGCGCTCGTCGGCATCGACGCGGTCAACATCGACGACACCGCGGACCGGGAGCGGCCCGCCCACACCCTGCTGCTCGCCGCCGGCATCCCCGTCGTCGAGCACCTGACCGGCCTGGAACAGCTACCGCCGGCAGGCGCCACCTTCACCGCGGTACCGCTGCCCGTCCAGGGAATGGGCACCATCCCCGTGCGGGCGTTCGCCCGGCTGCCCGCCTAAGCCCGCGACCATTCCTCTGCAGTGCCAGGGCCGCCGGCCAGAACACGTGCCCGGCAGGCGCGGCGTCCTGGGACACTGAGTGCATCCCCGATCTGGTCCGCGACGCCCGGTCCCGAACCGCCGAGCTCCTGCTCGTCCGCGATGCCCAGGCCGGTGACGTGGGGGCGCTCGGCGTGCTGCTTGACTGGTATCGCCCGGCGATGCTCGCGGTGGCGCTGGGCGTGCTCGGCAGGCCCAGTGATGCCGAGGACGCGGTGCAGGACGGCATGCTTACGGCGCTGGGGCGGATCCAGGATCTACGCGACCCGGGTGCGATCGGGCCGTGGCTGAAGACGATCGTACGGAACTCTGCCGTATGCACCTCCGGGCCAACCTGCCGTTGCCGGTGGCCGATGAGCTGCTGGCGCCCCGGCTTGCCGAAGCGGCCGACCCAGCGCTGCTGCTGGAGGATCACGCCGCCAGGGACTGGGTGTGGCACGCGGTCGAGCAACTCTCGGAGCCGCTGCGAGTGGTCACCCTGCTGCGCTATTTCACCGGGGTGCTGACGTACGAGCAGATCGGGGCCGTCTGCGGGATCCCGGTCGGTACTGTCCGCAGTCGGCTGAGCAAGGCCCGGTCCGCACTCGCCCGGCACCTGGGCGACAGCGCCGCGCAGGCGCACGCCGACGCCAGCGCGATCGCCGCCGCCCGCCGTCGTGAGGCTGAACAGGTCCTGCTGCCCGGGCTGCGCGAGTACGACGCGGTCCTGCGGGACGCGTGGCATCCGCGGCTGCGGACGGTGTGGCCGGACGGAAGGCACACCCACGGCGTCGACCCGGTGATCGGCCTGCTCGACCGCAGCACCGGTGCCGGGGTCGAGCAGCGGCTGACCACCGTGGTGGCCAGCGGGGAGATCGTGATCTGGGAGACCGAGATACGCAATCCCCCGCAGGACCCGTACCACTGCCCGGCCGGCTCGGCCTGGCTGATGTGGTCCGACGCGGCCGGGTGCGCCGGCTGCGGCTGTTCCATGAACCGCACGCCGCCTGACCCGACGAGAAGATTCATCCGGCGGGTGCGAACTTTGCGGGCTCCGCTCGCATCGTGATGGTGATCCTTCCCTATTGCGCAGAGCAGAGAGGCACCACCATCATGACCCTTAACTCCCCGACCTTCGTCCTCGTCCCCGGTGCCTGGCAGGGCGGCTGGGCCTGGCAGCCGGTCGCCCGGCGATTGCGCGAGGCCGGCTACGTGGCGGTGACGGTCACCCTGCCCGGAATGGCCGACGGCGACGAGCGCGCCGGACTCCGGCTCTCGGACGCGGTCGATCAGGTTGTGGCCGAGGTCAGCCGCCGCGACCTCAGCGAGGTCGTCCTCGTCGGGCAGAGCTGGGGCGGCTACGTGATCACCGGCGCCGCGCACCAGCTGGCCGGGCGGCTGGTCAAGGTCATCTACTACAACGCCGTCGTCCCGGCACGCGGCACCGCGATGGTGGACGAGAACGCCGAGTACGCGGCGATGACGCGCGCCGCGATCGAGGCCAGCCCGGACGGCACGATCAGCGTCGTCCGCGAGCAGGTCCCGATCTTCATGCCGGAGGCCGACAAGCAGGCCCAGGACCTGTTCTTCGAGCTGCTCGTCCCGCAGCCGGGCGGCTACTTCACCGACCCGCTCGACGTCGACGACGTCACCACCCTGGGGGTACCGGCCGGGTACGTCCTCAGCGAAGACGACCAGGCCCTGGCCCGGCCGGGCACCGAGTTCGCTGCCCGGATCGGCCTGACCCCGGTGATGGTGCCCGGCGGGCACAAGTCGATGCTGACCCGCCCGGACGAGGTCACCAAGGCGCTGCTCGAGGTGGCCTTCGGCGGCGAGCCGGCGCATGAGGTTCTTGTTGCCCGGGACGCACAAGCCCGGGTTCAGCCGCCAGCTGTGCCAGCCTCGTCCGCGCCCTCGAACCAGACGGTCACCCCGCTTGGAGTCTTGACGGCGACCAGGCGGCGGAGGAACCGGTCGCCGCCCCGCTCGATGACGACCTCGTGCTCCAGGTCGCGGGTGCGGCAGGTCGCGATGATCTCGTCGACCTGGTCAGCCGTGTCGAGCTCGAACTGCCAGCGGAGCCCCTGCGGGCATCGCCGGCTGCCGGGCGAGGCGCGCTGCAGCCCGATGACCGCCTCGCCGTGCCGGACCGCGAGGAAGCCGGGGAACTCGTCGCCCTCGTACACGCGCTGGAAACCGAACAGCTCGTAAAACGAACGCTCGGCGTACTGGTCGTCGACGTACATGATCGGATGAAGCTGCACCGTCTAATGCTCTCGCACGCCCGCAGGAACGCGCCAGTACGCCGGCGAAGGCATCCCGGTGGTCATGCGCCCAGACGCGGAAGGCACCATCACGACCTACCCGGGCGGGGTACACGTTGTCAACACCACGTTCTTCGCCGGAGTCGGCGACGAGACCGCCGCCAACGGGACTGGTACCTGGCAGTGGACCCCGGTGAGCGGCTCGGAGCACGCCGGGCCCAACGCGGCGGTCATCACGAACGACGGCACCGAGAACATCGCCGCCCTCGGCGGTGACGGGAACCTGTACTTCTACTGGCAACCCGGTGACGGGTGGGTCCGGGAGCTAGTGGACACGTCCGCCAACTTGTGACCCGCCCGTGCGGTGCCGAAATCCATTGGAGCCGGGGCCGCCGTGCGGCCTACGATCGGACGCGTGCCGAGCTATGAGCCAGTAGACCTGTCCGGCGTGTGCAACGCAGGGGTTGACGTCCTCGGCGAGGAGCCGGGCGAGGTCCCGCTCGGGCGGGTGCGCCTGCGCGGCCTGCCGTTCCTGGTCGGGCCTGAGCCGCCGTCCGCGCAGCGGTGCTTCCTGCAGCCCGGCGCCCCGGTGACGGTGGAGATCGGCCGGCTGGCGCCGCGGGTGATCGTCGCGCACCGGCTGCTCGAGCCGGGCGGGCCGGGCGGGCACGCCGTCGGGCAGGCCGTCGCGGAGTACTCCTTTCACCTGGCCGGCGGCGAGGTCTGCACCGCGCCCGTCAGGGAACGGTTCGAGATCCAGGTGGTGCCGCCGGAGTGGGGCCGTGAGCCGTTCCTCGCCGTCACCGACACCAGCGACTACAACCTGCCGCGCTTCGAGGGCAGGTGGGCCGAGGCCGGCGGCCGCCTGACGGAGCACGCCAAGGGATGGGCCGCCGGCTACTACCTGTGGTGCTGGGAGAATCCTCACCCGGAACGGGCGGTCGAACGGATCGAGATCGTCCCGCGCGGCGCGCGGTTCATCGTCGCCGGCATCACGACCAGCGACGTTGACGAGCACCCGTTCGTCCGCGAGCCGGGCCGCCCGGTGCGGCTGGTGACGAAGGACGGGCGGGGCGGCGTCCTCGATGTCGACGTGGACCGCGGGGTCGCCACCTATCCGCAGCCGCTGCCCGGGGAGGACGACCGGGCGGGCTGGGGAGCGACCAAGGGCACGTCCGCGTACACGTCGATCGCCGCGGTCCCGTCCGCCACCGTCGCGGTCCGGCGAGGCGACGATGAGCTCGGCCGGGTGCGCTGGGGCGACGTCGAGCGCGACGGACGGGCTGACGCCGGCCAGGTCTCGCTTGAGCTGACCGAAAGCGGCCGCAACTGGGTGCACGTCAGCGTGGTCGACGACGCGACGGGACGGCCGGTGCCGTGCCGGGTCCACTTCCGCTCGCCCGCGGGCATCCCCTACCAGCCGCACGGCCACCACAATCACGTCGCGCAAAACCTCGGCAGCTGGCATTACGACGTCGGCGGTGACACGCGCCTTGGCTGGCGCAGCTACGCGTACATCGACGGAACCTGCCAGGGATGGCTGCCGCGCGGCGACGTCGTCGTGGACGTCGCGCGCGGGTTCGAGTACGAGCCGCTCCGGCAGACCGTGCGGATCGAGCCCGGCCAGCGGGACCTGACGCTGCGGATCGGGCGTGTCGCCGACATGGCCGCGGAAGGCTGGTGGTCGGGAGACTCGCACGTGCATTTCCTGTCCGCCCCTGGCGCTCAGCTTGAGCAAAGGGGCGAGGACCTGCGAGTCGTCAACCTGCTGCAGGCGCAGTGGGGCGCGCTGTTCACCAACACCGAGGACTTTTCCGGGCGGCCCAGCGTCGTCGATGGCGGCGGCTACGTGACCTACGTCGGCCAGGAGAACCGGCAGCACGTGCTCGGGCACGCGCTCCTGTGGGGCCTGCGGGAACCGGTCATGCCGTGGTCAAGCGACGGGCCCGACGAGGCCGAGCTCGGTGGCGCGCTGGACGCGACGCTGAGCGACTGGGCCGACCGGACGCACGCCCAGGGCGGCACCGTCGTGGCCGCGCACTTCCCGAATCCGAACGGCGAGCCTGCCGTCCTCATCGCGACCGGCCGGGCCGACGCCGTCGAGATGCTGACCCATTCCGACGACGCGATGGCCGAGTACTACCGGTACCTGAACAGCGGCTACCGGCTGCCGCTCGTCGGCGGCACGGACAAGATGTCGAGCGCCGTCCCGGTCGGCCTCTACCGCACGTACGCGCGGCTGGACGAGGAGTTCAGCTACGAGGCCTGGTGCCGGGCGGTGCGGTCGGGCCGCACGTTCCTTTCCGGCGGGCCGCTCCTGACGCTGTCGGTCGACGGGCGCGAGCCGGGCGACACCGTCGCGCTCTCCGGGCCGGGAACGGTCAGCGTCCGGGCCGCGGGTGCGCGGCATCTTCCCGCTCCGCTGCCTCGAAGTCGTGCGCAACGGCGAGGTGGTCATGCGGGCAGAGGCCGACGGCGGACGTCAGGCCGAGGTCAGCGGGGAGCTGCGGGTCGACGGGAACTCGTGGATAGCCTGCCGGGCGTTCGGGGTCGACTACCACCTCGACGAATGGGGCCGCCGGGTCTTCGCGCACACCTCGCCGGTCTACGTCGCCTGCGGCGGCGACTGGACGATGACCGACCCCGAAGGCATCCGCTACATGCGGACCCTGGTCGAGGGTGCCCGCGACTACGTACGGCACACCGCGGTCCGCAGGCCCGACCAGCTCACGACGCACCACCACGGCGAGGCCAGCCACCTCGCCTGGCTGGAGCGGCCGTTCACCGAGGCCCTGCGCGCGCTGGACGAGCGCGACCGTGAGTGATGGCCGCGCTGGTAGATGGGGGAAAGACTTCCGTACGTATGAACGGCAACTGCCCAGGGGTGGTTCAGCCGCGTCAGCGGCGAATCACGCAGGGGTCCCCGGCGGCGCGAGGAGGGTTTCGGCGACCTCTCGGACCTCGCCGGCCATAGCGGCCAGGCCTGGCTCCAGACGGGCGCATGATTCGGCGAGTACCGCGATGAGCTCCGTTAGTCCGGCGTCCGGGCGCGGCACGAGCCCGATGCGTTCGTAGCCCCTGCTGAGCAGGCCGCTGGTGACGTCAGCCTGGCCCCGGACGCCGCTCTTGACCGCGGCAATGGCGTTCTCGATCGCGCTGGCGGGCGGCGACCACCCCGTCGGGTCACGAGCGAGCGGGCTGCCGTCGTCGTAAGAGTCATCCGCCGCGACGGACCTGGTGCGGATGTCAAGGTCGACGCGCCAGAACAGCGGCACCCGGCCCAGCCGGACGAAGACCAGGCGGCGGCGGTCCGAGCGCGCGAGGCCGGGGTCAACGCGTACCGACAGCACGGACGGGAGCTTCGCGGCGAGGCCTTCGGCCGCGGACACCGCCCCCGTGAATATCTCGTCCCCGACCACCCAGCACAGGTCGATGTCGCTGTAGGAGTCGGCGGTCTGGGCGGCAAGCGAACCGCGCAGGGCGGTACTTGAGCCCGGGATGAGCGCTTCGAGTGCCGCGCGCACTTCGGCCGCGAGCTTGTCGCGGCGTTCGGGCCGCAAGTCAAGGTCCGCCACAGGTCCAGAGGCTAGCCGCTATCGCCAGCACCTCCGTAATGGCAGAGGCGACCGCTGACGGCACCCGGTGGTTCACGAGTGGCCGAGGACCGGGTGGGGCCGGTACGGCGCTTCCAGCCGGGCTGCCTCCTGCGCGGTCAGTTCTACCTCGACGGCGGCGATCGCGTCGGCCGCGTGCGCGGTCTTGGTGGCTCCGACGACAGGGGCCGACACTCCAGGCTGCCGCAGCAGCCACGCTAGCGCGATTTGCGCGGGGGCGAGCCCCCGTTCCCGCGCGATGCTGACGACCACGTCGACAACCGCTGAATCGGAGTGATCGTAGCGGCTGTCGGCTAGCGGGTCGTTGGCCGACCTGGTGGTGGGCGGGCCGCCCGCGCCGCGCCGGGTGCCGGCGAGCACGCCGCGGGCCAGCGGGCTGTAGGGGAGAATGCCGACGCCCTGGTCGCGGCAGAGCGGGATCATCTCCCGTTCCTCCTCGCGGTAGAGGAGGTTGTAGTGATTCTGCATCGAGACGAACGTCGTCCAGCCGTGGGCGCGCGCGGTGTGCTGGGCCTTGGCGAACTGCCAGGCGTACATGCTGGACGCGCCGAGGTAGCGGGCCTTGCCGGAGCGGACGATGTCGTGCAGGGCCTGCATGGTCTCCTCGATCGGTGTCGTGTCGTCCCAGCGGTGGACCTGGTACAGGTCGACGTAGTCGGTGCCCAGCCGCCGCAGCGAGGCGTCGATGCCCGAGAGCAGGTGCTGGCGGGACAGGCCGCGGTCGTTGGGTCCCGGCCCCGTCGCGTAGTAGACCTTCGTGGCCAGCACGTAGTCCTCGCGGCGGGCGAAGACCTTGCGCAGGAGCTGGCCGGTGAGTACCTCGCTGGCGCCGGTGTCGTACATGTCCGCGGTGTCGAAGAAGGTGACACCGGCCTCGGCCGCGGCCCGCACGATGGGCTCCGCGCCGTCGGCCTCGAGGTGCCAGGCCCGGCGGCTGGTGTCGCCGTAGCTCATCATGCCGAGGCAGATCCGGGAGATCGCGAGCCCTGACGAGCCGAGCCGGACGGACTGCATGTCGTTTCTCCTAGCTGCTGAGCCGGGCCGTCAGCGGGCACGTCGCGCCCAGCGCGGGGGCCGGCAGGTGGCGGTGCCGCTGCTGACGGCGGTGCCCTGCTGAGGGCGGGCGGACGGTTCGTGGTGGATGGCGACGCCGATGATGACGAGGGCGATGCCGGCGAGGTCTTGCGCGGTTGGCGTCTGGGCCAGGACCAGGAAGCCGATGACCGTGGCCACGGCCGGGAGCAGCGCGAGCATCAGCGCGAAGGTGGACCGGTTCAGCCGGGCCATGGCGAGCTGGTCGGTGACGTAGGGGATGACCGAGGAGCACAGCCCGACGCCGATGCCCCAGGCAAGCCAGAGCGGGTGGGTGAACGCGGCGGCGGCGTAGCCGATGCCGGCCGGGGTGGCCACGACGGCGGCGATCAGCATGGACAGCCCGAGCTGGTCGATACCGCTCATCGGCGAGGCGCCGCGGCTGGCGTCGCCGCCTTGCGCCGTGGTGCCGGCCAGCGGGGTGTTGGCGATGCGGTGGCCCAGGATCACGTAGAGCATGAACCCCGCGCAGTTGGCGAAGGCGAACACGAACCCCAGCGGCTCCCCGGACAGCCGCACGTCGGTCAGCACGGCAACGCCCCCGACCGCGAGCAGCAGCGCGAGCAGGTTGCGCCGGGTCCGGGCGCCGAGCGCGGCCAGGATCACCGTGCCGAGGAACTCGATCGCGCCGACCGTGGACAGCGGAAGCTTGTCGACGGCGAGGTAGAACAGCGAGTTCATCGCGGCGAGCACCACGCCCAGGGCCAGGAAAATCCGGCGCTGGGCCGGCGTCGCGGCGCGCCAGATCCGCCACGGGCGGCGCCAGAGCGCGAAGAACACCGCGGCCGCGGCGATCCGCAGCCACGCCACCCCGAGCGCCTGGACGTGCACGAACAGCAGCACCGCCAGCGACGGCCCCAGGTAGTGGAACACCGCGCTCGTGGCGAAGAACGATGTCGGCGGGAGGCGCGCGACGCGTGCGTGCGACCCGGCCCGGTCTCGGCGGGCCCGGCCGGGCCCGCGGGGAAGTCATGTGGTCTATCATTCATGGTGAAGGCACATGAAGACATGGCAGATTTAAGGCCGAAGACCGTAAGAATCTTAAATTCTCGCCACCATGGAGGTGGATCTCCTTGAAACAAGAAAATGGCACCGAGTTGCTCGACACGGTCAACCGGCGGCTGCTTGCCCACCTCCAGCAAGATCCCCGCCTGACGATGTCGGCCCTGGCCCGCCTGGTAGGCATGTCCTCGCCCGCCGTGACAGAGCGGGTGCAGCGCCTGGAAAGGGCCGGGGTCATCCGCGGTTACCGGCTCGATGTCGACCCCGCCGCCCTCGGCTTGCCGGTCACGGCGTGGGTCCGGGTCCGGCCCGGCCCCAGGCAGCTCACCAAGATCGCCGAGCTCGCCGCGGGGCTGCCCAACGTCAGCGAGTGCCACCGCATTACCGGCGAGGACTGCTTCCTGATCAAGTTGCACGCGGCGACCATCGAGAGCCTCACGGAGACGCTCGACAAGATCCTGCTCTACGGCCAGACCGTGAGCTCCATCGTGCACTCAAGCCCGGTGCCCCCGCGCGCGCTGCCCGTGCCCGGTATCGACTGACGGCGGACGTGGTGGCCGACTTGCCAGGCATTCGATTTGCCAGGCGAAGGCCGGTACGAGACCAAGACGCGGGGTGCATGCGCCATGAAGGGCAATGGGACAGAGCGAGGTGGAGGCCCGCTCATTTAGCTGAAGAGGTCGCTGACCTTGGCGACCGTTACGGCTTTCCTGAGCCACGTCTTGAGCTGGTCGAAGTCGGTGCAGTCGAGTATCCGCTGCCGATCGTCGTCGGTGGGCGCTAGGTCGCGAGTCGCAAGCACATCAAGGACCGCTTCCCGTTCGGCATCGAGCCGCCCTTCCGCCCGACCTTCGCCATAGTGCTTCTTGGCGAACGGGCTGTACACAGGCCAACTGGCGGCAGTAGTCACAAGTTCCTCCAGGAGTCGGCATATCGCCTTGGGCGACATGCTGTATCCGTACTCATAGTATTGCAGGCCGCGTTCGGGGCCGAGTTTTCCCATGCCGACGACGAAAGCACTGGCTACGGCGGGGTCGTCGCCGTGGTAGGCGACCGACAGCACGGCCAGCGACGGGTTAGCAGTGACTTGGTCAGGGTTTGTGATGGCGGGGACCCGCCGGGGTGGAGTGCTCTGGGCAGGAACGTGAAGCCTGGCACCGTGGTCGGGATCGGCTCGGCATACCACTCCGCGGTCGCTTCGTCCGGGCAGAGCACGAGGACGTTGACGGGGCACTCATGCTCCAGCCAGAGGGCCGCCGCGTAGCGGGGCAACTGCCGTCGCTTCTTCTCGGTGGTCTCGCGCTGGGCTTCCACCACGATGCCGTGGCTGATCTTCGATCCGGCGCCCACCAGGATCACGGTGTCGGGGACAAGTTCTTTGGACGGCCTGGTGTTGAAGACCGTCTTGTCGGTGAGCACGCGCTGGCCCGGCTGCAGGGTGATCCCGAAGATGTCGCGTAGGAGCACCACGCCGAACTCGAGGGTCTTCCTCGAAGAGCTTGATGGCCGTGTCGTGCCAGGGGGAAGGCATGGCAGAAACTTATCGCAACTTTTATTGACCCAAGTACATCATACAGAATTTTGTCGAACTGGCAAGCGGTTGCGGTTGGCAAGTTGACTGGGTAGCACCCGCATATCAGAAGGGCCGCCGCTATCCTCGTGACGGCCGGTGCTTGGGTGGTTCTTCGTCGGGCGGGGAGGCTCGCGGTATGGGCAAGGCGGACAGGCGGCGGCTGAAGAGGGAACGGCAGCGGGAGCGTGCCGCGCGGGGCGCGCCGGCTGCCGGAACCGGGGCGACGTCTCAGGCGGGGCCGCGCCGTGTGCCCTCGGAAACCTCGGATGAGGACCTGGCGGCCAGCGTGATCGGTGCGGCGGTGCGCGCGGTCTCCGCCGGTGACCACGACGCCTACAGCGGCTGCCTGAGGCAGCTCGCGGATGAGCGGACGCCGGGCTGGACGCGGGCCGTGAGCGAGAGCCTCATGGAGTTCCTGCGGGTGTCGGTGCGGGCCGCCTGGCGGCACGGGTGGCAGCCCGCCGAGCTGGCCAGGCACGTCGGCCGGGAGCTTTCCGGCGAGCACGCGTCGGTGGTCGCCGACGTGATCGCGGACGAGACGCGCGGCTACGCCGCGGCCACCGTGGACGCGCGGTGGGCGGCCCAGGTGGCCGCGCTTGGCGCGCTCCCGCCCGGTGACGCCGGGTACATGGATGCCTGGCGGCTCGCCAACCTCGCCGGCCTGCGCGGGGCGGTGGCCAACGCGATCGAGGTACTGCAGCGCGCTCGCGCGTCTCCCGGTCCTTGAACGGGCTGCTTCCGCTGCCGGGGACGGCGCGGCCGGCCGCGCCAGGGCGCGGCGAGGGCGCGGGGCCGGTCGACACGGGGCCGGTCGACACGGGGCCCGTGGACGAGCGGCTGCTCGGCCGGATCCGTGCGCTGCTGGCCAAGGCGGAGGCGACGGAGTTCGCCGAGGAGGCGGAGGCGCTGTCGGCCCGCGCGCAGCAGCTGATGGCCAAGTACAGCATCGATCACGCGCTGCTGGCGGCGCGGGAGGGTCACGCCGAGGCGCCGGGCGGGCGGCGGCTGGCGGTGGACAACCCCTACGACGCGCCTAAGGTGACGCTGCTGTCGACCGTGGCGCGGGCCAACCGCTGCCGCACCGTCTGGCTGAAGGAGCTCGGCCTGGTCACGGTGATCGGCTTCCCCGCCGACCTCGACGCGGTCGAGCTGCTGTTCACCTCGCTGCTGGTTCAGGCGGACGGCGCGATGCTGCGCGCCGGGGGGAAGAAGGATGCCTACGGGCGGTCCAGGACCCGCGCGTTCCGCCAGTCCTTCCTGGTGTCCTACGCGGTCCGCATCGGAGAGCGGCTGGCCGAGGCCGCCGGCCAGGCCGAGCGGGAGGCCGTGGCGGAGCAGGAGGCGGCGCTGGAGCAGGAGGCGGGGCGGCAGCGGGAAGCGGCGCACGGCGGCGGCAGGGACCTGGTCCCGTTCCTCGCGGCCCGCCACCGGGCCGTCGATGACGCGGTAGCCGAGATGTTCGGCGACGGCCTGACGAGGAGCCGGGCCGTCCGGGCGACCGACGCCGAGGGCTGGTACTCGGGCCGGGCCGCCGCCGACCTGGCCAGCCTGCGGGGCCACGCCGCGGTCGCCGACAGCGCGCCGGCAGGCGGGCACCGGCTCGCCGGGACAGGCCGCGCGCCCTGGCGCGCCGGCCGCCGGCCGGGAGACGGGGCGGCGGAACGGGCGAAGCACGCACCCGTTCGGATGAATCCTGGTCTTGGCGCTGCGGCTAGCGCGCGGCACTTTCCGGCTGGCGCGCGGCCAGGCGGCGGTCGGAGTCCTCGCCGAGCATGGCGCGGGACAGCTTCGTCAGGACGTGGTCCAGTTCCGCGTGCTGCTCCGGGGACCAGCCCGCGAGCTGCTGCTGCAGCCACTCGCGCTTGGCCGCGAAGAGGCGCTCGGCGGTCTCGGCGCCGGACGGGGTGAGCGCCAGGACGCCGTCCGTCCTGGTGATGAGGCCCCGGTCGACCAGGAGCTGGGCGTTCGGGTGGCCTTCTTCCATCGTCACGCCGGCCTCGCGGGCCAGCTCGGGTCCCGGGGTGGCGCCCTGCTTGGCGAGCATGGTGAGGATCCAGGCGGCGCCGCCGGGCAGGTCGAGGCCCGCCGCGCGGGCGAGCCTGGCGTAGCCGAAGCGGCGCAGGTCGGTCGCCGACAGCCGGGACAGCACGCGCTCGACCTCCTGGGCCGAGGTCCGGCTGGTCGGCGCGGCGCCCATGGCCTCGCCCAGGTCGGCGGCGCTCGCCGCGCTGCGCAGCGTCCCCGCCGCCGGGGTGACCTCGCCCGTCGCGGTGCGCAGCGGCACCTCGCGCAGGAACCAGGACAGGATGAACGCGACGCCCGCGATCGGGACCGCGGTGAGGAACACCGGGTGCAGGGCGAGGCTGTAGGCGTGCAGGATCGCCTGGCGCAGGTCGGCGGGCAGTGCCTTGAGCGCGGACGAGTTCGCCTGGACGGTCGCGGGGCTGAACCCGGGCGGCAGCTTCTTGCCGCGCGAGCGCGGCGGTCAGCTGCCGCGCGAGCTGGTTGGAGAAGATGGCGCCGAACACCGACACGCCGAACGCGCCGCCGATCGTGCGGAAGAACGTCGCGCCGGACGTGGCGGCGCCGAGGTCGGCGTAGCTGACCGCGTTCTGCACCGCGATCACCAGGACCTGGATGACCAGGCCGAGGCTGAACCCGAGGATGAAGAAGTACACGTTCATCACCCAGGTCGGGGTGGTCTCGTCCAGCGTGGACAGCAGGTACAGCGCTACCGCCATGACCGCCGTGCCGACGATCGGGAAGACCTTGTACCGGCCGGTCCTGGCGATGATCTGGCCGCTGCCGATCGAGGTGATGAGCAGGCCGAGCACCATCGGCAGCAGGTACACGCCGGAGATCGTCGGCGAGACGCCGTGCACCACCTGCAGGAACAGCGGCAGGTAGGACAGCGCGCCGAACATCGCGAAGCCGGCCGCCAGGCCGATCGCGGCGGCGACGGAGAAGACCGAGTTCTTGAACAGCCGCAGCGGCAGGACGGGCTCGGCGGCCGTAGGCCGCGGGCGGAGAAGTACCAGGCGACGCAGCAGCAGCGCCGAGCAGGGCGAACAGGCCGATGATCACCGGCGAGGACCACGCGTACGTGGTGCCGCCCCACGACGTCGCGAGCACGACGGCGGTGGCGAACCCGGCGAGCGTGGTCGCGCCGAGGTAGTCGATCTTGTGCTGCTGCCTGGTGCTGGCGGCGGGGAGCACCACGGCGATCACGACCAGCGCGATCGCGCCGATCGGCAGGTTGATGTAGAACACCCAGCGCCAGCTCAGGTTGTCGACGAAGAACCCGCCGACCAGCGGGCCGATGACGGACGCGACGCCGAAGACCGCGCCGAACGCGCCCTGGTACTTGCCGCGCTGCCTGGCCGGCACGATGTCGCCGACGATCGCCTGGGTCAGCACGAGCAGGCCGCCGCCGCCGATGCCCTGGACGGCGCGGAAGGCGATGAGCTCGCCCATGTTCCGCGCCTGGCCGCACAGGGCCGAGCCGATCAGGAAGATCACGATCGCGCCGAGGAAGAGGTACTTGCGGCCGTACTGGTCGCCGAGCTTGCCCCAGACCTGGGTCGTCGCGGTCGAGGCGAGCAGGTACGCGGTGACCACCCAGGACAGGTGGGACAGGCCGCCGAGGTCGTTGACGATCGTCGGCAGCGCGGTGGAGACGATCGTCTGGTCGAGCGCGGACAGCAGCAGCGCGAGCATCAGCGCGCCGTAGATGACCAGCAGCTTCTGGCCGCGCTGCTCCGCTTCCGGCTGTCCGCTCCCGACGGCTCGCCGGCCGCTGGCCGGGCTGGCGGTGCGGGTGGCTGCGGCGCCGCCTGCTGCCTGCGCGCTGACTGGGCCGGGACGCCCCGGCGCAGACGGCGACGATTCTCCTGAAGTCGTCACCACGGGCTGATACCCCGTTAGCAACGGGGTCAACTTGGCCCCGGGGCCGGCCGGGCCTGGCGGCACGCGGCGGGGCGGCCGCCCGGAGACCGCGTCTTCGCCAGCTTTCGCCGCAATTCGCACCGAGCTGCCAGTCCCGTTCCTTTAACCTGGCATTATCCGCACTGGGACGGGGATGGCGGACGGCCTGGCGTCCTTTCCCGCCCCGGTCTCCCGGCATCAGCCGGTCCCGCCATGGCCCGCACTCTCCGGCCCGCCTGCCGCGACCCGCACCGTGATGAACAGAGAGGATCGGAGCGACACATCATGAAGGCAGCACACGCGGACGGCAGGCCGCGCCTCAACCGCCCCGCCCGCGCCGCGGGCCGGGTACTGCTCGTCATCGGCGGCGCCGGGATCGGGCTGCTGGCGCTGGCGGGCACGGCGCTCGCCCACGTCACGATCACGCCGGGATCGGCACCGCAGGGGTCGACGGCGGAGCTGACGTTCAAGGTGCCCAACGAGGAGTCGACGGCCGCCACGGTCGAAGCTGCAGGTCCAGGTGCCCACCGACCACCCGATCGCCCAGTTCCTCGTCAAGCCGGTGCCCGGGTGGACGGTCACCGTGCAGACGGTCACCCTGGCCAAGCCGGTCGTCACCGACGACGGCTCGTTCACCACCGCCGTGTCCGAGGTGACCTGGAAGGGCGGCAAGATCCTGCCCGGGCAGTACCAGGACTTCTCCGTCTCGGCGGACCCGCTGCCGTCCGGCACCGGGCAGCTCGTCTTCAAGGCGGTCCAGACCTACTCCAACGGGGACGTCGTCCGGTGGATCGACCTGCCCCAGGCGGGCCAGCCGGAGCCGGAGCACCCCGCCCCGGTCCTCACCCTGACTCCAGCGGGAACGGAAGCCGACGCCACGTCCGGCGCCGCAGGCTGACCCGCCGGCGGCGGGCGGCTCGGGCACCGGGACGGACACGGGCGCGCTCGCGCTCGGCGCGGCGGGCCTCGCCGCCGGGCTGCTCGGGCTGGCCGCCGGCGGGTCGGCCTGGCTGCGCGGCCGCCGGGACCGCCGGGCATGAGGCCGCGCCGGCCAGGGCGCGCCGGCCGAGGCGGACGCTGGCGCGGCTCCTGGCGGCCGCGGTCATCGCGGTGGTCGCCGTCGGCACGGGCCGGCGTGATCGCCGCCGCGCCCGCGGCCCTCGCCGCACTACGGGGCAGGCCTCGACCACGGGGCAGGCGGCCGGCGGCGGTGGTCGCGCACGCGGCGCTCGCGTCCACCGAGCCGGCCGACGGCAGCGTGCTGAGCACGGCGCCGCGGCAGGTCAGCGCCTCCTTCGACCAGCCGGTCGGGATCAGCGCCGACAGCCTCACGGTGTACTCCCCCGGCGGCCAGCGCGTCGATGACGGGCAGGACCGCCACGCGTCGGCCCAACGAGATCGCCGTCGGCCTGCGGCCCGGCCTCGGCGACGGCACGTACACGGCCGTCTGGCATGTCGTCTCCGCCGACACCCACCCGGTCGACGGGGCGTTCACGTTCTCGGTCGGCGCGGCGAGCGCCACGCACGTCAGCGCGCGGCCGCCGGCGACGGACGCCGCTGGTGAGCGACCTGTTCGCGGTGGTCCGCTGGCTGCAGTACCTGTGCTTCGCGCTGCTCGGCGGCGGGGTCGCCTTCCTGATCACCTGCTGGCCGGACGGCGGCAGCCGCAGGGGCGTGGGGCGGCTCGTCATGCTGAGCTCGTTCGGGCTGCTCGCCTCGACGCTGCTCGGGCTGCTGCTCCAGGGGCCCTACAGCCAGGGCACCGGGCTGAGCCAGCTCTTCAGCCCGGCCCTGGTCCGGTCGACCCTGCACGGCAGCCTCGGGCCGGCGTCGGAGGTACGCGAGCTGCTGACGCTGCTCGCCGCCGGCGTCGCCAGCTTCCTGCGGCCCCGGCTGCCCGCGGCCACGCGCCGGCTTCCGCCGGGCCGCGGGAGCGGCCTGGGCGCTGCTGATGACGGCCACGGCCGCGACCTGGGCGGTGTACGACCACGCCTCCACCGGCGTGCAGGCCCCGTGGGGCATCCCCGACGACATCATCCACCTGGACGCGATGGCGCTGTGGATCGGCGGCCTGGCGGTGCTCGCCGGGTTCGCCCTCCGGGACGCCGGGGCGCGGGACGGCCAGGGCCTGGCCGCCGTGGCGCGCGCGGTGCCGCGGTTCTCCTCGATCGCGCTCGGCTGCGTCGTCGCCCTCGCGGCCAGCGGCGCCTACCAGACGTGGCGGGAGGTCGGCTCGTGGAACGCGCTCGCCGACACGACCTACGGCCGGCTCGTCATCGCCAAGGTCACCGGCCTGTTCTTCCTCATCGAGCTCGGCTACCTCGCCCGGCGGCTGATCCGGCGCGGCCTGTCCGTGGACGCCCTGCTCGCGGAGCGCGAGCGGCCTTCGCTGGCGGCGGCGGCCGGAGTCGCGGCCGAGGGCGCGGCCGAGGTCGCGGCCGGGGTCGTCCAGGGCCGGCGACCAGCCCGGAGCGCTCGCGGCGCAGCGCCAGCGGGCCTCAGCGGCGACGGCGACGGCCGGGCGGGCGAGGGGGCGGTGACCGCCCCGGCGGCCCGCCAGGCGGCGACGGCTCCCCGGCCGGGCCGACCCCGGCGCCGGCTGGGCGCCGATCCTGCGGCGGCTGCGCCGCTCGGTCGCGACCGAGCTCGGCATCGCCGCGGTCATCCTCGCGGTCACCGCCGTGCTGGTGAACACCGCGACCGGGCGCGAGTCCTACGCGCCGCCGGTCAGCGCCAGCCAGGCGTTCAGCACCGGCGCGGCGGGCGGCGCGGGCATCGTGCACGTGCTCGCCGAGCCTGGCCCGGCTCGGGCCGAACGCGATCGAGCTGTCCTTCACCCTGGCCAGCGGGCAGGCGTTCCTCCCGGCGCAGGTGACGGCGGCGCTGTACTTCCCGGCCAGGAACCTCGGGCCGCTGCCCGTGACGCTAATCGAGACGGCACCGGGTACGTACCGGGCCGTGAACGCGACGGTCACCTTCACCGGCCAGTGGCGGCTGCAGGTCATCGTGCGCAGTGACGCCTTCGACGAGACCAGCGTCACGTTCCCGCTGGGAATCCACTAATGACATACAATTCCCTGGGAAACGCGGCACTCCGGCATACGCGCGCCGCAAAGCACCGAAGGGGCACTCGCCATGACCGAATACCTGATCGCGGCAATCCTCTTCGTCGCCATGATCACCACCCTGGTCTACCTCTGGAAGCGCGAGCACTCCTGACCCGCGGGGAAGCGCGGCGGGCTCGCCCGCTTCCGTCATCCCGCCGGGCCGAGGTCCGCGCCCCCAGTCCCTGAGAGTCATCCCGAACGGGGGCGTGCTCCGCGTGGCGCCCCCATGTCCCTGACAGCAAACCACGCATTCATACGGGGGACGTATGCCGTTTGTTGCCAAATCCGGGGGCGGTCGCCGACACTTTGCTGTGGCTCAGCGCCGGCACAGAAGAATCGCAGCGGTCGCGGCCGCCCTGGTCGCCTGCTGCCTGGCACTCTCGCTCTGGGTGGTCGTGCGGGCCCGTGACGCCGCCGCGTCGCGGGCCGTCTCGTCCGTGCTGCTCGAGCCGCGCCAGCCCGCGGCGCCTGGCGGGCCGGCGCGGCCGCGCGGCCGGCCCGCGATGCTCTCCGTCACCACGCCGCTCGCCGCGTGCGAGGCGCGGATCAAGCGCGAGCCGCGCCCGCTGCCGACCGTCGCGATCGTCGGCGCGTCCTACACGGCCGGGGTAGGGCCGGGCAACCCGGAGCAGTCGTGGGCGGTCGGGCTCGCCCGGCTGCTGCGCTGGAACGCCGTCGTCTACGGGGTTCCCGGGGCGGGCTACGTCAGGGCCAGCGCGAGCGGCCGCGGGCCGATGGCGCGCATGCTGGGCCAGGAGCAGCTGCGCGGGCTCGGCCCGGCGCTGGTGATCGTGCAGGCGGGGCACGACGACGCGGGCTACCCGGCCGGGCTCGAGCGGCGCCGGGTCGGCGCGGCCGTTGACCTGATCCGCGCGGCGGCGCCCGCGGCGCGGATCGCGCTGCTCACCACCTTCGCGGTCTCGCCCGGCGGCTCGCCCGCGCTGCGCCAGACCGATGACGCGATCGTGACGGCGGGCACCGCGGCGGACCCCGGCGTCATCGTCATGGACCCGCTCGCCGGCCGGTGGACGTTCCCCCGGGCCCGCGACGGCCTGCACCCGACCGCGGCCGGGGACGCGTGGATCGCGCGCACGGCGGCGGCCATCCTGCTCGCCCGCGGCGTGCGGCCCGCCCCGGTCACCTCGGCCGCGCCGGTCATCTGCGATGTCTCGGTCGGCGCGGGAAAGCCGGTAAGCGCTTAACCGTTCCTGATCGCCTGGAAGCGCCGTCGCCTGGAAGCGCGGTCGCCTGGAAGTGGGTGAGCAGGGCGTTCGTGACCGGCCCCGGCTTCTCGTAGTGGGCGAAGTGCGAGGCGGCCTGGATGACGGCCAGCCGGGCGCCGCCGATGTTGCGCGCCGTGTAGGCGCCGACCGAGGGAGGCGCGGCGACGTCCTCGGCGCCGGAGACGACGAGGGTGGGCGCCTTGACGCCGCCAAGCTGCGGGCGCAGGTCCATGGCGGCGATGGCCTCGCCGCAGCCGGCGTATCCCTCGGGGCTCGTGCCCTTGAGCATGGCGACGACGGTCGCCACCTGCTCCGGCTCGCTGGCCATGAACCGCGGGGTGAACCAGCGCGGGACGACCAGGCCGGCGAGCGCCGCCATGCCTTCGGCGCGGACCAGGGCGGCGCGGTCGTGCCAGGCCTGCGCGTCCGGCATGGGCGTGAGCGCCGCGCAGCAGACGGCCAGCGAGGTGACGCGCTCGGGGGCGTTGGCGGCCAGCCAGATGCCGGTCATGCCGCCGAGCGAGACCCCGGCGAAGGCGAACCGCTCGATGCCGTAGCCGTTAAGCGTCGCCAGCACGTCGGCGCCGAGCTCGGCGATCGTGTAGGGGCCGTCCGGGGCCGGGGACTGCGCCCCCGGGGCGCCGTGGCCGCGGGGCTCGTAGCGGACGACGCGGAAGTACCGCGCCAGGACGGGGACCTGGTACGCCCAGACGTCGCGCGTGGTGCCGATGGGGTTGCCGAGCACGAGCACGGGGGCGTCTTGCGGCCCCTCGACGGACGAGACCAGCTGCTGCGCGGGCAATGCGGGGCTCCCAGGTTGTGTCGGTGGTCGGTCGGGCGCTGCTGCGGGGGCGCGGAGCGCCGGGCGCCGGCCCGGCGGCTCGTCGGGCTGGCGGCCGGGCGGTCGGCGGGCCGTGCGCGCGAGCGCGCTTCTTGCTGTTATCTTACGGGGGCGCGCAGGCGGGGCGGACCGCCAGCTGACGGCCGGGCGCGAGCGCGCTTTTTGCTGTTATCGCATGTCGGCGCGGCTTGCCGCCGCCTGCTGACGTCGTTCGCCGCCGTCTGCGCGAAGGATCCGGGCATTGCGTAGATTCTGGCGCGTCATAGCGCACCGGATCCTTCGCGACGCCCGGATCTTACGCATTGGCTGCCCAGCTACAGGTCGAAGAAGACGGTCTCGCGCTCGCCCTGCATGTAGATGTCGAACCGGAGCAGGTTCTCCCCGGCGGGCACCGCGATCAGGGTGGCACGGCGCCCGGCGGGGACGGCCTGCAGGACCGGGTCCGCCTCGTTCGCGGCGGCCTCGTCGGGGAAGTAGACCCGCGTCACCGAGCGGTCGAGCATGCCGCGGGAGAAGACCGACACGTCGATGTGCGGGGCCTCGGTGCGCCCGTCGCCGAACGGCAGCGCGCCCGGCTTGAGCGTCACGATCTTGTAGGTGCCGTCGTGGCCGGTGGCCGAGCGGCCGAAGCCGCGGAACTCCCTGTCGCCGTCGGGCACCGGGCCGCGCGGGTCGTCGGGGTGCGCGAACCGCCCCGCCGGGTCGGCCTGCCAGGTCTCGATGAGGCCGTCGGGGATCGGGTCGCCGGCCCCGTCGTACAGGCGGCCGTAGATCGTGACCGCGCCCGGCGTGCCCTCCGGGACGACGTAGGGGCCCTCCGGCCAGGGCAGCCGCATCGAGAAGTAAGGGCCGACGGTCTGCGACGGGGTGAGCAACTCACTCATGGACTCCTCGCTGGCGCTCGTCGGCCTCATTCGGGGCCCAGTGCTTACTGATTCGCTCGCAAGCTCACTCGTGGGGCTCCTCGAAGATGGACTGGTGGCGGCCGCGCAGGACGATGTCGAAGCGGAAGGCGAGCGCCCACTCCGGCTGGGTGTCGTCCATGGAGAACTCCGCGATCATCCGCGCCTGGCCGCCTCGTCGGTGACCGAGTTGTAGATCGGGTCATAGGGCAGCAGCGGGTCGCCGGGGAAGTACATCTGCGTGACCAGGCGCTGGGTGAACGCCCGGCCGAAGAGGCTGAAGTGGATGTGCGCCGGGCGCCAGGCGTTGTAGTGGTTGCCCCACGGGTACGAGCCCGGCTGGATCGTGATGAACCGGTAGCGCCCGCCCTGGTCGGTGATGGCCCGCCCGATGCCGTCGAAGTTCGGGTCGAGCGGCGCCGGGTGGTGCTCGCGGCTGTGCCGGTACCGGCCGGCCGCGTTGGTCTGCCAGATCTCGACGAGCGTGTCGGGGACCGGGCGCCCGCCGGAGTCCCGCACCTGGCCGAACACGATGATCCGCTGCCCCTGCGGCTCCCCCGCGTGCTGCGTCGTCAGGTCCGCGTCGGCCATGGTGATCAGGTCGTCGCCGAGCAGCGGGCCGGTCACCTCGGTGAGCCGCTGCGGGAGCAGCACGAGCGGCTGCTTCGGGTGGCGGAGCCCGGTCGACTTGTAGGCCGGGGAGTCGAGCGGCGGGTGATTGCCCGGCTGCGGCTTCAGGTACTCAGGCAAGTCGAGCTTGCCCGGAGTCCGGGACGATGAGCCCCTGTTCGGACACGGTCACAGTGGTCTAACTCCTTCGCATGACTGCCGGCTCACGCGGCTGGCGCGAGTCCGGCTGACGGGGTCCGGCGGGTTGATGGGGGCTCAGCGGTCGACAAGCGCCGCCTGACTCCATACCCATGAGTTATACATCGGCCGCCCGGCGCCGCCCCGCCTAGGGTACGGACGATCACATCGCGAGGCCATCCGTAGTGCTCGTCCCCAGAGCCACACATCGGGCGGCCGGGTCAGAGCCAACGCGCCCTAGGGAACGGATGCGTCGTTCCTCACATCCCGTCAAGCCATAGTGCTCGTGCGCGCCAATGCCGCAGCCCGGGCGAGACTGGGCTCAGGCGGAACCGGCCCCGGAGCCCCTGGACCACGGGCGGCCAGCCCCAGCGAGACTGCGCCCCGGGCGAGACTGGCCCCAGCGAGCCCGGCGCTCCTCGGCGGACTGGCGCGCCCGCGCCGCTACTGCCCTTCCTGCTCCCGGTACTCCTTGATGGCCCGGGCGGCGATGGCGAACGCGCGGTTGGCCACGGGCACGCCGGCGTAGAGGCCGACCTGGAGCAGGACCTCCTGGATCTGCTCCTCGGTCAGGCCGTTGCGGAGCGCGGCCTTGACGTGCATGTGCAGCTCGTCCTCGTGCTGCAGGGCGGCGAGGACGGTGAGCGTGACGATGGACCGCTCCGGCCGCGTCAGCCCGGGCCGGGACCAGATCTCCCCCCAGGCGTACCGGGTGATCCAGTCCTGGAACGGCGCGGTGAACTCGCTCGTGCTGGCGACCGCCCGGTCCACGTGCGCGTCCCCGAGGACGGCCCGGCGGACCGCCATCCCCTGCTCGGCGCGCTGTTCGTCGTTCATGGTGACTCCGCTCTCGCTTCTTGCTGTTATCCGCCGATGGCTTCGCCGCGGGGCGGCGGCCACCGTGCGATCACGAGATGCGCATGATCACGAAGATTTCGCAGCTTATTCGATGCGGAATCTTCGTGATCAGGTCCGCCGGAGGCGCCGCGCCGTGGGCGGCCAGGGCGGCGCTGATGAAGGCGTCGGACGCGCCCAGGTAGCCGGACGGGTCCAGCGCCCGCTCGACCTGGACCGGGGTTATCCCCGCCTGGGCCAGCTTGTCCTCGATCTCGGGGGTGGCGAGCAGCACGTCGCGGAACGGGACGCCGGACGACGCGGACCTGGCCGCGGCGACCGCCACCAGGTCATGCGCGGCCGGGGCGCCGAGCGAGCCGCGCAGCAGCGCGGTGACGCGCTCGGCCAGCGGCAGGCCGCCGGCCTCCGCCAGGTTGGCGGCCATCCGCGCCTTGTCGACGTCCAGGTTCGCCAGCAGGTCACGCGCCCAGGCGGCGGCGGAGACGGCGAGCTGGAGCAGGTGGCCGTACGGCTGCCACTCGGCGTGCCAGGCGCCGGCCGCGCGCTGGTACTCCTGCTCGGCGCTCGCGAGCAGGGTCGCCAGCAGCCCGGGGGCCTGCTTGGCGCAGCCGAGGATCGCGACCGCGGCGACCGGGTTGCTCTTGTTCGGCATCGCGGACGAGCCGCCCCTCCTGGGCGCCCCGGCCGCGCCGTCACCGCCGCCTGAGCCCTCGGCGACCTCGCCCACCTCGGTCTGCGCCAGCAGGGTCACGTCGCGGGCGATCTTGGACAGCGCGGCGCACGCCCGGGCGGACACCGAGCCGACGTCGATGATCCGCAGCCGCTCGGTGTGCCAGGGCAGCGGCGGGTCGGCCAGGCCGAGTTCCTCGGCCATGCAGCGCCTTCACCCGCGCGCCGGCGTCGCCCAGCGACGCGAGGGTGCCCGCCGCGCCGCCGTACTGGACGGCGAGCCGCGTGTCGCGGACGAACGCGAGCCACTCGACCGCGCTGTCGAGCCCGGCGAGCCAGCCCGCCGCGACCACGCCGAAGGTGGTCGGCACCGCCTGCTGCAGCAGCGTCCGGCCGATCATGAGCGTGCCGCGGTTGGCGTCGGCCAGCCGGGCGGCGGCGCCGGCGGCGGCGGTCAGGTCGGCGACGGCCGCGCCGAGCGCGTCGCGGGCGAGCAGCATCGCGGCGGTGTCCATGATGTCCTGGCTGGTCGCGCCCTGGTGCACGGCCGGCGCGCGCCGCGGGGTCGCGTGACGCGCCTGGTGAGCACCCGGGCCAGCCCGGGCACCGGGTTGCCGGTGAGCACCGTCGCCCGGCCGAGCTCCGCGAGGTCCGCCGGGCCGAAGGCGTCGCGCGTCGGCCGCCCCGGTCACCGCCGCGCCCGCTCCGGCGGGGGCGAGCCCGGCGCGCTCGAGCGCCCGGGCGAGCGCGGCCTCGGCGGCCAGCATCGACCGCAGCCAGGCGGCGTCGTCCGCGACCGCGCCGCCGCCGGCGACCGAGCCGCGCGCGAACACGCCGTCGAAGAACCCGGACCTCGCCGGGTCGCTCGTAATAGTCACTGCCTTTGCTGATCCGCCATTCTGGTCAGGCATGCCCGGATGTTATCGTCCGAACATGACCGCACTACCCGCTGGCGGCCCTGAGCTGCCGCAACGCCGTACCCTTGTCACCGAGATCCCTGGCCCGGCCTCGCGCGCGCTGATGGAGCGCCGCTCGGCGGCCGTCGCGCGCGGCGTCTCGACCACCCTGCCGGTCTTCGTCACCGCGGCCGGCGGCGGCGTGCTGCTCGACGCGGACGGCAACTCGCTCATCGACTTCGGCTCCGGCATCGCGGTCACCTCGGTGGGCAACGCGGCGACCGCCGTCGTCGACGCGCGTGCAGGCGCAGGTGGCCCAGTTCACGCACACCTGCTTCATGGTCACCCCGTACGAGGGGTACGTGGAGGTCTGCGAGGAGCTGGCCCGCCGCACTCCGGGGACGCACGACAAGCGCTCGGCCCTGTTCAACTCCGGCGCCGAGGCCGTCGAGAACGCGGTCAAGATCGCCCGGCACTACACCGGCAGGCAGGCGGTCGTCGCGTTCGACCACGCCTACCACGGCCGGACGAACCTGACGATGGCGCTCACGGCGAAGAACATGCCGTACAAGCAGGGCTTCGGCCCGTTCGCCGGGGAAATCTACCGGGTGCCGATGGCCTACCCGCTGCGCTGGCCCGGCGGCCCTGAGGCGTGCAAGGCCGAGGCGCTCGACGTGGTCAAGTCGCTGATCCACACGCAGGTCGGCGAGCAGAACGTCGCCGCGGTGATCATCGAGCCGATCCAGGGCGAGGGCGGTTTCATCGTCCCGCCCGACGGGTTCCTCAGCCGGGCTCGCGGAGTTCTGCCAGGAGCACGGCATCGTGTTCATCGCCGACGAGATCCAGTCCGGCTTCTGCCGCACCGGCGACTGGTTCGCCAGCGAGCACGAGGGCGTCGTCCCCGACCTGGTCACGACCGCCAAGGGCATCGCCGGCGGCCTGCCGCTCGCCGCCGTGACCGGGCGCGCCGAGATCATGGACGCGGTCCACGCCGGCGGCCTCGGCGGCACCTACGGCGGCAACCCGGTCGCCTGCGCCGCCGCGCTCGGCGCGATCGAGACCATGGCGACGCAGGACCTCGCGGGCAAGGCGCGCCGCATCGGCGAGATCATGCTCCCCCGGCTGCGCAAGCTCGCCGAGGCCCACCCGGTGATCGCCGACGTCCGCGGCCGCGGCGCGATGATCGCCGTCGAGCTCACCAGGCCGGGCACCCTGGACCCGGACCCGGCGTCCACCGCCGCGGTCGCCGCGTTCTGCCACCAGGCAGGCCTTGTCGTGCTCACCTGCGGCACGTTCGGCAACGTGCTCCGCTTCCTGCCGCCGCTCGTCATCGGCGAGGACCTCCTCGAGGAGGGCCTCGGCATCCTGGACGACGCCTTCGCGTCGCTGTAATCGGGCGAGAAAGGCAAAATCAAGACCGTTACTCCGAACGAGATCGGGTTTCACCCCGCCCGCTGCCTCCCGCGTTAGGCGCTGCGGCGGGCCAGCCCGGAAGCCGGGCCGACCCGCGCGTACCGCTGCTGGGCGCGCCGGCCGTCCTGCGCCGCCGGACGCCGTGCCGGCACGTCGCCGCAGCTGCCCCGGACGCCGGGCCGATGCCGCGAGCTGGCGCCGGTGTCTGCGTGCAGGACCGGCGGCTCTGCGCGCACGGACCCGGCGCTGCCCGCGGCGATGCCCGGCTCGGCCGCAGTGAGTCGCCGCGGCGGTCGTCGCGCCGCGGTGAGGTCACTGCGCCCGCGGTGAGATCGTCGTGCCGAGGCCGCGTCAGTAGCGGATCGCGATCTCCGTGCCGTCGTCGGGCCGCTGGGCCGGGCTGGTGAGGACCGCGGCCTGGCCGGCGGCGATGCGGCGGGCGGACCAGGCGACGGCGGCGGCGTCGAGCAGGTCGTCTTCCGCCGCGCCGGCGACCCGGCGCGGGAGGGTGATGCCCGCGGCGGCGAGCAGCTCGCGGCGGACGGCCAGCCCGGCCGGCGTGTGCTTGCTGTCCGGCAGCGGCGCGCCCGCCATGGCGGCGAACGCCAGCTCCGGGTGGACCTCGTACAGCTGGACCAGGGACGTCACCGACGAGGCGCGGCGGCGGAACTCCTCGCGCCTCGGCGATCTTGCGGCGCAGGCCCCACGCCTGAACCGAGAAGCCCTTGCCGGTGAGGTCACGGCATACCCGGTTCGCCTCGGCGTAGGTCTCGCACTCCCAGACGGGCCGCGGCGGGATCGCGAACACCGTCACCCCGCGCCTGCCGAGCGCCCGGCGCGCGAGGAGGTCGGCGTCCCGCCAGCCGGCGCCGAGCAGGCCGAGGGGCATGTCGATCCCCGTGACACGAGCGAGCGGCAGCCCGTCGAGCGTCGCCGCGACGGCTCACGCTGCTCACGACGTCAGCGCGGCCACGCCGGGCAGGCTCCCTGGCCGCGGTGAAGTCGCCGGCGCCGCCGCGCGCGCCGCGGCCGGCCCGCCGGCGAGGCTGAGCGTGACGGCTATCCAGCCGCGCGCGCACCCGTCCACCCCGGTCACGGCGGGCACGGGGTCACGGCGGCACGCGGCCGCCCGGCCCGGCTGAACGCTCTTCCATCACTTCCCAGTGAACCTGACCGCGGGGGCCGCCGGCACGGGCAGCGGCGGGCACGCCTGCGCCCGGTGGCTCGACGTGCCGCGACAGCGGCTGGCGCGACTCCCGCGTTACCGGGCCCGGGATTGTCGATCACGGCGGCCGCTCTTCGTAACCATGTGAAGGGCCAGGCCCGGAGCGATGTCGAACGCTGAGTTTCCGCTCCGACTCCAGTCCAAAGGGACAGAACGCGCCGGAAGCCGGCGAACTAGGGAGAGGAAAGACCCATGCATGACCGTTCTCGCTGGACCGCCCTGGTGGTGTTGTGCACCGGGATGCTGATGATCGTCCTGGACATGACGATCGTCAACGTGGCGCTGCCGTCCATCCAGGCCCGCCTGGGCTTCTCGCAGGCGGGCCTGGCCTGGGTGGTCAATGCTTACCTGATCGCGTTCGCCGGGCTGCTGCTGCTGGCCGGCCGGCTCGGCGACCTGGCCGGCCGCAGGAACGTCTTCCTGGCCGGCCTGGGCGTCTTTACCGGCGCCTCGTTGCTGTGCGGGCTCGCGGCCAACCAGGAAATGCTGATCGCCGCGCGGTTCCTGCAGGGCGCGGGCGGCGCGCTCACCTCGGCCGTGATCCTCGGCATGATCGTGACGATGTTCACTGACCCGCGGGAACAGGCCAGGGCGATCGGCGTCTTCGCGTTCGTCGCCTCCGCGGGCGCGGCGGTGGGCCTGCTGGCCGGCGGGATACTCACCCAGTTCCTCAACTGGCACTGGATCTTCTTCGTCAACCTGCCGATCGGCGCGGTCACGGCCGTCGCGGCCCTGCGGGTGATCCGGCCAGACCGCGGCGCGGGACTGCGGGCCGGCGCCGACGTGCCGGGCGCGCTGCTGATCACCGGCGCGATGATGCTCACCGTCTTCACGATCGTCGGCCCGGCCGCGCAGCAGGGCTGGCTGGCCGTCAGGACACTCACCCTCGGCGCCTGCGCACTGCGCTGTTCGCCGGCTTCATCCTCAGGCAGCGCACCGCGCGCAACCCGCTGATGCCGCTGCGGATCTTCTCCTCGCGCAACCTGGCGGGCGCGAACCTGGTCCAGGTCCTCGGCACCGCGGGCATGTTCGGGATGTTCTTCCTCGGCTCGCTCTACCTGCGCCGGATCCTCGGCTACGACCCGCTGCAGATCGGCCTGGCCTTCCTGCCCGTCACGGTCACGATGGGAACCCTGTCCGTGCGCTACACCGACAGGCTCGTGATGCGCTTCGGCGCCCGCGCGACGATGTTCACCGGGCTGGGCCTGATCGCCGCCGGGCTGGCCCTGTTCGCCCTCGCCCCGGCGGCGGGCGGCGGGTACCTGAGCCACATCTTCCCGGTGGCGCTGCTGGTCGGCACCGGCGCGGGCCTGTGCTTCCCCGCCCTGATGGCGCTGGCCATGTCCAGCGCCACCCCGCAGGACGCGGGCCTGGCCTCCGGCCTGGTGAACACGACCGCCCAGATCGGCGGCGCGCTGGGGCTCGCGGTGCTTGCCACCGGCGTGCCGATCCTGGCATTGATCGGGATGCGGTTGCGGCCCGGACGCTCGAGCGCCCCGAAGCGGAAACCGCGCGCCAGGAGCGAGCAAAGCCCGAGCTCGTCGCGCGCCTGAACGGCCCGAACGCGACCGGGCCCCGGCGCGCCTAAGCTGAGCGTCGTGTTCCGGCGCAGGCCCAAGCTGCCACTGCCGCCGCTCTCGATGCGCGAGCTCGTTGGGCGCCCCGAGCCGGAGGCCTTCGACCAGCCGCGGGGCCAGCCGGTGTTCGACTTCCCCCGCGAGCAGTACGAGCTCGTGCTCGACTTCGGATGCGGATGCGGGCGCGTGGCCCGGCAGTTCGCGCTGGCCGCGGCGCCGATGCCCAAGCGCTACGTCGGCACCAACCTGCACGGCGGCATGATCGACTGGTGCAACGCCAACCTGGCCCCGCGGCTGAAGAACTTCTCGTTCGTCCATCAGAACGTGTTCAACCCGGGCCTGAACCCCGATCCGGAGCTGCCGCGAACGGAGCGCCTGCCCGTGGAGGACGGGAGCGTGTCGCTGCTGGTGGCCGTGTCGGTGTTCACCCACCTGGTGCAGGACCAGGCCGAGTTCTATCTCGACGAGATCAGGCGCGTGCTGCGCCCGGATGGCGTGATGTTCGCGACCTTCTTCCTGTTCGAGAAGGCCGACTTCCCGATGATGCAGGACTTCCAGAACGCGCTCTACATCAACGCGAACGACCCGTCGAACGCCGTGCTGCTCGATCGCGAGTGGCTGATGGACGCGCTCCACTCGCGGGGGCTGGGCGGGCCTCGCTGCCCCCGACGGTGCGCGGCTTCCACTGAGACATGCAGATCGCGCGCGGGGAGTCGTCGGTGGCGCTGGAGCCCGACCGGGCCGCGTTCGGCCCGCCGGCCGCCTCCGGTCCCGAGCTCGCCCGCGGAGGCCGTGC
>CAVTKQ010000015.1:0-23771 GCA_963735315.1 uncultured Actinomycetota bacterium
AGCCCTATGAGCGGCAGCCCCTTGCGCACGTTCCGCGTCGTGCCTGCGAACGCCGCGTCCAGCTCGTCCGGGGTGCCCCAGTCCTCCTCCCCCGCCCTGGCCCTGGCCGACTCGAAGACGGCGACCTGGTCGAACAGGTCGCCGCCGCGCAGCGGGTACTGCACGAAGTGGCAGCCAGGGCCTACGTAGACGACCACGTCAGAGCTCGGAGACGCCGTTCTCGCGGGCCTGCTCCATCGGGACCGCGCCCCGGTAAGCGACGAAGGCCGAGCTGACCGGCTCGTCGCCGACGAGGCTGACCGCGCGCGACCGAGTGCAGGCCGTCGGCGGCCACGACGAGCCGCGCCGTGTGTACCGTGCCGTCGGCCAGCCGGACGCGGAGCGCCGTGGCGTCCGCGGCCTTCCTGGTTGCCCCGCGGCTCGTGCCGGTTGGGGCCTTGCTCTTCCTGGTTGGCCTGTGCTCTTCCGCGGGCCGGTGTTCTCGTACCCGGTCACGTGCTGGCTGGTGCGCAGGTCCACGCCAGCTCCGGCAGGCCCGCAGGAACAGGCCGTGCAGGTCCGAGCGGTGGATGACCATGTAGGGCGTACCGTACCGCCGCTCCATGTCTCGCAGGTCCAGGCTGGTCAGCACCGTGCCGTCGAGTGCGTCCTTCATGACCATGCGGACCGGCAGCACGCCGAGCGCCTCGCCGCCGCCAGCAGGCCGTAGGCGCTCAGGATGCGGGTGCAGTTGGGGGCGATCTGGATGCCCGCGCCGACCTCGCCGAACTCCGCCGAGCGCTCAAGCACCCGGACGCCGCAGGCCCTTGCGGGCCAGGGCGAACGCGGCGGACAGGCCGCCGATGCCGCCGCCGACCACGATGACGTCGGGCCGCGGTCCCGCCTGCCCTGAGCTCATCGCGCGGCTTCCTTGACGGCCTGGCTGACCGTCCCGCCCGCGCCCTCGGCGCGTACGGCGACCGGCTCGGCGTCGGCGGGCCTCACCTGGCGTCGCCTTCCGGGCTTCCCGCCGCGGGCGGTTGAGCTTCAGCGCCTCGAAGACCGGGGAGTCGCTGAAGCGGAACAGGTCGAGCGCGCCCGAGTCGGAGGCGCCGAGTCTGAGTGGGCGCCCGCCTCGGACCTGGCCGAGAACGGCTGCCAGGACGGGACGACGAACAGGTCGCCGCGGCCTACCGACCAGGTCCTGTCGCCGACGGTGACGGTGCCGGAACCGTCGAAGACCGTGTAGACGCTCGACCCGGTCTCCCGTACCGGGGTCGTCTGCGCGCCGCGGGCAACCCGGTGGAACTCGACGCGGATCGTCGGGAGCACGTCGCCGCCCGTCGCCGGGTCGGTGTAGCGGACGGCGGCGTGGCCGGGCTCGACGGTGCCGCCGTAGCCCTCCTTCTCGATCGCCAGCTGGTCGGCGAGCGCCCGGTCGGTCTGCTCCCAGCGGTAGGCGAGCAGCGGGCTGCCGGGCGTGCCGGGCCTGGCCGACGGCGGCGACCGGGCGCCAGGCCCGGGTAGCCCCACAGGCGCTCGGACCGGGAGCGCTCCGGCGTGGTCTTCTCCGCCTCGCTGACCTCGTCGCGGCCGAACTCGAAGAACTGCGCCTCGGTCACGTACTGCAGCGGGATGTCGAGGCCGTCGATCCAGGCCATCGGCGCGCTGGTCGCGTTGTGGTGCGCGTGCCAGTTCCAGCCGGCCTGCGGCAGGAAGTCGCCGCGGCGCATCGCCACCGGGTCGCCGCCGACGACCGTCCAGACGCCCTCGCCCTCGAGCACGAAGCGGAAGGCGTGCTGCGTGTGCCGGTGCTCGGGCGCGTTCTCCCCCGGCATCAGGTACTGGATCGCCGCCCACAGCGTCGGCGTGGCGAACGGGCGGCCGTTCAGGCCCGGGTTGGCGAGCGCGATCGCGCGGCGCTCGCCGCCGCGGCCCACCGGCACGAGCTCGCCCGCCCGCGCCGCGAGCGCGCGCAGGCTGTCCCACCGCCACAGGTGCGGCAGCGCCTTCGACCGCGGGTGCAGCGGCATCAGGTCGCCGATCTCCGTCCACAGCGGGATCAGCAGCTCCTTCTCGAAGCCCCGGTACAGGTCTTCAAGCGCCGGCGTCACGGCCGGCTGGTTCTCGGCCGCCACCGCCTTCAGGTGAACGGGCGATTCGAAGTCGAGCGATGTCGTCATGCCTCTTAGCGTGGCCTGCGTCCCAGGCGGGCTAACTCAAGATTCTGCCAGATCAGAACTGCGGCGCGGGTTAGCCGGCGGCGCGGGGGCGGAAGGCGGCGAACGGGTTGGTGACGACCAGCTCGCGGGCGGCGAAGCGGTAGACCGTGGCCGGGCGGCCGCCGGTCGACGTGGGGCGGGAGACGTCGTTCGTCGGCTCGATGACGCCCCGCCTGGTCAGGATGCGCTGCAGGTTGGTGGCCGAGACCGGGTGGCCGAGCGCCGCCGCGTAGGTGTCGCGGAGCTGGGAGATCGTGAACGTCTCCGGGGCCAGCGCGAAGCCGATGTTGGTGTAGGAGAGCTTGGCGCGCAGCCGGTTCCTGGCCGAGCCGATGATCGAGCCGTGGTCGAAGGCGGTCGGCGGCAGGTCGTCCACCGGGTGCCAGGCGGTGTCAGTCCGGCAGCTTGGGCCGGGCGTCCGGGGTGACGAGCGCGAGGTAGGCGGTCGCGAGGACGCGACCGCGCGGGTCGCGGACCGGGTCGCTGCGCGTCTCCAGCTGCTCCAGGTGGGCGATCTCCGGGATGTCGACCTTGGCGGCCAGGTGCCTGCTCGCCGACGCGCCCAGCCGCTCGTCGGCGGCGAGGAGCCCGCCGGGCAGCACCCACGCGCCCTCGAACGGCGCCGTGGCGCGCCGCCACAGCAGCACGGCCAGCCGCTTGTCTCGCACTTGGAACACGACCCCGAGCGCCTCGTGGCGGAAACAGTCGGCAGGCACATCCCCATCGTAGGGGCGGCGGCCAAATTCGCGGGGCGCCCTTGTGAGACGCGGTCACTAGTTTTCGCCTGAGGGTTGTAAACCTGGTGTTTTCGACTTATGGTCGGAAACATGACAGACACGAAGGCGACGACATCGCTTAACCCAGTCGATGCCGAGTGGGCGGCCCGGGTTCGGCGGCTGGCCGGCGAGCGCGACGCGGTGATCCTCGCGCACAACTACCAGCGGCCCGAGATCCAGGAGGTCGCCGACCACGTCGGGGACTCCCTCGCGCTGGCGCGGCTCGCGGCGTCGAGTTCCGCGTCGGTGATCGTGCTGTGCGGCGTGTACTTCATGGCCGAGACGGCGAAGATCCTCTCCCCCGAGCGGACCGTGCTGATCCCGGACGCGGGCGCCGGGTGCTCGCTCGCCGACAGCATCACGGCCGACCAGCTCCGGGAGTGGAAGGCCGAGCACCCGGGCGCGGCGGTCGTCGCGTACGTGAACACGAGCGCCGAGGTCAAGGCCGAGTCGGACGTCTGCTGCACGTCGGCCAACGCGGCCGAGGTGGTCGTCCGCCATCCCCGCGGACCGCGAGGTGCTGTTCCTGCCCGACCAGTTCCTCGGGGCGCACGTGAAGCGGGTGACCGGGCGGTCGAACCTGCGCGTCTGGGCCGGCGAGTGCCACGTGCACGCGGGGATCTCGCCGCAGGCGCTGCGCGACATGGCGGCGGCGCGGCCGGAGGCGGAGCTGTACGTGCACCCGGAGTGCGGCTGCGGGACCTCGGCGCTGTGGCAGACGGGAACCGGCGACCTGCCGTTGTCCCGCACCCGGATCCTGTCGACCGGCGGGATGCTCGACGGCCGCGCGCACGACCCGCGCGTCCGCGGTCCTGGTGGCGACCGAGACCGGGATGCTGCACCAGCTGCGCAAGGCCAACCCGGCGGTTTCCTGGGAGCCGGTCAACCCGCACGCGACCTGCCACTACATGAAGATGATCACGGCCGAGGCACTGGAGCGGTGCCTGCGTCACCGGGCAGACGGAGGTGCACGTCGACCCGTCGGTCGCCGCCCGGGCCCGCCGCGCGGTCGAGGCGATGATCGGTCGGCCCGTCCGGCCCGGCTCCGGTCCCGGCGGGCGCGTGATGGCGGCCGACTGCCCGCGGGTCGGATGCCATGTGCCTGGACGGTGCCTGACAGTGGCTGCTGTCAGCGCCCCAGCGGCTCGCCTCGGTGGCAGCGAGATGCGGACGTGGTCGTTGTCGGGTCGGGGCGGCGGGGATCGCCGTCGCGCTGACGGCGGCCGCGCGCGGGCTGCGGGTGCTCGTGGTGACCAAGGACCTGGTGGGCGGGGCGACGCCGCTGGCGCAGGGCGGGCTCGCGGCGGCTCTCGGGGCCGGCGACACGCCCGCGGCGCACGCGTCGCGACACGCTCGTCGCCGGGGCCGGGCTGTGCGAGCCGGACGTCGTGGCGGCGCTCGCGGACGGCGCGCCCGGCGCGATCGACGTGGCTGACCGGGCTCGGCGCCCGGCTTGAGACGCGCGACCTGCGGCTGGAAGGCGGGCACAGCGCCCGCCGGATCGTGCACTCGGGCGACGACGCGACCGGGGCCGAGGTGCACCGGACGCTGCTGGCCGCGCTGCTCGCCAGCGGGGTCGAGATCCTGGACCGCACGGTCGCGCTCGACCTGCTGGCTGAGGGGCCCCGGAGCGACGTGCCGGGGCGGCGAGCGGGACGGCGTCGCCGGGACTGGCTGCCGGGCCTGGGGCCGGGGGGACAGACGGGGCGGGGACGGTACGGGGCGCGGGCCACGCCGGGGCGGCGGCTGCCAACGCCGGCCCGGTTGGCCGCTCGCACGTGAGCCGGTCCCCGCCCGCTCGGTCACCGGGCTGGCGGCGGCCTGCATCGGGGCGGACGGGCGGCTGACGCCTGGGGTGATCTCCGCGCGGGCGGTGGTGATCGCGGCCGGCGGGCTCGGGCAGGCGTTCGGCACCACGTCCAACCCGGCCGGGGCGACCGGCGACGGGATCGCGATCGCGGCCCGGGCCGGGGCGGTGATCAGGGACCTGGAGTTCGTGCAGTTCCACCCGACGGTGCTGTGGCTGCCGGGCGCGAGCGGCCAGTGCCCGCTGATCACCGAGGCGCTGCGCGGGGCCGGGGCGGTGCTCCGCGACCTGGACGGCACGCCGCTGATGGCGGGGCACGACCCGCGCGGTGACCTGGCGCCGCGCGACGTCGTCGCCGCGCGGATGGCGGAGGTCATCGGACGGCGGCTCGCGACGCGGGGCACGTGTGGCTCGACGCGACCGGGCTGGGCGCGTGACCTGCTGGAGAACGGGTTCCCGACCGTTACCGCCGCGTGCCGCAAGCACGGCATCGACCCGGTGACCGAGATGATCCCGGTCGCGCCCGGCGCGCACTACTCGTGCGGCGGCATCCTGGCCGACCTGGACGGGCGGACCAGCCTCCCTGGGCTCTACGCGGCCGGCGAGGCGGCGTCGACCGGGGTGCAGGGGGCGAACCGGCTCGCCTCCAACTCGGTCACCGAGGCGATCATCGCCGGCCGCCGCGCCGGCGCGGCCATCGCCGAGGCGCTGTCCGCGGCGCCGTCGCCGGGGCGCGCCCGGTTCGCTGCCGGCGCGAATGGCGCCAGCGGCCTCGGAGCGGCCGGAAGGCGCGAGCGAGCCGCGAGGCGAGGCGCGCGTGCCGGCCGCGCAGCGGCGCTGCGCGCGCAGGCGATGTCGCGGTACGCCGGGGTCGATGCGGGACGCGCGACGGGCTGGCGCGGCTCGCTGCAGGCGATGTCGCGGAGCGCGGGCAGCGCCTCCGGCGACGCTGACTCCGGCGGCTCGGCGGGGCGACCGCGGCGCCGGCGGCACTGGCCGGCGATGGAGCCGCTCGACGCGGCACGGAGCCGGGGAGCCTTGACCTTGAGGCGGTCGAGGCGGCGAACCTGCGGGTCGTGTCGATGCTGATCGCGGCGGGGGCGCGGCGGCGGGCGGAGAGCCGCGGCTGCCACCGGCGGCGGGACGCGGCCGGCACGGCGGCCGCGCCGTGGCACACGCTGGCCCGCTGGGACGGGCACCGGCTCGTGGTGACGAAGGAGGCGCTGTGACTGCTGGGGCAACGGGTGTGACGGGCGCGGCGCCGAGACGTCGAGGACGGCGAGACGCGAGGCAACGGTGACGCGTGCCGCGGCCGGGCGGTGACCGCTGGCGCCGGAGCGACCGTGCTGGGCCGAGACCGTGCGGGACTGGACGGCCGGGCTCGACGTCGCCGACGTGGTGCGCGTGGTGCGGGCGGCGCTTGACGAGGACTTCCGGTACGGGGCGGACGTGACCTCGGCGGCGACCGTGGCGGGGCGGACGGTCACCGCCGACGTCGTGGCGCGCGAGGCGGGCGTGGTCGCCGGGCTGCCGGTGGCGCTCGCGGTGTTCGACCTGCTCGCGGACTACCTCGGCGAGGCCCGGTGACGCGGTGGGCGCCGAGAGCGGTGCCGGGCGGCTAGCCGGTAGCCGCGCTTGTCACGGACGGGACGCGGGTTGCGGCCTGGGGACGCGGTGCTGCGGGTTTCCGGGGACGCCGTCGCGGTGCTCGGGGCGGAGCGGACGATGCTCAACTTCCTCACGCACCTGTCGGGGATCGCCTCGGCCACCCGGGAGTGGGCCGATGCCGTCGCCGGGACCGGGGCGGTGGTCAGGGACACCCGCAAGACGCTGCCCGGGCTGCGGTCGCTGCAGAAGTACGCGGTGCGGTGCGGCGGCGGCGCAGAACCACCGGATGGGGCTCGGCGACGCGGCGCTCGTCAAGGACAACCACGTCGCGGCGGCGGGCGGGGTCGCGGCGGCGGTGCGCGCGGTGCGCGCCGCGCGCCCGTCCCGGGCTGGTGATCGAGGTCGAGTGCGACTCCGTCGACCAGGTCCGCGAGGCGCTGACGGCGGGGGCGCGGTTCCTCCTGCTCGACAACATGCCGGTGCCGGTGCTGCGCGAGGCCGTGGCGGTGGCGCGGGCCTATGACGGGGTGCGGCTTGAGGCGAGCGGCGGGCTGCGGCTCGCGAACGCGCGGGAGGTCGCGGCTACCGGCGTCGACTACCTGTCGGTCGGCGGGCTGACCCACTCCTCGCGGGCGCTCGACCTGGGGCTCGACTACAGCGGCACCAACTGAGCTCCGGGACGCCGTCCCTGCCGCCGACCGCACAGACGACGGCGCACACGGGGAACGCGCGGGACATTACCCGAAGTGGCCCGGGTGCGGGGACCGCTATTGCGGCAGGCTCGCTAGGTGGCGGCCGTCGGCAGGCAGCACTTTTAGGTGTCGCGGAGGAAGCCGGCGCCGTGCAGGTCGGCGGAGATGTCGGCGGCGGCCGCGACGAGGAGGCCGCCGAGCTTCGGCTCCTGGGCGGGGTCGAAGCGGCCCTCGGGGATCGTGATGCACACGTCGCCGAACACCTCGCCCGCGGCGTCGAACAGGGGCGCGCCGAAGCCGACCGCGCCCCTGGACCGCTGGCCCTGGGAGTAGGCGTAGCCGCGGGCGCGGATCTTGGCGGCCTCCGCCTCAAGGTCGTGCGGCGGTCACCATGGTCCGCTCGGTGAACCGCTCAAGGTCCTTCTGGTAGAGCGCCCGGCGCTCTGGCTCGGGGAGGAAGGCGAGGATCGCCAGGCCGGTGGCGCCCGAGTGGATGGCGTTCCACTGGTTGAGCCGCACCACCCAGCGCAGCGGGTGCGGCGCGTCGATGATGTCGATGACGATCATCTGGCCGCGCCTGGCGCCGTAGGCGGCGAGCAGCACGGTCTCGCCGCACGCCAGCGCCAGCTTCTCCAGGTGCGGCTTGGCGATCTTCACCGGCGACAGGCGCTGCGCGAAGACCCGGCAGATCCGGAAGAGCTCCAGGCCAGGGGTGTACCGGCCGTCTTCGTTCTTGGTCACCAGGTCGCGTGACTCGAAAACCTGGAAGATCCGGTAGATGGTGCTCGGCGAGGTGTTCATCGCCCGCGCCACCTCGCGGACACCCCACGTGTCGGCCGTGTGATCGGCCAGCCAGATCAGCACGTCGATCGCGCGCGCCGCAGGCTCTCGTTCGCCAGGCATGGTGTCCATCCCCATAACTTTCCCACGGAATTTCGGACGGGCGCGTTCGCCTTGGGTCTTGACAAGCCGCGCTCGACGATCAAACATCATGTCATTCAACGATACACCCGTTTCGTTGAAAGAAACGCTTTAATGCGACTTGCCTGACAGAGACGGCCGCCAGCCCGGGGTCTCCCCCGGCCGCGGGCCAGCGGCCGCCACCGCACCGCCAGCAGCCCGCTGGCGCGTGCAGCTACCCGGTATCCACCGTGACGTCGTCCTCGCGGACGCCGCACGGCGGGCATCGCCACTCAAGACGAAGGTGTAGACGACAGTGGGCACGACTTATCGCTCAGCCGGACGGGCCGGTGCCGCCATGGCCGCCGTCCTGCTCTCCGCCGCCGCGGTCGCGGCATGCTCGGCGGAACCTCCAGCTCGGGCGCGGGCAGCGACCGGCGGCGCCGCCGCGAGCGCCTCCGCCACCGTGGGCCCGCAGAACTCCGCCGCGCCGAAGGCGGGCGGGTCCTTCACGATGCTGGAGGAGACCGGCCTGACCGGCGCCTGGCCGACCGGGCTTGACCCGGCCACCGACGGCAACGGCTCGGCCAACCAGAGCTACCTCAACGCCATCTACGGCAACCTGTTCGAGCTCGGAGCGAACGGGCAGACCATCGACGACCTCGCGACCGGCTACACGATCACGCCGGACGGCAAGACGGTGACCGATCCACCTCCGGCAGGGCGTGACCTTCAGCGACGGGACCCCGTTCAACGCGGCCGCCGTCGCGTTCAACTTCAAGCGTGACATCGCGAGCGCCGTCGGCGACAAGCCGAACTGGCCGGTCTCCTCGATCACCACCTCGGGGAACTACGACGTCGTCATCCACCTGACGCAGGCTTACGCCCCGATCATCAACACGTTCCACGACTCCAACGTCAACTGGATCGTCTCGCCCGACCGCGCTGCAGAAGATGGGCGAGAACGCGTTCAAGCTCTCCCCCGTCGGCGCCGGGCCGTTCACCGTGGTCAGCGACACGGTGAGCTCCGAGCTCGCGCTCAAGAAGAACCCGCACTACTGGGCGAAGGGCCAGCCGTACCTGGACACGCTGACGTTCAAGTCGGTGGCGAGCGACGAGGCGGCGCTTGAGACCATGCAGGCCGGCGGCGTCCAGGGGTACGAGGGCATGCAGACGCCGCAGCTGGTGTCGGCGTTCGGCAAGGAGTTCAACGTCCTCGACGTGCCGTCCACGTCGCCTTACGTCATCCAGCTCAACACGGGCATCGCGCCGTTCAACAACCTGAACGCGCGCGAGGCGGTCTACTACGCCACCGACGTCAACCTGATCGACCAGCGGCTGTTCGGCAACCTGCACCCGGTCACCGAAGGGTTCACGGCGCCCAACGGGCTGTTCTACGAGCAGAACGTGCCCGGCTACCGGACCTACGACCTGGCCAAGGCCAAGGCCGCGGTGAAGGCGGCGGGCGGGGTCACCGTCGACCTCATGGCGACGCAGAGCTCGGTCACCCAGACCGTGCTCGAGGCCCTGCAGACGATGTGGCAGGCCGCGGGGATGAAGGTGACCATCCACGTCGACCAGCTCGCCAACGTCATCCAGCAGTTCCAGGGCAACAAGTGGCAGGCCTCGCTGCAGACGGCGGGGGCGTTCGACCCGGCCGCCGGGCTCGGCGTGAACTTCCGCTTCGGCTCCAAGTCGGTGTTCAGCGGGGTGCACGACCCGAAGCTGGACACGCTGTTCGCCCAGGCGACGTCCACGCTCGACACCGCCAAGCGGCAGCAGCTGTACAACCAGGCTGCCGCGTACATCAGCCAGAACGCCTACGCGCCGTTCCTGTTCCCGGTCAACGGCTGGAACATCGCGGCGAAGAACGTGTCAGGGCCGGGGCTGACCACCTTGCTCCCCGCCTCCGCCGTGCGGCCGGAGATCCTCTGGGCGCAAGTCGGGTTCACTGGCCAGTGACCGTGGCCTCAACCAACCGCACCGATAACCTCGCTGCGACGGCTAGCCCGGGGGCGGCGCCAGCCGATGGCACCGGCGCGCCGCCCCGGGCAACCCGCCAGCGCCGCCCTACTCCGGCCTGCTGCGCTTGCGGCCGCTGCGCTCCGGGCTCTTCCGGCTGGCCGTCCGCCGCCTGCTCACCGCGATCCCGGTGGTCTGGGGCGTCACGTTCCTCGGCTTCACCGTGCTGAACCTGCTGCCCGGGGACGCGGCCCAGGCGCTGCTCGGGGCGGACGCGACGCCGGCGGAGGTCGCCAAGCTCAGCCAGCAGCTGCACCTGGACCAGCCGTTCTTCACCCGCTACTGGAACTGGCTCACCGGCGCGCTGAGCGGGCACCTCGGCAGCTCGCTCGGCAGCGGCCAGCAGGTGACCACGATCCTGGCGCAGCGGCTGCCCGTCACCTTCGAGCTGCTGCTCTACGCCTTCGTCATCTCGCTGCTGATCGCGATCCCCGTCGCCACCTTCGCCGCGCGCAAGCCCGGCGGGATCTTCGACAGCATCACCACGTTCATCGCGCTCGTCGGGCTCTCGATCGCGCCTTACATCCTGGCGCTGCTGCTGATCCTGCTCTTCGCGGTGAACCTGTCGTGGTTCCCGGCGCTCGGCTGGACGCCGATCAGCGGCGGGCTCGGGTCGAACCTGCGGTCGCTGACGCTGCCCGCGCTGTCGCTCGGGTTCCCGATCGGCTGCTTCTACACCCGGCTGCTGCGCGCCGACGTCCTTGAGCAGCTCGACGAGGACTACGTGGTGACCGCGCACGCCAAGGGGCTGCCCGGCTGGCGGGTGCTGCTGCGGCACGCGACCCCGAACTCGATGTTCGGCCTGATCACGGTGGTGGCCCTGAACGTCGGCACGCTGCTCGGCGGGACCGTGATCGTGGAGCAGATCTTCGGCCTGCCCGGCATCGGCGAGGAGCTGTTCCAGGCGATCCAGACGCGCGACTTCCCCGTGCTCGAAGGCATCGTCGTCGTGTTCGCCGTGCTCGTGGTCGTCATCGGCCTGCTCGCCGACCTGCTCTACGCCGTCCTCGACCCAAGGATCAGGTATGACAATCCCGGTCAGTGACGTAACCGCGGCCGCCCTGGCGGTCCGGCCGCTCGGCGGCGCGCGGCCGGCTGCGCCAGTCGCTCGCGCTCTACCTCCCGGCAGGACTGCTTGTCCTGATCATCGCCGCGTGCTTCCTTTACCCGCTGGTGGGGAACGTGCCGCCGCCGGTCGGCGGCAGCGTCCTGGACGCCGGGCTGCCCGCGGGAACCCCCGGGCACCCGCTCGGCACCGACGCGTCGGGCAACGACATCTTCTCCCGGCTGCTTTACGGGGGCCGGGTGTCGCTTGAGGTCGGCGCGGCCACCCAGGTGATCGGCATCGTCGTCGGCGGGCTGATCGGGATGATCGCCGGGTACTCGCGCGGGTTCCTCGCCGCGGTGCTCATGCGGGTGCTCGACATCCTGATCGCCTTCCCCTCGCTCGTGCTCGCGCTGGCGATCGCCGAGGGGCTCGGGCCCGGTGAGCTGCACGTGATCTGGGCGCTCTCGTTCTACAGCGTGCCCGCCTTCGCGCGGCTCGCGCGGGCCGCCACGCTGCGGCTGCGCGAGGCAGAACTTCATGCTCGCCGCGTCGCTGAGCGGCACGCCGCGCTGGCGGATCGTGCTGCTTCCACCTGGCGCCGAACCTGCTGCCCCAGCAGCTGACGTTCGCGCTGCTCGGCGCGGGCGTGGCGATCATCCAGGAGGGCGCGCTCAGCTTCCTGTCCCTCGGCGTGCCACCGCCGGGGGCCAGCTGGGGGAACATGATCGCCTCGGGCATGCAGACGATGTCCGTGCGGCCGTCCCTCGTGCTGCTGCCCTGCCTGGCCCTGCTCATCACCGTCGCGGCGCTGAACCTGCTCGGCGACGCGCTGCGCGCCCGGTGGAGCGCCCGATGACGGCGGCGGGCGCCAGCCGGCGCGGCGCGGCCCCGCGGCGGGCAGCCGCGCCGGTGCTCGAGGTGCGGGACCTGTCCGTGCGGTTCCGGCCGCGCGGGCGCGACCTGGTGCACGCCGTCTCCGGGCTGAGCTACACGGTGGCGGCCGGCCGCACGGTCGCGATCATCGGCGAGTCCGGCTCGGGCAAGACGGCGAGCTCGCGCGCCATCATGGGGCTGCTGCCGCGCAGCGCCCAGGTGTCGGGGTCCGTGCTGCTGTCCGGCACCGAGCTGATCGGGCTGAGCCCGCGGGCGCTGCGCCGCCACCGGGGCCAGCGACGTGGCGATGATCTTCCAGGACCCGTCCCGGTCGCTCAACCCGACGATGAAGGTCGGCCCGCAGATCGCCGAGGCGGTGCGGGCGCACCGGAAGGTAAGCCGCGCCGAGGCCCGCGAGCGGGTCATCGAGCTGTTCAAGCTGGTCCGGCTGTCCGCGCCCGAGCAGCGGTACGACGAGTACCCGCACCAGTTCTCCGGCGGGATGCGGCAGCGGGTCATGATCGCGATGGCGCTGTCCTGCTCGCCGAAGCTGCTGATCGCGGACGAGGCGACGACCGCGCTCGACGTGACCACGCAGGCCCAGATCATGCGGCTGCTCGCGGAGCTGCAGGAGCAGCTCGGCATGGCGATCCTGATGATCAGCCACGACCTCGGCCTGGCCGCGTCCTACGCCGACGAGGTCGTCGTCATGTACGCGGGGCGGACGGTGGAGCGCGCGCCGGTGCGCGAGCTGTTCGGCAACGTCCGGATGCCGTACACCAGCGCGCTGCTCGGCGCGGTGCCCCGGCTCGACCGGGCCGCGCACACCCCGCTGCCCGTGGTCCAGGGCCGCCCGCCGGACCTGTCGGCGGAGGTGGCCGGCTGCCCGTTCGCGCCGCGCTGCCCGCGGGCCGGCGACAAGTGCGCGCAGCGGCGGCCGGAGTTCGCCGAGCACGTGCCCGGGCACTGGTACGCGTGCTGGTACCCGCTGCCCGACGGCGCGACGATCGCCGCCGGCCACGCCGCGGCCGGCAACCGCCGCCGGAGGCCGCGATGACTGCCCGGCGCGGCGTGCGGGAGAGCTGGGACCACGAACCCGTTCCGGATCTTGCTGGAGGTACCCGTGACCGAGCCGCTGCTGCAGGCGCGCGACCTCGTGCAGGAGTTCACCGTCCGCGGCCAGGGCGGGGTGCGCGGCGGGGTCGTGCAGGCCGTCTCCGGCGTCAGCCTCGACATCTTCCCCGGCGAGACGCTCAGCGTGGTCGGCGAGACCGGCTCGGGCAAGTCCACGCTGGCCCGGTCCATCATGCACGCGCCGCCGCCGAAGTCGGGCGACGTCGTGTTCCAGGGGACGTCGCTCACCCGGCTGCACGGGGCCGCGCTGCGCGACGCGCGCCGCTCCATGCAGATGATCTTCCAGGACCCGTACACCTCGCTCGACCCGCTGTGGCCGGTGTCCAGGATCGTGGCCGAGCCGCTGGTCGCGGCGGGCATGCGCGACCGGGCCAAGCGGCGGCAGCGGGTCGGCGAGCTGCTTGAGCAGGTCGGCCTGGACATGTCCGTGCACGGCCGCCGCCGGGCCCGCGAGCTGTCCGGCGGGCAGTGCCAGCGGGTGGCGATCGCGCGGGCGCTCGCCGCCAGCCCCGCGCTGATCATCGCCGACGAGGCCGTGTCCTCGCTCGACGTGCTCGTCCAGGCGCAGGTGCTGAACCTGCTCGAGGGGCTGCGCACCTCGCTCGGCCTGTCCTACCTGTTCATCGCGCACGACCTGGCCCTCGTCAAGCAGGTGAGCGACCGGGTGGCGGTCATGTACCTGGGGCGGCTCGGCGAGACCGGGCCCGCCGACGAGGTGTACGCGAGCCCGCGGCACCCCTACACCGTCGAGCTGCTCGACGCGGTGCCGCGGGTGGAGCAGGCGGAGCTCGGCAAGCGGCCGGCCGGCGAGCTGCCCACTGGTACCTGAGCACCGCAGGCGCGCCCGCCTCGCCGGTCAGCCCGCCGTCCGGGTGCCGGTTCCGGACCAGGTGCCCGCGGGCGCAGTCCCGCTGCGCGCAGGAGACTCCCGCTGCTCGGCGCGCCGCCCGGGGCCCGGCCTGGGCACCTGGTCGCGTGCCACTTCCCGGTCACGGCCGGCGATCCGGCGGCGGCCGGCGCAGCCAGCGCGGCCAGCGGCCGCTGCGCCGGCCAGTGACCATCACGAAATCTCAGGAAATATCAAGGAATGAGGCGCAGCGCATCATGACCGATGAGTTCGGTATCGCGGGGAAGACCCTGCTCGTGACCGGTTCCGGCCGCAACCTGGGCAAGGCGATCGTGCTCGAGTTCGCCGCCCGCGGCGCGAACGTCGTCATCAACTCCAGGTCGAACGCCGAGGAAGCCAACCAGGTCAAGGAAGAGGCGGAGGCGCTCGGCGCCAAGGCCATCGTCGTGCTCGGCGACGCGGCCTACAAGTCGACGGTCGTCGACCTCAAGACCAAGTCCGAGGAGGCGTTCGGCCACGTCGACATCTACGTGAGCAACGCCGCCCGCCGGCTGCACAAGGACTTCTGGGAGACGACCGACGAGGACTGGCACCGCTACCTCAACCAGCAGCTCACCGCGTCGTGGTACCTGGCGAAGGCGTTCGCCCCGGCATGCGCGAGCGGAGCTGGGGCCGGATCATGCACATGAACGGCCCGGACGGCTGGAGCGGCGGCCCGACCCGGCTGCCGCACTCCACCGCCAAGGGCGGCCTGCGCACGTTCACCAAGTCGCTGGCCCGGTCCCTGGGCCCGTACGGGATCACGGTGAACGACATCAACCCCGGCTTCGCCGACACGATCCGCGACATGGAGACCCACCCGGGGCTCACCCGCGAGCGCTCGGACCAGATCGCCAGGGACATCATCCCGATCGGCCGCCAGCCGCGGCCCGAGGAGGTCGCCTGGGCGTGCGCCTTCCTCGCGGCCGCCGCGGTCCGCGGCCATCAACGGCACCGTCATGCACGTTGACGGCGGCCAGTCGGTGATCGGCTAATCGGCATATGGACACCGATATCAGGGGCAAGGTCGCCATCGTCGGGGTCGGCCACACGCCGCAGGGCGAGCTGCCCGGCCAGTCACCCGAGCTCAACTCGGTCCTCGCGATCAAGGAAGCCCTGGCGGACGCGGGGATCACCCGCGACCGGCTGGACGGGCTGATCACCTGCAAGTCCGTGCAGGGCACGAACACCGACGTCATCGGTCGGGCCGCTGCTCGGCCTGAACCCGCAGTACGCGCAGACGCTCGACTACGGCACCTGCAACTTCTCGCTGCACCTGGCCGTGCAGGCGATCCTCACCGGGATGGCCACCACCGTCGCGCTGTGCTACGGGGCCAACGCCCGCAGCATCCGCTTCCCGTTCGGCGCCTCCTCGCCGACCCTGGCCGGCGCATCGGGGCTGATGCACATCGCCGGGCCGGCGGCGATGGCGCTGCAGCGGCACAAGGCGATGTACGGCACCACCGACGAGCAGTTCGGCATGATCGCGGTGTCGGAGCGGGAGTGGGCGCAGAAGAACCCGATCGCGCTGTTCCGCGAGCCGATGTCGATGGAGCAGTACCTGGCCATGCCGTACATGGTCGAGCCGCTGCGCCGCGCCGACGTGACCATGCTGTCCGACGGCGGCGTCTCGCTGATCGTCACCAGCGCCGAGCGGGCCGCCGACTACCCGAACAGGCCGGTCTACATCCTCGGCATGTCCGAGCAGAGCGGCATCCGCGGCGAGTACACGCCCGACTACCTGAACCGGGAGTTCCTGAAGGGCGCCGGCGGACCAGATCTGGCGCAAGACCGGGCTGGCCCCGACGGACATCGACGCGCTCTACATCCAGAACCCGACCGCGGTCTGGGTGCTGCAGATGCTCGAGTGGTACGGCTTCACGCCGGTCGGCGAGGCCGGCCCGTGGCTCGCCGAGGGCCACACCCGGCCGGGCGGCGACCTGCCGGTGAACACCAACGGCGGCCAGCTCTCCGAGAGCTACATGTGGGGCTGGCTGCACCTGGTGGAGGCGGTCAGGCAGCTGCGCGGCCAGGCGGGCGAGCGGCAGGTCAGCGGCGCCGAGATCGCGATGTACTGCTCCACCCAGGTCTGGCTGAAGGGAGGGGCGTCGATCATCTCGACGCACAGCTAATGACTGACCAGCCTTACAACAAGCCGATCCCCAAGCTCGACGACCCGGACCAGGGGCCGTTCTGGGCGGCCGCCCGCGAGCACCGGCTCACCGCGCAGCGCTGCACGAACTGCGGCGCGCTGCGCTACCCCGCGCTGCAGATCTGCCCCACCTGCTGGGAGCGCGGCTTCGAGTGGACCGACGTGTCCACCGAGGGCTCCATCTGGAGCTACGTGGTGTACCACCGCGCGTTCCACCCGGGCTTCTCTGGCGAGCTGCCCTACGTCGTCGCCATCGTCGAGAACGCCGACGGCGTCCGCTACACCGGGCGGGTCATCGGGCGGCGCGAGGACGTCGCCGTGGGCGCCAAGGTGCGGGCCGTGTTCGCCGACGAGACGCCCGAGTTCACGCTCGTGAAGTGGGAGCTGGCGTGAGCGACGGCGCGGAGCTGACCGAGCCGGGGGCGTCCGGCGCGCCCGGGCCGCTCGCCGGCGTGCGGGTGCTTGAGCTCGGCGGCGAGCAGGCCGACTACGCCGGGCTGCTGTGCGCCGGGCTCGGCGCGTCGGTCATCAAGGTGGAGCCGCCGGAAGGCAGCCCGGGCCGGCGTCTCGGGCCGTTCTACCAGGGCGCCGAGGACGCCGAGCGGTCGCTGTACTTCTGGGGCTACAACCGCGGCAAGCGCTCGGTGGTGCTCGACCTGGCCGACCCCGACGGCCGTGCCCGCCTGGACGGCCTGCTGCCGGACGCGGACGTGCTGATCGACGCGACCCCGCTCGGCGAGCTCGCGGCGCTCGGCGTCGACCCCGCCGCGCACCCGGCGCTCGTGCACGCGCGGCTGACGCCGTTCGGCGAGGACGGCCCGTGGGCCGGCTTCGCCACCTCGGACCTCGTCTCGCTCGCCCTCGGCGGGGTGGTGATGAACTGCGGCTACGACCCGGACCCGGCCGGGCACTACGACCTGCCGCCGATCGCGCCGCAGGCCTGGCACTCCTTCCACATCGCGGGCGAGCAGCTGGTGATCGGGATCGTCAGCGCCCTGCTCTACCGGCTGCGCAGCGGCCTCGGCCAGAAGGTGTCGGTGGCGATCCACGAGGCGGTCGCCAAGAACACCGAGATCGACCTGATGAGCTGGGTCATGCTGCGCCAGCCGGTGTACCGGCAGACCTGCAGGCACGCGCTCGCCACGATCACCAACCCGTCGATCAGCTACACCAAGGACGGCAGGTGGAACCTGTCGATGCACGTCGGCGAGCGGGACCGCCGCTACCTGCGGCCGTTCATGGAGCGCTACGGCCTGGCCGACGGGATGACGGACCCGGCCAGCGAGCCGGTGCCCGGCGTGCGCCCGGTCGCCGGGCGCCTCCTCGGCCGCGACCGCCGGGGTGGAGTACGTGCAGCGGCTCACCCGCCGGTTCACCTACGCGGACCTGCCGTGGCAGGAGGCGCAGCTCGCGGGCCTGCTGTGGTCCCCCGTCCGCAAGCCGCACGAGAACGCGGCCGACGAGCACTGGCTGTCCCGCGGCACGTTCGCGGACGTCCCGCACCCGGAACTGGACGCAGACGTTCCGCTACCCGGTGAGCAAGTGGATCTCGACCCGCGGGTCGTGGCAGGCCGGACGGCGGGCACCCCTGCTCGGCGAGGACGACAAGCTCCTGCGGGACGGGTGGCTCCCGTCAGATTCAGAATCAGGATCATCCCGAACGGGTGCGGGGTCCCCCGGTCGCGCCACGCCTCGCCCTCCTGGCGCCGCGAAGGCGGCCCGAGGACGCCGCGAGCGCGCTGGGCAAGCCGTTCCCGCTGGCCGGGGTGCGGATCCTCGACTTCAGCTGGTTCCTCGCCTCGGCGGGCGCCACCCGGTTCCTCGCCGCCCTCGGCGCGGACGTGCTGAAGGTGGAGTGGAAGACCCACCCCGACTCCGGCCGCGGCTCCCTGGTCCCGTCGGGCGGCCGGGCCGCGCAGGGAGAACGCCGCCGCCCCGCTGCCGGCGCTGAAGGACCCGTCGGTCGGCGGCCAGTTCAACAACAAGAACCCGGGCAAGCGCGGCCTGTCGCTCAACGTCGCCGACCCGCGCGGCCTGGCGATCGCCAAGGCCCTGCTGGCCAAGTGCGACGTGGTGGCCGAGGGGTTCTCCCCCGGCGTGCTCGAGCGCTGGGGGCTCGGCTACGAGGAGCAGCAGAAGATCCGGCCCGACGTCATCTACGTCAAGCAGTCGGGCATGGGCACGTTCGGCACCTACGGGCGGTTCCGCGCGGTCGGGCCGATCGCCGCGGCGCTGTCGGGCATGTCGGAGATGAGCGGCCTGCCCTCCCCCGCGCCGCCGGCCGGCTGGGGGTACTCCTACCTCGACTGGTTCGGCGCCTACTCCATGGCCCTGTCCATCCTGGCCGCGCTGTACCACCGGGACCGCACCGGCGAGGGCCAGTGGATCGACGCGTCGCAGACCGAGGCGGGCATCATGCTCACCCAGGTGCCGGTCCTCGACTGGTCGGCCAACGGCCGGGCCTGGGAGCGGACAGGCAACCGGGCGGCCTACCAGGAGCATCGCGCCGCAGGGCATCTACCGGTGCGCCGGGGATGACCGGTGGATCGCGGTCACCTGCGCGACCGAGGCGCACTGGCAGGCGCTTGCCGCCGTGGCCGGGCACGGCGAGTGGCTGACCGACCCGCGGTTCGCCACGGTCGCTGGCCGCCTGGCCCATCACGACGAGCTCGACGTGCTGCTGTCATCGTGCACCCGTTCGGTCGATGCTTACTCTCTGATGGCGCGGTTGCAGGCCGCGGGCGTGCCTGCGGGCGTCTGCCAGACGGCGGAAGACCGCTGCGACAACGACCCGCAGCTGCGCCACCTGGGCTGGCTCACCGAGCTGACCGGGACGCGCATCGGCCGCTGGCCGCTGGCCGAGGTCCCGGTCCGGATGTCGCGCACGCCCCCGTACCTGGGCGGGCGGCCGGACCGGGCGGCGCCGCTGTACGGGGAGGACAACGCGGCGATCCTCACCGGGCTGCTCGGCATGTCGGCCGAGGAGGTCGCGGAGCTGACCGAGCAGGGGGTCCTGTAAGTCCTCGCCTGCTGGTGTCCCCGCTTGCTGGTGTCCTCGCCTGCGCAACCAGCCGACGCCCGGGCGGGGACACCGGCGGCGGGCCTGCGCTCTCGAATCCGTATCAGCGCCAAACTTCTGGTAGTGTCTCTGCGTGGCGATGAACGGGCCGGATTCCGGCCGTCGTCGCCGCGTTTCCCGGGCGTTTAGCTCAGCGGGAGAGCGCTTCCCTGACACGGAAGAGGCCACAGGTTCAATCCCTGTAACGCCCACACAGGTCAGCGGCCAGTTTTTGAATGTGAAGACTGGCCTTTTTCATCGTCTGCCAGAGCTACGCGACGAGCTGAGCGGGAGGGTTGGCCAGGTACACGCGGGCCAGCTCCGACTTCCGCTCGATGTGCCCTAGCGCGGTATTGCATGACCGGCACAAGAGCCCGCGAACGCACTTGCCGCACGACACCTTCTCCCCCGGGCAGCAGGCGTGGTCGTGGTCCACGCAGATAGGACTCCCCTCCGCAAACGGCTCACGGCACATCCCGCAGGCGTTCCTCTGAGCTGTCAGGAGTCGACCGAACTGCTCCGGTGTCAGGCCGTAGCGCCACAGCTTGTAGGCCTGCCTCCACCGGCGCCTGGTCTCGGGGTAACGGCGCCTTCCGTTTACCCGGACGCTCTCCGCCTTCCGCCTGACTGCCAGCGCCATGGCCTCGGACGTCTTGCAGCCGCCACCGTGCCCGGGTTTGCGAGCGCAGCGGGTCTTCTTAAGAGGCATCCATTTCCCGCACCGCTCCTGAGTGCCCAGTGTCACGCCACCCTCCCTAGATGCCATCCATGACTGACATGTTGGCATGTATTCTCGCGCACTATCCTAAGTAGTCGACTAGTAATGTGCATTACCAACGGCACGTCTCCATCGCATCGCCCGACGAAGTCGGTCGCACTCGTCTGAGATCACGGCACGACCACCGCGAGACCGAGACTGCCCAGGATCTACTGTGGCACGGACCACCGACAAGGCGGAGTGGCTGCCGATCAGGCGGACGGACGGAAAGCACTGGTCGACCGTTATGACCTGCCAACGGCACCCGCGCACCGGCGAGAGTGGGCGCCCGGGAATCAGCGTGCCAGCGGCGCGGTTGAAGCGGCCAGCGGTGAGGGTCGCGGCAAGGTTCCGCGAACTCCGCTAACGGAAACCCGGCCTCGAAAAGGAGCAGACATGAAGGTCAGGAACTCTCTTAAGTCGCTCAAGGCAAAGGGTGGAACGCAGGTCGTGCGGCGTCGTGGCAGGACTTACCTCATCAGCCGCACGTCGCCTCGGCTCAAGGCCCGTCAGGGCTGACAGCCCCGTAGGATGAGTGCCCGATTATGGAAAGTCTGTCGTGCGGTCACTCACCGGCTGGCCGCTGTTCGGCCCGGTCCTGGCTCAGCTCGAATACGGCCCGGTCGCCCGGGAACAGCTCACGGACGTCGCCGGGTACTCCGGCTCGTATCTCGTGGCTGGCGCCCTCGGGCTGGACGTCCAGCGTCAGCAGGTCGCCGGTGAGGGTGACCAGGATCCAGGCCTCACGGAACTGCATGCGGAATGACACGCCGCCGAGCCCGCCCGGGAGCCTGGGGTCGAAGTACAGGGCACCGTCGCGGATCTGGGCGCCCGCGTAGTACCGCTGCACGAGGCCGAGTGTCCCGGCCATGACGCCCAGGTGGATCCCCTCCTTCGTCGTGCCGCCCTGGATGTCGTCGACATCGCTGTGCAGCGCGACGAGGAAGCGGTCCCACGAGCTGTCCGGGTCGATGGCGGCGAGCACTCCCGCGTAGGTGACGAAGCTCAGCGTCGAGCCGTGCGACGTGCGCTGGTCGTAGTACGCGACGTTTCGCGCGGCCGTGCCTGGCGGGTAGCCGTACCCGAGCCGCTCGAAGACCTCGCGCAGCTCCTCGTCAGAGAAGAGGAAGAAGAGCATCACCGTATCGGCCTGCTTGGCGACCTTGTAGCGGTCGGGGTCGTCGCCCTCCGCGCGCAGGATCCGGTCGAGCCGCTGGATGTTCTCGTACTTCGCCCGGTAGCCGTCCCAGTCGAGTTCCTCGAGGTCACCCCAGCCTTCGAACTGGCTGATGATGCCGTCCGTCGTCGAACGGGACGAACATCCGGCGGCTCATGTCCTGCCATAGCGCCAGCTCGTCGCCGGAGATGCTGAGCCGGGCGCGCAGTCCCTCGGCGCTGCTCGCCGACAGCAGCGAGGGCAGCCTCGCCGCGATGTCGCACAGCCACGCCACCATGACGTTGGTGTAGGCGTTGTTGGCCAGCCCGCCCTGCTGCGCGCCCGGGTACTTCTCGTGGAACTCATCGGGGCCCATCACGCCGTGGATCTCGTAGCGCTCCCGCGCGGGGTTGAAGTGCGCGATAGACGCCCAGAACCGCGCGATGTCCAGCATCATCTCCGCGCCGTAGCTCTCGAGGAACGCGTAGTCGTGGGTGGCCTGGAAGTAGTTCCAGATGTTGAAGAAGATCGCGGCGTTGACGTGCCGCTGGTTGCGGCTGAGATCGGGCTCCCAGCGGCCCGACAACGGGTTGAGGTGGACGCGCTGGCTTTCCTCGACGCCCTCGCTCCCGCTCTGCCACGGGAACATCGCGCCCCGGAACCCGGCCTCCCTCGCTGCCGCCCGCGCCTCCCCGATCCGGCGGTAGCGGTACATCAGCAGGCCCCGCGCGACCTCGGGCAGCCGGGCATTGAGGAACGGGAAGACGTACATCTCGTCCCAGAACACGTGCCCGCGGTAGGCCTCGCCGTTCAGCCCGCGCGCGGGCATGCCGGCGTCGAGGTCGGCGGTGTGCGGGGAGCAAACCTGGAGAAGGTGCGCGGTGTGCAGCCGAAGCAGCAGCTGGACCCGCTCGTCTCCGGACACGCGGAGGTCGCACGTCCGCCACAATTCGTCCCATGCCGCGCTGTGGCGGCCGAACGCCGCCGAGAAGTCGCTGTGGCGGGCCGCCGACCTGGCCGCCCGCACCAGCGTGTCGCTGACCGCCGGGTCCCTCGAGGTGTAGAACGCGATCAGCTTCTCGACCCTCGTCGCCTCCCCCTGGCGCACGTCGAAGGCCAGGACCTGCTGGATGTAGTCCTCCATCTGGTGCAGCGTCCGCCCCGCGGGCAGCGGCTCGCCGCCGCGGAACACGCGCGTGCGCGTCGCCTGGCTGATGTACAGGTTCGACTGCCGGGTCTCGGCCTTCAGCGCGATGACCTCCGGCCCGAACGTCCGCGGGGAAACGGGGTTCAGGTGACGGCCCTCGAGCTGCCGGTAGCGGGCCACGCCGGCGTTGCTCACCCGGGCGTCGAGCGCCGAGATGAGCTCGACGTGCCCGGACCAGTTCTCCGGGACGAGGGTCCACTCGATCCCGGCGTGATGCGGGTCCGCCATGCTGACGAACCGGCGGCTCGCCAGCGTCGTCTCCCGGCCGCCGCGGTCACGGAAGCGCAGGCGCCGAACGACGGCCGCGTTCCTGATGTCGTACTCGTGCCGGTAGTCGAGCAACTCGACCGCGGCGAGCGTTACCGCGTCCTCGCCCTCGATGCGCAGCTCGAGGACCAGCCAGTTCGGCAGGTTGACGAGGTCCTCGTTGAGGACCGGCAGGCCGCCCATCATCGTCGTCTCGCGGTTGTAGCCCCCGTGCGCGTACGTGCCCGGGTAGTGCACGCCGTCGGCGTCTTCCCATTCCGCCGCGCCGCGCGTGCACAGGTACCCGTTGCCTGTGGAGGTCAGCGCCTCCCGAAGTCCCTCGGCCGCCGGGTCGAAGCCGTCATAAGCGAGCAGGAAACCGTCCACGACGCCTCCATCGCTGTCGTTCATGCCCTTGGGCGCTTCGGCCCGGGCCCGTAAGTCGCGCGGACCTGCCGCTCCGTTGCCTCGCGCGGCAGGTAGACGTTCAGGTCCGTCCCGGGTCCGGTGCAGCGCTGAGCGCCCATCGCGTTCCCGTACTGGCAGGCCACGACGTAGTCCCGGTAGGCGAGGTAGCCGTACGCCAGTCCCGCGGCGAACGAGTCGCCGGCCCGGTCGTGTCCACGACGTGCTCCACCGGCACGGGCTCAACGAACTCCTCGGCGACCCCGCCGGAGCCGTCCCGCGAGAAAGACACGCAGCCGCGCTCGTCGAGGGTCACGCATACCGCCCCGACACCGCCGCCAGGCAGTGACGCGCCAGGTCGCGCAGTTCCCCGGTGACCTGCTTCTGCCCGGTGACCTGCTTCTCGGTGACCTGGCCAGGCGGGCCAGCCGTGGCTCCTGACTCACCGACCCGGATCGAGCGCGCCTCGTCCAGGTTCATCTTCAGGATGTCCACGTCGTAGCCAGTGTCCTGGTTGGCCGATACCGCGGCGCAGCGCTCGCCACCGTCGGTCAGCGTCGTCGTCGGCCGGCGGGCGTCGAGCACGATGGTCGCGCCGCTGTGCTTCTTGATGTGCGCAGCGTCGCCTGCCCCACCTCGTAGTCCGTGATCGGGACGCAGACGACGCGTCCGCGTCGAGCATCGTGGTGACGTGGCCGGCAGGATCGGGTTCATGAGCTCGTCTGCCGTCGACGCGGCTGTTCTGGGCGGTGTAGCGCAGCTCGAGACCGTCCCCCTGGTTGGCTGACGAGGTAATGCCGGAGGTGTCGATGTTCGGGAACGACGCGAGGATCTGCTTGATCG
>CAVTKQ010000016.1:0-130923 GCA_963735315.1 uncultured Actinomycetota bacterium
CACAGCCTCACCCGTGACGGGGGAAGACGGCGGTTGACGAGCACGCCTGAGGCTAGCGTGACAAGGAGAGCCAACCCGGGCGGGTGCAGCGGCGTCTAGGCATGCGAGGAAACTCGCTGGCTAAGGCGGGAACCACGCACCCGTTCTGGATTGACAGCTTTATCTAGCGGCAGAGCCGCGGCAAACGACCACGCGTTACCGGTGAGCTGCGTTAGTTTCTGCTTGTAGTTGCATGGTAACTATTAGTAGCGATCACCGGAGGCTGCGAGAGGGCGCTGATTATGCCGGAACCTGTGAAAGGCGACCAGAGGTACCTGCCAGGGCTTGACGGGCTGCGCGCGCTCGCCGTGGCGGCGGTGCGTCGCCTATCACCTCGGCTACGGGTGGGCGCAGGGCGGACTGCTCGGGGTCGGCGTGTTCTTCACGCTCAGCGGTTACCTCATCACCGACATCCTGGTCGGGCAGTGGGCGGCGCGCGGGCGGATCAAGCTCGGCGACTTCTGGCTGCGGCGGGCGCGGCGGCTGCTGCCCGCGCTGTTCGTGATGCTGGCGGTGGTCACGCTCTGGGTGAACCTGTTCGCCCGGTCCTTCCTGCCGGGCTTCCGCGGGAACGTCGTCGCGTCCGTGTTCTACGTCAGCAACTGGTGGTTCATCGACCAGCACGCCTCGTATTACGCGCGCTTCGCCCCGCCGACGCCGCTCGACCACCTGTGGTCCCTCGCCGTGGAGGAGCAGTTCTACCTGGTGTGGCCGTGGGTCGTGCTGCTGATGGTGTGGCTGGCGGGACGGCTGCGCAGGCGGCGGCGCGGGCTGGTGGACGGCCTCGGCGGGCTGGCCGCCAGCTCCGCCCGGGGACGGCGAGCCGTACCTGACCAGGCGGTCGCGGCTGGCGCTGGCCGGGGTGACGCTCGCCCTCGCCGGCCGGCTCCGCGGTCCTGATGGCCCGCCTCTACCAGCCGGGCTATGACCCGACGCGGGTGTACGAGGGAACCGACACGCGGGCCTGCGGCCTGCTGATCGGGGCGGCGCTCGCGTTCGTCTGGCCGACCCGGCCGCCGCGCCGCGGCGGCAGTGCCGGACGCGGGCGCGTGCCGGCGGTCTGGCGATGGCTGCTCGACGCGGCGGGGACTCGCCGGGCTCGCCGTGATCGGGCTGCTGGTGTGGCGGACGAACCAGTACTCGGACTTCATGTTCCGCGGCGGCCTCGTGGTGCTGTCGGTGGCCACGGCGGCGACGGTCGCCGCGGTCGTGACGCCGGGGTCACTGCTCGGGCGGGCGCTCGGCTGCGGGCCGCTGCGCTGGATCGGCGTCCGGTCCTACGGCATCTACCTGTGGCACTACCCGGTGATCGTGCTGACCACGGCGGTCGGCGCGGCGGGCGCCCCGGTGAGCCTCGGGCGGGCGGCGGCCATCGTCGCGGGGACCGTGGCCGTGGCCGCGGTGTCCTGGCGGTTCGTCGAGGATCCCATCCGGCGCGGCGCGCGGCTGCGCTGGGTCACCCCGGACGGGGCAAGTAAGCCCATTAAGGCCAAGGTAACGAGAGGAGCTGACATGACAGGCGAGCCGGGCACGAGCACGGGCGGCGGCGGACGCCCAGGCTGGCCGAGGCGGCCCGGGCTGCTGCGCTCGCCGCAGGCGATCGGCGGGGTGTGCCTGCTCGGGGTGGCCGTGCTCGCCGCGGGCGTGACCGCGTCCATGCGGCTGACCTCGGCGACCGCGCACCCCGCGGCGACGCACGTCGGCCTCGGCGGCGAGCGCGCGGCTGTCCAACTCCGCGGGCAAGCCGGCCGCGTCGGGCCCGCGCGGGCGCGGGTCGGGCCGCAGCGGCCGGCGGCGGGCAGGCGCGCAAGCCGGCGCGGGCGCGCACGCCGCCAGCCGGTCAAGGCGGGGGCCGGGCCCGCGCACCGGTCGCCACGCCGCCGCCGGGCCGGCCGCGGTCGTGCCCGCGCTGCCGACGCCGCCGCCGCGGACCTCGTGCACGTCGGTGGTGCACATCGGCGACTCCACGTCCGAGGGGCTGATCTCCGCGGACTACGAGCCGAACCCGGCCAACCGGATCCCGGCCCGCTACGCCGACGTCGGCGTCAAGCAGCTCGATCATGAAGATCGTCGGCGCGACCTCGGTCGTCGAGTCACTGCCCGGCACGCCGAACGCCGTACGACATGGCCAGCCAGGTCAAGCAGGGCGGCTTCAACGGCTGCTGGGTGCTGGCGCTCGGCACCAACGACACCGCCGACGTGTACGTCGGCTCGAACGTCAGCCGGGTCCAGCGGATCCAGAAGATGATGAGCCTCATCGGCAACCAGCCGGTGATGTGGGTCGAGGTGACCTCGCTGCTGTCGACCGGCCCGTACTCCGAGCAGAACATGGAGCTGTGGAACCAGGCCCTGCAGCAGGTGCAGCCGCACTACCCCAACATGCGGATCTACAACTGGCCCGCCGTCGCGCAGCGGTCCTGGTTCATCAACGACGGCATCCACTACACCACGATCGGCTACGCGCACCGGGCCACGGCGATCGCCAACGCCCTGGCCAAGGCGTTCCCGGCCAGCTAGCGGGAGTCCAGGGCGAGCACGCGGCCGGTGACTGGTTCACCGGCCGCGTTGCCGTTTGGCGCGTTGCCGTTTGGCGCTTGGGCGGCTAGGCCAGGTCCGTTTCCAGGACCGGGGCCAGCCGCGGGGACCCGTTCGCGTCGGTGACGGCGTGGTCGAACCGGAGGGCCGCCCTGGCGCCGCCGTACGTGAGGGTGGCGATCATGTTCTCGAACCACGGGCCCTCGGTGACGCGCCACTTGAGCTTCGGGACGCGCGCCCCGGCGAGCGTGGCGACGGCGGTGCCGATCAGGCCGCTGACCCGGGTGCTTGCCAGCCCTTGAGCGAGGCGCATCTTCGGCGGGATGGCCTGGTGGAACGGTGAGCAGACCGCTTCGTAGACGGCGCTTGTCTCGGGGCGGGCGGTTCCCGGGCTGGGGTGGTTCTCGGTGGCGGCGGCTCGCGGGAGGTCGACGGCGGCCAGGTAGCTGTGGTGAATGTCGCCAGAGATGATCGTCACCGTGACCGGCGGCTCGCCGCCCGGGCTGCGCCGCCCCGTCGCCAGCTCGGTCAGCAGCAGCTCCAGCTGGGCGAACGACGCACCGAACGAGGGCCAGTGCTCCAGGTCGACCGCCTGCCGCAGGCCCTCGCCGAAGCGCACGGCCCGGCGGCCCCAGGCGCCGCCGCAGATCCGCTCGGCCCAGGCTTCCAGGGTGTGGATGCCCCGCGGCAGCAGCGGCGGCACCGAGGTGGCGATCACCACGTGCTCCCAGTCGCCGGCGACCGCCTCGGTGAGCCACTGCCATTCGCCCTCGTCGGCCATCAGCCGCGCGCCGTCCACCACCCGGCGGCTGCGCGAGTCGAGCATGACCACGCGGACCTTGCCGCTCGTGGCCGCTCGTGGTCCGTCCGTGGTGCCGGGTGTGGTCCCGTCCGTGGTGCTGAACGTGCGGGCGAACGACCAGCGGACGCCTGGCGCCCGCTGGTCGGCGCGGTGCGCCAGGTCGGCGAGTACCGGCGCCGCGTCGCCCTGCGCGCGGACCTTGCCCCAGGTCTCGTCGCCGGCGAGTTCGGCCGGCGACAGGTTGCCGAGATGCTGGTACACCCAGTAGCTCTGGTAGGCGCTCTCGATGCGCCTGCCCCACCACGGCCTGGCGGTGTACTCGCGGCGCCAGGAGCCGGAGGTGTTCCAGTCGTCGTGGACGTCGTGGTCATCGAAGATCATCGCGGTCGGGACGACCGAGAAGAGCCAGCGGACCGCGGGGTCGCTCCAGGCCTCCCGGTACAGGGCGCAGTACTCCGCGAAGTCCGCCACCTCGCCGTCAGGTGCGCTCAGGTCGGGCTGGTCCGCCCGGTGGTCGGCGATGAAGCGCCTGGTGGCCGGGCCCGGCTCGTCGGCGTAGACCTGGTCGCCGATCATCAGCAGCACGTCCGGCCAGCGGTCGCGCGGGCGGCCGGGGAGCATCGCGGCGCAGGCGGCGAGCGCGTCGGTGCCCTCGTCCGCGCCTGCCCCTGCGCCTTCAGCGGCCTCGCCCGGCGGGCACGGTGGCCTGCCGCCTGGCGCGCTCTCGCCTGGCCGTCTTGTCCAGGTTCTCGAGCGCGATCTCGGCCACCCGGCAGGAGCCGAACGCCAGCCGGGCCGGCCGTCCCGGCCGAGGGTCCGCAGCACGCTCGGCGGGAAGCCGCTGCCGGGGAGCGGCCAGCGGACCGTCCCGTCCAGCGCGACCTGGTACTCGTGCTCGCTGCCGGGCGCGAGGCCGTCGATCACCACCAGGCCGTAGTGGTGCCCGGCCACCTCGAAGGTCGGGGTGCCGCGGCCGAGGACCTCAACCTGGCACGCCCGGTCGGTCTCGACCCAGATCGTCGCCTCGGTCTCGCTGACGTACCGCAGCATCGGCCCCAGCACCAGTGCCGGGCCGGCGCTCTCCCCCGTTGTCATTGAGGCTGCTCCTCCAGCTATGCGAGCGACGTTCTCGCCGGTGACGGACACTCCATGGACTTCCCGCTGGCGGCGGGCATATTCCCCCGGTAACGCCGCAAACGGGGATGAACCCTGCGGAGCGGAGCGGGCGCCGGGTCAGCCGGGGAACAGGGTGAAGTCGGCGAAGTCGAAGCCGGGCGCCACCACGCAGCTCACCAGCACCTCGGCGTCGCCCGCGGGCCGGGCGGACTGCCAGTGGCCGGCCGGGATGACGTGCTGCGGTACCTGGCCGCCGGCCAGGTCGGCCCCCACGGTCACGACCAGCGGGGTGCCGGACGGCACGTCGCCGTCGCCGCCGTCGAGCATGACCAGCGGGCCGCCGGAGTGCCATAGCCAGGCCTCGTCCGACCGGACCCGGTGCCAGGCGGACTCTTCACCCGGGGCCAGCAGGAAGTAGATGCCGGTGGCCGCCGCCCGCGGCCCGGGGTACCCGTCGGGCTGCCAGGACGGCGCCGCGCGCCACGTCTCCCGGTACCAGCCGCCTTCCGGGTGCGGGGCGAGGTTAAGCAGCTCGGCCGTGCGCGGCCGGGGACGCTGATCCATGAGTGCAGTATTTCCCGCGCTCGCCTCCGGCGCGCGCTTTGGCTAGCGGAGGGCGCCCGGGACGGCCTTGCCGAAGATGGCGATGACCAGGCAGAGCAGCGCGACGGCGACGATCGAGACGGTGATGAGGAACAGCCGCGTCGCGCCGACGGCGGGCAGGCTTGTCCCGGGGGAATCGCCGCGCGTTACCCGGCCGAGCTGCCAGATGACCGGGGCGATCGCGAGGATGATCAGGCCGCTGATGACGTTCGCCTTGAGCACGACGCCGCCGAGGGCGGCGAACGCGATCGCGGTCCTCGTCCAGGACAGCGACGTGCGCTCACGGGCCAGGCCCGGGTCGCGTTCCTCCGGGTCGTCGCCTGGCCGGGGCTGCCCGGGCCCGGCTGGCCCGGTCATCGCACGGCCGACAGGAGCAGGACGAGGCCGGCGATGACCGCGATCCCGGTGACCGTCGCGGCGAGGATCCACGGCATGACCGAGCGCGGCAGCGGCTCGCCGCGGCGCAGCGCACGCTGGTTGCGCACCCATTCGGCGTAGGCGGCCACCGACAGCACCGCGCCGAGCGCGATCAGCGGCAGCCCGATCAGGTGACGGCCGGACGGCACGCCGGGAAACGGCGGGAGCAGCTGCACGATGCCGAGCCCGGCCACCACGAGGGCGAGTGCCGTCCGGCTCCAGGCCAGGAACGTGCGCTCGTTGGCGAACGTGAACCTCGGATCGGGCTCGGTGCCGCCATCGTCCTCGGCCACCGTCCGGGGCAGTAGCGCGGCCAGCCGCCTCGACCATGACATGTGACCTGGCTCCCCCTGGGGTGTCCGGTGGTCTCGCACGCCCATTGTGCCCGTTACTCCTGTAACGCGATCACCGGGGTCAGTCGGCGTCCTGGTCCTGGGCCGCGGCGGGCGTGTCGGCCAGCTGGTCGATCGCGCGGGCCAGGGCATCGAGCGCGGGCACCGCGGCGGCCAGGGCGCGCCGCTGCCTGGCCGGCAGCGTCGACAGCGCCAGGTGCAGGACGGCGGCGTTAGTGGCCTGCCAGGAGAGCACGGCCTGCCGTCCGGCCTCGGTCACGGTCAGCTTGACCGCGCGCCTGTCGTCGTCGGCCGTGACCCGCTCGAGCATCCCGCGCGAGCTGAGCGCGTTGACGATCGTCGTGACGGTGTTGGCGCGCATGTTCAGCCGCCGGGCGAGCTGGCCGGGGCGCGACCCGGGCTGCTCGGCGAGCGCCGCGAGCAGTTCAAGCTGGGCCACGGCGAGGGTGTTACCCGGGTCGGCGACCCGGGCGCCGCGGCGCAGCGCGCGGCGCAGCCGGGCGATCCCCTCGGCCAGCCCTTCCGCCTGGGGCGCCCCGGCGCCGGCGCCGCCGCGAGCGACGCCGACGGTCACCGGGGCCCGTCCGGCGCCGGGCGGGCCCGCAGGGCCGTCGCTGTCCCGAAGAGCGCGACAACGGCGAGCGCCGCCATTGACAGCGCGAGGCCCGCGTCCGGCGACCGCAGGAGCGTGCCCGCGTGCAGTCCGAGCGTCACGACGGCCACGCCGAGCGCCGTGCCGATCCCTCGGGTCATGTTCACCATCCCGCCTGCCGCGGCCGCGTCCCGGACGGGGACCGCGGCCATGATCTCAGCGTTGTTCGCCGGAGTGTAGATGCCAAGGCCGATGCCGAGCAGGCCAAGTAGCACCACTGATACCGCATGCGGCGCGGGTACCGCCAGCGCCGCCGCGCAGCAGGCGACGACCGTGCCGCCGAGGAGGCAGCGGCGGCTGTTCGGCCAGCTCACGGGGAGCAGCTGGTCGGCGACGGCCGCGGCGAGCCCGAAACCGGCGGGCAGCGCGGTGAGCAGCAGGCCCGCGGACTCCGCGGTGCCGCCCTGGGCCGCGACGACCTGCGGGAACAGGACCAGGGGGCCGAACAGGACAAGGTAGGCGCTCGCGGCGCCGAGCAGCGCCGGACTGGTGCCAGAGGCAGCCAGCGCGCGCAGGTCGAGCAGCGGCGCCGCGGCCCGCCGCTCGTGCCTGAGCAGGGCGGCCCCGGTGAGCGCGGCCACGGCCGCGAACAGCGCCGCCGTCCAGGCGGGCGCGCCGAGGCCGGACAGGGCGGAGATGGCCAGCATTCCCGTCGTCGCCGTCACGGCAAGCAGGGCCGTCCCGGCGGAGTCGCTGCCGGGACGGCTAACCGGACCGGCCGACGCCTACGGCCCGGGGCTGACTGGCCCGGGGCTGACTGGCCCGGGGCTGACTGCCCGAGGGCCCGCCGACGAGGGGTCGCCCGGCCGAGGCCTCCCCGATCAGGGACTGGCTGGTCGGGGGCCTTTCGGCTTCGGGCGGACCGGCCGGTGGCTCAGCCGGGAGGTGACCGGCCGAGAGCTCGCTGGCAGCGGGCACGGCCCGCTAGCGGCTGCCCGGCCAGGCCCCGCGTCCGGGGCAGCAGGTAGACGCCGGCCACGACCGCGAGCGCCCCGACCGGGACGTTCAGGTAGAACACCCAGCGCCAGCCCGCCGCCGCCACGAGCAGGCCGCCGATCACCGGGCCGGACGCCAGGCCGACCGCCTGCGCCGCCGCCTGCACGCCGAGCGCGGCCCTCCGGGTCCGCGCCGGAACGCTCGTGACGACGAGCGCGACGCTGTTCGCCTGCAGCAGCGCCGCTCCGCCCGCCTGGACGACGCGCAGCGCGATGAGCGCGCCAAGCGAGGGCGCGAGCCCGCACGCGGCCGAGGAAGCCGCGAACACGACGAACCCGTACAGGTACATGAGCTTGCGGCCGGCCCGGTCCGACCAGCGGCCGGCCGGGACGAGCAGCGCGGTCAGCACGAGCAGGTAGGCGAGTGACACCCACTGGACGGACGCGAGCCCGGCGCCGAACTGCCGTTGCAGCGCGGGGAAGGCCACCGTCACCACGCTCGCGTCCAGCTGGCCCATGAACGCGCCGAGGCACACAGCCGCGACCGCGAACCACGGCGCGAGCGGGTGAGCACGGATTACCGCGGGGCGGGCCGGCTCACGCAGCAGGGCTAGCACAACATACCCGCACGGACATCACTGCAGGCAGTCACCATCTGCTCCCTCATATTAGATCTGCTACAGAACTATAATTAGTTCTAATGCAGAAGCTTATTGAGGTCAAGGCGAGGGTTGACGCTGACGCCGGAAGAACGCGGGCACGCGGACGCGACCGCAGCTCAATCGGCGGGCCGGACCGGCGCAACAGCGTCACTCCTGCGCGTGACCGGACGAATTCGCTTATGTCCCCCGCGGGAGGCCGCGGGTATCTACTCTTCTCACATGGGAGCACGCGGCGGCAGCGAGCTTGACCGGGGAGAAATCGACGTAGCGGGGATCCGGCGGTCCTACTGGCTTGCCCGGGCACCACGGCGGCCCGGGGACGCGGCACCGCCGCTGCTGATCGCGCTGCACGGGTCGGGCATGGACGGGCGGGGCATGGCCTGGTACACCGGGCTCGCCGAGCGCGGGCCCGCCGCCGGGATCACCACCGTCTTCCCCGATGGCTGGAAGGGGGCCTGGCACCCGGCCCGGCCCCGGACGCGGAGCCAGAGCTGGACGACGCGGGGTTCCTCACTGAGCTCGCGAACCACCTGGAAGCGACTCGGGGCCGCCCGGTCCTGGCCGGTCTTCCTCGCCGGCATCTCCCAGGGCGCGCGGTACGCCGAGCACGTCGCCAGGAACGGCCTGCTGCCGGTGACCGGCTTGTTCCTTGTCGCGGGGACGGCCCTTGAGTCCAGCCGCCGTACGGTGCCGGTGCCGCAGCTGCGCGCCAGCATGGTGCTCGTCATGGGCACCGGCGACCCGACGTCGCCCTACGGGGGCGGCCAGCTCACCAGGCGCGGCCTGTCGGGGCGGATGCTCAAGCGGCGCGCGGCCAGGCACGGGGAGCGGCCAGGCGAGGACATCGTCGCGGGCGCGGAGGCGGTCGTCGCCGACTGGGCGACAGCTAACGGGATCCCAGGCAGCGGGGTCGGGGGCGGCAGGATCGCCGGCAACGGGATCACGGGCACCGGGAGCATCGCCAGGCCGTCGATCGAGGAGCTGCCCACGGCGCCCGGCGACCTCGCCGTGACGCGGACGGTCTGGGCGAGACCCGGCTGCCACCCGGCCACGCTGTACCGGATCGACGGCGGCGGGCACGGCTGGCCCGGCGGCCCGCAGCCCGAGGCCCGCCCGGGCGCTCGGCCCGGTCGCGCGGCACCTGGACGCGACCGGCCTGCTGCTCGACATGGCCGAGCGGGAAACGGCGATCGCCCTCGGCCGCCCCGTCTTTGACTGGGGCGAGATCGCCTAGGCCCTGCGGATTACCCGCCAGGGGGACCCGCGGGGGCCCGGCGGCAGGGTCCTGCGCGCACCGGCTGGCCGGCCGGGTTACTTGACTCGCGGCCGCGGCCTTCTCGAGCGTCGCGAGCGGGACCCAGCCGTCGTGCTGCCAGGTGATCTTGCCGGACTTGTTGACCAGGACGAGCCAGGGCTGGTCCTGCACGCCGTAGCCGTCCGCGACCCGGCCGGTCTCGTCCAGGGCGACCGGGTAGGACAGCGTCCCGAGCTGGTGCAGGTAAGCTGGTCACCGCCGCGGCCGAGGGTTCCGTCACGGTCTCGTCGACGGCGGTGAGCGCGGGCAGGTGCTTGCTCGCGGCCGCCTTGGCGTAGGCGTTGAGGCTGGTCAGCTCGGAGTTCAGGTCAGACGTCTCGGTGAGCCAGGTGGCGAAGAAGACCACCAGGCGGGCCTGGCCGGGGCCGAGCGTCACGGTGCCCGCCGCGGTCGGGCCGGTCCCGCCCGCGGCCGGCGCGGCGGCGGGCAGCGAGACCGTGGCCGCCGGGGTCTGCGCGGGGATGGCGGCCAGCGACCCCAGGCTCTTCAGCTTCGGGTGGCCGGGCAGCAGGCTGGCCACCTCGGTGGCGAGCACCTGCGCGGACTGGGTGACGCTCGAGTACGCCATCTGGGTCAGGTAGACCTTCTGCAGCCTGCCCTGGGCGTCGATCACGTACAGCGCGGGCGTGTGGTCGATCTGCCCGGACTCAATCTGCACCGCGATGTTGTAGGCCTTCCACACCGACTTCAGCTGGGCGAGCGACCCGGTGAGGAAGTCCCACTGGTTGATCATGCCGTGCACGCGGGAGTAGTCCATGACGTCGGACACCTTGATCGCGTCCGGGTTGGCGTCCACGCCGAGCAGCTGGACCGAGTTGCCCGCCTTGCCGAGCAGTTCCTTCGCGAGCACCATCGACTGCGTGGTCAGCGGGCAGACCGTGGTGCACTCGGAATCCTCGAAGGACAGCATGACGACCCGGCCGCGGAACTGGCTGAGCGACATCGGCTGGCCGAACTGGTTGACCAGCTTGACGTCGGGCGCGGGCTTGTTCGCCGAGCGAGGTGCCCAGGTCGAGGTTGGGGTTCTCCATCGCGGCGGCATTCGCCGGGCTCGCCGGAGACTGCGCCCGGTCGCCTGCGACCCGGACGACGAGCAGCCGGCCACCGCCAGCGCGGCGATGACCGCCAGGCCCGCCAGCCAGGTTGCCCGTCGCGTCTTGTTACTTCCTCGCAGCATGCCAGCCCGCCTTTCGCACATCGACCCTAGCCGCTGTCAGCCGCCAGGCACGACACTACTACAGGCGGTCGTAGCTCAGCACCCGGCTACCGGGCCCGTTCACCAGACGTTTGCGTCGCCCGGCTTCACCGGACTGGTATCGCCGGACCGTTCCGGCGCCGCTGCTTGGCCTGGGCTCCCCGTGGCTTCGCCGGGCTCGCCGCGACCTGGTTGAGCTCCCTGGCCGGGCTCCCCGGTCACGTCGTAAGGCAGCGGCTCGGTCGGCTCGTCGCCGACGATCACCCCGCCGCCGTGCCCCCAGGCGATGTACCGCCAGGACAGGTTGATCAGCGTCGCGACCCGGTTCCTGTTGCCGAGCAGGTACACCAGGTGCAGGCCCAGCCAGGCGAACCAGGCCAGCGTCCCGGTGATGCGCGCGCCGCGCGCCAGCTGTACCACGGCGGAGCGGCGGCCGATGGTGGCCATGGTGCCCTTGTCGTGGTAGTGGAACGGCTCCGTCGGCTCGCCGCGCAGCAGGTGGATGACCTGCTCGGCGGCGTGCCTGCCCTCCTGCAGCGCGGGCTGCGCGAGCTGGGGCGACGGGTTCTGCTCGTCGAGCGCGATGTCGCCGGTGGCGAAGATCCGGTCGGTGCCCTGGACGCGCAGGTCGGGCCCGACCAGGAGGCGGCCCGCCTTGCCCTGGGGCAGGCCCCAGGAGGCGACCGATCCCGGCGCGGCCACCCCGCCCGTCCAGACCGTGAGGTCGCTGCGGTGCCAGGTCCCGTCCGCCAGCAGCACGTGATCCGGGGTCACCTCGCGGATGGTGGTGTTCACCCTGATGTCGATGCCGCGGTCCGCCAGCTGCCGCCTGGTGTACGCGCGGAGCTTCGGGTGGAACGGCATCAGCAGCTCCGGCGCCGTCTCCACCAGCCGGATGTGCACCCGCGTCGGGGTCCACGTCGGGGAAGGTCGCGCGCAGCACGTCGTTGCGCAGCTCGCCCAGGGTGCCGGCCAGCTCGACCCCGGTGGCGCCGCCGCCGACCACGGTGACCGCGAACTCCCGCTGGCCGTCGGGGTCGGCGCTCAGCCACTCGAAGCCGTTCATGATGTGGTCGCGCAGCACGATCGCGTCGGCGCGGGTGTAGAGGCCGAAGGTGTTCTCCGCCGCCCCCTTGACGCCGAAGTAGTTCGCCGACACGCCCGTGGCCAGGATCAGGTAGTCGTAGCCGATCTCCCGGCCGCCGGCGAGCCGCACCACCCGCGCGCCGGGGTCGATCGCGACGAGGTCGCCGCGGATGTAGCGGGCGTGCCGCCTGGTGGTGAACCCGCCCACGGGGTAGGCGACGTCGCCGGGGTTAAGGCCGCCGGTCGCCACCTGGTAGAGCAGCGGCTGGAACGTGCTGTAGAGGTTCTTGTCGATCACGGTGACGCGGAGGCCCGACTTGCGCAGCTTGCCTACCGCGGACAGGCCCGCGAAGCCCGCCCCGACGATCACGACGTGCGCGGTATCCGTCATCTGGCTGACCCTGCCTTCTTATCGCTGGCCGACGGCTCGCCTCGCGGGGGCGGCACGGGGGCCTGCCCGCCCGCGTCAGCCCGGCCGTCGCGGCCAGGCTCCTCTTCAAGGCTAGACCCGTCGTCGGTGGGCTCGTCGTCCGGGCGCTGCTGCCCGGGCTGTTCCCTGGCGGGCTGGCCTTCCTGGGCGGGCTGGTCCTCCTTGGCGACTCGGCTTCCTGAGCGGGCTCGCTGTCCTGGGCAGGCTCGTCCTCCTTGGCGGGCAGTACGGACCTGGGCCAGAGGCGGCGGGCGAGGACCACGTCCACTTCCGCGGCGTACAGGGTCACTTCCGCCTGCAGGAAGAGCCAGGCGAGCAGGCCGAGCACGATGCCGAACGTGCCGTAGAGCTCCGAGGCCCGGTGCAGCTGGTGGCTGATCACGTAGCCGCCGACCACCTGCAGGATCTGCCAGCAGACGGCCGCGATGGCCGCGCCGATCCGCAGGTCGCGCCACGGCACCATCCGCGCGGTCGCGATCCGGAAGCTGAGCCAGAACACGCCGACGTTCAGGACCAGGGAGATCAGCACCGTGGCGACGTGAACGACCGTCCCGTTGATCACGTGCCCGACGCCCCCGGCCACGCCGGAGAGGAACGTGGTCACGATGAACCCGAGGCCGACGGTGAGCAGCAGCGCGAAGGCCCACACCTGGGACATGGGGAATCCCGGGCGCTCTTCCCGCTTGATGCCCCAGACCTCGCACAGCGCGTTCTGCATGGCGCCCGCCACGCCCCGGGCGCCGAGCAGCAGCAGGACGGCGCCGATGATAAGCGGCAGGCCCGTGCCGGGGATGGTACCCAGGTTGCCCTTGATCTGCGGGCCGATCACCGGGTACTGGGACACCGCGGAGTTCGATCAGGGTCTGTTGCAGCTTCGGGTCGTTCTTGAGCACGATGTTCAGCACCGTGACCAGGACGAGCAGCAGCGGGAATAGCGCGGCGAAGGCGTAGTAGGAAATCAGCGCGGCGAGGTTCCCCGCCTGGTCGTCGTTGAACTTCGACCAGACCGCGACGGGGAAGGCGAGCACCGGCGTGGCGCTGCTGGAACCGGTCGACCGCCCGCAGGGGCCGCTCGATCACGTTCATATGCCCCTGAACTACCCGGTCTCCCGCGGCTAACCCCCGCCATGCCAGGCTGCGCGGGTGACCAGGGCAGTCATCCGCGGCCAGGGTCTCGCGGGACGCGCTCACAAGTTGAGCGCGACGAGCTCCGGGTCGGCGCACGTCCGGGGAAGCGTGCCGAGGTGCGGGCACGCGGTGACGACGACCATGTCGCCCGAGACGCGCGGCGCTGCCGCCAAGCCCGGACAGGTCGGAGAAGAAGTGCGGCCACGGCAGGGCGGACGAGGTCCACGTGACCAGGCCCTTGGCCATGTTGTAGCCCCAGGCCGCGCCGTTCGCGCCGCTGTTGAGGCCGAGCGCGACCCCGCCACGGACCACGTACAGGGCCGCCGCGCCCGCGGCCACGGCGGCGGGGACCGAGGCGCGCACCGATGCCGGTCAGCGGGTCGACGCCGACCAGCGCGCCGCCGGGCGACGTGAGGTAGACCAGCCCGGCCGCCGGGTCGGTCCCCTCGGGCACCGCGCCGCGCCTCGTCCAGAGCGCGCCGCCCGTCGACCCGCTGTACGCGGTCACCCCCGCGGGGGACGGCGAACAGGACCACGCCGTCCGCGGCGATCGCCAGCGTGCCGGAGAAGGGGCTGCCGAGCGGGGAACTCAGCACCCGTTCCGTACCGGTGGCCAGGTCGATGACCCTGAGCGCGGTCACGGGCGACGAGCTCGAGGTACCCGCCGGGGGATTCGCGCCAGGTAGAGCGTCTGCCCGTCGGCCTGCCAGGACTGGCCCGCCGGCCGGTCTTGTGCTGCCAGCGGACGCGGCCGGTCGCGTTGTTGTAGCTGGTCACGGTGGCGGGGCCGACGATGACGGTCGTCGCCTCGGATGCCGTGACCGCGCCGCCGAACACCGCGGCCGGGTAGCGCCGCAGCTCCGCGCCGCGTCGTCGCGTTGAGGACGACCTCGGTGCGGGCGCGGCCGCCCGGCGCGAGCAGCCCGACGGTGATCACGCCCGGCCAGGCACGCACCGACATGATCACCGTGCCGTCCGGCGCGCTGAGCGTCGTCTGCCAGAGCTGCTTGCCGTGGCTCAGGGCGTAGCCGGTGACGCTCAGCCCGGTGCCGAGCACCGCGACCCCGCCGCCCACCGCGACGTAGGCCTGCTGCCCGAAGGCGGGCACCGTGCCGCCGTCCCCGGTGGTCCCCGGCCCGGTGCCCGCGGACCAGGCGCCCGCGAGCCTGCACCGCCCAGCAGCTGCGCGGATACCGGCTGGGCGCGGCAGCCGGCGCCCTGGCAGGCGGGCTGCCTCGGCGGCGTGTCCGACGCCAGGACGGGAAGCGGGAAGAGCACCACGACGAGCAGGGCAACGGCGACCACGACCCGGCGTGCGGCCGACCGGCGCGACCGGAAGGGCCCGGCGAGGCGCGCGAGGCGCCGTCGCGCGCGGACCGCGCGCGGGCTGCGCCGGCGCGCCCTGACCCGGCCGCGCCTGGTCACCCGCCGCCCCTCGTGCCGTCGCTTCACCCGTTCTGCCGCCTTCGAAGGATCCGGCAATAAGGGTAAAGCGGGAAGCCCCGCCAGCCGGGCCGTGGTTTGCCGGCCTGCTCGATCAACCGCCGCAGGCCGCGCACCGATAGCGTTGGACGAAATACAAGGAGGTACTAATGGCCGATCGCGCACCGCTTCCGTATGACTTCCTGCCGCCGGTCCCGGCGTTCACGGTGACCAGCGACGACGTCGCCGACGGGCGAGATGCTGAGCGACAAGCACGTCTACAACAGCTTCGGCATGTCCGGGGAGAACGTCTCACCGCACCTGTCCTGGTCCGGGTTCCCCGCGGAGACCAAGAGCTTCGCGGTGACCTGCTACGACCCGGACGCGCCGACCGGGTCCGGGTTCTGGCACTGGATCGTGATCGACATCCCCGCGTCCGTCACGTCGCTCCCCGCCGGGGCGGGCACCGCGGACGGCGCCGGGCTGCCCGCGGGCGCGTTCCAGGTGCGCAACGACTACGGGACCAAGGACTTCGGCGGCGCGGCCCCGCCCGCGGGCGACGAGCCGCACCGGTACGTGTTCGCCGTGCACGCGCTCGACGTCGAGAAGCTCGGCATCGACTCCGACGTCACGCCCGCGGTCGCCGGGTTCAACCTGCGGTTCCACACGATCGCGCGCGCGCTGACCATCCCGGTCTACGGGCACTGAGCGCTGAATCACCGAGCGGCACCGGGGCAGCAGCCGGCAACCCCGCGCCGCGGCGGCCAGCACGGCTCGCCGCGGCGCGGGGTTAGGCCGCGGAAGCTATTCCTCTTCTGCTTCCCTCGGCTTCTCGCCGAGTGCGTCCTTGTGCAGGAGCTTGTAATGCTTAGTCAGTGCCTCACTCGCCTCACCGGGGCGATAAGCGACGGTGCGCTGGCAAATTTCACAGCGCGTCACCGGAAGTTGCGTCACCGTGACAGGAAAGCTCTTTGCGGCTGAACGGGTCATAACCTTCACAATGCCTGACGAGCCGGGACATTTGTTTCACCGGCGCTGGGTATTGTCATTTTAAATGATAGGCGACGCAAGTGACTGACCCGGGTCCCGCTAAGTCCCGGTTGACCGCCGATCGCGACCAGACGCTGGACCGGATCGCGGAGCTTGAGCGGGACTTCGCCGCGATCGTCACCAGCGCGAGCGAGGGCTCGGCCGGTGGCGACGACGAGCATGACCCGGAGGGCGCGACGGTCGCTTTCGAGCGGCAGCATGTCGCGGCGCTCGCCGCCCAGGCCCGCGAGCATCTCGCGGCGATTGACGCGGCCCTGCGGAAAATCGATTCCGGCATATACGAAATATGCGATATGTGCGGAAGGCCGATTGGCGCGGAACGTCTCGCGGCCCGCCCCGCGGCCCTCATTTGCGTGGCTGCGCCCGAACGCGGCGTTAGCTTTGCGCGTCCGGCGGCCAGCGTTGCTTCGCTCGCTTCGCTCACTTAGCAAGCGACCACGGCCGCGGACTTCACATAACGGGCGACCATCATCGCGCCGGGCACGCGACAAATGTCGTAGTGGCGGCGGCTAACGGGTAATCCGCCTGCGCGAGCCCGCACGGCGGGAATGTCTCTTCAGCGCACCGTGCCGTGCTCAGCTGAGGCGGTCGCCGCAGGTGGCCGCGTCGTAGCCGGGCAGGCTGGCCAGCTGGGCGAGCAGCCACGGCGAGGACAGGACCTTCAGCAGGGCCTGGACCTCGCGGGAGGCGGCGTGCTCGGCCGGGATGACGAGGTTGAACCGTTCCTCGGCGAGCGGGACGAAGGCCAGGCCGTACGCGCGGGCGGCGGGCTCGCTCGCCACGCCGGCCTCGGCCAGGCCCGCCGCCACCGCGGAGGCGACCTGCAGGTGGCCGGCCGCCTGGGTGCCGTAGCCCGGCAGGTCGGCGCCGTCCAGGCCGAGGCGCTGGCGCTCGGCGTCGAGGAGGCGGCGGGCCTCGGCGCCGGGCTCGCGGTTGACGATCCGCAGGCGGTGCCGGGCGATGGCGTCGAGGCCGGTGACGACGGACTTGCGGTCGGGCCGGACGGCCAGGCCCTCGCGCCAGGCGGTGAAGCCGACGACGTCGGCGCCGTCGGGGAGCGGCTGGCCGGCCTCGCCGTTGTCCCCCTGCGTGTGCACGCCAGCGACGTGCACGAGGCCCTGGCGCGCGAGGCGGAGCGCCGCGGCGGAGCCACAGGGCCACCAGGCGAAGGCCACCGGCGGGTCGAGCAGGGCGAGCGGGGTGGCGAGCAGCGGCAGCGCGGGGTCGCAGCCCGCCACGACGAGCGTCGGGCGGGGCGGGCCGATGGGACGGACCGCGATCAGCTCAAGGCCGGCGTCGTCCGTGCCGCTCGCCGTCGCCCGGGCGGCCAGGCTCGGCGGATTGGCGAGGCCGCCGGCCGGGAGGAAGCCAAGGCCCGCGCCCGTGTCACCGCGCAACGGCAGGGCCACGAACCGGTCGCCTACCGGGGCGAGCGCCACCCGGCCGGTCCGGCCGCGCAGCGGGGCGACGCTGACCGCGGTCACCGGCGCGGCCGGGCTCGCCCGGGCCGAACAGCTCCTCCACCGACAGGCCGAGCGCCTGGGCGAGGCCGAGCGCTACCCGCAGTGACGGGTCGGAATGCCCCGACTCGACCGCCGACACCGCCTGCCTGCTCACCCCGGCCATGGACGCGAGCTGCTGCTGCGAGAACCCGCGGGCCTGGCGCGCGAGCCGCAGGTTAGCCCCGGTACTGCCGGGAGCCTCTGCCATGTGACGGATGGTAGGCGATCATCTGACCTATGAAGAGCGAGATCATTCGGGTCAGGACCGGGACGCGGGACACCGTGGCGGACATCACCGGGGAGTGCGCCGAGTTCGCCCGCTCGGCCTCCGCGGGCGGGGACGGGCTGCTGCACGTGTTCGTGCCGCACGCCACGGCGGGGATCGCGATACTCGAAGTCGGCTCGGGCAGCGACGACGACCTGCTTTCCGCGCTCGCGTCGCTGTTGCCGGCCGACGACCGGTGGCGCCACGTGCACGGTTCGCGCGGGCACGGGCGGTCGCACGTCATGCCGGCCTTCGTCCCGCCGTACGCGACGATCCCGGTGCTCGGCGGCCGGCTCGCGCTCGGCACCTGGCAGTCGATCGCGCTTGTCGACCTGAACGTGGACAATCCAGACAGGCAGGTACGCCTTTCCTTCCTCCCCGGCTAGGCGTCCGCGCTGGTTGGTCGGTGCTATCGATTCTCGTTACCAATGGGATAACTACCTACTTGGGCGGTGGCCACCGGCGCTTGGTTGCGGATACCTTAGGAATCCCAAATCAGGTTTCACGTCGCCTACCGCCTGCACCGACGCAGGAAACCCGGCGGCTGAGTTCGAGGCCCCAGGCCCTGCCTGATAGCCGCTTGATGATGAGGTGATGACGACCATGGCCCGCATCGTTGTCATTGGCGACTTGATGACGGATACCGTCGCGCACGCGACGCTGCCCCTCGCCCGCGGCAGCGACACGCCAGCGAAGGTGACGACGCACGGAGGCGGCTCCGGCGCCAACGTGGCCGCCTGGCTCGGCGCCGACGGCGCCGACGTGGCGTTCATCGGACGGCGCGGCGCGGACATCGCCGGCCGGAACCGGGACATGGAGCTGATGGGCTACGGCGTCGACGCGCGGCTCGTGATGGACCCGGAGCGGCCCACCGGGACCTGCGTGGTCATGGTCACGCACAAGGGCGAGCGCACGATGCTGTCCGACCCCGGCGCCAACGCCGCGCTGTCGCCCGACGACCTGCCGCCCGACCTGTTCATCCCCGGGGCGCACCTGCACGTCTCCGGGTACACGCTGCTGTCGGAGGGATCGCGCGCGTCCGCGCTCGCGGCGCTCGACTTCGCGGGGCGGGTCGGCATGTCGACCTCGGTGGACGGGGCGTCGGCCGCCCCGCTCGAGCGCGTGGGCGCCGAGCCGTTCTTCGAGCTGACGGGCAACGCGCTGCTGCTGTTCGTGAACGTCGCGCAGGCCAGGGTGCTCACCGGCCGGGACGACGCGGAGGCGGCCGCCCGGGTGCTCACCGCCTGGTACCCGCAGGTCGTCATCAAGCTCGGCGGGGACGGCGCGCTGTTCTTCGCCAACGGCCGCCCTCCGGTGCGGGTTCCCGCTCCCCCGGTTGAGCGGGTCATCGACGGAACGGGTGCGGGCGATGCCTTCATCGCCGGCTTCCTGCCGCCCTGGCAGGACAAGAAGCCGCCGATGGAGGCCCTGGCGAGCGGCTGCCGCCTCGCCGCGCACGCGCTGAACCTGATCGGCGCCCGCCCCATCATGTAGCGCCCCGCAGGACTCCGATTTAGGGGACGGTTCAGGAACATTTGAGCGTCGGTCCTCGCACTCGGCAGCTTACCGTGTGGTAGGAATCCGGGCATGACGGGGTTCTTGGCTGAGTTGTTCTCGCTTGAGGGCCGGGTGGCGGTCGTTACCGGCGGGAGTTCCGGGATCGGCGAGGCCATGGCCTCCGCGCTGGCGCTGGCCGGCGCGCAGGTCGTCATCGTGGCCCGCGACCCGACCAGGCTGTCGGCCACGTGCAAGTCGCTGCGCGACGCGGGCTGCGCGGTCGCGTGGGTGAGCGCGGACCTGTCCGACCGGGCCGAGGTGCGCCGGGGGGCGTCCGCCGCGGCGGCCGCGTTCGGCGAGCCGGACATCCTGGTCAACTGCGCGGGGGTGAACCTCCGCCCGCCGCTCGGGTCGCTGTCCGAGGAGCACTGGGACCTGATGGTGGCGGTCAACCTGACCGCGCCGTTCCTGCTCGGGCAGCGGTTCGGCCCGGCGATGGCCGACCGGGGCTGGGGGCGGATCATCAACGTCACCTCGCAGCAGGCGCAGCGCGCGTTCGGCAACAGCGGCGGTTACGGCGCGTCCAAGGGCGGACTCGCGTCCCTGACCCGGTCGCAGTCCGAGGCGTGGGCCGCCGACGGGGTGTGCGTCAACTCGGTCTGCCCCGGTTTCGTCCCGACCCCGCTGAACGCCGAGGTGGCAGCCGACCCGGTCCGGTCGGCGGCGACTGGCCGCCCGGACGCACGCGGGCCGGAACGGTGAGCCCTCGGACTTCGCCGGCGTCGCCGTCTTCCTCGCGTCAACCGCCAGCGACTACGTCACCGGGCAGACGATCTACGTCGACGGCGGGTTCTCCGGCGCCTGAAGACTCGGTCTGAGCTCAAAGTCAAAGAATCAAGTCCAAGGCCAAGGGCAAGGTCAAGGTCAAAGTCAGCGGGCCGGGTCCACTGGGAAGATTTCTCGCGGCACTCCTTCGGAAGGCCGCGAGGAAATCTCCCCAGCGACCCCGCCTGCCTCAGGCGCTGAGAGAGAAAACGTCCCTGATACTGACGGCCTCCGGCCTGCCATCGGGGGGCTGACGCGGCACGTGTCGTGCCTATGTCAGTCCCAGGGCAGTCTGCGGGTTGTTGCGTTGTTAGGTCTTATTGCTGGAGGGCGCGGGAGGGCGGTTATGAAGGCCTGGCCCTGCTGGGCGTCCGCTACGATCCCGGCCACCAGCGGCGCCGCCAGGCTGGTTCCCGCGGAGGACTGCCAGCCGTAAGTGCCCGACGGCGGCGTCGATCCCGTAGACAGTCTATCCCGGTCAGGGGGTCGCCGTCGGCGCTGATGTCCGGGACGGCACGGGCCAGGCCGCGGTCACCGGACGGCGTGGCCAGCGCGGCCGGCACCACGCCCGCCTGGTAAGCCGGCTGCGCCCACACCAGGCTGGCGCCGCCGGAGGCCGCGCCCATCTCCTTCTGCTCGGTCCATGACTTGCCGTTCCCGCTGAGCACGTAACCGTCCGTCGACCAGCCGGTCTCGAACAGCCGGTTGTTGGCCTTGCCGAGTCCCACGGTGGTGCCGCCGACCGTGATCGCGTACGGGTCGGAGGCGGGCGGCTCCACCCCCGAGTTATCCCCGGAGGCGAAGTACATGCCGACGCCCTCGGCGGCGGCCTGCACCAGGTAGGCGTGCTGGATCGCGGTCAGCTGGGCGCTCTGGGTCTCGCCGTCGGGGTTGCCCCACGAGTTGGAGACGATGGTGGCGAGGGGACGGCTGCCTGATCCGTTGAGCACGGCCACGTCCGCGTCGTCCAGGGCCTGGAGGCCCGATTCGTCGGGCGCGCAGCTGTTGCCGCTGACCACGAGCTGATGCGCGCTTGGCGCCATCGCGTAGGACGCCTCGACGTCCAGCTGCTCCTCGTCCGCCCAGTCTGCGCAGTCGGTGTTCTTGCCCAGTGCTAGCTCCTGGTACCTGGTCTTAGACGGCGCGGGCAGCTTCATCGCGGCCGCGTAGACCTGGAGTGAGCGGAACATCTGCGGGGCCAGGCCCAGCTCCACCAGGGCAATGGTCTGGCTCCGCCCGGTATTGGTGCCGTTGGCGCCGTAGGCCGCCCGTAGCTGGCTCGCGTGGTAACCGCATACCTTGCTCGGGAAGGAGGTCGCGCCGAACATCTTCGGCAGGCCGGTGGCCAGGTGCTGCCCGTAGTAGCTGGAACAGGCCGGCGATGCCGCCTTGGCCGGTGCCGCGGCGGCCGTCTGCTCGCGGGAAGCGGTCGTCCGCTCAAGCGGAACGGCAGCGGCGTTGTCCAGGCCCGTCACGCCGATGACGCTGCCGCTGAGCGAGGACGGCACCGATGCCGGGGTGCTGTTGGCCCGCAGGGCGTGCTGGGCTCCGCTGGTCCCCGCCGATGGCTGGTAAAGCTTCAGGCTCGTGCGGAAGGCGCCGTCGATGACTGACACCGGGGCCGTCGCCCGGATGTACGCCCGCCCGGGACCGTCGCTGATCCCGGTGAACCCCTCCGTGCGCAGCCAGGACGCGACGGCGGCAGCCGCGGACGCGGACGGCCCGTACGACGCCGTGTAGGCCGCCGGGCTCAGGTAGTGCCCGTACTGCGCGTCCCCCGGCGTGCTCACCGCGGCGGCGAACGTCTCCGCCGCCGAGATGTCGGGCTTCAGCCACACCTGCACCGACAGCCGGGTCGTGCTGGGCACAGAGCCGGTAACGGCGGCGTGCCCGGCGACCGGCACAGCACTGCCCGCCACTGGCGTGTACGCCGGCACTGAGGCCGCGCCGGCCGCGCCGCCGACGACGACCACGCCTGCCAACGTGATCATTGCGCCAGTGACGGCGGCAAGCCTTATTGATCTGGACATATATCTCCTGGTAATTCACGGGATTAACGGGAGCAGCCAATCAGCTTACCCGGTTTAGCATAGTATCGGCCTGGAATAGGTGGCGGCCTTTAGCGGGAAAGCGACTGCTGTTCGCTGACGGCATCCGGGGGCTGAGGTGAGGAAAAGCGGCTGCCGCGCTGGCTGCGGTGCTCGGGCCTGGCGGCCCTGCGCGCCGCAGCCGGCTTGCCATCGGAATTAGCTGCGGTGCTGTGGTCAAGGGCTGAGGAGGGCGGCTTAGGTGGTCACGCAGCTTGCGGGTTTGCGGGGCTTCTCATCGTCCCGTTCACTTCCGAGTCATAGGTGGTCACGCAGCTTGCGGGTTCGCGGGGCTTTCCGTCGCTCCCGTTCCTTCCGCCTCATAGGTGGTCATACGGCCTGCGGGTTCGCGGGGCTGCTCATTGCCCCCGTTCACTCCGCGTCATAGGTGGTCATGGGGCCTGCGGGTTCGCGGGGCTGCTCATCGCCCCGTTCACTTTCGCCTCAGTTGATACGGCTCGAATTATTGGGGGTACTTACGACCATATATGGGCGCTAAGTACCCCCAATAATTTCCGGAAGTAACAGCTGATACACGCGAGACAGATGTGCGGCAGCCGGAAATGTCCATCGTTGAGCGACCGCACCTGACAGCCCAAAAGGCTCTTGCGGCACCGCAAAAGCACAGCCGAAAAGGGCACGTTAAGCGCACGCCAGCGACAGCCCCAGCAAGGGTCATGACCTGGAAAGATGCAAGCGGAGCCCTTCGAAAGTGTCAGCTCTAGGAACGCGCAAGCGTGAGCCCCGGAAGTGGTCATTATTAGGAGATACGCGAGAGCGTCAGCTGCGCCCAGGCAGGCCGGAGGCCGTCAGCGTGAGGGCGGCGTTCTCGCTTGACCCTGAGGAGGCGGGGGCGCGGGGGGATTTGCTCGCGCCCTTCCGAAGGAGCGGCGCGAGAAATCTCCCCGTGCACCAGGCCATCACCCCTGCTGTTTGACCTCGGGTTTTGACCTTGAGGTTTGACCTCGGGTTTTGACCTCGGGTTTGACCTTGGGTTTGACCTTCGGGTTTGACTTGGGGTTTGGATCTTGAGGTTTGACCTTGGGTTTTGACCTTGAGGTTTGACCCCAGTCTCAGTCAGGAAGTCCCGAACGGGTGGCCGAGGTGGGCGAGCTGGCGGGTGATCGCGTTGCCTGAGCCGTCGCGCCTGCCGGTCATGCCGGACAAGTCCACGACGATGCCCGACTCCGTCACGCCGATGACCGGGGGCGGGCCGATCCAGGCCTGGACCAGGCCGTCCTCGCCCTTCAGGAAGCGCTGGCAGCGGACGCCGCCGGTCGCCCGGCCCTTTGGCGGGTACTCGGCGAAGGGGGTGACCTTGACCGACCCGCCGCCCGTGCCGGGCAGGGCGTCGGAGCGGGCGGACATCGTGACCACGACCGCCGTGGCGGCCTCCGGGGTGGTCGCCCACGCGCCGCCGCCTGGTTCTTCCCCGGTTACCTCGGCGCGCAGGTCGGCCATGGCCGCCATGGCGGCCTCGTGGGTGTCCGCGCGCCCGTTGGGCGGGCTGGCCGGGAGGGTGGGCAGGACGGACCTGGTGACCGCGGGGCCGATGGCGCCGAACCAGATGGCGCTGGCGCCGTCGGACAGCCGGATGCCCGCCATGCCGCCCGCCGGGCGGCCCTGCGGGCGGACCGAGGTCGCGGCGAACCGGAGCAGCTGGGCGTCGCTGGTGATGAAGACCAGCTCGGCGTCGTCGCCGGTCAGGTAGGCGGCGCCGATGACCCGGTCGTCGTCCTTGAGGGTGATCAGCTCGAACTCGTCGCGGTTCGCCGGGTATTCCGGCTGCACGCGCTTGACGACGCCGGACGCGGTGCCGAGCGCGACCCCGCTGGCCTCGCCGCCGTCGAGGGACGCCAGGGCAAGGACGGTCTCGCCGTCGGCCAGGCCGGGCACGAACTCGGCGACCGGGTGGCCGGCGGACAGCGTGCCCGCCCCGCCCGACGTCGACGCGGGAATCTCGATGACGCTGACCCGGATCATCCGGCCGGCGGTCGTCACCGCGCCGATCGTGGCCCTGGCCGTGGTCGCCACCGAGCAGCCGACGAGGTCGGCCGCGCCCGTCCCCTTCGGGATGCCCCTGGCCGGGGCGGCGGAGCCACGCACCCGTTCGGAATCACCGTGGATTTCCAGCGGGATGCGGGACAGCAGGCCGGTCGCCGACAGCACCACCAGGCACGGGTCGTCGGTCACCTCAAGCGGGACGGCGGCGGTCACCGCCGCGCCCGCCTCCATCAGCACCGTGCGGCGCGGGGTGCCGAACTTCTTCGCCACGTCGGCCATCTCGCCGCTGACCAGGTCCTTGAGCTTGTCCTCGTTGTCGAGGATCTCGGTCAGCTCGGCGATCTCGGCGCGCAGCGTCTCCTGCTCCCGCTCAAGCTCAAGCTTGTCGAAGCGGGTCAGGCGGCGCAGCGGGGTGTCGAGGATGTACTGGGCCTGGATCTCGGTCAGGTCGAAGACCTGGCACAGGCGCTGCTTGGCCGCGGCGGAGTCGTCGCTGGTGCGGATGACCTGGATGACCTCGTCGATGTTGAGCAGCGCGATGAGGATGCCGTCGACCAGGTGCAGCCGGTCCTGCGCGCTTCCTGCGGCGGAACTCGCTGCGCCGCCTGGTGACGTCGATGCGGTGCTCGATGTAGATGGACAGCAGCTCTTTGAGGCCGAGGGTGCGCGGCTGGCCGTCGACGAGGGCGACGTTGTTGATGCCGAACGTCTCTTCCATCGGCGTCAGCCGGTAGAGCTCGGCGAGGACGGCCTCCGGGTTGAAGCCGGCCCGGACCTCGATGACCAGGTTCAGGCCGCGGTTGCGGTCGGTGAGGTCCTTGAGGTCGGAGATGCCGGTGATCTTCTTCGCCTGGACGAGGTCCTTGATCCGGGTGATGACCTTTTCCGGGCCGACGCCGTACGGCAGCTCGGTGACGACGATGCCGGTCTTGCGGGCGTTCAGCTGCTCGATCTTGGCGGTGGCCCGGGTCTTGAAGATGCCACGGCCGGTCTCGTACGCCTCCCTGACGCCGTCGAGGCCGACGATGTGGCCGCCGGTCGGCAGGTCCGGGCCCGGGACGTACTTCATGAGCTGCGCGAGGCGACGCGTCCGGGTGCTTGAGCAGGTAGCGGGCGGCGGCGATGACCTCGGTGAGGTTGTGCGGCGCCATGTTCGTGGCCATGCCGACCGCGATGCCCGCCGTGCCGTTGACCAGGAGGTTCGGGATCGCCGCGGGCAGGACCTGCGGCTCCTGCTCCCGGCCGTCGTAGTTGGAGCCGAAGTCGACGGTCTCCTCGTCGATGCTCTCGACCATGGCCATCGCGGCCTCGGTCGGGCGGCACTCGGTGTACCGCATGGCGGCGGGGGCGTCGTCGCCGCCGAGGCTGCCGAAGTTGCCGTGGCCGTCGACCAGCGGGCAGGCGCATCGCCCAGGGCTGGGCGAGCCGCACCAGGGCGTCGTAGATCGCGCTGTCACCGTGCGGGTGCAGGCGGCCCATGACGTCGCCGACCACGCGGGCGCACTTGACGTGGGCCGCGTTGGGGCGCAGGCCCATCTCGTTCATCTGGAACAGGATGCGCCGCTGGACGGGCTTCAGGCCGTCGCGGGCGTCCGGGAGCGCGCGGGAGTAGATGACGCTGTAGGCGTACTCCAGGTAGGAGCCGCGCATCTCCTCGGTGACGTCGATGTCGACGATGTTCTCTTCGATGTCTTCGGGAGGCGGCGTTGCCGTGCCGCCGCGGCGTGGTGGCATGCTGCGGTTCCTCGGTGCGATGTCTCTTAGGTGTCGATGCGGGACAGGTCGAGCTCGGTGGCGCCGCCGATGATGAAGTCGCGGCGCGGCGCGACCTCGGTGCCCATGAGCAGGCTGAACACGTCGGTGGCGGCCTTGGCGTCCTCGATCCTGATCCGGCGCAGCGTGCGGTGGCGCGGGTCCATGGTCGTCTCGGCGAGCTGGTCGGCGTCCATCTCGCCGAGGCCCTTGTACCGCTGCGGTTCCTTCCAGCGCTTGCCCTTGCTCTCCAGCTCGAGGAGCGTGCGGCGCAGCTCGGCGTCGGAGTAGGTGTAGATGTGCTTCTGCTGGCCCTTGCCCGGGTTGGTCAGCTCGATGCGGTGCAGCGGCGGGACGGCGGCGAACACCCGGCCCGCGTCCAGCATGGGGCGCATGTAGCGGTGGAACAGGGTGAGCAGCAGCGTGCGGATGTGCGCGCCGTCCACGTCGGCGTCCGCCATGAAGATGACGCGCTGGTAGCGGGCCGAGTCCAGGTCGAACGTGCTCCCCGAGCCGGCCCCGAGGACCTGGATGATCGCGGCGCACTCGGCGTTCTTGAGCATGTCGGCCAGCGGACGACTTCTGCACGTTGAGGATCTTGCCGCGGATCGGCAGCAGCGCCTGGAACTCGGAGTCGCGGGCCATCTTGGCGGTGCCGAGCGCGGAGTCGCCCTCGACGATGAACAGCTCGCTGCGGTCGTCGGCGGAGCGGCAGTCGACCAGCTTCGCCGGCAGGCTCGAGCTGGCCAGGGCCGACTTGCGGCGCTGGTTCTCCCGGTGCTCGCGGGCCGCGATCCTCGTCTTGGCCGCGGCGACGATCTTGTCGAGGACGGCGCGGGCCTGCTGCTTCGCGCCGCGCGGCGGGTTCTCGAAGTAGTCCTTGAGGCCCGCGCTGACGACCTGCTGGACGATCCTGGTCGCCGCCGGGGTGCCGAGGACCTCCTTGGTCTGGCCCTCGAACTGCGGCTCGGGCAGCCGGACGGAGACGACCGCGGTCATGCCCTCGAGGATGTCGTCCTTGGTGACCGGCTCGTCGCCGTTCTTGAGCAGCCGGGCGGCCCGCAGCTGGTCGTTGATCGTGCGGACCAGGGCCGGTCGAAGCCGGTGACGTGCGTGCCGTGGTGCGGGGTGGCGATCACGTTCACGAACGAGCGGGTGATCGTGTCGTAGCCGGTGCCCCACTGGACCGCCACGTCGACGTCCAGCCTGCGCTCGACCTCGGTCGGCGTCATGTGGCCGCGGTCGTCGAGCACCGGGACGGTCTCGGTGAACGTGCCGTCGCCGGTCAGCCGGATGACCTCGGTGATCTTCTCGCTGGTGGCCAGGTGCTCGCAGAACTCGCCGATGCCGCCGGCGAAGCGGTACTCGGCTTCGCGCGGCTCCTCCGCCTGCCTCCGCGCGTCTCGTCGCGGACGGCGATCGCCAGGCCGGGGACGAGGTAGGCGGTCTGCCTGGCCCGCTCGGCGAGGCCGTCGTAGGAGAACGTGGCGTCCTTGAGGAACACCTGGCGGTCCGGCCAGAACCTGATCCTGGTGCCGGTCCTGCTCTTCGGCACCTTGGCGACCTGGCGCAGCCCGGACTTCCTGGCGAAGTCGGCCCCGGGCCCGTCGCCGGTGAACTCGCCGGTGACGCCGCGGCGGAAGCTCGTCGTCCAGGTCTGGCCGTCCCTGTCGACCTCGATGTCAAGCCGCGCCGACAGCGCGTTCACGACGGACGCGCCGACGCCGTGCAGGCCGCCGGAGGCGGTGTAGGAGCCGCCGCCGAACTTGCCGCCCGCGTGCAGCCGGGTCATGACCAGTTCGACGCCGGAGAGCCTGGTCTTCCGCTCGTTGTCCACCGGGATGCCCCGGCCGTTGTCCCGCACCTCGGCGGAGCCGTCGGCGTGCAGGATGACCTCGATGCGCGTGCAGAAGCCGCCGAGGGCCTCGTCGACCGAGTTGTCGAAGATCTCCCAGAGGCAGTGCTGCAGGCCCCGGCCGTCGGTCGAGCCGATGTACATGCCCGGGCGCTTGCGGACCGCGTCCAGGCCCTCGAGGACCGACAGGTGCTTGGCGCTGTAGGAGTCGGTGGCATCGGCCGCTGGTGAGCCTACCTGGCATGGTTTCCTGACGCGCCCTCGCCTGCGTGCTTCATGGCCCCGGGCCTCGCTGCGTCGTGCTGCCTTGCGCTGTTCTGCCGGGCCTTCGGGTCCGCCGTCGCCCGGACGGTTTCGGTAAGCGGTGGCACGGGCGGCGGGTCTCCTCTCGAACGTATGTGCGGCAAGCGGGGGCTGCCACATTCGAAGGGTAGCGTCCCCCACCGACTGTCGGGGCGGCACCACGCCGGTTTGCCCGTCTTTCCGGCCTCGCCGCGGCGACTCGATTGCAGCGACGGTCCCGGTTGCGCCGCTCGAAAGCGCGAACGAGCCGCGGCTCGCGCTCCCGGGCGGCGGCGCTCGGGAGACCGCGCTGTATCAGGCCCGCCCGACGAACATCGGTGACCGGGGCGTCCCGGAGACGTCCGCTACCCGGCATAAGCCCACGTAAGCGGACCGTAAGGGCCGGGATACTTGCGGTCAAAAGTGTCATGACGCCCGTTGAGGGGTATACATCACATGAACCGCACGGGTATCTCACCGGTGACTACCCGCACGGTGGTGTGGTCACCGGCGATCGCGCTGGCTTGCAAGGGCTTGCCACGCGACCAGTGCGGTTTTCGCTTGTGGCGTACACCCCCCGGCTGCAGGGAAGCCTGACGCCGGGGTATGTGTTGTGCTGTGCTGTAAGGCAGTTGTCCCCCACGGCCGGGTCCCCCCAAGGGTCAGCCCGCTGGGAGGCAAGTGTCCGGACACAGCAGCAGACCGGAGCCAGCCGGACGCATTAGCCGGAGGCATGAGACGAGGAAGGCGACGTGACCGGAGCTATCGCCCCCACAAAGCCGCTGACCGCACTCGATCTGTGCGATCGGTGCGGCGCGCAAGCATACGTCCGCGTCCTACTCCCCAACTCGGGTGAGCTGCTCTTCTGCGCCCACCACAGCAGAGAGCACCTGCCGGCGCTGAAGAAGGTGGCCATCGACATCCAGGACGAGACCCAGCGTCTCTCCAAGCCGGAGAGCTAAGCCGGCACTCATCGGCCCCGGTCCCGAGAGCCGGGAGCCGAGTCACCCCGCAGCTTTGGTCCGCGCGGGGCGGGCCTGACACGATCGCGGCTTTCGCGATCAGGCCCGCCCCGCGCGGACATTTCCAGCGCTCAGGGGTCATTCCTGGGGCCGGGTCATCCCCTCGGGGACAACAGCTGGAACAGGATGTGGTCCTGCCATCTCCCGGCGATCTTGAGGTACGCCTCGGAGATCGCGAACGGCCGGAAGCCGTTGCGCGTCGAGCACCCGCTGCGACGGCGTGTTGTGCAGCAGCGTCGCCGCCTCAAGCCGGTGCAGGCCGAGTTCCCCGAAGCCGATGTCGATGACGTCCGCCACCGCGGCGGTGGCGCAGGCCGCGCCCGATATGGGACTCGCTGACCCAGTAGCCCACGCTCGCGCTCTGGAACGCCCCGCGGACGATGCTGTTCAGGTTGATGCGCCCGCAGACGGCGCCGTCGGCGTCGAGGATCGCCAGCGGGAGCATCCCGCCCCGTTCGTACGCCGCCAGGTCGCGGCGCCAGCGACCTCACGCTGCCCGTCCTCGGTGAAGTAGCGCGTCGTCCTGCAGCGGGGACCACGGGGCGAGGTAGTCGCGATTCGCGGTCACCAGGCGCGCGAGCGGTCGCCGCGTCGTCGAGCGAGATCAGCCTGGTCACTGCCATCGCTTGGCGTTCCTGCAGTCCTCATTGCGTGCTCCCGGTCTGCGGCGGGCGATGCGGGCCACCGAACGGGATGGCGGCGGAGCGCGCACCGTTCGGGATCACGGTCCGGCTCCGGAAATGCGAGCGGGCCGCGCACTAGCCGCAGCTAGGCAACAGGCCCGCCCATGACAGGGCTCGCTGTCTAGTCCAGGTAGTCGCGGAGGACCTGCGACCTGGAGGGGTGGCGGAGCTTGGACATCGTCTTCGACTCGATCTGGCGGATCCGCTCGCGGGTGACGCCGTAGACCTTGCCGATCTCGTCCAGCGTCTTCGGCTGGCCGTCGGTGAGGCCGAACCGCATCGAGACGACGCCCGCCTCGCGCTCGGACAGCGTGTCGAGCACCGAGTGGAGCTGCTCCTGCAGCAGGGTGAACGAGACCGCCTCGCCGGGCTGGATCGCCTCGGAGTCCTCGATCAGGTCACCGAACTCGCTGTCGCCGTCCTCGCCGAGCGGGGTGTGCAGCGAGATCGGCTCGCGGCCGTACTTCTGCACCTCGACGACCTTCTCCGGGGTCATGTCGAGCTCGACGGCCAGCTCCTCCGGGGTCGGCTCGCGGCCGAGGTCCTGGAGCATCTGCCGCTGGACGCGGGCCAGCTTGTTGATGACCTCGACCATGTGCACCGGAATGCGGATGGTGCGGGCCTGGTCGGCCATCGCGCGGGTGATCGCCTGCCGGATCCACCAGGTGGCGTACGTGGAGAACTTGTAGCCCTTGGTGTAGTCGAACTTCTCCACGGCGCGGATCAGGCCGAGGTTGCCCTCCTGGATCAGGTCAAGGAACAGCATGCCGCGCCCGGTGTACCGCTTGGCCAGCGACACGACCAGCCGGAGGTTGGCCTCAAGCAGGTGGTTCTTGGCCCGGCGGCCGTCCTCGGCGATCCATTCCAGGTCGATGCGCTGGTCCGGGTTCATCCGGTCGGACTCGGCGAGCTTCTCCTCGGCGAACAGGCCGGCCTCGATCCGCTTGGCGAGCTCGACCTCCTGCTCGGCGTTGAGCAGCGGGACCTTGCCGATCTGCTTCAGGTAGTCCTTGACCGGGTCGGCGGTCGCGCCCGCGACGGCTACCTGGGCGGCCGGCAGGTCATCGTCGTCGTCACCGAAGACGAAGATCTCGTCGTCGCCGCCCTCGCCGGGCGCCTTGCCCTCGGCCGGCGCGGCGCCGTCGGCCTCGGCGCCCGCCGGCGGCAGGCTTCGCGACGTCGGTCCTCGTCGCCTTCCTGGTCGTCCGGCAGGTCGGCTTCCGCCTGGTCACCGTCGGGCGTGTCGGCGATCTCCAGGTCTTCCACGACAAGCACGTCGTCGCCTAGGTCATCGTCGGAGGTCCTCGAAGTCCTCGAGGTCGACCGCACCCTCAAGGTCGTCCCCGTCGAGGTCGGCGTCCGCGTCGAGGTCGTCCGCGACCGCCAGGTCGCCGGGCAGATCCTGGGACGGCACCGCCGCGAGCTCCTCGCGGGCCTTGGCCGCACGGCCGCCCGCGCCTGCCCGGGGTCTTGCGCTGTGGCCTCGGACATAGTGGCCTCGGACATGCCGTCGGCCGCCTGATCGGGCACCCGCGAGTCCCGAGCCGCGGAGCTGGACGGCCGGGAGCGCTTGCGCGCCGCGGAGTTGGCAGCGCTCACCACCACGGTCACCTCTTCCTTCGCTGGGTAGCTTGGCTGAGCTGCGTACGCACGCTAATAGGGCCCTCCCGAGAGGGTCTTGACGCCTGGACCGTGCCGGGAAACAGGCTTCCCGTTCGTTTTGGGGATATAGACACCAACCCGCCCGCCTCCTCTCCACCACCATAGGTGGCCCCTGGGAGTGCCTTGTACACGTCTGCCGTGCCGGTCAGGCGCGCGGGGGTCACCGCTGCGCCCACTGCTGGTCGGGAGACCCCTCGTCGAAGACGGTGCCGGCCGGCACGTGCATTACGAGCACCGTCACGTCGTCGTCTTGCTCGTGCCCCGCGAGCATGTTGTCGAGCAGGTACTGCAGCAGCCGCCCGGGCGCGCCGAGCAGGTCCTGCGGGGCGTCCGCGGCGATCCTGACGAGCTCGTCGAGGCCGGAGTCGAGGCCGCGCATCCGGTTCTCGACCAGGCCGTCGGAGTAGAAGACCGCGGTAGAGCCCGGCGGCAGCCGGAAGGCGTGCTGCCGCGCGGGCTCGCCCAGCCGAGCGGGGTGCCCGCTTCCGCGCTGTCGAGCACGGGCAGCGCGCCCGGCGTCAGCAGCAGCGTCGGCGGGTGGCCGGCGTTGCCCGCCTGGCCCTCGCCGGTCTCCGGGTCGATCACCAGGTAGGTAACGGTCGTGACGTAGTCCTCAAGCTCGGTCGCGGTGAACAGCCGGTCGAGCCCGGCGAGCACCGCCGCGGGCCTCGGGTCGGTCAGCGCGAGCGCCCGCAGCGCGTTGCGCACCCGCCCCATGCCGGCCGCCGCCAGGAGCCCCTTGCCCATGACGTCGCCGACCGTGACGGCCAGCCGCCGGTCGGGCAGCCGGAACACGTCGTACCAGTCACCGCCCACGTCCGTGGACCTCGGCAGGTACCTGGCGTCGAGCGCGAGGCCGCGGACGCTCGGCAGCTCGCCGGGCAGCAGGCTGCGCTGCAGGGTGACCGCGGCGGTGTGCTCCTTCTCGTACATCTCGGCCCGCTCGACGGCGAGCGCGCACTGGCCCGGCCAGCGCCTCGAGGAAGACGCGCTCCTCTTCGAGGATCGTCCGCGGCTTGCCGAAGGAGAACCGCAGCGCGCCGAGCGGCATCCCGGCCGCGAGCAGCGGGAGGCCGACCCAGGCCTGCTCGTCGCCGGTGTCCATGACCCGCCTGCCGGCCGGGTCGGCCCGCCGCGCGTCCGGATCGTTGTCGAACTGGCTCCTGAGCTCCTCGGGGTCGGCGATGAGCACCGGGCGGCGGGTCGCGATCGCGCGCGTCATGACGCTCGGGGTGTCCAGCGTGAGCCGCACGCCCGGCCCCGTCGGGCCCGGTGGGGGCGAGCCCGGACCGGTTGACCACGCGCAGGCCGAGCTTGTCGTCATCGAGGAGCGCCACCGCCGAGCGCAGCGCGCCGATCGCGGTCCGGCCCACCTCGGTGATCACCTCGACCACCTGCTCCACGTCGAGCGCCTCGGCCAGCATCGCCGTCGCCTGCTGCAGCCGCGCGGTGCGCAGCGCCGCCGCCGACAGCTGGTCGGTCAGCCTGCCGCGCATCTCCTCGGCCTCGCGCTGGCTGGTCACGTCGGTGCAGGCGCCGACCCACTCGGCGATCTTCCCGTCCCGCTCGATCGGCACCGCCCGCACGTCGTAGTGCCGGTAGGCGCCGCCCCTGGCGCGCATCCGGAACCGGTCATCGAAGATCCGGCCGGTGCGCAGGCACTCCCGCCAGTCCCGCTCGACCCGCTCGCGGTCCTCCGGGTGGATCGAGTCGAGCCACCCGTTGCCGAGGAACTCCTCGACGGTCTGCCCGGTGATCCACCGCCACTCGGCGGAGTCCTCGAGCATCTCGCCGTCCGGCGACGCCACCCAGATGATCTGCGCGCCGCCCTGGACGAGCGCCCGGTACCGCTCCTCGCTGCGGCGCAGCGCCTCCTCGGTGGCCGGGCCAGTGCCGCCGGCGATGACGATGAGCCCGGCGCCGCACAGCGCGTCGTCCGCACCGCGCACGCCGAACCAGTGGAATGTCCGCTGGCCTGGCGCAGGCGCGTGACCGGCCGCGGCCCGCCGCGCCGGTCTCGAATGTCTCGGTCGCCGGGCGGCCCTGCGCGAGCACCTGCTGCACGCGCGGCCTCGCCCCTGGCGGCGTCCACCGCGGGCCAGACCGCGGCCATGGGCTGCCCGGTGAAGTCGCTCACCTGGCGGTCGTACATCCTGGCGAGCGCGGGGTTGACCCAGACGAACCGCAAGTCGGTGTCGAGGAACGCCATCCCGGCCGGCGCGTCGCGCAGCACGGCATCTGGGAGCCAGGATTCGAACTCACCCAATCCGGCCTCCCGCTGCTTCGGCACGGAGGTGTCAGCGCTCAACCGAGCACCTCACCCACCATGCAGGCGCCTGCCACTGGCGGCTCCTTCCTGGCGGCAGCCCGCCGGCAGCGCGACATCGGTGCCGCGACCGCAGCGACCGCTCAGAATAAGCGTGCCACAATCCAGGTACCGATGCTGCCAGCTAGCGGCATGGAAGCCAAGTGCGAATCGCTGCCGCCGCGGCCGGCCGCCTCCGGAAGGCCCCAGGAAACGCGACACGAACGGGTTAGCCGCCATCGCACGGCACAATGATGGCAGCATGGGTAAATTCTCCTACAGCGGATGATGTGCTCTCCCCTGTTACCCGCAACCCGATGCGGGTAACAGGGCGAAGCGTCGATTTCACATATGTAGATCTGAGAGGCTATCAGGGTGAGCCCGCAGAGCCGACGTCGTAGCCAGGTAGGTGGCGGCGCGCCCCCCAACGCGCTGTTCGACGAACTCCTGCACGCGGCACGTGAGCTGCTCGCGGTACGCAGCCCGCTTGACGCTGAGCTGCTGGTCAGTGACCTGCTCGGCACCTGGTGGCCGCAGCGGCATCACACCATCGGCGGGGCGGGCATCGAGCAGCTGATCGGCGAGGGGCTCGTCGAGTACGCCGCGCAGCAGCGCTCGCCCGCCGCGCTCGCGCTGCTGTCCGGTATCGCCTGCCTTGGCACGCTCGCGCCAGGCCGCCGCGGCCGAGCAGGCGGCCATCACGCTCATCGACGCCGGGGTGCGCGCGCCCCGGTGGGCCGAGCACCTTGGCGCGGTCTCCTCGGCCGAGTGCTACGTCAACCCGGACGCGTGGGGCGACCAGGACGAGGTCATCTGCGTGTTCAGCTACGCGGGCGAGGAGCCGCACGCGCTCGTCTCGGTCATCGACTACAACCTGGCGGGCATGCTCAGGGACGGCTGGGTCAGCTCCCAGGTGGACAAGCTGCTCGACCACTGCCGGCAGCCGGCCGTGACCCGGGTGAGCTCCCGCCCGGAAGACGGCTTCAGGCAGATCGACCCGCCGCAGGCGAGGAAGATGCTGCAGGCCGCGCTCGCCGCCACCGACGCGGCCGAGGACCCGCCGGTCAGCGACTCCTTCGCCGCCAGGCACGCCTTCATCCGGGCCCGCATCCGGGCGCTGCCCCCGGCCCCCGGCCGCGTCCGCGCGGCCCAAGCGGCCGTGGACGACCGAGCGCCGGGCGCTGCTCGCCGCCGAGTTCCTCGCCTCCGACGAGGCCGAGGAGCTGTCCGACCTGCAGGCCGCGAGCCGCATCGCGGACCTGATCATCGACTTCGGCTGCGACCAGGACAGCGGCAGGCCGCTGCGGATGTCCCCGGCCAAGGTGCAGAACTTCATGCTGGGCTGGCTGCCGCGCAAGGTGCTGCTGTCGGTCGCCGACCAGAACGCGATGCCGCACGCGGTCGACGCCTGGATCCGCTGGTCCGGCCAGCGGCGCGGGCTGTCCGACGCCGCGATCGGGCAGACGCTTGACGTCCTCTTCGACTCGATGACCACCTTTTCCCGGATCTACCGGGATCCGGCCGAGTTCGGGCTCGACGAGAAGCTCGTCGCCAGGCTGCTGCCCGACTCCGACCTCGAGGCGCTGCCGCGGCGCGCGTTCGCGTTCCCGATCCTCGAGGGCAAGCACGGCGGGGTCGATTTGTCCAAGCTTGACCCGGCCGACCCGGCCGACCGGCGGCTGCTGCTCGCCGCCGACCACGACACGCGGACCGGGTCGCCGAGCGCGGCGGGCGTCGGCCGCCACATCGACCGTCACCTGGCCCTGGCGGACCGGCTCTGGCGCGGCTCGCCGCCCGCCCTCTGGGACGCCGCGCAGCGGCTGCTCGACACGGGCGAGGACCGGCACATGGTGCTGCACGCGCTGATGGACGTCCTCGACGCGGCCGGCACGGACGAGGCCGCCCTGGAGGTCGCCCTGCGCGAACTGGCCACGGGGCTGAGCGACGACGACCTCAACGGCCTCACCAACCCTGACTCCTGAAACGTTCTGAAAAGTCATCAGCCCGAGTCAACGTTCTTGAGTGTAGTCCGACACGGCGATCGCGTAGTCCACGTCTCCCAGACGGACTGATGTCCGTTCGTCGCTGGGACGCGGGCTGGCCCGGCCTGCCGGTCTCTGGGGTCACGGGGGCTGACGGAGGCAGCCGCACTCGTTCGGGATAACTCTGCTCCGAAACCTCCGCCGCCGGGGTTTCGATGACGAAGACGTCGCCGGGGGCCAGGCGCTGGCTGTCGCAGCCGCGACATCGGTGTCACGGTGCCGTCCGGGTGCTCGACCCAGTGGCGGCCGAGGGCGCCTGGGTGGCCGCCCGTTCAGGCCGCAGGGCGGGGATCTCTGCGGTGGCTGGCTAGCGTGGTGACGGTCATCTCCTCCAGGAAGCGGAGGCGCCTGGTGCCGCCGTTGCCGCCGTGCCAGCGGCCCCGGCCGCCGCTGCCGTGGCGGATCGCGTAGGACTCAAGGCGGACCGGGTAGCGCCATTCGAGGACTTCGGGGTCGGTGAGGCGGGAGTTCGTCATCTTCGTCTGGACCACGTCGGTGCCGTCGAAGCCCTCGCCCGCTCCCGAGCCGCTCGCGACCGTCTCGTAGTACTGGTACCGCTCGTTGCCGAACGTCACGTTGTTCATCGTGCCTGAGCCCTCGGCCATGGTGCTCGAGCGCGGCGTAGATGGCGCCGGTGACCGCCTGGCTGGTCTCGACGTTGCCCGCGGCGACCGCGGCGGGGTACTCCGGCGACAGCATCGTCCCCGGCGGGATGATCACCGTGAGCGGCTGCAGGCAGCCGGCGTTGAGCGGGATGTCCTTGTCGACCAGCGTGCGGAACACGTAGAGGACGGCGGCCATCGCGACGCTTGACGGAGCGTTGAAGTTGCCGTCGAGCTGGGGGCTCGTGCCGGTGAAGTCGATGGTGGCCTGCCTGGCCGTCGTGGTCGACGGTCACCGCGACCCGGATTCTGCGCCCCGTTGTCGAGCTCGTAGTCGCAGGCTGCCGTCGCTGAGCGCGGTGATGACGTTCCTGACCGCCTCGGCGGCGTTCTCCTGGACGTGCCCCATGTAGGCGCGCACGACGTCGAGGCCGTACTCCGCGACCATGCGGCGGAGCTCCGCCGCGCCCTTCTCGTTGGCGGCTACCTGGGCCCGCAGGTCGGCGAGGTTGGTCTGCGGGTTCCGCGACGGGTACTCGGCGCTGGTCAGCAGGCGCCATGGTCTCGGCTTCCCGCAGCCGGCCGTTGTCGACTAGGAGCCAGTTGTCGATGAGGACGCCTTCTTCCTCGATCCTGGTGCTGCCCGCGGGCATTGAGCCGGGGGAAATGCCGCCTATCTCCGCGTGATGGCCGCGGGAGGCGACGTAGAACCAGATTTCCGGCTCCTGGCGCCGGCGGGGGCGAAAACGGGAGTGACAACGGTGACGTCGGGGAGGTGCGTGCCGCCGTGGTAGGGGTCGTTGAGCGCGTAGACGTCGCCTGGCTTCATCCGCCCCTTGTTGCGACTTATCACCATTTTTATGGATTCGCCCATCGAGCCCAGGTGGACCGGGATGTGCGGCGCGTTCGCGATCAGGCCGCCGTCGGCGTCGAAGATCGCGCAGGAGAAGTCGAGGCGCTCCTTGATGTTGACGGAGTGCGCGGTCGACCGCAGGCGCTCCCCCATCTGCTCGGCGACCGCCATGAACAGGTTGGAGAAGACCTCGAGCAGCACCGGGTCGGCGTCGGTGCTGGCCCTGCGCGGCGGCCGGGCGGGCGGCGACCCGGGTGAGCAGCAGGTCGCGGTCGGCTGTCACCGACGCGCGCCAGCCGGGCTCCACCACGGTCGTCGCCAGGTCCTCGGCGATGATCGCGGGGCCGTCCAGCGCTTGCCCGGGCGCCAGGGCGTCGCGCCGGTACAGCGGGACCGTCGCCCACTCCCCCGCGGCGAACATGGGCACGTGCTCGGCCGCGCGTCGGGGGCTGCCGGCGCTGGTGCCGGCATGCGACGTGCCGCTGATGTCGCTGTGGCAGCATCGACGGCCGGTCATGCCGCGGCGCGGTGGCCGCGGCGCGTCCGGGGTGACGGCGGCGGGCGACGGCGGAGCGTCGCTGGCGACCGCCTCGACCGAGACGGCCTCGACCACGATGCGGCTTGTCCTGCATGAGGAAGGAGAAGCGGGTGCGGTAGGCCCGCTCGAAGGCCGCGGTCATCTCGCGCGGCGGAGCCGTAGGGGACCTGGAGCGGGGTGTCGGTGCCGTCGTAGCGGAGGTGCACGCGGCGGGTCGACCTGATGCCCTCTGGGGCGGCCGCGAGGGCGCCCTGGGCCGCCAGCTCGGCTCGGGCCGACTCTTCCAGGCGGCGGAAGGCCTCGTCGCGCAGGCGGGCCGCCAGGTCTGCGGTGAGCGGCGCCTCGACGGCGGTCTCGCGCATGGCGATCACGTCGGCCAGGCCGATGCCGTACGCGGAGAGGGCGCCCGCGAGCGGGTGGATGAGCACGCTGGTCATGCCGAGCGCGTCGGCGACCGCGCAGGCGTGCTGGCCGCCCGCGCCGCCGAAGGTGGACAGCGCGTACCTGGTCACGTCGTAGCCGCGCTGCACGGAGATCTTCTTGATCGCGTTCGCCATGTTCTGCACCGCGATCTCGAGGAAGCCGGCGGCGACCTCCGCCGGGCCGCGGCTGTCCCCGGTCGCGGCGGTGATCCGCCCGGCCAGCTCGGCGAACTTCCGCTCGCGTTGCCTGCACGTCGAGCGGCTGGTCGCCGGTCGGGCCGAAGACCCGGGGGAAGTACGCCGGCTGCACCCGGCCGAGCAGCACGTTGGCGTCGGTCACGGTCAGCGGGCCGCCGTGGCCGTAGCAGGCGGGTCCGGGCGCGGCGCCCGCGGAGTCCGGGCCGACCTGGTACCGGCCGTCGTCGAAGTGCAGCACGGAGCCGCCGCCGGCCGCGACCGTGTGGATGGACAGCATCGGCGCGCGCAGCCGGACGCCGGCCACCTCGGTCTCGTACTGCCGCTCGAACTCGCCGGCGAAGTGCGAGACGTCGGTCGACGTGCCGCCCATGTCGAAGCCGATCACCCGGTCGAAGCCGGCCGCGCCGGCGGTGCGGGCCATGCCGACGATGCCGCCGGCCGGGCCGGAGAGGATCGAGTCCTTGCCGCGGAACGACGCGGCCTCGGTCAGCCCGCCGTTGGACTGCATGAACAGCACCCGGACCCCGGCCAGCTCGGCGGCCACCTCGTCCACGTAGCGCCGCAGCACCGGCGACAGGTAGGCGTCGACCACGGTGGTGTCGCCCCGGGAGACGAGCCGCATCAGCGGGCTGACCTCGTGCGACTCGCTGACCTGGGTGAACCCGATCGCGCGGGCGATCTCGCCGACCCGCTGCTCGTGCTCCGGGTAGCGGTAGCCGTGCATGAAGACGATGGCGGCGGCGCGGAACCCGTCGTCGTAGGCCGCGCGCAGCGCCTGCTCGGCCGGCCGCCTCGTCGAGCGGGCGGACCAGCTCGCCGTCGGCGCCGACCCGTTCCGGGACCTCGATCACCCGGTCGTAGAGCTGCCCGGGGAGCACGATGTGCCGGTCGAAGATGCGCGGCCGGTCCTGGTAGGCGATGCGCAGCGCGTCGCCGAACCCTTCGGTGATCACCAGGACGGTCGGCTCGCCCTTGCGCTCGAGCAGCGCGTTGGTGGCGACGGTGGTGCCGAGCCGGACGGCGCGCGATCTGGCCGGCCGGCAGCGGGTCGCCCGGCGCCAGGCCGAGCAGGTGCCGTATCCCGGCGACGGCCGCGTCCGGGTAGGCCGGGCTGACCGACAGCAGCTTGTGCGCGGTCAGCGTCCCGTCCGGCCGCCGGGCCACGATGTCGGTGAACGTCCCGCCCCGGTCAACCCAGAAATCCCACAAACCGCCCACGGTCCAAGCCTAAGCCGCGCCCTGGCGGCGGCCGAGCGGGCCGGAGGCCCGGCAGAAACGTCGGAAAACCCACTAACCTGCCATCCTGGCGCGGGTCAGCCATGATCGCGAAGACTTTTTAGCGCTATGACGCTAAAAAGTCATCGCGACAGGTGGAACCCTTGCGCGATCATGGCGGTGTGGCGGCCGGGCTCGGGCTAGACGGTTAGGTCGGCGTAGGCGCCTCGTACGTCGTCGGCGGTCAGGGTGGTGAGGTCGGCGGCGGTGGCCGACTCGCCCAGGCGGACGACGCGGACGTCGCGGCAGGCGCACGCGCGCTCGAACAGGGAGCGGGCGAACCGGCCGTTGCCGAGCTCGTCGATCGCGCCGGCCCGCTCGGCGTGGGCGAAGATCTGGTCGAGGACGCGGATGGCCTCCGGCTCGAAGGCGTCGCCCGCCTGCTCGGCGCAGATGACGGCGATGCGCGACAGGTCGCGCGCGGTGTAGCTCGGGAAGGTGACCCGGGTGCTGAAGCGGGAGGCGAGGCCGGGGTTGGAGCGCAGGAAGCGGTCCATGTCGGCCGGGTAGCCCGCGAGCACGATCACCAGGCGGTCGCGGTCGTCTTCGGCGCGCTTGAGCAGCGTCTGCACCGCCTCGGCGCCGAAGGCGTCGCCGCCCGAGTAGCCCTCGTTGTGCAGCGAGTACGCCTCGTCGACGAACAGCACGCCGCCGAGCGCGGAGTCGACCAGCCGGTTGGTCTTGATCGCGGTCGAGCCGAGGTGCTCGCCGACCAGGTCCGCGCGGTGCGCCTCGACGACCTCGGGGCGGACGAGCAGGCCGAGCGCGGCGAAGATGCGGCCGAGGATGCGCGCCACCGTGGTCTTGCCGGTGCCCGGCGGCCCGGTGAACACGAAGTGCCTGGCGGGCGGCTGGCTGGTCAGCCCCTGCCGGTCGCGCAGCTTCGCGACCCGCAGCTGGGCGGCGATCGCGCGCACCTGCTGCTTGACCGGCTCAAGGCCGACGAGCTCGTCGAGCTCGGCGATCGCGGACTCCAGGGTGGGGGTGTCCTCGTAGCCGCGCAGCCGCGAGGTCAGCTCGGAGAACGCCCGCTCCAGGTCGGCGGCGCCGATCGTGATCAGGTCCTCGGCCTGCGGGTCGCCGCCGGCGCCCATCACCCGGACGTCCCGCGCCTGGCCGGCCTTCTCGAGCAGCGTCCTGACGAACCGGCCGTTGCCGAGCTCGTCGGTGGTCCGGCGGCGGCCCACCTCGTCGAGCATCCGCCACAGGGCCGGGCGCGCGTCCGGGGCGAGGCCCTCCTGCTTGGCCCGCAGCTGCGTCTCGGCCAGGGCGAGCAGTTCCTCGGTCGAGTACGTGGGGAACCTGATGCGGGTCGCGAACCGCGAGGCCATGCCCGGGTTCGTCGCGAGGAACGCCTCGGTCTGCTTCTCGTAGCCGGCCAGGATGATGATCAGGTTCTCCCGGTCGTCCTCGGCCCGCTTGAGCAGCGTCTGCACCGCCTCGGCGCCGAACCGGTCGCTCTGCCCGTCGCCCTCGTTCACCAGGCTGTAGGCCTCGTCGATGAACAGCACCCGGCCGAGCGCGGAGTCGATCAGCTCGTTGGTCTTGATCGCGGTCGCGCCCAGGTACTCGCCCACGAGGTCGGAGCGCTGCGCCTCCACCACGTCGGGGCTGTCGAGCAGCCCGAACGAGTAGAAGATCTTGCCGATCACCCGGGCCACCGTCGTCTTGCCGGTACCGGGCGGGCCGAGGAAGACGAAGTGCCGCATCGGCTTGTCGGTGCCGAAGCCGGCCACCGCGCGGCGGCGGGCCGCCTCGATCGACACGGCGATCGAGTGGACCTGCTCCTTGACCGGCGCCGAGGCCGATCATCGCGTCGAGCTCGGCCAGCGCCTCCTCGGGCGTGATCTCCGGCTTGGCCGCCGCGGCGGCGGCGGGCTGGGGCTCGCGGGTCGCGTGGTCCGCGTAGACCTGGGCGACGCCCTGCGCGCGGGTGCTGTACTGCGCCGGGGAGTGCCCGCCGGGACCGCTGCGCGGCACCGGGCCGGCGCGCCTGCCCGGCGCGTTCCCGTTCGGGCCGGCCGGGGCCGCGGGCGGCGCCGGCGGCGGCGGTGCGCCCGGGCCGCCGTGCGCGGCGAGCGGGCCGTCCGGCCCGAACATGCGGGCTTCCTGCGATCCCTTGGCCGCCCGCCAGCCGATCAGCGCCGCGGCGATCACCCAGATGGCGATGACCGCGAACATCGTGTTCTGCGGCGAGGCCTGCACGATGAAGAAGACGAGGGGCGACGACCACAGCAGCGACCAGGCCACCGTGCGGCAGGGCACGAACCAGCGGGACAGCGGCCGGACGTTGGCGAGCGCCGCGACCAGGAACGGGGTCGCCAGCATGGCGAGCAGCCAGGCCGGCGGGCATCGTGTGCACCGGGTGGGCGGTGGGCGCGGTCGGGCTCGCGTGCGTGTTCAGCCGGTTGGCACTGATGAGCAGGTAGACCCAGGCCCAGAACGCGGCCACGTACAGCGAGGCCATGACGGTGCGGACGCCGCGGACGACGCAGATGGGCGCGAGCAGCCAGGGCAGGAGGGCCACGGAGAGCGCCGCCAGCACCGGCCGCATCAGCAGCGGGGCGCGCCCGATCGCCGCGTGGACGCCGTCGACCACCGGCACGGGTTCGTCCCCCGCTGTGCGGCCCCTAACGGGTGGCAACATCGTGCTCCCTCTGACAGTGGTAAATCCCTGTATAGCGCATTGGGCCGTGCGCGCGACAGCACGCGCGCCGACACGTCGCACCAGGCGCACCCGCTCCGGGCTTCACCAGCGACGAGAGAAGCGCAGGTGAGGTAGGAGGGGAAGCCGCATACGTTCGGGATAGCGATTTTGATTTTTTCATTTTTAGACGGGACAGGTGAGGTCGATTTCATCGCGGAGCGGAATGCCGAAATCACCAGTACGGGGAATCTCCGGCTTGCGCTGCCTGGTGCGGTCCACCGCGCCCGGGCGGACGGCGGCGAGGCGGAAGCCGCGGCGCTGGTAGAAGCGGAGCGCGCCGATGTTGTCGTTGGTCGTGGTGAGCGTGACCTGGTGGCAGCCGAGCCGCTTGGCCTCGGCGCGGACCGCCTCGATGAGCATGGTGCCGATGCCCTGGTACAGGTCCAGGGCGTTGATCGTGGCGATCTCGAGGATGCCCAGGCGCACCTCGAACGTGACCAGGCCGGCGATGCGGCCAGCGCGCTCGGCGATGAAGCCGGGCAGGGCGGCCGGGTAGAAGACCCCGTCGTGCACGGCAACCTCGGCAGCACCCCACAACTGGGTCGTCAGCCACTCGACCGTGGGCCGGTCCTTCTCTTCCACCGGCCGAATCGCCACGTCCCGCGGGTACACAACGACCATTATCCAGCGTTTCCCCACTGAATCTTACGTGCGGCTTCGCAGCTTACGTGCGGCTCCGGGCGAACCGCAGCACCCGCGCGGCCGCGGACCGCACGTCCTCCTTGTCCAGGGCGTACGCCACCACGCCGAAGACGACGACCGCGAGCAGCGTCGCGAGAGGATCCCGCGCCGGTCTCGAAGATGGTCGCCGCCGGTGGGCATGACCAGCGTGATCGCCGAGGCCGGCGGCGGCCCCGGCGGCGGCCGCCGCGATCCCGGCGAAGGTGGCGTGGCCGAGCCCGGCGACGGCGGCCGGCCCGCGCAGCCGCCTGGTCGCGACGACCATCGGGACGGCCATCGCGATCTGGCCGATGCTGCTGGCCAGCGCGAGCGCGCCGACGGTCAGCCGCGGCGGCGCCAGCAGGACCATCGGGAAGGACAGGGCCGCGGGCAGCAGCTGCTGCGCCACCAGGCCGATGCCGGCCACCTTGAGCTTGCCGAGCGCGAACAGCACCCGCGACAGGTTGGTGACCACGGCGAAGCCCGGCCACGCCCGGCGCGAACAGCAGGAACGACTCGGCCAGCGGCGCGACCTGGTCGGGCTTCTGGGTGAGGACGTGCGCGGCGGGCAGCGCGACCGCGATCATGATCGCGGTGCTCAGCAGGGACATCAGCATGACGGCGCGGTTCGACCCCGCGCTCGTCCGGTCGAAGGCGTCGCCGTCCGTCGCCGACAGCACGGGGAAGGCGCTGGTCACGATCGCGAGCGGCAGCACCGAGCAGATCGCGGTGAACACGAGGTTCCCGTAGTTGACCAGGACGAGGGCGCCGGTGTTGCCGTGGCCGTTGGCCAGGTCGATCGTGACCACGCTGTAGATGTCGGCGGCCAGGAACTCAAGGAGCCCCGACCAGGGCCAGGCCGCTGGCCCGGCGCAGCACGCCAGGGCGGGAACTTCAGCGTGAGCCGCCAGCGCAGGTGCAGCCGCCAGGTGGCGGGCAGGCCACGATGACCAGCATGCCGATGTTCAGCGTGGTGCCGATGGACAGCACGAGCATCGCGGTGAGCGGGGTCCTCGCCAGCGGCGCGTTGTGGTCAAGCGACGCGAAGACCAGGTAGGACGTGATCGTCACCACGTTGCCGATCACCGGGGCCAGGCTGATGGCGCCGAACTTCCTGTACGCCTGCAGCAGCCCGAACAGCACGACGGAGAAGCCGTAGAGCAGGATCTGCGGCGCGAACGAGACCAGCATGAAGCTGGTCGCGTTGATCATGTCCGCGTGGGAGCAGTCGGCGTTCGGGTTGACCGGGTTCAGCGCCGCGGAGATGGGGCCGGCGACGGCGGCGATGATCACCGTGACCGGCAGCAGGATCACGACGGACCAGGTAAGCAGCGCCGACGAGGTCTGCTCGACGTGGGCCTTCGCCCTCGGGTCGGTCGGCCGCCCGCTTGGCCGAGCGGGCGAGCACCGGCACCATCGCGCTGGACAGGGCGCCGCCGATGGCGAGCTCGACGATCAGGTTCGGCACCTGGTTGGCCGTGACGTACGCGGTGCCGAGGCAGCCCGCCCCCACGGTCTGCGCGAACACGACGGTGCGCACCAGGCCGAGGACCCGGGAGAACGCGGTGAGCACGGCGACGATGAGGGCCCCGCGAGCGATCCCGCGCGCCACCTTGCTCCTGGCCGCCTCGCTCTCGTCTTCCTCGGTCTCGGGCCGTGACGGATCGGCGAGGCCAGCTGTGTCGGTCTGCACCGCTCCCAGCCCCCTCGCCCGACGACATAGCCCGCTGCGCCCAGGCTACGGCTTTCCTGTGCATTTTGACGGGCTCATGCACATCGTTTACGGGGATCGCGACTTTTTGGATCTTGCAGCTCGTCTGTACCGGCGCTGCGCCGGGAATCCGCAGGGATTAGGCGGGGCGCAGCCGGGCCGCCTCGCGGGCCGCGTGCGGGTTGAGCTGGCCGCCGCGCGAGCCTGCCAGCTTGGCGGCCAGGTGCTCGCCGACCGTGACCGGCTCGTACCTGGCCGGGTTGTCCGCCGAGACGCAGCTGGGCAGGCACTCGATCACCGCGTCCACGTTGCCGTCGTGGAAGTAGGCGGCGGAGCGCCGTGGGCACGAGGGTCCCGCCGACCCGCGGCGCGGCGACGCGGTGCAGGGTGGAGATCCACTCGTCGTTCGTCCAGCGGGCCGTCGCGTCGCCCAGGTTGACGAGCAGCGCGCCGTCGGCCGGCATGACCGGGTGCCAGTTCCCGTCGGCCCCGTGAATCTCCAGGCCGGGCACCTGGTCGGCCCAGAGCACGGTCACGATGCCGTAGTCGGTGTGCGCGCCCATGCCGAGCTGGTCTTTCTCCAGCCTCGACGTCGGGGGCGGGCAGCCGGTAGTTGTTCATCCGCAGCACGTCGATCGAGTGGTCGGTGAACCGCTCGAAGTAGTCCTCGCGGCCGCCGAGGGCCACGCCGAAGATCCGCACCATCGTCCGCGGCCACCCGGCCCGCGGCCTCGAACCAGGCCGTGACGGCGGCTTCGAAGCCCGGGACCTCGTCGGCCGGGTAGACGTTCGCCGCGTAGACGTCCTCCGGCAGGTCAAGGCCGGGGAAGTCCGCCGCGGACGGTGCCCACGTTGATCGCCTCGAACAGGTCCGCGGCGCTGGCCAGGCCGAGGCTGTTGGCCAGGGACTCCGCCTTCGGCGGGGTGTAGCCGCGGTTGATGCCCGGCGGGCAGCGGTACCTGGCCTTGGCGCCGCGCGTCGAGGGCGAAGAACGCGTCGGTCGCGCTGGTGAACTCGCTGAGCGTGGTCGACGGGGATGCCGTGCCCGGTGACCTGCATGAAGCCGACCGTCCGCGCGGCCGCGTCGACCTGGCGGACGACCTCGGAACGCGCGGCCGCGTCCGCGTAGGGCATGCGGAAGCTGGTGATGTCGATCACGGGAACGGTGAGGATACCGTCGCGGAGGGCGGCTGAGGACACGGGCAGTTCTCCTTGCTGACTGTCGCCAATGACCGGATGTGCGGGGAGAAGCAGGTCATGACAGCAGTCAATATGAGCAGCTCAGATAACACCAGTGTGCGTCACTCCCTGCGGTGTTGTGAACACCCGTCCGCACCGGCTCCCGGCCGCGTCTCGCTAGTCCAGTAGCGCCGAACCCCGCTTACTTCCGGCGGCCCCGCGCGTCATCCTTGGGTGGTGAACGACGAAACGGAAGCGCTCCTGGCGTCACTGAACGCGCAGCGCGAGCACGTGCTGGGCGTCCTGGAAGACCTTCCAGAAGGCGGCCTGCGGCAGCCGGCGCTGCCGTCGGGGTGGACGCCGCTGGGCATGGTCCAGCACCTGGCCCTGGAGGTCGAGCAGTTCTGGTTCCGCGGGGCCGTCGCGGGCGAGCCGATCACGCTGACGTCCGGGGACGAGGCGTGGCGGGTGCCGGCGGACGTGCCGGCCGCCGCGATCCTCGACCTGTACCGGGACGAGATAGCCAAGGCCAACGAGATCATCGCGGCGACGCCGATCGACGCGATGCCGAAGTGGTGGCCGGACTTCTTCGACGACTTCCCGGCCCGGCCGCTGCGCAGGACCATCCTGCACGTGATCACCGAGACCGCCGCCCACGCCGGGCACCTGGACGCGCACCGCGAGCTGGTCGACGGCGGCCAGTGGCTCGTCCTCACCCGGTAGCGGCCGGGCCGGTCGCCAGGAACGAGTAGCCGTCGCGGCTACGTCAAGGCGGGCGCGAAATTTCATGATTGGCACCATTATTGGTGCGTGGATGAGGCCCTGCGGGAGGAACGGGCGGCGGCATCCCCGGGCGCGGAGCACGCGCACGGGGGACGCCAGGCGGGCGCGCTGCTCGCGGATGCGTACCCCGGTGCCCGTGACCGGGAGCGGGCCGTCCGGTGGCTCGGCTGGGCGGCGTACCACTGGGACACCGAGCCGGTGGCCTGGTGGGAGATCCCGGCCCGCGTTCCCGGCCGGTGGCTGGCCCGCGCCCGGTTCACCGCGGCGGCCGTCGTTGCCGCCGCCGCGCTCGGCGCGGCGAGCGGATTCACGCTCTGGGTCCCGGTCACGATCCTGCTCGTGGCGGTCGTCGCCCTTGGGAGCACGGGCATGCGCCTGCCCAGCGTCCGGCCGCTGCGGCTCCCGCGGCCCGGGACGCCCCGGCAGGTAGTGCCCCGGTGGCCGCGCGGGCGGCGCGCGATCATGCTGGCCGCGGTCTCGCTCATCCCGGTCGTGACGTTCACGCCGGTACTGGTGCAGCCAGTGGACCGGCCAGGCCCACGGGGACGCGATCGCGGACATACCGCGCTGACCGCCGCGCCACCGCTAGCCCGCTTCGCCGCGTGGCTCGGCAGCGCGGGACTGGTCGCGGCGATCGTGCTCGGCGCCGGGGTTCCCGCCGGGGCGTGGCTCGGCGCTGACCTCTCGCTGGCGGCGGGGCCGGCCTTCTCGCCGCGCTGACGACGGGCCCGTACCCGATGGTCAAGCTCACCGAGCTGATCCTGCTCGCGCAGTGGCGGCAGCCCGTCAGCCTGCACCGCGTGCTGGCGGACGCCGCCGCCCGGCAGGTGCTCGTGCCAGCGGGCGCGCGCTGGGAGTTCCGCGACGAGACCGTGCGCGCGGCGCTCGCCGCCGCGCACGCCGCGGAACTCCGCGAGCGGGACCAGGCGCGGGCGGCCCGCGCGGCGCGGACCACGGGGGCGCGGGCGCGGCTGGTCGCGGCCCTGGACGCCCAGGGGATCGCCCGCGCGCGGGCCGACCTCGCGGCCGGCATCGCGATCTTCCTCCTGCTGCTCGGGCTCACGCTCGCGAGCGGCGGGCCGGGCCGCCCGGCGCGGTGGAGCGTGGTGGGCGTGTTCGCCGTCGTCGCGGCGGCCGCGGGCCTGACCTGCTACGCGTTCGCTCCCCGGCTGCTGCGCCGGGCCGTTGCCTGCGTCCGGTGGACGGTGGTGAACGTCGCGCCGTTCTCGCGTCGTACCCGGCTGGCGGCCGCCGCCGTCGCCGTCGCCGCGGCAGCGCTGCTCATCGCGACCGCGGGCCCGGCTCTTGCCGCGCTCGCCGCCGCGGTCCTGCCCGCGGTCCTCGTGGCCGTGTGCGGCGGCTGGGTCCTGCTGGTGACGCGCGCGCCGCGCGGCGCGGAGTCCGGCGCCAGCGGGCGGCGGGCAGCGTGGTGGCACCGCCGCCTCCAGGACGCGGTCGTCGCGGCCACGACGGGGACCGCGCTGCTCGTGCTGGCCCGGCGGGACGTGCTGGCCGCCGGGCCGGCGGCGGGGCTGCTGTTCCCCGTCGCCGCCTGGGCCGGCTTCCGCGCCTGGCGCGCGATGAACGACTCCGGGCGGCTGGCCGTGCGCGCCGCCGCCGACATCACGCTGTCGCTGCTGCTCGGGGCCGACCTGGTGCTCTTCGTGGTCTGGCTCGCCAACCTGCTCGGCCTTACCAGGCCCGAGGTGGCCGCGGTGCGCGGCGCGCTTGAGCGGGCCGGCGACCTCGCCGACCTGCCCTGGTGGCTGTGGACCGGCCTGTACGCGGCGCTCGCCGCGGCGGCCGTGGCGTTCGCGGTCTGGCCAGCCCGGCTGCGCCGGGCCATCGGGCTGTCCGCCCGGTTGCGCGTGGTACCCGTCGTCGACGTGGCCCGGCGGGTGCTGACCGGCGTGCACATCGGCCTGCTCGTCATCGTCGCGGTCGCCGTCGCCGCCCCCGCCGCGGTCTTCCCGGTGCTGCGCGACCAGATCGCGGCCCGGTACACCGTCGCCTACCAGCGGCAGCTTGAGGCGGCGGGCGAGCAGGCGGCTTACGCCGAGATCAGCGGGCGGTTCACGACGGCGCAGGCGAACCGCGCCGTCCTGGCCGGCATCGTGGAGAAGATCCACCGCATTGACCACCCTGGGCAGGGTGATGACCACGCCACCGCCACGGAGGCGGACATCGCCCGCCGGGTCGGCGAGCTGCAGGCGGCCACGCTGCGGCGGCAGGCACGAAATCCGTCGCGACGGCGGAGCGGAGCACCGCCGCCGCGGCGGGGCTCACCGCACCGATCCAGGGACGCGCCGGACCTGCGGACGCGGGTTGCGAAGCTGGATGAGCAGGACAAGAAGGAAGACGCGGCGCGCAAGCGGGCGGAGCAGGCCGGGGACCTCGCCGCCGCCACGGTCGCCAGCCTGCTGTCCGTCCCGGACATCGGAAGCAACGAGGTGGTCCAGATCGTCCGGGAGTACCTGGGCGGGCTGATCGAGGAGAGCCCGCTCAAGGACGTCTTCGCCGCCTGGACCGAACGCCTCGCCGGAGCATCCCGCCCGCCGGACGCCGGGACGCTCGTCGTCCCGCAGCCGGTGAAGCTTGAGACGGAGGCCCTGATCACGCAGCTCGAAGCGGCTGAGAAAGACCACTTCGCGGTGACGCTGCCGAGTACCGAGCACGAGAGCGCGGTCGACGCCGCGGTGGACCTGGCCAACCAGGCCCGCTACCTGTCCGAGGGCGGCAGCGGCCCGTGCGCGGGCTGCACTCCCGTCGAATCCCACGACGAGCCCGTGCACGAGCCCTTCGAGGAGCACCCGGTCCCGTGACGGCCGCCCCCGCTGTTCACCCCGCGCACGCTGGTGCCGGCGGCCTGGCGGCAATACGATGGCATCAATAGAAATAGCGGCAAATAATCCGCGGGCATAGTCGCGGAAATCGCGTCATTTACTCAGGTCCCCGGTGAATAGCGTGACCCGAGAGGAACGCGCATGCGGGCTGGCCAGCTGCTGCTGTCGATCGCGAGGATCGCGGTCTTTGATATCGCCGGGCCGCTGATCATATATTCCATGCTGCGCTCGGCCGGGGCAAGCACCGTGACCTCGCTTATCGTGAGCGGCGCATCCCCTGCTCTCGGGGTGGCCGTCGGCATGATCGCGCACCGGAGGGTCGACGCCGTCGGCGTCTTCGTCCTGGCCGGCATCGCCCTTGGCGCGGTCATCGGGGTCATATCGCACAGCGCCAGGCTGGTGCTTGCCGAGGGATCAGTGCCCACGGGAGTATTCGGCCTGATCTGCCTGGGCTCACTGCTGACGCGGAGACCGCTGATGTTCCGCCTCGCCCTGGAGTTCATGGGGCCGGACACTCCGAAGGGCCGCGAGTTCGCCGGCTTGTGGCAGTACGAGGAGTTCCGGCGCCCGTTCCGGAACCTCACGGCGCTCTGGGGCCTGGCGTACCTGGCAGAGGCCGCCGCACGGATCGTCATCGTGCAGCGCACGTCGGCCGGCCTCGCCTTTGCCATCTCCAAGGTGATGCCGCTCGCCGTCACGGCCGTCCTGGCGCTGTGGACGGTCGCCTACAGCCTGCACCACCGGCGCAAGGGCATGCGCATAGCCGCCGCGTTCGAGCGCGACGAAGTGCGCGGCACGGGCCCGGCATCCGATACGCCGACGGCTGCCGACGGCTCTCCTCCCGCGGCGGTGCCTGAATAGGACAGCGCAGGCCGGCTTCCCCTGCCGCGGGCGCAGTGCGCGGACCGCGCAGGTCAGCCTGCCCCTGGCGCATCGAGGACGGCGCAGGCTAGCGCCCGCACCGCGGCGGCGGGGCGGGCCGGGCCGTCGGCGGCGAGGCAGGCCAGGATCGGCTCGCTGTGCAGGGCGCCCAGCAGGACGTGCGCGATCATCTCCGCGTCCACGTCCGGCCGCTGCGCCGCGATGAGCGCGCTGATATGGCCGTGCCAGAAGCGGTAGACCGGATGGTCGTCGTGGTGGCGGCCCTTGTCCGCGGCTGCCGGCTCCGCCGCGCCGCTGAAGGCGAGCTCCGCCAGGAGGCTCTTGTTGCGGCCGACGACCTCGATGACGGCGTCGAGGAAGGCGAGCAGGCGCTCCCGGTCGGGCGCCCCCGGGCCCAGGGGCGGCGGGCCGGAGGTCACCGCCTCGGTTAGCGCCTGGGCACGCTCGACCATGAGCGCCGTCATCAGCCCCATCCGGCTGCCGAACCGGTGGAAGACCGTGCCCTTGCCGACCCCGGCCGCCAGCGCGACCTGCTCGATCGAGATGTCCCGCGGCCGGTGCGTCGCCAGGAGCTCCTCGGTGGCCGCCAGGATCGCGCGTCGGTTGCGCACCGCGTCGGCGCGCTCGGGCCGGGCTTGGCTCATCGGGATCTTCTTCCACTGGACAACTGGACCAGCGGTCCAGTAAGGTCAGGAACTCAAGTTGACTCACGGTCCAGTTTAGGAGACGGTTCCATGCGACGCGTGCGTTATCACGCCCACGGCGGCCCGGAAGTACTGGCGATCGAAGAGGCCGAGGTGCCCTCACCCGGCCCCGGGCAGGTGCTTATCCGCGCCGAGGCGATCGGCGTGAACTACGTCGATGTCCAGCTCCGCCGGGCGACCGATCCCGGCTCGCTGTACTACCGTCAGCTGCCCGCCACGCTGACCGGGGACGTTGTCGGAACCATCGAGGCAGTCGGCCCGGACGCCGATCCTTCGCTGGCCGGCACGCGCGTCGCCGTCCTGCTGGAGGACGCCTACGCCGACTACGTCCTGGCCGGGACCGACTGGCTCGTCCCGGTGCCTCCGGAGCTCAGCCTTGAGGCCGCCAGCATGCTCCCGACCGTCGGGGCGGTGGCGCTCGGCACGCTGCGGGCCGGGCGTCTCGCCAAGGGGGAGACCGTCCTGGTCACCTCGGGCGCGGGCGGGATCGGGCACCTGGCCGTGCAGCTGGCGAGGCAGCAGGGGGCGGGCGCGGTGGTCGCCACCGCCGGCTCGGCGGCCAAGCTCGAGTTCCTCGCCGGACTCGGCGCTGACGTCACCGTCGACCACAGTCGGCCGGACTGGGCCGATCAGGTGCGCGCCGCCGTGCCTGACGGCATCGACGTCGTCTTGGACGCGGTGGGCGGCGCGATGCTGAACGCGAGCATCGGGCTGCTCAGGCCGCTCGGCCGCGTGGTGGTGTACGGTGCCGCCAGCGGCGATTTCGCCAGCATTCCCGGTGCGCAGCTTGTTCGGGCTGAAGACGGTGACGGGATTCGGCCTGCTGATGTGGCGGTCAACAGCCCCCGAGCGGGCCCGGGCTGACATCGCCGAGCTGGCCGGCCTGCTCGAGACCGGCGAACTCCGCGCGGTCACCCGGTCGCTCCCGCTGTCCGAGGTCGTGGAGGCGCACCGCCTGCTTGAAGAGCCGGACGTTCCCCGGCCGCCTCATCCTGGTCCCCTAAAGGCCACGCGGGATGCCGGCTAACGCCGGCGGCCAGGAAGCTGAATGGCTGATCGCCGACGGCGCGACCGAGAGGGCGGCGGATCAGGCGTGTTCAGCGCCCAGGCGCAGATGGCCGCCAGGGGTTCCTGCAGGGTCTTACCGAGGTCGGTAAGCGCGTATTCGACGTGCTGGGGGGCGGTGTCCTTCAGTATTCGCCGTTCGACAAGACCGTCGTTTTCCATGCCGCGCAAGGTTTCGGTCAGGACTTTCTGGGTGATTCCGGGTAGCCGCCGGCGCAGTTCGGCGGGCCGCTGCGGGCCAGCGAGCAGGGCGTAGATCAGCAGCACCCGCCACTTGGCGGCCAGTCGCTCCAGCGCCTGCCTGGTGGCGCAGCTTTCTTCCAGGACATCGGGTATCACCAGTGCCACGGGTCCTCCTCTCTGGAAGGGCACTTTGAAGTGCCTTCTGGCCAGGCCAGGCTTCAGCGGTTTCTAGCCTGTGCGTCATGACTGAGGATAAGGGGCCGCACGGATGCGGTGGCCGGGCCCGAGCGGGTCACCTTCGGCAGCGAGGACGTAGAGCTCGCAGGCGAGCTCCGGAGCTGCGCGGCCAGGGCGCCCGCAGCCCGGCGTCGTGCTCACCGGCCCCTTCACGGGCGTCAAGGAACAGGTCGTCGGGACTTACGCCAGCATTCTCACGGCGGCGGGGTTCGCCACGCTCGCCTTTGACCACCGTGGCTTCGGGGAAAGCGGCGGGCGGCCCGGGCACGAAGACAGCCAGGGAAAGCTCGCCGACCTGCGGGCCGCGGTGAGTGTGCTCGCTGGCCGGCCAGAGGTGGACGCGGCGCGTATCGGCGCCGTGGGGGTGTGCCTGGGCGGCGGCTACGCGGTGCGCGCCGCGGCCGCTGACCCGCGCGTCAAGGCGGTGGCCGGGATCGCCGGCGCCTACAACAGCCCGGTGCTGATGCTGCGGGCAATGGGAGCGGGCCCGTACAAGTCGGCTCTCGCCGCCGCGCTTGACGCGCTATGACGAGTACATGCCCGCCGTGGCGCCCGACGGGGGTGAGGCGGCTATGGGCGGCGAAGAGCCGTACGCCTACTACGGCACCGCCCGGTCTTTCTCGCCGCACTGGCGGAATCAGGTCACCAGGGGATCACTGCATTCGCTGATGACTTTCGACGCGCTCGGCGCGGCCGAACTCCTGGCCGACGTCCCGCTGCTTGTCGTCCACGGCAAGACCGACGCGTACTGCTCGCCCGAGCTGGCCCAGGCCCTTTACGAGCGCAAGCCCGGCGAAAAGGAGATCCTGTGGCTTGACGCCGGCCAGCACACCGACCTCTACGACTCCGAGCCGCACGTCACGCGGGCGGCGGAGGCGACCGCCGTGTTCTTGCGCCGCACGCTGACGCCCGCCGGCCCGTAACCGTCCCAGTCGCACGAGATGCGGCGGACGGCGTCCAATGGCCCGGAACAGCGCTCGGGGGCGCACGCCGAAGCGTGCGCCCCCGAGGGGATGAGGAAACTCAGTCCTTGACTTGCCATAAGGCGGTGCCTCACTGCCCGAAGATCTGCAGTTCGGACATCTGCGCGCCGTTCTGGACGCTGTTGGCGGTGAAGCTGAGCTCGATGTACTGGTCGCTGGTCCCGGACGGCAGCGGGATCGTGACCGTGTTGCCGGTGGACGGGTTGAAGGTGTAGGTAGCGGAGCCGACGAGGGTGGAGTAGCTGCTGCCGTTAGTTGAGCCGAGCACGGACAGCGTCTGGGTGCGCGTCTGCCATGCCGACGACGGCGGCAGGTCGATCACCAGCGAGGACAGGGAGTGCACGGCGCCCAGGTTCACGGTGAAGGTGGTCGGCCAGGCGCCGTTGGTGCCTTCCCAGTAGGTGCTGGTGTTCCCGTCGACGGCGTTGGCGGGCGACGTAGGTCTGGGTGTAGCTGGACGCGGTGACCGGTGCGTTGAGCGCCAGGTTGGTGTTGGAGGTGGTGCCAGTTCCGGATAGCGCCACCGTCAGCGGGCTGCCCGGCGCGCTGGATGCGACCGACAGGGTTCCGCTCGCCGCGCCACTGGCGGTCGGCGCGAACTTCACGCTGACGGTGCACGACCCGCCCGCCGCGATGGAGGTGCCGCAGTTGTTGGTCTGGCTGAACGGCCCGCTCGCGCTGACCGACGAGACCGACGCCGCCGTGCTGCCCGGGTTCGACACCGTGACGTTCTGCGCGGCGCTGGTCGACCCCACCGCCGTGCTGCCGAACGACACGCTCGACGGCGACGCCGACAACGCGGCTGGCCGCGCCGGTTGACCCGCCGCCGGGGAAGACCTCGAACTCCGACAGCTGCGCCGCGGACCAGCCGGTGTTGCCGGTGAAGCTCAGCTCCACGTACCGGGCGCTGGTCCCGGACGGCAGGCTGATCGTCACCGTGTTGCCGGTCGACGGGTTGAAGGTGTACCCGGCCGAGCCGACGATCTGGCTGTAGGACGTCCCGTTGGTGCTGCCGAGGACCGACAGCGTCTCCGTGCGGGTGTTCCAGGCCGACGACGGCGGCAGGTCCAGGGTGACCGACCCGATCGACTGGGTGGAGCCCAGGTCGACCGAGATGGTCTGCGGGTACGCCGCGCCGTCGGTGCTCTCCCAGTAGGAACTGGTGTTGCCGTCGGTGACGTTGGAGGCGACGTACGTCTGAAGTACGAGCTGCTCGCCGTGGCCGGCTTGTTCAAGGCGAGGTTGGTGGTGGAGGTGATGCCGCTGCCGCTCAGCCCGACGGTCAGCGGGTTGTTGTTGGCGTTGCTGCTGACGGTCAGGGTGCCGGAATTGGTCGCCGCCGTGGGCGTGAACTTGACGGTCACCGTGCAGGAGCCGTTGACCGCGATGCTGGTGCAGTTGTTGGTCTGGCTGAAGGCCCCGGTCACCGACACGCCCGAGACGGTCGCGGCGGTGGTGCCGGAGTTGGTCACCGTCACCGTCTGGGTGGCGGGGGAGGAGCCGACCAGGGTGGCGGGGAAGGACAGGCTAGCCGGGGAGGCGCTCAGCACCGGGCCTGGTGCCGTGCCGGTACCGGACAGGCTCACCGTGTTGGTGACGCCGCCGGCGTTGATGGTGAGGCTCCCGGTGGCGCTGCCGGTCGCCGTTGGCGAGAACGTCACGCTGACCGTACACGAGCCGTTCGCCGCGATCGACGAACCACAGGTGTTGGTCTGGGCGAAGGCACCACTGGTGGCGATGGACGAGACCGAGGCGGCCGCGCTGGTCGGGTTGGAGACCGTGACGGTCTGCGCGGCGCTGGTCGTGCCGGTTACTTGCGGGCTGAAGGTCAGCGCGGTCGGGCTCGCGTTGACGCCGGTGACGGGGTACGGCGGGTAGACCGGCGGGGGTGAGACGCCGACGCTGCACCCGGCCGGGCTGATGCCGGAGTTGCCGCCGTTATCGGTGATCGTGAAGCCGCTGCCTTCACAGCTGTAGCTGGGGGCGTTGCCCGCGTTGGCCTGCGCCACGCCGGTCGCGGTGACGTTGGTGGCCGCGGCCGTGCCGCCGGTCTGCTCCTGCAGGGCGAACGTCCCGGTGCCGACGATGGACACGTTGCTGAGGTTGACGTCGCTGATCGTGCCCTCGACCCACTGGATCGCCTCGTACGGGCTCTGCTCGATCAGCGCGTTGGTCACGTTGATCGGGCCGGTGACCGCAGCCCTGGCTGCCGTCGAACCACAGCGCGCCGACGCCGAACTGCCAGTTCGGGTCGAGGCTGCCGTCTCGGATCATGGTGTTGTTGGAGATGGTGGTCAGGCCGACCGGGGTGGAGCTGAAGCGCTGCCCCACGTGGATGCCGCCGCCCTGGGTGATGCCGGTGTCGACGACCAGGTTGCCGGAGACGGTGTTGTTGTTGCCGCCGTAGATCGCGATCCCGTTGGCGAGCTGCTGGAGCTGCACGGTGTTGTTGGAGATCGTGTCGCCGGAGTCGGCGCCGATGCCGGAGTCGGCCCAGGTCGCGATGCCGTCGTCACCGGTGTTGCGGATGTCGCTGTTGGTCACGGTGGAGTTGGTAACGCCGCCGTGGAAGTTGATGCCGTCCGCCGTGGTGTCGCGGATGCGCATGCCGCTGAAGGTCAGGCCGGTCATCGGCCCGTCCATCCAGGCGCCGACCTTCATGTGCTCGATCCAGATGTTCGACACGGTGGAGTTGCTCATCGCTCCGCCGATGCCGTTGACCTGGGCGCTGTCGTCGCGCTCCTGGACGTTGCCGAAGATCGCGAAGTTCTGCAGGTGCACGTTGGTGCTCGGGTTCGGCGCGGAGTTGCCGTAGAAGCCGGGCGCGGTGCCGGTGACGGTCGAGTACCACATGCCCGCGCCGGCGATGGTCACGTTGTTGACGCTGATGTGGCCGGGGATGTTGTAGGTGCCCGGCGGGATCCACACCGTGCCGCCGGCGCCGGCCGCGGAGATCGCGGCGTTGAACGCGTTCGTCGAGTCGGCCGCGCCGGTCGGGTCGGCGCCCTCGCTGACGACGGACACCGAGCCCGACGGCTGGCTCAGCGCCGAGGCCACCTGCTCGAAGTCGGCCAGGTCGATCGTGTACGAGGACGCGGTGTCCTCGGAGTCGACCTGGAGCTTGAACGTCGTGCCCGCCGGATAGGTCGTGGAGAACAGCCGGTGCACCTCGTCGTAGAAGTGGTGCGGGTTGCCGCTGCCCGGCGTGTTGACGAACGGGTAGCTGCCGTAGTACCAGCTGTACGCGTTCGTCAGGGTGAAGTCGGTCTGCTTGGTGCCGTTGACGTACAGCGACAGCGGCGCGGTGTAGACCGACCCGCCCGAGGTGTCCGGGATGCTGTACCGGAAGTCGATGGAGTTGGTGGCCACCGGCGTGGTGAAGGTGACGGATTGGCCGGAGCCCGGAGGGTCACGGCCTTGCGGCCCGATGCCTCGTCGGCTAGCTGGCCCTGGGTGTAGCTGGGGCCGATGACGGTCCCGTTGGTCGCGGAGTTCTCCGCCTGGACTTCGGCGTAGGGCAGGTTTGCCCCGCTGCCGCCGGTAACCGCCGCCGCCGCCGCCGGCTTGGCCGCCGCCAACGCTGGCGGCGGCTGGATCGCTATCGCCGCGAGCCCCGCGGCGGCTAGCGATACGGTGCTGACGCCCACGGCAAGCGCGCGCCTCAGCTCTCGGACAGAGTGGAACACCTTTGCTCCTCTCGACGCTTAGCGCCGAGCCTTATTCGTCGACGCCTCGCCCCAGACGCTAAACTTCTCAGCATCTCTTTGCAATATCTCGACGATCCTTAGATTGAGATTTACGGATCGAGGCAAAGTTGTAACGCCAGGCTGAAGGAGGATTGCCAGTTCAGCGGCTTGTGTTCACTCCTGAGTGCTCTAGCGGACGTGAGTCGTAGGTCCACGGGCGCCTATGCCGTATTACCTTGCATTTAAACACCAACGTTTGCTGCAAGAATTTAATCATTTTCTGCAATTTTTCTGCAAGCTGCCCGCAAGCGCGAAAATCGCCGACGTGGCCCGGCTCCGCACCCGCAGCAGGACAGCCAAGAACAAGATCGAGGTACCCAAGCGCCACGCCCCCTGGCAATCTCGGGGCAGGGGCCGGGAACTCGCGGCCGCGGGCCGGACAGAGCAAATAGTGGAGCTGAGTCTGCGCGCCCGGGTGCGCGCCGGAGATAAGGACGCGTTCGGCCTGCTCTTCGAGGAGCATGTCCGCGCGGTGTATAACCATGCGTTCCGGCTGACCGGTAACTGGTCGACCGCCGAGGAGGTGGTATCGCTTACCTTTCTCGAGGCCTGGCGGCTGCGGAGCTCGATACGGCCAGAGGGTGATTCGCTGCTGCCCTGGCTGCTCGTCATCGCTCTCAATGTGGCCCGCAACGTCTCCAGGGCCGCCCGCCGGCAGCAGGCGGCGATGAGCCGGCTGCCACCGGGCCCGGACGTGCCTGACTTCGCCGATGAGCTGGCCGACCGTATCGATGACGCCACCCGGCTAGCAGCGATCCGGTCTGCCCTCAGCCGACTACGGGGCGGCGAGCAGGACGTGCTCGCGTTGTGCGTTTGGTCCGGCCTGAGCTACGCCGACGCGGCGGAGGCCCTCGGGGTGCCGGTGGGCACCGTGCGCTCGCGGCTATCCCGCGCGCGGCGCAAGCTGCAAACGCTCGCCGCCGTTGTTCCGGAACATGATCCCGGAGGGGAACCCGGCCGCACGAGTGAACAGGTAACGGGTGAACGCGAGAACGCGATCCGGTCGAGCCAGGAAGGACCCCGATGAGCGGCAACGACTTCCGCGGCGAGCAGGAGCTAACCGAGCTGGCTCGGTTGCTTCGCGCGCCCGCCGCACGGGACCTGCCTGCAGGCCGCCAGCAAGTCCTCAAGGAGCACCTGATGACCGAACTGCACCGGATGGATCCGACGGAGCGGCCCCTCCCCCCGGAGCTGCGGAGGAAGCGCTCTTACGGTCTGGCCGCCGTCGCTGGAGCGGGTGTGCTGGCGGTGGCCGTCGCCGCGACCGCCGTCATCGCCGGACATGGCACGTCCGCCCACCCGAAGGCATCGCCGTCGGCCCACGGGCCGGGCAGCGCAGGCAGCCCCACTGCCGCCGTGCTACTACTGGCCAGGATTGCTGACGCGGCCGCGAGCCAGCCCGCCCCGACGGTGCGGGACAGCCAGTTCATGTACATCCGCAGCGAGGTCGCCTACGAGGTGGACTCGATCGTCAATGGCCATGAGACCTCGACCATGGAAAAGCCGCACGAGCGCCAAGTGTGGCTACCGGTGGCCAACATGTGCATTACGGGGCTGCTCAGGGAGAGCGGCTCGAGCACGCCGCTGTCGCCATTCCCCGTGGTGAACGGCAAGGTCCAGTACCCGACGGCCGGCCAGCCGTCGCAGTCGGGGGGACTAGTCCCGGATTTCACCTGCCCGAGTGAAGGACATCTGGGCAATGCCACCTACCGGCTGCTGCAGTCGCTTCCGACCAGCCCGAATGCCCTCCTGAACTACCTCAAGGCAGGAAAGAAATATACGAATGACGACCCGGCCACCGAGATTGGCGACCTGATCAGGGAAGCGATCATCCCCCCCGCTGTAGCCGCGGCACTCTACCGCGTGGCCGCGCTTCTCCCCGGCGCGGTCGTGGTGCCCGACGCGACGAACGCGGTCGGCCAGCACGGCGTCGGGATCAGCTGGGCGGGCACCGGCTCAGCGCGTAACTACCGAACCGAGTGGATCTTCAACAAGGCCACCCTGCAGTACATCGGCGAGCGGGACTACAACGCCAAGACCGGCGTGGTTAACGGCGAAAGCGCCATCCTCCAGCGTGCCTTCGTCGATAAGCCAGGTCAGCTGCCGTAGAGGTTGCTCAGGATGGGGCAGCCCGCAGGCCGCCCCCTCTGGGCAGCGACACGAACGATCGCCGGGGACAGCGATCAAGCCTGCCGCACACGGCTGGTCAGCGAGTCGAGGTACTCGGCGGCGCGGGACCGTGACTTGCCCTCCTCGGGTATCAGCGCCCAGCCGGCGATGTAGGCCGGGATCGCCACATGACCGAGGACCGCGATCGCGGCCAGGCCTACTCGCGTCGCCGTGACATCGGTGCCGAGGTAGTCCGCGACGCCGGCGCCAACTCCGGCGAACATCCGGTCCTGCGCGGGGCGCCGCAGCGTCCGCTGGCCGGCTCGGTTTCCGGCGGTCGCGTCGTCGCGGGTGCCGCCCTGCGGGGGAATGTTGCTCGTTTCCATGACTTCATCATCGGCTGACGGGACGCCGTCCCGCCTCGGGAAGATCCCCCACTCGCCCCCTGATCTCCTTCAGTCGGCGGGGCGTCTCCCCTAGGGGCACCGTGCCGGATCAGGATTCGCGCTGGGGCCGGGCAGTGACGTCATCGGGCTTGTCCAGGGCATCAGGCAGCTCCGCCCGGGCTCCCGCGGCGGCGGTCAAGCGCTCACCCTTCCGCTTGTGGTACTGGCCGTAGCCGACTGTCCAGGCGGTCAGCAGCGCGGCGACCGCAAAGGGCAGCACGTTGGAGACGGCTAGCGCGGTCCCGGTCGAAGTCTCCTGCACAATGGCGACCCGGGCCGCGGCCTGAGCGAAGAAGCCGAAGCCCCAGACCGCGGTGATGACCTGGAACAAGTGCCGGAACTCATCGTGGCGCCACAGGCTGATGAGCTCACGGCCCACCTTAAGCGCCGGTTCGCGACCACCCCGATGGGCGTGTATGAGCCAAGTTCCGGCACGCTCTACCCGGCGCTGGAGCGACTGGAGCGCCGCGGACTGCTCCGCTCCGAAGCGCTCCCCCCAGCCGCCGGGGGTCGGCCGCGACGGGTCTACCGCCTTACCGCTGACGGGCGCGAGGCTCACCTCAACTGGATCCGCGAGCCGGTCCGGCCGCCGACCGTTGCCCAGGACCTCGGTATGCACCTGCTGCGCTTCGTGATGATGGCGGACGTGCGGCCGCCCAAGGCCGGGAGGTCAATTCTCCGTAGAAGCGCCGGACTGGTCAGGGAACAGCAGTTCAACCTGAACAGAGGGGTAACGGGCGGGCATCTTGCGGTCGAGGGTCGTCAGTGTGGCGCCGCTAGCCTGAGCGAAGGCCGCCAGGTAGTCATCGGTCCAGAGCTTGTAGCTCTTGTCATCACGGGCGGAGAGCGCGCGCCAGACCGCGTCCAGTTCGGCTGGCTCGTCAGCCCACAGCACGCGCTCGTCAGCCCAGAGCTGATCGTAGGTTCGCCACGCCTGGCTGCGGTTAACGGCATCGTCGCCCATGATGGCGGGGTTGGACAGCAGTCGGAGTAGCCCCATTTGCGTAACCCGGCAGAAGACGATGTCACCCGCCTCCTTGCCGAACCAGTCCGCCGCAACCGGATGGTGGACGTGCCGCCCCCAGACGGCTGCCAGCCAGACGCCAACGTCTACCAGCTTCACTGGGCGAACCTCTCAACGTCCTCAGCGTCGAGCGCGTCCTCGATATCCTCGCTGGTGACGAGGATTGCGGGCGTGGCGTCGCGCGCGATCAGCGGCAGCGTCACGCGCCCCGTCTTCCCCTTTGGCGTGGCGGGAACGCCAAGCTCATGTGATACCGCTCGATTGACGAGATCCTTGAGGCTTTCACCCTGCTCGGCGGCACGTGCTTTGGCCGCTCGCATCAGGGTTGGGGGCATGTCAATCGTGGTGCGCATAAAAGCATATTAGCATCGTCAACTGGCGATGCGGTCACTGTGCTACTGATTGACGCCATGTCGCCGGGATCTGACATCGTTGCACCGGATGCAACGAAGGGCATCCGGCTAGTGCCCAGGAGGGGTGCGGGCATCTGGCCGCCCTCCTCCTGAGCTGGGAATTCTTACCTTTCAGTGACTGCTAATGCTGGCGGAGTGCACTTATTCGGAACGTGCCGTATTCGCCGACGACCACGGACGACTCGTAACGCTCCGTAATCAGAGCAGCGGTCCGGCTCAGGTGCCCATGATCTCGTACTGGTCCCGGGTGAGGATCCCCTGCACGAAGTCGCCCTCGCTATCGGCGGTTTGGGCGGCGAAGGCAAACTCGGCCAGGCAGCTCCCGTCAGGCCTGGCTTCGAGGACTGTCCCCTTCATTCCGACCGGGATGGTTCGGCCGTCGAAGATGCTCTCCGCGGCAGCAGTCGTGCGGATCAGCCCATATTGCTTTGCCGCGGTCATTGCTCAGTCTCCTTAACGCGATGAGGCTGCACCCACGCAGTGGTAAGCCGGGGAACGTCGAGGCCTGCGCGGTCTTCGATGAGCCAGCAAGTGATCAAGTTCGCGTGCCTCCCGTTCGGCCCGGTGAGATCGCTCAGGACCCTGTGCGACGGCCCGTATGTGGTATCCCTGGACTCGGTTACCTTCCCCCGTGCCAGCAGCTCATCGCAGATCAGTCCACGCAACTCCCGGGCCGCATCGCGGCGTCCCTCCGGGGTGTCCACATCGTAGCCGAGCGCCCGCCAGCCCTCCGCTTTCCCGTTATTGCCTGGGTGTTCTGGGTTCAGCGAATAATCGCTGAGTTTTCGGCCGTCGAGCTCAGCCATCTTTATGTTCGGCAGCACGTCCCGGGCATCGGGTTGGTCTCGTGCGCTCGAGAGAAGGGCGGCGTCCCCGGCCGCCCTTCCCGTTTTATCCTCACGCTGCGCTTGATCTCCGCCATGGGCCGCAGCCCGCGAATCGGCGCTGGGCTCTGCAGGCCTGGAGGCGTGACCACTCTCGGCACCTGTGGCGTCCAGGGAGCGGCGATCCCCGTCGCTTCGCGGAACGGCGTTCCCTTGGCCGTAGGCGGCGTACTCAGTCGCAACCCGCTCGCGGTATGCAAGTGCCAGGGCGGTCCGGGTTTCCGCATCTTGCACGGTTGCGCGGTCCAGGCGGCGAGAGTCACCAGCTTGCCGCTCAGGCGCGTCAGCCCCAGAGTCTGCCCCGGTGCCTATGTCTTCTTGCGCGTCCCGCTCGTGGAATTCGCGCATGGCCATCCCAGTGGATCGGCGTCACTGTCATCAACACCAAGTACGGATGCCATGCGGAACAGGTTCAAATTCAGCGAGGGCAGGCCTACAAGAGTCCGTGCTGGCGCGCATATCTGGGAAACTCGGCGCCCGTACAGGGCAGCCTAAGCCCCGTCGCTCGCAGCGCGTCGAGCAGGTTCCCGGCAGCAGGCTCGGACAGCTTGCCGTCCCTGCAGGCACCCGACAGCAGCCAGATGGTCCCGTGAACGTCCAAGCCATAGGTCCGGGCGACCCGGACCGCCTCCCGGTCATCGGTGATGGCCGTCCCGGAACGAAGCTCGGCGACCGCGAACACGCTGGCCTCGCCCTGATCCCGTTCGCCGGAGCCAATGCGCTCCGACCAGGTCGCGAAGGTCCTGAGCTCGTCAAGGGTGTCCATTGGCGCGACGGCGAGCCAGTCACTGACGTCCACACCAGTCAATTCAGGGTGAGCGTCCGCTCCCCGGCGCAGTTCCTCAAGGACTACGTGAGTGGTCCAGCAGTCCTTATCGACCATAAGAACACGCAGAACGTCGAGCCGATCCGCCCGGCCAAAATGGATCAACGACATGGCGTCTAGCACTAGGACCTGCGCGATGACGCGCTCCGGCTCAGTCACGGCTCGATGTCTGCCTCAGCACCCGTCGGCAGGTCAGTTGCAGTGATCTGCCCGTGCATGAGCTCAACGGCCCGCGTGGCTGTGATCGCGCCTCTACGCCAGGCCTCTAGGACGGCATGGGCATAGCCCGGCGGAACCCGGATGGCTTCAAGATCTGGCTGCGGAGCCCATCCCAGAGCCTCCATGAACTCGCTTCGGGTGGGTGTGGTGCGTCCCCAGTCGCGACGAGCCTGCGCACTGAGGACTCCGGCATGGACGGCCTGCCTGAGAGCCAAGGACCACGACGTACGGTAGCGGGCGGCGAGCTCGATGAGCTGATCGCGGCTGATGATCTGTCCGCCGCTGCAGACGTCAGTGAACACACTGGACGGGAGCAGCAGTTCTGCGGCGAATACGTCGAGCAGCGCCTCTCTGTCGGCACGTGATGCGTGCACGCCAAGGTCACTGGAGTACTCATCGCCGGTCACAAGATGACCGAGTTCGTGGGCGGCAGTCGCGCGTCGACGCCCTGGATCGCCCCGAATGCTCACGACGGCGACCGCGACATCGCCATCTAGCATGGAAGCACCTTCGCCAGGGACTTCGGTGACCAGTACGTACTGCCCCGCTCGCTCGCACAGTTTCACCAGCGAGTCGATTGCCCCAGTGCCCAAGCCAAGCTGCCCACGAACCCAGGCCGCGAGATCCCGAGCGGCAGTATCTGAGTCAACCGCCGCGGGAGCCTTCAGGCGAGACGCCGGGTGCAGCACATCGAGCTCAATGATCTGCTGCACCTCATGCAGCCATGACACCAGAGCAAGGTCCAGCCGCCCGGACTCTCTTGCTACTTCAGTGCCGGCATCTTCGGCAACGAAACTGGCACGATGCGACAAGACCAGCGGCGTGGATCGCAGCAAGAAGTCCATCGGCACTTGGAGCGCCGACGACAGCCTGATCAGTTCCATGGCGTCGATCCGGCGGGTCCCAGACTCGATCTTCACGATCATTGTCCGGTCAAGACCTGCCTTAGCACCAAGTTCCTCCTGGGTAAGGCCCGCAGCCACGCGAGCCGCGCGCATGCGCTCGCCCACGTCTTCCCAGTCAGTGCCACTGCTCATAGTTCGATAATCGCACACCGGGTCAAGCGTGAGCCGCAGGATGGCGCGTCGCGACGCCTGAGCCGCCCTGCTACCGGTTGCATCAAATGCAACCGGAAGCAGGAGGGTGCAGCGTCGATGAGGGGCCTGACAACAAAACCAAACCCCTGCCGAACTGCGGAAATAAGAGGGCAAGCACCCCTGAATACTGGGACCAGGCGGGAGTCACATGTCTGCAGAGTTGTTGCCGGTCCCGCTGACAGCGGGTCAGAGAACCGAGCCGTCGAGCATCCACAGGGCTGCCATCGGGAGCGCCGTCAGCCGGTCCCCGAAAGAAAGTTGCTGTTCTCCGGCGTAGAGGACGATCCCGGCGCGGAAGCGGTCATCGAGCCGGTTGGCTAGGTGGCGCAGGCCGCGGAAGTCCTCGCTGCGGACGGTCTCGGCGGACTTGACCTCGATGCCGATCACGGTGCCGTCGGCGTGCTCCAGCACCATGTCCACCTCGACCTGGTCGCGGTCGCGGTAGTGGAAGAGTTGCACGGGCTCTTCGGCCCAGGTGAGCTGGCGCGCGACCTCGCCGATCGCGAAGTTCTCCAGCAGCGGCCCGACGAGGGCAGTCGGGTCTTTGGCGCGTTCCTCCGACATGCCGATGAGCCTGCCGCCGAGTCCGGAGTCGGTGACGATCAGCTTCGGCGTGGATATCGCGCGCTTGGTCAGGTTCGACGACCACGCCGGGATGCGCTTGATGACGAAGATCAGCTCAAGCAGGTCCAGGTAGCGCGAGAGGGTCTGCCGCGGCAGTGCGATGTCGTTCGCCATCGACTGGAGGACCGCCAGGGTTCCCATCCGGGCCGCCACCACGCTCAGCAGGCGGCGCATCTCGGCGGGCCGCTCGATGTCGGAGATCTGCTGGACGTCCCGGGTCACCAGGTCGGTCACGTAAGAGTCGAAGAACCTCGCCCGGCGCCGTCCCGGATCTCGCCGCACCGCCTCCGGGTAGCCGCCCCGCAGCGCCCGCGCCACGTAATCGCGCTTGGTCAGCGAACACGGCGGCATCCTGCTGTTCCCGTCGAGCCGGAAGACGGCGTCCACGAATCCGTCCGGGGCAGAGTCAATTTCTCCCTGCGAGAGCGGCCACAACTCGATGGTCTCCGCGCGTCCCGGCAGAGCGTCAGGCAGGTCCCGCAGTCCCAGAAGGCGAGCCGAACCCGTGAGCAGGAACCTGCCCGGGCGCGGATCGCGGTCCACCTCACGCTTGATGGCCAGCAGCAGCTCCGGCACCCGCTGTATCTCATCGATCATCAGCAAGCCCTCATGCCGGACGAAAGCACTAGGGTCTGTCTCTGCGGCAGCGCGAACCGCTTGGTCGTCCAGATACAGCTCACGCGCGCCAGCAGACCGGGCGACCATCAGCTCCGCCAGTGTGCTCTTTCCGACCTGCCTGGCTCCGTTCACCACCACCACGCGGGTATCTGCCAGCGCCTCGGCCGTCATCCGTTCGGCATGGCGCGAGAAGAGGCTAACTCCGAGGTCCACAGGGTGACATTACCGCAGACGCACCAGCACGTGAGCGATCTGCCGACACTATCGTGAGCGATCTGCCGATACCCTGGTGAGCGTCTGGCCGCTGAATCTGCGGGCGATCTGCCGCCAATGGGCGTGCGGCGGCGGCAAGCACAGGCTGAGACAACGGACCGTGCCACACCTTGGCGCGAACCGGACACTTGGTTGCATCGAATGCATCAAGCGCATTTCATTGTCGCCCAAGAGGAGTATGGCCCATCGGCCGCGCCCCTCCTGAGATGGGAATTCACCCATGGGATGGGGGCGACCGCGCGGAGCGGGTCGCGGAATCCCCGCTACGCGGGTCCCGCGCCTTGGGTCCCACGCGATGAGGCGATCTGAGGCGCTGAGGGCAGCGGCGCAGCAGCCGATCGCGGCCGGGCAGATCAAGTTTGACCTGCCCGGTCCGGCGGCCTTCCGAAACACTGGCAGTCATCACGCATCTCCTTGACATCCCATCTAGATACACAGCTATAGTGCTATGCAGCTAGATAAACATGGAGGTGCAGTGATCGAGTTCCACCTGGACGGCCGGTCCGGCGTCGCGCCCTACCTGCAGCTGATCCACCAGGTGCGGCAGGCGCTGCGGCTGGGCCTGCTGCACCAGGGCGACCAGCTGCCCAAGGTCAAGGACGTGGCCGCCGGGTTGGCGATCAACCCGAACACGGTGCTCAAGGCCTACCGGCTGCTGGAGCACGAGGGCCTGGCGGCGGCCCGCCCGGGAGTCGGGACGTTCGTGACCGGGACGCTGGACGTCTCGTCGCTGGCGGCGCACGGGCCGCTGCGCCGCGACCTGCAGCGGTGGCTGGCCAAGGCCCGCCGGGCCGGGCTAGACGACGAGTCCATCGAGGCCCTGTTCGCCAGCACTTTTCGATCCGCAGCTGAGGAGGACATAGCATGACCGCCGCCATAGAAACACACGGGCTGGGCAAGCGGTACCGGCGGCAGTGGGCACTGGCTGACTGCACGCTGTCGATCCCGGCCGGGCACGTGGTGGGCCTGGTCGGCCCGAACGGGGCCGGGAAGACGACACTGCTGAGCATCGCCACCGGGATGCAGGCGCCGACGGCCGGCGCAATCGAGGTGCTCGGCGCCCCGCCCGCCGCCGGGTCGGCGCAGCTGGCCCGGGTCGGGTACCTGCCCCAGGACACGCCGGCCTACGCCGGGCTGTCGGTCGCCGACCACCTGAAGCTGGGCGCGCACCTCAACCCGGCCTGGGACGCGGAGCTGGCCCGCGACCGCATCGAGGCGGCTGGAGCTGGACCCGGGGCAGAAGGCCGGGACGCTGTCCGGCGGGCAGCGCGCCCAGCTCGCGCTGACCCTGGCCGTCGCGAAACGGCCCGAGCTGCTGATCCTGGACGAGCCGGTGGCCAGCCTGGATCCGCTGGCCCGGCGCGAGTTCCTGAGCGACCTGATGGAATCGGTCGCCGACCAGGGCCTGTCGGTGGTGCTGTCCTCCCACCTGGTCGGCGACCTGGAACGGGTCTGCGACTACCTGGTCGTGCTAGTCGCATCGCGGGTGCGGCTGGCCGGGCCGGTCGATGACCTGCTGACCGCCCACCACCTGCTGACCGGCCCGCGCCGCGACCCCGGCAGCCTCCCCGGCGGCGTGCAGGTCATCTCCGCCAGCCACACCGACGTGCAGAGCACGCTGCTGGTCCGCACGAGCGGCCCCGTCCTCGACCCGGCCTGGACAGTTTCCGAGGTCGGACTCGAAGACCTGGTGCTGGCCTACATGAGCACGGCCGCCGGAAGCGGCAGCCGCAGCCGTCACCTGGAGGTGCAGAAATGACCTGGCTGACCTGGCGGCAGTTCCGCACCCAGGCCATGGTCGCGGCCACGGCGCTCGCCGCCTTCGCGGTCCTGTTCGCGGCCACCGGGCCGCACCTGGCCAGCATGTTCGCCGCCGACGGACTCGACGGCTGCCACGGCGGCAACTGCGCGAACCTGGCCGACTACTTCAGCGGGTCGCTGAGCCGCAGCCCCTACGTGGTCGTGTACGCGCTCAGCGCCGGGGTCATCTTGCTGGCGCCCGCCGTCATCGGCCTGTTCTGGGGCGCGCCGCTGATCGCCCGCGAGCTGGAGACCGGAACCGCCGCGCTGGCCTGGAACCAGTCCGTCACCCGGACCCGGTGGCTGGCCGTCAAGCTCGCCGCCGGCGCCCTGACCGCCATGGCCGTCACCGAGGCGCTCACCCTGATGCAGACCTGGTGGGCGGCACCGATCAGCCAGGCCGCCACCGACGGCGCCTCCATCGGCATCGGCGGGAGCCGGTTCACACCGCTCAACTTCGACACCCACGGCGTCACCCCGCTCGGCTACGCCGCCTTCGCCTTCGCCCTCGGCGTCACCGCCGGGGCGCTGATCCGGCGCACCCTCCCGGCCATGGCCGTCACCCTGGCCCTCTTCGCCGCCCTCCAGGTCGCCATGCCGCTCTGGATCCGCCCCAGCCTCGCCCCGCCCGGCCACACGGTCAGCCCGGTCACCTCGCTGGGGAGCGCCTCAACGTCACAGACCGGCCCCGGCGGCACCACCTTCACGCTCAACGCCAACATCGTCCCGGGCCAGCCCGGCGCCTGGCTCCTGTCCAGCGGACCCGTCAACGCCGCTGGTCAGGCAATCAGCACCACCCCGGCCGCCTGCGCATCAGTAGGAAACGCCGGCGCCAGCGCTGGCGCACCCGGGAACTCCGGCACGCCGGCGACGGGCCACGCCGCCTTCCTTGACTGCCTGGCCAGCCACGGCATCCGGGAAGCCATCACCTACCAGCCCGCCAGCCGCTACTGGCGCTTCCAGGCGACCGAGACCGCGATCTACCTCGCCCTGGCGCTAGCCCTGGCCGGGTACTGCTTCCGGCGGCTCAGGCACCTCTCCTGAACAAGCCGGGAACGGTGTGCGCGCTGGACTGAGCTAACTCGGGTTAGATGAGGCCGAGCTCATCGAGCAGGTCTTCGGGGTCCTCGTCCTCCTCGAGTGCTTCGAGTCCCGGGTCGAAGAGGCCGGGGTCCCCGGCCTCTTCATCGCGCAGGACTTGTCCCCAGTAGTTCGAGTAGATGCCGCCGGCCTTGTTGACCCAGCCCACGGCTGTGCTCGTGTGGAGGTCAAGGAGCCTCGCCAACGTTCGCGGCTGGACGGTCGCGCCCAGTTGGAACAGCACGGTGTTGCGCATGGACCGAGAGTGGATGCCGTACTTGGCCAGCCGGACGCCGAGCCGATCGGAGGACAGGTGCGCTCCGGCTCCGTCCCCGAGGAAAAGCCACCTGGCGTTCTCGACGAAGGGCGCGCCCCGGCGTGGACCCTGCACGAGCAGCTCGACGATATGCCGCCCCATCGGGTCAGGAAGCTCCAGCCAGTTCCTGCCCAGCTTGATCCGTGGAGGCGTGGACTCCAGGTCCACGTTCTCTCGTTCGATGCTGACGATCCGGGACAGGTGCTGTCCGTAAAGGACGACGAGAAGGCCTGCGACGCGAATGTCCGCGGGAATGCCTTCTTCGTGAAGGAGCCTGTGCGCCAGGTTGGCCCGCAGCTGATAGTCCTCGACATCGGGCGGGGACTGAGGCATCCGCAAAGGGATAGCGAATGCCGGAAGGTCCAGCAGATGCTGGCGTACTGCCCAGAGCAGGAACTCCCGGACCCAGTGGCGGGTACTCGGGCCCGCCAGCCACTCATCGACATCGGACCTGCTGAGCCTGCCCAGGCCGCCTCGCGGCCGGGACCAGGCCATCAGTTCGATTGCGGCGCGTAGCTGGCTTTGGGCCTGCTTCACGGTGCCCCAAGTCGCCTTGCCAGCCTCGCATCGGGCTTCGACGGATGGAAGCAGCCGGTGGCGGTGAAACTGCTGGAGGGTCCAGCGGTCGGCGGCCTGATCGACCTTGGCGAGTACTTGCAGCGCCCAGGCTTCATAGCGACCCGCGAGAGCGTTCCTGGGGGCGAGAACCCCGAGCGATACGAGGATCATCCTGGCGTTCTCGATGGACTGCCGACGGTCTGCCTTGCCGTCAGCCCGCGTCATGCTCGGAAGCGTATCGAGGTCTTCATGAGCAGGCTCGCGTCCATGCTGAAGAAGGTCGATGAGGATCTTCGCGGTGCGGCTCTTCTCGAGCCAGATCAGGCTGGATCCGGGACTGGGGCTGGCGGCCAGCCGTTCGGCAACTGCGCGGCCAGCGTCCCCGCAGTCATCGAAGACCTCTGCGGCCCGCTCAGCCAGCACGCACCTCTCGCAGCGCCCGCCAGAATAGATGCGGTCCTCAAGCCCGCATCCGGCGCAGGTACCGCCGACATCAACGCCAAGGCATTCGCCACAGATCCCGGGAGTGAAGAAGACCCGCCGGATCTCCCCACAGTGGCCACAATTCTCCCGCCGACGCATGGCCCGGTCCCGGCAGAGCATCGCGGGCCGTCCGGGAGGAAAGTGATCCCGTCGCGCCTGCCACAAGTCACGCACACCGCCAACCGGATACCTTCGACATCCGGTTCCTGCGCTGGACCCTCCTCAAATGCTGCGAACTCTGCGGTGGCCCGCGCGATGCAGTCGAAGCACCACCCCGAGTGGCCCCGGGTCCGCACCCTGGGGATGAGCCGTTCTCCTCCGCAGTTGGCGCAGCGTTCCAAGGGGTGGCGGGCACAGGACTTGCAGAGCGGCCTGTTGTCGGCCCGGGCCCACACCGGGCGGTCCCGCAGGCATCCGCAGCATCGCTCAACGGGAGTCTGGTAGCAGCAAAGACCGATTGGCCCGTCCACTGTTCGCGCCGAAACTTGCCCAATTCGGCCGCACCGGACGCACTGTTCGACGACATCAGGATGGCGGCGACGGCACGGGCCGCACCAGGCCCCGCCGTCATCGTCACGCCAGACGACACTGCGGTCCTTCCGGCAGGCCTGGCAGGTCTCGATCCTGCCCGGCGTCCTGCGGTAGCAGTTCTCGCAGATGCGGCCGTTCTCACTCTGATGGGAAGGACGCGACGCTCGCTTCCGCAGCCAGTGCAGCGGGCTGGGGAGACGTTGGGCAGCTCAGCGGCAAGGGCGTACCGGAGCCGCTGAACCGATGGCGGCGGCGCGTCGTCCTGGTCAAGCGCCCTGCCGGCACGCAGCCACTCGGCGACCCGGCGCCGAGACATCCGGCTGAGCAGGACATTCGCGATGACCGTCCGCGCTAGCTCGGCGCTGGCCCCGACCTGAAGGATCGCGTCCTGGATGAGGGCCGTGTTCGCCTCGTCGGCGCAGGCGTCACAGCGCAGGGTATGTGCAGGCACTCTGTGGAGTCCGGCTGGACATATCGCTTTCCCGGGATCCGCGCTTCTGGCCTTGGTTCCGTCGGCGTTACGGGGCCCGCAGGCATCGCAGGTCGGCAGCGCTGATCCTCGCGACTTCACCATGCGGGGCCGCCCGCAGTGCGTGCACGGAGGAACGCGATCGAGGATCCCGGCCTCGTGCAGCGCGACTGCCAGCCGGTATGCGACCTCTCCGGTCATGGCGGCCTTCGGCCAGTCCGCGCCGCCGGGCACCTGGAGCCGGTTGACGAAGCGCGCGAGGCCGCTCTGGGCCAAGCCGGCGGTCTCGATAGCGGCAGTGACCGCGTCCAAAGTCGCATCGGGGAAGCGACGGTAGACAGCGTCGGCCATGTCGCTCCAGGTCCCGGCGGTCGTCACAGGAACTCACCGGCGCGAACGACCTTCGCGCCGCGCATGCGGTCGCGAGCCGAGCGGTCGGGCTGGTGCTCGAGGGCGACGGATCCAAGGTCCAACCAGAGATCAGATGGGCTGCAGTTCAGGACCCGGCAGAGGGCGAACTGCAACTCGATCGTCAGCCGAACTGGCGCCTCTGTCACCAGTTCATGGACACGACTGTGACCGATAGTGACGCCCTCGCCGAGCAGCAGGTCGTGCAGTTGCTTGGCGAACCGGACCTGCGCCTGGGCCATCAGCACGGGCAGTTGCCATCGCACTGCCTGCCCCCAGGGCATGATCCGCACCAGCGGCCCGTGCTCGAAGTTCTCAGCCTGCGTCTTCCGCTGGGACGCTGTCATGCCTTACCCTCGCGCTTCCCGGTGAGATCGGCGATGGCAGCCGCCATCTCGCGATTCATGAAGTCCTCGCTGGTGTGGGTGTAGCCGGATGTCGTGGACATCAGCTTGTGCCCGGCCTGACGCTGGCGCCACGCCGGATCACGCCCGGCCTCAGCCGTGTGAGTCAGGTAGCTGTGGCGCATGCAGTGCGGCGTCAATGCCTCGTCGAGACCGCAGGCATCACGACGAGCAGCGAAGGCAGCCTGGTAGGTACGCACGCCGACCTGCTGCTGCCGACCAGCGCCATCGCGCCGCTCCGATGGCCATAGCCATGGCCCGTCCGGGAAGACCGGGCGGATGTCCTCCACGTAGCCGCGCAGCGCCTCAACGACCCAGTCGAGCACCATCTGAACGCCGCGCTGGCGGTATGTCCCGCCCTTGCTGCGCTTGCCCCACCTGACCCGTACCACCGCATAGCGCCCGAACTGTGGTGCGACCGGGTGCGGCAGCAGGTCGCACGTCTGCAATTGGACGAGCTCGAACGGCCGCAGCCCCGTGCCGTACTGCACCTTGAACATGGTGGCGTCCCGCCAGGCGATCGCAGCGCTCTTGTGGTTCGCGCCCACCATCCGCTCGACCCGGTCATCAACGTGGTTGAACAGGGTGCGAAGCTCGTCGCGGCTGATCTCGCGCCGCTCGGGGCGGTGATCGTACTCCTCAATATGCCGGGTGGTGTTCCACTCATGGCAGACCTGCTCCGGGACCTGGCCGAACTCCTCCATGCAGCGTTCGAGCCAGGGATACTGCGGATTGACCGCGTACTCACAGAACCGGCGGACCACCCCCTGCCTGTTCCGCAACGTCGACAGCGCCAGCTCGCGGTCCCGCATGTCAGCAGACCATTCATCGACGTCCTGGGCAGTCCACTCCCACGGCCACGCATCGGCCCACACGACGAACCCGCGGAGCATCTGCAGGAGCTTGCCCACCGAGCCCCGGTCCCGGCCTGCCGCCAGCAGCATCGTCGCATAGCCGCGGAGCATCTCGTTGAACACCTCGTTCTGACGCCCCTGCCGCTGGTTCGGCTGCACCAGGCGCAAGTGCCGATCCTCCATCCAAGCCCCCCGGTTTAGCCGGTGATATTCCGCTTAAACCGGAGGCTAGCAGGTCGGAGGGCCGCGCGAAGGCAAAAAGGCCCGGCCTTGAAGGCCGGGCCCCTCTACTGGTACAACAGTGTCCTCACCAGCACCGACGTGCCGAGTTCCGGTTTGACCGGATCACTTCGGGGAGTTAAGAGCAGCCGCTGGTGGAGCCGCAGCCTTCGCAGACGTAGCAGCTGCCTGCCGGGCGCATCTTCGTGCCGCAGGTGAGGCACAGCGGGGCGTCCGCGGTGCGGCCCTGCTGGAACTCGATCAGCTCGGCGGTCGAGTGCGGGCCGCCGGGGCGGGCCGCCGGGGCGGACGCGCTCTGCGGTGCCGCTGTGGCCGGCGGCTGGCTCGCGGCGGCTGGCGCCGGCGGCGAGGATGCGGGAGACGTGCTGGCTGAGGGGGTCAGCTGCACTCGTTCTGTACTCGCGTTGTTCTCGCGCGCCGCGGACTGGGCCAGCTCCACCGGGTCTACCTCAACCCCCAGCGACGCCGGGTCCTGGCCTGCGAGCTGGGCGGCGCGCTCGGCGGCGGAGAAGATGCCGAGTTCGGCGCGCTGGTCGTAGGGCAGGTGGTCGAGGGCGAGGCGGCGGAAGATGTAGTCCATCATCGAGGTCGCGATGCGGATGTCCGGGTCGTCGGTCATGCCGGCCGGGTCGAACCGCATGTTGGTGAACTTGGCGACGTAGGACTCGAGCGGGATGCCGTACTGGAGGCCGACCGAGATCGCCATCGAGAACGCGTCCATCACGCCGGCCAGGGTCGACCCCTGCTTGCCGAGCTTGAGGAAGACCTCGCCCACGCCGTCGTCCGGGTAGGTGGAGGCGGTCATGTAGCCCTCGGCGCCCGCCACGTCGAACCTGGTGACGGTCGCGGAGCGGGTCTTGGGCAGCCGCCTGCGCACCGGGCGGTGCTCGTGCGGCTCGGGTGCCGTCGCAGGAGTAGCCGGAACGGGTGCGGCTTCCTGCTGCCGCGCCTCGCTCTTCTTCTTGGCGGACAGCGGCTGGCCGACCTTGCAGTTGTCGCGGTAGATGGCCAGGGCCTTCAGGCCGAGCTTCCAGCCCTCGAAGTAGATCTGCTCGACGTCCTCGACGGTGGCGCTCTCCGGCATGTTGACCGTCTTGGAGATGGAGCCGGACAGGAACGGCTGGACGGCGGCCATCATGCGGACGTGGCCCATCGGGACGATCGAGCGCTCGCCCATCGCGCAGTCGAACACCTCGTAGTGCTCCTGGCCGCAGGCCGGGGGCGTTGACCACGTGGCCGTGCTCGGCGATGTACTCGGTGATCGCCTCGACCTGCTCCGGCTGGTAGCCGAGGTTCTTCAGGGCGCGCGGGACGGTCTGGTTGACGATCTGCATGGACCCGCCGCCGACCAGCTTCTTGAACTTGACCAGGGCGAGGTCCGGCTCGATGCCGGTGGTGTCGCAGTCCATCATGAAGCCGATGGTGCCGGTGGGCGCGAGCAGGCTGGCCTGGGCGTTGCGGTAGCCGTTGGCCTCGCCGAGGCTGCAGGCACCTCCTGCCAGGTCTTGTTGGCCAGGTCGAGGATGGTCTTGTCGAACGCGGCGACCGACGGGGCCTTGGCGCTGGCGTCGGCGTGCATGCGCATGACGCGCTTGTGGGCGGTGGCGTTCCGCTCGTAGCCGTCGTACGGGCCGACGACCTTGGCCAGCTCGGCCGAGGTCTTGTAGGCGCTCGCGGTCATCAGGCTGGTGATCGCGGCGGCGATGGCCCGGCCGCCGTCGGAGTCGTAGGCGTGGCCGGTCGCCATCAGCAGCGCGCCGAGGTTGGCGTAGCCGATGCCGAGCTGGCGGTAGGCCTTGGTGGTGTCGCGGATCTTCTCCGTCGGGAACTCGCCGAAGGTGATCGAGATGTCCATCGCGATGATGATCAGCTCGGACATCCGCGCGAACTTCCCGGCGTCGAACGTGTCGTCGCTCTTGAGGAACTTGAGCAGGTTGAGGCTGGCCAGGTTGCAGCTCGAGTTGTCCAGGCACAGGTACTCGCGAGCAGGGGTTGCTGGCGGTGATCCGGCCCGTCTCCGGGTTGGTGTGCCAGTTGTTGATCGTGTCGTCGTACTGGAGGCCGGGGTCGGCGCAGTCCCAGGCGGCCTCGGCGATCTTGCGGAAGAGCCCCTTGGCCTCGACCGTCTCGATGGTCTCGCCGGTGAGCCGCGCGTTGAGGCCGAACTCCCCGCCGTTCTCGACGGCGTTCATGAACTCGTCGCTGACCCGGACGGAGTTGTTGGCGTTCTGGTACTGGACGGAGATGATGTCCGCGCCGCCGAGGTCCATGTCGAAGCCGGCGTCGCGCAGCGCGCGGATCTTGTTCTCTTCCTTGGCCTTGGTCTCGATGAAGTCCACGATGTCGGGGTGGTCCACGTCGAGGACGACCATCTTGGCGGCGCGGCGGGTGGCGCCGCCGGACTTGATGGTTCCGGCGGACGCGTCGGCACCGCGCATGAAGCTCACCGGGCCGCTCGCGGTGCCGCCGGAGCTGAGCAGCTCCTTGCTCGACCGGATCCTGCGACAGGTTGACGCCGGAACCGGAGCCGCCGCGGAAGATCAGGCCCTCTTCCTTGTACCAGTCGAGTATGGACTCGATCGTGTCGTCGACGGCCAGGATGAAGCAGGCGCTGACCTGCTGCGACGCGGCCGTGCCGACGTTGAACCAGACCGGGGAGTTGAAGCTGAAGATCTGGTGGATCAGCGCGTACTTGAGCTCGTGGTCGAAGATCTCGGCGTCCTCGTCGGTGGCGAAGTAGCCGTTCTCCCGGCCGGTCTTCGTGTAGACGCCGGTCACCCGGTCGACAAGCTGCTTAAGCGACCACTCGCGCTGCGGCGTGCCCACCGCGCCGCGGAAGTACTTGGTGGTGACGATGTTGCCCGCGTTGACCGACCAGAATTCCGGGAATTCCACCCCGCGCTGCTCGAAGTTGATCGAGCCGTCCCGCCAGTTGGTCATCACGACATCGCGGCGCTCCCAGGTGACCTGCTCATAGGGGTGCACGCCCGCCGTCGTGTTAATGCGCCGCATCTTCAGGCCCTTGCCGCGCCTGCCCTTGCGCGCCGCCGGTCCGCTCACCGTTTCCGTCATAACTCCCGTTCCCCTTGATCCGTGGATCCACGCCGGATCCGTCCGTCACCATCGTCTTCGTAACGCTTTATGGTCGCTTTTGCCGTCCTATGGCGCTTTGCCGCCGTCGCTCGCGGCAGCACTGAGGCAACCGCCCAGCGCCGTCGCTGTCGGCCTCGCCTGCCCGCTATGGAAGTCCTGCCGTCCCGTCGGCCTTGCCGCCTGGCCCGGTCCGGTCCCGTCAGCCGTCGTGCGCGCGATGGACCTCGTTGTCCGTGTCGCTGGCATCCGCCAGGCGCCGGCCGCGCAGCTCGGTGATCGCCTTCTCGAAGTCGTCGAGCGACTCGAAGCCCCGGTACACCGAGGCGAACCTGAGGTACGCGACCTCGTCAAGGTCGCGGAGCGGCCCGAGGATGGCCAGCCCCACCTCGTGGGACGGCACCTCGGCCAGGCCGCGCGCCCTGATCGTCTCCTCGACTCGCTGGGCGAGCATGGCGAGCTGGTCCTCGTCGACCGGCCTGCCCTGGCAGGCGCGCTGCACGCCCCGGATGATCTTGTCTCTGGTGAACGGCTCGGTCACCCCGCTGCGCTTGGCCACCATCAGGATGACCGATTCCTGCGTGGTGAACCGCCGCCCGCACTCGGGGCAGGAGCGCCGCCTGCGGATCGCGGTGCCGTCCTCGGCTACCCGGCTGTCGATAACCCGGCTGTCCGGGTGACGGCAGAACGGACAGTACACGCGATCACCTCCAGGAGTGCCGTGTCGTACCCATACCGTTGAGGATATCCACAACTTCTGGAAGAACCACATCACTGTAACTACTAGATGTTGTGGTCAACCGTAGTCCAGAGCCGCACCCCTAGGCAAGCGGAGACGACTATCGAAGCCAAAAAACCTGGCAGGAGCGCGGGAGGCGCGGCCCCGCGCCGGCGTGTCGCCGGCGTGTCGCGCGCGCGGCCTAGCCGCGCGGCACCCACAGGACCTCGCCCGCCCGGACCTGGTCCCCGCTCATCGAGTTCAGCTGCCGGATCTCCTGGATGACCAGCCCGGGGGTCGGCGTCCGGGTCGTACGCCTCCGCCAGGGACCACAGGCTCTGCCCGGGCAGGACCGCCACCCTGGCGACGTACCGGCCGGGGCGGCGCCGACCCGGCGCGCGTCGCCTGCGCCGCGGTCGCGAGCCCCACGGACAGCGCGCCGATGAGGAGCGCCGACACGCCGGTCACCACCATGCGCCCGCGGCGGGTGAGCCGGGGAGGCGCGAGGGTCACGGGCGTTCGAATCGGCCTTTCACTCGACCGCCACAGGCCCGTGATTCATGGTCACTATGGATCCCTTAGCCACCATCGTCACCATGTCTACCTCCTTCATCAAACGTCTATTCGATGGTACACGAGTTCGATCGAGTTACAGTTCGATCGAACGGGCACTGCCATCTTTGTACCGCGCGGCCCCGAGAATCAAGCGACACGTCGAACAGATGTTTGGTGATATCGGAAATTGCGACTAGGCTCGTATCCGTAAGCGACAAACCAAGAATCGGAGGTTCATCCGATGGACGACATCGCAGACCACGGCACTCCCGAAATCGCGGACGCACCCGTCCGCCCGAAGGGCAGGCCGGGTCGCAAGCCCAAGGGCAGCGTTCCCGTTGTGATCCCGGAGACGCCAGACAAGCCAGACCCAGACCACGTTCTCACCTGGCGGCAGCGCAAGGTGCTTCAGGTCATCAGGGATTCTGTGCAGAAGCGCGGGTACCCGCCGTCGATGCGGGAGATCGGCGAGGCGGTCGGCCTGACCAGCACGTCGAGCGTCTCCTACCAGCTTTCGACGCTGCAGCGGAAGGGCTACCTGCACCGTGACGTCGGCCGTCCGCGCACGGTCGAGGTCCGGCTGCCCGGCCACCCCGCCGTCCGCCCCGAGCAGAGCGCCAACGGCGCCGCCGAGGCCGAGCTGGCCGCCGACGGCATGGACATCGCCTCGCAGGAGGCCACCTACGTGCCGCTTGTCGGCCGGATCGCCGCCGGTGTCCCGATCACCGCCGACCAGCAGGTTGAGGACATCTTCCCGCTCCCCCGGCAGCTCGTCGGCGAGGGCAGCCTGTTCATGCTGAAGGTCGCCGGCGACTCGATGATCAACGCGGCCATCGCGGACGGGGACTGGGTGGTCATCCGCCAGCAGGAAGACGCGGAGAACGGCGAGATCGTCGCGGCCATGATCGACGGCGAGGCCACGGTGAAGACGCTCAAGCAGAGCGACGGCCACGTGTGGCTCATGCCGCACAACCCGGCCTTCACGCCGATCCTCGGCGACGACGCCACCGTCCTGGGCAAGGTTGTCGCTGTTTTGCGGAGGGTGTGAGGAGAGTGTGAGCGGGTGGCTCACACTCCCCTATCCCCCCGACCCCCCTGATGACTAAGCGCGTCGCCGCGGACCACGAGGTCGCGAGCCATGGTCGGTGCCCTTCGGGGCACCTTCCCGATGGCCCGCAATCTTGTGGGGGACGCCTCCCGCTCCCCCGCGGGTCACGCGGCGACGATGTTCACCAGCTTCGGCGGGCGGACTACCACCCGCTTGATCTCCTGCCCGGCCAGCGCGCGGGTCACCCCCGGGGCGGTCATCGCCATGTCGCGCAGCTGGGCCTCCGCGATGTCCGGCGAGACTTCCAGCCGGTCGCGGACCTTCCCGTTCACCTGAACCACGCAGGTGATCGTCTCCTGAACCAGGAGAGCCGGGTCCGCGGCCGGCCAGGCGGCCCGCGCCACGGACGGGATCCCCGCCGGGCCGGCCGGGCCGCCCAGGACCTCCCAGCTCTCCTCCGCGGTGTACGGCGCGAACAGCGACAGCATGACCGCCAGGGCCTCAGCGGCTTCCCGCACCGCCGGGTCGGCGGCGCCGGGGCCCGAGTCGATCGCCTTGCGGGTAGCGCTGACCAGCTCCATCAGCCGGGCCACCGCGACGTTCAGGTGGTAGTTCTCCACCTGGCGGGTGACCTCGTCGATGACCCGGTGGGTGACGCGGCGCAGGTCGCGGTCACCCTCGGCCGAAGTCGCGGTTCGCCGGCCCGGCCGCGGCCACCTCGGCCGCGAGCCGCCACACCCGCCCCAGGAACTTGACCATCGCGTCCGGGTTCACGTCCGCCCAGTCGATGTCGTCCTGCGGCGGGGACGCGAAGATCATCGTCAGCCGGATCGCGTCGACGCCGTACAGCCCGATCTGCTCGCCCAGGTCGACCCCGTTGCCCAGCGACTTGGACATCGCCTTGCCGCCGTTCAGCACCTGGCCCTGGTTCATCAGCCGGGTGAACGGCTCGCCGAACGACAGCAGCCCCATGTCCTGCAGGACCTTGGTGAAGAACCGCGCGTACAGCAGGTGCAGGATGGCGTGCTCGACACCGCCCACGTACAGGTCCACCGGCGCCCAGCGCTCGACGTCCTCCTGCCGGAACGGCCCGCCCTCGTAGTGCGGCGAGGTGTACCGGAACTGGTACCACGACGAGTCGACGAACGTGTCCATCGTGTCGGTGTCCCGCCGCGCGGGGCCGCCGCACTTCGGGCACTCCACGTTCACCCAGTCGGTGGCCGCCGCCAGCGGCGACACGCCCTTGGGGGTCAGGTCCGCGCCGCGCAGGTCGGGCAGCTCGACCGGCAGCTGCTCCTCGGGGACCGGGACCTCCCCGCAGGACGGGCAGTGGATGATCGGGATCGGGGTGCCCCAGAACCGCTGCCTGGACAGCAGCCAGTCGCGCAGCCGGTAGTTCACGGCCGCCTTGCCCAGGCCCTTGCCCGCCAGGATCTCGATGATCCGGCCGATCGCTTCCCGCTTCGACAGCCCGTCCAGCGGCCCGGAGTTCACCAGCACGCCGTCACCCGGGGTCGCGACCCCGGTGGCCGCCGGGTCCGGCTGGTCCGTGGCGACGACGACCTGGACCGGCAGCCCGAACTTGCGCGCGAAGTCCAGGTCGCGCTGGTCGTGCGCGGGGACCGCCATGATCGCCCCGGTGCCGTAGTCCGGCAGCACGTAGTCCGCCGCCCACATCGGGATCCGCTCGCCGTTCACCGGGTTGACCGCGTACACGCCCAGGAAGACGCCGGTCTTCTCCCGGTCGGTCGACTGCCGCTCGATGTCGGTCAGCTTGCGCACCTGCGCCACGTACGCCTCGAACTCGGCCCGCTGCCCGTCGGTGCACAGCTCGGCGGCCAGCGCCGAGTCGGCCGCGACCACCATGAACGTCGCGCCGAACAGCGTGTCCGGGCGGGTCGTGTAGACGGTGACCGGCTCGTCGCGGCCCTCCACGACGAAGTCGACGTCGGCCCCGGTCGACCGGCCGATCCAGTTGCGCTGCATCGTCAGCACCCGGTCCGGCCAGTTGCCCTCCAGCGCGGCGGCGTCCGCCAGCAGCCGGTCGGCGTACTCGGTGATCTTGAAGTACCACTGGGTCAGCACCCGGCGCACGACCTCGGTGGCCGCACCGCTCGCACCGGCCGTTGATGACCTGCTCGTTGGCCAGCACGGTCTGGTCGTGCGGGCACCAGTTGACGTAGCCGCCCTTGCGGTAGGCCAGCCCGCGGTCGTAGAACCGCAGGAACAGCCACTGGTTCCAGCGGTAGTACTCGGGGTCGCAGGTCGCCAGCCGCCGCGACCAGTCGAACGACGTCGCGTACCGGCGGAAGGACGCCGCCTGCGTCTCGATGTTCTTGTACGTCCAGTCCGCGGGGTGCGTGTTGTTCCTGATCGCCGCGTTCTCCGCGGGCAGCCCGAACGCGTCCCACCCGATCGGGTGCAGCACGTTCTTCCCGCGCAGGAACCAGTACCTGGCCATCGCGTCGCCGATCGCGTACGCCTCGGCGTGCCCCATGTGCAGGTCACCCGACGGGTACGGGAACATGTCGACCAGGTAGAACCGCTCGCGCGGGTCATCGGGGTCGTCGCTGGCGCGGAACGGGTCCATGTCCGCCCAGCGGACCTGCCACTTGTCCTGGACGTCGCGCGGATCGTACGCCTTCGCCTCGTCGGCTCTCTCGGCCGCAGTCATCGTGTCCTCACCCTAAGATCGGTCCGGTTTGAGAGTCCCTGAACGGGAGTGCTCTGCCTGCCCCAACAAAAAAGGCCCCCCGCGCACGAGGAGCAGCCGCGCCGACGACAGTGTTACTGCCAGTAGGTCGACGCGGCTAGCTAAGGAGCAGCCGGACAGGACGCATGCTTCTAGATTACCGCATCCGTTACCGCCGCGCCGCTCGGCGCGGCACCACGCTATGTACACGATCCGATAACGCTCGCGTGGCAGTTAGGCAACATTGATGCGGCAGACTGAGGCCATGACCGACACGACCTCACCCGACGAGCACTCTAATTTTGACCTGTCAGCAGGAGTCAGCCGGTCGGACAACGGCAAAATTAGGGTACTCGCCCAGAAGCGCATCGCCCTGGTCGCCCACGACGACAGGAAAAGCGACCTCCTCGAGTGGGCCGAATATAACCGGGACATCCTCGCCGACCACATGCTGTACGCGACCGGCACCACCGGCAGGCTGCTCAGCGAGACGCTCGACCTGCCCGTCACCTGCTTCCAGAGCGGCCCCCTCGGCGGAGACCAGCAGATCGGCGCGCTCATCGCGTCCGGGCTCCTCGACATGCTGATCTTCTTCTGGGACCCGATGAGCTCGCAACCGCACGATTCCGACGTCAAGGCCCTCGTCAGGATCGCGGTGGTGTGGAACATCCCGATCGCCTGCAACCGCACCAGCGCCGACTACCTGATTACCTCGCCGTTGCTCGGCTTGCCAGGCTCCGCGCACACGCCGCTCGCGGGAATCCTCAGCTAGTAGAAGCTGGTCAGGGGCTGTTTTATTCCGGCGCGGAGTTCGCGGCAAATGCGGATCGCGAAGACTTTTGGCGTCGCGAAGACTTTTGGGCGCTATCACGCCCAAAAGTCTTCGCGATCACAACCCTGGCTGCCGCCTAACGGCATTGCCCGCAGGGGCGGGTTAACTGACCTTGAATTACGCTGACGTCTTCGCGCGCTCGACGGCGGGCTCCCAGTTGGGGCGCAGGGGCATTCCCGATGAGCCGTCCTTGTGCAGCTTGACGCCCAGGATCTGGTGCAGCTGCACCACGTTGCGGTCGAAGCCCAGGATGCAGCCCGCCATGTAGAGCTTCCAGACGCGGGCCGTGCCCTGGCCGACCTCGGCGACGGCCTCGTCCCAGTGGGCGTCCAGGTTGTCGCACCAGCCCATGAGGGTCTTCGAGTAGTGCTCGCGAAGGTTCTCCTCGTGGCGGATCTCGAAGCCGTTGTCGTTCATCACGCCCGCCAGCCAGCCCGGGCCCTCAAGCTCGCCGTCCGGGAAGACGTAGCGGTTGATGAAGCCGTCCTTGTAGATGGACGGGCCGGTGTTGTCCGGGCGGGTGATGCAGTGGTTCAGCATCCGGCCGCCCTCCTTCAGCTTGCCGTTGAGGAACTTGAAGTAGCCGGGGACGTTGGCCTTGCCGATGTGCTCGGTAATGCCGATCGAGCTGATCGCGTCGAAGTCGGTCTCGGTGACATCGCGGTAGTCCAGGTGGCGGACCTCGGCCAGCTCTTCAAGGCCCTCGCGCTTGATGGCCGCCTGGGCCCAGGACGCCTGCTCCGCGGACAGGGTGACGCCGAGCGCCTTGACGCCGTAGTTCTTGGCGGCGTGCCTGACCATGCCGCCCCAGCCGCAGCCGACGTCGAGCAGGCGCATGCCCGGCTTGAGGTCGAGCTTGCGGGAGACGAGGTCGTGCTTGTACTCCTGCGCCTCTTCAAGCGTGGCGTCCGCGGTCGGGTAGCAGGCGCACGTGTACGCCATGCTCGGGCCGAGGACCCACTCGTAGAACGTGTTGGACACGTCGTAGTGGTGCGAGATCGAGTTGGCGTCGCGCTTCTTGGAGTGCATCGCGCCGATGGTGAGCCGGCGGCGGTCGGGCACTACCTCCTGCGGCGGCGGGGGGATCCGCGGGAACAGCACCTTGGGGCCGCCAAGATCCTGCAGGAGCTTGATCCGGTCCCCCCAGCTGATGTTGGAGTCCTGGGCCTTGGACAGCCTGGAGAGCGCCAGGAACATGTTGCCGTCCACGTCCAGGTGACCGGAGACGTAGGCACGGGCCAGGCCGAGCGCGCCTGGCGCCTGGGCCAGGTACGACACGGCGATCGGGGACCGGACGGTGATCTTGACCGGCGAGCCGGGGACGCCGGCGCTCGACCCGTCGTATGCCTGGAATTCCACCGGAGCGTCCGGGCCAGCGATTGCCTCGAACACCTGCGCCAGCGCCATGTACATTCCTTCCGTTTACAGTCGCTTGTTATCCCGCCGCAGCCGTCAGTCGAGCTAGCCGCGGCGTACGGCCTTGTCGTAGAGGCCGAGCAGGCGGCCGCCGCCGTCGTACTCCGCCTTGAGCTTGTCGTAGGCCGCGCCGTTGTAGCGGCTGCGGAACTCTTCCTCGGAGTAGAAGGCCGTGGAGTACAGCGACTTGTGCCCGCCGAGCGCGCTGACCTCTTCCTCCACCATCCGGTTGTAGTAGCCGTCGCCCTTGCCCCGCGGCAGCGGGGCCGTGCCCCAGAAGCCGAAGTTGACGTAGAGGTCGCCAGGGTGCATCGGGTAGAGGGTCCACGACTCGGTACCGCGCAGCCGGATGGGGCACATCCAGACCGGGGTCATCTTCACCTTCTCGGCGAAGAACGCGAGGAACTCGTGCCCGCGCTCGACCGGGATCTCCACGTCCTGGGTGACGAACTCCCGCTGCGGCCAGTGCCGCTTCTCGTACATCGCCGCGGTCAGGCCGTGCTTCTGGTCGAGCGCGACCAGCTTGCGGTAGACGTCCGAGCGCCGGTACCGGCGCGGCCACAGCCGGCGGATCACCTTGTTCTTCAGGCCGAACGCGCCCGCGCACCAGAACCAGTCGGTGTCCCAGCGCCAGATGTAGTCCTTGACCTTGAGGAAGTCCTCGCGGCTGGCCTGCAGCGACTGGTAGTAGATCTGCTGGCCGGTGTAGTCGCTGACCCAGGGGGCCTTGTCGCTGAACGCGCCGACCGTGAGGTACAGCTCGGTGGTGCTGAACGCCACCCCGTCGAGGAAGTCGGCCTTGTGCCCCTGGTAGCGGCCGTCGCGCGCGATCTCGGCGATGGCGTCCATGCAGCTCTTCGGGTCGCTGAAGTTGAAGTGCCGCACGTGCACGTACGGCTTGACCGGCATCAGCTCGATGGTGAGGGCGAGCGTGTAGCCGAGGGTGCCGTAGGAGTTCGGGAAGCCGTGGAAGAGGTCGCTGTGCTCGTTGTCCCGCGTGGCGATGACGACTCGCCCGTCGCCGGTGAGCAGCTCCATCTCGGTCACCGACTCGTGCGGCAGGCCGTGCCAGACCGAGGTCGCCTCGATGCCGAGGCCGGTGACCGCGCCGCCCAGCGTGATGGTCTTGAGCTCGGGCACGACCAGCGGCATCAGGCCGTGCGGCAAGGTGGCGTCGCACAGGTCCTCGTACGTGGTCATGCCGCCGACGACGGCGGTCCGCGCGGCGGGGTCCACGTGGATCACCCGGGCGAAGGCCGATACGTCGAGGCTGACCCGCTCGCCGGCCGACGCCGGGTCGCGGAACCGGAACAGGTTGGACGTCGGCTTCGCGAGCCGGACGGGGACCCCCTTGGGGACCGCGGCGTAAGCGTCGCGCAGTCGCGTCACTGCCGCCTCATGAGCCGCCCGCTTAGCCGGCGGCAGGCCTGAGATGCCGGTCACGTGCTCCTCCTCAGTTCCGCGTGGGCACCGCCCCGCCGAATCCCTGCCCACATCCTTGACCAGGATGCGCACAGGTACACAAACAGGGCAAGCTCCGCACCCTGCCGGGCAGGCGGCTCAGGCAGTGTATCGGGTGCCAGTAAGTCGCTTTCGCCCCGCCTCACCTGCGGGGACAACCCGGGCAAGCACGGGGACGTCCCGGCGTCAGAGACGGAGAGCTCGCTGAGCTTCTTTGCCCGGCACCTGGACTGACACCGCCGCCTGCCGCCAGCGACGCGCCGACCGGGACCCGTTCCCTGTCGGCGCGTTCAGCACGCGCCGGCTGACGTGGCCGACAGGAGTTCAGCTTGGCCAGGCCGGCCACGGCGCACGTCGAGTTTTGCCTCGATGGCGGCGTTCACCTCGGCGCGCAGGATTTCGTGCGCGTCCTGGTGGCCTACCAGGCCGGCCAGCTGGTGGTACGCGCGGTCATAGCCGGTCAGACAGTGGCGCGCGTAGTTGACGGTGATGCGGCGCAGGAACTCCGGAGAGTCGCTGGAATCGGCGCGCTTGTCGCAGAACCCCAGCTCGTGCCAGCCGGGGCACGTGCAGCCGTCCGAGTGCCATTTGTTGTAGGCCGCAATGGCCGCTTGCCGCGGGTCGGCGGGAAATACCAGGCTGGCCGTGAGGTCCGCCGCTAGCTGGCGCGCGAGGGCCTCCGTCTTCGCCCGCTTGCGGCCGGCGCCGCCATGCCCTGCTGCCCGCCGCCGGGCGCCGCGCGCCTTCCGCTCCGCCCATTCCTGGCTCGCCTCGGCGGCTTCCGCCCGCTCGGCCAGGTACAGCTTCATCGGTGCGGCGCTCCAGTACCTCGGGTTGGGCCGCGTGTCGTCGGGCTCCCCTAGGTACTCGCGGATCATCGCGTCAGTCCACCCGCGCTCGCGCAGGCGAGCCATGGTCAGGTGGGTTTCAGTCACCGCGGCAACGCCGGGTTGGCTGGTGGCCTCGGTGGCACCGGCACCGGGGGTGTCGGCTGGACGGGGACGGGGTCACCGGGCTTCCTTCGCGTCCTCGGCGGCTTCGGCGGCGTCGTAGGCGGCGGCGACCTCCTCCGGGGTCATCGGCAGGCGCGCCATGGAGGGCGGCGCGCCCGAGTCGAGGGCCTCGCGCAGCAGCAGCGCCATCGAGTAGCGCGGGGTGTCGGCCAGGGCGCGGTCGAGCGCGACGTTGGCCAGCGCGCCGTCGCCTGCCTGCCAGGCGCAAAAGGCCAGCAGCGACGCTGGCGCGGCCACGTATCCCGGCCGGGCCAGCCGGGTCAGGTCGGTCCAGAGCCGCAGGTGCGCGCCCTGGTGGCCGGGGTCCATCCGCGCCCAGGCGTCGTCGCGGACTCGCACCTCGGCGAGCGCGACGGTGAGCCAGGCCGCGTGCTCGGCGGGAACCTCCTCGCCCGCGCGGTAGCGCAGGATGGCGTCGCGGACCGCTACCTGTCCGAGCGCGGCCGTGAGCCTTGACGCGGAGACGCGCGTGCCCGCGCCGTCAAGGCGGGTCACGCACCGGGCGACCTGCGCCAGGGACTCCCTGGTGGCGCGGCGCATCGCCGCGCCGAGCTGCCCGCCGGCCGCGGCGACGGTGGCCGCGAGCGCGGCCCGGTCGGCGAGCACGCTGCCGCCCGGCGGCCCGCAGGGCGCGCGCGGCCGGATGGCCGGTGATGTCGAAGGGCGTGCCCTCCGGCGGGCAGCACTGCGGGTCGGTGCAGACGTAGGACCAGTAGCGGCCGTCCTCGCGCCCGGAGCAGCTCCGTCATCGCGATCCCGGCCTTGGCGGCGCGCTCGCGCAGCGCGGCGGCGACCGGGGAGACCGCCGCGTCCGTGCCGTAGCCCGCCGCGACCGCGCTCGTGACGCCCTGCGCGTCAAGCAGGCTGACCGCGTGCCTGGCAAGGGCCGCCGCCACCTTGGGATCGGCGCGGGTCGGGCACGTCATAGCGGAGCGTGACCCGGACCTGCGCGGTCCGCGGCTCGGTGCCGATTACCACGATGCTGTGCCCCGGGTCGAAGCCGAGGAGGCCGGGGATGACCGCGAGCAGGGACGTCGGCGAGCCGATCCGTACCCGCAGCTGCGGGACGCGCGCGTCGAGCGCGCCCCCGGGAAGGCGGGGGGCCTGGCGGGCCCTGGACTGCTCCGGCTTTGGCCGCCGCTGGGGGCGCTTCGGCCGGGCGGAGGCGGTTGCGCTGTTAGGTGTCATGCACTCAGCGTGCTTGGGGGCGGGGGGAAGGGACAGCGGGGGTGGGCGGCTGTGGATAACGCGCGGGATATCCACAGGGGCGGGACGGGGTGCTTGAAGGAGCGGGGGCTGGCGGGTACTCTGCCGGCGCTAGAGGGCGACGCCCAGCAGCGCGTCCGCGGTGTCGCGGACCAGCGCGGCGTCCTCCGGTCCGGCGCCGCCCGGGCCGGCCAGCACCGCGTCGACCCACTCGTCGATCGCGGCGACCGCGCCCGGGGCGTCCAGGTCATCCGCGAGCCGCTCGCGGACCGTCGCGAGGACCGCGCCCGCCGCCGGCACCGTCGACGCCCCGGCCGGCACCAGTCCCCCGGCTTGCGCTGTGCGCGCCACGGCCGCCCGCCAGCGGTCAAGCCGGCGCCTGCGCCTCCGCGAGCACGGCGTCCGTCCACTCCCAGTCGCTGCGGTAGTGATGCGCGACCAGCGCCAGGCGGATCGCCATCGGGTCCACGCCCGGCCGCGCGCAGCCGGGAGACGAAGACCAGGTTGCCGAGCGACTTGGACATCTTCGCGCCCTGGTAGGCGACCATGCCGGAATGCGCGTAGACCCGGGCGAAGGCCGCCGTCGGCCGCCGTCAGGCGACCCGCGCGTGCGACGCGCTCATCTCGTGGTGCGGGAATACCAGGTCGGTGCCGCCCGCCTGCACGTCGAAGGACGGGCCGAGGTACTCGGTGGCGATCGCCGCGCACTCCACGTGCCAGCCCGGCCGTCCCGGGCCGAAGCGTGAGTCCCAGGCGGGCTCGCCGGGCCGCTCGGCCCGCCAGACGAGCGGGTCGAGCGGGTCCTTCTTGCCCGGCCGGTCCGGGTCACCGCCGCGCTCGGCGGACAGCTCGGTCATCTCCGCGACGGACAGCCCGGACGCGGTGCCCGGCCCGGCGAGCGCGCCGAACTTCTGGTCCGCGGCCCGCGCGAAGTAGGTGTCGCCGTCGAGGTCGTACAGCGCGCCGCGGGCGGCGAGCCGCTCGGCGAACGCGTCGATGAGCGGGATCGCTTCCACGGCCCCGATGTAGTACGTCGGCGGCAGGTTGCGCAGCGCCTCCATGTCGCCGCGGAACCGCTCGGTCTCGCGCAGCGCGAGCTCCCGCCAGTCCTCGCCGTCGCGCTCGGCCCGCTCAAGCAGCGGGTCGTCCACGTCGGTGACGTTCTGCGCGTAGACGACCTCGTGCCCGGCGTCGAGCCAGGCGCGGACGAGCAGGTCCCAGGCGGTGAAGGTCGCGGCGTGGCCCATGTGCGTCGCGTCGTAGGGGGTGATCCCGCAGGCGTACAGCGACGCCCGGTGCCCGCTGGCCGCGACGGTGAGCTCCCCGGTCGCCGTGTCCCGCAACCGAACTTCCACCCCGCTGCCCGGCAGATCCGGGACCTCAGCCGCACGCCATGCATCCATGGTTGCCAGGTTACAGGTCAGTTGTCCGACGATCAGCTATGCGCCGCCAGTATCCCAATTATTCTGGTCGAAAATATTGGATTCTCGAAAGGGCGCGGCGGTCAGCTTCCGCGGTCGAGGCGCGGGGCGGTCGCGGCCGTGCGCGCCCGCCGGTGCACGCCGGGAATCGACCGAACGAGTTCGTGCTCCGCCGCGACCGCCTCCGGTCTCCTGATCGCGGGGCCTGAGCCGGTCCGGCGGGGGCACGGTCGCGGGTGGCAGGCGGAGCCACGCACCCGTTCGGCCGAAATCTTTCTGTCGTTATCCCGGAGGGCGGAGTAGTGACTCTGCTGGCGGGGCTTGTTACGGTCACCGTTGTGAAGCTGGTCGCGGGAATCGATTCGTCTACGCAGTCAACCAAGGTGCTCCTCGTGCGGGCCGACGACGGCACGGTCGTCGGCGAGGCGTCCGCGCCGCACCCGGACGGCACCGAGTGCCCGCCGGACCGCTGGTGGGAGGCGCTGACGGCGGCGGGGCGCGACCTGCTCGAGCGGGCGGAAGCGGTCGGGGTCGCGGCCCAGCAGCACGGCATGGTCACGGTCGACGACGCCGGGGCCGTGGTCCGGCCCGCGATGCTGTGGAACGACGTGAAGTCGGCGCCGCAGGCGGCCGCGCTCGTCACCGAGTTCGGCGGGCCGGCGGAGTGGGCGGCGCGGACCGGGTCCGTGCCGACGATGTCGTTCACCGTCACCAAGCTCCGCTGGCTGGCCGAGCGCGAGCCGGCCAGCGCCGCCCGGGTGCACCGGGTCATGCTGCCGCACGACTGGCTGACCTGGCGGCTGGCCGGGGGCGGCCCGCGCGGCGCGGGCGGCGACCCGGCGGCTCGAGCCGGTCACCGACCGGGGGGACGCGTCGGGAACCGGGTACTTCTCCCCCGCCGACAGCCGCTGGCTGCCCGACTACGCCGAGCGGGCGCTCGGGCGGCCGGTCGCGCTGCCCCGGGTCGCCGCGCCGGCCGAGATCGTCGGCCGGACCTCCTGGGGCGCGGCGATCTCGGCCGGCACCGGGGACAACATGGGCGCGGCGCTCGGCATGAGCCTGGCCGAGGGCGACGTCGCGGTGTCGATCGGCACCTCGGGCACCGCGTACGCGGTGACCTCGGAGATGTCGGCCGACCCGAGCGGGCTCGTGAGCGGGTTCGCCGACGCGACCGGCCGGTTCCTGCCGCTGGCCTGCACGCTCAACGCGGCCCGGGTGCTCGACGTCACCGCGCGGATGCTCGGGGTGGACGCGGCCGGGCTGTCCGACCTGGCGCTGAAGGCGGCGCACGGGGCGGACGGGCTGGTGTTCCTCCCCTACCTCGACGGCGAGCGGACCCCGAACCGGCCGACGGCGAACGGGGTGCTGCGCGGGCTCACGACGTCGAACGCCACGCCGGAGAACCTGGCGCGGGCGGCGGTCGAGGCGGTCCTGTGCTCGCTCGCGGACGCCATCGACTGCCTGCGGCCGTGCGGGATCGCACCGGGCCGGATCGTGCTGACCGGCGGCGCGGCCAGGTCGGAGGCGGTGCGGCTGATCGCGCCCGCGGTGTTCGGCCTGCCGGTCGTGGTGCCGGAGGCGGCCGAGTACGTGGCCCTCGGCGCGGCCCGCCAGGCGGCCTGGGCGCTCGCGGGGACCGCCGAGCCGCCGTCCTGGCCGGCCCGGCCGTCAGTGACCTATGAGGCTTCGGCGGCCCCGGGGGTACGCGAGCAGTACGGCGCCCTGCGTGACGACGCGGCCGCGTGGCAGGCCGGCTGACCTAAAGTCGGCTGTATCATCGGCAAGGCGTTTCGAAACTTTCGAATCTTCGATCAACTGACTTGATCGGATACTCATGGCGACTGTCATTGCCGAAATGCGGCATATGTGGGTATTTCTGAGTTGCATATGCCTGGATATTCGTTGTTGACGCGACGATTTGGAGTGTCTAAGTTGCGCTTATCCGACAGAAACACTCCGAAATTTTCGGACAGGACCGAAATAATTTCGGGGCGGCTTGGAGGCAGGCCAATGAGACTCCGGCGTCTTCTCCTCACCGGTGCGGTCGGGGCGGCAGCCCTGCTCGCCATCGGCACCGCCGCGGGCGCGGCGCAAGATAACGGGGCCGCGGCGGGTAACGCCGCCGCGGCCGGCAGCGGCAGCGCGCCCGACTCGCTGCGGTCCCTCGCCGCGCAGACCGGCCTGCGGATCGGCAGCGCGATCATCCCGCAGGACATCGAGACGCCTTCCTTCGCGGCCATCGCGGCCAGCCAGTTCTCGGTCGTCACCCCCGGCAACGCGATGAAGTGGGAGACGGTCGAGCCGACGCAAGGCACCTTCGACTGGTCGCAGGCCGACCAGCTCGTCGCGTTCGCCCAGGCGAACCACCAGCTCATCCGGGGGCACACGCTGCTGTGGCACAACCAGCTGCCCGCCTGGCTGACCACCGGGGTGGCGAACGGCACGATCAGCAACGCCCAGCTCACCAGCCTGCTGCACCAGCACATCACCACCGAGGTCTCGCGCTACCGGGGGAAGATCTGGCAGTGGGACGTCGCCAACGAGTTCTTCACCGACGCCAACCCGTCGGTGATCAACCCGAATGACTTCTGGATCTCGCACCTGGGGCCCGGCATCATCGGCCAGGCGTTCATCTGGGCGCACCAGGCCGACCCGAAAGCGCTGCTCTGCTACAACGACTACAACATCGCCGGCGAGGACGGCAGCAACGCCAAGAGCGACGCGGCGTACGCGTGGCTCAAGCAGGAGCTGGCGGCCGGCATCCCGATCAGCTGCGTCGGCGACCAGGGGCACCTGGACACCCAGTTCGGGTTCTCCGGCCAGCGGATGCAGCAGGACCTGGCCCGGTTCGCGAGCCTTGGGCTCAAGGTGGCGATCACCGAGGCCGACGTCCGCACGTTCGTGAACAACGCGACCGCCCAGGTGCCGACCGACCAGCTGGCCACCTTCGCGCAGCCGGAAGAGTTCGGGCAGATGCTCAAGGCGTGCCTCGCGGTGCGGCAGTGCATCTCCTTCACCGTCTGGGGGTTCACCGACGCGGACTCGTGGGTTCCCGGCTTCTTCACCGGCGAGGGGTACGCCACCATCTACGACGTGAACCAGCAGCCCAAGCCCGCCTACTTCGAATTGCAGTCCGACCTGCAGCTGGCCGCCGCACGGCGCCCCGCACGGGTGCCGACGCCGATGCCCGGCGGCGGTTCCTAGCCCGGGGCGGGAAACCAGCGATCGCCGGCCGTCCTCCGCGGGCGGCCGGCGGTCAGGCGCCGGCGGTCAGCGCGCCGCGGTCAGGCGGCCGAGGACGCGGTGCCTGGCGCGGACGGGACGCGGGCGAAGACCGCGGCGGCGCCCACGGCCAGCAGGCCCGCGAAGACGAACAGGCCCCGGTAGCCGCCCAGCGCCGGCCACCACCAGCGCCGGCGATGGGCGCGCCGATGACCTGCGGGATCGCGGACGCGATGTTGATGATGCCCAGGTCGCGGCCCGCGTTCGCCGGGCTGGGCAGCACCACCAGGGACAGCGCCTGGCTGACCGACTGGAAGGCGCCGTAGCCGGCCCCGAGGGCGAACGCGCACACGATGCACCAGCGCCCACGTGGCGAACCCGGCGAGCAGCGAAGCCGGTCGCCGCCATCAGCACCGACGAGAGCACCGCGTACCGGCGGTAGCCGCCCGACAGGTCGGCGACGCGGCCGACGGCGACGGTCGCGATGATGGCCGCGATCGTCGCGATCAGGATGAGGATCAGCTGGCCGTGGCCCGGGTCGCGGTAGTGCACGACGTCCTGGAGGTAGTAGTAGAGGTAGAGCAGCGCGATGGTCTCCGCCAGCGTGATCGAGGAACTTGGCCGACCAAGACCAGGCCGAAGCCCTGTCCCGCGGCGAGCAGCGCGCGGAAGTCCGGCCGGCCCGGCCGACGCCTGCCGGCGGCCGGGCGTCGGCCGCGTCCGGCGGCCGCGTAGCTGACCCGGGGCAGCCGGTACAGGACGACGCACCAGCGGGATCAGGCAGACGACGTAGCCGACGGAGATGGCGGTCATCCCGGCGGTGACCGACGGGAACACCAGGACGACCGCGGCGAGGCCGATGATGAGCCCGACCGCCTGCGCGACCGAGATCAGCCCCCACACGAGCCCCCAGGACCGCCGGTCGACGTGGTCCACCACGATCGCCGACATCGGCGAGTACGCGATGTTGATCGTGGCCTGGCAGAGCGTCCACCAGATGGCTATCCCGAGGATGGAGTGCTGGTAGGCCGAGGATCAGGTGGGCCACCCCGCCGGTGACCAGGCCGATGAGCACCGTGCACCGCCCGGTTGTCCGCGCTGACCCACCGGTCCGAGAAGTGGCCGGCCAGCGGGTTGACGACCAGCGCCGCGAACGCGCCGAGCCCGGTCACGAGGCCGAGCCCGAGCGCCTTGTCCGCCGGCCCGGCGGCCGACTCGATCATCCGCGGCAGGATGTTCTGGATAGGCGCGATGAGCGCCACGTTGGTGCCGAAGTTCGCGAGCATCAGCGCGGCGACAAACGGACGGTTCAGCCGGGGCGCGGCCTGCGTGGCTGGCGGCGCGGCGTACTCCAGTGCGGACACCTGTTCCTCAGTGACGTGTCAAGCGGTGAGGGCAGCACGCTATCACCGAAGCCTGGGTAAACGCTGAGGTCGGCCGGACGCGGGCCGCAACCGCGTCCGGCCGACTGCCTGCCCGGAGGACATGGGAGGGGCGTTCCCCGGGAGACACTCCGGGGGCCGCCGCCTCCTCCCGGCACGCGGTTACCTCACGCCGTAGAGGTGTTCCAGGGCGAGCTGGTCCAGGTGCTCGTAGGCCATGCCGCGGGCGGCGAGCGCGTCGATGTCCGCGGTGGCGTCGCGGACGTCGCGCCAGGTCTCGCCGGGGGCCAGGGTCGGCTCGGCGAGCTCGGGGACGCGGGCGGCGGCCAGCGCCGCCTGGACCTCGGGGTCGGCGCGGAACGCCCTCGCCTTCGCCCGCAGGATCAGGTAGTTGCGCATGCAGGCGGCGGCCGAGGCCCACACGCCCTCGTCGTCCTCGGTGCGCGGCGGCTTGTAGTCGAAGTGCACGGGCCCGTCGTAGCCGCCGGCCAGCAGCGTGTCCACCACCCAGAACGCGCCGCGCGCGTTGCCGGCGCCGAACCGCAGGTCCTGGTCGTAGCGCGGGCCGTGCTGGCCGTTGAGGTCGATGTGGAACAGCTTGCCGTGCCACATCGCCTGGGCGATCGCGTGCGCGTAGTTGAGCCCGGCCATCTCCTCGTGGCCGACCTCGGGGTTGACGGGAACAGCTTGCCATGCCACATCGCCTGGGCGATGGAGTGCGCGTAGTTCAGCCCGGCCATCTCCTCATGCCCGATCTCCGGGTTGACCCGACCATCTCCGGGTGCGCGAGCTCGCCGATGAACGCGATCGCGTGCCCGAGCGTGGGCAGCAGGATGTCGCCGCGCGGCTCGTTCGGCTTCGGCTCGATCACGAACCTGATGTCGTACCCCTGGTCGATGACGTACTCCGACAGCACGTCCAGCCCCTCGGCGTACCGCTGGCCAGCGCCGCCCTGATGTCCTTGGCCGCCCCGGACTCCGCGCCCTCCCGGCCGCCCCAGAAGACGTACGCCTTCGCGCCGAGCTCGGCGGCCAGGTCCAGGTTGCGCATCACCTTGGCCAGCGCGAACCGGCGGACCGCGCGCTCGTTCGCGGTGAACGCGCCGTCCTTGAAGATCGGGTGCCCGAACAGGTTCGTGGTCGCCGTGGTCACCACGAGCCCGGTCTCGTCCAGCGCCTTGCGGAACGCGGCGATCTTCTCGTCCCGCTCCGCGCTGCGACGCGTCGAAGTCGAACACGTCGTTGTCGTGGAAGTTCACCCCGTAGGCACCGAGCTCCGCGAGCTTGCGGACCGCCCGGTCGGCCGGCATCGGCGGGCGCACCGCCGAGCCGAACACGTCGACTCCCTGCCAACCCACCGTCCAGATCCCGAACGAGAAGTGGTCTTCGCGGGTTGGGACATACGCGTCTGTAGTCATGGTCTACCTTTCCCTCCAATACCTCTGAACCTAGTAGATCCCTTGCCCATGCGACCAGGGCCTTGGTCCTCTGGTCTCAGCCGCAGCGCGGTGCGGCCATGCTGCCCCGCTCAGCGCGTCTTCGGCGACTAGGCTGCGCGGCGGTGCTGGTGGAGGAGCCGGGCCCGATGTCCTCGGCGAGCAGGCCAGTTACGTCAGCGCGGCCGCCGTCCACGAGACAGGCGGCAACTCGATGGTGAGCACGCCGTCGGCGAGGGCCGCGCTCGCGTTGGCGGCTGGCTTGACGCGGTCCTGGTCGGCGAGGGTGTTCTTCGCGTAGACGTCAGCGTCGGCCAGCGTGACCGCCTCGCTGATCCGCGTGCAGCCGAGACTGCGCACGTCAATGGTGACCTGGGCGGTCTCCCTGAGGTCGCGGTTGACGAGGAACACGGCGGCGCGGCCGTCGTCGACGGTCGCGACGGCGTCGATGACGGGTGCCTGGCCGTGGCGCGCCGTGTCGTACGTCGGCGCCTCGATCAGGGGGCGGATCACCTCGCCGGACGCGAGCCGGCTGGTGATCGAGAACGGGAAGAAGGTTGTCTGCCGCCAGGCCGGCCCGCCTGGCTCGGTCATGATCGGCGCGATCACGTTGACTAGCTGGGCGAGCGACGCCGAGGTGACGCGGTCGCTGTGCCGCAGGAGCGTCATCAGCAGGCTGCCGACGACGACGGCATCCGCGACCGTGTAGACGTCCTCGAGCAGGCGCGGCGCGTAGGACCACTCGTCGTTGACCTCGGCGGCCTCCTGGTGCTCCTTGAGGTACCAGACATTCCACTCGTCGAAGGAGAGCTGCATCTTCTTCTCCGAGCGCTTCTTGTGCCCGACGTGGTCCGCCGTCGCGACGACGGCGTCGATGAAGAAGTCCATGTCGAGCGCCGAGGCGAGGAAGGAGCCGAGGTCGCCGTCGAGCTCCTGGTAGTACGCGTGGCACGACACGTAGTCGACGTGCTCGTAGCTGTGCTCAAGTACGGTGCGCTCCCAGTCGCCGAAGGTCGGCATGGACGAGCCGGAGGAGCCGCAGACGACCAGCTCGAGGTCCTTGTCGGCCATCCTCATCGCGGCGGCGGTGCGGGCGGCGATCTTCCCGTAGTCGTCGGCGGTCATGAAGCCCTGCTGCCACGGGCCGTCCATCTCATTGCCGAGGCACCACATGCGCACGTTGTGCGGCTGCGGTGTGCCGTTCGCGATGCGCAGGTCCGACAGCGCGGTGCCGGAGGGATGGTTGGCGTACTCGAGCAGGTCCAGGGCGGGCAGGATGCCGCGGGTGCCGAGGTTCACGGCCAGCATCAGCTCGGAGCCGGTTAGCTTCAGCCACCGGGCGAACTCGTCGAGGCCGACCTGGTTCGACTCGAGCGAGTGCCAGGCGAGGTCGCGGCGCACCGGGCGCTTGTCGCGCGGGCCGACTGAGTCCTCCCACCGGAAGCCAGAGACGAAGTTGCCGCCCGGGTAGCGGACGGTCGTGCTGCCGAGCTCCCGGACGAGCTCGACGACGTCCATGCGGAAACCGTCCTCGTTCGCGGTCGGGTGCCCCGGCTCGTACAGGCCGGTGTAGACGCACCGGCCAAGGTGCTCGACGAACGCGCCGAAGGTGCGGCGTTGGACAGGCGCGATGACGGCGCGCTTGTCGAGCTCGATATGAGCGCGGGGCAACTCAATGTCCTTTCTTACGGGCGCAGGCGGTCGCGGCGGGTCGTCGACAATGGTGCCGCCCGCTAGCCCTTCACCGCGCCGGTCAGGCCCCCGACGATGCGGCGCTGGAAGACAGAGAAGAAGATCAGCGCGGGCATCATCGACAGCGAGGTGAACGCCAGCACCCGCGCCGTGTCCTGCGAGTACACAGAGGAGAACTGCTGCACGCCGAGCGGCAGCGTGTAGTGCGCCTGCGAGTTCAAGACGTACAGCGGCAGGATGTAGTTGTTCCAGCTGCCGATGAAGGCGAGGATGGCGACGGTGATCACGCCGGGCAGCGACAGCGGGATGGCCATGCGGAAGAAGAACCCGAGGCGGCTCGCGCCGTCGATGGCCGCGGCCTCCTCGATGTCCTTGGGGATGGCGCGCAGGAAGGGCGTCAGGATGATGACCGTCGTCGGCAGGCCGAATGCGATCTGCGGGATGATGATGCCCATCAGGTTGTCGATGAGGCCGAGGTCCTTGACGATGATGTAGAGCGGGGTGATCGCGACCACCAGCGGGAACATCAGGCCCGCGGCGAACAGCGAGTACATCGCGCCCTTGAGCTTGAACTCGTAGCGGGCGAGCGCGAAGCTCACCATGACGCCGAGCACCACGACGCCGACCGTGGTCACGAGCCCCACGATGGCCGAGTTCGCGAATTCGCCCCAGAAGGTCCCTGACTTCAGGACGCCGATGTAGTTGCTGAAGACCCATGGGTTCGGCAGGCCGGCCGGGCTGACTGTGATCTGCGAGTTGGTGCGGAAACCGCCCAGCACGATGTACAGGACGGGCCCGACGGCTGACCGAGATGAACAGCAAGGCGATGAAGTAGATGCCCGGGTTGCCCCACTTCTGCGGCTTGTCGCTGCGCTTGGCGGGCCGGGCCCGCAGGGACGGTGCGCCGGAGGTCGCCGCGCTCATCAGTTAACTCCCTGGGTGACGGCGCCCCGCAGGTCGCGGTGCAGGACGAAACGCTGGTAGAACAGCGCGACGACGAGCGAGATCAGGAACATGACCACGGCGACCGCGCTGCCGTAGCCGTAGTTGCCGGCGAGGCGGCCGTTAAGGGCCATGTACGTCGCCATGGTCGAGGTGCCGGCCGTGCCGGAGATGTACTGACCCCAGATGATGTACACCAGGTCGAACAGCTGCAGCGAGCCGATGATCGACAAGAACGCCCAGATGCGGATGGTCGGGCCGAGCAGCGGCAGCGTGATGTGGCGCTGGACCTGCCAGTAGGAGGCGCCGTCGATCCGCGCGGCCTCGGACAGCTCGTCGGGGATCGACTGCAGGCCGGCGAGCATCAAGATGACGGCGAAGCCGATGTACTTCCAGGTGATGATGCCCATCAGCGTCCACAGCGCGATGTTCGGGTCGGCAAGCCAGTCGGTGGCGAGGAAGCCGAGGCCGATATTGTGCAGCGCGTCGTTGACCGCGCCGGTGACCTGGAGCATCAGGCTGAAGCCGGTGCCGACGATGACCTCGGAGATCACGTAAGGGACGAAGATCAGGACGCGGATGAGCGCCCGGCCGCGGATCTTCTGGTTCAGCAGCAGCGCGAGGCCGATCGCCAGCGGCCCCTGAATGACGAGGGACAGCACGACGATCAGGCCGTTATGCTCGAGCGCCTGCTGGAAGGCGGGGTCAGTGAAAATGATCTTGTAGTTGCCCAGTCCGACCCAGTCGGTGGGCGAGCCGTAGCCTTGCCACTTGTAGAAGCCGTAGTACGCGGCGAGCACGACCGGGAAGATCACGAGCCCCACGAACACGATGATCGCGGGGCCGGTGAGGAGCGCGATTTCAAGCCGCAGGCGCCCTCGGCCGCGACGCTTGCGCGGACGCGGCGTCGGGGACGCGGTGTCCACCGCGTCCCCGACCTGAGGTGCGCCCCGGCGGCCGCGGCCGAGGGCCGCGGTGCCCAGGGTGTGGCTCATCCGACTGGTCAGCCCTTCGCCGCTGCTTCGCTGGTGGCGCTGACGATGCCGGCCGGCGTGCCCTTGCCCGCCAGCAGGTTCACCACGGCGGCGTTCATCGCGTTGCCGACGTTCTGGCCGTACTGCGTGTCGAGGAACTGCATCGTGTAGCCGGCCTTGTTCAGGGCCTGGAGCGCCGAGACGCTGACCGAATCGGTCACGACCGACTGCGCGGCCTTGTTGACGGGGAGGGTGATGAACGCCGTGGCGTAGGCCTTCTGCTCGGGCGTGGTCACGAGGAACTCAAGGAACTCGAAGGCCTCCTTCGGGGCGTTCGGGGACACCGAGTAGCCGTCGATGCCGCCCATCATCGCGCTCGGGTCGCCCTGGCCGCCGGGAACCGCCGGGAAGGGGAACCAGCCGAGGTCAGGCAGCGGCTTCTGGTTCGGGGTGAGCGTGGCGATCGTGCCCGGGTCCCAGGCGCCCATGAGCTCCATGCCGGCCTTGTGGTTGGCCACCAGGCCGGCCGAGGAGCCCGCGCCCACCTGCGCGGCGGTCGTCAGGAAGCCCTCCTGGAACGGGTTGACCTTCAGGAACGCCGTTAGGTCGTCACCGGCCTTCGTCCAGCACGGGTCGGTGAACTTGAGGCTGGTGCCGGCCGTGTTCATCGTGGCCTGGCTGCACTCGCGGAGGGCGAAGTTGTAGTACCAGTGGGCGGCGGGCCACGCGTCCTTGGCGCCGACCGCGATCGGCGCGACGCTTGATGGCCTTCAGCTTGGCGACATCGGCCTCGAGCTCAGGGATGGTGGTCGGCGTCGAGGTGATGCCCGCCTGCTGGAAGAGGTCCTTGCTGTAGTAGATCCCCTCGGGCTGCTGGTCCATCGGGATGGCGTAGATCTTGCCGTTAAGAGTCTCGCCGGCGAGCGCGGCCGCGCTGACATTGGCCTGGTCCGCGGCGGTGAGGGTAAGCGGCGCGACCTGGTTCGCGTTGACCATGGCCAGCATCTTGCCGCCGCCACGCTGGAAGAAGATGTCCGGCGCGGTGTTCGAGGCCAGCGCGGTCTGCAGCTTGCCGTCGTAGTCCTCGTTCTGGATGGCCTGCATCTTGATCGTCACGCCCGGGTGGGCCGCGTCGAAGGACTTGACGGCGTTCTGCAAGAACACAAGGCCGGGGCCAGGGGTGGCGTTCGTCCAGAAAGTCATCGTGACGTTACCGCCGGAGGACGAGCCACCGCCGCTGCTGCTGCTGCTGCCACTGCTGCCTCCGGCGCAGGCGGAGGCGGCCAGAGCGACGCCCAGGCCGAGCGCCGCAATCGCGGCAGCACGGGTTTTCTTCATCATCGTAGAAACTCCTTGACCGAAAACTGGGTACCACGACTTGTCCGAAGACGCTCCGCGGGAGCGGCGGCAAGTGCCCGGCTGCTACGCATGGTTCGTCTCCTGGGGTTGGCGCAAGGCACTTTCGAAAGTTTTCGAATACTTTCGACGTGCCGCCATCGTAAGTTCGCCGACCTATGGCGGTCAACCCCTCGTTTCCGCGTCGTTACGAACGTTTTCATGTTGCTTTGATTGCCGTACGATGCAGCAAGAACAGCGCTGTTCCATCGAACCATCCAGATTTCCGATAAATTTCGAAATCAAATCGAAAGGTGACGCCGTGCGGAAGACCACGCTCGCCGCGATCGCCGCGGAGGCTGGCGTGTCGCTGCCCACCGTGTCCAAGGTGGTGAACGGCAGGCCCGACGTCGCGCCGTCCACCCGCGCCCGGGTTGAGCAGCTACTCGACCAGCACCAGTACCCGCGCAACGGGCAGCGCGCCGCAGCGCCGCTCCGGGCTGATCGACCTGGTGTTCGACGGGCCTGGACAGCCCGTGGGCGGTGGAGATTCTGCGCGGGGTCGAGGAGTGGGGCGCGGAGCACTCGACCGCGATCGCGGTGTCCTCGGTGCGGCACGGCGACGCCCGCCCCGCGAGCTGGACCTCGGCGATCGCCAGCCACCACTCCGACGGGGTGATCCTGGTGACCACCACGCTGACCAGCCGCGCAGGTCGGGCAGCTGCGCGGGGCCGGCATCCCGCTCGTCGTCATCGACCCGGCCAACACCCCGCCAGCCGGACATCCCGTCCGTCGGCGCGACGAACTGGGCGGGCGGGCTCGCCGCCACCGAGCACCTGCTGTCCCTCGGCCACCGGCGGATCGGCGTGATCACCGGGTTCGCCGACATGCTGTGCAGCCTGGCCCGGCTCGACGGCTACCGCTCCGGCCCTCGAGCGGGCGGGCGTCGCCGCCGACCCGGCCCTGATCAAGTACGGCGACTTCGAGCACGAGGGCGGCTTCGCCCGCGCCGTCGAGCTGCTCGACCTCCCCGACCGGCCGACCGCGATCTTCGCGGGCAGCGACCAGCAGGCGTTCGGCGTCTACGAGGCGGCCCGCCAGCGCGGCCTGCGCATCCCCGACGACCTCTCCGTCGTCGGCTTCGACGAGCTGCCCGTCAGCCGCTGGGCCTCGCCGCCGCTGACCACCGTGCGCCAGCCGCTCGCGGAGATGGGCAGCGCCGCCGCACAGATGCTCGGCGAGCTGATCGACGGCCTGCCGCTGCGGACCAACCGGGTCGAGCTGTCCACCGAGCTCCACGTCCGTGAATCGACCGCCGTCCCTGAAGGAGCCAGGTAAGTGACCCAGACCGACATCGAGGCCTGGCGGGACCCGGCGCGGCCGGCCGGCGGAACGGGTCGCCGACCTGCTCGGCCGGATGACTCTCGAGGAGAAGATCGCGCAGCTCGGCAGCGTCTGGATGGGCGCCTCCGGCGACGGGGACGGCGTCGCGCCGATGCAGGACCAGTTCTTCGACCTCGACGCCCAGCCGCCGTTCGAGGAGCTGATCAAGAACGGGCTCGGCCAGCTCACCCGGGTGTTCGGCACCCGCCCGGTCGACGCGGCGGCCGGGATGCGCGCGCTCGCCTCGCTGCAGGCCAGGGTCGATCGCCACCAGCAGGCTCGGCATCCCGGCGGTCGCGCACGAGGAGTGCCTCGACCGGCTTCGCCGCCTGGGGCGCGACGATCTTCCCCACCCCGCTGGCCTGGGGCGCCTCGTTCGACCCGGCGCTCGTCGGCGAGATGGCCGCGGCGTTCGGCGCGACGATGCACGCGGTCGGCGTGCACCAGGGGCTCGCCCCGGTCCTCGACGTGACCCGCGACTACCGCTGGGGCCGGACCGAGGAGACCATCGGCGAGGACCCCTACCTGGTCGGGACCATCGGCACCGCGTACGTGCGCGGGCTGCAGCGGGCCGGCGTGCAGGCCACGCTCAAGCACTTCGCCGCCTACACCGCCTCCCGGGCCGGGCGGAACATGGCCCCGGTCTCCATGGGGCCGACGCGAGTTCGCCGACGTCATCCTCGTCCCCGTTCGAGATGGCCATCAGGCTCGGCGGCGCGCGCTCGGTGATGCCGACCTACGTCGACATCGACGGCGTGCCGGCCAGCGCCGATCCCCGCCTGCTGACCACGCTGCTGCGCGACGAGTACGGCTTCGACGGCGTGGTCGTGTCCGACTACTACGCGGTCTCCTTCCTTGAGCTGCAGCACGCGGTCGCCGCCGACCCGGGCGAGGCGGCGGCGCTCGCGCTCGCCGCCGGACTCGACGTCGAGCTGCCGGGCACCCGCTGCTTCGGCGAGCCGCTGCTCGGCCTGGCCGCGGCCGGCGACGTGCCGCGCGGAGGTCATCGACCGGGCGGTGGCCCGGGTGCTGCGGCAGAAGCTCGAGCTCGGCCTGCTCGACCCCGGCTGGTCCCCTCCCGGCCCGGCAGGCGGATCAGCGGCGAGCCGGCGCGCAGGCGCCGACCTGGACCCGCCCGCGCAGCGGGACATCGCCCGGCGGCTCGCCGAGGAGTCCGTCGTCCTGCTCGCGAACGACGCCCGCGGCTGCCGGCAGCGGCACGCTGCCTCTCGCCGCGGACGCCAGGGTCGCCGTGATCGGGCCGCTCGCCGACGAGCCGCTCGCGTTCTTCGGCTGCTACTCGATGCCCAGGCACCTCGGCCAGCGCGGCGTTCGACGGTCCGGCGGCCCGGCGGCGTCGAGGTCGCCACCCTGCTCGGCGCGCTGCGCGCGAAGGCGTCAGCCGTGACCGGGCACGCGCGCGGCTGCGCCGTCCGCACGCTCGACGAGCTCGGGTTCGCCGAGGCAGTCGCCGCGCTCGTTCAGCGGAAGTGATCGTGGCAGTAGTCGGAGACGAGGCCGGCCTGTTCGGCCGCGGGACCACCGGCGAGGGCTGCGACGTCACCGAGCTGAGGCTGCCCGGCGTGCAGGAGGACCTGCTGCACGCGCTCGCCGACACCGGGAAGCCGGTGGTCGCCGTGCTCGTCACCGGGCGCCCGTACGCGATCGGCGGCGTGGCCGGGCGGCTCGCCGCCGTCGTGCAGGCGTTCTTCCCCGGCGAGGAGGGCGGCCCCGCGATCGCCGGGGTGCTCACCGGGCGGGTGACGCCGAGCGGCAGGCTGCCGGTCGAGCTGCCGCGGGACCTGGCGCGCAGCCCGTCGACCTACCTGCGGTCACGGAACGCCGCCGGCACAGCGGCAGCTCGGTCGACCCGACGCCGCTGTTCGCGTTCGGGCACGGGCTGTCGTACACGACGTTCGAGTACTCGGACCTCGTGCTGTCGGCGGGCGACGTGCCGACCGACGGCGCGGTGCAGGTATCGTGCACCGTGCGCAACACCGGGCGGTCGCGGGGACCGAGGTCGTCCAGCTCTACCTCGGCGATCCCGTCGCCTCCGTGGTGCGGCCGGTCCGGTGGCTGGCCGGGTTCACCCGGGTGCCGCTGGCGCCCGGCGAGGCGGCGCGGGTGACGTTCCGGGTGCACGCCGACCGGACCTCGTTCACCGGCCAGGACTTGACGCGGATCGTCGAGCCCGGCACGATCACAGTGACCGTCGGCGGCGCATCTGACGACTTGCCACTGACCTGTTCGTTCACACTGACTGGCCCGTTACGTACGGTGCGTACCGATCGGGTGCTCGACACGCCGGTGTCTGTAAAGAATCTTACCGGTTAGAATAGCGCCTAACCTGCGGGCAGGGTCCGGACATGGAGGTCTCCGAATGGCACAGATCGTCCTCGACCACGTGGACAAGGTTTACGGCGGGGGCGTCAAGGCGCTCGACGACCTGAACCTTGAGGTGAAGGAGGGCGAGTTCATGGTGCTCGTCGGTCCTTCCGGGTGCGGGAAGTCGACCGCGCTGCGGTCGATCGCCGGGCTGGAGGAGATCACCGGCGGGACCATCTCGATCGGCGAGCGGGTCGTCAACGACCTGCCGCCGAAGGACCGCGACATCGCGATGGTGTTCCAGAACTACGCGCTGTACCCGCACATGACGGTGGCGGAGAACCTGGCGTTCGGGCTGAAGCTGCGGCACACGCCCAAGGCGGAGATCAAGCGCCGGGTCGGCGACGCGGCCGAGCTGCTCGGCCTCGAGCCGTACCTGAAGCGCAAGCCCGCCGCGCTGTCCGGCGGCCAGCGGCAGCGGGTGGCGATGGGCCGGGCGATCGTCCGCGAGCCGCAGGCGTTCCTGATGGACGAGCCGCTGTCCAACCTGGACGCCAAGCTGCGCGTGTCCATGCGGGCGGCGCTGAACCAGCTGCACGAGCGGCTCGGCACCACCACCGTGTACGTCACCCACGACCAGGTCGAGGCGATGACGCTCGGCGACCGGGTCTGCGTGCTGCGGGACGGCAGGCTGCAGCAGGTCGACACCCCGCAGACGCTGTTCGACGTCGCCGGTGAACCTGTTCGTCGCCGGGTTCATCGGCTCGCCCGCGATGAACTTCGCGCTCGGCCGACCTGGTCCGCGACGACGGGCCCGCGGTGACGTTCGCCGGCTACCAGCTGCCGGTGCCCGCGTCGGTGATCGACGGCCAAGCCGGGCCTGGACAGCTACTTCGGCCGCAAGGTCATCCTCGGCATCCGGCCGTCGGACTTCGAGGACGCCGCGCTCGGCGACGCGTCGTGGCCGCGGATCGCCGTCACCGTCGGGGTCACCGAGGAGCTCGGCACCGAGATCCACGCGATCTTCACGATCGACGCGCCGCCGGTCGAGCACGCCGCGATCACCAGCGCGCACCGCGGGCGACGACGACGAGGACGACGCCGTGACCGCGCTGGCCGGCGGCAAGTCGCTGTGGACGGCGCGGGTGTCCTCCCGGTCCACCGTCCGGCCCGGCCAGCCGCTCGAGCTGGCCGTCGACACCACCCGGCTGCACTTCTTCGACCCGGCGAGCGGCGAGTCCATCGGCCACCCGCTGGCCTCGGGCGCGTCGGCGGAGACGGTCGCCGCGAGCTGACCGTAGCCGCTCCGGTTCCTGAGCGCACAGTGGAGCGCGGGGCGATGACCTGGTGGTGACGGCGCCGAGCGAGGCACACCAGGTGCGCCCAGCACGGGTCGTCGCCTCCCGGCCGCCAGATCGCGACGGGTTCATCCGCACGGGATGCTCGCGGTCCATCGTGGCCTCGTCGCTGCTGTCGTCCGTTTTCCTCGGATTGCGATCATCCCCGCCAGGCGGCTGTTCATGGCGGGGAACCGCGGGATTGCGCCGGGCGCTGGATCGGGAGCCGACAGCGGACAACCGGATCCGGATCGCGGGCGAAGGAGCGGCCATGGCGGACACTCGGGTCGGCCGATGAGCGGGCTGCCGGAGCTGCGCGGCAAGGTCGCGGTCGTGACCGGCGGCGCGTCCGGGATCGGCAAGGGGATCGCCACCCAGCTCGTCGCCGAGGGCATGCGGGTGATCATCGCCGACATCGAGCGCGACGCGCTCGACGAGACCGCCGGCGGAGATCGGCGCGACCGGCGTACCGGTCGACGTCAGCGACGCCGGCCAGCGTCGAGGCGCTCGCCCGCACCGTCATCGAGACCTGTACGGCACCGTGCACGTGGTCTGCAACAACGCCGGCATCGGGCCGATGGCGGCGATCAACGACCTGACCATGGACGACTGGCACTGGATGCTCGGCGTGAACCTGTACGGGGTCATCCACGGCGTGCACACGTTCCTGCCGATCCTGCGCGCCAACCCCGACGGCGGGCACATCGTGAACACCGCCTCGATGGCCGGCCTGGTCGCGCCGACCGCGGATCGGCGCGTACGCGGCGCCAAGTACGGGGTGGTGGCGCTCACCGAGGTGCTCGCCGCCGAACTCGCCGCGGAGAACTCGAAGGTCGGCGCGTCCGTGCTCTGCCCGGGGACGGTCGCACACCAACATCGGCACTCAGCTCGCGGAACCGGCCCGCCGACCTGCCGGACGCGGGCCTGCTCAGGACGTCGACATCCAGCTCGAGGACAACCCGCGGCTACCGCTGGATCGGCCCGGACGAGGCCGGCGCCGTGGTGGTCCGCGCGATCAAGCGCGGCGACCTGTACGCGCTGACCCACCCGGACTGGTACCCGCAGGTGCGCGCGCGCCACGAGGCGATCGCCGCGGCGTTCCGCGAGCAGGAGGCGCGCGGCAGCAGGCCGCGGCGAGAGGCTGACTCGATGCGCGCCACGATCGCCTACTACGACCCGCCGCGGCGTCCCGCGCGCGGCGAGCGGCCCGACTTCACCGCGCTCCCGCTGTCGCGGCAAGCCGGTGACCGTCGTCGGACATGCGCGCGGCCGACTGGCGGCGTTCTCCCTCGACCGGGAGGGCTTCACGCTGGTCGACCGCGCCGACCGCGGTGCGGGACTTCTACGACCGGGAGGAGGTGCCGCGCTGGTACATCGGCGAGGCCGCGAGCTGGTCCGCTCGCCTCACCGGCTGCGCGGCGACCGCGCTGCTGAACCAGCCCCGTGGTGCGGGTCAGCGGCCGGGCAGGCACGCGCCCGGCCGGGACAACGTTCACCGGGGACTTCGCGCACGCGGACTTCAGCGCCGCCGCGGCCGAGTACATGCTCCGCACGGAACCTGCCGCCGGACGAGGCCTCGGAGCGGCTCGCGGGCCGGTACGCGGTCTACAACGTCTGGCGGGCGTTCTCCGGTCCGCCGCAGGACATGCCGCTCGCGCTGTGCGACACGCGGACCGTCGCCGCCGCAGGACAAGCAGTACTGCGAGATCACCATGAAGTCGGCCGCCGGCGACGTGCTGACCTGGGAGAACATCACCTACTACCACAACGATGCGCACCGCTGGTGGTACTGCCCGGACATGACGCGGGACGAGGCGTACGTGTTCCGGTCGTTCGACTCCGGCCCGGCCACGCCGAGCAGGTGCCGCACAGCGCGTTCGTCAACGAGTCCTGCCCGGCGTCCGCGCCGCCGCGCGCGTCGGTCGAGGTGCGGGTGTTCGCCTTCTACGCGGACTGACAAAAGATCGAGGCAGGCGGGTCTCAGCGGGCGGGAACCGCGATCTCGTCCTCGGGGAGCAGGCCGTGCTGGAGGGCGAACATCGCCGCGGCCGCGCGGCTCGAGGCGTCGATCTTGGCGTAGATGTGCTCGACGTGGTTGCCCGCGGTCTTCGGCGAGATCACCAGCTTGGCCGCGATCTGCTTGTTCGACAGGCCGCGGGCGAGCAGGATGAGCACCTCGACCTCGCGAGCGGTCAGGCCCGGCCACCGCCGTCCTGCGGCGCGGCACCCGATGGCCGGCCGCGTCGAGCACGGCGTCGACGACAGCGGCGTCGAGACGGCCCGCGCTGACCTCGGCGCGCATCTCGGCCATCGGCGTCCTGCGCCGGACGCGGGCGGCCGGTGCGGCCGCGGCTCGCGCATCGCCTGGTAGGCGTCGGCAGCACCGAGCACCCGGGCGAGCGTGGAGATCGCGCCGCCGGAAAGCCCGCGGGGGTACCCGCTGCCGTCCAGCCGCTCACGGTGCTGTACCGCGATCTCGCCGAGCGGCGCGAGCGCCGCCGACTGATGCAGCATGCGCTCGGTCAGGTAGGGGGACATCCGTACCCGTTCCCATTCGCCGATGCTGAGCGGCCCGGGCCGGTCCCAGATCGAATTCGACACGCCAAGCCGACCGTAGCCGTGGACCAGCCCGGCCCGGCGCAGCAGCTCCGTCTTCTCGGCTGGCAGCCCGAGCGCGCGCCCGGCCTGTTCAGCCAGCTCCGCGACCGCGACCGAGTGGCCGAGGGTGAACGGTGACTTCAGGTCCACGAAATTCGCGATGGCAGTGAGCGCGCCGTCGAGTTCCGCTGGCGACAGGTCGACGGCGAGCGCCGGCTCGGCGGCGATCACGGCCTGCCACGCGGGAACCGTGTCGAGGCCGGCGAAGATCCCATCCGCATCCGCGGACAGCAACGCTGCCAGTGCCGGGTCGAACTGCCTGCCCGACCGCGAGCGCGCCAGCGCCCGCGCGCCTTCGACGCCGCGTACGCGGTGCGCCACCTCCGTGAACTCGGCGAGCTGGGCGATCCTGGCAGCGACCGGCACGGCATCGGCCTTCAGCTCGCCCGGCCAGCCGCGCCCGTCCCACTGCTCGTACGCGGCGCCGATCGCCTCGCGGGTGCCGGCAGGCAGGCCGAGCTGCTCGGCCAGCGTCTGCGCCAGCCGGGCGTGCTGGGCGATCATCCCGTCGAGCTCGCGGCGCCCCGACAGGGCGAACTCAAGTCCGACGCGGAACCGGTACAGCGGCGGGTTACCTGCCCCGACCAGCCGCATGGTCGCCAGCACCCCGCGCACGCTGCCAAGCTCGTGGGTGTACTTTCCGGATTTCAGCGTGATGTCGTCGCCGAACCACTTCGCCTGCTCGTGCGCGTCGGCGTGACAGCCGACGTTGACGAGCAGTGCGGTGTAGTAGACCGCGGCCCGGTGCTGCTCGTCCAGGCCCGAGCGCTCGGCAATCCGCAGCGCGATCAGGCACTGGCGCAGGACGTGCTCCATCGGCTGGCCGAAGCCCAGGTCCACGCCGAGAGACAGGGACGCTACAAGTTCGGCCAGCCGCACCCGTGGGCGGCCGGCATCTCCATTGACACAGGGTAACCGCCATCGGCACACCGGCATAGCGGCGGCGAAGATGAGGCGATCACCCCATGTGCCTGGCCTGGCGCGGTCCTTACGGTCGGTACATGAACGCTTTCCTGTGCAGCGGAGAGCCCTGAACGAAACGAGGCCGCCATGTCCTCCGGGCAAGCCTTTTCGCCATGACTTACGACCGGCAGATAGCCAAGCAGAGAAAGCCGGGCTGCGCGCTATGCGCCAGCGGCTGCTGGCCGGCGCCGCCGGCCAGGTGCTAGAGATCGGCGCGGGGACCGGAGCCAACCTCTCCTGTTACGGGCCGGAGGTCGAGTCGCTGACAATGACGGAACCGCACGTGCCGATGATGCGACGGCTTGAGGGCCGGGTCAGCGACCGCGCCGGGGCCGCCAAGGTACTGCGCGCGCCGCCGAGGACCTCCCGTTCGACAACGACACTTTCGACGTAGCCGTCTCGACGCTGGTGCTGTGCGGAGTCGACGACCAGCCGAGGGCGCTGCGTGAGCTGCGGCGGGTGCTGCGGCCCGGCGGCAGGCTCTTGTTCCTTGAGCACGTCCGTTCCGACGACCCGGCACGGGCACGTCTGCAGGACAGGATGAACTGGCTCAACCGGATCGTGGTGATGTGCGACTGCAACCGGCCCACCCTCAGCACGATCAACCAGGCGGGCTTCACCGTCGCCTCGCTTGAGCACGCCGCGCTGCCCAAGGCACCGAAGTTCGTGAGCCCGGCCATCATCGGCGTGGCACAGCCGGCCTGACCACGCACAGGACTGGAACGACCCGCCGGCATGCGCAGGCCCTGGCCGACCGCTGATCAGGCCTCGCGGATCGGGGCGGGGCCGGTCGAGCCGCGCACGACCAGTTCCGGTTCGAAGAGCAGCTCCTCCGGGTGGGCGATCACCGTTTCCATCTGGTTGACCAGGAGGGCGACGGCCGCCCCGCCCATGGACTGGATCGGCTGGCGGACCGTGGTGAGCGGCGGGTCGGTGCAGTTCAGCCAGGCCGAGTCGTCGTAGCCGACCACGGAGACGTCGCCCGGCACGGTCAGGCCCGCCCGGCGGACCGCGCGGATCGCGCCGAGCGCCAGCACGTCGCTGGCGCAGATGATGCCGGTCACGCCCTGACGCAGCATCCGGGTCGTGGCCGCCTGGCCGCCCTCCAGGGAGAACAGCGCGTGCTCGACCGGGGCCACGCTGATCCCCGCGCGCTGCGCCGCCTCGGTGAAGCGCGGCCAGCTTGCGGCGCGACGGCATGTGGTCCTCCGGGCCGAGCACGAGGCCGATGCGGTCGTGACCGAGCGCGGACAGGTGCGTGAACGCCTGGACGGCGGCCGACCCGTCGTCGGTCGAGACGCACGGGAAGTCGAGGTTGTCGACCAGCGCGTTGATCAGCACGACGGGGACGCCCCGGCGCGCAGCAGCCGGTAGTGCTCGTGCGGGGCGGCGACCTCGGCGAAGTTGCCGCCGGTGAACACGACCCCCGACGCGTGCTGCTCAAGCAGCATGTCCACGTAGTTCGGCCTCGGACAGGCCGCCCGCGGTGCGGGTGCAGAGCACGGGGGTGAACCCGCGCTGCGCGAGGTTGCGCCCCGATGACCTCGGCGAGCGCCGGGAAGATCGGGTTCTGCAGCTCGGGCAGCACGAGGCCGATCAGCCGGGCGCGCTGCCCGCGCAGCTTGCTCGGCCGCTCGTAGCCGAGCACGTCCAGGGCGGTGAGCACCGCTTCCCTCGTGCTGTCGGACACGCCGGGCTTGCCGTTGAGCACGCGGCTCACGGTGGCCTCGCTGACCCCGACCTTCTTCGCCACCTCGGCCAGCCGCCGGGCGGGAGTACGTGTCGTCATGCCGCAAGAGTACGTCATTTCAACGCAAGTAATTGCGTTATCAGAGAGATATCTTTACCCAGGTTGCCGGCTACCGATGATCTTGCTTGCGGGCCAGAACCCGCAGGATACAGGGCTATGCGGCGATGGTGGCAACCTCCGACGGCAGAGTCAGAGACCTGCATATGAATGTTGTTTCTTTGCATCAGATGATCGGGATCTTGCCAGCAGATGTCCTGCTATGTATGTTCACCCCAACGGCGACGGCGCCCCGGCCCAGCGGAAGTGCCCCATCGCCCACGTTCAGCCCACGGAAGGGATGGAGCGATGAGCAGCATGTATCACCGACTGCGCCACCGCCCGGTGGTCGCGGTCGCCGCCATGGCGGGCCTCGTGCTCGCCGCCGCGGCCTGCTCAAGCAACTCGAGCGCGAACAACGCGGCGTCCGGGTCAGGCGGCAAGGTCACCATCAGCATCGACTGCGCGCCGCCCGCGGCGCAGCAGCCAGTGCAGCACAAGGAGTGGATTGCGGACATAGCCATCTTCGAGAAGGCTAACCCCAACATCACCATCAACAGCGTCTACAACTACCCGTGCGACGCGGTACCGGCGCAGTTCACCGCGATGCTGCGCGCCGGGACCGAGACGAACCTCTACTACGCCTATTTCACTGACCTGCCCCAGATACTGCTGGCCGGCCAGGCGGCGAACATCACCCAGTACGTGAACACCAAGACGGTGCCGAACCTGAACGACATCGACGCGAGCTTCGATGAAGGCGGTGACCGCGGGCAAGACGCTGTACGGCCTGCCGACCTCCAACTACACGCAGGGCCTCATCTACAACAGGAAGCTCTTCACCGAGGCCGGGACTCAACCCCGACCAGCCGCCGACCACCTGGGCGCAGGTCGAGACAGGACGCCACCGCCATCGCCAAGCTCGGCAACGGCATCGAGGGCTGGGGCGACTACAGCGCGGGCAACAACGGCGGCTGGCACTTCTCCTCGTACATCGACGCCGTAGGCGGCTCGATGGTCAACAACTCGGCCTCTCCGGCGACGGCGAGCTTCAACACTCCCGAGGCCCAGCAGATCCTGCAGGCGCTGCACACGATGCGGTTCACCGACAAGGCGATGAGCCCCACCCAGGGCCTGGCCTGGGGCACGCTGCAGCAGCAGTTCGCCGCGGGCAAGCTCGGCATGTACATCGCCGCGCCGGACGACGTCTACAACGTGATCGTGCCGACCGACAAGGGCAACCTCGGCGACATCGGGATGGCCCCGCTGCCCAGCCTGACCGGCACCCCGGCGGGCTCACTGTCCGGTGGCAACAGCTTCATTTTCTCCCCGAAGGACACCCCGGCGCAGATCGCGGCCGGCGTCAAGTGGCTCAACTTCGAGGACCTGACGCCCGGCGTCGGACAGTTCAACTTCGCCCGGCAGAAGGCGGACGGGTTCACCGTCGGCTTCCCCGAGCCGGAACTGTTCACCGGCGCGCCCGCAACCAAGGTCAACCAGCTGCGTACTCAGTACGCGACGATTCCGGTCTCGCAGTACACGTCGTACGTCAACGCGCAGGAGAAGGGCGCCGGAGAGCCGACCGACGCCCAGGCCGTCTACAAGACGCTTGACCCGGTGATGCTCGCGGTGCTTACCGACCCGAACGCGAATATCCCGGCGCTGCTCAAGACCGCGGCCACCAACGTCAACACGCTCCTGGCGAATTCGGGGGCGTAGGACAGGAAGCCGAATTCGTTCGGACGACTCCATATTGATCCCCTCAGCCGAGCACGGGGCGGGCGGCGACCTCAGCCGCCCGCCCCGCGCCCGGCCCGGCCATCACTGCAACGGACAGGAGAAGCGATGGCGAACGTTCTCACCGGTGTCGCGCGGCGTGCCACGGCCGCGCCCGCCGCGCGCGGGCGGCGGCCGAGGGCGCTGCTGCCCCGGGCCCGGCGCAACGGCGCCGCGTGGGGGTTCCTGATCGGGGCGGTGCTCTGCTTCTCCTTCTTCTCCTGGTACCCGATCGTCCGCGAAGTCATCATGAGCTTCCAGAAGCCGGTCTACGGAGGCGGCTTCGCGTGGACGGGCTGGACGAACTACATCCGGATCTTCCATGACCCGACGTTCTGGCAGGCATGGCGGAACACGGCCGAGTTCACCCTGCTCGCGCTGGTCATCGGGTTCGCGGTCCCGTTCGTGGTGGCGATCGTGCTCAACGAGCTGCGGCACGCGCGCGGCTACCTGCGGGCGCTCGTCTACCTGCCGGTGATGCTGCCGCCCGCCTCGGCGCTGCTGCTGTTCGCCTACTTCTACAACCCGCAGTACGGGCTGTTCGACGACATCCTGCGTATCCTGCACCTGCCGACGTCGCAGTGGGTCCTCCAGCCGGGCACCGGCTTCATCAGCACCGCGATGGTGTCGGTGGTCGTCGCGTCGACCTGGATGAACATGGGCAGCGCGACGCTGATCTACCTGGCCGCGCTGCAGAACATCCCCGGCGAGCTGTACGAGGCGGCCGAGCTTGAGGGCGCGGGCATCTTCCGCCGGATCAGGCACGTCACCGTCCCGCAGACCAGGCTGATCCTCGTCCTGCTGCTGATGCTGCAGGTCGTGGCCACCATGCAGATGTTCATCGAGTCGTTCGTGCTGACCAATGGCGGCGGCGGCGTGGGCGACAACGTCCAGTCCGTGGTGATGCTCATCTACCAGTACGCGTTCGCGATGAGCGGCGCAAGCAACTACAACAGCGCCTCGGCGCTCGGGGTGGTCCTCATGCTGGTGCTCGCCGTCTTCTCCGGCGGGTTCCTGTGGGTCACCCGCGAGCGCGGCTAGGAGGTACGGCTCATGGCTTCGATCGCCACCGCCACCACCACGGCCCGGGGGTCCCGGCGCCGCCCGACGACCTCGACACGGACGCTGATATCTCCGGTCTCACTAAACCGCCCCCGTGGCAAGATCATCTACCGCGTCACGCTGACCCTGGTGCTCGTGGTGTTCACGCTCGTGTTCATCGGGCCGATGTACTTCCTGTTCGCCGACGGGCTCAAGTCGACGCAGGAAACGATCGCGACACCGCCCACGCTCTACCCGCATCAGTTGAATCCCGGGAACTTCGTGCAGTCGTGGAACCGGCTCGATGTCGGGCTGATGCTGTGGAACACCGCCTACTACGCGTTCGGCGCGCTGGCGTTGCAGCTCGTCTTCGACGTGGCCGCCGCGTACTCGCTGTCCAAGCTGCGGCCGGTGCTCGGGAACGTGGTCTTCTACCTCATGCTGGCCACGTTGATGATCCCGGTTACGGTGCTCGTGGTGCCGCAGTTCCTGACGGTGGACAACCTGCCGTTCTTCCACTGGAACCTGATCGGCTCGCCGGCCGCCATCTGGCTGCCGTCGGTGGCCAACGCGTTCAACATCTTCCTGCTCAAGCGGTTCTTCGACTCGATACCCGCGGAGTACGTCGACGCGGCCTCGGTCGACGGCGCGTCCTCGCTGATGATCCTGTGGCGGATCATCCTGCCCATGTCGCGGCCGATCATCGCCGTGGTCTCGATCTTCAGGCTGGTCGCGGTCTGGAAGGACTTCCTCTGGCCGCTGCTCGTCGAGTACGGGTACACCCCGACGAGGGAGACCCTGAACGTCGGCATCTGGCAGGCCTCATACGGCGGTGGCACGCCTGAGAACCTGATCATCGCCGCCTCCGCGATGGCCGCGGTCCCGACGATCTTGTTCTTCCTCATCTTCCAGCGAAATATCATGGCCGGCCTCACCTCCGGCGGCATCAGAGGCTGACTTTCCCATTTAGTCCGTTTAGTCCCGCGGCCGCCGACGGCGTCGCTGCCGCATGCCGTTTTCGCAACAGGAGAAAGCAGGTACCCAGTGCACACGCCGTCCGCATCCGCGGCATCCGACCCCCGGTCGTCCAGTTCCCCGTGGCTCACATCCTGGTGGAAGGGTGCCGCGATCTACCAGCTCTACGTGCGCAGCTTCGCGGACGGCGACGGGGACGGCATCGGCGACCTGCCGGGCGCGCGGGCGCACCTGCCGTACCTGGCCGCGCTCGGCATCGACGCGATCTGGTTCAACCCGTGGTACCCGTCGCCGATGGCCGACGCCGGGTACGACATCTCCGACTACCGGTCGATCGACCCGGTCTTCGGCACGCTCGCCGACGCCGACGCGCTGATCGCCGAGGCGCACGCGCACGGGATCAAGATCATCATTGACGTGGTGCCCAACCACTCCTCCGACCGGCACCCCTGGTTCGCTGCCGCGCTTGCCGCCGGGCCTGGCTCTGCTGAGCGCGTCCAGGTTCTGGTTCCGGCCGGGCCGCGGCGTTGCCGGTGAGCTGCCGCCGAACAACTGGCAGTCGATCTTCGGCGGGTCCGCCTGGACCCGGGTGACCGAGGCGGACGGTACGCCTGGCGAGTGGTACCTGCACTTGTTCGCGCCCGAGCAGCCGGACTTCAACTGGGGCAGCGCAGAGGTGCGGCGCGACTTCGAGGACGTGCTGCGGTTCTGGTTTTCTCGCGGCGTCGACGGCATAAGGATCGACTCGGCCGCGCTGCTGTGCAAGGACGCCGACCTGCCTGACGTCTCTGGTTTGGAGTCACCAGGCCCGGCGCACCCGTACATGGACCGTGATGAGGTGCACGAGATCTACCAGTCCTGGCGGGCCGTCGCCGACTCCTACGGCGGCGACGAGCACGGCGGCCGGATGCTGATCGGCGAGGTCTGGCTGCCCGACGCGGCGCGGCTCGCCCATTACGTCGGGCCGGGCGAGCTGCACTCGGTGTTCAACTTTCCCTACCTGAACTGCCCGTGGGACGCCGCGTCGCTGCGCCAGGTCATCGACTCGACGATGGCGCTCCGGGGCCCCCGCTACCTGGGTACTGTCCAACCACGACGTTGACCGGGTGGTGTCCAGGTACGGCCGTTCCGACACCGCGTTCGACCTGGACCGGCGGCCTTACTTCCACGGGTTCCCCGTCGACCTGGCGCTCGGCACGCGGCGGGCCAGGGCGGCGGCGCTGCTCACCATGGCCCTGCCCGGTGCCGTGTACATCTACCAGGGCGAGGAACTGGGCCTGTGGGAGGTCCAGGACATCCCCGACGAGCTGCGCCAGGATCCCATCTGGGCCAGAACGCTCGGCGCGGACCCTGGCAGGGACGGGTGCCGGGTGCCGTTGCCGTGGTCGGGGACCGAGCCACCGTTCGGTTTCTCTCCCGCCGGAGCCGAGTCGGACCCGTGGCTGCCGCAGCCGAAGGAGTGGCGGGACCTGACCGTGGCGGCCGAGTCCGCCAACCCGGACTCCATGCTGCGCCTGTACCGTGCGGCGCTGCGCATCCGCCGCTCCGAGCCCGCGTTCGGCGACGCCCCGCTGACCTGGCAGCCGTCGGCGGACGGCGTGCTCGCCTTTGACCGTCATGACGCGGGCGGGGTTGAGGACCGCGAAGCCGGCGCGACCGTGCGCTGCGTCGCCAACCTGTCGGCCGGGCCCGTGGGACTGCCGCCGCATGCGGGGGTGCTGCTCGCCAGCGGGCCGGTTCACGGCGGGGTGCTGCCGCCCGACACCAGCGTGTGGCTGCGCATCGGCTGAGCCAGCGACAATTACTGGGCCCGTCCCCACCCGGCGTGTTATGCCCGACATTTCGTGATATCTGAGCCGAGAATTAACCAGTAACCTCCGCTCTGGAGGTAAATAAAGCACGTGAGGTAAGAAAAGCGCGCCTGAGGCGCGCTTTTCTTACCTCTTGCACAAAGCCTTCGCGTTGCACGGAATTTACGCGTTAACCGCCGCTGGACAAACCGGGCACCGCGTGCCGTAACTGCCCGCCGGGCATGGCATGCGGTTCAGGGTCGCCTGTCGCGGTCGTCACCCGGTCATCGAACCCGGCCACGGGCGAGGCGCGTTCGCCTGCGGTCGCGCCACCAGGCCAGCTTGTCCCGTGAGTCCTGCGGAAACACAATGCGCAGGCACACGGTCAGCAGGAGGAACGCGGCCAGGGCGAATTCGGCCCACCACGGGCCACCGGTCGCCAGGTAACCGGCCCGGCCGTTAAGCACTGCCGCGCCCAGCGTGCAGGCCTGTGCCGTCATAGGGTCAACTCCCCTTCCGCGCCAATACCGCCCCATCGCCATGAATAAGAGTCGACCATACTCGACTGCACAAGTGAGAGCTCATGAAAATCAAAACTGGTGAGATCTAGTCATTATTGGCGACCGGTCGAAGGCGCCGGTCGGGCAATGCGGCGAGAAAGCGCCGTCGCCTGTCATGGGGGTGAACGATCCGCTAACCTGTGCGCCGAGGCGGAACGCGCGGAGGAATTGCATTGGCAGAGGATGCGCTGGAGGACGGGGATTGGGCGGCGGTCGGCCGCGCTGTCACCGAACGCCTGAGCGAACTTCACATGTCACTCAGCTACCTTGCGCGCGAAACTGGATTGTCGCAAACGACCATCCGTTATCTGGGAACGCCGGCCAGGAAGCACAATAAATCCACGCTGGTAGCGATATCCGTGGTCCTTGGCTGGCGCTACGATCACCTCATAAATATTTTGCACGCGGAGCCGGAAAAGAATATTCGGGACCCGAGCAATTCTCCGCTGGAAGCCTACTTCGAGAACCTGCTGCACGCCGAGGTCGGTCCCGTGAGAGAAGAGGTGGCCGAACTCGTGAAGGCGGTCAATGGCATGGGGAAGCGAATCGACGTGCTCTTCCGGCGCCAAGCTGCCGCGGGAACCGATGCCGGCAAAGCCGAACCGGGTCTTGATCTTGGCACTTAACCGCGGCGGGCGGCCTCTTCCTGGTCCGACTGCTTGGCCTGGGGCGGGACCTGGGCCGGGTCGCGGTCCGTGGCGCGGAACGCGAGTTCGTCACCGTCGCGGGCGACGGTCACGTGCTGGCCGGGATGCAGCCGGCCGTCGAGCAGCATCGACGACAGCCTGTTGTCGACCTCGCGCTGGATGGTGCGGCGCAGCGGCCTGGCGCCGAACTCGGGCTGGAAGCCGCGCCTGGCGAGCCAGTCGATCGCCTCGGTCGTGAAGTCCACCGTGATCGTCCTGCGCGTGCAGGCGGCGGGTGGTCTCCTCGAGGAGCAGGCTGGTGATCTGCCGCAGCTGCGTCTCGTCGAGGTGCCGGAAGACGATGATCTCGTCGATGCGGTTGAGGAACTCAGGCCGGAACGACTCCCGCAGCCGGGACATGATCCGGTCGCGCAGCGGTCCTCCGCGTCCGCCGCGGACGCCGCCGACGCGGAGCCGCCGAAGCCGAGCGCTGCGCCGCCGATCAGGTCTGAGCCGAGGTTGCTCGTCATGATGACGACGGTGTTCTTGAAGTCCACCGTCCGGCCCTGGCCGTCGGTGAGCCGGCCGTCGTCGAGCACCTGGAGCAGGATGTTGAAGACGTCCGGGTGCGCCTTCTCGATCTCGTCGAGCAGCAGCACGGCGTAGGGGGTGCGGCGCACCGCCTCGGTGAGCTGGCCCGCCTCCTCGTAGCCGACGTAGCCGGGCGGCGCGCCGACCAGGCGGCTGACCGTGTGCCGTTCCTGGAACTCGCTCATGTCGATGCGGACCATCCGGCCCTCGCTGCCGAACAGCGCCTCCGCCAGCGCCCGGGCCAGCTCGGTCTTGCCGACGCCGGTCGGGCCGAGGAACAGGAAGCTGCCGATGGGACGGTCAGGGTCGGCCAGGCCCGCGCGGGAGCGGCGCACCGCCTCGGCGACGGCCGCCACCGCGTCGTCCTGGCCGATGACCCGCTGGTGCAGGTGCTCCTCAAGCTGCAGCAGCCGGTCCTTCTCCTCCTGGGTGAGCTGGGTGACCGGGATGCCGGTCGCCCGGGACACGACGTCCGCGATGTCGGCGGCGCTGACCTCAGGGACCGTCTTCTCGGCCTTCCCGCCCGTTGCGGCCGCGTCGCTGTCCGGGCGCTGGATCAGCTCGGCGATCTCGTCGCGCAGCGTACCGGCCCTGGTCGTAGTCCTCGACGGCCACCGCCTCGTCCTTCTCCCGTCGCAGCCGCTCGAGGCGCTGCTCGGCCTCGCGCCGTGTCCCTGGCCGGCGTCATGGTCCGCAGCCGGACCCGCGCACCCGCCTGGTCGATGAGGTCGATCGCCTTGTCCGGCAGGAACCGGTCGGTGACGTACCGGTCGGACAGCTCCGCCGCCGCGACCAGCGCCTCGTCGGTGAAGCGGACCTGGTGGTGCGCCTCGTAGCGGTCGCGCAGGCCCCGCAGGATCTCGATGGTGTCCGACGACCGACGGCTCGGGGACCAGGATCGGCTGGAAGCGGCGCTCGAGCGCGGCGTCCTTCTCGATGTCCTTGCGGTACTCGTCGATCGTGGTGGCGCCGATGATGTGCAGCTCGCCGCGGGCAAGCGCGGGCTTGAGCATGTTCGCCGCGTCCATCGAGCCCTCCGCCGCGCCCGCGCCGACGACGGTGTGCAGCTCGTCGATGAAGATGATCAGCTCGTCGCCGTGCGCGCGGATCTCGTCGATGACCTTCTTCAGCCGCTCCTCGAAGTCGCCGCGGTACCTGGTGCCCGCGACCATGCCGCCGAGGTCGAGCTGGACGAGGCGCTTGTCGCGCAGCGTGCTCCGGCACGTCCCCGTCGACGATCCGCTGCGCGATGCCCTCGACGATCGCGGTCTTGCCGACGCCGGGCTCGCCGATGAGCACCGGGTTGTTCTTCGTTCGCCTGGACAGTACCTCGACGGTCTGCTCGATCTCCTGCTCGCGGCCGATCACCGGGTCGACCCGGTCCTCGCGGGCCATCGCGGTGAGGTCGGTGCCGAACTCATCGATGGTCGGGGTGGCCGACGGCGGCTTCGCGCCCGGCGCCGCCGGCGGCCGCCGGCCGCCGCGTCGCGCAGCGCCTCGGGGTGACCCGGGCGCTCGCCAGCACCCGGCCCGCGGCCGATCCGGGGTTGACGGCGAGCGCGAACAGCAGGTGCTCGGGGCCGATGTAGGACGACCCGAGGGCACGGGAGATCTGCCGCGCGTGCAGCAGCGCCCGCTTGGCCGCGGGGGTCAGGTTCGGCACCTGGTCGCGCGGCTGGCCGCGCTCGGCACCCGACTCGACCTGCCGGGCGATGGCGTCCGGGTCCGCGCCCGCCGCGCCGCAGCAGGCGGCGGACCGGCTCCTGCCTGGTGGTGGCCCACAGCAGGTGGTCGGTGTCGAGGTCGGAGTCGCCCCAGCGGGCCGCCTGGGTGGCGGCATCCCTGATGACCTCGCGGCCCGTCTCGGTCAGCAGCTCGCCGATGTCGATCCGCTGCGCGGGCCGTTGCGGCAGCGCGTTACCGAAGAAGCGCGCGAACATGTCGTCAAACGGGCTGGCGCCGAACTCGCCAGACCCATAGGGGTCATAGGCCACGATGTGCCCTCCTGACGGCGGTCGATGACGTCAGGGCACTGGCTCAGCAGGGTATTGGCCTGGCGGGCAGTGCCCGGATTCACCTACCCTACCCAACGCACTGTGATCGACCAGATACCGTCCGGGCGTCATTGCTGCCTGGGACCGACCGGACGGCGGGGCTAGTTGACGGGGCTAGTTGACTAGGGGTGGGTGCGTGATCTGCTGATTCGCGGTCTTTGGCGGTTCGGGGGAAGGTGCTGACCATGGTGCGGCTGGTCTGGGACTCGACGGTCCGCGCCGCTTGGCGTACGCCAGGGCGCTCCCGCTGCCTGGGCGGCCACGGCGCGGGCGGGCGTTCCGGGTGCTCGTGCTCGGCGGGGCGCGGTCGGGGAAGTCGGTGACCGCGGAACGGATGCTCGGCGACCGCGGCACGAGTGGACTACGTGGCCTGCGGCATGTCCGCGGACGACGCCGATCCCTCGTGGGCCGAGCGGGTGCGGCTGCACCAGGAGCGGCGGCCCGCGCACTGGACGACGCTGGAGACGCTCGACCTGGAGGGCGTGCTCACTGTCGCGACCAGCGCGGTCCCGGTGCTGGTGGACTGCCTGTCGACCTGGCTGGCCGGGGTGATGGACGAGTGCGGCCTGTGGACGGGCGCGGCGGGCGCCGACAAGAAGCTCGCCGACCGGGTCGACGGGCTGCTCGACGCTTGGCGGTCGTCACGGCGGCTGGTGGTCGCGGTCAGCAACGAGGTCGGGTCCGGGGTCGTACCTGCCACTGCCTCCGGTGGCCGCTACCGCGATGAGCTCGGGCGGCTGAACGCGCGGATCGCCGCCGAGTGCGAGCAGGTCTGGCTGTGCACCGCGGGCATACCGCGACGGCTGCGATAGCCGGTGAACGAACGACAGCCGCCCGCCTGGCGGGTCGCGATGAGCCTGTTCACGACGATCCCGGCCGGGGTCAACGGGATGCTCGACGACGACGTGGCGGCCCGCTCGATCCGGTGGCTGCCCGCGATCGGGCTGCTGCTCGGCGGCGCTCGGCGGCGGCGTGCTGCTGGCCGCCGGGCGGCTTAACGCGACCGGGCCCGGGCGGCTGCTCGGGGCGGCGCTCGCGGTCGCGCGTGATCGCGGTGCTCACCGGCGGCCTGCACCTCGACGGGCTCGCCGACACCGCCGACGGGCTCGGCAGCCGCCGCCCGGCCGCCGACGCGCTTGCCATCATGCGGCGGTCCGATATCGGGCCGATGGGGGTCGGCGCGCTGGTGCTTGTGCTGCTCGTCCAGGTGACGGCGGTCGCCGCGCTGCCACGGCTGCCGCTGGCCGTCGCCGCGCTGGTCGCTTGCCGAGGTCACCGGCCGGGTCTCGGTCGTCGTCGCGACCTCCTCCCCCGCCGCGCGGCCGGGCGGGTTCGGCGCGCTCGTCGCCGGGCGGACCACGGCGGCGGACCGCGCGCTCACGGTCGCCGTGCTGGCCTGGCCGTCGCGGCGGCCGGCCTGGGGTCGCCGCGGGCGGCCCGACGCTCGCGGCGCGCGGGCTGGGCGCCGACGCTGCCGGCCTGCTCGCCGGCTGGCTGCTGCAGCGGACGGCGCGGCGGCGGCTCGGCGGGATGACCGGCGACGTCTTCGGCGCGATCCTTCAGGTCAGCGCCACCACGGTGCTGGTCGTCGGCCGCCTGCTCGGCTAGCGGAGCCCGGGCGTTCCTGCCTTGGTCGGCGACCGGTGATCACCGGCTTTACACACCTGGCGCCATGCGGCTGCCAGTGCTCACAACGGACATGTCCTCGGTGCGGCAATGCGGGCGTCGTACGCAGGCTGAGTCGGCGGGCGTAGCGCGATGTCGCGAAGTCCAGGCGGAGGCCGGGGTGGCCGGGGTGAAGACCAGCAGGACCCGGTCGTCGGCGATGAGCTGGCGCGCGCCGAGTTCGTCGTCGCGGCGGGAGTCTCGCGGCCGTGCTTCTCCCTGATGCGCGCGGAACAGGCGAGACGTTGGCCGGCACGTCCTCGCGGATGCCCCACCGTGGCTGGGGATCTCGACGTAGCGCATGCCCGGCTCGCGTCGTCCACGACCAGCTCGGCCCTGCGGGTCGCGGCGGAAGATGCTTGTACTTGGCGCGCTTGCGGGTCGTGGACACGTAGAAGTGCTCGCCGTCCCAGAAGAACCAGTTCGGGGACAGGTGCGGGCGGCCGTCCTTGCGGATGCCGGCGACGATGCACGTTGCGTGGCTCGGCCAGGAACGCTTCGATGAGCCGGGGCGGATGACATGCCAGCCACTCTAGTACTCGCCCTTGCCGACTGGAATATCGAGTTTGCTTCGCGAGGCGCACTCGCCCGGCAGCGACATGGGCCGGCCCATATTCGTCCGGCCGACGGAGTCTCAGGTGGCGCGGCGAGGCGAAGGACGCACCCGTTCGGGATACTTGGTTTGTGGATTTTCTGATCACGCGCGATGGGTACGGGGTGCCGCATGTGCGGGCCGAGACGGCGGCGGACGCGTGGGCCGGGATGGGGTACGCGTGCGCGCAGGACCGGCTGTTCCAGATGGACTACGACCGGCGGCGGGCGTGCGGGCGGTGGGCGGAGGTCGCCGGGTTCCCGGCGCTCGGCGCGGACGTGCTCGCCCGGCGGCTCGGGCTCGCCGCCGCGGCCCAGCTCGACCGTCGCCGTGATGTCGCCGCAGGTCCGGGCGGCGTTCGAGGCCTACGCGAGCGGGGTCAACCAGGCCATCGCGGACGGGGCGCTGCCGCTGCCCGCGCGGATACCCCGTCGAGCCCTGGCTGGCGTGGCACTCCGTCGCCGGCGTTCCTGGTGCGGCACGTCCAGATGGGGCAGTGGCAGCACAAGCTCGCGAACGCGGTGCTGCTCGCGCGGACCGGGGCCGACGCGTTCGAGCGGCTGGAGAGCCGGGCGGTCGCCGGGTCACCGGTCGCGGTGCCGCCGGACGGGCGGCTGACGCACCAGGCCGCCGGGCTGCTCGACGAGGCGCTGGGCGACATCGAGGGCCACCTCGGGTTCCTCGCGGAGGTCGAGCCAGGGTCCAACGCCTGGGCGGTGAGCGGGCGGCGCACCGCGCACGGCGGCGCGGTGCTCTGCAACGACTCGCACCGCGCGCTCGACACCCCGAACGTGTACTGGCAGTGCCGGGTGACCTGCCCGGACTTCGACGTCACGGGCGCCACGTTCCCCGGGCTGCCCGGGTTCCCGCACTTCGGCGGCAACGGGTCTGTCGCCTGGGCGATCACGCACGGGGACGCCGACACCCAGGACCTGTACCTGGAGCGCTTCGAGGGCGACCGGTACCTGACGCCCGACGGCTGGGCGGAGGCCGAGGTACGGCACGAGCGGATCGACGTGCGGGGCGGCTCCCCGGTCACCGTCCCGGTCTGGGCCACCAGGCACGGGCCGGTCGTGCACGGGAACCCGGAGTCCGGCCTCGCCCTGGCGCTGAAGTGGACGGGTACCCACCGGCCCAACCGCGGGTTCGAGTGCCTGCTGCCGATGCTCACCGCGCGGACCGTCGCCGCGCTGGCCGACGCGCAGGACGGCTGGGTCGACCCGGTCAACAACCTGGTCTGCGCGGACACGCAGCGGGGACATCGCCTACCAGTGCCGGGGCGAACTGCCGGTGCGGTCTCGGCGACGCGGGGCGGCGGCTGCCAGTGCCCGGCTGGGACGACGCGTGCGAGTGGACGGGAACCGTGCCGTTCGCGGCGCTGCCGCGGGCCGTCGATCCCGAGAGCCGGGTTCGTGATGACCGCCAACAACGCGATCACCGACGCGGACGAGCCGTACATCTCCTACACGTTCTCCCAGCCGTGGCGGGCCGAGCGGATCCGCTCGCTGCTCGCCGAGCCCGGCAAGCTCAGCGTGGACGGAGCTGGCCGGGATGCAGGCGGACACGGTGTCGCTGCAGGCGCGCGGCTGGGCGCGGCTGCTGGCCGGGCTCGGGCCGCTGCGCGGACGCGGACGCCGAGGCGGCGCGGGCGCTGCTGGCCGGGTTGGACGGCGACCTGGCCGCCGGGTCGGCGGCGGCGCTGCTTTACGCGTGCTACCTGCGGGCGCTCGCCGAGGCGCTGTACCGGCCGGTGCTCGGCGCGCGAGACCTGGACGTGGATGACGTCGGCGGTGCTGGCGCCGACGCTGTCCATGATCGCGGCGCTGGCTCGGCAACGACACCTGGGAGCTGCTCGGCGGGCCGGTGCCAGCGCGGACGCGCGGCCGCAGGGACGCGGAGCGGCGGGAGCGGGTGCCTTGCCGCGGTGCCCGGCGCGCTCGCCGCGGCGTGGGCCGCGGCGGTCAGGCCGGCGGGCCCGACCCCGGGCAGTGGCGGTGGGGCGACGCGCACCGCGCGGTGCGCGTGCACCCGCTCGCCGGCCCGTTCCCCGGCGCGCCGATGGGCGGGGACACCGACACCATCCAGGCCGCCGGCTACGGGTGGCGCCAGGGCAGCCCGTTCACCGTGACCAACCTGTCGGTGTACCGGCAGGTGGTGGACCTGGCCGAGCCGCGTCCGGCGAGCTTCGTCATTCCCGGCGGCGCGTCCGGCGACCCGGCCAGCCCGCACTTCTCCGACCAGCTCGCCCGCTGGGCCGTCCACCAGCGGATCGCGGTGCCCGACTAGCGGGTCCGCAGGCTAGAAGACGACGACCTCGCGCGCCGATCGGCAGGTGCTGGTTGTAGTAGTGCGCGTTCGGCGTCCGTCAGGTGCACGCAGCCGTGCGACCACGCGGTCAGGCTGCCGCCGTGGAACGCGATGCCGCCCGACCGCGAAGAACGTCGCCCACGGCATCGGCTCGTGGTAGATGTTGCTGACGTACGACGGGCCGGCCTTCCACTCGACCTGGAACGTGCCGCGCGGGGTCTGGTGCTGGCCTCCCGGCTTGCCTGGCTCCATCCTGACCGGGCCGAACGTGATCCTGCCGTCGGCCTGGAGCCAGGTGATGTGCCTGGTCAGGTCGACGCACGCGGTCGCCGTGGCCGGGCAGTCCGGTGGTCGACGTCGGTCAGCACCAGCGGCATCGTGGCGACCGGCGGGCCGGCGCGGCCACGCTTGGCGCGCCGTCAGGCTGGTGCCGCGAGCCGGTGAGCGCGGGCACCGCGTTCGCCCTGGCGATCGCCGCCGTGCTGCCAGGGACACGGTTGATCGACGCGCCGGGCCGGGCCGCGGCCGCGGGCGCGTGCGCGGGCTGGGTCGCCGACAGAGGCCGCGGGCCTGGCGAGTTCACGGCCACGCCGCCGATGATCGCCGCCACCGCCACTAGGGCGGCCACCGCCGTCGTCACGCCGAGCCGGGTCGGGAACCACAGGGCCGGCGCGCTCGCGTGCCTGCCCGTGCCACTCATGTCACCACTTCCGAGTCACCACTTCCGACAACCTAGTGACCGCAACGTGCATGTTCAGCTACCTAGAGTTAGCACATCATCGGCACGGCCATGCGGGAAACCACGGGATTACGGCCGTGTCGCCGGATGGAAAGCGGGCGTTTTACGTAATGAATACCCTTTGTGCGTGGCGGTGTTCTGGGATCGGGTGATCGGGGCGCAGAGCGCTCCGGCGGGGTGGGTGGTCGCCGCGAGCGCCGCCGTCGCGCTGCTCGTCGTGGCGAGTCCCCGGCTGTGGCGGATGGCGCGGATCGCGATCACGATCGCGCATGAGAGCGGCCACGCCGCGGCCTCGCTGCTGTCCGGGCGGCGGCTTGAGGGGATCCGGCTGCACTCCGATACCTCGGGCGAGACGGTCTCGCGGGGCAGGCGCAACGGGCCGGGGATCGTCATCACCGCGCTTGCCGGGTACGTCACGCCGCCGCTGCTCGGGGTCGGCGCCTGCGCACTGCTCGCCGCGCACCGGGTAACCCTGCTGCTTTCGCTGCTCCTGCTGCTGCTCGCGGTGACGCTGGTCATGGTGCGCAACTGGTACGGCGTGCTGTCCGTGCTGGTGACCGCGGGCGCGCTCGTCGCGGTCAGCTGGCTGGCCGACCCGGCACTGCGCGCGGCGTTCGCCTACGCGGTGGCGTGGTTCCTGCTGTTCGGCGGGGTGCGGCCGGTCGTGGAGCTCGCGCGGACGCGGACCAGGGCGGTGCGCCTGCCGCCAGGACGCCGCCTGGCGACCGGGCGGCCCGGCCCTGGCATGTCCGACGCCGACCAGCTCGCCTGGCTGACCCGGGTACCCGCCGGGGTCTGGGTGTCGGTGTTCGCGCTCGTCGCGATCGGCGCGGTGGTACTCGGCGCCCGGCTGCTCGTCCCGTGGCCCGCACATCTTCCTTCACTGCGGTCGCTGAGCGGGAAATAGGGCGCCCTCCCGGACGGGATGCTGAACCGAAATCCGGATTTATCCGTTACCCAAGCGGGCAGGGAGAACTGCGCAAGGGCGCCATCCGGGCTCGACGCCGGATGGAGCGGCCATCCCGGACGGAGAGAAAGCATGCCCGAATTGCCGCTTGTCGGCACGGACTTCGCTGGCTACCGGTTGCGTGCGGTGCTCGGCCGGGGCGGCATGAGCATCGTCTACCAGGCGGAGAACCCACGGCTGCGTAACGTGATCGCGCTGAAGGTCCTCGCCCCCGAACTGGCCGATGACCAGGTTTTCCGGACCAGATTCCGCGAGGAATCGCAGATCGCGGCTTCGCTGAACCATCCGCACGTCATCCCCATTCACGATTTCGGGGCGAGCGACGGGCTGCTTTACATTGCGATGCGCTATGTTTCCGGCACCGACCTGCGGCACCTGATCGCGGACCGGGGCTGGCTGGCGCCGTACGAGAGCGTGCACCTGCTTGAGCAGGCCGCGCGGGCGCTTGACTCCGCGCACCGCCGCGGGCTCGTGCACCGGGACGTCAAGCCGGGGAACCTGCTCATCGCCCAAGGCGGCGACGAGTGGGACCCGGATCACGTGTACCTGGCCGACTTCGGCATCACGAAGTACATGGGCAGGCCGTCCGGGCTGACCGTCGCGGGGACGGTGCTCGGCACGGGCCACTACATCTCGCCGGAGCAGATCCAGCACCACACGGTGCTCGGCGCGGCCGACCAGTACTCGCTCGGGTGCGTGCTCTACGAGTGCCTCACCGGCCGGGCGCCGTTCGAGAAGGGCTTGAACGAGGCGATCTTGTGGGCGCACGTTCACGAGTTCGCCGCGCCGCCTTCTTTGCTGCGGCCTGAACTGCCGCCCGCCATCGACGAGGTATTCGCCCGCGTGCTCGCCAAGGAGCCCGACGACCGGTACGCGGACTGCCGTGAGTTCATCGGGGCCGCCCGGGGCGCGCTCGAGACGGCGCCCACCCACCCGCAGGACCGCCGGTCATCAGCCATCCGGACACCTGCTAGCGGCGCACCGGCTATCGGTGCGTTCCAGCCAGCGCCGGTGCCGGTGCCGTCAGGCGGGCAACGCGGCCTCGGCCGTGGTTCCGCCGCTCGGCGGGGCGTGCCGACCGCGAGCGTGCTGCCCGCCTGGGCATCCGGTTCCGGCCCGTCCTCCCCCGCCGGCGGCGTCCCTGGCGGCGTCCCTGGCCGTGGCGTCCCTGGCGGCGGCGTCCCTGGCGGCAGGCGCGGCCGGCCGGTGCGCAGGCGGATGCCGGAACGTGGCAGCGTGCGGAACATGCTGAGCCTGCTCGGCGTCGCGGTGCTCGCCGCAGGCGGCACGGCGGCCGGGCTGCTCGTCAGCCAGGGAGGCAATTCCTCCATCGGGATACACCAGGCGGCCGAATCTTCACCGCCGCCAAGCGCGCTGTTCTCCGTCCTCGATCGCACGCAGGAGTTCACCGGCAGGCTCAAGATGTCCGCCTGCGTGCAGAACACCGCGACGAACGTGCAGTGCACCTATCCGGACCCGGCCATCGCGAGCGTGACCTTCGCGACCTACCCAAGCCTGAACGTGCTTTACGCGCATTACCAGGAGATCGTGGAGAACCTGACCCACCAGCACTTCACCGCCGTCGAGAACACGAACGTCTGCGACTCGGTGGCGCCCGACCCCACGGGCGAGAGCACCTGGAACCACTCGGATCAGTACTCCACGAAATACTCCGTGGCCCAGCTGGCCTCGGGAAAGGTGTCCACCGATACCGCGATGGGCCGGGTGTTCTGCGTGCAGAAGTCAGACGGCAGCGCCGTCATGGTCTGGACGCAGGATTCCGGCAACCTACTCGGGTACGCGACCGGCGGCGAGGCGTCCCACGAGCAGGTGTGGAACTGGTTCTACGACATCCACCACAACATCATCTTCCCTGGCCAGCCCGGGATGGCCGACATGCCGATGTCGCCCACGGCTACGGAGATGTCGGGGAACGCGACGCCTGCTGGCACCACGACGGCACCCTGACAGGAAACCGCGGCTACGGCCACCAGTTCCTTGCCTGAACTTCGGCCAGGGTCGGCGGGTCCGCGCCCGGGCGGGCACAGGTGAGCGCGGCGACCGCCACGGCGGCGCGAAGCGCCTTGCCGACCAGCGCGTCGCGGGCCGGCGCGTCGCGGGCCAGGGCGCGGGACGGCCGAGGTCGGCCCGGCCGAGGCCGTGCGCCGTCCACCAGGCGAGGAAGCCGCCGCCGAAGGCGTCGCCCGCGCCGATCGTGTCCACGACGGTGACGCTCGGGACCTCCTCGGCCAGGATTGAGTCTGGCAGGAAGGCTCTGGCTGGGCGGGGACCGTCGGTGACAAGGACGAGCGACGAGCCGCTGTCAAGCAGTGCCTTCGCCGCTTCCTCGGGCGGCACGTCGGGGTACAAGTAGGCGAGGTCTTCCGTGCTCGCCTTGACGATGTCGGCGCGGCGGGCGATGACGCCGATGCGCCTGCGGTAGGCCTCGTGGTCGGCAACCGCGCTTGGGCGGCAGTTGGGATCGAGCAGCACGAGGGCGTCGGCTGGGACATCGCTGCGGATGAGCCGCTCGATGGCCGCCCCGACCGGCTCCATCACCAGGCCGAGGTCGCCGACGTGCAGGGCGGTCGCGTCGGCAGGCAGCGCCTTCTTCAGCGCCTCGTAACCAAGGTCGGCCCCGGCCGTGCCATCGAGGTAGAACGCGTACTCGGCGCTGCCCGCCTGGTCGAGGGTGGCGACGGCCAGGGTGCTCGGCCTGCTTGACGGCTCGGGGACGCCGATCGCCGCGCCTTCCGCGGCCAGACGGTCGCGGAGCACGCGGCCCAAGCCGTCGCGGGCCAGGCGGCCGAGGAAGGTCGTCTCCACCCCCAGCCGGGCCAGGCTGCGTGCCGCGTTATACGGACTGCCGCCCGGACGCGCATCGACCTGTCCGCCGGGGCTCACCACCAGGTCGATCAGCGCCTCACCAGCAACAACGATCACAGCGCCCTGCCTCCCGCCTCACGCCCTGGCCATGATCACGGAAACTTTGCAGCTTATTAGCTGCTTTATTTCCATGAAAGGAAGGCCTTCGTGCTCACCACGGCCGACCTGACCGCATGTTTTCATGAAATATCCGGCATGTCGCGGCGCGCCAGCGCCCGACATGCCGGATGGCGAGCGAGTCACACGCGGGTTGCCAAGTCACACGGGATCCCAGTAACGCGGGATCCCAGTAACGCGGGATCCCAGTTACACGGGTTCGGGTCACGCGGGAGTCACGCGGGTTCCAGTCACGCGGGTTTGATGTGCCATTTGATGCCCTGGCCGGTGCGTACCCGGTGCAGGGCCTCGCCGAACTCGGCCAGGGGCAGCGGCTCGGACAGCAGCGGGCGCGGGTCGATCACGCCGCTGCCGATCAGTTCGACGGCCGGGGCGAAGCTGCGCAGGATCGCCATCGAGCCGGTGACGGTGATCTCGTCGTTGTAGACGCGGAACGGCGAGAGGCTGATCGACGCCTCGGCCGGGGAGACGCCGAAGACGAGCAGCCGGCCGCCCCGGTCGAGCAGCCCGGTGACGCCGTCGACGACGGCGGGAACGCCGGTCGCGTCGACCGCGATCTCGAACCGCTCATCCGACAGCTCGGCAAGGCCGGCCGCGACGTGCGCGGCGCCGAGCTTGCGGGCGACCGCGAGCCGGTCGGCGACCCGGTCGACGACCGTGACCGGCCCCGCCCCCGAGTGGACGAGCAGCTGCAGGAGCAGCAGTCCCATCGTCCCCGCGCCGGTCAGCAGCACCGAGTCGCCGAACAGCGGGCCGAGCCTGCGCAGGCCGTGCACCGCGCAGGCGAGCGGCTCGATCATCGCGCCGAGCTGGCCGTCGACATCGTCGGGCAGCCGGTGCGCGTTGACCGCGGGGACCGCGACGTACTCGGCGAACGCGCCGTCCACGGTGTCGCCGATCGCCGCCCAGTTCTCGCACAGGTTGTCACGGCCGGACCGGCACCTGCGGCAGTAACCGCAGTACAGGGAGGGGTCGACCGCCACTTTCGCGCCCACGGGCAGGTCGATCCTGACGTCGCCTGCGACGGCCACCACCGTGCCGGCGAATTCGTGGCCCGGCGTGATCGGGTACGGCGTCGGCGGGAACTCGCCGTCCATGATGTGGATGTCCGTGCCGCAGATCCCGCAGGCGTCCACCTTGACGACGATCTGGCCTTCCCCTGGCGTGGGATCCGGCACCTCTGCCACCCGAAAGCTGCCGGGGCGGTCGAGCACGATGGCCCGCATGAGACCTCCATTGATGAGGTGAGAACCAATAACGCGAGAACAGGGCTTAGCCCGCGAGGCGGGCGCCGGTCACCGGGTGGAACGCGAAGATGTCGTCCGGCTGAACGCGGAGGGTGACACGCTGCCCTGGGGCAGGCGACTTGCGGCCTTCGGTCCTGGCCACGACGGTTCCGCCTTCATCGGCGAGCCGGACATGCAGCAGGGCGTCGGCGCCGAGCTCCTCCACCAGCAGCACCTCGCCGCCCAGGACGGCGCTGGCCGCCGCGGTGCCGTCGGCGCCCGATCCTGGCGCGGTGCCTGCCGCGTCGGTGAGGTGCATGTGCTCGGGCCTGATGCCGATGACAAGCTCGGTCAGCTTGTCTCGCACGGCCGCGGCCCTGACCCCAGGGGACAGGGGAATGACCGCGCCTGCCAGGGCCGCGCCGCCTTCCGTCAGCGACGCGTTAAGCAGGTTCATCGACGGGGAGCCGATGAAGCCCGCCACGAACTGGTTCACCGGGTTGTCGTAGAGCTCGCGCGGCGAGGCGCACTGCTGGAGATGACCGCCGGACAAGACCGCGACCCTGTGCCCCATCGTCATCGCCTCCACCTGGTCGTGCGTTACGTAGACGGTGGTGATGCCGAGGCGGCGCTGCAGCTCGGCGATCTGGCTGCGGGTCTGTACGCGCAGCTTCGCGTCGAGGTTGGACAGCGGCTCGTCCATCAGGAAGACCTTCGGCTCCCGCACGATGGCCCGGCCCATGGCGACGCGCTGCCGCTGGCCGCCGGAAAGCGCCTTCGGCTTGCGGTCGAGCAGGGCGTCGTCCAGGTCGAGGATGCGGGCCGCCTCGCGCACCCGGCGGTAGCGCTCATCGCGCGGCACGTGCTGCATCTTCAGCGCGAAGCCCATGTTCTCCGCGACGGTCTTGCTCGGGTACAGGGCGTAGTTCTGGAACACCATGGCGATGTCCCTGTCCTTCGGCTCGACGTCGCTGACGTCGCGGCCGGCGATCTCGATCCGGCCCCCGTCGAGCGGCTCGAGTCCGGCGAGCATCCGCAGCGCCGTGGTCTTACCCGAGCCGGACGGTCCGACGAGGACCATGAACTCGCCGTCCTTGATATCGAGGTCGAGCGCGTCGACGGCGGGGGCGACGCCCTTCGCGTAGACGCGCGAGGCGCCTACGTACCTAACTCCAGCCATTGGCGGACCTCCGCGAAGCACGAACTCGTTCGGACGACTGGTTCTGAACTTCCGCGCGCACTCTCGCGATGGCGGATTTGCCATCGGCGCGCGTCGGGGCCCCGGGGGAAGCTAGAGGGATCGTCTCCCCCGGGGCGCACAGTGGGGGGTCGTCCCCCCGGAACACAACGGCAT
>CAVTKQ010000017.1:0-159888 GCA_963735315.1 uncultured Actinomycetota bacterium
CCCGGGTGCCGGGGAGGCCTCTCGCCCTGCGAGCTGGGCGGGAGCGGCGGACAGCGCGCTCAGGATGATCTCGGTGACGACCTCGAGCGGGAGCGCGGTGGAGTCGATAACCAGGTGGTAGTGGCGCGGGTCGGCGGGATCGGTCCGGTACAGGCGGCGCACGTAGGTGTCGCGGGCGCGGTCGGCCGCGTCCAGGTGACGGCGGGCCTGGTCTTCGCTGATGCCCTCGATCGCGGCGCCCTGAACGACGCGGAGTTTCGGCGGCCCGTCGAGTCGCACGTGGAACCCGCGGCCCTTGCCGAGCACCACCGCCGCGCCCCGGCCCAGGATCACGCCCGCGTCCGTGTCGGCCAGGTGCCTGATGCCCTCTTCGCAATGGCGGCGGAGGTTCTCGTCCTGATGGGAGGTTGACGGCGGCGACTGGGTGGGCCCGGTCGGCATCGCCGAGGCGAGGCAGGCAATCAGCCAGTGCGCCGGAGTCAGGTGCGCCTCGTCCGGCGTCAGCCGCTCGGCACACGGCTCGGCTGGTCCGACGCCGCCGACGCTGGTCGTCGCCCGCTGCAGGAACGGGACGCCAAGCCGGTCCGCCAGCGCCGGAGCGACCACACTGCCGCCAGCGCCGTAGGAGGCCGACACGGTTACTAGTCGGACCCGATCGAAAGCCATGGGCGTCTCCTTTCCCTGTAGTTCTTTCCTATCCTCGTCCGCGCTATGCGCTGATTTTGCTGTTCTCTGCGCGTCGCCGGCCGTCGCTCAGGCGACAACGGGAGCGGCCCGCGCGTTCTCCTGGGAGAGGACGCCTGACTTCAGCACCAGCGCGCACACGACGGCAGAGCCGGCGAAGACCGCGCAAGACACCCAGAACGCGACCACGTAGCTGTGCACGGCCGCTCCGGCCACTGCCGACGGGCTGTGGCCGTGCGTCACGAGGTAGCTGGTGAGCGCGCTGGCGGCGATGGTGTTGAGTAGGTGCGGTGCCAATCGAGCCGCCGACCTGCTGGCAGGTGTTGACCAAGGCGGACGCGACCCCCGCGTCGGTCGGCGCGGCGCCGTAGGTCGCCGTGTTGAGCCCGCAGCCGAACACCAGGCCGAGCCCCAGGCCGATGACGACGAGCGCGGGCAGGATCCAGGCCGCGTAGTTGGTGGCCACGCTGAGCTGCGAGGCCAGGATGACCATTCCGCCTGCGGCGAGAAGCAACCCGATCGGGATCAGGATGCGAGGACCGAGCCGCGGCATGAGCAGCTGGCTTGAGATTGTCGATGACGCGATCAGGGAGACGATCATTGGCAGGAACGCCACGCCGGTGACGACCGGTGAGTAGCGCAGGGTTTCTTCCAGGTAGTAGGTGAGGAAGAGGAAGACCCCGAACAAGCCGATGGCGGACAGCCCGATGGCCAGGTAGGCGCCGCCCCTGAACCGGTCGACGACGATCCGCAGCGGCAGCAGCGGATGCGCCACGCGCCGTTCCGTCAGGACGAACAGGGCAAGCAAGATCACCCCGCCCACCAGCAGGCCGATGGTCAGCGGGGCTCCCCACCCCTTGGTGTCGGCCTCGGACAGCCCGTAGACGAAGGCGACCAGGCCGGCCACGACCAGCACCGTTCCCGGCAGGTCGAGGCGCACGCTGGGGTCGCGCACATCGCGGCTCAGCAGCCGGATGGCGGCCACGACCGCGATCACCGAGAAGATGACGTTGACATACAGGCACCACCGCCATGACAGGTACTCGGTCAGCACGCCGCCGAGCAGCAGTCCGATGGCACCGCCGGCGCCCGGCAATTGCGCCGAAGATGCCGAATGCCTTGCCTCGTTCGGCCGGGTTGGTGAACGTGACGGTCAGCGTGGACAGGGCAGCCGGCGCGAGCATCGCGCCGAACGCGCCCTGGACCGCGCGGGCGATGAGCAGCATCGTGAAGTTCTGACGCGGCGCCGCCGAGGGCCGAGGCCAGGGCGAAACCCACCATGCCGAAGATCAGCATCCGCTTGCGGCCGACCAGGTCCGCCAGCCGGCCGCCGAGCAGCAGCAGGCCGCCGAAGGCCAGCGAGTAGGCGGTCACCACCCACTGCCGGTCCGCATTGTTGAAACCCAGGTCATTCTGGGCGGCGCGGCAGCGCGATGTTCACCACCGTCGCGTCAAGCACCACCATCAGCTGTCCGAGGCAGACGACGCCAAGGATGAGCCAGCGGCGACCGTAGTCGTCTCTTGCCTCGCCACGTTCCGCCGCCCCGGCTACCCGCGACGCCTGAGCGCGCTGCGCTTCCTGTGCCATGTATGACCCCCTTGCGGAGGGAGGGGTACCCGCAACCCGGCATCCTGAAAGCCACCACCGGCCAGCGGGTCTCATGACCGCCACCCGGCCCCGTCCCTCGCCGGCGTCAGCACCTCATGAGCCGGCCGCGGCTCAGCCGCCCGCCGCGATCTTGGCCAGCAAGTGCTCGGTCCATGACGCGTGGCGGTTGCGCAGTTCGGTCGCGGTCAGGTCAGTGCGGCCGAGGTCGCGGTAGTTCGGTACCCAGGTCTCGACCATCTCATGGGATCGGGCGACGGCCCACAGGTCCCACAGCACGGGATCGGGCAGGACCGATCCCCTCGCTGTCTCGTACGCGTCGAGGAACCGGTCGGCGATGCCCTGGCCGTGCAGGAGGTAGAGGTCAAGGCGGCACCAGCCTGGCGGCTTGCTCAAGAGCGGCGGGCGATCGGGGCGCATCAGGCATGAGGGGATTCTAGGTAAGGGGCGGGCACGTCCGGCTGCGGCTCAATAGGCCTCGACCTGCTACGACAATCCGGCGGGCCCCGCTGTGCATATTTGTTAACAGTTTTTTAACGGTGACATTAACCGGTTTTAAGGCTGTTGGCTATTGTCGCGTTCCCCGTGCCGGAGTTTGACTACTCACGATGTCATGAGACTGCTGAGCAGTAATGGGAGGCGTCGTGAAGTCGTTCCCCGGCGTGAGAAATCGCTGGTTGTTCAGGGTAGTAGCGACGGCCGCGGCGGCACTGGCACTGCCGCTGGCGGCGCTCGCGGCCCCCGCCTCGGGCGCCGCGGCCCAGGCCGGGGGAACCGCCCGGACGACCGCGGACACGGCCTCCTGCCCGTGGCTCAACCAGTCGCTGCCGGTGGCGCAGCGGGTGTCGATGCTCATGGCGCAGATGACCCTGGCCGACAAGATCAACATGGTGACCGGGGCCGGGACCAGCGAGCCGTACGTCTTCTACATCGCCGCCGATCCCGAGCCTGTGCATCCCGGCCATCGGCGAGGAGGACGGCCCGCTCGGCGTGGGCGACGGCCTGACCGGCGTGACGCAGATGCCCTCCGCCGCTTCCCTGGCGGCCACCTTCGACACCTCCCTGGCCTACCAGTACGGGCAGGTCGTCGGCTCGGAAGAGCGGGCCAAGGGCGCCATGGTCGACCTGGGGCCGACGGTGAACATCGACCGCGACCCGCGCTGGGGACGGTCGTTCGAGGCCTACACCGAGGACCCGTACCTGAACTCCGCGCTGGCGGTCGCCGACATCGACGGCGTGCAGAGCCAGGACGAGATGGCGCAGATCAAGCACCTCGCCGTCTATAACCAGGAGACGAACCGCAACGCCCCGGCCGACAACGCGATCGTGAGCACCCGGGCGGAGCACGAGATCTACCTTCCCGCGTTCTAGGCCGGGACGACGCAGGCCCACGCGTCGTCGGTGATGTGCGCCTACAGCTACATCAACGGCCAGGCCGCCTGCCAGAACCAGTACCTGATGCAGACCACCCTGGACCAGAACTGGGGCTACCCCGGCTTCGTCACGTCGGACTACGGCGCCACCCACTCCACGGTGCAGTCCGCCGACGCCGGCAATGACCAGGAGATGCCCTCGGCGCGTGTTCTACGGCCCGGCGCTGCAGGCGGCGGTGCAGTACGGCCAGGTCTCCATGGCCACGCTCAACGGCATGGTCAGCCGCATCCTGACCGAGATGTTCAAGTTCAACGAGTTCAACAACCCGCCGACCGGGACGACCAGCGCGACCGTCACCACCGCCGCGCACCAGGCGGTCTCCACCGCGGTCGCCGAGGCGGGCACGGTGCTGCTGAAGAACGACCGGCGGCACCCTGCCGCTGGCGGCGAACGGGGCCGGGACCGTGGCGGTGATCGGCCCGGCCGCCTCCGCCGCGCCGACCGACACCGGCGGCGGCAGCGCCTACGTGACCTCCACGTTCAACGTGACCCCGCTGCAGGGCATCCAGGCCGCGGCCGGGACGGGCACCACGGTGAACTACGTGCAGGGCCTGCCCACGGACACGTCCCTGTCGGCGATCCCGAGCACCGACCTGACCCCGGCGTACGCGGCGACCGGCTACGGCGCAGAGCTACACCGGCACGCTGACCGCCCCGGAGACCGGCACCTACGTGCTGGCGTTCAAGAACCCGGGCTCTTACACCGCGACCAACCTGTACCTGGACGGCAAGGAGATCCTGGCCAACCCGGGCACCCCGCCGGTCTCCACCTACTCGGTCGGCGTGGACCTGACGGCCGGCCAGACCTACACGCTGTCGCTTTCCGGCGGCGGCCCGTCGGCGACGCTGAGCTGGGCCACCCCGTCCGACCTGGCGCCGGGAATCGCGCAGGCGGTCGCCGCGGCGAAGTCGGCCTCCACCGCGGTGGTCGTCGTGTCCGACGACACCGAGTCCGAGGCGGCGGACCGCGCGAGCCTGAACCTGCCGTCCGCGCAGAACGAGCTGATCTCGGCGGTGGCCGCGGCCAACCCGCACACGGTCGTGGTCGTGGACGCGGGCGCCCCGGTGACCATGCCCTGGCTCAACCAGGTCTCCTCGGTGCTCGACGCCTGGTACCCGGGCGAGAGCAACGGCACGGCGCTGGCCTCGGTGCTGTTCGGCCAGACCAACCCGAGCGGCCACCTGCCGGTCACCTTCCCCACCGGCCTCTCGCAGGTGCCCGCGTCCACCCCGAGCGAGTTCCCCGGGACCGGCGGCGAGGTGCAGTACTCCGAGGGCATTGACGTCGGGTACCGCTACTACGACGCGAACAACGAGACCCCGCTGTTCCCGTTCGGCTACGGCCTGTCCTACACGACGTTCGGCTACAGCCACCTGAGCGTCACCCCGCGGCAGGTCATGAACGGCACGTCGAACCCGGGAACGCCCGCCTGCGGCTGCAACGGGCAGTCGGGCAAGCAGGTGACGGTGTCCGCCACCGTCACCAACACCGGCAAGGTGACCGGCTCCGACGTGGCCCAGCTGTACCTGGACGACCCGGCCGCGGCGGGCGAGCCGCCGCGCCAGCTCAAGGGATTCCAGAAGGTCACGCTGAAGCCCGGGCAGTCCACGACCGTCCACTTCACCCTCTCCGGCCAGGACCTGTCGTACTGGAACGACACGGCCAACGGCTGGGTGGTCCCCGACGGCACGTTCGGCGTCGACGTCGGCGACTCCTCGGCCCTGGCCAACCTGCCGCTGCGCGGCAGCTTCACGGTCGACCGCACGCTCGGGGCCCGCTACGCCACCGTGAGCGCCCCGGCCACGGTGACGCCGGGCACCCCCGCCCGCGTGACCGCCACCCTGGTCAACGACGGTGACTACGCGATGCCGCAGGCGCGGTTCACGCTCAAGGCCCCGGCCGGCTGGACCGTCAGCAACCCGGCGCCGGTCACCATCGCTCCCGGGCCAGACCGTCACCGAGCACTTCACCGTGACCGCGCCGGCCAACGCCCAGCCGGGCGACAGCACGCTGCAGGTCACGGTCAGGCCCACGGCAGGCAACTCCGATGACCGCAGCAGCACGGTGGAGGCGTCGGCCACGGTGACCGTCCCGTACTCCTCGCTCACCGCCGCCTACAACAACACCGGGATCAGCGACAACTCCGACGTGGCGGCGGCCAACTACGACGGGGTCGGCGACAGCTACTCCGCCCAGGCGCTCGCCGCGGGCACGCCGACCGCGCTGACCCCCGGCAAGCAGGTCACGATCGGCGGCACCACGTTCACCTGGCCCTCGGCCGCGCCGGGAACCCCGGACAACGTGGTCACCGGCGGCCAGACCGTCGCGCTGTCCGGGTCGGGAACCGACCTCGGGTTCCTCGGCGCCAGCCAGAACGGCACCGCCAGCGGCACGGTCACCGTGCACTACACCGACGGCAGCAGCCAGTCGTTCAACCTCAACATGGCGGACTGGTACGCCAACAGCCCCGCGGTCGGCAACCAGCTCCTGACCACCACCACGAGCTGGAACTTCACCAGCACCACGCAGACCGCGCACCCGGTGAGCATCTACTTCGCCTCGGTGCCGCTGCAGGCAGGCAAGCAGGTGTCGTCGGTCACGCTGCCGGTCCTCAACAACGCGGGCGGCACCACGGCGATGCACATCTTCGCGATGGCCACCGGAACCGGGACGCCGACCACCGGAGCGCCGTACTCCTCGCTCGCCGCCGCCTACGACAACGTCGGGATCACCGACAACGCCAACCCCGCGCCGGGCAACTTCGACGGCACCGGGGAGAGCTTCTCCGCCCAGGCGCTGGCGGCGGGCACGCCGACCCCGCTCACCGCGGGCGGCCAGGCCACGTTCGGCGGGACCACGTTCACCTGGCCCACCGCCGTCGGCACGCCCAACAACGTGATCGCCGACGGGCAGACGATCGACCTGTCCGGGTCCGGGACCGACCTCGGCTTCCTCGGCGCCGGCGCGTTCGGGGCGGCCAGCGGGACCGGGACGATCACCTACACCGACGGCACCACCCAGTCCTACAGCCTGGTCATGGCGGACTGGTACAACAACGCGCCGGTGGCCGGCGACGAGATCGCCACCACCACGACGAGCTGGAACTTCACCAGCACCACGCAGACCGCGCACCCGGTGAGCATCTACTTCGCGTCGGTGCCGCTGCAGGCAGGCAAGACCGTGGCCTCGGTCACGCTGCCGACGGTGAGCGCGGCGTCGGCAACGGGATCACCGCGCTGCACGTCTTCGCGATGGCGATCGGGTCCGGCACGCCGACCATCGGCAGCTGATACCGGGCGATCACTTCGGTCCCCTGCTCCCCGCGAGCAGGGGACCGAAGTGCCGAATGGCCCGCGGGCTTCCAGGACGCCAGCTCGGCGCATGACCTTCGCGAGCGTGTGGCCCGCTGAGCCCGAGGGTGCCACCCACGGCGTGCCACCTGGGGCCGGCATTCCGGGCGGCCCTGGTCTCTTTCAGTCGGCTTTCCGCAAAACATGTAGCTACTTGCGCAAGTTTACGCGTGGACTGAGAGTAAAAATGACAATTCATTGGAAATGACGCTATCAAATCTTGTCAGGACGCTACAGCGGCATTACGGTCATCTCACCATCTGCGCGTCTCTCCTGCGAGTTGCACAAGAGTTCGCCCCAGAGAAATGAGCATCCGATGTCACTCACACCGACAGAAGTTGGACCGAGGCGGCGCGGGCGGCCACCGCGATGGGCGACTCTCGCGATCGCCTGCCTCATGGCATCCGGCGCCTTGACAATCGTGGCCGGCGCGGCAACCGCGAAGGCGTCAGTGGCGCCCGTCGTCACTCGCGCCGCCATTGCCCCGTCTCTCACGGCCGGACGCGGCGCCAATGTCCCGTTCGTCGAGCAAGAGGCCGAGAACGCGGTCACTAACGGGACGGTCATCGGGCCGAGCACCCAGGCATACACGCTGGCGGCCGAGGCATCCGGCAGGTCGGCCGTGAGCCTCGCTCCGGGACAGTATGTCCAGTTCACGCTTGCCGAGCGCCGCGAACGCGATCAACGTGCGCTACAGCATTCCGGACTCAGCCACAGGCGGTGGCATCACGGCGCCACTGGATGTGGAAGTCAACGGCTACTACCACCGAACCTTGACGCTCACATCGCAGTACTCGTGGCTCTACGGGCAGTATCCGTACGACAATGACCCCACCGAGGGCGACAACGTTCCCACTGACTATGCGGTCGAGTGCCAGTGCGTTCCGGCCCAGACCGTCCCGGAGCCCGTGTTCCCGGCGCCGTGGCGGCCGAACCATTTCTATGACGAGCAGCGCCTGCTTCTGGGAAGAACGTTCCCGGCCGGCTCCGTGATCCGCCTCACCGCGCCGACTGGGACGGACGCCTCGCTGACGACGATCGACCTAATGGATTCTCAGCTAGTGGCGCCGCCCAAGGTCGTTTTCCCGTCCGTAAACGTGCTGCTATTCGGGGCTGACCCGACCGGTCACCGAGACGCCTCCCAGGCCATCACCGCCGCGATCGCGGCCGCGCAGAAGCTGCACCTGCCGGTATACGTACCGCCTGGCACCTACTCGGTCAGCCAGCACATCATCGTGAATAACGTAACCATCGACGGGGCGGGAAGCTGGTACACCATCTTCAAGGGTCATCAGGTCACGCTGAGTTCGCCCGCGCCCGACGGCTCAGTCCACACCGGTGTCGGCTTCTACGGCCTGTACGCCAGCCAGGGTGGCAGCACCAACGTTCACCTGGCCGACTTCGCGATCGAAGGTGATGTCCGCGAGCGCATCGACACCGACCAGGTGAACGGGATCGGCGGATCGCTGAGCAACTCATCGATCACGGGTCTCTACATCCAGCACACTAAGGCTGGCATCTGGCTCGATGGCCCGATGACGAACCTGACCATCTCTGGCAACACGATCGTCGATCAGCTGGCGGATGGCATCAACTTCCATACCGGCGTCACGCACTCGACGGCGTCGAACAACTTCATCCGCAATACCGGAGACGACGGCCTGGCCATGTGGTCAGAAGTAACCGCGGACTCCAATGACACGTTCGACCACAACACCGTGCAGACCCCGGTAATCGCCAACGGCATCGCGCTCTACGGCGGTAGCAGACAACACGGTTTCGAACAACCTCATCGCGGACCCGATCCGCGAGGGGAGCGGCATCCAGCTGGGGTCCCGCTTCAACGCGGTGCCGTTTACCGGATCTGACTGGATCACCAACAACACCACGGTCCGGGCGGGCACCTATGAGCTCAACTGGCAAATCGGTCTCGGCGCGATCTGGATATACGCGCTCCAGAGCAGCATCAACGCCGACATCGAGGTGGTCGGTGACAACTTCCTGGACAACACGTACGACGCGATGATGGTGGTATCCGACTTCCCGGTGAAGGATCTCTACGACATCACCAACGTGCATTTCCGCGACATCGAAGTCGATGGTGCCGGCACCGACGTCTTCGATGCCCGCTCCGCTGGGAGCGCGACGTTCCAGAATGTTGATGCTCGAAATATCGGCTGGTGGGGGGTCAACAACTGCGGGTCGTTCCACTTCCTCCCGGCAGGCTCCGAGTTCACGCTCACTGACCTCGGCGGCAATGACGGCATCGACAACAACTCTTTCCACCTCGGCACCAATTGGCTGAGCCCTTACTTGCCAAACGCCATTACATGTAATGACCGGCCGCCGGTTGTGGTGCCGCCGTCCCCGTCACCTTGGGTGCAGCCGGCCGGGTAGCGGTCGCTTGCGAGCCCTGGCCGCTAGCGGCCAGGGCTCGCAAGGCCGAGGGAAGGCAACTGACGGTATCGCTGGAAGCCGGGCCGTGAATTGCGCCGGGTATCAGCATGCTTGCGGCGGCCGGCCGCAGTCGGCGAGATCCGCGGGGCCCGCCCCGGCCGCGCTACGTCCTTCAGCTGGAATGAGATAGCCCGCTCTCTGCCGGGTGACGATCAGCGGCTGGCTGCCAGGCGGCTCCAGCTTGGCTCGCAGGCGGCTGATGTACACGCGGATGTATTCCGTCTCCGCCTCGTACCCGTGGCCCCAGACCTGGCGTAGCAGGTGCGCGCGGGACAACAGTCTCCCCCGGTTGACCGCGAGTTCGCGCAGCAGCGCGAACTCGGTCGGAGTGAGGCGCACCTCGGCGCCTGCGAGCCGTACCTGCTTGCTCGCCAGGTTGATCGACAGGCCGCCGATGGCGATCCTGGCCGGCGCGGGCTCGGCCGGGGGCTCGGCGACGGGCCGGGTCCGGCGCAGCGTGGCGCGGATCCGCGCTAGCAGCTCCTCGATGCCGAATGGCTTGGTCATGTAGTCGTCGGCGCCCATGTTAAGCGCCGTGACTTTGTCCTGCTCGCCGCCCCTTGCCGACACCACGATGATCCCGACGGGTGACCGCTCGCGGAGCTCGCGGCACAGCTCGAACCCGTCGGCCTCGGGCAGCATGAGGTCGAGCAGCACCATGTCCGGCTGCTCGAGGTCAAGCAGGTCGATCACCCTGCTTCCGGCGGAGACGACCGTGTCGAAGCCCCGCACGACCAGGTTGGAGCGGATCAGATCGACGATGTTCGGATCGTCTTCGATAATCAGCACCTTTGTCGCGACCATCGGATTACTCACCGTAGTCATAGACTTTCTCCAGTGATTCGTCATCCCCGCATCGCGCAACTATAAGGCGGTTTGGCCGCCATGATCCAGCATCCAGGAAACGTAGGCCGAAGTTGCGTAACGGTCAATGCGTGGCCGTGTCGATCTGCTGATTTTCGTGTTTGTTTCGCTGGCTCTGGAACACCGAGAAGGGCTTCCGCATGTCCAAGTCGGACCTTCGGGCCCAGCCGGTCTGCCGCCGCAAGCGCGACTCGATCGGGTCCCGCCCCGTGCTCGACGGACTCGGCGTCGCGCGGTATACGTTGTGCTACGGTCCGAACGCGGACGAGTTGACAGGCTGGTCGCCCGAGAGCCGGACTGGATCGCCGCGTGCCGCCTGACAAGGCGGAATGATGTTTAGTACGCAACTAGCAAATAAATTTATTTGCAAAATATTAACGTATCGGCGACGGTAGAATACATTGACCAATACCCAATTTGGGACTACCTTTCTTTGCCGCCGTTGAAGCAGGCCAGCGGGTCTAGACCATTTAGATCACGGGTAGGTTTCGACCCTTGATGTATAGGGTTCCCAACATCTACCTTTCATCCCGGAAGGGCACACGTGATGTGCGGTGCCCCGCGTCGGCGTATCCGACCGCATTGTGGCGAAAGGGGTATGGGATGCTTCTGCGTAACAGAGGTCAGGGAGGGCGGTGGCCCTCTCGTTCACAAGGCCACGGCACATTCAGGCCGCTACCTAAATTGGGCTTGGTGGCCGTGGCAGCGGCCGCTGCCATGGTGGCCGCGGGCTGCTCGTCGTCCACGTCGACGGCCTCGGCGCCCTCGTCGCCCGCGGCGTCCTCAGCGAGCGCGGGGACCTCGTCCAGCCCGGCCGCGGGCGGCTCGGCCGCGGTTCCGTCGGGGCTGAGCGTCAGCTCCTTCACGGTCGACATCGCGTCGACGATGTCCCAGCTCAAGGGGCTGACCGGGTCCGCCGGGTCCGGCCTGCAGATCGGCGTGGTCCTGCCCGACACCACGTCGTCGACGCGGTGGGTTGACTTCGACGCGCCGTACCTGACGACGGCCTTCACCGCCGCCGGGCTCAGCAGCTCGCAGTTCAAGATCGACAACGCGCAGGGCAGCGACGCGACCGAGCTGAGCCTCGCGACCGCCGACATCAGCGCGGGCGCCAAGATCCTGGTCGTCTGCCCGCTCGACGGCCCGACCGGCGTCGCGATCGCGAAGCTCGCGGAGCAGAAGGGCGTCACCCTGATCGCCTATGACCGCGCCATCTTCGAGGGCTCGAAGACCTACTACGTCAGCTTCGACAACGAGAAGGTCGGCGAGCTGATCGGTAGCGGCTTCAACCAGTGCCTCACGGACTGGAACGTCAAGAGCCCGCAGGTCTACGTGCTGAACGGCGGCCAGGACACCGACCCCAACGCGATCTCCTTCGCCTCGGGTTACAACAAGGTCGTCTTCGGCCAGGCGGCCAAGACGGTCGCCGCGGGCGCGAAGGGCACCGCCGGCGGCGCCACGCTGGTGGCCGAGAACTTCGCCCCCGGCTGGGACAACACCAAGGGCGGCACGATCTTCCAGCAGGCGTTCACCGCCAACCCGAAGATCAACGCCACCATCGAGGCCAACGACGGGCTCGCCAACGCGGTGATCACCGACCTCAAGACGGCCGGCGTCAAGCCCAAGACCATCCCGACCACCGGGCAGGACGCCACGGCGCAGGGCATGGCCTGGATCCTCCAGGGCTACCAGTGCGGCTCCGTGTACAAGGCCGTTTACAAGGAGGCCCAGGACGCCGCGGCCATGGCCGTCATCCTGCTGGCCGGCCAGACGCCGCCCGCGTCCCTGCTGAACAGCACGACCGTCGACCCGGCCAACTCGAGCATCACCGAGCCGGCGTCCCTGATCACCCCCGAGTGGGTGACCGCGGCCAACATGGAGTCGACCGTCGTCAAGGACGGCTTCGACAAGGCCTCGGCCATCTGCACGATCGCGGGTGCGGCCGCCTGCTCCGCGGCCGGGATCAAGTAGTCATCTGACCGGGGCTGGCGGGCCCGCTCTTGCGGCGGGCCCGCCAGCCCCGCGACGATGAGATGGCTAAGCGGACCAACCTGGGTAAAGCTACTGACGGGTATTAAAATGACTGAGGTGAACGAGGCCCCGGAAGGCGTGAGCCACGGAGGGGACGGGGCCGAGCCCCTGCTGAAGCTCCGGGGCATCGACAAGCACTTCGGGCCGGTGCAGGCGCTCTACGGAGTGGACCTGGACCTGCCCGCGGGTCAGGTGACCGGCCTCTGCGGTGACAACGGGGCCGGGAAGTCGGTTCTCACCCGCACCATCGCCGGCGCCCACCAGCCGGACCACGGCCAGATCTTCTTCGAGGGACGTCCGGTGCACATCCGCAGCACCAGGGACGCCTCCGCCCTTGGGATCGAGACGGTTTACCAGGACCTGGCGCTGGCCGACAACCTGGACATCGTCCAGAACATGTTCCTCGGCCGGGAAGCGCTGAGCCACGGACTGCTCGACGAGGACTCGATGGAGCTGAAGGCGGCCGAGACCCTGAAGGGCCTGCGGGTGACCACGGTGCGCTCGATCCGCCAGCCTGTCGGCTCGCTCTCCGGCGGTCAGCGGCAGTCGGTCGCGGTGGCCAAGGCCGTGATGTGGAACTCCAAGCTGGTGCTGCTTGACGAGCCCACCGCCGCCCTCGGCGTCGTGCAGACCCGGCAGGTACTCGACCTGATCAAGCGCCTGCGGGACCATGGGCTCGCGGTGATGGTGATCAGCCACAACCTGAACGACGTCTTCGAGGTCTCCGACCGGATCGCGGTGCTGTACCTCGGGCGGATGGTGGCCCAGGGTCCGGCGGCGGACTTCGACCGGCAGAGCGTGGTGGAGTACATGACGACCGGCGCCGCGACCGCGAACGGCAAGGGCTGAGTCGATGGCCAGAATCGAGAAGTGCCAATGACCGCGGACCGCGGCGAGACCCCGGCCGGGACGGCGGGTGCCGGGACGGCCGACCTGACCCTCGACACCACGGTGGCCGAGGCCGACCTGCCGCCCCAGCTCGTCGCCCAGTCGCTTGGCGAGTACATGCGGGCCTCGTTGCTCAGGATCCGCAGCGGCAACAGCGGTGTCCTGCCCGTGATCCTGGCGATCGTGATCGTCGCCGTCGTCTTCGAGATCATCACCCCCGAGCACGCGTACCTGCGGCCGGGCAACCTCGTGTACATCTTCGGGCTGAGCACCGTGTACATGATCCTCGCGATCGCCGAGACGGTGGTCCTGCTCATCGCGGAGGTCGACCTGTCGGTCGGCGCGGTCGCGCTCATCGGCGGGGCGATCGCCTTCAAGCTGGTACAGCAGCCCGGGCCGAACTGGCCGTGGTGGGCCGCGATACTCGCCGCGCTCGCTATCTGCGGCGCGTTCGGCGCCCTCCAGGGAGCGCTGGTCTCGCTGCTGCGCATCCCGTCCTTCGTCGTGACCCTGGGGGGCTTCCTCCTCTTCTCGGGCATCCTCATCATCATCCTCGGCGGGGCCGACTCTACGGTGAGCCTCAACACCGACGTGCCCAACCAGAACTTCATCTACGACATGGTGCAGGGGCTGTTCAGTCCCGTCATCGGCTGGATAGTCCTGGCGGTGGTGGTCGTGGGCGTCGGCGCGTCCCAGTGGCGACGTGAGGCCGCGAGGCGGCGCCGGAACTTGGTGACTCCGCCGCAGAGCCTGACCGCGATCAGGATCGCGCTGATAGCGATCGTCGGGGCGGCCGTGGTGATCGTCTGCTCGGTCAACCGCGGCACCTCGCTCAAGCACGTCACGGGAATCCCGTGGGTGATCCCGATCGTCCTCGTCGTGCTCGCCGCCTGGACGCTCGTGCTCCAGCGGACCCGCTACGGCCGTTACATCTACGCGATCGGCGGCAACCCGGAATCCGCCCGCCGCGCCGGCGTCAGCCTCCCCAAGATCCGCATCTGGGCCTTCGCGCTGTGCTCGGCCACCGCCGCCCTCGGCGGCATCCTGCTCGGTTCCTTTTTCTACGGTCAGTACAGCACCAACACGGCCGACCCCGGCCAGCTCGTGCTGTACACCGTCGCCGCCGCGGTTATCGGCGGGGTCAGCCTCTTCGGCGGGCGGGGCAAGGCGATTCACGGCGTGCTCGGCGGCCTGCTCATCGGCGGCATCGCCTACGGTGTGTCCCTGCTGAGGCTGGGCTCACTGTCCACGCCGTTGACCTACATCCTGCCGGGTGGCGTGCTCCTCATCGCGGTGCTGATTGACGTGCAGTCACGGCGCGGAGCGGGAGCGTGACCGGTGTCTGACATGCGAAGGACAAACGATGAGGGAGCACCCGTGACCGCGGACCCCGGCCAGACCCCGGCAGGGACGGGCGTCGGGACGGCCGACCTTACCCTCGACGCCGCGGCCGCCGCGGCCGACGTCCCGGCCGAGCTGCTCGCCCAGTCGCTCGGCCAGTACGTCCGGGCCTCGTGGCAGCGGGTGCGCGGCGGCAACGCCGGCGTGCTGCCCGTGCTGCTGGCCCTCGTGGTGGTCGCCATCGGCTTCCAGATCGCGAACTCGAAGTTCCTCGGGGCGCAGAACCTGGTCAACCTGTTCGAGCAGAGCACCATCTACATGCTGCTGGCGATCGCCGAGATCTTCGCCCTGCTACTCGGCGAGATCGACCTCTCCGTCGGCCTGGTCATGGGGCTGAGCAGCGTCGTGGTCGCCGAACTCGTGCAGCCGACCGGCGCGAACTGGCCGTGGTGGGCGGCGATCATCGCGGCGCTGCTCGCCAGCACCGCGTTCGGCGCCATCCAGGGCACACTGGTGTCACGGCTGAAGATGCCGTCGTTCATCGTCACCCTCGGCGGGCTGCTGATCCTGGAGGGCGTGGCGATCATCGTCCTCGGAGGGTCGCTCGTCGGCATCGGTAACGGCGGGTACAAGAACGAGGTCTACCTCTACAACATCTTCTGGGGAACGTTCAGCCCGCTGGTCAGCTGGATCTTGCTCGTCGTCCTGGTGGGAGCCGCCGGCGCGGGCCTCTGGCTGCAGGACGCGCGCAAGCGCCGCCGCGGCCTGGAGACCGCGCCGCGCAGCCTAGTCGCGATGAAGATCCTCCTCATCGCGGTCGCGGGCATCGCGGTCGTCGCCATCTGCAACGTCAACCGGGCCCACGCCGGGACGATCGAGGGGGTTCCCTTCATCATCCTGATCGTCCTTGTCGTGCTCTTCGCATCGACGCTGCTGCTGCAGCGGACCCGCTTCGGCCGCTACGTGTACGCCATCGGCGGCAACCCCGAGGCGGCGCGCCGCGCCGGTGTCCGCCTGCCGGTCGTCCGGACCTGGTGCTTCGCCCTCGCCGGCCTGATCTCCGGCATCGCCGGCGTGCTGTTCGCCTCGTGGCAGGTGTCGCTGACCACCAACATCATCAAGGCCTCCAACAGCTACGTGCTGCTCGCGGTGGCCGCGGCGGTCATCGGCGGCACCAGCCTGTTCGGCGGCCGGGGCAAGACCATCCACGGCGTGCTCGGCGGCCTGGTCATCGGCGCCATCTACAACGGCCTCTACCTGCTGGGCGTGTCCAGCCAGTGGATTGACGTCGCGGTGGCGGCGGTCCTGATCGCGGCGGCGATCATCGATGTCCTCTCCCGCCGAGGCGCGCCGGGCCGGGCGTGACGGGAACGTCGCCAAGCCCTAGCCGGCCTTACATCACAGGTCGGCTAGGGCTTGCGTTTGCCTGCGCATCCGTTCTGCTGATAGGCGCGGCCACCGGGTGCAGCGGGTCGTCGTCGGCACCCGGGTCAGGGACTGCCTCCCCTGCGGGCGGCCAGTCCGCCACCTCGCAGTACAGCCCAGTGCCAGCCAACACGGTGCCGGCCCGGGGACCAGGGACAAACCTCGACTACGGCCAGGGCGTCGAAGACCCGACATCAGTGTCATGCCCGTCCGCAACCTTCTGCATGGCCGTGCTCGTATCCGGTTACGCGGCCGTATATGACGGAACCGCGTGGAGCCGGCCCATCAGGCTGTCTTCATCCGGCGGCGAGCCCGATTCAGTGTCATGCCCGACCGTCAGCTTCTGCATGGCCGTGGACGCGCGCGACTCATCCGCCCTTCTGTTCAACGGCAGCACGTGGAGTTCCGCTCCAGGCATTAGCGATCCTGTCCCGGGCACCCAGACGGGCATGGCATCGGTATCGTGCTCGTCACCGAGCTTCTGTGCCGCTGTTGACAACGGCTCCAACGCGTTCACGTTCAACGGGACATCCTGGAGCCCCGCCGACGTCATAGATCCAGGCAACCAACTGAGCACGGTGTCTTGTCCCAGCCCGAGCTTCTGCGCCGCCGTCGACTACGGCCCGAACGTGGTCACCTTCAATGGCACCTCCTGGAGCAAGCCATCCGCTATCGACCCAGGCAGCCACCTGCAGGCAGTGTCGTGCGCATCGGCTAGCTTCTGCGTTGCCATTGACCGCAAAGGGAACGCGCTCACGTTCAACGGCACCACCTGGAGCGTGCCCGTCAACGCTGACCCGAACGGCCTCAGCATGGGGGAGGGCGGTATCTCCTGGCCGGTAGTGTCCTGCCCGACCAGCGACTTCTGCGCCGCCGTGGACGGCAACGACGGAAACATGGTCACCTTCAACGGCAGTACCTGGACCGCGCCCGTCAACATCGACCAGAAGGCCGCTAACTCCGACAAGGAACCAATCCTCATATTCCTCATGTCGGTGTCCTGCCAATCCGCCAGGTTCTGCGTGGCCGGCGACTCCAACGGGGATGTGTTCATCCGAAGCTAGCGGACACGCCCACCAAGTGTCGCGACCTGGTGTCCTCGAGGGGTGGAAAGATGGCATCCCGGGCCGGCTCTTCTGGGAGAGCTTCGTGACGCCTTGTTTGATTACGTGCTTGGGCTGCTGAAAGCTGATCCGGCTGTCGATGGAGTGGCTGTGATCGGCTCCCTCGGTCGTGGTGAGGCGGACAACTGGAGCGATGTCGACCTGCTGGTTCTCATGGGTGATCAGGCCCTCGCGCGGTTCGCGGATGACCCTGCGGCAAGCCCGTGGGCGCAGGCTGACCTGCTGGTAGACGGCCGTCATAACTCCCCCGCCGGCGCCGCCTCGGTAGGGGCGACGCATATCCGGTCAGGACTGCCGGTCCGTGTTGACCTGCACGTTCACGCCGCGGCCCGAACGCGATGGCCGACCGACAGCCGGGTCGCCTTCGAGCGTCGGCCAGTTGAGTTCGGAGCCCAGACCTTCGATGAAGTGAACGCCAGCGGCCGACGGCAGCCCGCCACGACAAAGACCGCGGATGAGATTCGAATGATTCACCTGTCCTATGTCCCGACAGCCGGTAAGTACATTGGCCGCCGGTCGCCGCGCGCGATCCAGATGATGAGATTCCTGGGCCAAGTACCAGACTTCACCGACGAAGACCCCGCAGCCCAGTTGCGTGCCCTTCGAGGCATCGCGAGGGACCTGTCGGATCCGTCCTGGGCGTGGCTCAGTCACGCGGTCACCGCATACCTCGACATAGTTGAGGCGGCCCTCAAGCCACGGACCCAGTGAGCGCCGCAAGCGATGCATGCGGCTTGGCTAATTCGGCAGCCGCGGAATGTGCTTAGGTCAGCCCTGTGACCTGGCCAGGACCTTGTCGGCTAGCTCCGCCGGGGTGAGCTTGTCCGAGCGCAGCATGAGCGTCCCGTCCGGCTGACGGGCAGCGGCGGCCACGATCTCATCCACGCCGGTCATGCCGAACTCGCGTGCTGCCTGGTCCCAGTCTTTGCCGGGGTGGGTGACGCGGGCATTGAGCCGTTCCCGGAGCACGTCGGCGTCCGCCTCAAGGAAGACGTGCAGGACCTCCTCGCCCGCGTCGGCCAGGCCGCCGAGGATCTCGGCCCGGTAGGCGTCGCGGATCAGCGACATCGGGACGATGAGCGTGTCCGCGTGGTGCTTGCGCAGGGACAGGGCGGTCGCGACGACCAGTTCCCGCCAGCTCGGCAGGTGCTGGAAATCGCCGTTGGGCGGCACCCACTTCCAGAGCATGAGGCCGACTTCCTCCGGGTCATAGACGACCGCGTCAGGAAGCCGCCGGTGCAGTTCCTCCGCGAGCGTCGTCTTGCCCGCGCCGAACCCGCCGTTGATCCAGATGATCACCGGCCTAAGCTAGCCGGGAAGTCCCTGTTCCGCCTGACATTGACGGCAAACCCACGTGCGTCACGGGGTCGCAGCCGTTGCGAGACCACGACCCCGGTGACGCTAAACGCTCCCAGATCAGACCGCAGGCCGTAGCCGACTGTCCATTGCTGGTTTGGTCCCGCCATCGCAGGACCAGATGTCTACTCCGCTCTCATGGCACCAGGCTGAACGCCTGGGCCGCGGTGCTGTTGCAGGTGGACTGCACGAGCTGAGCTCCGCTGCTGGTGGAAGGGGCGTCTAGGCACAGGCCCGAGTTGTCGGCGGTGAAGGAGTAGTAGCCGGAGTACTGCAGGCCGCCGGCGAACAAGGCGTTGGTGTTGCCGGTCCCTCCGTAGTTCCATGTCTGGAGCGTGGTCCCCGGGGCGGTGGCCCCGACCCCGCCGGTGATGTTCCAGCTCTCGCCCTCGGACTGGGCGTTTTCGTTGACCACCTCGTAGTAGCCGCTCACCGACGTCGCGACGAACTGCCACCGCTGGCTGGTGGCCCCAGTGCAGGCCAGCTGTTCCACGGCGGTGCCGTTGGCGGTCGAGCCCCCGGCCGCGCTCGCGCACAGGCCGGAGCCCTCGTTCACCACCTCGATACCACGACGAGGTGTTGATGCCCGAGTTGGGCACCAGGCTGAACGACTGGGCCGTGCTGCTGTTGCAGGTGTTCTGCACGAGCTGAACTCCGCTGCCGGTGGACGGGGCGTCTATGCACAGGCCCGAGTTGTCGGCGACGAAGGTGTAGTGGCCCGAGGACCCGGGATTGGCGGCGAACAAGGCGTTGGTGTTGCCGGTCCCTCCGTAGTTCCATGTCTGGAGCGTGGTCCCCGGGGCGGTGGCCCCGACCCCGCCGGTGATGTTCCAGCTCTCGCCCTCGGACTGGGCGTTGTCGTTGACCACCTCGTAGTTGCCGCTCACCGAGGTCGGCACGAACTTCCAGAGCTGGCTGGCCGCGCTCGTGCAGGCCGACTCCACCACGGCGGTGCCGTTGGCGGTCGAGCCCCCGGCGGCGGTCGCGCACAGTCCGGAGGCCTGGTTGACCACCTCGAACCACGACGAGGCGATGCCAGAGGGGGCGAAGCTCATGGCATGGAGGTTCCACCCCCCGTTGTCCTGGTCTACGACCAGTGTCTGGGTGCCCGCGGGCAGAGTGACGGTGGCGGTCACCGTCGTCCAGTTCTGCCAGCCCCCGGTGGCGGGGATATTGATGTTGCCCGACAGGTTGGTACCCGCGAGGTTGGCGATGTGCAGGGCGTCCGTTACGCCGTTAGGCGAGGCCACGCGCAAGCTCACCGTGTAGGTGCCGGCGCCGGCCGCGTTGACCGTGTACCGGAACCACTGCCCGCTGCCCGTCCAGCCAAGGTTGTCGCCGGCGCCTGTGCCTGTCGTATCGGTGGTGTCGCCGGTCGTCTCCAGGTCAACCCCGTCGCTGCGGTAGCTGTTGGCCGTGCCGTTGACCGAGGCGACGTTGTAGGCCACGCCTTGTCCGCCGGTGTCGTAGTTGGCGGCTTGCACGGTGCCGGGCACCCCGGCAGCGGTGCCGCCGTAGGCGGCCTCGCCCGCGGGTGTCTGGCTATAGCCGGCCGCGACAATGTTCGCCTGCACCGCGCTCTGGGTGGCCTCGGACGGGAAACCGGAAACGTCGGCGGCTTCGAAGAACTCTCCATCGCCCAGGCTCGTATTGTCCCCCCCGGTGCCCAGCTCGATGGAGCTCTGGATCTTCATCGGGTCATAGCCGCCGCTGGGCAACGCGCCCGAATAGGTCTGGATCAGTCCGCCCGACTGGGCGTTGCCGTACTGCAGGGTCATGTTGGTCGAGCCGTTGTTCTCCTCCCAGGCGGAGAGGAACGTGCCGTTCTCGCTCGGATAGGCCGAGGGGTTCGCCCCGGTGTTGCTGAAGTACATGCCGTTTTCTATGTCGGCCCCCACCCAGGGACCGGGGCCGGTGCAGTTGCCTGTCCAGCAGTCCGTGCCGTAGTAGATCGCGTTCATCGTGGCGTTGCCGTCGTCGGAGTCGTTGGTCTCGCCCTGGCCGAAGTCGAAGCAGCACTGGTTGCTGGTGATGTTGGAGGACATGACCGCGTACAGCCCGTCGGGCTGAGAGCCGGTAGGCAGGTTGCGGGCGGAGTTGTCGCGGTAGCCGGTGCCGAACTTGTCGAAGTCAATCCCGTACGCTGGCTGGCCGCCGACGAACACCGGCAGCGCCTCGGCGGGGGCACCGATGTCCGCCCCGCCGGGGCCGGGGCCCGCGTTCCCGCCACTGCAACCCGAGCAGGAAGTGCCCGGCGAGATCGGCATGTTGTTGCCGTTGGGGCTCTGGTCGTACAGCTCGGTGATGGTGCACGTCGTGCCGGCACAGAACGAGTTCTCTGGCGCCACGTTGACAACCCCGCCGGTCGATTCCAGGCCGACGTTGAGGAAGGTCGAGTCGGAGGCACGCTGGACCTGGTAAAGCGGCCCGTCGTAGGCCTCGAACAGCGCCCGGGTGGTGCTGTAGGCCGCCTCGCACGGAGTACCGCCTGAAGCGTAGATGTCGCAAGGCTCGGGTGTGGCCGCACGCGCGGGCGCGGCGCTGAACCCAGGGATGGCGAGCGCCGCCGCCATCACAACGGCCGCGGCCAGCACTACCCACCGCCGGGTGAGGGTTATCGAGAACATGTGTCAGCTTCCGTAATCGGGGATACGGGGGCACGCGGCGCGCGGGCGGGCCGCCTCGCGCAGATGGTGTGAACCATGGCGAATGCGTCCATGGCCGGTGTTGTTCATCGGATGTTTCAGGATTCCTGACACAGAGATTCCGCCGGCTTTACGCGATGGGTCAATCGGATGTTACGGAAATATTTCGTTAATGATCCGATGTCTGCCAGATGCTGGCTGGGACGCTGCCCGTCGAATGCCTTGCCGCGAGGCAGCTCATCGTGCGCAAGGAAGACGGCGATGACGAAGGTACGTCCGGCGCCCTGGTTTCGATCGGCTAATGGCTCGTTAATGGCCCGGCAGGGTGTGCGTTTTGCCGGCATTCGGACACCTCGCCGGGCGTCGCCGGCCTGCCGCGTCCCGGCGCGATCCACCCGTGAAGGATGATGCGGCGGAGCTCTTCCGGTCCCGATGATGGCGCTCGGGCTGGCTGTACGGCCGGAGGTGAGGGTATGCATGGGGAGTTGGCGGATGCCACGCCATCGTCCGCTTCGGCAGCGAGCAGGCGTGCTACGACGAGGAAGATCGCTGCCGCGTTAGGGGTCGTGCTGATAGCACAGGCGCTTTTCGCGTTGTGCCTGGTCAGCGCCCAGCAGTTGCTGGTGCCGCGGAACATGCCGTTTGGCGTGGCCGGCTCGCCGTCGCCGGTGGTCGCCGCGGTGACGTCCAGGGTGGGACTGGCCCTGACCGCCTACCAGAGCCAGTCCGCGGCGATGAACGCGGTCGACCAAGGTGAGCTCTACGGCGCGTACGTCACCGGTGGCCCGTCCGACACGCTGATCGTGGTCCCGGCGAAGAGCTTTTTCGCCCAGACCGAGGTGGAGCCGGCGTTTCTGGCGGCGGCGCATAAGCTGGGCCGCCCGCTTACCGTGCAGACGGTCAAGCCGCTGCCGCCCAGCGATCCGGTTGGCGGGGTGACGGCGCTGTTGCTGCTGCCGCTGCTGATCGGCGGGTACCTGGCCGCCGTGCTGGTCTTCAAGGCGGCCGGCGGGACCGCGGCGGCGCCATGGCGCGCGGCCATCCTGGGCGGCTATGCCCTGGTCGGCGCGGTGCTGACCGACCTGATCGCCGGGCTGGGCATCGGCGCGTACTCCAGCAGCCATTTCTGGCCGCTGCTGCCGTGCTTCTGGCTGATCACCACCGCGGTGGTGCTGACGGCCGCCGCGATCCAGGGACTGGCCGGGAAAGGCGGGCACCTTGCTGGTCGCGGTGCTGTTCATCGTCGTCGGCGGTCCCCCCGCCGGCGGGCTGGGCACCTACCTGCTGCCCGTCTACTGGCGGAACATCGGAGTGATCCTCCCGCCGCAGAACGCGGTCACCCTGATCAACCACGTGATCTACTTCGGCGGCAACGACATCACCACCCAGCTCATCGTCCTGCTCCTGTACGTACTGGCCGGGCTGGCCGTCATCACCTACCTGAACTGGAACCGCCCGGCCCGGGCGGCCCGGGCGGCCGGCGCGCACCGGCGGGCGGACCTAGCCGATGCCAGCCCGCCGCCCGGCACCCGGGGGCAGCCCGCGGGCCGCAAGCGGGGCATTGCGATCGTCGGGGCGCTGGGCATCTGCGCAATCATGGAATGCCTGTTCGCGACCACCTACATGAGCGCCGGGCACGCCCCTAAGGCGACCGATATGCCGTTCGGCGTCACCGGGTCATCCCCCGTCCTGGCCGCGGCCGAGAAGACCATCTCCCTGAAGGTCACCCAGTATCCGAACGAGACGGCGGCCAAGACCGCGATCGACCAGGCCCAGATCTGGGGTGCGCTGATCCCGTCGGGCACCTCGGCGACCCTGATCGTGGTCCCGTCAATCAGCGACCTGGCGCCGCTGGACCTGGCGGTGCGGTTCGAGGACGCGGCCAAGCACGCCGGGCAGAAGCTCACCGTGCAGCAGTACGCGCCGGTCCCGCTGGCCGCCAAGGACCCGTTCGGCCTGGTCCAGGGACTGATGCTGGTGCCCCTGCTCGTCGGCGGGTACATGAGCTCGACCCTGCTCATGGCCGCCACCGGGAAAGCGGCAGGCCGCTGGCGGGCCATCCAGCTCGCCGGGTTCGCCATCGCCGGTGGCCTGGCCGTCGACCTCATCGCGTGCTACTGGCTGCAGGGATTCCCCAGCGGCAAGTTCTGGATCACCTGGCCCATCTGCGCGCTGGTCATCGCCGTCGTCGCCGTCGTCGCCGCGATCCTGCAGAAGCTGCTCGGGGCCGCCGGCACGCTGCTGACCATCATCGTGATCATCCTGCTCGGCAACCCCTCCTCGGGCGGGGCAACCGGCGTCCCGTACCTGCCCACGCTTCTGGCGGGACCTCGGGCCGTACCTGCCGCCCCGCAACGCTTACATCCTGCTGCACCACACGATCTACTTCAACGGCCACGGAACCGCCCAGGCGCTGACCATCCTGCTGGTCTACCTCGGCGTCGCCGCGGTGATCCTCGGCGTGCTCGACTGGCGCCGCCCCGAGCCCCCGCTGCCCGCCGACGCCACCGAGGCCGCGGCTATGGCCGTCCCCATCGGAGCCATGCCATGAGCCGATGTTCTGGCACTGAGCGGCGCGGAGTGAACCGAGGGCCTCGGCTGGGCGGGGACGAGGGTTAGTCTCAGCCGGAACGCTGCCAGCGCGCTGCGGCGGGACCGGCCGCAGGCTGGTGATGTGCATCCAGCCTCGATCGGGCACAAAATGCGCAAGACCAGGCGCGGTCACCAGAAATCAAAAGCGAAAAGCGTCAATGAGCTGGAGCGGATGACGGGAATCGAACCCGCATGACCAGCTTGGAAGTTCGGTCCCCTGACCTAGCGGCTGACCTGCGCGAACATCGGTCCTGATCACCGGTGCCGAGTTGTCCGTGATTGACCGTGGCTGACCCTTGGGCATCCCGGCATGTGGCACATGTGTGGCACGCGCGGGGGTTCAAGGCGGCAGAGCGCCGAGAAGCTGACTAGGCGGCCCCGGCAGCAGCCCCGCTGGGGCATGTCGACCAGCAGGCAGTACAGCGACCGGACGCTTCTACTCCCGGCGACTTTCGCCAACCTACGCTTCGGTGAATTCGCGGACCAGCGCCGGAATGAGATCGACCTCGACGCGTGCGAAGTCCGCGTGAACGCTTCGACCTTGGAAATGGACGACGGGCGGCTGATCGACGGTCGATCCGGGGCCGTTCGCGTAGTTGACCCGCTGGGCGCTACGGTGGATCTTAGGGGAGTTCTAAATATTCGGGAAGTGGGCGCGCATCGTCGCGTTCGGGATGGTGTGGGGGTAGGACCGCGAGGGGGCGATTGCCGTGCGAAGAGTCCTGATCATCCTGGCGGGCGTGCTTGTCCTGGCCTTGTCATTGGGCCTCCCGGCCAGCGCGGCGACGGGGACTGGCTCCGCCAAGGCAGCCACGCTAGCGGACTGCCTCGCCAGCGAGCACGTCTGCGTCAGCAGTGACGCGCGAAGCCTCGTCTCGCAGGGCCAGCAGTCACAGCTTGAGCGGCAAATCGGCAATGACGACATTTACCTGGTGGTCGCCCCGTCTGGATCCTCGGGATACGACCGGGCGATGCGCCAGCTGATCAGCACGCTGGGCGCCAAGCACGATCAGTTCGCCGTCGGCTTCCTGGACAGCCGGCTCAAGCACTTCGGCGCGTATAACCGGGGCGTTGTGGCGGACGGCGTTGCCGCGAGCGTGGCCACGAACGTGGTAAGCAAGCACCGGGCGGATGGGGACATCCCCGCGGCATTGCAGGAGTTTGTGCAGGAGGTCCAGCAGTCCGCGGCAACGCCGGGTACGACGCCCGGCCCGGAAGGCGCCCCGGCCAGTGAACCGTCCGCTAGCGGGCCACCCGTTGGCCTGATCGTCTTGGGCGTCCTCGTCCTGCTCGGTGCGGGCGGCTACTTCTTCCTCCTGCGGCCGCGCAACAAGCGGAAGCGGCAGGAGCAGGAGCAGCAGCTCAAGGAGGCCAAGCTCGCGGCCCAGGACGACCTGATCGCGCTCAACGCCAGGATCACCGACCACGACAACGACGTCACCATCGCGGGCAACTCGGAGGCGGCGGCCGAGCAGGCTGCCGCGCTGGACGCGTACGAGCGCGGAACGCATGCGCTGGACGCGGCCCGCAAGCCAGCGGACATGGCCGCCGTCAGCCGGGCGATCGCCGAGGGCCAGTATCGGCTGGCCTGCGCCGAGGCCGTCGCGCACGGTCAGCCCAAGCCTGGCCGCCGCCCGATGTGCTTCTTCGATCCGCGCCATGGCATGTCGGTGGCCGACTTGTCCTGGGCACCCCCGGATGGCGGCCCGAGCCGGACGGTCGCGGCGTGCATCGACTGCCAGCGGATCGTCGAGCGAGGCGACCAGCCGGCGATGCGCATGGTCCAGGACAGGGCCGGTAACCAGATTCAGTACGTCAACGCCGGCTTCGCCCCGTCGTACTGGGGCGGCTTCGGTCTTGGCGGTGGCATGTTTACCGGCTTCCTGCTCGGCCAGGCCCTGGGCGGTCCCGGCCTGTTCGGCTACGGGGACTCGCCGGGGGACGTAAACAACTACTACGGCGATTCCGGGAATGGCGGCGACGACTACGGCGGCGGAGACTTCGGCGGAAGCGACTCCGGTGGCGGAGACTTCGGTGGCGGAGACTTCGGCGGAAGCGACTTCGGCGGGGGCGACAACTTCGGCGGCGGCGACTTCTAGCCGCTGAAAGCCATAAGCCTCCCCAAGCGCGCATCGTGATTGACCCGACAAACCATCGGAAAGCGCCGCTGATCAGCCTCGGAACCATGAGAGCGGATGACGGGAATCGAACCCGCATGACCAGCTTGGAAGTTCGGTCGCCCAGCTTAGTGGCTGACCTGCGCGAACGCCGGTCCTGGTCACCGGCGCCGACTTGTCCGTGAGTGACCGTGGCTACCCCTTGGGCACCCTGGCGTGTGGCACGTGTGTGGCACGCGCCGGGGTGCCCTGGGCTGCCTGTCTACACCTCGGGTCGGGGCGCTCGCGTGGCTGATGTCTTCTTGGCGCGGCTCGCCGTGCGGGGGCGTGGTGCCGGGTCTCGGGTAGAGCAGCACGGCGAAAAGGGGAAGTGAGGCGGATCATAGCCGATCAGGCCTCAGCCGTAATCGCCGTCAATGAATGCCCGCAGGCGTATGTGCGTGGCGGGACGCGCGCCTCTTGGCTACCTGTTTCGCGTAGTGGTCCTCAGTGAACATCAGTGCAAGGCATCCGACGATGATGACCGTCTGGAACCACTCGGCCGAGAGGATCGCCGGATGCGGTCTCCCGTACTGGTTGTCGGCGAAAACGACGAAGTCGAGCGCCACAAGGCTAACCACCAGGAACCGGAGAGCGAAGCTGCGCCAGGAGAGCCGGCCCCAGGCCTTGCCCGGCTTCCTGCGCATCTCCCCGATGTGCAAGGCGTGCAGACCGGAGATGGCAAAGACCATCGGAATCGCCGCTAGCAGGCCCACCGTCGCCGCACCGAGGATGGTCCAGCCGGTGTTCCCCTTAAACGCCCATGACGCCCACAACACGTCGCTTAGCACAAACCCCAGCGGGTAAGCGTCGAGCCAGAGCAACAGAAGGCGGCGCTTCCCCCGCTGCGCGTTGAGCCACCAGTCCAGCCGATCCAGGCCTGCCAGGTCATCCACGGTGTACATCATGGCATTCATCCCAGTTCCCCGCGCGGCCTGCGAGCGAGCGCCGTCTGGCTAGATAGGAGTACCAAAGGATTATTCGGCAGCTCAGCCGCTCGCTGGTGGCCGTGATTGACCGCTGCTTACCGAGGTTAATGGCCCGCTAATGGCCTGGCGGAGTGCGCGTTTCGCCTGCACACGGACACGTGCTAGGTCACGGCCGAGCCGGTTGACGCCATTTGATCCGTAGGAGTGGGCACATCGCCCAGGACCGTCCATTGTGCTCTGTGTGCTGGACAGTTCGGGCCGCACCGTGCCGGTTTCCTGCCGGGCCGATGAGATCCGAACGTCGGTAACGTCATCACTCCGGACCGAAAGACTTGTCCTTGGCCGCGGTCTGACGACGCGGGCGTGCGCACCGACCTGGCCCGAGGACGCGCGGCAGTAACCCTGGACCGGGCATGGAGCCCGGACTACCTCAAAGAGCTACAACAACTAGGAGAGCAGCAGTGACACCTGGTAGGCGCGGATCGGCACTCATGGAGTTCCCGAACGAGCTCGACGTTCTCATCACACGAGAGTTCGACGCTCCGATCACTCTCGTCTTCGACGTATTGACCAAGCCCGAGCATGTGAGCAAATGGGGCGCCACACCTCCGGACCAGATGACGGAGTGCTCCATCGATCTGCGCGTCGGAGGGAACTACCACTACTCCTTCGTGACGGAGGACGGAACCGTGTGCGCGTTCCGCGGAACCTACCTGGAGGTCGAGCCGCCGACCCGGACCGTCGAGACCTGGCTGTTCGGCGGCTGGCCGGATGCGGAAGCGGTCGAGACCTGGCAGCTGCACGAAACTGACGGAGTGACGACGGTGACGATGAGGCTGGCGTTCCGCGACAAAGCTGGCCGTGACCACTATCCCGCCAGCGGTCCGGAAGCGCGCGAACTGACCAGCTCCGACGGGCCGGGCGCCAGCTTCGACGCGATGGAAGAGATCCTCAGGTCACTACTCGACCCGACCGGCACGGTCTCTGAGTAGCTGATAGCAGCGGGGGAGTGGACCGACCCCGAACGCGGAAAAGTGAAACTGGCCGACTACGGGCCGCCTGGATCACCCAGCGGCAGGCCTGCGCATCCGCACGGTTGACCAGCAAAGCTGGCTTCGAACATTCGAATTTCCTTGATCAGCCCAGAAACCTTGAGAGCGGATGACGGGAATCGAACCCGCATGACCAGCTTGGAAGGTGTATTGCAGCTGGCTGTCGTGGCGGCTGAGCTGGGCGGTTCGCTGTCCGGCGGTTACCGTGATTGACCGCTGTTTACCGGGGTTAATGGCCCGCTAATGGCCCGGGCGTTCGCTTCCCTGAGTAGCGGAGTCCCTCAGGGTTCCTGTCACGGCCCAGAGCGAGGCGCGTCGGTCGCTAGCCTGACGCGATGTTGATGATGTATTATTCTTTGTGGATAGTCAACATCGGCGGAGGTGTCCCATGGCTGTGACGCAGATCGACATCGATCAGGACGCGCTAGATCGCGCGATGGCACTCTCCAAAGCAAGGACGAAGAAGGACGCCGTCAATCTTGCCCTGCGATACTACGCCGACAGGCAGGAGCGGGCCGCCCGGATCGGTCGGCACTTTGAGCGTGCGCAGCGCTGGGGGGCGGTCGAGGACGCAGAGCGGCTGCAGCAGGCCGAGAAGGATGCCCGGTGATCTACCTGCTCGACACTTCAGCTCTGGTCCGGCTGCTGCGCGATCCGAAGCTGCAGGAGGCGTGGTACGACGCGATCGATGCCGAGGCGATCGGGAGCTGTTACCCGCAGCGCGCGGAGTTCCTGTTCAGCGCGCGCCACGCCGCCGAGTACGACGAGATCGCGGAGATGTTCGGCGACCTTTACCCGGACGTAGCAGTACCGAAGACCGCCGGACGGTGGATTTCGACCGTGCAGTACCAGATGGCCCGCGCGGGCCAGCATCGCAGTGCGTCGGCGGTGGACCTTATCATCGCGGCGACCGCGGCTCATCACGGCCTGACGGTTCTGCATGACGACGGCGACTACCGTACGGTCGCGCGGCACGCTCCTGACCTGGCCGAGCACAGTATTCACGACCTTGCCCAATAGCCAGATCGCAAGCCCTGCTCACAGGCGATGCAGTTGGGTTCTCCAGCAGAGTCTGGGGTTTCTACGTCCTTGCTCAATAACTCGGAAGAGGCGGGAGATGGCGCCAGGAAAGGTGACCCCGGAGGATCTGGTTGCCGCGACCCGGGCGGCTCTGGGCAGCGACCGCAAGGTCAAGGGAGGTCACGCGGCTGGCGGGCGGGACCACGAAGGGCGTGTACCGGCTGGCCGTGGATGACGGCACGACGGTGATCGCGTACCTGTGGGAAGAATCGGAGAACTACTGGCCGCAGGCGCCGAACGAGAATGACGTCGCCGACCCGTTCTCGCCTGGCAACAGCATCGACTTGTTCGTTGACCGCGAGCAGTCGGCTTGCGTCCCTGGGCCTGCGGGTTCCGGAGATCTACCTGCTCGACCGCGACCGCGCCTACTATCCCGCCGACATCGCGATCGTGGAAGATTTTCCCGGCGAGGATCTGCTGGCCTTGCGGGAACGAGACCCGGTCGCGGCGGAACCGACGCTGTCCCGGCTGCGTGAGGGACTGGCGGCGATGCGCGCCTTCCGGGGCAGTGCGCCCGGCAAGGTTAGTTTCGTCGACGCTGGCGGGACGCCGCGTTGGTCGACGAGCGAGGAAGCCGTGCTGGCCCTCGGGCTACGATGCGTCGCCGAGGCGATGGAGCGGGACAACGGGATCGCTGACAACAGCGAACGGCTTAAGGAGCGTCTGCGGCGAGCTGGCCGCGGCGGTACGTCCGCGGGCCGAGTACTCCGTCGTGCATGGCGAACTGGGCTTGGACCATGTGCTGGTCGACGCTGACGGCAGGCCGGTCATTATCGACATCGAGGACCTCATGTACTTCGATGTCGAGTGGGAGCACGCGCATATGCAGGTCCGGCTGGGCCGCGACTGGGCCAGGACCGTCGGGGTCGACGACCTCGACGAGGACCGGCTCGCACTGTACATGCTCGCGCAGCGGCTGTTCCTTGTCGCCGGGCCAATGCGGCTGCTGGACGGCGACTTCCCGGACAGGGCGTTCATGCGCGGCATCATTGAGCACAACCTGAATGAGGCCCTGGCGCTGTTGCCCTGAGCCGAATGCCTCCACCAGCCGAAATCAAGAGAGCGGATGACGGGAATCGAACCCGCATGACCAGCTTGGAAGGCTGGGGCTCTACCATTGAGCTACATCCGCGCGACAGCCGGTCAACGGCCGCCTTCAGTAGCGTACCGGGTCGCCCCCGTTCCCGCACCCGCGCACCCGCCCGCGGCAAAAGCACCCCGCGGCAAAAGTACAGGGCATCACCCCGAACGAGTGCATGGTGCACCCCGCCGCCTCACCGGGCACCTACCGGCTGTAGCGGCCCTATGACACGATTACGGCGGGACTTCGCCAGGTAACCCCATGATTCTGCTGGAGAACCGGAAGAGCGCGAGCGTCCGCCTACCGGACATGTGTCCGAAATAGGCCGCAGGAACCCGCTGTACGAGCAGATCACCCTGGGCGTGATCCTGCTGCTCGCGGTCGGCGGCGACGCCTGGAGCCGCCTCCGCACCGGTTAGGCCTGGTCAGGATGGGCGCCGGGGCGGACGGGCGCATGCCTGCCCGCCCCGGTGTTACGGAAACTTTGCCCTGTTTCTGGGACAATAGGTAGCAAAAGGGGCGGCACGTCACTTGTGTGTAACAAATAGACGTTGACGACGAAACGTTTAGCGTTTCTGCTGTTGGCATGGCTTTTCTTGTTGACGCCCAGGACTCAGCCGCCGGCTCCCCAGCCCCGGCGCCGCACCCGCTCGCCCCGCTGACCGCCGCCGAGATCGAGGCCGCCGCGGGCGCGGTCAAGGCCGGCGAAGGGCCTCAGCGACACCGCCCGGTTCGTGTACGTCTCGCTCTACGAGCCGCCCAAGCGCGAGGTCATCGCCTTCGAGGAGGGCGGCCCCGTCCCGGACCGGCTCGCCAAGGTCGTCATCAGGGAGCGCGCCGAGCACGCCACCTACGAGGCCGTCGTCAGGCTGCCCGACGGCGCGGTGCTGAGCCTCGAGAAGGTACCCGGCGTCCAGCCGAGCGTCATGTTCGAAGAGTTCATGGCCGCCGAGGACATCGTCCGCAAGGACCCGCGCTGGCAGGAGGCGATGCGCAAGCGCGGCATCACCGACTTCGACCTGTGCATGATCGACCCGTGGTCCACGCCGAACGTCGAGCCCGGCGTCGGCCCCGACGACGGCCGCTTCGTCTCCCCGCTCACCTGGGTGCGCGACGACCCGGACGACAACGGCTACGCCCACCCGGTCGACGGCGTCGTCACCCGGGTCGACCTGGACACGATGACCGTCGTCAGCGTCGAGGACTACGGCGTCATCCCGGTACCGCAGAAGAAGGGCAACTACTCCACGGCGAAGATCTCCGACCCGGAGAACGTCCCGTACTTCCCCGACGGCCCGCGCACGGACGTCAAGCCGCTCGACATCACCCAGCACGACGGCCCGAGCTTCACAGTCGACGGCTACCACCTGAGCTGGCAGAAGTGGGACCTGCGGATCGGCTTCACCGCCCGCGAGGGCCTGGTCCTGCACCGGATCAGCTACGACGGCCGCAGCATCATCCACCGCGCGAGCCTGAGCGAGATGTTCGTCCCCTACGGCGACCCCGGCCCGATGCACTACCGCAAGCTGGTCCTCGACGAGGGCGAGTACGGCATCGGCCTGCTCACCAACTCCCTGGAGCTCGGCTGCGACTGCCTCGGCGAGATCGCCTACCTGGACGGCGTGGTCAACGACAACGACGGCAAGGCCGTCACCATGCCGAACGCCATCTGCCTGCACGAAGAGGACCACGGCATCGCCTGGAAGCACACCGACTTCCGCACCGGCTACGTCGGAAGTCAGGCGGATGCGGAGGATGGTCGTCTCCAGCATCGTCACCGTCGGCAACTACGAGTACGGCTACTACTGGTACCTGTACCAGGACGGCACGATCGAGTACGAGGTCAAGCTCTCCGGCGTGATCTCCAACGGCGTCGTGCCGGAAGGGCAGCAAGCCCGAGCACGGCGTCGTCGTCGCCCCCGGCGTCTACGGCCCGCACCACCAGCACTTCTTCAACGTCCGCCTGGACATGGCGGTCGACGGCACCGCCAACCGGGTCTACGAGGTCACCCCGACCGCCGACCCGGAGGGCCCGGACAACCCCGTCGGCAACGCCTGGCGGGCGAAGGAAGTCCTCATCGCGGACGAGACCATGGCCAGGCGCGAGGCCGACCCCCTGGCCGGCCGCTACTGGAAGATCGTCAACGACAACGTCAAGAACGAACTCGGCCAGCCCGTCGCCTACAAGCTGCTGCCGTAACCACGTGATCAGGCCCTTCGCGCACCCCGGCTCCGCGGTCGCCAGGCGCGCGCCGTTCATGTTCAACCCGGTCTGGGTCACCGCCTACGACAAGGACGAGCTGTTCGCCACCGGCGACTACCCGAACCAGGCGGCCGGCGGCGCGGGCCTGCCCGCCTTCGTCGCGCGGGAGCGCGACCTCACCGACACCGACGTGGTGGTCTGGTTCACCTTCGGCACCAACCACGTCGCCCGTCCCGAGGACTGGCCGGTCATGCCGGTCCACCCGATCGGCTTCAAGCTGCTCCCGTCCGGCTTCTTCGTCGGCAACCCGGCGCTGGACAACCCCCAGCCCGGCGGCGACCACTGCCACCACCACTAGCGACCAAAATCAAAAGACAAACATCAACAGAAAACCATAAATTAGAGGAACGGATGCATGGCCACTGCCCAGACAGACCTAGCCGTTGATTCCGGCATCACGCTTCAGAAGCGAGTCCTCTCCTCCCCCGAGGTACTCGCCCAGTCGGTGGCCAACATGGCCCCGAGCGCGGCCATGGCGCTGCTCCCGCTTTTCGTCTTCTTCAGCGCCGGCAACGGCGCCTGGCTGTCGTTCGGGATCAGCATCATCGTCCTGCTGATCGTCGCGTACTGCGCGGCGCAGTTCGCCACCAGGATCAACTCGGCCGGCTCGTTCTACGTCTGGGTGACCAGGGCGCTCGGCCCCGGCGCGGGCAGCGCCGCCGGCTGGGGCCTGGTCCTCGGCTACCTGTTCACCGGGATCGCCTGCGTGCTCGGCTTCGAGATCTACGGCGACAACTTGCTGGTCGGGTTCGGCCTGTCGCCGGGCAACCACGTCGTGCGGGGCATCCTCTACGTCGTCGGCGGCCTGGCCCCGGCCATCATGGCGGTGTCGGACATCAAGATCTCGCAGCGGGTGGCGTTCATCCTCGAGGCCGTCTCCGTGACGATCATCCTGATCCTGTGCATCGCCGTCTACGTGCACAACGGCGGGGTCATCGACACCCACCAGCTCTCGCTCAAGGGGGCGGCGCCCGGCGGCATCGTCGTCGGCATGGTGCTGGCGATCTTCGCCTTCGTCGGCTTCGAGTCGGCGGGCGCGCTCGGCCAGGAGGCGAAGAACCCGGCCCGCCGCGTGCCGCGCGCGATCATCTGGTCCTGCGGCATCATCGGCGTGTTCTACCTGATCGTGGTCTACGCGCAGATCTACGGGTTCGGCGACGCCGGCTTCGGCAAGGCGACCGCGCCGCTGCCGCAGCTCGCCTCCGTCGTCGGCCTCGGCGAGCTCGGCCACTTCATCGCGATCGGCATCACCTGCTCGATGTTCGCCTGCACGCTCGCCTGCCTCACCGCGGGCTCGCGGATGCTGCTGTCCCTCGGCCATGACGGCCTGCTGCCGAAGTTCTTCACGCACACGTCGAAGCACACCAAGGCGCCGGACGTCGCGATCTGGGCGGTGGCGGTCCCGATGACCGTCATCCCGGTCGCCTACATCGCGGCGGGCTCGACCGACGCCGTCGCTCAGCAGCGAGGCGGGCACCCTCGCCACCTACGGCTTCATGCTCGCGTACGCCCTCGTCGCCCTCGCCGCGCCGATCTACCTGCTGCAAGCTCAGCGAGAACAAGCCCCTCGCCTGGGTCCTCGGCATCCTCGGCGCGGTCACGATGGCGTTCGTCTTCTACGTCAACTGGATACCGACGGCGATACCGAACGACATCTTCCCGGCCCTGGTCGGCTCCTTCAAGGCGCTGCCGTACGTGTTCCTCGTCTGGACCGCGGTCGGCCTGATCTGGTACTTCGTCATCAAGATCGACGCAAGCCGGAGGTCGTCCGCGCCGCCGGCACCTGGGGCGACGCGTCCGACCCGGCCGCCGCCGCGGAGGAGGCAGCCCACCGCGCCTAGCGGCCGCGTAAGCCTGTCCACGCTGCCGTTGGCGACTAGTCCGGCTCGACGGCACACGGGCGTCCGATCCTGGTCTGTCAACGGACCGCACTGTGGCCCCAGCGTCACCTGCCTGTCGCCAGGCCCGTTCAGATCACCAGCGATGAGATCTGCCGGGCGGTCCCCTGCAGCAAGGGCCCGAACTGGTCGGCCAGCTCGCTCATCGCCACCGGGGACCAGGGGAACGCGAGGTTGATCGCCGCGACGACCGGCCCGGACCGGGACCTGATGGGCACCGCGATCGACCGCAGCCCGCTGTCAAGCTCCTCGTCGTTGAGTGCGATGCCGGTGCGGCGCACCTGGCTGAGCTCCGCCGCAGCGTGGCCCTGCTGGTCAGGGTGCGGGGGCCGCGGGGGAGCAGGTCGATCCGGTCAAGCACGCTCGTCCAGGTCGGGCTGCGCGAGGAACGCGAGCAGCGCCTTGCCCGTCGCGCTGCAGTAGGACGGTATCCGCGAGCCGGCGTGCAGGCCGAATTCGAGGTGGTGGTACCGGCCGGGCCGTCCCCGGATCCTGTCGATCAGGATCACGTCGGTGTCATCGCGGATGGCGAGGTTCGAGGTGTGCCCGGTGGCGGCGGTGAGCCGTTGCAGGTGCGGGGCCGCGATCTCGCGCAGGCCGAGCGCGCCGAGCACGGAAAACCCCAGGTCAAGAACGCGGATGCCGAGCCGGTACTTGCGTGTCGCGTCGTCCTGGTCGAGGTAGCCGAGCTTGGCGAGCGTGGCGACGTAGCGGTGCGTGGTGCTGCGGGTGAGGCCGAGCCGCTGCGCCAGTTCGCTGATTCCGAGTGCCGGGCGGTCCGGGGTGAACGCGCCGAGGATCGCCAGGCCACGTTCAAGCGACTGCGAGGAAGCGGAATCGTCATGCGGCATGTTCCAAATATTAGAACGCCGTATTGACATCTGGACGCGGCATCCCAGACTCGGAACATGCTCTTCGCGGGCCAGACCCAGCGGCAGCCACAGTACACCTCACGAATCCCTTAACGTTCGGTAACGGCTACCAAGTACACCGCAATATCCGACGTCATCCCAGCATGGAATCGGTTCGCTCGTGCCGGGATGCCAACCGAGAGGTTCACATAGTGACAGATCATGGCGTTTCCCGGCGCAGCCTGTTCCGCGCGGCCGGCGTCGGCGCGGCCGTCGTGGGCGGCGGCGCCCTCCTTGAGGCCTGCAGCTCCGGCATCCAGGGTGCCGCGTCCTCGTCGTCATCATCCGCCAGCGCCGCACGAGCGCGGGCAGCAGCAGCTTCGGCCGCCAGCACGGGCAAGGCGATCACGATCGGCTGGATCCACCCGCTGACCGGCTCGCTGGCCGGGTTCGGCTACCCCGACAACTTCGTGCTGCAGCAGGCGATGGCGACCTCGCAGTTCAAGAACGGGATCAAGATCGGCGGCTCGACCTACACGGTCACCATCAAGTCCTACGACACGCAGTCGAGCGTGACGCGGGCGGGCAGCCTGGCCAAGCAGGCCATCCAGCAGGACAACGTCGACCTGCTGTTCGCCTCGTCCACCCCGGAGACCGTCAACGCGGTCGCGTCGCAGGCCGAGACCCTCGGCACCCCGCTGATCTGCTCCAACATCCCGTGGGAGTCCTGGTACATCAACCTGGGCGGCAACCCGCAGAAGCCGACGCTCGACGCCCAAGTGGACCATCATGTACTTCCTCGGCGCCGAGCACCTCGCGCTCGCCTTCGCGCCGATGTGGAACAGGATCGGCGAGAAGTACGGCAACAACCACAAGGTCGCCGCCGCCTTCCCGAACGACTCCGACGGCAACGCCTTCCGCGCCGTCTTCCCGCAGGTCCTCAAGCCGATGGGCTACACCCTCGACCTGTCGACGGCCTACCCCGACGGGCTGACCAACTACACGTCGATGATCAGCCAGTTCAAGAGCCACGGCGACGACTTCTTCACCAACGTCCCGCTGCCGCCCGACTTCGCCACCATGTGGACCCAGGCGCTCCAGCAGGGCTTCAAGCCCAAGCTCGCCACCGTCGCCAAGGTCCTGCTGTTCCCGACCGACGCCTACGCCATGGGCTCCAAGGTCTACAACATCGCCACCGACGCCTGGTGGGTGCCCGAACTGCCCGTGGACCTCGTCGCTGACCGGGCAGACCTGCGCCGAGCTCGCCACCGCCTTCACCGCGCGCGGGCCTCGGCCAGCCGAACCAGAACATCTCGAACTACACGCTCTTCGAGATCGCCTACGCCGCGCTCAGCTCGGTCGACAACCCGCACGACAAGGCGGAGCTCGCCGCGGCGCTGTTCAAGGTCAAGCTGCCCCAGGCGGTCGCCGGCCCGGTCGACTACACCTCCACCAACGCCAAGACCAACCCCGCCCCCGGCGTCGCGATCACCCCGCCGGTCGGCATCCAGTGGCAGAAGGGCACCAAGTACCCGCTCGAGTACAAGGTCGTCGACAACACCCTGCAGCCGAACGCGAAGATCACCGGCGACCTGCTGCCCACCTTCGCGTAAGCGGCCGCCGTACCGTCGGCCCTGACCAGGTGACTGCCCGGTCCGCCTCGCAAGGGCGGCGGACTCGGGCCAGTCCCGGAAACGCTAGTCGGCGACATCGCCGGACCGTCGGCCACCCGCGAAGGCGGTGTGCCGTGACGCGCGCGACAGGGCGCCGCGGTCCGCTAGACTGTCCCGGTACGGGCTGTAGCGCAGTTTGGCTAGCGCGCCGCGTTTGGGTCGCGGAGGTCGCCGGTTCGAATCCGGCCAGCCCGACGAGACGGTCCATGCTGCTCGGTGACCTTCGGCCACCTTCGCCGTGGTCCGCAGTATCTACCCGGGGGGACGACCCCGACCCCGGATCCTTGCCCGCAGTCGGGTCGCAGGCTCGGGCCGGCGGTCACCCGATCGCCGAGGCTAAGCGGATCTGCCTGACCTGCCCGGTGCGGACGCCCTGCCTGGACTGGGCGATGCGGCACTGCCAGGACTACGGCATCTGGGGCGGCACGACGGAAGTGGAGCGGCAGGCGCTGCGCTCCGTCGCTAACGTGCGGCAGCGGCAGCGCCCGCGTGACCCGCCGCAGCGCTCAGGCCGGCGCGGGGGCGGGCGCGCCGCCCTGGGCGGCGGCGAAGCCGTCGCCGCCCTTGATCAGGACCGACAGCACCGCACGGACGCTCGCTGTCACCGCGTCGAGCTCCGGGTCGGCTGGCAGCGGGCCGGCCAGCCGGGGCGGCGTCTCGGTCTCGATCGCGTCCGCGACCGCCCGCAGCGCCCCGGTCAGCGCGTGAACCGAGACGGCGGAAGGCACCGGCGCGCCCTGCCCGATCGCCACGACGGTCGAGGTCACCGCGTCCATGACCTCTTCGAGGGCCACCACGGCCGGCCACCACGCCGTCGCCCGCCGGCTCACCGACGGCGGCTCCGACATCATCCGCTGGAACTCCGCGCGCAGGTTGGACAGCGACTGGTACGCCTGCGCGCCGCAGCCGCGACCGCAGCCCGGGTGCTTCACCGGGCGCACTCCCGGCGGACCGGGCCGTCCCCGTCGACGCGATCCGCGCGGCCGGCATCGTCCACCAGGGCCTCGTCCGCGTACGCGCACACCGCCCGCAGCGTCTCCGCGAACTGCCCGGGCAGGTGCGCCTGCCAGGCGGACGGCCACGGCGCGTACCCGACGAGCAGCACGATCGCGGAGGCCAGCACGGTGTCCACGAGCCGCACCTCGGCCAGCCGCCACCCGCCGACGTCAAGCAGGTCGATGAGCAGCACCACCAGCGGCGTCAGGAACGTCGCCACCAGCCCGAAGTTCCGCGCCTTAGCGTAGGGCAGCAGCGCGGCCAGCACCCCGAACGGCAGCAGCAGCCACGGCCCGTACGGCACCACGGCGAGGATCACCGCGCCGAGCACCGCCCCGACCACGGTCCCGACGCCGCGCTGCACCGCCCGCGCGAACACCGAGCCGTAGTCGGGCTTGAGGATGATCACCACGGTGAGCACCACCCAGTAGGACCGCGACAGCGGCAGCACCTCGCTGATCACCGCCGCGACCCCGGTGCAGAGCATCAGCCGGATCGTGAACTCCCAGGCGATCCGCCCGCCGATCAGCTGCTCGATGACCCGCTCCGCCCGCGCGCGCAGCCGCTCGGGCACGCCCGACGCCGCGTCGGGACAGGCACGGCCGAGGCAGGCGTCCAGTTGCCCGACAGCACCCGGACGAGGTTCACCATGGCGTCTCGCAGCGCCAGCGCCCCCGGCGAGGACGACCACGGCGGCGGGATGAGCGGCAGCGGCAGGCCCGGCCGCGGCGCGCCGCCCGCCCGAACCCGAGCACGCCGGACCCCGGCCCGCGGTCGTCGAGAATCGCGTCGCCGAACCGCTCGATCTCGTCGGTGACCAGCGGCGGCACCCGCTCCCCGGTCACCCGCAGCGCCGCGGCGGCCTCGGAGAACTGGTGGCTCACGTTGAGCACGGCCATCAGGTGCATGTCCCGCCTCGAGCGCCCGCTCGCCGAGGCCCGGCCCGTCAGCATCGCGTCATACGCGGCGTTCAGCGCGCCCGCGAGGGCCACCCGCGCCCCGGCCATGCCGGGGGTGCCGATCAGCCGCAGGCCCCGCGCGAGCGCGTAGTAGACCTCGGCGACCGCCTTCCGCTCCGCCGACCGGGGCGAGAGCAGGTACCCGGGCGTGATCAGCAGCAGGGCCCACGCCACCCCCACGAGGAACTCCAGCGCCGTATGCCACCACGGCCGCAGCAGCCCGAGCGGCCCGAGCCCGAGCGCGCTGTAGATGAAGAGCTGCAGCCCCGTCACCGACCCGACGCGCGCCGAGCCGCGCCAGGATCGCCGATACGCCCGCGATCACGACGACGGCGAGCACCGCGAACCAGCCGTGCCCGTGGATCACCGTCCCGATCAGCAACCCGGGAGCGCCACCGAGGACGGCCGCCGTCCCGATGCGCTCCACCCGCGGCCAGTACGGCCCGCCGTTGTCGATCGTGACCGACAGCAGCCCGCCCATGGCAGGCAGCAGCGCGAGCTCCCGCCGCCCGGTCGCGAACCCCACCGCCATCGGCACCCACAGCGCGAGCACCGCCAGCGCCATCGCCCCCCACGGCACCGGCGCCTTCTTCGGCCGCATCACCTCGGCCAGCCAGTCGGGCACCACGCCGCTCAGCCAGTCAGGCACCGCCAGCCGTGCCCCGCCGGCCAGCCGCGCCCCGTTAACGCTCCACACAAGATCAAAGGCTAGAGACAAAAGGCAAAAGACCGATAGCTCCGAACGGGTGCGTGGTTCCACTCCCACCCAACCGCCGCTTCTCAGCCGCGTCAACCGGCGTGACACGCTCGGCCGGCCGCTCGCCCGGCACCGCTGGTACCTGGCGCGCCGCGAAGGCCGCCGAAGGGCCTGCCACATTTGCACCACGAGCACCCGGCGCGACGCCTCCGTGCTGTAGAAAGAGGGCCAGTTGAAGATTCTGCTCCGGATCGTCGTGTCCGCGGCGGCGCTCGGCGTCGCGGCGTGGCTGGTCCCAGGGATCGTGCTCACCGGGCACGACACCGCGGCGAAGGTGGAGACGCTGCTGATCGTCGCCGTCATCTTCGGCCTGATCAACGTCATACTCAAGCCGATCATCAAGACCGTCGGCTGCGCGTTCTACGTCCTCACCCTCGGCCTGGTCGCGATCGTCGTCAACGGGCTGCTCCTGTGGCTGACCAGCTACATCGCCTACGACAAGCTGCACGAGCCGTTCCACGTCACCGGCTTCGTCGCCGCCATCGAGGGCGCGCTCATCGTCGGCGTCGTGACCTGGGTCCTGCACCTGCATCCTCGGCGACGAGGACTGAGCTGTACTGCCCGCGGGGGCGACCCCTGCACCCCCCAGCATGGAAGGGCTTCGCCCCTCCATAGCCTCCCACGGGAGGCGCCGCAAAAACCGGCGTCCCCCGCGCTGTGGCTGAGGTTAAAGCCTTTGGTTTCCGGAGTCGGCAACGCGAAACCCGCGCTGCCGAGGTCATAGACTTAGCCGCCTATACACTCTTGCTGCGCTGCCCGATCGCGCAGTCAGTCCATCCACGTTTCTGGAGTCACGCCGCCGTGAAGACCGATGTCGAAGAGCTGAGCCCGACCCGTGTCCGGCTGAGCGTCGAGGTTTCCTTCGAGGAGCTCAAGCCGAGCCTCGACAAGGCTTACAAAGAGGTGGCGCAGCAGGCGCGCATCCCCGGGTTCCGCCCGGGCAAGGTTCCGCCGCGCGTCATCGACATGCGGATCGGCCGCGGCGCGGTGCTGACCGAGGCGGTGAACGACGCGCTGCCCGAGTTCTACAGCAAGGCCGTGCAGGAGGCCGACGTGTTCGCCCTCGGCCAGCCGGACGTCGAGATCACGCAGCTCGACGACGGCAAGGAGCTCACGTTCACGGCCGAGGTCGAAGTCCGGCCGAAGTTCGAGCTCCCCGACTTCTCCACGCTCAGCGTCACCGTCGACAACGCCGAGGTCACCGACGAGGACGTCGAGGAGTACCTGAACAACCTGCGCGAGCGCTTCGCCAGCCTCAAGACCGCCCAGCGCCCGGCCGAGGACGGCGACTACACGACGATCGACCTGTCCGCGAGCGCTGGACGGCGAGCTCGTCGAGGACGCCCAGGCGACCGGCCTGTCGTACCAGATCGGCAGCGGCACGATGCTCGACGGCCTGGACGACGCGCTCGCCGGCCTGTCGGCCGGCGAGTCGGCGACGTTCAAGAGCGAGCTGGCCGGCGGCGCGGCGGAGGACGAGGAGGCCGACGTCACGGTGACCGTGCAGGCCGTCAAGGTCAAGGAGCTGCCCGAGCTCGACGACGACTTCGCCCAGCTCGCGAGCGAGTTCGACACCCTGGACGAGCTGAAGGACGACACCCGCAAGCAGCTTGAGCGGGTCAAGAAGCTCCAGCAGACCACGCAGGCCAGGGACAAGGCCGTCGAGGCGCTGGTCGACGCCATCGACATCCCGCTGCCGGAGAAGTTCGTCGAGCACGAGCTGCACCACGCGCAGCGAGAACATCGACAACCAGCTCGCCCAGATGCGCATGTCGAAGGAGGACTACCTCACGTCGATCGAGAAGACGGAGGAGGAGTTCGACGCCGACCTGGTCGAGCAGTCACAGCGGAGCGTCAAGGTCAGCTTCGTCCTCGACGAGCTGGCCCGCACCGAGAACCTCTCGGTGAACCAGGGCGAGCTGTCCTACTTCGTCGCCGACCAGGCGCAGCGGATGGGCGTCAGCCCGGACTACTTCGCCCAGCAGCTGGTCGCAGAACAACCAGATCAACGTCGCGGTCACCGAGGTGCTGCGGGGCAAGGCCGCCACGATCGCCGCGGAGCGGGTCGCGGTCACCGACGAGGCCGGCAACGCGATCGACGTCAAGGCGCAGATCGAGGAGCTCAACTCCGACGTCGACGCGATGCTCGCGGCCCAGGCCGCCGACGCGGAGGCAGCCGACGCCGAGGGCGACATCGAGGTCAGCGACCTCTCGATCGACGTCGCGGGCACGATCGAGTCGGACGAGGCCGAAGTGGTCGAGGAGATCGCCGAGGAGATCGCCGCGGAAGCCGAAGTGGTCGAGGAAGCCGAAGAGATCAAGGACTCCGAGGCCTAGCCGACGAAGCGACAACAGCGCGCGTAGCCAGGGAGCCGTCTGCCAGGACCCTGGCTACGCGCGTTCTTTTCGCCCCGCGCCCGACCCGCCGCGGGACCGTGCCGCATTGTCGATTCAGCGCAATGCGCCGCTTGGCAGCTTGTGTGCTTCGCGCGCGAATTGTCGGATTAGTTCGCTCGGCGCGTATACCGCGCGAGTGGCAACGGGGTGCGCCGAAAGCGAACAGGGGGGTACCCAGGGCATGGTTACTCCGCACTGGCGTTAATGTCCATTGAACGACACCCGAAGTGATCGGAGCAGGTGACCACGTGACAGAGCTAGTCCAGCCAGTTGCCCGGACGGCTACCCCTGACGCCCCCGTGATTCCAGGGGACCTGCTGTTCCAGCGGCTGCTGCGGAACCGCATCATCTTCCTCGGCCAGCAGGTCGACGATGACATCGCGAACCGGATCGCCGCCGAGATGCTGCTGCTGTCCGCCGAGGACCGGCAGCGCGACATCACCGTGTACATCAACTCCCCGGGCGGCTCGGTCTACGCGGGCCTGGCGATCTACGACGTGATGCAGTTCGTGCCCAACGACGTGGCCACGTACGCGATGGGCATGGCCGCGAGCATGGGGCAGTTCCTGCTCACGGCGGGCACCCCGGGCAAGCGCTACGCCATGCCGAACTCCACGATCCTGATGCACCAGCCGTCCGGCGGCATCGGCGGCACCGCGACCGACATCAAGATCCAGGCCGAGCAGATGCGCTACGTGAAGAAGACGCTGTCGGAGCTCACGGCGCGGCACACCGGCCAGCCGCTGGAGAAGATCCTCAAGGACGCCGACCGCGACCACTGGTACACCGCGCAGGAGGCCAAGGACGTACGGCTTCGTGGACCACGTGGTCAGCAGCGCCCTCGAGACCCCGTCCGGCACGGTCGCCTCCTGACGGCAGCCGCGCCCCGCCAGCTCCGCAGACCCAACTCCGCAGACAGGGAGAAGCCGAACGTGACCCAGTACCCATCGTCCAGGTACGTGCTGCCGTCCTTCGTCGAGCGTACGTCGTACGGGGTCAAGGAGATGAACCCGTACAACAAGCTCTTCGAGGAGCGCATCATCTTCCTGGGCGTCCAGATCGACGACGCCTCCGCGAACGACGTCATGGCCCAGCTGCTCACGCTCGAGGCCATCGACCCGGACCGCGAGATCACGATGTACATCAACTCGCCCGGCGGGTCGATGACCTCGATGATGGCGATCTACGACACCATGCAGTTCATCCAGCCGGAGATCACCACCTGCTGCATCGGCCAGGCGGCCAGCGCGGCGGCGGTGCTGCTCGCGGCGGGCACCAAGGGCAAGCGCATCGCCCTGCCGAACTCGCGGATCCTGATCCACCAGCCGGCCACCGAGGGCGGCTACGGCCAGGCGAGCGACATGGAGATCCAGGCCGACGAGATCGACCGGATGCGCAAGGCCATGGAGACCATCCTGGCCCGGCACACGGGCAGGCCGGAAGCGGAGATCGAGCGCGACATCGAGCGCGACAAGTTCCTGAGCGCGGCCGCGGCCAAGGACTACGGCCTGATCGACGAGGTGCTGACGGCCCTCAAGCGGGGGCAGACCGCCGCCGTGCCGGTAGCGTCTTAAGCGGGAAGGGCCTCGCCCCTTCCTTCCTGGGCCCGTGGGGGCGGTGGGGCTTGATTGAACCATCGCACTCCACGGGGCCTTCAGGCGCGGGCGGAACGCCGCCGCGGCCGGTAGCGTCTTTAAGCGGGAAGGGCCTCACCTCTTCCCTCCTGGGCCGCTAAGGGGGTTTGATTGGTCCATCGGACTCCACAAGGCGGTACCGTCAAATAGCAAGCGGTTGACGGCATGGCGGACATGCCCGCCACGCCGGCCATAGCAAAGCGCAAAGCGTTCCCCGTGAAGCGTGATGAGTGGCCCGGCGGGGCGGCCCCATGTAAAGGAGAAACTGGGTGGCACGCATCGGTGACGGTGGCGACCTGCTGAAGTGCTCGTTCTGCGGGAAGAGCCAGAAGCAGGTAAAGAAGCTCATCGCCGGCCCAGGCGTGTACATCTGCGACGAGTGCATCGACCTCTGCAACGAGATCATCGAGGAAGAGCTCTCCGAGCCCGATGGCATCAAGTGGGACAGCCTGCCGAAGCCGCGGGAGATCTACGAGTTCCTCGACGCCTACGTCATCGGTCAGGACAAGGCCAAGAAGTCTCTCTCCGTCGCGGTGTACAACCACTACAAGCGGATCCAGAGCGGTGGTGACCGCCCGGGGGACGACGCGGTGGAGCTGGCCAAGTCCAACATCCTGCTGCTGGGGCCGACGGGCTCGGGCAAGACCCTGCTCGCCCAGACCCTGGCGCGGCTGCTCAACGTGCCGTTCGCGATCGCCGACGCGACCGCCCTCACCGAGGCGGGCTACGTCGGCGAGGACGTCGAGAACATCCTGCTCAAGCTGATCCAGGCGGCCGACTACGACGTCAAGAAGGCCGAGACCGGGATCATCTACATCGACGAGATCGACAAGATCGCCCGCAAGAGCGAGAACCCGTCGATCACCAGGGACGTCTCCGGCGAGGGCGTGCAGCAGGCGCTGCTGAAGATCCTTGAGGGCACCACCGCCAGCGTCCCGCCGCAGGGCGGCCGCAAGCACCCGCACCAGGAGTTCATCCAGATCGACACCACGAACGTGCTGTTCATCTGCGGTGGCGCGTTCGCGGGCCTGGAGAAGATCATCGAGCAGCGGTCCGGCTCCAACGGCATCGGCTTCAACTCCGTGCTGCGCGTCCGCTCCAAGAACATCACCGAGGACACGTTCGCCGACGTGATGCCGGAGGACCTGCTGAAGTTCGGCATGATCCCCGAGTTCGTCGGCCGCCTCCCGGTCATCACCAGCGTGCACAACCTGGACCGCGAGGCGCTCATCCAGATCCTGACCGAGCCGCGCAACGCGCTCGTCAAGCAGTACCAGCGCCTCCTTGAGCTGGACGGCGTCGACCTGGAGTTCACCCCGGACGCCCTCGAGGCGATCGCGGACCAGGCGAACCTGCGCGGCACCGGCGCCCGCGGCCTGCGCGCGATCCTGGAGGAGGTCCTGCAGTCGGTGATGTACGAGGTGCCGAGCCGCAAGGACGTCGAGCGCGTGGTCATCACCCGCGAGGTCGTCATGGAGAACGTCAACCCGACCCTGGTCCCGCGCGACGTCTCCCGCCGCACGCCCAGGGAGAAGTCGGCCTGACACCCGGCGGCCGCGCAATGCACGCATAACGGCTACTTTGCCGGTATTGCCGTTCCCGTCGGCCGTGCGCGGATACCCTCGGTGGGGTACTTCCGGGATCACGATGGGGAATGAGCGCGCACATGAGCGGCTGGGACGTGTCCTCCACTCCTACATGGGGTCCGCAAGACGGGCCTGATGACACTCAAGCCTTCGCGGGACAGGGCGACGGCTCCAGAGACTTCGGCCAGGACTTCGGTGCCCACGACTTCGGCCGCGGGCCGAGCTCCCCTCCGGCGGGCTTCCCCGAGGTAGGCGGCGGCTTCCCGGGGGAGAGCCAGGCCGGGCCGCCGCCCGAGTTCTTCGGGCAGGACCAGGAGATCGGCCCGGGTGGCTACCCGCAGCGCACGCCAGGCCGCAGCCTCGAGGACCTGCCGCGGCGCGAATCGCGCGGCAGGCACTCCTCCGCCCCGGGCGGCGCCTACGGCCAGGAAAACGGCTACGGTCCCGACGGCGGCTACGGCCAGGACAGCGCTACGGCCAGGAGAGCGCTTACGGCCAGGACGGCGGCTACGGCCAGGACAGTGCCTACGGCCAGGAAAACGGCTACGGCCAGGACAATGGCTACGGCCAGGCCGACACCTGGGGGCCAGGCGGCGGCGGCCAGGACCGCGACGCCGGCTGGGGACAGGCCGCCGGACGTTCGGCCGCGCCCTGGGAGGAGCGCCCGCAGCAGGACGCGGGTTACCCGGGCCCGGACGGCCAGGACTTCGGCCAGCAGGACTTCGGCCGCCAGGACTACACGCGCCAGGCGCCGCGCCCGGACTTCGGCCGCCAGGACTACGACGGGCAGGACTTCCCCGGCCAGCAGGGACGCGGCCCGCAGGACCCGGCGGGCTTCGACCGCGGTGACCCCGCGGCCTTCGGGCAAGGTGACCCCGCGGGCTTCGGCCACGGTGAACAACGTGACGTGGCCGCCCGGATGGACCCGGCCCTCCAGGACTTCTTCGCCCCGCAGCGCGGCGGCACGTCCGGCTATCCCGGCCAGGGGCCAGGGCGGCCGGGCGAGCCCAGGGACCCCAGGCGCCGTCCGCCCACCGACGGCTGGGCGGATCCCGGCCGCGGGCAGCCGCCGCGCGGCGGCACCGGCCCGCGCCCGGCGCCGCGCGGCCCGCGCCGTGCCGAGCCGGAGCCGCGCCGCGGCCTCGGCATGCGCGGCCTCATCGCGATCGGCGCGGTCGTCGCCGTCATCATCGTGATCGCCGTAGTCGTGCTCACGCACAAGTCCGGCGGCTCGCCGCCCACGGCGGGCAGCACCCCGGCGGGCGGCACCGCGACGACGCCCGCCGCCAAGCCGTCGGCGAGCAAGGCGGCGGAAACCGGGACGGGCACCAAGGCGGCACCCGGCGGGGCCGGCGCGGCGACCGCCGCCTACACCCTGTCCACGCCGGCCAAGGCGGGCGGCTACCCGATCGGGAAGGACCCGCATCTTCCTGGCCACGGCCACGGCCACGGCCAAGCAGGTCGCGTCGGCGGTCAACTCAGGCGGCGGCGGCACGGCGAAGGGCAGCCCGGTCTCGGCGGCCTACCAGCTCCCGGCGAACCAGGTCATCACGTTCGTCGGCTACCAGGGCACGTTCACCCCGGCCAAGGTCGCGACGATCCTCGCCTCGCTCGGCAGCGACCCGAACAAGTACCCGGCGGGCCCGCACGGCGGCATGCTCGGCTGCGCCAACACGACGACGGCGCCCGACGCCGCGGTCTGCGTCTGGGCCACCTCGAGCACCCTCGGCATCACCGAGTTCTTCACCGCGACCGGCCCGGAGACGCTGAACGCCGCCCAGCCCAAGGGCGCGGCCGACACGCTGAACCTCCGCGCCGACGTCGAGAAGAAGTCCTAGCGGATAACAGCAAGAAGCCCGCAGGGCTCAAACAACGTGGATCGTTGCCCACGCCATAGCGCGGTGCAACGATCCATGTTGTCTTCTCCCTCCTCGCATGCTTCCTCCCGCATGACGGTCGCCGATAACAGCAAGAAGGCGCCGCGACTCAATTAGAGTGGATCGTTGCGCGCACCATGGTGCGCGCAACGATCCACTTAGTTTCTCCCCGCGTGCGACGCCCAGAGATAACAGCAAGAACTCGCGACGCGTTGAGTGCTCCGGCCGAGGCCGGCCGCGCCTTCGGCCGCTCGGGTCGAAGCCTTTGGCGCAAACAAGCCCCGCGGAATTCGTAGACTCACTTGATGTGACAGCACGCGAGCAGGACGGGCTTCCCTCGCAGTACGCGCCCGCCGAGGTGGAAGCCCGCCGTTACGAGCACTGGGAGAAGGCCGGCTACTTCACGCCGGAGGCTCTGGACAACGTAGCGGGATCGGACCCCGACGCGCCGAGCTACACGATCGTGCTCCCGCCGCCGAACGTAACGGGCATCTTGCACATCGGCCACGCGCTGAACCACACGCTGAGCGACATCCTCGTCCGCCGCCGCCGCATGCAGGGCTACCGCACGCTGTGGCTGCCCGGCATGGACCACGCCGGCATCGCCACCCAGAACGTCGTCGAGCGCGAGCTCGCCAAGGAGGGCCTGTCCAGGCACGACCTCGGCCGGGAGGCGTTCGTCGAGCGGGTCTGGCAGTGGAAGGGCGAGTACGGCGGCCGGATCCTGTCCCAGATGCGCCGCCTCGGCGACTCCGTGGACTGGTCCCGCGAGCGGTTCACCATGGACGAGGGGCTGTCCCGGGCCGTCCAGACGATCTTCAAGCGGCTGTACGACGACGGGCTGATCTACCGGGCCGAGCGGATCATCAACTGGTGCCCGCGCTGCCTCACCGCGCTGTCGACATCGAGGTCGACCACTCCGACGACGACGGCGAGCTCGTCTCGATCCGCTACGGGGACGGAGACAGCGCAGCCCGGGGGGACGACCCGCCCAAACCCCCCCGGGACAAAGAACTGGCATCGTCGTGGCGACGACCCGCGCCGAGACCATGCTCGGCGACACCGCCGTGGCCGTCCACCCCGACGACGAGCGCTACCGCCACCTCGTCGGCACGACCGTCGAGCTGCCGCTCACCGGCCGGCGGATCCCGATCGTGGCCGACGCGCACGTCGACCCGTCCTTCGGCACCGGCGCGGTCAAGGTCACCCCGGCCCACGACCCGAACGACTTCGAGATCGGCCGCCGCCACGACCTGCCCGTGCTCGCCGTCATGGACGAGCACGGCGTGATCACCGCGCACGGCCCGTTCCAGGGCCTGGACCGGTTCGAGGCCCGCCCGGCGGTCGTCGCCGCGCTGCGCGAGGACGGCCGGATCGTCAAGGAGGTCCGCCCGTACGTGCACGCGGTCGGGCACTGCTCCCGCTGCGCCACGACGGTCGAGCCGCGGCTGTCCCTGCAGTGGTTCGTGAACGTCGCGCCGCTCGCCAAGGCGGCGGGCGACGCCGTCCGCGACGGCCGGGTGGAGATCTCGCCGCCGGAGATGAACGCCAGGTACTTCGGCTGGGTGGACGACATGCACGACTGGTGCATCTCCCGCCAGCTGTGGTGGGGGCACCGGATCCCGGTCTGGTACGGGCCGGACGGGCCCGATGGCAGAAGCAGGTGCGCTGCGTCGGACCGGACGAGACCGCCCCCGAGGGCTGGACGCAGGACGCCGACGTCCTCGACACCTGGTTCTCCTCCGCGCTGTGGCCGTTCTCCACCCTCGGCTGGCCGGACGACACCCAGGACCTGCGCGCCTTCTACCCGACGAGCGTGCTCATCACGGCGTACGACATCCTGTTCTTCTGGGTCGCCCGGATGATGATGTTCGGCCTGTACGCCATGCGCGGCAAGTCCCCGGCCGAGGCCGTGCCGTTCCGGACGATCACGCTGCACGGCCTGGTCCGTGACCAGTTCGGCAAGAAGATGTCCAAGTCGAAGGGGAACGTGGTCGACCCGATCGACTGGATGGACCGCTTCGGCACCGACGCGACGCGCTTCACCCTGGCCAGGGGCGCCACCCCGGGCAGCGACGAGGCGATCAGCGAGGACTGGGCGGCGGGCTCGCGGAACTTCTGCAACAAGCTCTGGAACGCGACCAGGTTCGCGCTGATGAACGGCGCGGAAGCCACGCCCCGTTCGGAATGACCGAAAGCGGCACCGGCGGCGGCCCGCGGCCGGCCGGACCGACCTGTCGAGTGCCGCGTCGCGTCGACCGCTGGATCCTCTCCCGCCTCTCCGGCGTGATCGCCGAGGTCGACGGGCTGCTTGAGCAGTTCGAGTTCGGCAAGGCGTGCGAGGCGCTCTACCACTTCGCCTGGGACGAGTTCTGCGACTGGTACCTGGAGCTGGCCAAGGTGCCGCTGGCGAGCGGCGACGAAGCGGCGGCGAGCCGCACCCGCCAGGTGCTCGGGTTCGTGCTCGACCAGATGCTGCGGCTGCTGCACCCGGTGATGCCGTTCGTCACCGACGAGCTGTGGTGCGCGCTGACCGGCGAGGACTCGGTGATGGTGGCGGCCTGGCCGCACTTCGAGTTCACCGACGCGGCCGCCGAGGCGCGAGATCGGCTCGCTGATGCGGCTGGTGACCGAGGTCCGCCAGTTCCGCTCCGGCCAGGGACTGCGGCCGGCGCAGCGGGTGCCCGCGCGGCTCGTCGGCATCGAGGCGACGCCGCTGGCGGCGCACGAGGAGTCGATCCGCGCGCTGCTGCGCCTGACGCCGCACCGGCGGACGGACGGCTTCCCGGCGACCGCGGCCCTGCTGACCGAGGGCGTCACCGTCGAGCTCGACCTGGCGGGCACCGTGGACGTCGAGGCCGAGCGCAAGCGCCTGGAGAAGGACCTCGCCGCGGCGCGCAAGGAGGCCCAGTCGATGACGGCCAAGCTCGGCAACGAGGCGTTCACCGCCAAGGCCCCGGCCGACGTCATCGAGAAGTCCCGCGCCCGGCCTGGCCGCCGCCGAGGCGGACATCGCCCGGCTGGAGACCCGCCTGGCCGCGCTGTAGTCCCCCGGGGGTACTCCGGTTCCCGGCGGACGCGCGACCACCGGGATTGTCACGCGATTGACCGCAGTAGGCTGATCGGCGTGGACGATATCGCTGAGCGGCTGCGCGAGGTAGAGCTTGAGATCGGGTCGCGGCGGGCGGAGCACCAGATCGACCCGACGCTTGACCGGGTCGCCGCGCTCGTCAGCCTGCTCGGCGACCCGCACCGCGCGTTCCCGATCGTGCACGTCACCGGGACCAACGGCAAGACGTCGACGACGCGGATGATCGAGTCGCTGCTGCGCGAGCGGGGCCTGCGGACCGGGCGGTTCACCTCGCCGCACCTGGTGTCGATGCGGGAGCGGATCTGCGTGGACGGCGAGCCGCTGTCCGCCGAGCGCTTCGTCGAGCTTTACGAGGAGGTCTCTCCCTACGTCCAGCTGGTCGACGACCAGCAGCCCGCCAAGATGTCCTTCTTCGAGGTCCTCACCGGGATGATGTTCGCCGCCTTCGCGGACGCCCCGGTGGACGTCGCGGTGATCGAGGTCGGCCTCGGCGGCCGGTGGGACGCCACCAACGTGGGCGACGGCGCGGTGGCCGTGATCACGCCGATCGCGATGGACCACATGCAGTGGCTCGGCGACACGATCGAGGCGATCGCCACGGAGAAGGCGGGCATCATCAAGCCCGGCGCCACCGCGGTGATCGCGCAGCAGCCGGTCGCGGCGGCGGAGATCCTGCTGGAGCGCGCCGCGCTCGTCGGCGCGACGGTGGCCCGCGAGGGCTTCGAGTTCGGCGTGCTGGCCCGCGAGGTGGCCGTCGGCGGGCAGCAGCTCGTGCTGCAGGGGCTGCGCGGCACGTACGGGGACGTGTACCTGCCGCTGTTCGGCGCGTACCAGGCGTCCAACGCGGCCTGCGCGCTGGCCGCCGTGGAGGCGTTCGCCGGCGTGGCGGAGACCGCGCAGAACGAGGACGGGTCCACGGTCACCCTCGGCCCCGGCCTGTCAAGCGAGGGCCTCGACCCGGACCTGGTCCGCGCCGGGCTCGCCCGGGCGAGCTCACCGGGGCGGCTCGACATCCTGCGGCGCTCGCCGACGGTCATCGCGGACGCGGGCCACAACCCGGCGGGCGTGGCGGCGACCATGGAGGCGCTTACCGAGAGCTTCAGCTTCGACCGGGTCATCGGGGTCGTCGCGGTCGCCGAGGACAAGGACGTCGACGGCATGCTCGACGAGCTCGAGCCGGTCCTGTCCGAGATCGTGGTGACCACGAACTCCTCGCCCCGCGCGATGCCCGCCGACGAGCTGGCCGAGCTGGCCCGCGACATCTTCGGCGAGGACCGGGTGCACGTCGAGCAGCGCCTCGACGACGCGATCGAGGCGGCGGTGGCGCTGGCCGACGAGGCGGACGCGGCGAGCGACGCCGCCGGCGGCGGGCCCGGCCTCGGCAGCACCGCCGTCCTGGTGACCGGCTCGGTCGTCACCGCGGGGGACGCCCAGCTGCTGCTCGCCCCGGCGAGCGCGGTCGGCGCGAGCTCCAACGCGGGCTACGCGGCGCGGCGGCCGGCCCGGCCGCCAGCGCCATCAGAGCAAGGAGACCTCTCGTGAAGCGCCTGCTGGTCACCGTCCTGTCCATGGAGGCCGTCGTCGTCCTGCTCGCGATCGTGCCCGCCAAGCAGCTCGGCCACGTGAGCGCCGGCATGGCGGGCGCGGTCTGCGGCGCGATCGCGGTCGTCGCGCTCGTGCTGTGCGGCTACGTCGGCCGGGGCAAGGGCGCGCTGTACGCGGGCTCGGTCTTCCAGGCGCTGGTCATCGCCTCCGGCGTGCTGCTGTCCGCGATGTACATCCTCGGCGGGATCTTCGCGGCGCTCTGGTTCACCGGCATCTGGCTGGGCCGCAAGTGGGAGCGCGACGACGTCGTCAAGGCCGCCTGACCGGTCCGGCCCGGCTGGTCCGCGAAGCTCAGCGGCCAGCGCCGTCCGGCCCCGGTAAGCTCAGGCGTGATCCGGAGTAAATCAAAGGCACGTAAAAGCAACCGCAAGGAGCAGTAGTGGCACAGCGCACCCTTATCCTCGTCAAGCCGGACGGCGTCCAGCGCAGCATCGTCGGGGACGTAATTTCCCGAATTGAGCGCAAGGGCCTGAAGGTGGTCGCGCTGGAACTGCGCACAATCGACACGGACACCGCGCACGCGCACTACGCCGAGCACGCGGAAAAGCCCTTCTTCGGGGAACTTGTCGATTTCATCACCTCCGGCCCGCTGGTCGCGATCGTGGCCGAGGGCGACCGGGCCATCGAGGCGTTCCGCGCGCTGGCCGGCGCCACCGACCCGGTCAAGGCCGCGCCCGGCACCATCCGCGGCGACTACGCCCTGCAGGTGTCGCAGAACATCGTGCACGGCAGCGACTCCCCGGAGTCGGCCGAGCGGGAGATCAAGATCTTCTTCCCCGAACTCGTTTAGCCCGGCGCGGGTTAGATAGATACCTGTAGTACTAGGCGCGGCCACGGCCGCGAGTCGGGGCCGCGCCCGGTGCGAATGCACGTTCAACTGCACGGTCTGCTGCACCGCGGTCAAATCTGGACAAAGCAGCGGCTTTGCGAGAATTTTGTCAGAAATATCTCTGAATTTACGGAGTATTGTCTCCGCGGCTTAACCGGGGGACCGCGCTCCGCAATAACCAATGCTTATCCGATAGGCTCGGCACAGGTTCATCACGGCCTGATGATCGGAAGGGTTGCCGCACCCCTATGAGCAATGCGTTGACGTTCCTTGGCCGCGACATGGCGGTCGACCTCGGTACCGCGAACACCCTGGTGTACGTGCGCGGCCGGGGGATCGTCCTCAACGAGCCGAGCGTGGTGGCGCTCAACACCAACAACGGCCAGGTGGTCGCCGTCGGGGTCGAGGCCAAGCGCATGATCGGCCGCACCCCGGGCAACATCGTGGCCGTCCGGCCGCTCAAGGACGGCGTGATCGCGGACTTCGACGTCACCGAGCGCATGCTCCGGTACTTCATCCAGAAGGTGCACAGACGCAGCCCGGATGGCCAAGCCGCGCATCGTCGTCGCCGTGCCGAGCGGCATCACCGGCGTCGAGCAGAGCGCCGTCAAGGAGGCCGGCCACCAGGCGGGCGCGCGCAAGGTCTACATCATCGAGGAGCCGATGGCCGCGGCGATCGGCGCGGGCCTGCCGGTCAACGAGCCGACCGGCAACATGGTCGTGGACATCGGCGGCGGCACCACCGAGGTCGCGGTGATCTCCCTCGGCGGCATCGTCACCAGCCAGAGCATCAGGATCGGCGGCGACGAGCTCGACCAGGCGATCATCACGTTCGGCAAGAAGGAGCACAGCCTGATGCTCGGCGAGCGGACCGCCGAGGAGATCAAGCTGGCGCTCGGGTCCGCGTTCCCGGCCAAGGACGAGCCGCACGCCGAGATCCGCGGCCGGGACCTCGTCTCCGGCCTGCCCAAGACGGTCGCTCATCTCCGCCGCCGAGATCAGGCGGGCGATCGACGAGCCGATCAACCTGATCATCGACGCGGTCAAGTCCACGCTGGACAAGTGCCCGCCCGAGCTGGCCGGCGACGTCATGGACCGCGGCATCGCCCTCACCGGCGGCGGCGCCCTGCTGCGCGGGCTCGACCAGCGGATCCGCGAGGAGACCGGGATGCCGGTGCACATCGCGGACAGCCCGCTCGACTCCGTGGTGCTCGGCACCGGCAAGTGCGTGGAGGACTTCGACACGCTGCGCCAGGTGCTCGTTCCTGACCGGCGATAACCTGGCCATCCACGCAGAGAGAGCGCAAGTGACGGGAGTTGCGCATTGCTTGAAGCGAGACGGACACGCGCGGTTCTCATCGCGCTGCTCGTCGTGGCGATCGCGCTGATCACGATCGATTTCCGGGACGGCGGCAACTCGGCGGCGCACAGCCTCGGCGGCCGGGTCTTCGGCCCGGTCGAGCGGCTCGCCGGCGACGTCACCGGCGGTCTTCAGGGGCGCGAGCGGCAGACAGCGGCGAGATCGCGAGCCTGCAGCGGCAGAACGACCAGCTGCGCGCCCAGCTCGCCCAGGCGCAGGCCGGCGACGCCGACGCCGGCGCAGCTCGCCAGCCTGCTGCACCTGACCAGCGGGCAAGTACAAGGTCGTCACCGGCACCGTGATCGCCGCGGGCGGCGACTACTCCGACACGGTGACGATCAACGTCGGCAGCACGGACGGCATCACGGCCAACGAGACCGTGCTCAACGGCGACGGCCTGGTCGGCACCGTGGTCAGCGTCGACCGCCGGGCACCGCCACCGTCCAGCTCGCTCACCGACGCCGGCGCCACGGTCGGCGTCCGGATGGCGGGCAGCGGCCAGATCGGCTCGCTCACCGGCAGCGCCGGCACCCTGTCCGGCAGCGCGCCGCTCAAGCTCACCCTGTTCAGCGCGAGCGCCATGCTCAAGCCGGGCCAGGCACTGGTCACGTTCGGCTCGGTGGGCGGCCGCCCCTACGTCCCCGGCGTCCCGGTCGGCACGGTGTCCAGCGTGACCACCCAGCCGGGCTCGCTCACCCCGACCGCGGTCGTCAAGCCGTTCGCCGACTTCACCGGCCTCGGCGTCGTCGGGGTGGTGGTAAGCAAGTGACGCCCGACGCCTCGCTGGTCCGCGCGGGCGCTCACGGCCGTGATCCTCGCCGTGGCCCTGCTCGCCGCCGTCGTCATCCAGCTCACCGTGGTGAACCGGCTCCCGCTGCCCGGCGCGCGCCGCGCCGGACCTGGTGCTCCTGCTCGTCGCCGCGATCGCCGTCTGCACCAGCCCGGCGACCGGCGCCGTGACCGGGTTCGCCGGCGGCCTCGCGCTCGACGTCGCCCCGCCCGCCGCCCACTACGCCGGCGAGTACGCGCTGGTCTTCTGCCTGGTCGGGTACGCCGCCGCCCGCGCCGTGCGCGGTCATCTGGGACATGACGGGCGAGCGCGACCCGGTCACCACCTTCACCGTCATGGCGGCCGCGGCGGCGGCGGGCGAGGCGGGCAAGGCCGCGCTCGGCATGCTGCTGTCGGACCCGGACGTGACCACCGCCGCGGTCACGCCACGTGCTGCCCGGCGCGGTCCTCTACGACCTGCTGCTCGCGCCCGCTCGCGTTCTGGCTGGTCGTCCGCGTGACGCGCGGCGCCACCGCCTGGGGCGCGGCGGCGGAGCGCGCCCCGGCGCCCGAGTTCAGCGGCGCCGGGCAGCTGGCCCCGCGTGTTCCGGCAGGCGTCGGCCGGCGCCGCCCCGAAGCTGCGGCTCGCCGGCAGCGGGCAGAGCTACGCGCAGCCCGCCCCCGGCGCGCCGGGTCCCGAAGCTGCGGCTATCCGACGCCCGCGCGCATCCAGCCTCCAGAACGAGTGCGGCTGCCTCTCCCGGCGCCCCCTTGTCCCTGGCCGGCGGCCGGGCCCCGAAGCTGAACTTCGCGGCGGACCGCCCGCGCCGCGTCACCCGCCCGGCCGCGCGGACCCCGGGCAAGAACTGGCTCCGTTCGGCCGCGTCGCCGGCCATCCCGGCCGCGAAGCGGGCGGCCCGCTCGCCGTCCCGCGGCTGGCTCAGCTCGGCGGGCCAGCCGGCGGCCCGGGCGGCACGCCGCTCGCGGCGGCCTGGCCGCCGGGCGGCCGCGCGGGCTGGCGCGGCGCCGCGTTCGCCAGCGCAGGCCGCGGCGCCGGCCAGGCGCCGCTCCGCGGCCGCGCGTCCGGCCAGGTCGGCGGCGGACGCGCTCGCGGCCCGGTCGGCGCCGTCCGGCCTGTCGGCGCTGTCAGGCGCGGGAACGCCGCTGGCCCGGCGGCCGCTCCCCGCAGGCCGGCTGGCTCGCGCGCCGCGCGCGGCCCGTCCGCGCTGCGCCGGAAGCGCGCGCCGCGCAGCGGCTGGCTCGGCAGCGCCAGCCGCGCCGCGCACCGTCATCGGCTCCGGCGTCGCGCGGCCGCGGCGGCACGCTTCCGGCGCGGCCGCGGCACGCCGGGGCAACTGGTACGCCGCGTCCCCGTCGGGGGCGTGGCTGCGGCGCAGCCGTCACCCGTGGCGCAAGCGCCGCCAGCGGCTGCTGCGGCTCGTGGGGGTGGGCCGATGATCCCCCGCTCCCGCAAGCGGCTGCTCGGCCTGTACGCTGATCGCGCCTGGCCATGCTCGTCGTCCTCGGCGGGCGGCTGTGGTACCTGCAGGTGCTCGACACCACGCCAGTACAAGTCGCTCGCCCAGGTGAACCAGACCAGGACGGTCGTGGTGCCCGCGGTGCGCGGCATGATCACCGACGACACCGGGCAGGCGCTGGTGACCAACCAGACCTCGATGACCGTCTCGGTGAACATGATGCAGCTGTCGCAGACCACGAGCGACAACGGCAAGGCGGTGCTCGCCCGGCTCGCGCCGCTGCTCAGCATGTCGGACAAGACGCTGACGGAGAAGGTCAGGCTGTGCACCAGGGGCGTCCCCCAGCCGTGCTGGACCGGGTCGCCGTACCAGCCGATCCCGGTCGCCGAGCACGTCAGCGACACGATCGCGCTGCAGATCATGGAGCAGCCGACGCTGTTCCCCGGCGTCACCGCGCAGCTCTCGCCGGTGGTGGACTACCCGATGCCGGACGGCGCGAACCCGGCCCAGGTCCTCGGCTACCTGCAGCCGATCACCCAGGCCGAGATGGCGAAGGAGCACCTCCCGCAGACCGGGTTCGCCGACGATGACCTGGTCGGCCAGTCGGGCCTCGAGGCGCAGTACAACACGGCGCTGACCGGCAAGCCCGGCACGCAGGTCGTGTCGGTGAACGCGGCGGGCGACGTCCTGGCACGGTCGGCGGCACCGCCGCCAAGACCGGCGACACGCTGGTGACCTCGCTGAACGCGAAGGTCCAGGCGGTCGCGCAGCAGGCGCTGAACAGCGCGATCGCCAGGTCCCGCGCGGCGCGGCAACGACGCCAACCAGGGCGCGGCCATCGTGGAGACGACCACCGGCCGGATCGTGGCGATGGCCAGCTACCCCAACTACAACCCGAACGTGTGGACCAACGGGATCTCCCAGCAGGAGGTCAACTACCTGTTCGGCGTCGGCAGCGAGTCGAGCTCCGGCGAGCCGGCGGTGAACTGGGCGACCCAGGGCCAGTACGCGCCCGGCTCGACGTTCAAGGTCACCTCGACCGCCGCGGCGGTCGCCAACGGGTTCCCGCTGAACGGCCTGTACAACTGCCCGGCGTCGGTGAACATCGGCGGCCACACGTTCATCAACGACGGCGAGCCGAGCCTCGGCGACATGTCGTTCGCCGAGGCGCTGATCCAGTCCTGCGACACGGTGTACTACAACATCGGCTACCAGATGTACCAGACCGATGACCCGAAGGCCAACAGCGTGCTCAGCGCGAACGCGCCGATCCAGAAGATGCAGCAGATGGAGCTCGACTGGGGCTTCGGCAAGGACACCGGCGTCGACCTGCCGGAGGAGTCCACCGGCACGATCCCGACCCGCCAGTGGCTCTACAACATGTGGAAGGACAACGCGCACAAGGGCCAGAACTGGTGCAAGAACGGCAAGGCCAACGGCTCGTACGTGCAGCAGATCGAGTACGAGGACTGCCAGAACGGCTGGGTCTGGGAGCCCGGCCAGGCGGCGATCGCGGCGATCGGCCAGGGCTACGTGACCGCGACCCCGCTGCAGCTCACCAACGCCTACACCGCGCTCGCCAACGGCGGCACGCTGTACGAGCCGCGGATCGGCGAGGCGCTGGTGTCCCCGGCCGGGCAAGGTGGCGCAGAAGATCAACCCGCCGGTGGTCCGCCACCTGCCCGTCTCGTCGGAGACCCTGGCCTACATCCGCTCCGCGCTGGCCGGCGTGGTCAGCCAGGGCACCGCGGCCGGCGCGTTCGGCGGCTTCCCGCTGAACCAGGTCTGCGTGGCGGGCAAGACCGGTACCGCGCAGATCATGGGCAAGATCGCGACCTCGGTGTTCGCGTCCTTCGCCCCGTGCAACAACCCCAAGCTCGTGGTGGTCGTCATGCTGCCGAACTCCGGCTACGGCGCGGACGCGGCGGCCCCGGCGGTCCGCCAGATCTGGGACGGCATCTACGGCCTCGAGGGCAAGAAGGCGGCGATGCCGGGCGGCACCTCCCGGCCCTGCCGAAGCTGACCGCGACCTCGTCGACGCGTCGACACGTCGCGGGAAGGCGAGTGCGACCGGCGAAGGGGAGCGGCCAGTGAGCGTCGGGCTCCCGTCCCGTGGCTGGGCAGGCCCGCGGGCCGGCACGTTCGCGCCGCGGCGCCGGTCGGCGCTCGCGCGGTCGTTCGCCAAGGGCGGCGTCGCCCGGTCCTGGGACTGGCCGCTGATCTTCGTCACCTGCGGGCTGACCGTCCTCGGCACGGTGCTCGTCTGGGCGGCGACCGAGCCGTCGCTGCGCCAGGCGGGCGCCGACCCGCACACGTACCTGAAGAAGGCGGCCCTGTGGGCCGTCCTCGGCCTGATCCTGATGTTCATCACCGCGTCGATCGACTACCGGCGGATCAGGCGCTGGACCCCGGCGCTCTACGGCCTGTCGCTGCTGCTGCTGCTGGCGGTGCTCGCCGTCGGCCAGTCGGTGAACGGCGCGAAGGCGTGGATCGCGCTGCCCGGCGGCTTCCAGGTCGAGCCGTCGGAGTTCGCCAAGCTCGGCCTGATCCTGTCCGCCGCGTGGCTGCTGTCGCGGCGCAAGCTGCCGTCCGGCCGCCCGACGATCAAGGACGTGCTGCTTCGCCGTCGCTCGCCGCCGCGCCGCTGATCGCCCTGGTCGAGAAGGAGCCCGCCCTCGGCGTCACGCTGGTCCTGGTGTTCACGCTGGCCGGCATGATCGTCGTGTCCGGCATCCGGATCTACTGGGTGCTCGGCGGCCTCGCGGCGGTGGCCGTCGGCATCTACACGGTCGCGAAGCTGCACCTGCTGCAGGGGCTACCAGCTGACCCGGCTGACCTCGTTCCTGCACCCGGAGCAGGACCTGGCGGGCTCCGGCTACAACGGCCTGCAGGCCAAGATCGCGGTCGGCTCCGGCGGCCTGTACGGCCAGGGGCTGTTCCACGGCACGTTCACCGGCGGCAACTTCGTCCCCTCGGTGCAGACCGACTTCATCTTCACGGTCGCGGGCGAGGAACTCGGCTTCGTCGGCTGCGCGGTCATCGTCGCGCTGCTCGCCTTCATCGTCTTCCGCGCGATCCGCGCCGCCCAGGTGGCCGACGACATGTTCGGCATGCTGGTGGCCTCGGGCGTCGCGGTCTGGTTCGGCTTCCAGTCGTTCGTGAACATCGGCATGACGATCGGCATCATGCCGATCACCGGCCTCCCGCTCCCGTTCGTGTCCTACGGCGGCTCCGCGATCTTCGCCGACATGATCGCGATCGGCCTCCTGCAGTCGGTAAGGCGCCACCACGCCCTGTTCGCGGAACCCGGCCGCGCCCTGCTCATCCGCTAGCGCCCGGTAACTTGAGCATCATCGCCGCCGGGATGATGCCGGTGGGCAGGTGATCCCCGCTACCTGGTACTGCAACCGCGTTTCGTGGTCTCTGGCGGGAACCCGGTCGGGTGGTTGTGGCAGCGAGCCGCCTATAACCGGCTGACTGTCACAACCACCCGGCGCGGGCGCCGGCCGGACCGGGCCCTGGGCCCTGGTGACGAAGTGCGGCTGCCGCGTCAGGCCGTTGACCCCACGTCGCGCAAGCCGATGAAAAGGAAACGAGGATGGCCGTGCTAAGGCATGTCATAGGTCCGGCGGGAGTGCCCGCGGGACGCGGTTACAGCCAGGTGGTCACCGGCGAGGGCCGGCTGGTGGTGATCAGCGGCCAGGTCGCCCAGGACGAGCACGGCGAGCTGGTCGGCCCCGGCGACCCGGCGGCGCAGGCGCGGCAGGTGTTCCAGAACCTGGGCCGCTGCCTGGCGGAAGCCGGCGCCAGCTTTGACGACGTGGTGAAGCTGGGCCTCTTCGTGCTGGACATCGCGTACCTGCCCGCCCTGCGCGCGGCCCGCGACGCCGTCATCGACACCACCCGCCCGCCCGCGAGCACGGCCGTTCAGGTAGCCGGCCTGTTCGCCCCCGGCTACCTCCTGGAGGTGGAGGCCTGGGCCCTGGTAGCCGGCTGAGCGCGGCTGCCTAGCAGCCCACCGATGCGCGTCGCCCGCGCGACCTGACGCGGTGCGCGGTCGAACGGCAGGTCCGTCCGGAGGCGTCGGTCCGCCGGTTAGCCGCGGCCGGGCGGCAGCAGCTCGGTCCTGAACTGCGGGGCGAGGCTGCTCGCCTTCGCGATGAACGCCGCCTGCGCGTCCGCGCTGAGCGGCGGCGGCGCCTCGGTCCTGGTGGCGACCGGCTGGCCGACCAGGAGTGAAGAACTCTTCCTGGCCCGCGGGCGCGCACAGGCACAGCAGCCGTGACGGCGTGTCCGAGGCGTTGGTGAAGGAGTGCGGCGCGTTGGCCGGCACGTTGATCGTCTCCCCGGCGCGGGCGACGATCGTCTGCCCGCGGAACGTCACCAGGACCTCCCCGTCAAGGACGGTGAACATCTCCTCGAAGTCGTGCCGGTGCGGGGGCGGCCCGCCGCCCGGGGGGACGTGCATGTCGATGAGGGTGTACTTGCCCGCGGTGTCCTGGCCGGCCACGAGGATCGTGTACGTGTCGCCCACGAGCCCGATGTGCGGCAGGCCCTGGTCTTCGTCCGGCCGCGCGACCGTGAGCCCGCGGGACAGGTCATCGGACGGGATCGGATCCGGCTGATCTGGCATTTCGGCTACCTCCGGTCTCGAAACGGAGCATTTCGTCCGTTTTACTCTAGCACGCGCGCGGGCCGGGGCCGATGGCGGTTGAATGGGGGCATGGTCGCCGCAGGCAACTCGCGCGAACCGCGCAGCGACGCGGCCCGCAACCACGAGGTCATCGTCCGGGCCGCGACCGCGGCAGTGCACCGGGAGGGCCCGCGGCGTGCCCATGGCCACGATCGCCGCCGACGCGGGAGTCGGCATCGGCACGCTCTACCGTCACTTCCCCACCCGCGAGGACCTGCTCGGCTACCTCACCCACGCGTCGTTCGAGCGGGTGCTCGCCAACGCCGAGGCCGCGGAAAGCAACGGCGCGACCGCCACCGAGGCGCTCAAGCGGTTCATCGAGGCGGCGATCAGCCAGCGCAACGAGCTCGTGCTGCCGCTGCACGGCGGGCCGCGCTGACATCGCCCGCGACCCGCGCCGTCCGCGAGCACGTCCACCGGATAGTCCAGCGGATCATCGACCGCGGGCGGGCCGACGGCACCATCACCCGTGACGGTAAGCCCGCACGACATCGTCGCGTTCGGCGCGATGCTCGCCCAGCCCCGCCGCTCCGACCCGGACTGGGACGCGACCTGCATCCGGCTGCTCGCCACGTACCTGGCGGGCCTGGGCGCCGGCACCCAGGCGGCTGACCGGCCCTGACCGGCCTGACCGGCCCAGCGGCCTACCGGCGTGGCACGCCTCACGCATGTCCTCGGCCAGCCGCCTCGCCAGGCGGAAGCCTCATTCTCGGCCGAGGCCGCCCGCTGGGTGCTCCTTCGGATGACCGGACCCCTCTGAGGCCGGGCCGAGCTCCCTCCCATAGGGTGGTGAGCCATGCGCTTTGGACTGTTTGTGCCGCAAGGATGGCGGCTCGACCTGGCAGGCATCGACACCAAGGACCACTGGGCGACCATGCTCGGCATCGCCCAGGCCGCCGAAGACGGCCCGTTCGAGTCGATCTGGGTCTTCGACCACTTCCACACCGTGCCGGTGCCCACCCAGGAGGCGACGCACGAGGCGTGGACGCTGATGGCCGCGTTCGCCGCCGCCACCAGCCGGGTACGGCTCGGCCAGATGTGCACCTGCATGGGCTACCGCAACCCCGCCTACCTGGCCAAGGTCGCGGCGACGGTGGACGTGATCTCCGGCGGCCGGGCCGAGATGGGCATCGGGGCGGGCTGGTACGAGCACGAGTGGCGCGCCTACGGCTACGGCTTCCCGAAGGCGGGCGACCGCCTCGGCATGCTGGACGAGGGCGTCCAGATCATGCACCAGCTCTGGACGACGGGCACGGCCACCCTCGACGGCAAGCACTACCAGGTCAACGGCGCGATCTGCCAGCCGCTGCCGCTCCAGGACGGCGGCGATCCCGCTGTGGATCGCCGGCGGCGGGGAGAAGAAGACCCTGCGGATCGCCGCCAAGTACGCCAGCTACACCAACTTCGACGGCACCCCCGACGTCTTCCGCCGCAAGTCGGAGATCCTCGCCGAGCACTGCCGCGAGCTCGGCACGGACTTCGACGCGATCACCCGGTCCGTCAACTACAACGTGATCCTCGGCGAGACCGACAAGGAGGTCCAGGACCGCATCGCCTGGATGCAAGGACCACCTGCTCCGTTACGGCGTCCCGGAGAACATCGCCGAGGCGCGGGTGCGGGACTTCGCGAACGGCCCGCTCGTCGGCACGCCCGAGCTGGTCGCCGAGCGCCTCACCGAGGCCAGCGAGCTTGGCATGAGCTACGCGATCCTCAACTTCGCCGAGGTCGCCTACGACCGCACCGCCCTCAACCTCTTCACCGAAAAGGTTGCCCCCGCCCTCACCAACTGAAGCCGGCGCCACAGCGCCGAGAGCACGGCCCCTTGTCGGGCAATGCCGCAACTCATGGGGCTGCTGGGGCACGCGGAAGCGATGAGGCCGTTAGCCGGGGCAGCTCGTGCCCTGAGTCCGTAGTTATCGTGAAAGTTCCGGGCATCGCTGAGGATCGGGTGTGCCATGGCGCACCAAAGTCTTCGCGATGCCCGGATCTTACGCAGTAGCTGCTGGTCGGCGGTCACAGCGAGACGCGGGGGGCCACGACTGCGAGCCCGTGGCGTGAAAAGCGGCCGGCGGCGGGCAACACGCACTCGTTCGGGATGAACCGGAAGGTCAGCCGTCGCAAACCCGCGCCGCCGCGTATCGCGCCGGCCGCCGGCGTATCGCGCCGGCCGCCGCGTACCGCACCGGAGGCCGCGCGCCGGGGTCAGCCGTCGCAAACCCGCGTCGGCCGCCTACAGTGCCGGGACCCGGGCCGAAGCCCGGGCCGGGTCAGCCGTGCGCGCGCATCGCGGCGATCAGCCAGCGGAACGCGGGGACCACGGGCGTGAACGGCGGCCGGCCGTTGAGGATGCCGACGAGCTGCCAGTACCGCTCCACCCGCTCGTCGGTGAAGGTCTCGAGCTGGGCCAGGAGCCGCTCGCGCTCGGGACCGGGCGTGCCCGGCGGCACGACCTGGCCGAGCACCTCCCGGCCCGCGGCCGAGCCCGGGTCGACGCCGTCCGCGACCGCCCGCCCGAGCAGCCCGGTGACCACGCGGTAATCGGTGCCTTCCGGCAGGCGCTGCGCGGTCCCGCCGGCGAGCGACCATCTCCCTGACGCGCCGCCCGAACCCTTCGTCGGCCACCAGCTCGGCCAGCTCGATCCAGGCGTCCACCTGCTCGGGCGCCGGGTCGTCGGGCAGCTCGGCGGGCAGGGCGCGCATGCCCCGCGCGATGCCCGTCGCCGGGTCGTCAGGGCCCGTCCCCGCGAACGCGGCGTCCACGAACTCGTCGATGATCTGCTGCCGCTCCTGCGCGGACAGCCTGGCCAGGTCGTTCATCTGCTTTGCCTCCTCGATGTCGCTGCCCCGGGCGGCCAGCACGCGCAGCACGGCACGCCGCAGCCGCAGCACGCGGATCTGCGCGTCAAGCGCCGACGCGTGCACGCTGGCGAGCTCGCCCACGCTCTTGCGGCCCGCGAGCGCCGCCCGGATGTCGTCCAGTCCGAGGCCGAGGTCGCGCAGGGTGCGGACCAGGGCCAGGCGGGCTATCGCCTCGGCGTCATAGCGGCGGTATCCGCCCGCCGACCTCATCGCCGGCGGCAGGACGCCGCTGTCGCACCAGAACCGGATCGTCCGGGCCGGCACGCCGACCCGGCGGGCGGCCTGCCCGATGGTGTACAGCTCCGCTGACTCGCTCACGCCAACGACTGTGCACCTTCCAGCCGCTGGAAGGTCAAGCCGTTTCCCGGCGCGGCCGCGGCGCTCAGCCGGCGTCCCCCGGCTGGCGCTGGCCGGGGAGGCTGAGGACGGGCGGCAGCGCCGCCGCTACCTCGGCCACGATCCCGCGCAGCCAGGTGAGGGCCAGGTCGGTGGCGTGCAGCGGATGCCACCAGGCGGCCTCGACCAGTTCGATGATGCCGAACGGAGGCTCGACGACCGTCACGCCGGCCGCGGCCACTCGTCCGGCGGGCGAGGCGCTCGGGATCGCGGCGACCAGGTCGGTCCCGGCGATCAGGAACGGCAGCGGCAGCCAGCCGCCCGTGGTGAGGACCACGTGCGGGGTGATGCCGCGCCGCAGCAGCGCCATCCCCGCGGGGTCGGACCCGGGGTCGGGGAACCTGGCGGTGGCGTGCGGCAGCGCGGCCAGGTCCTCGACGGTGAGCCGGCCGTCCCGCAGCCGGGGGTTGGCCGGGTCGGCCACGTACACGAGGCGGTCCCGCATGATCACCTCGGGCTGGCCGGCTGACTGGAGCCGCGGCGGCGCCGATCAGCAGGTCATACCCGAGCAGGCCGCGGTCCCCGTCCGCCAGTTCCCTGGTGGCGAGCCGCAGCTGGATGCGCGCGTCCGGCGCGAGGTCGTGCACGCGCCGCAGCAGCGGCTCGCCGAGCACGGTCATCGAGTAGTCGGACAGGCAGATGGTGAACATGCGGCCGCCGACCGGAGGCTGGCGCGGACTGCCCGGGGGAGAACGTGCGCCCGATGAGCCGCGTCGATTCCTGCACCGACGGGCAGCAGCGACCGCGCGAGCGGGGTGAGGTCGTAGCCGTTGCCCGTCCGCAGCAGCAACTCGTCCCGGTAGTGCCTGCGCAGCCGGGCCAGGGCGTTGCTCACCGCGGGCTGCGGCATTCCCAGGCGCACGCCCGCGCGGGTGACGTTGCCCTCTTCGAGCAGCGCCTGCAGGATGATCAGGAGGTTCAGGTCGATGCCACCGAGCGCCATGCAGTGACCCCTGTCGATATCAGGCCGTAATGATCTGTGGAAATGATATGGTTAAAATGCGAATAAGTTGCTATTTGTCTTGTATTGGCCGAAAGGGAAGTTTCGTGGCAAGCGCGGCTGGCATCGACCTTAACCTTCTGGCCGTGCTGGGCGCGCTGCTCGAACACCGCAACGTGACGCGGGCGGGGGAGCGGCTCAGCCTCAGCCAGCCGACGATGAGCGGCGCGCTCGCCCGGCTGCGGCAGCACTTCGGCGATGAGCTTCTCGTCAGGTCCGGGCGCGAGTACCAGCTCACCCCGATGGCCAGCGGCCTGCTGCCCGCCGTGCGGGAGGCACTCGGCCAGGTGGAGCGGACGCTCGGCGTGCCCGCCGAGTTCGATCCGGCGACCAGCAGGCGCCGGTTCTCGATCGCGATCTCGGCGCAGTCCATCCTCGCGCTGAGCGGCGTGCTGCGGCGGGTGCACGAGCTGGCGCCGGGGGTGCAGCTCGACACGTGGCCGATCACCACGACGCTGCTGGAGACCGACCACAGCCTGCTCGGGTACGACGTGCTCATCGGGCCGCGCGGGTTCCGCGCCGACGGCGACCCGGAGGTGCTCCTGCGGGACCGGATCGTGTACGTCGCCGACCCGGCCAACCCCCGGCTGCGTGACGGCCGCCTCACCGCCGAGGACCTGGCCGCGCTGCCGCACGCGGCGGCCCGGCTGCCGCAGGCAGGCCTGGTCACCGCGGCGCTCGGCCGGCTTGGCGTCACCCCGCGCGTGGTGGCGACCACCGGGGGCTGGCTGCCGCTGCCGTTCCTGGTCGCCGGGACCGACCTGGTCGCCGCCGTCCCGCGAGCGCCTGGCCCGCCGGGTGAGCGGCGCGGCCGGCGTCACGGTCATCGAGCCCCCGTTCGGGACCGTCGAACTGGTCGAGGCCGCCTGGTGGCACCCCATGCACGCCACCGACCCCGCCCTCACCTGGCTTCGCGGCATCATCCTGAGTTCCCTCGGCTCACTGGCGCGAGGCCGGGGTCAGCTCGCGCCCGACTCGCTCGACGAGCAGGCTCATCTCGTAGCGACGAGGCCAAGGTCGCAGTCGGACGCGGCGAGCACGGCGAGGCTCGAGCCGTTGCTGATCGACATGACCACGAACAGCCCGGCCTCCATCTCCACCGCCGTCTGGATCACCCGGCCGGCCTGGAACACCCGCGCCGCGCCCTGCGTCAGGCTCGCCAGCCCCGACGTGACCGCGGCGAGCTGGTCGGCGTGATCGCGCGGGAACCTGGCGTTGAACGCCAGGGGAAGCCCGTCGGCGGACACCACGACCGCGTGGGCCACATCGCGAACCCGGTCCACGAAGTCCGTAACCAGCCAGTCAAGATCCTGCACGGTATGTTCCGTCGCGCTCACCCGCGCTCCTTCTTCATCGCTGCCACTGGCACGGGCTCGCGCCGGCCATCGTCAGACTGCTCAGTTCTCATCTGTTCCCGGCCACTGCGGCGAGTCGGTCGCGCCCTTCCCTGCCGCGCATCTGGAAGCCCGTCAGCCGGGCGCGCACCGCCTCCGGTGACCGGCTGGGCACCGCGGCCGGCGGCGGGGCCTGCCCGGCCCGCTGGGCGGCCGGCCGGGCGCCGATCGAGCCGGGGACGAGGTTCGCGCTCGGCACCCGCTGCGGCAGTCCCGCGTTCGTCACCTGTCCGGCGACCGGCGAGACGACCGTCTCCGCGGCGCGGCGGAAGCCCTCGTCCGCGGGCGACGTCCAGGCGGGGCCGGCCGGCGGACCGTCGCCGCTGAACGACGTGCCGCCGCGCCGGAACCACTCCGACTCGATCGAGTCGTAGATCGGCAGCCGCACGCCCGGGCGGCGTCAGCCGCCACGGCCGCGGCGGGCTCCGGCTCGGGCGGCGGCGGCTCCACGACCACGACGGCGGCAGGCCGGTCCGGCTCCTGGGCCGGGGCCATGCTCGGGTCCTCGTCGCCGGTGTCGAACCAGATGGACTTCGGGCGCGCTGCCGTCCGCACCCCCAGCACGGGTGTCCTGGCCCCGTTCACCGCTTGCGCGGGGCTGGAGATCACGCGGCTGGCTGCCGGTGCCGAAGCGGCCGCCGCGAGCCGACGCGGCGCCGCGGGCTCGGTTTCCGCCACCGTTTCCGGCACCCAGATCAGCGCGGACAGGCCGCCGCTCTGCGCGCGCCGCAGCCGGACCTTGATCCCGTGCCTGGCCGCGAGGCGGCCCACCACGAACAGGCCCATCCGCCGCGACACCGCGACGTCGATCACCGGCGGGTTGTCGAGGCGCCAGTTCGCGTAGGCCAGTTCCTGCTCGGGGATGCCGAGCCCCTCGTCGGTGATCTCGATCAGCACCCCGCCGCTGACCAGCAGCTGGCCGGTGACGAGCACCTGGGTGTCCTTGCGGGAGAACGTGGTCGCGTTCTCCACGAGCTCCGCCACCAGGTGCACGACGTCGCTCGCGGCCCGCCCGGCGATGACGAGTCCCGACTGCACGTTGAGCGTGATCCGCTCGTACTGCTCGATCTCGGAGACCGCCGCGCGCAGCACGTCCACCAGCGGCACCGGCTGCGTCCACTTGCGCGGGGCCTCGTGCCCGGCGAGCACCAGCAGGTTCTCCGAGTTGCGGCGCATCCGGGTCGCCAGGTGGTCAAGCCGGAACAGGCTGCTCAGCCGGCCGGAGTCCTGCTCGGTCTGCTCAAGCGACTCGATGATGCCGAGCTGCCGCTCGATCAGCGTCTGGCTGCGGCGGGACAGGTTCACGAACATGGCGTTCAGGTTCGCCCGCAGCATGGCCTCGTCGCCCGCGAGCCGGACGGCCTCGCTGTGCACCTGGTCGAACGCGCGGGCCACCTCGCCGATCTCGTCGGTCGAGTCGATGCCGATGGGCTCAAGCTGGACGCTCTCGTCCTCGCCGTCGCTCTCGCACAGCCGCCGGACCATGTCGGGCAGGCGGCGGCCCGCCACGTCCAGGGCATCCGCCCGCAGCCTGCGCAGCGGCATGATCATGGAGCGGGCCATCACGATCGTGATGATCAGGACGAGCAGCGAGCAGCACGAGCACGACGATCCCGGTCAGCCGCTCGGAGCTCTGCGCGCCCTGCCGCAGCGAGTCGGCCTGCGCCGTGGCCGAGGTCAGGTTCGCTGCCGAGCACGCTCCGCATCGCGCCAAGCGTGAACGACATGTCGCCGTACCAGTTCTGCGCGCTCCGTTCCCGCTCAGCGACTGGCTGCTGACGATGGCGTCCAGCTCGATCGCCAGCGCGGCGTCGACATCGGGCCCCGCGACGACGTCGTTGAACTGCTGATCCTCGCTGAGCAGCGGGAGACAGGCCCGTCCCGGGGACGTAGGCGGGCAGGTCGTCGGCCACCTTCTGGAAGGAGGACAGCGTCGCTCGCCTGGCTCGACTGCGCCCCGGTGAGGGCGGTCAGCGCGCCGGGCTCGAACTGCCCCTCGATCAGCGCCGCGTACAGGACGGCCCGCTGCTGTGAGGTCTGCTCCTCCACCTGGGCGAGCGCCTCGATCGAGGTGACCGTCTGCGCGAGCGGCGCGCTCGGGCTGCCCGCCGCGATGTCGTTGTCGAACGCGAGCAGGGTCGCGATGACGTTGGAGTAGTGGTTGATCAGCGGGAGCGAGGTGATCTCGCTGTGCGCGAGGCGCGCAGCTCGGTCAGCGCGGACAGGCTGCTCAGGGCGGAGGTCAGGTCCGACCGGGCGGCGGCCGGGTAGGACGGGTCGATCTGCCCGGCCAGGCGCCTTGACCGTGGCCGTGTCGGCGCGCGGTCACCGCGTACTGGTGCTGCAAGCTGGCCGAAGATGGTCTTGGCCAGCTTGGCCTGGCCCGTTTGCTGCGCCGCGACGTAGCCGGCGGTGAGGTCGCGCTCGTCCTCGACGGCCTCCGCGAGCGTGGTGATGCCGCTGCCGAGGGCACCGAGCTGCGCGGTGCGCGAGGCCGTGGCCGCGGTGTTGCTCGCCGCCTGGACGCGCAGCGCGCCAAGCGTCAGCGCCGCCACCGTGGGGATGAGCACCAGGGCGAGCACCCGCCACCGCATTCGCCAGTTCCGCAGGTGCCAGCGGTTCGAAGTCCGGCTGGGCCGGATGACGTTGCTGGGACGGGCCTTCGGCGGCGCGCCGTCGGCCGCGAGCGCTGGCACAAGGCTCCGGCTGTCCGTACTGACCATCCCTGGGGATCCCTCTGCTTCCCATTACGCGGAACCCGCCGAACCCGGGCGGGCAGCGGCGGGAATTACATGGGTCTTTATACAAACTGCTAATCGAGGGCCCGGAACCCGGGCGACCGCTCCAAAAGTGCAGTTGCAAAGCTAACCAGGCGGGCGATGCCGTGCGCTCGTAATTCACGGACCTTTACTATTTCTTAATGATATGCCGAGGTATACAGATTTCCGATGGTTGTGCCCAGCAGGGTGTTCTCCATTTGTAAGACCTGCGGCGCCGTCGCTTAGGTATTGTCCTTACCCGGGCCTGGCTTGGCCATCGCCTTTGGTTATAAACGTTTATCAATGCAAGTTTGTCAATGCAACTGATTGCAGTGGCCGGCGGCCCGGCCGGTGCAATTGCAGCATTGGCAAACTTTGTAATTGCTCAATTGGCAAGCCGAATAGGGAGTGCGGTGCTTGAGGTAACCGGCCTGACCCGGGCCTACGGGTCCCACCTGGCGATCGCCGACGTCAGCCTGCAGGTGGCCGACGGGGAGCTCGTGACGATCGTCGGCCCGTCCGGGTGCGGCAAGTCCACGCTCTTGCGCTGCCTGGCGGGCCTGCTGCCGCCGACGAGCGGGCGGGTGGTGCTCGACGGCGTCGCCGTGACCACGGTTCCCGACCGGCTCGCGGTGGTCTTCCAGGACTACAGCCGCTCGCTCTACCCGTGGCTGACCGTCGCCGACAACGTGGCGCTGCCGCTGCGCCGCACCGGGCCGCGACGTCAGGCGCGGGCGGGCCGTGCGGCGCGCGAGCGCACTGGCCGCCCTTGAGTCGGTCGGGCTGGCCGGCTTCGCCGGCCGGTACCCGTGGCAGCTGTCCGGCGGCATGCAGCAGCGGGTCGCCATCGCCCGGGCGCTCGCGTGCGACCCGGTGCTGCTGCTGATGGACGAGCCGTTCGGCTCGATGGACGCGCAGATGCGGGAGGACCTGGAGGACCTGGTGCTGCGGGTCAGGGCCGAGCGGAACATCACGATCCTGCTCGTCACGCACGACATCGACGAGAGCGTCTACACCGGCGACCGGGTGCTGGTGCTGACCCGCGGGCCCGGCCGGATCGTGGCCGAGGTGCCGGTGGACCTGCCCTCGCCGCGGGATCAGATCGCCACCAAGGAACTGCGCGAGTTCGCCCGGCTGCGCGCCGAGGTGAGCCGCCTCGTCCGCGCGTCCAAGCAGCCCGAGCCCTGCTGACCCACCCGGGCAATACCAACCAGAGAGTGAGGCACCATGACCACCGAGTACCACGCCGAGCACGTGGGCAGCCTGCTGCGCCCGCCGTGGCTGCTCGAGGCGCGCGAGTCGCATGCGAAGGGCACGCTGATCCGGCGAAGCCCTCCGCGAGGCGGAGGACCGGGCCATCGCCGAGAACCTCGCCATGCAGCAGGAAGCGGGCCTGCGGGTCTTCACCGACGGCGAGGCGCGCCGGGACTCCTGGCGGGCCGGCCTCATCGAGGCGCTCGACGGGCTCGTCCCGGCCGAGCGGCCGATGAAGTGGTACCGCGACGGCAAGGAAGTGCCGCCGGAGGAGATCGGGGCCGACGGCGTGGCGGCCGCCGCGAAGGTGACGCCGAAGCAGGACCTGACCGGCGTCGAGGCCGCGTTCATGGCCAAGCACGCGCCCGGGCACGTTCAAGATCACCATGATCAGCTCCTCCATGGGCGCGATGATCTGGCACCCGCAGGTCAGCGCGGCGGTCTACCCGACGCCGGCCAGCCTGATCGAGGACCTGGTGCCGCTGCAGCTCGCGGAGATCGACCGCCTCGCCGAGCAGCGGCGTCCGGTGGATCCAGCTCGACTCGCTGGCCTACAACCGGGTGTTCGACACGACCAAGGAGGACAACGTCCGCGGCGGCCTCAGCCCGGAGCAGCTGCTTGACGCGACGGTGACCGTCGACGCCGGGCTCGTCGGCGCCATCAAGCGGGCGCACCCCGAGATGACCGTCGGGCTGCACATCTGCCGCGGCAACGCCCGCAGCGCCTACGGCGGCAGCGGCAGCTACGAGGCGGTGGCCGAGCGGCTGTTCAACGAGGTTCCCGTCGACCGGTTCCTGCTTGAGTACGACACCGAGCGGGCCGGCGGCTTCGAGCCGCTCCGGTTCGTGCCGAAGGACGGCCCGACCGTGGTCCTCGGCCTCGTCACCACCAAGTTCCCGCAGCTCGAAGACCCCGCGGAACTGCTGCGCCGGATCGGCGAGGCCTCCAGGTACGTCCCGCTCGAGAACCTGGCGCTCAGCCCGCAGTGCGGCTTCGCCTCCGGCGCCGCGGGCAACCTGATCACGCTTGACGACCAGCGCAGGAAGCTCGAGCTGGTCGCCACTACCGCCCAGATGGTCTGGGGCTAGGCCGGCGCGCGCCATCGCGCACGTCGGCCCGCGCGTATCCCCTCTGTTAAAAAAATTATTAACGATAACAGATAGTAGGAGGACGATGAACGTCCCGCGTCTTTTCAAAAGACCGCTTGTACTCGCAGTAGCCGCGCTCGCCCTCGGCGTCAGCGCCTGCAGTTCCGGATCCACATCGAGTGCCGCCGGGGGCGGCGCGAGCACCGCCGCGGCCGGCACGGGCAGCCCCGCCGCGAGCGGCGCGCCGGAGCTCTCCACCATCACCATCGGCGCCCTGCCGAGCGCGGACTCCGTGACCTTGCAGATCGCCAAGGACAAGGGCTTCTTCAAGCAGCAGGGCCTGAACGTCAAGATCATCACCGAGACGACGACCAACGCGGGCACGCAGGGCCTGCTCAGCCACACGATGGACTTCACCAGCGAGAACTACGTCGGCATGTTCGCGGCGGAGAAGGCGGTGCCGAACCTGAACCTGCGGATCGTCGCCGACAACTCGCAGACGTCGCCCGGCCTGTACGTCATGCTGGTGCCGAAGGACTCGCCGCTCACGTCGATCGCGCAGCTCAAGGGCAAGAAGGTCGGCTTCCCCGCGCCGGGGTTCAACTTCGGCTCGATGGCCGCCGACATCCTGATGAAGCCGTACAACGAGTCCTCGAAGGACTTCACGACCGTGGTGCTGCCCTTCTCGGACGCCGTCTCGGCGCTCGCCACCCACCAGGTCGACGCCATCTTCACGACCGAGCCGTTCGTCACCACCTCGGAGGCCGCGGCCGGCGACCGCGTGCTTACCGACATGCTGAGCGGCCCGCTGGCCGGCTTCCCGACGGCCTGCTGGGGCACCAACGCCGCGTTCGTGCAGAAGTACCCGAAGACGGTGGCCGCCTTCCAGCGCGCGATGACCGAGGCGCTCCAGGTCGCCGCCAGCAACACCGCCTACGTCCGCACCGAGCTGCCCAAGTGGATCCCGACGATGAAGTCGCAGATCGCCAACGTCATCACGCTGCCCACGTACAACACGACGCTCACCCTCGCCCGGATGCAGCGGGTGGCCAGCGTGATCGAGGGGCTCGGCCAGCTGCCGTCGAACTTCGACGTCAAGTCCATGTTCTATCCGCCGGCGGGATCGAGCTCGGAGAGCTGATGCCCGCTGTCCTGCGCAGGGTCTACCTCGGCGCGGCCGGGCTGGTCCTGCTGTTCGGTGCCGCCCAGCTGGCCCTGTGGGCCGGCCGGGTGGACCCGGCGACCTTCCCGCTGCCGTCCACGGTGCTCGGCAGCGCGGCCGACCTGGCCAGGAACGGCTCGTTCCTGGCCAGCGTCGGCGACACCATGGCGACGTGGGCGGAGGCGATGGCGATCGCGGTGGTCATCGCCGTGCCCGTCGGCCTGCTGCTCGCCTCGGTGCCGTTCGCCGAGCCCGTGGTGCGGCCGGTGATCGAGTTCCTGCGGCCGATCCCCGCGGTCGTGCTCGTCCCGCTCGTCCTGCTGATCGTGCAGGACGACCAGCGCACCGAGATAGCGGTCGTCGTGTTCGCATCCGTGTGGCCGGTGCTGATCAACACGGTCTACGGGGTCAGGAGCGTCGACCCGCTCGCCGACGGAGACGCTGCGCTCCTTCGGCTTCGGCCCGCTTGGCGTCGTGCGCCTGGTGTCGCTGCCGAGCGCGGCGCCGTTCATCGCCACCGGCGTGCGGGTCGCCGCGTCGTTCGCGTTCGTGGTCGCGATCGCGGTCGAACTCATCGGCACCGGGATGGCCGGCATCGGCGCCTTCGCGGCCCAGGAGGAGAACGGAGCGGCGGACATGGCCGTCATGATCGCGATAGCGGTGTGGACCGGGCTGATCGGGCTCGCGGTGAACGCCGTCTTCGTCACCGCGGAGCGGCGCCTCTTCGGCTGGCACTTCGCGCTCACCGCCACCGCTGGCGGGGAGCAGTGACCGCCGTGGCGCTCGGCGCCGGCCAGCGGGTCAAGGGCGTGCTCTCCAGCCGGCTGACGCTGCTCCTCGCGCGCCTCGTCGTGCTGGCCGCCGCCGTCGCCGCCTGGCAACTCGGCACGCAGGCGGCGGACAACCCGTTCTTCCTGCCGCCGTCGCAGATCGTGCCGGACATGTACCACCAGTGGTTCTCCGGGCCGGCCAGCCACCTGTGGCTCACCCCCGACGCGACCGCCAACCTGCTGCCGAGCGTCGGCCGCATGCTCGCCGGCTGGGCCATCGGCGCCGTCGCCGGGATCACGCTCGGCGTGGCGATCGGCCGGCTGCCGCTGCTCGCCGACCTCACCGAGCCCATCGTCCACTTCGCCCGGGCGGTCCCGGCGCCGGTCATCGTGCCGGTGTTCCTGTTCGTGTTCAACATCGGCACCCCGATGGAGGTCGCGGCGATCGTCTTCGGCGTCATCTGGCCGGTGCTGCTCAACTCCATCGACGGCGCCAGGCACGTGCACCCCGGGCACCTGGAAACGGCGCGCGCCTTCCGCATCCCGCCGGCCACCCGGCTGGCCCGCATCATCTTGCCGAGCGCCGCGCCGAAGATCCTCGCCGGCCTCCGGCTGAGCCTGGCGCTCGCCCTGGTCCTGATGATCATCTCGGAGTTCGTCGGCAGCACCAACGGCATCGGCCGGGAGATGCTCGAGGACCAGTCGGTCTTCAACGTGCCGGGCATGTGGGGCGTGATCGTGCTGCTCGGCCTGCTCGGCATGGTGCTCAACGCGGCGTTCGGCCTGCTTGAGCGGCGCGTCCTGGCGTGGCAGCCCCCTGCCAGGTCCGGCACGTGACCGTCCGCCGCTTGCGGCAAGAGCGATCATCAGAACGGATTCGGGCTTACCCGGCCCCGTCCGTGACCGCCAGGGCCGGGCCGCCGGGCAAGGTATCGCCGCCGGCCCGGCGCCGCCGCCGCGAGCGGGGAGATCAGGCCGGATGCGGCCCCGCGCGACTAAGACACGGCGCGACTAAGCTGTCGGGCTATGGAGTACCTGCCGTATGACCAGCGGACACCGTCCACGGAGTACCGGCGGGTGCTTGAGCGCATCCTCGGCACGGGGATCGAGGCCGAGACCCGGCAGGGCGTCAACGCGCTGACGGTCATGCAGCAGACGATGACGTTCCCGCTGGCCCAGGGGTTCCCCGTGATCACCGAGCGCAGCATCAGGTCGTTCTGGCGCAAGCCGATCGGCGAGCTGTGCGCGTTCATCAACGGCGCGACCACGCTGAAGGAATTCGAGGAGTTCGGCGTGGACTGGTGGGGTCCCTGGGCGACCCCGGAGAAGACGCTCAAGAAGGGCATCGAGCCCGGCGGCCTCGGGCCCGGGTCCTACGGCGGCGCCTTCCACGACTTCCCCACGCCGGACGGGCCGCCGTTCGACCAGTTCAAGCACCTCGTCGAGCAGTTGCGCGAGCTGCCGGAGCTGCGCACCCACTTCGTCGACCCGTGGATCGCGCCGTACCAGGTCAGGGGCGCGGGCAAGCAGCCGAGGACGACGATCGCGCCGTGCCACGGCTGGGTCCACGTCCGCGTGCTCGACGGCGGCCTGCACGTCCACATGACGCAGCGCTCCGGCGACGTGCCGGTCGGGCGTCCCGGCCAACATGATCCAGTACGCCGCGCTCGCCCTCATGCTCGAGCAGCTCACCGGCTACCGGGCGGTGGCGTACTACCACACGATCTCGGACGCCCACATCTACACCGACCAGGTGGACGCCGTCCGCGCGATGCTCGCCACCGAGCCACGGCCGCTGCCGACCGTCACGCTGAACGAGGCGGGCCGGGCCGTGACGGACATCCACGACTTCCGGGCGGAGCACTTCGACCTGTCGGACTACCACCCGAACCCGGCCATCGGCGCCATCCCCGTCGCGACCTGAGGCAGCCTGCGCCCGCCCGGCGGCTGAGTCGCTAGCATGGTGGGCGAGATCGCCGGCTGAGTCAGCGGGCAGGCGAGGCCAGCTGTCGCGTGCTAGCGATGAGGGGCCCAGTGAAGCGGATCAGGCAGCTATTCGGCCGGCGGGGCAGCCAGCGCCAGGCCGGCGCGGCGCCGGCTCTTCTGCCGGCACCGGGGGCAGGAACCTCGGCCCGGCCCCGCTGGTGCAGACCCTGGGCGTCTCGAACAGCCTGTTCGCGGACGCCTCCAACTTCGACCAGCGCTTCGTCGAGGACTACGAGAAGATCGAGACGACGGTCAACGCGCTGCGCACGCTCGGCTTCAAGATCGTGCTGACCAGCGGGTCATTCGACGTCATCCACGAGGGCCACTCGATGTACCTGGAGGCGGCCCGCCAGTTCGGCGACTTCCTCATCGTCGGCCTGGACAGCGACGAGAAGATCCGCGCCCGCAAGGGCGAGAACCGGCCGGTCGTCCCGCAGATGGAACGGCTCCGCATGGTCACCCACCAGCGCGGCGTGGGACTCGTCACCCTCAAGCAGACCCAGCACCCCAAGTGGGCGCTGATCAAGGCGGTGCGCCCGGACGTCCTCGTCGCGACCGAGGAGACCTACACGCAGGCGGAGATCCGCGAGCTCGAGGCCAATTACTGCGGCCGGGTCGAGGTGCTCGAGCGGATGGCCACGGTCAGCACGTCGGCGCGGCTGCGGGAGATCATCATGGCCAACCCGGCCCCGCCGGTCTCCGCGGTCAACGCCGGCTCGGCGCGCAGCAAGCTGGCCTCGGCCGCGCGCGGAAATGACCCCGGCGCTGCGGACCGAGGCTATGAAGCAGGTCCTGCTGTACCTCCCGGTCGTGCACGCGGGCCACGAGGCCTTCTTCGCGCGGCACGGGGACGCCGCCGAGGTCCTGGTCCTCGGGGCCGGGATTCCGCGGCCTGTACAAGAGCCTGGCCAAGGACATCCGGGCGCTGCCGCCCGAGCGGGCCGCGCAGTTCCTCCAGGTCATGCTGCCGGGCACGCCGGTCCGGGTGATCGAGCCCGCCGACCTGCCCGCCGCCGTGACCGCGGCGACCCTCGTGCTGCCCGACGAGGACATCACGCGGAACCTGGCGGCCGAGCACCACCTCGGCGAGGGCCGGGAACTCGTCTTCGACAAGACCTTCCTGCGCTGGGACCGGGAGTGGAGCCAGGCGCGGCGGCCCGCGGACTTCGACGGCAAGCTGGCGGTCGCCGAGCTGCCCGGAGCGGCTCGTCGCCCGCGCCACGGAGCTGGCCGGCCACAGCTCGGACTGGTGGCGGCAGGTAGGCGCCATCGCCTGGCGCGGCGAGGAGATCCTCGGCGCCGCGTGGAACCACCACTGCCCGACCGAGTACGCCCCCTACGTCGACGGGGACCCGAGGGACGGCTTCAGCCGCGGCGTCCGGGCCGACCTGTCCACCGCCATCCACGCGGAGGCGTCCGTCGATCGCCCAGGCCGCGCGGTCGGGCACGGCCCTGGACGGCGCGGACCTCTACGTCACGACGTTCCCCTGCCCGGCGTGCGCCCGCCTCATCGCGGAGTCCGGCTTCCGCCGCTGCTACTTCACCGGCCCCTACTCAGTCCTTGAAGGCGACCACGTCCTCCGCGCCGCGGGCGTCGACCTGTTCTGGGTGGACGCGCCCGCCTCGCCGCATAGCCGCCGCCAGGCCAGGTCGACCCCGTGTGGCGTTCGCGCACCGCCTATGAACCGGCATCCGCCGACTGGCCAGCGTGGGACGTTGCGACAACAGTCTCGCTAGGCGGCTCGATTGCCGCAACCAGCGTTTGCCCGCGCCGCAAGTGGAGCGGCGGGCGGCAGCGTCGGCACACTGGCACACGCCGGCGACGAATCCGGGCCGCGGCTAGCGGGGGCGGGAGCTGAAGCGCATCCGGACCGGGACCTCGGGGTCGAGGGCCGGGTCGCCGACGAGGACGTGCGCGTGCACGTGGGCGATCGTGGCGCCGGTGAAGCTGCAGTTGCCGTTGCGGACGCCGAGGCCGTAGTGATCAAGGTCGAACCGCTCGCGGACCTGCCGCAGCGCGGCCCAGAAGTCGGCGAGCGCCTCGTCGCCCAGGTCAAGCATGTCGTTCGCGTGCTGGTGCGGGACGACGAGCAGGTGCAGCCGCGTCCCCTCGTACGGGAACGCGTTGGGCGTCACCGCCCAGTGCCTGGTCTCGAACGTCACCCGCTGGCGGGCGTGCTCGCGCAGCGCCGCCGGGCAGAACAGGCAGATCCCCGCCGCCTCAAGCCGCCGCATCTCCTCCAGCTGCTCATCGGTCCGGTAGTTATCGGTGCAGTACAGGCTCAAGCCGAGCTCGCCTCCGTAGATCCGTGCGACGCGTGATCATGCTAGGAGCAGCGTGCCGATCATGCGCCGAGAAGCCCGGGTGCGGCACGCCAGGGCTGCATGGCACGGTCGCCAGAGCTGGCCGAGCGGCGACGCCTGGAGCGTAGGTACTCTGGTGGCTATGCCTGTCGAGTCCGTCTTCCCTCAGCTAGAGCCGCTGCTGCCGCTGGTCCGCAAGCCGGTGCAGTATGTCGGGGGTGAGGTGAATTCCACCGTCAAGGCGTGGGATGAGGCCGATGTCCGCTGGGCGCTGTTCTACCCGGACGCGTACGAGGTCGGCCAGCCCAACCAGGGCATCGCGATCCTCTACGAGGTGCTGAACGAGCAGCCGGGCGTGCTCGCCGAGCGGACCTACAGCGTCTGGCCCGACCTTGAGCAGCTCATGCGGGCCCGCGGCATCCCGCAGTTCACCGTGGACGCGCACCGGCCGGTGTCCGCCTTCGACGTCCTCGGCGTCTCCTTCTCCACCGAGCTCGGCTACACCAACCTGCTGACCGCCCTGGACCTGGCCGGCATCCCGCTGCTCGGCCGCCGACCGGACGATCACGCACCCGGTCGTGCTCGCGGGCGGCCACGCGGCGTTCAACCCCGAGCCGCTGGCCGACTTCCTCGACGCGGTGGTCATCGGCGACGGCGAGGAAGCCGTGCTCGCCGTCACCCGCATCATCCGCGAGTGGAAGCAGGGCGGCTGCCCGGGCGGGCGCGACGGCCTGCTGCTGTCGCTCGCCGCGACCGGCGGCGTCTACGTGCCGAGGTTCTACGACGTGACGTACCTGCCCGACGGCCGCATCGGCCGGGTCACGCCCAACCGGGCCGGCGTCCCCGCGTCGGTGCGCAAGCACACGCTGCTCGACCTCGACGCCTGGCCGTACCCGAAGGCCCCGGTCGTCCCGGTCGCCGAGACGGTCCACGAGCGCTACAGCGTGGAGATCTTCCGCGGCTGCACCCGCGGCTGCCGCTTCTGCCAGGCGGGGATGATCACCCGGCCGGTTCGCGAGCGGTCGATCACCACGGTCGGCAACATGGTCAAGAGCGGCCTGAAGTCGACCGGCTTCTCCGAGGTCGGCCTGCTCTCGCTGTCGAGCGCCGACCACAGCGAGATCAACGAGATCGCCATCGACCTGGCCGACTGCTACGAGGGGGCCAACGTCGGCCTGTCGCTGCCGTCCACCCGGGTCGACGCGTTCAACGTCACCCTCGCCGACGAGCTGTCAAGGAACGGCAAGCGCTCAGGCCTGACGTTCGCGCCGGAGGGCGGCTCCGAGCGGATGCGCAAGGTGATCAACAAGATGGTCACCGAGGAAGACCTGATCCGCACCGTCACCACGGCCTACGCCAACGGCTGGCGGCAGGTGAAGCTGTACTTCATGTGCGGCCTGCCGACCGAGCAGGACGAGGACGTGCTCGCCATCGCCGACCTCGCCAGGAAGGTGATCGCCGCCGGGCGCGCGGCGACCGGGCGGAAGGACATCCGCTGCACGGTGTCGATCGGCGGGTTCGTGCCGAAGCCGCACACCCCGTTCCAGTGGGCCGGCCAGTGCCCGCCCGAGGTGGTCGACGACCGGCTGCGCAAGCTCGGCGCCGCGCTGCGCGCCGACAAGACGTACGGCCGGTCGATCGGCTACCGCTATCACGACGGCACGCCGTCGCTGATCGAGGGGCTGCTGTCGCGCGGCGACCGGCGGGTCGGCCAGGTGATCCTGGCCGCCTGGCGGGACGGGGCGCGGTTCGACGGCTGGAGCGAGTACTTCTCGTTCGACCGCTGGGTGGCCGCCTGCGCGACGGGGCTGGCAGAGACGCCGGTGGATCTGGCTTGGTACACTACGCGCGAGCGTGACTACGGCGAGGTACTGCCGTGGGACCATCTGGATTCTGGCCTCGACCGGGACTGGCTCTGGGAGGACTGGCAGTCCGCAGTCTCGCCGGCCGGCGCCGGCGAGGTGGAAGATTGCCGGTGGACTCCGTGTTATGAGTGTGGGGTCTGTCCGGCGATGGGCACGGAGATCCAGACGGGCCCGACAGGAGAGCGACTGGACGGAAGGCGCCTGCTTCCCGTGCTAGCGACCAACGGGAGATAGCCATGGGTGGCGTGATACAGAACGGCGGCGAGCCGGTCACGACCCAGCATCTTCTGGTCCGGTATGCTAAGCGGGGAAAGATGCGTTTTGCCAGCCACTTGGATGTGGCGCGGGCCTTTGAGCGGGGCGTGCGGCGGGCAGGTCTGCCGATCGCGTACTCGGCCGGGTTCACGCCGCACCCGAAGATTTCCTACGCAGGCGGCGCCCCGACCGGGGTCGCGAGCGAGGCGGAGTACCTGAGCCTCACGCTGACCAGCCGGGCCGAGGCGGACGCCGTGCGGGAGCGGCTGAACGCGGCGCTGCCTGATGGGATAGACGTGATCGCTGTCACTGAGGACTCCGGGGGACTGCCGGCGAGTCGGCTCACCGCGTCCGAGTGGCAGGTAGCACTTCCCGGCCTACCAGCGGACAACGTAGTGCCGGTGGTCGAAGAGTTTCTCGCCCTGACCGAGGCGCCGGTGGAGCGGCTGACCTCGAAGGGCATGCGGCGCATGGACGCGCGAGCGGCCGTCGTCAGCCTCGATGTTCATTGACGACGCGAGCGCTGGCTCGGCGCTCCGCATGGTCGTCCGGCACACCGTCCCGTCCGTACGACCGGACGACGTGCTCAACGCGCTACGCGACGTTTCCGATGTGTTCCCGGCCGGGCAGCCGCTGATGACGCGGCTCGCGCAGGGATCACTCGGCGAATCCGGGGTGGTCAAGCTATGACCCCAGTGGTGATCACAGCCACCCCGGAGCTGAAGTACTCATCCATGCCTGGGCCCGATGCCCGTGTATTTGCGGCCCGCACCTTCGCGCGTGACCTTTTCCCGCGCGGCGGCGGCCGGGGACCAGGCGAACGATCACTACGAGCTTCCGTGCGGCGCGCCGTCACCTCGCGTGCGGCCGCGCCCGGAAGCCTGACTGGAGATTGCCCGAATGCTCGACAGCGAGCGCAACAGCCACGAGACAGACAATAATAACGAGGCCACTGGCCATGCCGCGGGAACTGCTCCCGCACCGACGGTGTTCAACGGGCCGGCCGAGCCGGCCGTGCCGGCGGTGCCCGCGGCGCTTTTCCAGCCGCCGCAGGTGCTGTTCCAGCCGCCCGCGCCGGTGGCGCCGCCGCCCGCCGGCGACCGCGACTCCGGTGACCGGGAAGCCGGCGGCCGGGCGGACGGCCGATGCCGACGACTGGCCAGGCCGGCCCGCAGGACCCGCGGCAGCCGCCGCGGCCGCAGGGCGGCGATGCCGCCGACGACCAGGCCGGGGCGGATGCCGAAGGTGGCCGCGCGGGCCGCAGGACCCGCGGCCGCGGGCGCACTGCCCGCGTGCGCGACGCTGCCCCGGACGACGACCTGTTCAGCACTGAGAGCGCTGACGCCGCCGGCGCGGTAGCCGAGGCGGACGGCGCCGAGCAGCGGCGCCGCGGCCGTCACGCGGGCCGACGACGGCGAGGAGCCGGAGCAGCCGTCGCCGCCGTCGCCGCAACACCCGTAGCCGCGGCCGGGGCGAGGCCGCGGCCGACGACGACGTCGATGGCCAGGGCGGTGCGGACGACAGCGACAGCGACGACTCCGCCGCGGAAGCCGACGCCGACGGCGAGGGCGACGCGCGGGCGGAGGCGGGCGCCTCGGGCCGCCGTCGCCGCCGCAAGCGGCGTCGCGGCGCGGCGGACGGCGACGTGCTGTCCCCTGACGACCCGCCGGACACCGTGGTCCACGTGCGCGAGGCGCACAACCCCGCCGACGACGTGCGCGCCATCAAGGGGTCCACCCGCCTTGAGGCCAAGAAGCAGCGCAGGCGGGAAGGGCGCGAGTCGGGCCGCCGCCGCCCGCCGGTGGTCACCGAGTCGGAGTTCCTTGCCCGCCGGGAGTCCGTCGAGCGGACGATGGTGGTCCGCCAGCGCGGCGACCGGACCCAGATCGCGGTGCTCGAGGACGGCGTCCTCGTCGAGCACTACGTGAACCGCACGACGCACGCCTCCTACGTCGGCAACGTGTACCTGGGCAAGGTGCAGAACGTGCTGCCCTCGATGGAGGCGGCGTTCGTCGACATCGGCAAGGGCCGCAACGCCGTGCTCTACGCCGGCGAGGTCAACTTCGACGCCAGCGGCCTTGAGGGCCAGCCCAAGCGCATCGAGTCGGCGCTCAAGCCGGGCCAGTCGGTGATCGTCCAGGTCACCAAGGACCCGGTGGGCCACAAGGGCGCCCGGCTCACCAGCCAGGTCAGCCTGCCCGGCCGGTACCTCGTCTACGTGCCGGGCGCGTCGATGACCGGCATCAGCCGCAAGCTTCCCGACACCGAGCGGACCAGGCTCAAGCAGATCCTCAAGAAGGTGACGCCGGAGAACGCCGGGCGTGATCGTGCGCACCGCGGCCGAGGGCGCCGCCGAGGCCGAGCTCGACCGGGACATCACGCGGCTGGCCGCCCAGTGGGAGAGCATCGAGAAGAAGGCCAAGACCGCGACGCGCGCCCGCCCTGCTGTACGGCGAGCCCGACCTGACGATCCGCGTGGTCCGCGACGTGTTCAACGAGGACTTCAGCAAGCTGATCGTGTCCGGCGAGGACGGCTGGGAGATCATCGACGAGTACGTCAGGTACGTCGCGCCGCACCTGGCCGACCGGATCAGCCGCTGGGACAGCGCCGGACAACGAGGACGCCGACGACGACGTCTTCGCCGCCTACCGGATCGACGAGCAGCTCGCCAAGGCGCTTGAGCGCAAGGTGTGGCTGCCGAGCGGCGGCTCGCTGGTCATCGACCGCACCGAGGCCATGACGGTCATCGACGTCAACACCGGGAAGTTCACCGGCCAGGGCGGGAACCTCGAGGAGACCGTCACCAGGAACAACCTGGAGGCCGCCGAGGAGATCGTCCGCCAGCTCCGGCTGCGTGACGTCGGCGGCATCGTCGTCATCGACTTCATCGACATGGTGCTCGAGTCCAACCGCGAGCTCGTGCTGCGGCGGCTGCTCGAGTGCCTGGCCAGGGACAGGACCAAGCACCAGGTCGCCGAGGTGACCTCGCTCGGCCTGGTGCAGATGACCCGCAAGCGGGTCGGCGCCGGGCTGCTCGAGGCCTTCTCGCAGCAGTGCGAGTGCTGCAACGGCCGCGGCGTCATCGTCACGCTCGACGCCCCGGCCGAGCCGGCCCACCGCGCGTCCGCGGGCGCCGGCCACCGCCCGGTCCCGGCGCCGCCCGAGCCACGCCCCGGGCAACGGGAACGGCAAGGGCCAGGGGAACGGCGCGGGCAGCGCCAGGGCCGGCTACGGCAACGGCCGCCGCGGCAACGGCCGCCGCGACGACGACCGCAGCGCCAGGGACGCCGACCAGGACACCGCGCCGGACGCCGGCCCAGCGGCACGCCAGGCCGACACCGCCCAGGCCGACGCGCTGCCAGGCCGGCAGGCGCAGCCCGGCAGCCCGGCACCGCGACCGGCCGGCAACGGCACGGCGCCGACGGCAACGGCGGCCGCCGCACGCGCCGCAGCACCTCGGCGGCGGCACCGCCTTCGCCACGGCCGTCCTCGTCGACGACACCCCGGCCCTGGTCCCGGTCGTCACCACGGTTCCCCCGGTCGACCGACCCGGCCCCGGCGGGCTTCACCGCGGCCGCGGCCGGCGACACGGCCACGCCGCGCCCGCCGACCCGTCGGCGCCTCCGGTCCGCCGCACCCGGGCCGGCTCCGCCGTGGCCCGGGTCACGGTCGTCACCGACCGAGCCGGCCCCGGTCCCTGCCGCCGCGACGCCGCAGGCCGGCCGCGCAAGCCGCGGTAACCGAGGCGGCGGCCCGGCTGACGCCCCGGCGCCGCCCGCGGCCGAGGAGTTCCCGGCGAGCCGAGGCGACAGCGGCGACCGCCGACGCGCCGGCGCCCGCCGCCGAGCTGGCCCCGGCCGAGCCAGAGCCGAGCCCGAGCCCCGGGCGGCCTCCGGCATCGAGCCGGCGATCGTCGCGGCCAGCGTGTTCGACGCGGCCCCCGCCGCCGAGCCGGCGGCCGCGGAGCCTGCGCTGGCCGAGCCTGCGCGACGGCCGAGCCGAGGCTGCGCCGCTGAGCCGGAGCCGCCGAGGCCGCCGCCGCCGGCCGAGGCCGCCGCGTCGAGCCGAGCCGTCGTGCCCGGCGACGGCACCCGCCGCCGAGCCAGGCAGCCGCGGCCGACGCGCCGGCGTTCCGCGCCGAAGCGCGGCCGTCCCCGGCACCGCGCACCAGGCCGAGCCGGCCATCGCCGACGGGGAAGCCTGTCCCGGCCAGCCGCGAGCCGGAGCCGGCGCCGGAGCCGGCGCCGAGGCAGCGCCGGCGCCGGAAGACGGCGCCGCGAGACCCCGGCCGCGACCGACGGCGAGCCCCCGGCCTGGCCGTAAGCCCAGCCTCGCACCGCGACGCCCGCGGGGCGCAGTGGCGCGAATCCCGCCGCCGCGCCCCGGCGTGCTCGCGTCCGGGATCCGGCCCGGCCCTATCCGGGCAACGGCCAATCGCCGCTCGCGGACCTGGTATGCTTCCCAGGAGCGATTAACGCGACCATCGCACTGGCCCGTCGGCGTAACGCCAGGGCAGGTGAGGTCCGCGGGTCGCAATCATGCACGTAAGATGGCATGTCAGGTTCATGGCGAGCCCGCTACCGGCACGATGGCCGATGCCATGGCCGAAGCACGTGGGGCACGCACTCAGGGAGAGGCAGTTCTCGGGTGTACGCGATTGTGCGCTGCGGTGGCAGGCAGGAGAAGGTCGCCCTCGATGACGTGCTCACCGTCGACAAGCTTGCGGACGAGGAGGCCGGGTCGAGCGTCACGTTCCCCGCGCTGCTCGTGGTGGACGGCGAGCACGGTCATCAGCGACGCGGCCGAGCTCAGCGGCTACCAGGTGACGGCCGAGGTCGTCGGCCCGGCCAAGGGGCCGAAGATCAACATGATCCACTACCGGAACAAGACGGGCTACAAGCGCCGTCAGGGTCACCGGCAGCAGTACACGCAGGTCCGGATCACCGGCATCGCGAAGGCGGAGAAGGCCAAGGCGCGGCCAAGGCTGAGGCGAAGGCGTAAGGACAAGAGGCAAGCAGATGGCACACAAGAAGGGCGCGTCGTCCAGCCGCAACGGCCGTGACTCCAACGCGCAGCGACTTGGCGTGAAGCGCTTCGGCGGCCAGCGGGTCAACGCGGGCGAGATCATCGTCCGGCAGCGCGGCACCCACTTCCACCCCGGTCACGGCGTCGGCCGTGGCGACGACGACACGCTGTTCGCGCTGGTGGCGGGCAAGGTGCAGTTCGGCCGCTTCCGCGGCCGCCGCGCGGTGAGCATCGTTCCCGGCCGGAGCGGCCGCGGCCAAGCACGGCCTAGCTCAGGGACGCACACGCAAGCGTGCGCAAGGCGGGCCGGGATCACCGGCCCGCCTTGGCATGTCGGGGCATGGGTCAGCCAGAGATGACCGTAAGGGGATGGAGTCATGGCGGAGTTCGCTGACCAGGCTGCACTGCGGGTGCACGCCGGCCACGGCGGACACGGCTGCGCCTCGGTTCACCGGGAGAAGTTCAAGCCGCTCGGCGGCCCGGACGGCGGCAACGGCGGCCGCGGCGGCGACGTGATCCTCGAGGTGGACGCGTCCACGTCGACGCTGCTCGACTTCCACCGCCGCCCGGTCCGCAAGGCGGGCAACGGCCAGCAGGGCGAGGGCTCCAACCGGAACGGCGCCGACGGCGACGACCAGGTCGTCAAGGTGCCGAACGGGACCGTCGTCCTCGACCAGCGACGGCGACGTGCTCGCCGACCTGATGGGCACCGGCACCCGGTTCATCGCCGCGGCCGGCGGACGGGCGGCCTCGGCAACGCGGCGCTGGCGTCGCCAGCGGCGCAAGGCGCCCGGCTTCGCGCTCAAGGGCGAGCCGGGGGAGGAGCGCGAGCTCACCCTGGAGCTCAAGACGGTGGCCGACATCGGCCTCGATCGGCTTCCCGAACGCGGGCAAGTCCTCGCTGATCGCCGCCATGTCCGCCGCCCGGCCGAAGATCGCCGACTACCCGTTCACCACCCTCATCCCGAACCTCGGCGTCGCGGAGGCGGGCGACGTCCAGTTCGTCGTCGCCGACGTGCCCGGCCTGATCCCCGGCGCGAGCGAGGGCAAGGGCCTCGGCCACGACTTCCTGCGGCACGTCGAGCGCTGCTCGGCGCTGGTCCACGTGCTGGACTGCGCGACGAGCGAGCCGGGCCGCGACCCGATCACCGACCTGGACACGATCGAGGCCGAGCTCGCCGCCTACGAGGACTGAGCACCGGCCGGTCACCGGCCTGGCCGGGCACCACGCGCTCACGGACCGGCCGCGGCTGGTCGTGCTCAACAAGATCGACGTCCCCGAGGCCCGCGACCTGGCCGACCTGGTCAAGCCCGAGCTGGAGGCCCGCGGGCCTCGCGGTCTACGAGGTCTCGGCCGCGACCACCGAGGGCCTGCGCGAGCTGAGGTTCGCGATGGCCGAGCTGGTGGCGCAGGCCCGGGCGGCGCAGCCGGAGCCGGAGCCGGCCCGCGTCGTGATCCGCCCGCCGGCGGTCAAGCGAGCGCCGGCTTCGAGGTCGTCCGCACCGCCGGACGGCGCGTACCTGATCCGCGGCGAGAAGCCGTGGCGCTGGGTGCGGCAGACCGACTTCACCAACGACGAGGCGGTCGGCTACCTGGCGGACCGGCTGGCCCGGCTCGGCGTCGAGGAGGCCCTGGCCAAGGCGGGCGCCGAGCCAGGCGACACGGTGCTGATCGGCGACCTCGACGACGCGGTCGTCTTCGACTGGGACCCGGAGCTGCCCGCCGGCGGCGGCCACGCGCCCGGCCCGCGCGGCACGGACCGGCGTCTGGACAGATGACTCGAGCGGGCCGTGGCAGGACGCGCTGCCCGCCGGAGACGCCGGCGGCGACCGCGGACGCCGCCCGCCCGGACATCGCCGGATCGCGCGCGGACCGTCGTCAAGATCGGCTCCTCCTCGCTGACCACGCCGGACGGCGCGATCGACGACGCCCGCATCGCCGCGCTGACCGCCGCGATCGCCGCCCGGGTCGCACGGCGGCCACCAGGTGCTGCTGGTCTCCTCGGGCGCGATCGCCACGGGCATGGCGCCGCTCGGCCTGCGCAAGCGCCCGCGCGACCTGGCCACCCAGCAGGCGGCGGCCAGCGTCGGGCAGGGCCTGCTGATCGCCCGGTACACCGCGGCGTTCGCGCGCACGGCCTCGGCATCGGGCAGGTGCTGCTGACCGCCGACGACCTGATGCGCCGCGGCCACTACCGCAACGCCCAGCGCACCCTGGACCGGCTGCTCGAGCTGGGCATGGTCCCGGTGATCAACGAGAACGACACGGTGGCCACCGACGAGATCCGGTTCGGCGACAACGACCGGCTGGCCGCGCTGGTCGCCCACGTCAGCCGGGCGAGCGCGCTGATCCTGCTGTCCGACGTGGACGGCCTCTACGACGGCGACCCGCGCAAGGGCGGCGCCCGCAAGATCGCCGTGGTGCACCGGCCCGCGCGACCTGGCGCACGTCAAGGCGGGCAAGACCGGCGCGAGCGGCGTCGGCCGGGGCGGCATGTCCACCAAGGTCGACTCGGCGCTGATCGCCACGTCGGCGGGCATCCCCACGGTGGTGACCTCAGCCGCGCGAGGCAGCGCAGGCCCTGGCGGGCGAGCCGACCGGGACGTACTTCGCGCCCACCGGCCAGCGCCCGCGCACCCGGCTGCTGTGGCTGGCCCACGCGGCGGTGGCCCGCGGCACCCTGAAGCTCGACACGGGCGCGGTCGAGGCGGTCGTCGGCCGCCGCGCGTCGCCTGCTCCCGGCCGGCATCACCGCCGTCGCCGGCACCTTCGAGGCCGGCGACCCGGTAGACCTGACCGACGAGGCCGGCAAGCCGGTCGCCCGCGGCCTGGTCAACTACGACGCGAAGGAGACTCCCGCCCTGATGGGCCGCTCCACCCGCTGGCTGTCATCCAAGCTGGGCCCGGAGTACGAGCGCGAGGTAGTCCACCGCGACGACCTGGTGATCCTCTAGCAAGGCGAGAGCAAGGAGAGCAGCGGGGCCGGGGAATCCTCCCCGGCCCCGCTCAGCCGCTCAATGGGTTGCGGCGATCAGTTGTTGTCGCCCTGAGGACCCCGACCCCGACCCGCCGCGGTTGTTGCCGCCGAGCCGGTCGAACAGCCCGGACGCCGCCCGGGCCCCGGTCTCGGCGACGCCGCGGAAGATGCCGGCGAGCGGGTCCTCCGACCGCTGCCACGAGTCCCGGTAGGAGTTGGCCGCGTTGCGCACCTCGTCGGTGAACTTGGCGTCCCGGTCGGTGTCCCGCCGCGGGTAGTCGCCGGCCAGGATCGACTCGTACGACCCGTCGGTCGCCCACCGGTCGAGCTCGGCGAACCGCACGACGGCGAACGGGTGCGTGTTCCCCTGCAGCTGCAGCAGCTTCAGGATCGAGTCGCGCAGGTCGGGCACCGCGTCGTACTCGTGCGCCTGCTCGCGGAACGCGTCCGGGTTCAGCTCGGACAGGTACGGGCCGCCGGCCAGCTTCATCAGCGCCCGCCGTCGCCGCGTCCACGTCCTGGCCGGCCAGCAGCCCGGCCCGGTCGCAGGACAGCTCGGACTTGCGGAACCACTCCTCAAGGCCCCAGATGATGGCCCGCAGCCCGAGGTAGCCGATCGGCATCCAGGCGATCCGCGAGGCGAGCTGGATGAGGATCAGCATCATCGTCCGGTAGACCGCGTGCCCGGACAGGATGTGCCCGAGCTCGTGGCCGACGACCCAGCGGAGCTCCTCCTCGTCGTGCAGGTTCACGAGGCCGGTCGTGAGCACGAGGAACGGCCGGTCGCGGCCGATCGCCATGGCGTTGACGATCGGCGACTGGATGACGAAGCAGTCGGGCACGTCGGGCAGGTCGAGGATGTAGGAGCCGTCCCGCACGAGCGCGTGGATGTGCGGGAACTGCCGCTCGGAGACCTTGACCGCGCCGGCCAGGAAGGTCAGCCGCAAGGCGCGTTCGTTGATGAGGCCGAAGAGCTTGCTCAGCAGCACGTCGAAGCCGCTCAGCTTGCGCAGCGCGACAAGCGCCGAGCGGTCGGCCGGGTGCTCGTAGGCGCGGGACGAGATGCCGGTGAGCCGGACACGGGCACGATCAGGCACTGAAGTCATATCTCGAATGGTAGCCCCACTCGCGACCAGAACGCATCGTCCTGGCGGCGTAACCCCCAGGGATCATCAGGAACATTTTCTGGCCCCGCAGCCCTATACCATCTCGATACCCGTGCAGTGAGGGAGATGGCAGTTGATGAACGGGCGCAGGCGGGTCGGCGTGATGGGCGGTACCTTCGACCCGATCCACCACGGTCACCTCGTGGCCGGGAGCGAGGTGGCGCACATCTTCGCCCTCGACGAGGTCATCTTCGTGCCCACGGGCCAGCCGTACCAGAAGACCGACAGGACCGTGTCGAGCGCCGAGGACCGTTACCTGATGACGGTCATCGCCACCGCGTCCAACCCGCGGTTCTCCGTCAGCCGGGTCGACATCGACCGCCCGGGCCCCACCTACACGATCGACACGCTGCGGGACCTGCAGCGAGGCCAGCGGCCCCGCCACCGACCTGTACTTCATCACCGGCGCGGACGCCCTGGCGAACATCCTGACCTGGCACGACGTCGACGACCTGTTCAGCCTGGCGCACTTCATCGGCTGCACGAGGCCGGGCCACCGGCTCACCGGCGCGGGCCTGCCCGACGGCAAGGTCTCCCTGGTCGAGATCCCCGCCCTGGCGATCTCAAGCAGCGAGTGCCGCCACCGCGTGGCCGCGGGCGAGCCGGTCTGGTACCTGGTCCCCGACGGCGTCGTCCAGTACATAGCCAAGCGCGACCTCTACGCGAGAACCGCCGGCTGATTCCCCCGGGCCGCTGGCTGAAGGGCAGAAACCCGGAGAACAAGGCGGTACCGAACGAGTGCGGCTTACCCGCCCGCCTCCCGTGACCGCCGGCGGCGGGGGAGCGTCGGTGCGGGAGCCTGCTGACGAGCTCGGTTATGTCCGACCAGGGCCGCGTCGGTGCCGCCAGCAGCAGGCCTGGTGCGGCCGGCCGAGATCGTCGACCGGGTGACGTCCCCGCCGACGACCACCCCGGTGTTCGTTATGTTGCGCAGGTCCCGCAATTCTGGCAGAACAGGTCGTCCGCGCCGAACGGGGCACCGCAGCTGCAGGTCATATCCGAGTCACCTATTCTCAGGTCTGCCTGACGGGCGCATGGCCGGCCGTGCGACTAGAAAGCGGCTGCCAGGTAGGCGGGCGCCGCAATTCGCCGCGCGCTAGAAAGGTGCCGTAATTGCCGTCAGCCCGTCGGCTTCCCCTGTTCCCCCCGGTCAGCGCGCAGACGCCGCCCTGACCTCCGATGCTGCGATTATGCGCTGGATAATGCCGTCATCGCAAGCGGTTTGGCGATCGGCCCGGCTTCCGAGGGGCGGGCCGGCTCCTTCCGGAAATTGACCTCACTGCCTTCACGACTTTCTCGTCAGCATCACCGACTAAGGCCAGATGCGGCCGCCGGAATTCCCGGCCGCCGAGCGGTGCCATTCACCGACGGCCATTTGCCGAATCTTCTTGGAAATGTCGGCATAAGGCACCTGGCGAGCAGGCCAGTCGACTGACCGGTCGGCCGGCGTCAGGCGTGCCGGGCCGGGCGGGCTGCCCGCGCCCGGCCGCGGTCTGGTCGTGTCACATTCGTGTGAAAACTGGCCGCACCCCCTTGACGGGAATATGTAAGTACGGTCAACTAACAAAAACCTTCCTCTGGGCGGCCTCTCTAACCCGGCTTAGCTCATTGCAAAGAGAAGAGACCCCGATGGACAAGAAGTTCGCGAGGCGCCTCTCCGGCGCCGCGCTCGCGGCCACTGCCGCGCTGGCGCTGGCCGCGTGCAGCAGCAGCGGCTCGTCCGGTGGCAGCAGCGGCGGTACCACCACCCTCAAGCTCGTGGTCGCCGACTACGGCACCGGGCCGAGCAATGCCAGCGCCAAGTACTGGGACGGCATCGTCACCGCCTTCGAGAAGGCGAACCCCGACATCAAGGTCAACGTCACCTCGATCCCCTGGACCAACTTCGACCAGCAGGTCCAGACGATGATCCAGAACAAGCAGTACCCGGACATCACCGAGGGCGACTACTTCTCCAACTACGCCAAGGACGGCCTGCTCTACTCGGCCTCGGACGTGCTGTCGAACCCGGGGAACCTGCTGCCCGCGTTCAAGGCGCAGGGCACCTACAGCGGCACGCAGTACGGCATGCCGTTCACCACCTCGAGCCGCACCCTGTTCTACAACAAGAAGATGTTCACCCAGGCGGGCATCGCCTCCGCCCCGCAGACCTGGGCCGACGTGCAGGCCGACGCGGCCAAGATCGAGAAGCTCGGCAAGGTCGGCTTCGGCCTGCCCCTCGGCGCCGAGGAGGCCCAGGCCGAGTCGCTGCTGTGGATGCTCGGCGACGGCGGCGGCTACCAGACCGGCGGCAAGTACACCATCAACAGCCCGGCTAACGTCACCGCCTTCACCTTCCTCAAGGGCCTGGTCGCCGCGGGCGACACCGAGCCCAACCCGGGCACGGTCAACCGCACCGACCTGTGGCAGGAGTTCGCGCAGGGCAAGGTCGGCATGATCAACGGCTCGCCCGCGCTCATCCCGATCATCCAGGCCGGGGGCGTGCTGCAGGCCTCCGACTGGACCTCGGTGCCGATCGCGGGCAAGAACGGCCCGCTGACCACCACCCTCGGCGTCTGCGACAACGTCGCGGCGTTCAAGCCGAACGGCCACCAGGCGCAGATCAAGGCGTTCCTCGACTTCGCCTACCAGGACAAGTACCAGCTCGCCTTCGACAAGGAGTACGACCTGCTCCCGGCGACCACCACCGCCACGAAGGCACTGTCCTCCGACCCGGTCTTCGCGCCGTTCCTCACCGCGCTGCCGAACTCGGTGCAGTACCCGAGCGACACCTCCTGGGCGAACGTGAAGACCAAGATCCAGCAGACGATCGGCACCGCGGTCACCGGCACCCCGGCGACCGAGCTTGGCCAGCTGCAGCAGATCGCCACCACGTCGGTCGGCTGAGATAAGTTCGGCTGACCGATTCCGCGCGGGACCCGGTGTCCCCCCACCGGGTCCCGCGCGGCCCTACCCCCAAGAGGATGCTTTCGATGCTCGCCCTCCGCCGCCTGGTGCCGCTGCTCTGGCTCGGCCCCGCCCTGGCGCTCATCGGCGTGGTCGTGCTCTGGCCGGTCGTGGTCATGGTGCAGTCGTCGTTCCAGCAAATCGGCGGCGAAGGGTTCGTCGCCGGCTACAACGGCACCACCAACTACAGGAACCTCTTCAACGAGCCTGACTTCGTCTCGGTGCTGCTGCGCACCGTGGTCTGGGTCGTCGTCGTGGTGGCCGTGACCGTGCTGATCTCGCTCGGCCTGGCCCAGCTCTTCCACCAGAGGTTCCCCGGCCGCCGGGTCGCCAGGTGGGCGCTCATCATCCCGTGGGCCGCCTCGGTGATGATGACCGCGCTGATCTTCAAGTGGGCGCTCGACCCGAACGTCGGCGTCATCAACGTGATCCTGCACCACCTCGGCGTGGTGCAGAAGCTCGGCTCCGACCAGGCGGACTGGCTCGGCAACCCGACCAGCGCGCTGGCGTGGATGATGGGCGTCGCGATCTTCGTCTCGCTGCCGTTCACGACCTACGCCATCCTGTCCGGACTGCAGGGCATCCCCGGCGACGTGTACGAGGCCGCCTCCATCGACGGCGCGACGTCGTGGAAGTCCTACCTGGCGGTCACGCTGCCGCTGCTGCGGCCGGCGATCCTGGTGGCGACGCTGATCAACGTCATCAACGTCTTCAACTCCTTCCCCATCATCTGGGAGATGACCCGCGGCGGCCCCGGCTACGAGACCGCCACCTCCACCATCTACATGGTCGAGCTCAAGCCGGGGGACGTCGGCCAGTCGGCGTCCATGTCGGTCATCAACTTCCTGCTCGTCATCGTCATCGTCCTCGTCTACCTGTCCACCACCCGCTGGAAGGAGCAGGTCGGCCGGTGATCACCACGACCAAGCCCGCCCCCCGGCGCAGGCCTCGTCAGCCAGTGCCCGGGCCGGGGCCGCGCCCAGGACCCGGCGGCGGCTGCGCACCTGGATCATCGCCGGCGCGGCCTACCTCATCGCCGTCATCTTCCTGCTGCCGTACCTCGAGATGCTCATCATGGCCGTGCGGCCCAACGACGAGCTCGGCCTGGCGACCATCCTCCCCAAGCACTGGACCTTCTCGAACTTCACCACCCTGTGGTCGGGCAGCAGCCTCGGCGGCAGCATCGGCACCAGCCTGCAGATCGCGGCCGGCGCCACCGTCATCGTGCTGCTCGTCGCCCTGCCCGCCGCCTACTGCACCGCGCGCCGCCGGTTCCGCGGCCGCACCCCGTTCCTGCTGCTCGTGCTCGCCACCCAGATGTTCCAGCCGGCCGCCATGCTGGTCGGCATCCAGCGCGAGTTCACCAACTTCGGCGTGCCGCCGACGCTGTCGCTCATCCTCATCAACGCCGGCTTCAACCTCGCCTTCGCGGTGTGGATCCTCAACGCCTTCTTCTCCTCGATCCCGGTCGAGCTGGAGGAGGCGTCCATGGTCGACGGCCTCGGGCGGGTCGGCGCCCTGCTGCGGATCACGCTGCCGCTGGCCGCGCCGGGCATCGTCACCGCGCTGATCTTCACCTTCATCTCGGCGTGGAACGAGTTCCTGGTCGCCCTCACGCTCAGCCTCGGGCAGCCCCCGTCGCAGCAGCCGCTGACGGTGGCGATCAACTCCTACATCGGCCAGTATTCTGTCGACTGGGGACACCTCTTCGCGGCTGGCCTGGTCTCCACGGTGCCGGTCATCATCCTGTTCGCCTTCATCGAGCGGCGCGTCGTGAGCGGCCTGACAGCGGGAGCGGTTAAGTGAACACAGGCGGAGTGCGGCCCCGCCCGCTGCGCCCCATCGGCAAGCTGCTGGCTGAGGACACCAGGCGCCACCACCGTTCGCTCATCCTCCAGCACCTGTTCGCGGAAGGCCCCGCTTCCCGCGCCGACCTGGCCCGGGCCAGCGGCCTCACCCGGGTGACCGTCTCCGACCTGGTGGGCGGGCTCATCGCCGACGGCCTGCTCGGCGAGCTCGGCGCGCCGGCCGAGAGCAAGGTCGGCAAGCCGCCGACGCTGGTCGGCCTGCTCCCCGACGCCGCCCACATCGTGGCCCTCGACCTTTCGTCCCTCGACCGGATGGCCGGCGCCGTCGTCAACCTGTCCGGGCAGGTCAAGGCGCGCGTCGAGGTGCCGCTTGACGGCGACTACGGCCAGGAGGCGGTCGGCCTCGCCGTCGACCTGGCCGAGCAGCTGCGCGCCGACATGGACGGGCCGGTGCTCGGCGTCGGCGTCGGTTCCCCCGGCGTGGTCGACGGGCGCGGCGTGGTCCTCGACGCGCACAACCTGCACTGGGCCGGGGTCGACCTGACCGGCATCCTCCGGCGCCGGCTCGACCTGCCCGTCTACGTCGCCAACGACGCCAACACCGCGGTCCTGGCCGAGTACACCTTCGGCGGCACCACCGCGGCGGACCTGATGCTGCTGCGCATCGAGACCGGTGTCGGCGCCGGGCTCGTCGTCGGCGGCGCGCTCGTCCAGGGGCACAACTGGGCCGCGGGCGAGATCGGCCACGTCGTCGTCGACCCCGCGGGCGCCCCCTGCGCCTGCGGCCGGACCGGCTGCCTGGAAACCATCCTGGCCGCGTCGCAGCTGCGGCGCGGCGAGCGCACCGCTGGCGTCCGTCGGTACCCTGCTCGGCGAGGTGCTGTCGCCGGTGGTCGCCGCGCTCAACCTGCACGAGGTGGTCCTCGCGGGGCCGCTCGACCTGCTCGACGGCGAGCTGCGCGCAGCGCTTGAGCGACCATCAGGCAGCGGGTGATGGCCGACTCGGCGGCCGACCTGGTGGTGCGCATGTCACCGCTTGGCGACGACGTCGTGCTGGTCGGCGCGGCGGTGCTGGTGCTGTCGGGTGAGCTGGGCATCTCGTGAGCGGTGACCTCCGGGCCAGCGACTTGCGGGTGGGGCTCGACATCGGGGGGACCAAGGTACTCGGCGCGGTCATGGACGCCGGCGGCACCGTCGTCGCCCAGGCGCGGCAGGACACCAGGCCCGGACCCGACGGGATCCTCGCCAGCGCGACGACCGTGCTCGACCTGCTCGCCACCGCGCTCGACGGGGCGCTGCCGTCGCACATCGGCATCGGGATACCGGGGATCGTCGACCGCGACCGCGGGGCGGTGAGCCACGCGGTCAACCTCGGCCTCGGCGGCGACTGGTTCCCGCTCGCCGGCCGGCTGGCCGACCGCACCGGCGCCACGGTCGTGGTGGAGAACGACCTCAACGCGGCCACCTGGGGCGCCCACGTGCTCAGCGGCGCCGACGACCTGGCCTACCTCAGCCTCGGCACCGGCCTCGCGGCCGGCTTCGTGCTGTCGGGACGGCTGCGGCGCGGCGCCCACGGCGCGGCCGGGGAGATCGGGCACGTGCCGATCGACCCCGACGGCGCCCGCTGCTCGTGCGGGCAGCGCGGCTGCCTTGAGCTGAGCGCCTCCGGCTCCGCCCTGTCCGCCGCCTGGCCTTCCGCGGGGGAGGCGCCCCCGGCCGTGGCCCTGTTCGCCGCGGCCGCCGCCGGGAACCCGGCGGCGGTCACCGCCCGCGACCGGTTCGCCGCGGGGGTGGCGGACGCGGTGCGGATGCTCGGCCTGGCGGTCGACCCGGCCGCGATCATCATCGGCGGCGGCGTCGCCCACGTGGGGGAGCCGCTGCGGGCGGCGGTCACCGCGGCGCTGCGCGCCCAGGCCGCCACCTCGCCGTTCCTCGCCGCCCTCGACCTGGCCGGCCGGGTCAGGCTGCTGCCGGACCGGCTGCCCGTCGGCGCGATTGGCGCCGCCCTGATCGGGAACACCGGATGACGGAAGGAAGCCGCTGATGGAGGTCGTGCCGCTCGGATCGGCCGCCGAAATCGCCGCGGTCGCCGCCGACGTCGTCGAGGCGGTCGTCCGCCGGAAGCCCGCCGCGGTACTCGGGCTGGCCACCGGGTCAACCCCGCTCCCGGCGTACCGCGAGCTCATCCGCCGCCATGAGGCCGGCACCGGCCCGTCCTACGCGCCGTGACCTGCTTCAACCTCGACGAGTACGTCGGCCTGCCCAAGGCGGCCCGACGGAGGGAGTGCACGAGCAGAGCTACCGGGCGACCATCGCCCGCGAGCTGACCGACGGCCTGGGCATCCGCCCCAGCCAGGTCAACGGCCCCGACCCGAGCCCCGACGGCCTGCCGACCGCGGGGGAGCGCTACGAGGCGGCGATCGCGCAGGCCGGCGGGGTGGACGTGCAGTTCCTCGGCATCGGCTCCGACGGTCACCTGGCCTTCAACGAGCCCGGGTCGTCGCTGGCCAGCCGCACCAGGATCAAGACCCTCACCGCGCAGACGCGCAAGGACAACGCGCGCTTCTTCGGCTCGCTCGACGAGGTGCCGAACCACGTGCTCACCCAGGGGCTCGGGACGATCCTTGAGGCGAGGCACCTGCTGCTCATCGCCACCGGCGAGGGCAAGGCGGGCGCGGTGGCGGCCTCCGTGGAGGGGCCGGTCTCGGCGTCCTGCCCGGCATCGGTGCTGCAGCTGCACCCGCACGTCACGGTGCTGCTCGACCCGGGCGCGGCGTCCCGCCTGGACCGCCTCGCCTACTACCGCGAGGTGTACGCGGCCAAGCCGCCCTGGCAGGGCCTTTAGAATAGAACAAGGACGCGGGATGCCGCCGCGGACCACGAGCAAGCGGGCGGCGAACGGCGCCCGGCGCGCGGCAGCGCACGGGACGGGGCAAGGGGAACCACGCGCGGCAGCGCACGGGGGCGGGTCAGCCATCGAACCCACTTGCCTAAGCATGCGAAACTAGAGCAGTAAGCAATCTCCGACCGAGGAGGCCGAGCCAGCCACGTGACTGCCACCCCAAGGGCCATCGAGCTCACCGAGATCGCCGCGCTCGCCGCGGCCGAGAAGCTGGCCAGTGACATCGTCGCCTACGACGTCAGCGACCAGCTCGCGATCACCGACGCGTTCCTGCTGTGCTCCGGGGCCAACGACCGGCAGGTCCGCTCGATCATCGACGAGGTGGAACTCAGGCTCAAGCAGGCGGGCGCCACGCTGGTGCGCCGCGAGGGTGAGAACGAGGGCCGCTGGGTGCTGCTCGACTACAACGACCTCGTGGTCCACGTCCAGAACAAGGAGGAGCGCGTCTTCTACGCCCTCGAGCGCATCTGGAAGGACTGCCCGGTCATCCCGCTGCCCGAGGCGGCCACGGTCGGTAACCCCGCGACGAGCGGAGAGGCACGCTGAGCGCAGCCAAGCGGCTCGTGCTCTGGCGGCACGGCCAGACGACCTGGAACGCCGAGCACCGGTTCCAGGGCCAGACCGACATCCCGCTCGACGAGACCGGCGAGGCGCAGGCCGAGTAGACGGCCAGGCGCCTCGCCACCCTCCGCCCCGACGCGATCGTCGCCTCCGACCTGTCCCGCGCCCAGCAGACCGCCGCCGCCCTGGCCCGGCTCACCGGCGTGAAGGTAACGCCGGACAAGGACCTGCGCGAGCGCTTCGGCGGCGACTGGGAGGGCCTGTCCGACGTGAGATCCGGGAGCGCTACCCGGCCGAGCGCGCCACGTGGAACCCGCCGAACGGCGAGCCGACGGCCGCCGTCGCGGACCGGGTGGCCGCCGCGTTCGTCCGGATCGCCGACGCCCTGGCCGACGGCCAGCTGGCGGTCGTCGTCGGCCACGGCGCGGCACTGCGCCTCGGCATGGAGCGCATCCTCGGCCTGCCCGCCCAGGGCGTGAGCGTCCTCGGCCCCCTGGCGAACTGCTCCTGGTCCGTCCTCGACCTCCGCGACACCCGCTGGCGCCTCCTGGAGTACAACGCCGGCTCCCTGCCCGAGCCGGTAATCGGCGACGACCAGTAACCAGCAGCAGCACCAAGCACCGGCACGCCGTTCGAGCCAGACGCGGTCAGCGGTCACGCACCCGGCACCGCCGCGCCCCCACGCCGAGAAGCCGGGCCGCGCGGCAACGGCGCAGCCCCCGCACCCGTTCGGGCTAAATCTGTTTCTCTTCTGTCGGACCCCGGAGTAAGTTGGCGAATCGTGGTCGCAGCACTCGCGCACCAGGTCGCCACCGGGAGCAAGCTGAGCGGGCGGCAGTCCTGGCGGTTGCTGTGGGCATCGAGTAAGCCACTCAGCGTCGCCGTGCTCGCGTGGGCGGCGCTCGACGCGCTCGACGGGCCGCTCGTCGTCGCCGCGCTCGGCTTCGTGGTCGGCGCGATCCCCGCCGCGATCGCCGGCGGCATGTCCTCGGCGGCCGGGCGACCGGCTGATCACGGCGCTCGTCGTCGCGGCGCTGCTCTACGCGGTGTCGCTGATCCTCGACCCGATCGGCGGCGCGCTCGGCACCGCCGCGAGCCAGCGGATCACCGGCCGGCTGCAGGCGCCGGCTGCTGACCGCGGTCACCGCGCCGGCCACGGTCGCGCACCTCGAGGACCCGGAGACGCTCGACCGGCTCGCCTCGCGCCGAAGGCTCGCCTGACCGGCTTCTTCCCCGGCGACGCGCCGGTGACCTGGGTCGGGCTCGGTCGCGGGCCGGCTGTCCGGGCGTCTTCGGCTGCGCGGTGATCGCGGCGTACTTCTGGTGGCTCGGCCTGCTGCTGCTCGTCATGTGGCTCGCGGTGCGCCAGGCGATCGCTGACGTCGGTGCTGCGGCAGGCGATCGACCTGCGCGGCCAGACCACCGCGATGCGCCGGGCCTGGTACTTCATCGGCGTCGGCTCGAAGGCGCGGGACGCCAAGGAGGTCCGGGTCTTCGGGCTGCGCGGACTTCTTCGGCGGCCGGTACGCGCGAGCACTTCACCGAGTCGATCCGCGGCGGGCCACGCCGGCCTGCGCGCGGCTGCACAAGCGCGCCGCCGCCTGCTTCGTCGTCGTCGCTGGCCGGCTACGCGCTCGCGATCTGCGACGATCGCCGACGCGGCCCGCACGCACGACGATCGACCTCCGGTCGCTGGCGATCATGCTGCCGATGCTCGCGGTCACGGCCGCCGCGGGCAACGTCTCGTTCGACGACATCACGCTCGCCTGGACGCTGTTCGGGCTGCCCGACGCCGACCGCCTCGAGCGCGACCTGCGGCCCCCGTGCCGAGCTCGACGGCTCGGCGGGACCCGGCGACGCGCCGCGGGCGGCGGTCCGGTTCGAGGGCGTGCGGTTCCGCTACCCCGCGGCCGCTGGCACTCGAGCACGGCGACGTGCTGGCCGGCGTCGACCTCGAGCTGGCCGCGGGCACGTCGACCGCGCTCGTCGGCGTCAACGGCGCCGGCAAGTCGACGCTGGTCAGCCTGCTCGTCGCGGCTGCGCGACCCGACCGCGCGGCCGGATCACGGTCGACGGGATCGACATCCGCGAGCTCGATCCCGGCGCGCTGGCAGCGCGCGATCGCGCTCATGCCGCAGGACCCGGTGCGCTACCCGCTGTCGGCGTACGACAACGTCGCGTTCGGCGCGCTCGAGCACGCCGACGACCGCGACGGGCGTGCTGAAGGCGGCGCGCGGCTGCCGGCTTCGCCGAGGTCGTCGACGACGCTGCCGCACGGCTGGGACACGGTGCTGTCCCGCGAGCTGCCCGGCGGCGTCGAGCTGTCCGGCGGCCAGTGGCAGCGGCTGGCGCTGGCCCGCGCCCTGTTCGCCGACGCGCCACGGCGCGCGCGTGCTCGTGCTCGACGAGCCGACCGCCGCGCTCGACGTGCGCGGCGAGGCCCGCTTCTACGAGCGGTTCCTCGAGATCACCGCCGGCCTGACCACGCTCGTGATCTCGCACCGGTTCGCCACCGTCCGCCGCGCGCGACGTCATCTGCGTGCTCGACGGCGGCGTGATCACCGAGCGCGGCACCCACGACGAGCTCGTCGCCGCGGGCGGCACCTACGCGCGGATGTACCAGCTCCAGGCCGCGCGGTTCGCGAGTGATCGTGACGACGCCGTCACGGACTCCGGCCGACGCGTCGGACCGGCGACCCGGCCAAGCCGACCCGGCCGCCCGGCTGGCGCCGCGACCGTCGCCGGCGCGGCTCGGCTGCGGCGATCCTGTTCTTCGACGGCTTCCGGGCCGCGCCCGGCTGGATGGCCGCTCGTCACGGCGCTGCTCGTGCTCGGCAGCGTCGCCGGCACCTGCTACCCGCTCGGCTACCGGCTGCTGGTCGACGGCGCGCTCGGCCGGGTCGGCGGCGACGCTGGCCGGGGGCGTCGCGGTCGTCGCCGGCCTGCTCGGCGTCGGCTGGGTGCTGACGCGATCGGCGCGACCGAGGCGATGGCGCTGTCCGACCGCATCGCGGTCTACCGCACCAGCCGGATGATCGAGCTGATCAGCGGCGTCGCCGGGCTGGAGCACCTGGAGCGGCCCGACTACCTCGCCCAGGTCGAGCGGCTCAACGCCAACCGCCGCCAGCTCGCCGCCGCGCCGCGGCAGATGCTGTCGCAACGTCTCGTCCGCCGCCCGGATCGTCGCCCTGCTCGTGCTGCTCGGCTCGGTGTCGCCGTGGCTGCTGCTGCTGCCCGGTGACGCGCCGTGCCGCCGCTGATCGCCGACCGGGTGGCGAAGCCGATCACCAAGCGGGCCGAGGACGCGATGGCGGCCGACCGGCGGCTCGCCGGCATGCTCTTCGACCTGTCCGCCGAACGCGTCCGCCGCCGGCGAGCTGCGCTCCTACGGCCTCGCCGCCACCTGGCCGCCGCTGCACGCGTCCCTGACGGCGCGCTCGACCGGCGCAGCCGCCCGCGAGGCGCGCCAGGTCCTGGCCGTGCAGTCGGCCGGGCTGGCTGCTGTACGCGGCCGGCCTGATGGCCGCGATCGCGTTCGTCGTCATCGCGCGCGACCGACGGGCGCGGATCTCGCTCGGCACCGTGCTGATGACGGTCTCGCTGATCCGCCGCTCGCGCGCCCAGCTGGCCTCGGCCGCCTACGGCTCCGGCGCGCTGATCGCCACCCTGGCGACCGCCGACCGGCTGCTCTGGCTCGAGGACCATCACGCCGCGGCCGACGCCGCCGCCGGGACGCCGCCGCGCCCGGCCCGGCTGCGGTCGGGCATCGCGCTGCGCGACGTCTCCTTCAGCTACCCGGGCACCGAGCGGCGCGGTGCTCGACGCGCTCGACGCTGCACGCTGCCGGCCGGGGCGACGGTGGCCGTCGTCGGGGAGAACGGCTCGGGCAAGACGACGCTCGTCAAGCTGCTGCTCGGCATGTACCAGCCCGACGTCCGGGGCCGATCCTGGTCGACGGCGTGCCGCTGGCCGTCGATCTCGCCCGACGAGCTGGCGCGCGCGCTGCACGGCCGCGTTCCAGGACTTCGCCCGGTTCGCACCTGCCCGCGGTCGAGTCGGTCGGCGTGGCCGACCTGCCCGGCTGGCGCGACGAGCCGCCGCCGCAGGCCGCGCTCGACCGGGCCGGCGCCGCCGACCTGGCCGGCGCAGCTGCCCGTACGGCCTGGCGACCTGCGTCGGCAGCGCCGTACACCGGCGGCCACGAGCCTGTCCGGCGGCCAGTGGCAGAAGCTCGCGCTCGGCCGGGCGATGCGCTCGCCCGACCCGCTGCTCGTCGTGCTCGACGAGCCGACGGCCAGCCTGGACGCGCACGCCGAGCACGCCCTGTTCGACCGCTACGCGCAGGCCGCGGCCGCGCTGCGCGGCCAGCTCGGGCACGATCACGCTGCTGGTCTCGCACCGCTTCTCGACCGTGCGGATGGCCGACCTGATCATCTACCTGGAGGCAGGCCACGCCGTCGAGGCGGGCAGCCACGACGAGCTGCTGGCGCCGGGCGGCCGCTACGCCGAGCTGTTCGCCCTGCAGGCCAGCGGCTACCGCTGACCCCGTCCCGCCCGTCCGCCCGTCGCGCCCGTGACCACGGGGGCCACGGGGCCACGGGGGCCGCGGGGGCCAGGTCAGCCTCTCGAGGACAGCATGAAAAATGGTCTAAGTGGCATCGCCTCATGATCACGAAAACTTTTCCTATTACGAAGATTAAGCATCGAATACGCTGCTTAATCTTCGTGATCTGATCATGGCTCCGGGTCGATGACGACGGCCAGATTGGTGGGATCCGGCCGATGCCCTGCCTACCGCGACCGGAATGTCGCCCGCGCTGGCGCCGGCCCGCATGTCAGGAGACGCCGGCCAGCCGCAGCAGCGCGGTCACGCCGGCGGCGGCGATCACGACGACGGGGAACGGCGCCCGCCGCCACGCGAGCACCCCGGCGACCAGCACCCCGGCCAGCGGGCCCAGCCCGCGAACCCGTGCCCGGCGGTCAGCGCGGCCGTGGCCGCCAGCGCGATCAGCAGCACCGTGGCCGCGTCGGCGAACAGGCGCTCGGCGGCGGCGGGCACGGTCACCCGCCCCCGCAGCAGCGGCCCGGTGAGCCGAAGCCCGTACGTCACAACGGCCGCGCCACGATGGCGGTCATCGGCATCATCGCTTACCTTCACGGCAGGCAGCCGCGCCTGGTCTGGCCTGGCTCGTCGTCGTGGAAGACCCGTCCACTTATACGCGGAAGGCGGCCGCCCCGGCCGCTCCCGGCCCCGGCCGCCCGCCCCGGCCTTCGTGCCCCCCCAGTTCCGCCAGCCGTTCCAGCGGGTGCGGCGCCCGCCGAGCGCGGCCAGCAGCGGCAGTCCGGCCGGCAGCACGGGGGTGAGCGCGACCGCGATCACGGCCCCGGTACCCGCGGCGATGCGGGTCGGCCGGGAGGTCAGCGTCGGCAGTGCCAGCGCGAGCATGACCGCCGGGAAGGTGGCGTCAAGGCCGAACGCGTTCGTGTCGCGCACCGCGGACCCCAGGGCCACGCCCAGCAGCACGGACAGGTTCCAGATCACGAACAGGCCCAGGCCGCAGGCCCAGAACGCCGACCGGCGCCGGGCCGCGTCGGGCTGCCGCAACGCGAACGCCACGGACTCGTCCGTGATCACGTGCGTGCCGACGAGCCTGCGCAGCCACCGCCCGGCCAGGAGCCTCGCGCGATGACCGCCGCTCGCGGTACCGCCGGCGGGTGAACCGCCAGCGCCGTCCGCCTCTCTGGCGAGCCGGCCGCCCTCGCGGCATTGCCGGCGTCCTTGTCGCCGACAACGTCCGCCACGGCGAACCCGTAGGGCAGCAGCCGGGTGTTCAGCACCGCGCCGGCCGCCACGGCCGCGAGCGGCGACCCGCCCGCGAGGACGACCCCGACCGCCGCGATCTGCGAACCGCCCGCGAAGACCAGCGCCGACAGCGCGACGGGTACCCACCACGGCAGCCCGCCGCCCACCGATGTGGCACCGAACGACACCCCGACGATCCCGTCCGCCAGGCAGACGAGGCCAACGTCTCGCAACAGCGCCGGTGAGGCTGTTCGCCGAATAATCCGCATGTTCACTATAATGAACAGAACGACCGGGTTCGTCAAACCGAACAAAGTGGACGATGGAGCGAACATCATGTCAGAGGCAGAAACCGCGGCCGACATCGTCGCCCTCGTCTCGATGTCCCTGCGCCGCGAGCGCGCCAGGGCCTGTCGCTGACCGAGCTGGCCAAGCGGGCGGGCATCGCCAAGTCGACGCTGTCCCAGCTGGAGAGCGGCGCGGGCAACCCGTCCCTTGAGACGCTGTGGGCGCTGGGCACCGCGCTCGGCGTGCCGCTCAGCCGCCTCATCGACCCGCCGAAGAAGTGATGTCAGGGTGATCCGCGCCGGGGAGGGGGTCGTCATGCACGCCGAGCGCGACCCCTACGAGGCGGCGATGCTCGCCTCGCGCCCGCCCGGCGCCCGCCGCGACATCTACCGCATCGGCGCCGAACCGGGCACCGGCCACATGGCCCGCCCGCACACGGCGGGCACGGTGGAGCACCTGATCCTCGGCACCGGCCGCGTCCTGGCCGGGCCGGAAGGCGAGGCGGTCGAGCTCGGACCCGGCGACTACCTCCGCTATCCGGGCGACATCCCGCACGTCTTCGAGGCCCTGGAACTGGGCACCCTGGGCGTGATCATCATGGAGCACGTCTAGCCCGGCGAGCCAGGCGAGCCGGCGAAGCCCGGCGCCTGGCCGACCGCACAGGCCCGGCCCCCAGCCTGGGCCTCGACGGCCCGCCGGGTTTCCTCCTCGATGAGGTCGGCGTTGATCACCGCCCCGGCGAGCGCGCCCGCCGCGGCCGCCGCGCCTACCTGCGCGCCGAGGTCGGTGACGTTCCCGGCCGCCCACACCCCGGGCACCTCGGTGCGGCCGCCCGGGTCGGCGGGAACGTGCGCGCCCATCCCGCCTGGATGCTCGCTCGTCTTCAGCCCGAGGCCGGCCAGGAACCCGGCCCGCGCCGTCATCCGGGCCCCGACGGCGAGGGCCTGGCGCGCGATGACGCTGCCGTCGGCCAGCCGGACCCCGGTCAGCCGGTCGCCGGCGGTCAGCACGGCGCTGACCGTCCCGTCGACCACGCGGATGCCGCGCGCCGCCAGTTGCGCGGCCGCCGCGTCGTCCAGCGCCGTCCCGTGCCTGAAGTAGATGACGTCGTCGCTGAGCTGGCGGAACAGCAACGCCTGGTGCACCGACCGCGGCCCGCTCGCCAGCACCCCGATGGGCTGGTCCCGCACCTCCCAGCCATGACAGTAGGGGCAGTGGACCACGTCCCGCCCCCACCGCTCGCGCAGCCCGGGAATGTCGGGCAGCTCATCGACAAGCCCGCTGGTCACGAGCAGCCGCCGGGCCCGGACCACGTGGCCGTCCCCCAGGGTGACGGTGAACCCCGGGTCGACCGCCCCGTCGACCGCCGTGACCTCGCCCGCCGCTACCTCCCCGCCGTACCGGCGCACCTCGTCCCGCCCGAGCGCGAGCAGCTCGGCGGGCGGGACCCCGTCGTGCCCGAGCAGCCCGTGCACCGCCTGCGCCTGCCGGTTGCGCTGCTGCCCGGCGTCCAGCACAAGCACCGACCGCCGCGACCGCGCCAGCTGCAGCGCGCCGTTCAGCCCGGCCGCCCCGCCCCCGATCACCACCACGTCGTAAGCGTCCCTGACCTCATCGCTCATCGCCGACCTCCTTGCCAGCCCGTAGACCTTCGCTCGGAACCGAAGCTAGGAGCGCGCTGCCCGCAATGGCAAACCTCTTTGCCGCTGTGGCAAACTAGGAACATGGGCGATGACTTGGATCAGGCACTGTCCGCCGTCGGGCCGAGGCTGCGCGCACTGCGCCGTCAGCGTGAGATCACCCTCACCGACCTGTCCGCGCAGACCGGCGTCTCGGTGAGCACCCTGTCCCGCCTGGAGTCAGGCGACCGCAAGCCCACCCTGGAGCTGCTGCTCCCGCTGGCCAGGGCATACGGCGTCACGCTTGACGAGCTCGTCGACGCCCCGCCCACCGGCGACCCGCGCGTCCACCTGCGCCCGGTCAAGCGGCACGGCATGACCATGATCCCGCTGACTCAGCGCGCGGGCGGAATCCAGGCCTACAAGCTGGTGATCCCGGCGGGCGGCCGCCGCGATCACCCGGAAGACCTCAAGACCCACGAGGGCTACGAGTGGGTCTACGTGCTCAACGGCCGCCTGCGGCTGCGCCTCGGCGACCGCGACCTGACGCTGAGTCCGGGCGAGGCGGCCGAGTTCGACACCCGCGTCCCGCACTGGTTCGGCCCGGCCAGTGAGGGAGAACCGGTCGAGTTCCTCAGCCTCTTCGGCCGCGAGGGCCAGCGCGCCCACCTCCGCGCCCGCCCGGCCCGCCCGGCGACAGCCTCGGCCGGCTGACCGGCGCCGGACTATCCTCGGCCTCATGAAGGACCGGCCAGCCGTCGTCGCCGACGTGCACGAACTCGCCCGGGCAATGCCCCACGTCACCGCGATAGACGGCTCCCAGGGCAAGCCGGTCTACCAGGTCGGCGGCAGGTCCTTCATCTTCTTCCGCAACCCCCGCCCGGACGCGAAAGATCCGGTAACCGGCGAGCGCTACGACGACGTCATCGTCTTCTGGGTCGAGTCCGAGGCGGACAAGCAGTCCCTAACAGACGACCCGGGCTCCCCGTTCTTCACCACCGACCACTTCAACGGCCACGACTCGGTCCTGGTCGGGCAAGGGACCTCGAAGCGATCACGTACGAGGAGCTAAAGGAAATAGTCCAGGACGCCTGGCTATCAAGAGCCTCAACCCGCCGCGGCACCGACTGGCTCAAATCCCGGGCCCCATCCCGGCCCTGAGATCAAATTGCGCTCGCGCCGGAAAAGCTCGTTTAGAACCAATGCCCGGCTAGATAACGATCTTGAAATCGCGGTATTATTCGAGTATCAGATTTTCGATACTCATTTGATCGAACGGAGTGATGCGGATGGGGTGGCAGCCGGGCGAAGAGCGGTACGGGCAAAGAGCCCGGACGCCGGCCCGACCTGCCCGGTCGCGGCACTCCCGACGGCCCGCCGCCCGGCCGCGACCCGCACCTTCCCGGGTTCGCAAGGACGGCGGAGTGGGACGCCTGCCCGCCGTCGGCGGCGCTGGCGGTCGCCCTGGAGGCCGCGTCCGGCCCGGAGTGGCGCTGCCCCGGCGCGTCCCGCGACGAGATGATCGGCCTGCTGCGCCAGTGGCAGGCCATCGAGTCGTGGGCGGCGGCCGGGAAGCTTGGCGTGCTGCGCGCGCTGATCCGCGACGACGACCAGCCGCTGCCCGGCGGCGGCTACCACGGTGACCTGCCCGACGGCTGGACGAAGTCCCTCACCCACGAGGTCGCCCTGGCGCTGTCGATGCCCGGCGGTGTCGGCGGAAAAGCTGATGTGGCTGGCGTGGAACCTGCAGGCCCTGCTGCCCGGGACGGGCGCGCTGCTGGCCGACGGCGACCTCACCCTCGCCAAGGCCCGCGCGGTCGACACGGCCCTGAACCTGCTCAGCGGCGAGGATGCCGCGAAGGCCGAGGCGATGATCGTCCCGGAACTGCCGGGCAAGACCTACGGCCAGGCGCAGAAGCTCGCCGTGCAGGCCGCGCTCACCGTCGACCCGGAATCGGCGACCCGTCGCCGCGAGGACGCCGAGCGGAACAAGTGCCGGGTGCAGATGTTCCGCGAGGAGACCGGCGCGGCCGGCCTGTCCGGCCGCGACCTGCCCACCGACCAGACCCTCGCCGCGCACGCCAGCGTCTGCGCCCGCGCCCAGGAATACAAGGAGTCCGGCGCGTTCCCCGATGACACCCGGATGGACCAGTTCCGCGTCGCCGCCTACCTCGACCTGCTCAACGGCATCCCCGCCGCGACCAGGATCGCCGCGGCCAGCTCGTCACCACCGCCACCCGAGATGACCGGAGCCGAACGCCGGTTCGCCGATCCCGATGCCGCCGACGAGCCGCCTGCCACTGACGCGCCGCTCCGACAATTGCGAGCCCGATCCGGACGAGCCAGGCACGCGCAAGGTCCCGAGTGCGGCCGGCCGAGGGCACGCGCATGCCCGATGCGGACGCGCCAGACACGCGCAAGCCCGATGCCGGAAGACGCCACTGATGCCGGACGCGGTGATGACGATCAAGACGACGGGACGATGTCCGGCAGCGGCGGTTCTGGTCCGCAGGCGGCCCAGGCCGGGCGGTGGCCCAGCCGGCGGCCCAGTAGGCGGCCCCGCCGACCGCAGCGTCGCCCCAGCGCGCCTGGACCTGGTGCTCCCGCTGGCCACGCTGCTCGGCCTGGCCGAACGCCCCGGCGAGGGCCACGGGCTCGGCCCGCTCGATCCGGCCCTGTGCCGCGAACTGGCCCCTCGCCGCACGGCAGCCCGTGGACCCAGCTGTGCGTGACGGTCACCGACGCGGACGGCATCGCGATCGGCCACGGCTGCGGACGAGCCGAGCGACAGCATGCGCCTCCCAGCACCAGGCCATCTGGCATCGCGCGCCCTGGCCCTGCCCGCCCGCGTGAACCTGACCGTCACCGCCGCCGCCTGGCGGAACTCGCCGCAACCGGACCGCCCGCAGGCTCCGGACCGCCAAGGCTCGGCAGCCGGCCCGCCCGCCAGCCCCCTGGATCGTGGTCCCTGTCGCACCGACGATCCCGGGCCCGCCCGGCGGCTTCGGCACCTGGACGCTCACCCTGCCCGACGGCAGGAACCTCACCGTGCGCCTAGAGCCAGTCCCCACGCTGGCCTGCGACCACCGGCACGAGTCCCACGCCTACCAGCCCAACGACACCCTCCGCCACCTGGTCCAGGTCCGCGACTACGAGTGCACGTTCCCGCCCTGCTCACGCCACGCCAGAGAGTCCGATTTCGAGCACGCCATCCCCTACGACAAGGGCGGCACGGACGTGCGCTGCAACGCCGGCGCCCGCAGCCGCGCCTGTCATCGGGTCAAGCAGTCGCCTGGCTGGACCGTCACCCAGCCAACGCCCGGCTGGCACCAATGGGAGACCCCGGCCGGCCGCGTCTACACCAAGGGACCGAAGCGCTACCCGGCCTGATCCAGTGATTGACGGCCCCGCTGAAAGGCCAATTCAGAGCCAGCACAGTAGGGGCTCCGGGTTACCGAACCGCGTAAAGACAGCCGATACTGGCGGCATGACTGACCGATACATCGCGCTCGACCGCGCGGAGCGCCACGCGAACCGCTGGCTGGATAGCCTGCCCACCCGACCCGTCCCGCCGCGGGCCTCGGTCGCCGAGGTCACCGACCGCGCTCGGCACCGAGCTCCCGGCCGGCCCGACGCCCGCGGGCGAGGTCATCGACCTGCTCGCGAGCGCCTGCGAGCCCGGCCTGACCGCGATGCCGTCGGGGCGGTTCTACGGGTTCGTCATTGGCGGCACGCACCCGGCCGCCCTGGCCGCCGACTGGCTGGTCAGCGCCTGGGACCAGAACGCGGGGCTGCGCGCGGTGACGCCCGCGCACGCGGCCGTCGAGGACGTGGCGAGCGGGTGGCTGCTCGACGTGCTCGGCCTGCCGGCCGGCAGCGGCGTCGGCTTCGTCACCGGCGCGACGATGTCGAACTTCACCTGCCTGGCCGCCGCGCGGGACGCGGTGCTGCAGGCAGGCACGGCTGGGACGTCGCGGCACGACGGCCTGACCGGCTCGCCGCGGGTCCGCGTGCTGGTCGGCGCGGAGCGGCACGACACCGTGGACCTGGCGCTGCGCTACCTCGGCCTGGGCGCGCCGGAACCAGTGCGCGCCGACGACCAGGGCCGCATCGACCCCGGTGCACTGGCGGACGCGCTCGGCGCAGCGACCCCGGGAGCCCGCGCAGGCCGGCCATCGTCGTCCTGCAGGCGGGCAACGTCCATTCGGGCGCGTTCGACCCGTTCACGGCCGCGATCGCGGTCGCCCACCGGCACGGCGCCTGGGTGCACATCGACGGCGCGTTCGGCCTGTTCGCCGCGGCCTCCCCGGCGACCAGGCACCTCACGGCCGGCTACGAGCAGGCCGACTCGTGGACCACCGACGCGCACAAGACCCTCAACGTCCCCTACGACTGCGGCATCGCGATCGTCGCCGACCGGGCCGCGCTGCGCGCCGCGATGCGCATGGGCGCCTGGATTACTTCATCACGGACGCCGCAGGCGACCCGTTCGACACCGTCCCCGAGAGTCTCCCGGCGCGCCCGCGCGATCCCGGTCTGGGCGGTGCTGCGGTCGCTCGGCCGTCAGGGCGTGGCCGACCTGGTCGACGGCTTCTGCCGCCACGCCAAGGCGTTCGCCGCGGGCATCGCAGGCCATCGACGGCGCCACGCGTCGAGAACGACGTGGTCTTCTCCCAGGTATGCGCGAGCTTCGGCTCGGACGAGCGGACCGAGGAGGTGACCGCGCGCCTGCTGGCCGACGGCACCGCCTGGATGTCCGGCTCCCGCTGGCACGGCAAGTCGGTGCTGCGCATCTCGGTCAGCAACTGGTCCACGACCGACGACGACGTGGCGCGCAGCCTGGCCGCCCTGCGCAAGGCGGCTCGGCCGCGCAAACCGAAGGTCAAGATCAGGATTAGTCCGAACGGGTGCGGCTCTCCGCCCGTCCCCGCACGCCATGACACTCCCGGGGGCCGGCCAGGCGCGGCCTAGCCGCACCGTGCCGCTCGCCCCTGGGCGGCCCCGCCCCGCCGCGCGGGCCTTCCCAGCCCCGGCGGCCTTCCATATATTGAAGGACATGTCAGGAGAGCCAAGCCCCGTGGACCAGGTACGCACGGACCTGCGCGGGGCCGGCTACCTCGCCGACGTCGCGACCGCGACCGTCGTGCACCTCGGCGTAGTGCTGGACAAGCCGGTCCTCGTCGAGAGGCGGCCGGCACCGGCAAGACGTCGCTGGCCAAGAGCGTGGCCGCCGCGACGGGCAAGCCGCTCATCCGGCTGCAGTGCTACGAGGGCCTCGACGAGTCGAAGGCGCTGTACGAGTGGGACTACCGCCGCCAGCTCCTTGAGCTCCAGCTGCGCCAGGGGGAACACGGCAGCCTGGCCGACGCCGGCATCTTCGGCGCGGAGTTCCTGCTCGCCCGGCCGCTGCTGGCGGCCATCAGGGCGCCGTCTCCCGTGGTGCTGCTCATCGACGAGGTCGACCGGCTGGACATGGAAACCGAGGCGCTGCTCCTCGAGGTGCTGTCGGAGTACCAGGTGTCGGTACCCGAGCTCGGCACGGTGACCGCGCGGCACATCCCGCAGGTCTTCCTGACCTCGAACAACACCCGTGACCTGTCGGAGGCGCTCAAGCGGCGCTGCCTTTTCCTGCACCTCGGCTACCCCGACGTGGCCCGCGAGGGGGAGATCATCCAGCTGCGCGTGCCCGGCCTGGCCGGCCATCTCGCGGCCGAGATCGCCGCCATGGTCGCGGTGCTGCGGGACGTCGACCTGAAGAAGCCGCCGTCCGTCGCCGAGTCGGTCGACTGGGCGCGGACGCTGCTCGCGCTCGGCGCGGACGAGCTGTCCGACGAGGTCATCCGGCAGACCATGCCGGTCCTGCTGAAGTACCAGCGGGACATCGACATCGCGCTGGCCAAGCTGTCGCTGGCCCGATGATCTTCCCGGCCGGGACTCCGGGTGGCTGACCCGCGGGGCCCGACTCGCGCGGCCCCGACCCGCGCGGCATGGTGGCCCCGCTCGTCGACGAGCTGCGGGCCGTCGGCGTGCCGGTCTCGGTGGGCGAGCACCTGGACGCCGCCCGCGCCGTCGCGCACCTCCCGCTGCGGAGCAGCGCGGTGCTGCGCGCCGCCCTGCGGTGCACCCTGGTGAAGGAGGCCAGCCAGCTTGGCCTCTTCGACCTGCTGTTTGACCTGTGGATCGCCGGGGCCTCAGGCGCGGGCAGTGAGGCCGCGGGCCGCAAGGGGGACACGGGCGCCGGGCCGCTGGCCGGCCTGTCCGACGCGGCCCTGCGGGCCGCGCTGCGCGAGGCCATCAGGGCCGGCGACTCGTTCCTGCAGCCGCTGCTCGCCGACGAGTACGTCCGGCGCTTCTCCGGCGTCGAGCCCGGCCGCGCGGTCGCCGGCGTCCGGTACCTGCTCGCCGCTACCCAGGCCGCCGGCCTTGACGAGATCCGCGACGGCCTGCTCGCGGACGGCGCCAGCGGGGGAGAGGGCCACGGCGCGGGAGACGGCCTCAGCGGGGGCGGCGGAGGCGGGGGAGCGACAGGCGGGCCGGGAAGGCCGGGCGCGGCGAGCGGGCCGCCCGGCGCCGGGGGCCAGGGCGCGTCCGCGCTGCGCGGCCGGCTGACGCGGGCGGCGGTCGACCGCGCCATCGACGACTTCAGGCAGCTGCTGCAGGACGCCGTGCGCCGCGCGCTCGTCGCCGACCGCGGCGCGCAGGCGGTGCGCCGGACGATGGGCGTCCAGCTCGCCGAGGACATGGACATCTCCACCTCGTCGGCGGCTCAGTTCCGGCAGATCGCCGCGGCGGTCGGGCCGCTCGCGCGGCACCTGGCGCGGATACTCGCCAGCCAGGCCGCCGCCCGGCCAAGCAGGGTCAGCATCAGGGGCACGCTGCGCCGGGCGACGGGCACCGGCGGCGTGCCGTTCTCCATCGTGACGGCCCCGCCCCGGCCGCCGCGCCCGGAGATCGTGGTGCTCTGCGACATGTCCGGGTCGGTGTCGGCCTTCTCCCGGTTCACCCTTGACCTGCTCACCGCGCTGGACAGCCGGCTGAGCAGGCTGCGCACCTTCGCGTTCGTTGACGGCCTAGACGAGATCACCGGCCTGGTCAGGGAGGCCAGGGCGGCGGGCCGCCCGCTCGGGGCCGTGGAAGCCGCGGCGGGCCCGGCCTCGGTGAGCGGGCGCTCAGACTACGGCCGGGTCATCCGGGCGTTCGCCCGCGGGCCCGCCCGCTCGCTGACCCGCCGGTCCGTCGTCCTGGTGGTCGGGGACGCGCGGACGAACTACCTGGACCCCGCCGTCGGCGACTTCGCGGAGATCGCGCGCCTGGCGGGCCGGGTGTACTGGCTCAACCCGGAGCCGCGCCGGTCCTGGGACGACGGCGACTCCGTGATCGGCGCCTACGCGCCGCTGTGCACCCGGGTGGAGGAGTGCCGGACGCTGCGGCAGATCGCCGACTTCGTGCTCAGCCTGGCGTCGGAAGGCGCCCAGGCGCCGAGGCACTCAACGTCCTGGACCCACGTCCGGTAACCCGGGCGACACCGACGACCGGAGCCGCTCGGCGTCCCGGCCGGGCGGGTACCCGAACAGGCGCCGGTACTCGCGGCTGAACTGCGTCGGGCTCGCGTAGCCGACCTGCGAGCCGACCCGGGCGACGTCGTCCGCCCCCGCCATCAGCAGCGCGCGGGCTTCCTGCAGCCGGATGCGCTTGGCGAACTGCAGCGGGCTCATCGCGGTGACGGCGCGGAAGCGGTGGTGGAACGCCGACGGGCTCATCCCGGCCAGCCTGGCGAGCTGGGAGACCGGCGTCGGCTCGGCGTAGTTGCCGCGGATCCACTCGATGGCCTTGTTCACGTGGGCGAGCCCGCTGTCGGCCAGGCCGACCTGGGCGACCGCCGCGGCGTCGGGCCCGGACAGCAGCCACCAGAGGATCTCGCGCTCGATCATCGGCGCGAGGACGCGCGCGTCGGCGGGCCGGCCGATCAGGCGCAGCAGCCGGGCCATCGCGTCGAGCAGCTCCGGGCTGGCCGGGGTGCTCGTAATGGCCGGCCGGGAGAGCGCGCCGCGCGACCACTGCCTGGCGGGCAGGTCGAGCAGCAGCGAGGCGATCGCCGCGGGCCGCAGCGCCACCGCCGCGGCGAGTGCGGGCGACGCCGGGCTGGCCCCGACGAAATTGCCGGTCACCGGCAGGTCCGCCGTGACGACCAGGCAGTGCCCCGCCCGGTGCTCGATGACGTGGTCGCCGAGTAGCAGTCGCTTGGCGCCCTGCGCCATGACGACGAGCAGCGGCTCGGTCAGCGAGTACTCGGTCTCGGCCGTCTCGACCCTGGAAACGAGCAGCCCGTCGATCGGCGTGCGGCTGCCCGCCCGGGCGTGCCTGACGATGAGCCCGCGGATCTCCGCTAGCAGCCCCGCCGGTGACTCCATAGGGCAACGGTGCCACGCGGCTGGCCCGCCCGCCAACTCATTCCTGCCACGGTCAGCAGGATTAGGCAAGAAGCCGCGAGGATCGCCCTACTACGGCGCACTTCAACGCGATTCCATGGTGAGGAGCGATCAACCTGCCTCGGAGGAACAAGCAATGCCACTCGACAGCTACGTCACCCTCGGCCGGTCTGGCCTGCGGGTGAGCCCGTTCGCCCTCGGCGCGATGACCTTCGGCGAGGACCCGCCGGGCGCCGGATCCAGCGTCGCGGAGTCCGAGCGCATCCTGGCCGCGTACCTCGACCGCGGCGGGAACTTCATCGACACGGCGAACTTCTACACCAACGGGCACTCCGAGGCGATCCTCGGCGACTACTTCGCCGCCCGCCCCGGGCGCCGCCAGCACGTGGTGCTCGCGTCCAAGTTCTTCGGCAACATGTACCCGGGCGACCCCAACGGCGGCGGCGCGGGCCGGGGCGCGGTCATCGGGCAGCTTGAGGAGACGCTGCGCCGTCTGCGCACGGACTACCTGGACCTGTACTGGCTGCACAACTGGGACCGCAGCACCCCGGTCGAGGAAACCCTGCGGGCCCTCGACGACCTGGTCCGGGCGGGCAAGGTCCGCTACATCGGCTTCTCCAACACCCCCGCCTGGGTGACCGCCACCGCCCAGACGACCGCGCTGCTGCGCGGCTGGAGCCCGGTCATCGCGCTGCAGGTCGAGTACTCCCTGCTCGCCCGCACGGTCGAGGGCGAGCTTGCGCCGCTCGCGCTCGACCAGGGAATGGCGCTGGTCCCGTGGAGCCCGCTGAAGAACGGCTTCCTGTCCGGCAAGTACCGGCGCGGCGGCGCAGCCACCGGACTCGGCGCGGGCCGCGCACGTCGGCGGCCCCGACGAGGACCAGTTCACGGTGATCGACGCCGTGGCCGAGATCGCGGCCGAACTCGGCACCACGTCAGGCGCCGTGGCCCTGTCCTGGCTGCTGCGCCGGCCGGGCACGGTCGTCCCCATCATCGGCGCCCGGCGGCTCGACCACTTCGAGGCCAACCTGGCCGGCCTCGACGTGCGCCTCACCGGTGACCAGCTCAGCCGGCTCGACAAGGTATCCGCCCCGGCGCTGGACTACCCGGCCCCCATGCACGGTCCGCTGCGGGCCATGCTCCAGTTCGGCGGCACCACGGTCGACGGCGAGCCGTCTTCCGTCTACCCGCCGCTGCTTGAAAGCAGCGTCCGCTACTGACGCGGCAAGATCATCGATCCGAAATCCGTGGCGCTTCCCGCGTAATGCCGGCCGACTTTCTAGTGCAGGCTCCTCGATGCGCTGACGTGCGGGGATAGTCAACGTGAGCCGCCCCGTAGGCCAGCACCATGATCTGATCACGGAACTTTTGCGTGCGCATAGGACGCAAGAGTTCCGTGATCTGATCATGCTCTCATCAGGCACGGCAGCCGGGCTGCCAGCGGCAGATTCTCCCAGGGGCCACCCGCGAGCCCTTTAAGTTAACGGAATTGCTCACGGGGGAATTGATTAGCTTTTCCGGCGTAGTGGCATGGAGTTTCAAACGGTGAGCGCAAGGTCGGCGGGCCGGTGATGTTTTCGCACCGCCACGCGCAGTTCACCCTCGCCGTCGGCATACCCGGTCTGCCCACCGGAGACCCATGGATTGTCCGATCTTGGCCGCCTGTCTCGCCAGTCGCAGCGTGCGCGGATGGGCGGAGGGCCGCACCCGTTCCGCTGACTATCGCTTTTGCCTTAACGCGGCGGCCAGGGCGGGAAGCGCCGTGGCACCCCGGCCGGGTAGCGTTCCATCGTTCGGGTATCGCCGGATGCGCACGGGAACCGACGGCGGGGAGAGGCGTTGAGCGACAGCATGCGGGTGCTGCTGATCTCGGGAAGCACGCGGAACGGCTCGGCCAACAGCGCCGCCCTGCTGACGGCGGCGGAACTTGCCCCCGCGGGGGTAACGCCGGTCTTGTACGGCGGCCTGGCTGACCTGCCGGCGTTCAACCCCGACCATGACGGCGACCTGCTGCCGCCCGCCGCGGCCGGGCTGCGCCGGGAGATCGCCGCCGCGGCGGCCGTGCTGTTCTGCACGCCGGAATACGCCGGCACCCTGCCGGGCAGCTTCAAGAACCTGCTCGACTGGACGGTGGGCGGCGGTGAGCTGTACGGGAAGCCGGTGGCCTGGCTCAACGTGGCCAACCCGGGCCGCGGCGGCGGCGCTATGGCCACCCTGACCTCCGTCTTGTCCTACGTGGGCGCCGTCGTCGTGGACTCCGCCTGCCGCGACATCCCGGTGCCCCGCGACGCCGTCACCGCCGGCGGCACGGTCCGCGACCCCCAGTTCACGGCGGCCGTCGCGGAGGTCTGGGACGCCCTGCTCGCCCACGGGGGCGCCGCGTCGTGACCGCGCTGAGCATTCCGCTGTTCGCGTTCTTCACCGTGCTCACGGTGCTGGTCCTGGCGGCCGGGCTGCGGCGGCTGATGGGGATGCGGCTGTCGCCGCTGCGCACGCTGGTCGCCGCGCTGATCGCACTGTTCTCCGCCTCGCCGATCATCACCGCGATGGCAGCCCCGCGGTGTTCGAAGCACGCGCTCGGCCGGTTCCTCGCCCGCTACTTCGCCGCCGGCGTCACGCCGGACATGCGGATGTTCACCGACCTCTTCAAGATCGTCACCGACTTCGGGCTGTCGGTCCCGGCGGAGATAGCGGCCGTGTTCCGCGCGCTGGCCACCATCGAGGGGACGCTGACGCAGCTCGCCCCCGGGTTCGACATCGTCGACGAGGCGCGGCGCTTCGGCGGCCAGCAACTCGCGGCCCAGCTGAGCCCGGAGGCGGTCAGGAAGACCGCGGCCGACGAGCTGGCCGCGCTGGTCCCGCTGCTGCGACGGCTACCGCGGCGGATCGACCGGATCGGCGGCGCTCTCGAGGACGGCCGCCTCACGCTCAGCGTCCGCCTGCTGGCTGACCCTTCCGACCGCCGCTACCTGACCGGCCTGGTGCACCAGGTACTGCTGGCGTTCCTGGCCGCGGCGTCGGGGATCATGGCCGTCCTGATGATCGGCCTGCACGGCGGCCCGGCGCTGACCAGCGCCGTCAGCCTGTACTCGTTCCTCGGCTACTGCCTGCTCGTCACCGCGGCGATCCTCGCCGTGCGGGTCCTGGTCCAGGTGTTCCGCCCCGGCCCGCAGTGACACCCGGCGCGCGGCCGCGGCCTCACTCGCCCGGGAAAAGGCCGGCCTCGACGAACGCCGCGACCAGCGCGTTGTGCTCGGACTTGCGGGTCAGCTGGAGCAGCTCGGTCTCTTCCAGCATGTACGGGCGGTGCCCGCTCGGAATGTAGAAGGCGTCGCCCGCGCTGAGGATTTCCTCCTGGCCGTCGGTGTACTCGACCCGCACCTTCCCCCGGAAGATGAGGCCCCAGTGCTCGGCCGGGCAGGCGTTGTCGGGGAAGACCTTCACGAGCGCGTCCATGTCATAGCCCGCCGCGCACGTTTCGAAGGCGAAGTGCATGCCGCCGAGCTCGGCCCACGCGCCGGCGTACTCGCCAGTCTGGGCCGAAATGGGCAGCTCGTGCCTGGATACCCGCATGCCGGTGCCTTTCTGCTTGTCATTTGGCCTGCTTGTCGTTTGGCTTCACTACAGCAAGCGGCGGACATCCAGGACAAGTAAGTTGACGTTACTATCGGTGACTCGCGGCGTTAGCGAACCTGACGCACGCGCCGGGCCAGGTGGCCGGCTGCTCGGCCGGACGCGCTGGCTCACGCTCCGGCGGGCTTCCGGCGCGCCGCCCGCTGTCGATTCCGGGCCGCCCGGTTCGTAACTGGGGTGAGGACCCGGAACACGCGGTCCTCATCTCCCTGGACGGCCGGACGGCCGTCCGCGATTGAAAGGAGCACGTCCATGGGGACGATCGTCGCCGTCGAGTACCTGGCGCTGGACGGGGTCATGGAAGCCCCTGCCTGGAGCTTCCCGTACTTCAACGAGGAGCTGCAGCAGTTCCAGTACGACAACCTGTTCGCCGCCGACGCGCTGCTGCTCGGCCGGGTTACCTACGACGGGTTCAAGGCGGCCTGGCCGTCGATGACCGACGAGAAGGGCTTCGCCGACCGGATGAACGGCATGCCCAAGTACGTCGCCACCCGCGCCGGGGGCGCGCCGGAGTGGAACGCGACGTTCCTGGCGGGCGACCTGGTCCAGGCGGTCACCGGGCTGAAGGCCACCGACCAGGCCCTGCTGGTCAACGGCAGCGCCGACCTGGTGAACCAGCTGGCCGCGGCCGGCCTGATCGATGAGTACCGGCTCATGATCTACCCCGTCGTCGCCGGCGCCGGCCGGCTGCTGTTCGACCAGCGGGCCGCGGACCTGCCGCTCACCCTGGCCGGCAGCTGGACCAGCAAGTCCGGGGTCGCCGTCCTGACCTACCGGCCCGCCCGCTGAGCCCGCCGCGACGCGCGGGCGGCGCCCGGCTACGGGGCGGGCTGCCGCCTAGTGACCGTCAGGCGGCTCGTCGGCCGCTGCGGACTTTTCGTCGTCGGGGAAGTACCTGGCCCACCGGCGCCCGTCGAGCATGCTCAGCCAGCGTATGTGCCGGATCTCGAGCACGAACAGCGCCAGGGCGGTCGCCACCGCGGCGACAAGCAGCCGTCCCTGGCCGGCCGCGGCGCCGATCCCGGCCGCCGCGAAGATCGCCGCGGCCGTGGTTATGCCCATCACCACCTGCTGCGCGCCGAGTGCCTGACGGAAGACCAGGCCGCCGCCGATAAAGCCGATCCCGGTGATCGCGCCGGCCAGCGCGTTGGGCGCGCCGTGGGTGGCGATGATCCCGACCACCCCGGTACCCGCCCCCACCAGGGCGAAGACCCGGTCACCGGTTGGCGCGCCGCGCACGTCGCGCTCGAAGCCGAGCAGGTAGGTCAGCGCCACGGCGACGGCCAGGTGACCGGAGTCAACCCAGCTCGCATCCATGGCGTCGCCTCGCAGAGTCCTGTCCAGCCCGGGCCGGGGCACTTTCGGGTGCAGGATAGCGCACGCCGCCCGGACGCCCGCGCCGGGCTCGACAGCCCGCGCCGGGAGGGCGGACAATGCCCCATGAGCACTCCAGAAGCGGGCGAGTACCTGCGGTGGAAGAAGGACGTGGACCAGCACGACTACGCCGCCGCCTCCAGCTACCTCAGCATCCGGTTCGGGGAGAGCCAGGCCGCGAAGGTGGCGGCGGAGCTGCGGAAGCTCCCGGTCATCTCGCGGCGGGCCAACGACATCCTGCGGGCCACCGGCCGGGCCCCGCTGCCGCTGTCCGACCCGGGCGTGCTGAAAGACCTCAAGAAGGTGCTCGGCGGGGAGAAGCTGTCCCCGATTCTCGTGGCCGAGGCCGACATCGCGGACGGCTACCACCGCCTCTCCCTCGCCTACGCGCTCGACCCGTACGCCACGGTGCCGCTCAAGCTCGGGGGAGTATCCGCCCTGTTACCGGCGGGGCAGGGTCAGCAGTCCGTGTAGCCGGCGTGATAGCCGGCCGGGGCGGCCGTCAGCACGTAGCTGGTGCCGTGCGGTACCAGGAAGAGGGAGATCTGCCAGTTGTTGCAGGCGCTACCGTCAACGCTGTCGCCCGGGCTCTGGTGGCTGGTGAATGACACGTTCGCCGTGAGCGTCCCGCCGCCCGTGTCCTGGATGCCGGTCAGCACCTCGTTCGAGTCCTTCGTCGTGGCGAAGCCGGAATCGAACTTGGACCGGGAGTTGCCCTGCTGCTGCTGCGCGTCGAGCAGGCTCTGGTACGCGCCGTAGTTCCGGGAGTTGATCGCGCTGAAATAGCGGTTCAGGTACGCCTCGACCCCCGGTTCCGCGGCCTCGCTCGCGACCCCCGGCGCGACCCGCACCGTCCCGGTGCGGGTCGGGCTGGGCGTGACGGAAACCGAGGGACTCGCGGTCGGCGACGCGCTGGCATTCACCACCGGCGAGGCCGGCGCTGGGCCTCGGGCCGGTGCGGCGGCCCCGTGGTCGCCGGCACAGTGACGGCGGGGTGCCCGGCGGCTGCGCCGTGGAGCGCCCGTGCGACCGGGTGAGCGCGTACGCGCCGCCGCCCGCGCCGAGGACCACGAGAACCACGACGATGACCAGGATCGCCGTCCCGCGGCCGCCGGACGGCGGCCGCTGCGGGCCGGGAGCGGCCGGCGGCGGGTAGCGCGGGGGCGGGCGGCGGGGGCGGCGAGTACCCCGCCGCCTGGGCCGGGCCGGCGTATACGGTGTCCGGCTGCTTCCACTGGCCCGCGGGCACGTCGCGCGGGGGAGCGCCGTCACCGGCGGGCGACGGCTCCGCGTACCACGAGGCGTACTGGTCCGGCCGCCCGCCGTCGGGCTGGCTGTCCCCGTCGAGCTGGCTCGCCCCGTCGAGCTGGCGGTCCAGCCGGGTCTGCGCGACCGGCATGTCCAAGCGGGTCGGCCCGGCCGGCTCGAGCGTGGCCGGGCTCACCCGGTTCGGCGGCGGGCGCCGGCTCCGCCCCGGCGGCCTGCGGCACCTCGGCGGGCGGCACCTCGGCCTGCGGGACCTCGGCGACGGGCCCGGCGGCACTCGCGGTCTCGCCGTCGGCGGCCGACTGGCCGAAGGCACGGCCACAGCCGCCGCAGAACCGCGAGTTAGCGCCGCGCGGCCGCCCGCACGTGGGGCAGAAGCTCATGGTGGTCAGCTACTTATATCCGCAGGATTAGTCATTATCGCTCGCCGGTGAACCGTGGTTGCCGCCGCTCTTCGCCACCTATGCCCCCGCTTGGTAAGGCGCTCCCGGTCCGCCCGCATCGAAGCTGCCCGCGGGTATGAAGCAGATTACCGCTAGCGGACATCGGCGCGAAAGGCCGTAAATAGGCCAGCTTGAGTAAACGTTTCTGACGTGACGGAAATGTCGCGGATGATTCCGGATGCCGCGCCGAAATGCCGCGCCTGCTCCCGGCTGGCGAACCTGAGGCGCCGGTGCCCGGCGCGCGGCGCGCGCCGGGCACCAGGTACTCGGTCAGCCAGCGTTCCAGAAGGAGCACTGGTGCTCGGTGCCGAACGCCGCGGCGCTGATCGGCCGGGTCTGGTCACCTGGCCGCAGGGACATCAGCTGGCCCTTGCCGTACCCCGGCCAGGACGGCTGGCCGGGGACTTCGGGCCTGCCGGCCGTGACGAACGCGCCCCAGTACCTGATCATCTGCAGCGAGAGTTCCAGCTGGGCCGGCGTCAGCAGGTCGTACAGTGAGTAGCCGTTGTTGAAGCTGGGCCACAGGTAGGCCAGCTCCATGGCATGCCCGGCGCCCCACTGGTACCCGGGATGGTCGTTGTTGAGCCCCGGCGCGTGCAGGTCGTCAAACTGATAGAAGTACGTCCGCGTCGTGGCCGCGAACTCGGTGGCCAGGTTCTGGGTCGGGCACCCGCCGATCCCGGTGAGGAACCCGCTGTCGGTCCAGATGTCGCCGATCATGTAGGCGGCCGTGTACGGGCTGGGATAGGACGTCCACGGGTAGCGGGCGAGGATGGCCGGCGCTCGTGGCCCGTACTCCGACGTGACCAGCGCGTCGGCCTGTGCCTCGCTTAGGCCTGTGAGGCCCTGGGTGAACGTGCGGCCCTCGTCGTGGTTGGTGCCGATGAGCACCGGCACCCGGTCGTACTTCCCGGCGGCTACCGCCGACGCGTCCGCGGCCGGCAGTTCGGGACCGCCGTACGTGAACTGGGGGGAGTAGCTGGTACTGGCGTCGAGCAGCGTCTTTTCCGGCAGGGCACGCAGGCACGCCGCCGCGGTCGCAGGGCTGGCGCAGCCGGCCTGCCTGGCGAACGCCAGCGCCGCGGCCTGCGCCGCCGCCGGGCCCTGGGAGGCGCAGCTGCCGCTTTGCATGATCGCGCCGCGGAACAGCCCGCGCGCCGACGGCGAGGTCAGCAGCGCGCAAACCGACCAGCCGCCCGCCGACTCGCCGTCGATCGTGACCTTGGCCGGGTTGCCGCCGAAACCGCCGATGTTGCGCTGCACCCAGCGCAGCGCGGCCTCCTGGTCGAGGAGGCCGTAGTTGCCGTTCGCGGCCGACGCGCCCGCGCCGAGCCCGGGCACGTCAAGGAAGCCAAGCGGGCCGAGCCGGTAGTTGATCGAGACCACGATGATGTGGTCCGTCGTGGCGATCAGGGAACCGTCGTGCTGGTCGCCGGCGCCGGTGGTGAGCCCGCCGCCGTGGATCATGAACAGGACGGGGAGCCCGCGCTGACGGGAGCCAGGGCCGAGGCCGGGCGGCGTGTACACGTTGAGGTACAGGCAGTCCTCGTTGTCCACCCGGGGGCCGTTGCCGCTGGCCAGCTGCGCGCACCGGCCGCCGTACGACGTGGCCTGGCGGATGCCCGTCCAGCGGGGCGCGGGCGCCGGGGCCGCCCAGCGCAGCGCGCCGACCGGCGGCGCCGCGTACGGGACGCCGAGGAACTGATCGGTCCCCTCCGCGTAGCCGCCCTGGACCAGGCCCTTGTCGGTGCGCACGATGAGTCCCTGGCCTGGGTGCGCCGAGGCGGCCGGCGCTACGGCCGCCGCGGTGACCAGTGCCGACGCCGCGAGCAGGATTGCCGCCGCGATCCTGCGCGCCCTCATCGGTCCACCGCCGCGCGCGGCGGCTCCCTGATGGCCGGCGCGCCAGCGACGGCGGTTACGGCGAGTGTGGCAGGTGTCGGAAGTCACGGGTCCCTCCAGCGCTTGGTGGCCACGGTGACACTTGTCACGCGCTGATAACGGGACCTTCTGGCACTTCTCTAACCTTGTCAAGAAATGCATGAAAAAGTGCTAAAGGCCAGTTTAATACGTCAGATCTGAATAAAAAGAGGGTTTCATGGCGGCATTTTGACCGGAAATTCGCTAGTATTCCAGTCATGCAGCCGCGTGTCCTGACGGGCAGGCCCGGCCCCAGGACGACCAGGGACCTCGTGCTGACCGCGCTGCGGGCGCGCGGCCCGCTGAGCCGCGCGGACCTGGCCCGCCACGCCGGCGTCGCCCCGTCGACGGTCAGCGGGCTGGTGCAGGACCTGCTGCAGGCTGGCCTCGTCGTGGCCTCCCCGCACCGGGAAGACCCCCTGCGGCCGGGGCGACCGGGGCTGAGCCTGACGCTTAACCCGCGGCTCGGCGCGGTCGCCGGGGTGGAGTTCTGCTTCGACGAGCTGCGCGTGCTGCTTTACGACCTCGCCCACAATCTCATCGGCACCGCCGAGTGCGAGCTGCCGCACGCGCACAGCAGCGACACCGCCCTCGCCGCGGCCAGGAAACTGGTCGGCGAGGCGCTCGCGGCGTCCGGCCTGAGCAGGGACGCGCTCATCGGCGCGGGCGTCTCGGTGCCGGGCCCGGTCAGCCGCCACCCGGACGCCGTCAAGCCGTCGGCCATCCTTCCTGGCTGGCACGGCGTGACCGCGGGCGACATCGCCGCCGCCCTCGGTGTCCCGGTGAGCATCGACAACGACTCCAACCTGGCCGCGCTCGGCGAGCACGCCTGGGGCGCGGGACGCGGCTGCGACGACAGCGTGACCCTCAAGTTCCATTACGGAATCGGGTGCGGCCTGTTCGTCAACGGCACCCTCGTCCGCGGCTCCGGCGGCGCGGGCGAGATCGGCCACATCGCCGTCGACGAGCGGGGACCGCTGTGCCGGTGCGGGAAACGCGGCTGCCTGGAAACCTACGCGGCGATCCCCGCCATCATCGACGCGCTGCGACCGCAGCACGGAAAGCTGACGCTGGCCCGGCTCATGCGGCTGCTCGCCGCCCGCGACCCGGGCACGGTACGCGTGGTGGGCGACGCGGCCGAGCTCATCGGCACCCACCTGGCCGCCGTCTGCAACCTGCTCGCGCCGCAACGGGTCATCGTGATCGGCCCGATGGCGCAGGCCGGCGAGCTGGTCCTGGAACCCATCAGGACCGCGATCACCCGGCACATCGCCCCCAACGCGGTCCCCGAGATCGTCCTGGGCACCCTGGGAAACCGGAACACCGCCCTGGGCGCCATCGCCCTGGCCCTCGACGAGACCGACTGGCTCCCGGCGAAGCGCCCAAGGAAGTGAAAGCTGTCCCCGGCCGCCGATCAGGGCAGCGCGCCGTCCTGGAAGCTTGTCGTTTCCCTGGCGGGCGCCCCGCGTAGACTCGCCGTCATGTCAGCTGAGCCGCCCGTGCTGCGGGTGACATCACGGAACGCCGCGTTCCAGCAATGGCAGGCGCTGCTGTCCAACCGGGTCAAGCGGCAGCGCGCGGGGGAGTTCATCATCCAGGGCGTGCGCCCGATCAGCCTCGCGGTCGACCGCGGCTGGCCGGTCCGCGCCATGCTCTACGACATAAGCCGGCCGCTGTCCCGGTGGGCCGCGGACGTGCTGGCCGCCTCCGGGGCGCGGCGGGTCGCCATGGCACCGGAGCTGCTGAGCGAACTCGGCGAGAAGGACGACGGCGCACCCGAGATGGTGGCCGTGGCGGCGATCCCGCCCGACGACTTGTCCCGCATCCCGCGCGTCCCGGACCTGCTGGCCGTGGCGTTCGACCGGCCCGCAAGCCCGGGCAACATCGGGACGCTGATCCGGTCGGCGGACGCCTTCGGCGCGCACGGGGTGATCGTGACCGGGCACGCGGCCGATCCCTACGACCCGAAGTCGGTCCGCGCCTCCACGGGCTCCCTCCTCGCCGTCCCCGTCATCAGGGCGGCCAGCCACGCGGACGTGGCCGGCTGGGCCCGGGCCCGGGGAGCCGCGGTCATCGGAACCGACGAGAAGGGCGAGTCGGATATCGCCGGCGTCGACCTGTCCGGGCCGGCGGTGCTGGTCATCGGGAACGAGGCGACCGGGCTCACCGCGGCCTGGCGGCAGGCATGCGACGTCATCGCGCGCATCCCGATCACCGGCGCGGCGAGCTCACTCAACGCCGCGGGCGCGGCGACGGTGGTCCTCTACGAGGCCGCCCGCCAGCGCCACATGGCCTGAGGTTCCCAGCCGGCCGGAGCGAGCTGTTCTTCGAAGTGGTCGACGGACCTGCCCGCAGGGCCGGCGCTCTCGCCGGCCCCGGGCAGGTGACTGAGGGCGGCTAACGTTGCGTGGCTGGCTGGCGCTGGCCGGCCGGCTGCTCCTTGAGCCATACCTCCCGGCCGGCGCTGGTCGCGTGCTTGACCGCGGACCAGTGCTGCCGTGCGAGCTCGCTGGGCGGGACGTCCATCTGCTGAACCCGCTGCCTGAAGACCGCCACTAGCGCCGTCCCCGCCATGGCCGCGCCCGCCAGGGCGAGCACGCCGCCGACGCCCATCAGCACCGAGCCGGCGATGAACTGCTGCCTGTTGAGCTGGATCTTGGGCTGTGGCACTGTTTGGTTGTAAGTCATCTGGACCGCCCTCGAAGTAGTGGCTGACGAACGCAGCGTCCCCTGCCGCGAGCGCCCGGACATCCCCCGCGGTGGGTGATCCGGGACGCCGGCGGGGTTCCGGGCCCGGTCGGCTACTGACGCGACATGGCCATGCGCATCTCGCTGTCGGTATCGGTGATGAGGTCTCCGGAGAGGTCGACGGTGACGGTATGCAGGGTGCCGGTGAAGGGGAAGGGGGCCCGGTAGCCCCCGGCGATCGCCGAGCCGGGGTTGGCGCCGCAGGTGAGCCCGCCGGGGTTGAAGGCGATAGGCGTGGTGACCGGGAACTCGGTGTTGGCGATGAGCTTGCCGTCGACGTACAGCTGGGCCAGGCCAGGGGTGCCCTTACCGTGCGCGAAGTCGGGCTTCCCGGTCGGCGCGAACTCGAAGCGGAGCTGATGGCGGCCGGCGGGGAGCGGGTCCGTCGCCGATACCCGGTAGGTCGCCCGGCCGACGTAATTATGGGCGTAGTGCAGCCGGCTGTCCTGGACGTAGAACGTCCAGCCGCCGGCGTTGCTGCCCTGGCAGATCAGCACGCCCTCGGCACCGCCTGCACCGATCTCCGCGTCGGCGGTGATGCTGTGCGGGCGGTTGAGCACCCGCGGCCCGACCCAGAACGGGAGCGTCTGGGTGTGCGGCCGGAAGATGTACTGCGCCCGCGGCTCGGCGACCTGGGGCCGCTCCGTCATCATCCGCTCGGTGGCGCTGGCGTCGATCGGGAACACGTCGTACTTCCCGGCCTCGGCGTACCACATCGCGATCAGCTCGATGAGCCTGTCGCGGTGCTCGGCTGGCCAGGTTATGGTTCTCGGCCGGGTCCTCAGCCACGTGGTACAGCTCCCAGCGGTTGGCGTCCAGGCTGGTCAGCGTCTCCGCGGTGATCAGCGCGCCGAACGGCTTCCCGGCCTCGGCGAACGAGGGCCCCGGCCACGGGCACACCGCCCGCCAGCCGTCGTGGTCGATGGCCCGGTGGCCGAACATCTCGAAGTACTGGACGCGGTGCCTGGTGGGGGCGTCCGCCTCTTCGAAGGAGTGGGCGAAGCTGGTGCCGTGCAGCGGCGACTGGGTCACTCCCCTGATCGCCGCGGGCGGCCGGAGGCCGAGCGCGTCCAGGACGGTGGGGACCATGTCGACGATGTGCGCGTACTGGGCCCGCACCTGACCCCGCGACCTGATGCCCTGCGGCCAGTGCACCAGGAACGGGTCGGTGGTACCGCCGCGGTAGGTTTCCCGCTTCCACCGCCGGAACGGCGTGTTGCCCGCCCAGGTCCAGCCCCACGGGTAGTGGTTGAAGGTGGCCGGGCCGCCCAGGTCGTCGATCTTCGCCAGGCTTTCCTCGAGCGACTCGGGTGCGTTGTTGAAGAACTGCAGCTCGTTGGTGGTCCCGGTCGGCCCGCCCTCGGCGCTGGCGCCGTTGTCGGAGACCACCATGATCAGCGTGTTGTCGAACTCGCCGGTCTCCTTCAGGAAGCGCCAGGAGCCGGCCGATGTGGTGGTCGGTGTGCGAGAGGAAGCCGGCGAACACCTCCATCATCCGCGCCGCCAGCCTGCGCGCGTCGGGGGACAGGGACTCCCACTCCGGGACGTCCGGGTCGTGGCGGGACAGCTCCGCGTTGGCCGGCAGGACCCCGAGCTCCTTCTGCCGCGCGAGGGTACGCTCCCGGTAGGCGTCCCAGCCGTCATTGAACTGGCCGGCGTACTTGTCGGCCCACTCTTTGGGCACGTGGTGCGGAGCGTGCCCCGCTCCGGTGCAGAAATGCAGGTAGAACGGCTTGTGCGGGGCGACCTGCTTGGCGTCGGCGATGAACTCGATGGCCTTGTCGGCCAGGTCCTCGGTCAGGTGATAGCCCTGCTCGGGGGTGCGCGGCGGCTCGACCTGGTGGTTGTCGTAGACCAGCTCCGGGTGCCACTGGCTGGCGTCCCCGCCAAGGAACCCGTAGAAGCGCTCGAAGCCGCGCCCGAGCGGCCAGCGGTCGAACGGCCCGGCCGCCGACTCGAATTCCGACGGCATCAGGTGGTACTTGCCGACCATGTAGGTGCTGTAGCCGTGCTGCTGCAGCATCTCCGACAGGAAGCCGTTCTCGAACGGGATCTGGCCGTTGTAACCCGGGTAGCCGGTCGCGAGCTCGTTGATCGCGGCGGTGGCGTTGGCGTGGTGATTGCGCCCGGTGATGATGCACGACCGCGACGGGGAGCACAGCGCAGTGGTGTGCATGTTGGTGTAGAGCAGGCCGCCGGCGGCCAGCGCGTCCAGGTTCGGCGTCGCGATCGGGCTGCCGTAGCAGCCCAGCTGCCCGTAGCCGACGTCATCGAGCACGATGAACAGCACGTTCGGGGAGCCGGCGTCCGCCCGTAGCGGCCGGGGCCACGCGGGGCTTGACTCTTCCGTCGTCCGCCCGATCAGCCCGGGAAACGCTGTCCCTGGCTCGTATTCGTTCAGCGGCATGATCCGGGTCTCCGATCGCGTGGAACGGTCGCGGCGACGGGCTTAACCTCGGGTCGGCGTCGCCATCGAATTGCGCCTTGCCACCCGCTTGACCACGAACGACGCCACGGCTACGACGATCATCGCGCCGATTACCGCGCCGACGATGCCGCCCCAGTCGAACTTGTCCGTGTCGCCGATGCCGAACAGGCCGTGGAAGATCCAGAAACCGACCAGCGCCCCGAGCAGGCCAAGCCCCGTCGAGGTCAGCCACGACCTCCACCCGTGCATGTGCCGGAAGGCGTCGTTAGGTATCAGCGCACGAGCGATGGTCCCGGCGACGAAGCCAAGCGCCAAGGCGGCGAAAAAGCTGCCAACGTTCACGCGCCCTCCTGTTCGTCCTGCTTGAGGCCTGTTTGTTTCCGAGTGTTACCGCTCCTGGCCTGGCTGGCATCACCTACGCAGGGTGAGGCGGCCCCTGACGCTACCGCGCACGATGACCATGATGACGACGCCACAAGATCCGCAGGTGCTGCTCCGGAGCAAGAGCTACCTGGGACTGCTTGTCCTCGCCGCGGTGCTCGGCGCGCCGGTCTCCGCGGCGGCCTACGGCTTCCTTCAACTTGTCGGCTACCTGCAGGGCGAGATCTTCACCCATCTTCCCAACGGGCTCGGCTTTCACGGCGCGCCGCCGTGGTGGCCGCTTCCCGTCCTCACGGTGGCCGGCCTGCTTGTCGCGCCGGTCATCCGGTTCCTTCCTGGCAAGGGCGGCGAATCACCGGCTGACGGGTTCAAGCCAGGGCGCGGCGCGCCCACGCCCGCCCAGCTTCCCGGGGTGCTGCTCGCGGCCCTGGCGACCCTGAGCCTCGGCGTCGTCCTTGGGCCGGAGGCGCCGCTGATCGCGCTCGGCGGGGGGCTCGCCCTGCTCGCCGTGCGGCTGGCCAAGCGGGACATGCCGGCCCGGGCGAGCGCCGTGGTCGCGGCGGCGGGGAGCTTCGCCGCCATCAGCACCCTGCTCGGCTCGCCGATCCTGGGCGCGTTCCTGCTGATGGAGGCCTCGGGCCTGGGCGGTCCCATGCTGGGGGTCGTCCTGCTGCCCGGCCTGCTCGCCTCCGGCGTGGGCGCCCTGGTCTTTGTCGGCCTTGACGCGCTGACCGGGCTCGGCACGTTTTCCCTGGCGGTGCCCGGCCTTCCCCACTTCGCCCGGCCGGACATCGCGGAATTCGGCTGGGCCCTGGTCATCGGGCTCGCGGCGGCCATCGTTGGCACGGCCATCCAGCGGCTCGCCCGCCTGCTCCGGCCGCATGTCGAGCGCCGGATGCTCCTGCTGACCCCGGTCGTGGGCATGATCATCGGGGGACTGGCGCTCGCCTACACCGAGGGGACGGGAAAGAGCTCCGCCGATGTGCTGTTCTCGGGGCAATCACAGCTGGGACCGCTGATCACCAACGCGTCCAGTTACTCGGTCGGTGCGCTCCTCCTGCTGCTGACGTGCAAGGGGCTTGCCTACAGTGCGTCACTGAGCAGTTTCCGCGGCGGGCCGACCTTCCCTTCGCTCTATCTCGGCGCGGCCGGCGGCATCGCGCTCTCGCACCTGCCCGGCCTGCCGCTGGTGCCGGGGGTGGCAATGGGGATCGGCGCGATGTGCGCCGTCATGCTCCGGCTTCCGCTGACGTCGGTGCTGCTGGCGACCGTGCTGCTGTTCTCTGACGGGCTCGCCGTCACGCCGCTGGTGATCGTGGCGGTTGTCGTGGCGTACGTGGCGTCAGCCAGGCTGGCCCCGGCCCCGGCCCCGGACCCCGCCCCGGCTCAGGCCTCGGGCGCGACGGCCACGGTGCCCCCGCAGGTTCCTTCGACCGAGCCGGCCGCGCCGCCGGTTCCGCGCGCTAGCTCACCGGTCAGGGCACCGGGCCAAAGGAGGTGCCGTGACGAGGCCGTCCGACCGGAGGCTGCTGCGCTACGCCCGCCCGGCCCGGGCCCACCTGGCCGGGCTTGTCGTGGTCACGGCCGCCATCGCGGGCCTGGTCATCTGGCAGGCGCAGCTGCTCGCCACGGCGATCGCCGGCGCGTTCAGCGGCGGCCTCGGCCTGCCCGCGCTGCGCGGCACGCTCGCCGAGCTAGCCGCCGTGGTAGCCGGCCGGGCGGCGCTGGCCTGGGCCGTCGAAGCGTTTTCCTACCGGGCCTCGGCCGGAGTGAAGTCGCAGCTCCGCCGCGACCTGCTGCGGCGGGCGGTGGAACTCGGGCCCCGCTGGCTCGCGACCCGCCGGGCCGGCGAGCTGGCCGCGCTGGCCACCAGCGGCGTGGACGCGCTCGACGCCTACTTCGCCAGGTACCTCCCGCAGGTCGTGCTGGCCGTCGTGGTACCGCTGGCCGTGGTGGCGCGCTTGCTGGCGGCCGACCCGCTCTCGGCGCTTATCATCGTCGTCACGCTGCCGCTGATCCCGGTGTTCATGGCCCTTGTCGGCGCGACCACGGCCGAGCGGACCAGCCGCCGCTGGCGGGAGCTGGCCCGGCTGTCGCACCACTTTCTCGACGTGGTGGCCGGCCTGCCGACGCTGCGGGTGTTCGGCCGCGCGAAGGCGCAGGCCAAGTCCGTCGGCGCGGTCACCGACGCCTACCGCCGGGCCACGCTCGGGACCTTGCGGCTGGCGTTCCTTTCCGCGCTGGTGCTTGAGCTGGTGGCGACGTTCTCGGTCGCGCTGGTCGCCGTCGGTATCGGGCTGCGGCTGGAGGGCAGGCCACCTCGGCCTGCGGGCCGGCCTGCTGGTGCTGGTGCTCGCGCCCGAGGCCTACCTGCCGCTGCGCCAGCTGGCGATTCACTACCACGCGAGCGCGGACGGCCTCGCCGCGGCCGCGGACGTGTTCGACGTCCTGGATACGCCGCCTGACGCGAGCGGCAGCCGGGCCGTGCGCCCGGCCCAGCGCGCGTCCGGCGCTCCCGAGGCCGCGCTCGCTCGCTCCGCGGTGCGGGCCCAGGCAGTGCCGGCAGCGGCGGTACCGGCAGAGCCGCTGCTGGTGGGGGCGGTGCGGGTGGAGGACGTGCGCGTGCGGCACCCCGGCCGGAGCCAGCCCGCTCCGGACGGCGTCGCCTTGCGGTTCGCCGCCGGGGAAGCCTTGGCGCTGGCCGGGTCAAGCGGGAGCGGCAAGTCAACCTTGATCGGTGTCCTCCTCGGCTTCATCACACCCGACGAGGGCCGTGTGGTGATTGAGCAGGCCACCGGTGAGCGGAGCCTCGACCAGCTGGACATGCGGGCATGGCGGTCCCGCGTCGCCTGGGTCCCGCAGGATCCGGTGCTCCAGCACGGGACGGTCGAGTCGAACATCAGGCTCGGCCAGCCGGGCGCGCCGCGCGAAGCCGTCGAGTGGGCAGCGGACCGCGCCGCCCTGCACGAGGTGGAACTCGGCCGGCCAGTCGGGGAAGGGGGCAGCGGCCTTTCCGCCGGGCAGCGGCGGCGGGTCGCGGTCGCCCGGGCGCTGCTGACGGAGCGGCCGGTCCTGCTGCTTGACGAGCCGACCGCCGGGCTGGACGCCGCCGCGGAGGCGCAGGTGCTCGCGACGATCCGCGAGCTGGCCGCCGACGGCGGGCTCGTGCTGATGGTGGCGCACCGCCCTGCGGTTCTCGCGGCCGCCGACCGGGTCGTGACCTTGCCGGCGGCCGCGCCAGCGCCGGCCGCGGCCGTCCCGGCCGGCCTGGCCGGGCCCCCGGGGGCATTCCCCGGGGCCCAGTCAGGAGCAGCGGTATGAAAGGTACCGGCCTGGACCGGGCCGCGGTCAGGCAGCTGACCCTCGCCGTGGCGGCCGGCGCGACCGCGAGCGCGGCCGCCATCGGCCTTACCGCCACCTCGGCCTGGCTGATATCACGGGCGTCGCAGCACCCGCCGGTACTCGCCCTGATGTTCGCCGTGGTCGCCGTGCAGGCCTTCGCGCTCGGGCGCAGCGTGCTCCGCTACGTCGAGCGGCTGGTCAGCCATGATGCCGCGCTGCGGGCCCTGGCCACGCTGCGGGTCACGGCGTACCGCCGCCTGGAACGGCTGGCCCCGGCCGGGCTGCCCGCCTTCCGCTCGGGCGACCTGGTGAGCCGGCTGGTCGCGGACGTTGACGGCATCGCCGACCGCTGGCTGCGCGTCCTGGTGCCGTACGCGACGGCGGCGGTCGCGGGGGCGGGCACGGTCTGCTTCATCGCGCTGCTGCTCCCGTCCGCCGCCATCGCCCTGGCCGTCAGCCTCGTGGTCGCCGCCCTGGTCGCGCCGTGGGCGGCGGGCATCGCGGCCAGGCAGGCCGAGCGGCGGATCGCGCCGCGCCGCGGCGAGCTGACCGTGGCGTCGCTCGACCTGCTGCGCGGCTGCCCGGAACTGCTCGCCTTCGGCGCCGCCGAGGCCGGCCTGGACCGGGCCGCCGCCGCCGACCGCGCCCTCGGCCAGGCCGAAGGCCGTAGCGCCCTCGGGCGGGGCATCGCCGCGTCGGTCACCGCGCTGGCCGCGGGGGCGGCGGTGTGGACGTGCCTGGTGCTCGGGGTGCCCGCGGTCGGCTCCGGGGCACTGCCCGGAGTGGCGCTCGCCGTGCTCGTGCTGACCCCGCTGGCCGCGCACGAGGTGTTCGGGGCGCTGGCCCCGGCCGCGCAGCAGCTCCCCAGGATCCGCGGGTCGGCCTCCCGGGTCCAGGCCGTCTTGCGGCAGCCCGACCCCGTCCGCGAGCCCGCGTCGCCCCTGCCGCCGCCCGCGCCGCCGTATGACCTGCTGGTCGAGGGCCTGTCCGCGCGCTGGGACGCCTCCGGGCCTGACGTGCTCAACGGCATCGACCTGAGCGTGCCTGCCGGACGGAGCGTGGCCGTCGTGGGCCCGAGCGGGGCGGGGAAGACCACCCTGGCCATGGTGCTGCTCCGGTTCCTCGATCCCTCCGCGGGGCGGGTGACCCTCGGCGGGACCGACATCACCAGGCTCGACGGCGACACCGTCAGGACGATCGTCGGGCTGTGCGCCCAGGACGCGCACGTCTTCGACAGCACCCTCGGCGCGAACCTGCGGCTGGCGCGGCGCGCGGCCACCGACGAGCAGGTCAGCTCGGCGCTGCGCCGCGCCGGGCTGCTCGACTGGGTGGAGGGGCTGCCCGCGGGCCTGGACACCGATGTCGGCGAGCACGGCGTGCGGCTGTCCGGCGGTCAGCGCCAGCGGCTTTCCCTCGCGCGCGTGCTGCTCGCCGACTTCCCCGTCCTCGTCCTCGACGAGCCCACCGAGCACCTCGACGAGCAAACCGCCGACGCGCTGACCAGGGACCTGCTCACCGCCGCGGAAGGCCGGACCATCCTGCTCATCACGCACCGCGCCGCCGGGCTCGGGCAGGTAGACGAGATCGTCCGCATCGAGGCCGGCCGCCTGGCCGGCTCCTAGGGTTCCCGGGCCGTGACGCCCAGCCTGAACGCCGCCATGATCCCCGAGATCGGGTGGGCCCGCGCGGTAAGCCGCATACGTTCGGGATAAGTCCCTCTCTCAGCCCGGCAGGTACCGATCCGGCGCGGGAACTCAGGCCCCCGCGCGGCGGGGCGCCTGCGCGGGCGCCGCCGGGCGCCGCGGGCGGCCGCGGGCGCCGCCGGCTGGCCGGGTGCCGCCGGCTCGCCGGCCCGCGCGGCCGGAATGACCGCCGTGTAGAGGTCGGCGACCCTGCCCACCTCGTGGATGGTGAAGGCGCGCTCGCGGCGACGGTCGCGGGTAAAGGCCGACCACCAGGTAAGGATGGCCCCGAGGCGGTTGCGGTACCCGGTCAGGAAGGCGATGTGGATGAACAGCCAGCCGATCCAGCCGGGCAGGCCGCTCAGCTGCAGCGGCCCCGCCGACATGACGGCGTTGCCGCGGGAGATGTACGCGGCCGAGCCGAGGTCGTGATACCGGAACGGCTTGGCGGAGTCCCGGCCCCCGGCCGAGCGCCGGATGCGGTGCCCGGCGTACAGGCCGCCCTGCATGGCGACTTCCGCGACGCCGGGCAGCTTGTCGAGGCTCATCAGGTCGCCGATGACGGAGATCTCGGGATGGCCGGGGATGGTCAGGTCTGGCTGCACGAGGATGCGGCCCGCGCGGTCAGTCTCGGCTCCGGTCGCCTTCGCCAGCGCCTTGGCGAAGGCAGGCGCCTCGACACCAGCGGTCCACAGCACGGTGCCTGCCTCGTACCGGGTGGTGGCGCCAACGCGGTCGCGGACGGCCAGCCCGGTGGCGTCGACGTCGGTGACGATCGAGCCCATGTGCATCTCGACGCCCAGCTTGCCCAGGGCCTTCTCGGCCTTGGCGGACAGCTTCGGGCCGAAGGCCGCCAGCGGGGCGTCGCCGCCGTCGAACAGCAGCACCCGCGCCTCCTGCGGCTGAGCCCGCCGGTACTCGGCGCGCAGCGTCTTGGTGGCGAGCTCCCGGATCTGGCCGGCCAGCTCAACGCCGGTCGGGCCCGCCCCGACGAGGGCGAACGTCAGCCAGCGGCGGCGCTCGGCGGGGTCGTCGGAAGTCTCGGCCATCTCGAACGCGCCGAACACCCGGCGCCGGATGGTCAGCACGTCGGAGATCGACTTCATGCCCGGCGCGAACCTGGCGAACTCGTCATGCCCGAAGTAGGACTGCCGCATCCCGGCCGCGACGATGAGGTCGTCGTACCCCCAGTCGATCCGGCCGCCCCCGGGCCTGACGCCGAACACGCGGCGGCCGACCGAATCGATGCCCGCCACCTCGGCCATGGCGCACTCGACGTTCTTGTGCCCTTTGAGCACGCTGCGCAAGGGCGCGGCGATCTGCCCCTCGGACAAGATCCCGGTCGCGCACTGGTAGAGCAGCGGCTGGAACAGGTGATGGTGCGCCCGGTCGATGAGGGTCACCGATACGTGGCGCCCGAGCGCCCGGGCGGCGAACAGCCCGCCGAAGCCGCCGCCGACGATCACCACCCGGCGCGGCCCGTGCTCGCCTGAATTGGACTCGCCTGAGCTGGCAGCCATGCTGGTCCCCTCGCTCAGCCCGGCTGGCCGGCCGGATCGTGCCAGGCGATCCGGCCGGTCAGGAGCCGGTCCGCCTCCTTCGGGCCCCAGCTGCCCTTCGGGTAAGGGTGCACGGGGGTGGCGTCGCCGAGTACGGGGTCAACGATCGTCCACATGGCCTCCACGTTGTCCTGCCGGGCGAACAGCCACCGGTCCCCGTCAAGCGCCGCGCCGATGAGCCGGTCGTAGGGGCGGATGTCCGATCCTGCCATCTCCGCGAACGCGAGCTCCTCCGGCAGCGGCTCCCAGCCGGCGCCGGGCTTCTTGCCCTGCAGGGTGAGGGTGACCGCCGTCTCTGGCCAGATCCGGAAGCAGAGCCTGTCCGCGGGGGTGAGGGGCTCGATCCCGAACACGTCGTGCGGGGGCTGCTTGAAGGTGACAGTGACCTCGGTGGAGGTGACCGGCATGCACTTGCCCGCCCGGATCAGGATCGGCACCCCGGCCCACCGCCAGCTGTCGGCGCTGAGCCTGACCGCGACGTACGACTCCACGGTCGAGTCGGGGTCGACCCCGTCGACCTGGCGGTAGCCGTCGTACTGCCCGCGCACCGCGGACTCCGGGGTTAGCGGGCTCAGCGCGCTTACCACCTGGTGCTTGGCGTCCCGCCAGGACTCCAGGCCGGACCCGCTCGGCGGCTCGGCCAGCACGGTCGCCAGCACCTGGAGCATGTGGTTCTGGAGCACGTCCCTGATCGCCCCGGTCCGGTCGTAGAACCGGCCGCGGTCCGCGACGTCGAACTGCTCCGCCATCGTGATCTGGATGTTGTCCACGTAGGTGCGGTTGAGCAGCGGCTCGATCACCGAGTTGGCGAACCGGACGAACAGGACGTTCTCCAGGGGGTCGAAGGCCAGCCAGTCGTCAACCCGGAAGATCGCCTCCTCGGGGAAGTGCTGGTGCATGATGTCGTTGAGGTGCTGCGAGCTGGCCAGGTCAGTGCCGAAGGGCTTCTCCACCATGACCCGGGCGCCGCGCGCGCGGCCCGCGGCCGCGATTCCCTGGGCGATCCTCCCGAACAGGACCGGCGGTACTTCCAGGTAGTACAGGACATGCTCGCCCGAGCCGATCTCATCGGACATGGCCTTGTAGGTCGCCTCGTCGGCGAGGTCCCCGTCCACGTAGCGCAGCAGGTCAAGCATCCTTACCGCGGCCGGCTCGGCGGGATCCATCCCGTTGAGCTTCAGCGACGCGGTCGCATAGTCGCGGAACTGCCGGAGCCCCCACCCGCTCTTGGCCACCCCGACCACCGGGACGCTGAGGACGCCGCGCTTGACCAGCCCCACCAGCGCGGGGAAGGTCTCCAGCTTGGCCAGGTCGCCGGTCGCGCCGAAGATGACGATCGCGTCGACTCTGTCTGTCGCCATTGTTTGCTCCTAGCGGTCGCAGTCAGTGTCAATCGCATCGCGGTCCGCACCTGAGCGCGTCACCCGCCGCGGGTGGTAGGCCGTAATTCACCCGGTTCAGATGATGACCGTCCGCGCCCAGCCTGTGACGCTGCCAGAATGGGTGATTTCGCGGTGAGCGAGGCCGAGTTCCGCGCGCTCTACGAGCGGCTGCGGCGCACGTCCGCATGGGGGCCAGGCGACCGCCTTGGCACGCTGAACAACATCTCGGCGGCGGAGCTGGTGGCGGCGGCCAGCGACGTCAGGAGCGGCCGCACGGTATCGCTTGCCGCGCCGATCGAGAGCCGGGCGGGACCCGACAACCCCGATCCCGCCGTGCACCAGATGTGCAGGTCGGCGGGCCACGCGGACGGCACTTCCCGGCTGTCGTTCGCCACCGACCGCCTGGCCATGAACATTCACGGCAACGCCGACAGCCACATCGACGCGCTGTGCCACGTGATCTTCGACGGCACGCTCTACAACGGCGTCGCGGCGGACACCGTCACCGCCGCGGGGGCGGCCGAGCTGTCCATCGACCTCGCGGGCCAGGGGATCGCCGGACGCGGCGTGCTGCTCGACATCCCGCGGCTGCGCGGGACGCCGTGGCTGGAGCCGGGTGACCAGGTGACCGCCGATGACCTGCTCGCGGCGGAGGCGGCCCAGTTCGACCGGATCGAGCAGGGCGACCTGCTCTTCGTCAGGGTCGGCCATCGCGCTCGCCGCCGGTCGCTCGGGCCGTGGGACGCCGCCACGGCCCGCGCCGGGCTGCAGCCGGCCGCGCTTGAGCTGCTCGCGGAACGCCGGATCGCGGTCCTCGGCAGCGACGGCAACAACGACACGGCGCCGAGCGCCGCCGAGGGCGTGGACTTCCCCGTGCACGTGCTCGCGGTCCACGCGATGGGCCTGTACCTGCTCGACTACCTGGACCTCGAGGACCTCGCGGAGTCGTGCGCGGCGAGGCACCGCGCGTCCTTCCTGTGCGTCGTGGCGCCGCTCCGGCTGCCCGCGGGCACGGGCTCCCCGGTCAACCCGATCGCGATCTTCTGAGCCCACCACCTGAGCCCATCACCTCAGCCCACCGTCCGCGCCCTAGTCACCCGGTGAGGGCGATGCCGCCCGCGCGCCGCGCTGCCGACAATGACGGCGGGGCACCGCGCGGGGGGAGCGCGGAGACTGAAGGGGAGCCGCATGGCGCTCGATCTCGCACGATGGCAGTTCGCGTTTACGTCGGTCAACCATTTCTTCTTCGTCCCGGTGACGATCGGGCTGGCCTTTCTGACCGCGCTGCTGCAGACGGCGTGGTACCGCAGCAAGCCGCGACGAGTATCTGCGGTTGACCAGGTTCTTCGGCACGCTGCTGGTCATTAACGTCGCGATCGGCGTGGTGACCGGGATCGTGCAGGAGTTCGAGTTCGGGATGAACTGGGGGGCGTACTCGCGGCTGGTCGGCAACATCTTCGGCGCCCCGCTGGCGATGGAGGGGCTGGCCGCGTTCTTCCTGGAGTCGACGTTCCTCGGGCTGTGGCTGTTCGGCTGGGACAAGCTGTCCCGGCGGCTGCACCTGCTGACGATCTGGGCGGTCACGCTGGGCAGCATGCTGTCGGCGGCGTTCATCCTGGCGGCCAACTCCTGGATGCAGCACCCCGTCGGCTACGTGATGGCGAATGGCAAGCCGCAGCTGAACGACATCTGGGCGGTGTTCACCAACCCGGTGTTCGTGTGGGGGTACGCGAAGGTGCTGCTCGTGGCGCTGGTCACCGGCGCCGTCATCATGCTGGCGGTCTCCGCGTGGCAGCTCAGGCACGGCGGCGACCGCGGCGTGTTCACCCGGTCGGCGCGGCTCGCGCTCGTCGTCCTGGTCCCGGCGATCCTGTTCACCTTGCTGGTCGGCGACGAGCTCGGGGTGATCGAGGGCACGTACCAGCCGATGAAGATCGCGGCCGCGGAGGCGCAGTGGACCACGTGCCAGCCGTGCTCGTTCTCGCTGTTCCAGATCGGCGGCGGGAACAACGACCAGACGCCGACCCAGATCATCGAGATCCCGCACCTGCTGTCGCTGCTGGCCACCAACCACTGGAACGGCAAGGTGGTCGGCCTCAACCCGCTCCAGTCGCAGTACAGCCAGCAGTTCGGGCCCGGCAACTACGTGCCGGACGTGTTCATCCAGTACTGGTCCATGCGGGTCATGGCCTACCTCGGTGCCCTGGTCTTGCTGATAGCCCTGTGGGGGCTCTGGCTGGTCCGGCGCGAGAAACTCGCGACGTCCCGGCGGTTCTTGTGGGTGGCGGTATGGCTTGCGGTGCTGCCGTTCCTGATGAACACCGCGGGCTGGCTGCTGACAGAAAGCGGCCGGCAGCCGTGGATCGTGCAGGGCATCATGCTCACCAAAAACGGGATCTCGCCGACCGTGAGCACCACCTGGCTGTGGATCAGCGTGATCGGCATTCGTCCTGCTGTACGGCGCGCTCGGCACTGTCGATTTCATCTTGATGCTGCGCTACTCACGTAACCAGCTGCCGCCCCGCGCGCGCTGACGCCGACGCCGGACGCGCCCGTACCCGCTGTTCAGTATTGAGGTCATCATGGTGCCGTTCTGGTTCATCGTCATCGCGGTCCTGTGGACCGGGTTTTTCATCCTCGAGGGCTTCGACTTCGGCGTCGGCATGCTGCACAGCCTCGTCGGCCAGGATGAGGCCGGCCGCCGGGCCGCCATCAACACCATCGGGCCGCTGTGGGACGGCAACGAGGTCTGGCTGATCGTGGCCGGTGCGGCCATGTTCGCCGCGTTCCCCGGCTGGTACGCGACCATGTTCTCCGGCCTGTACCTCGCGCTGGTCTTGCTGCTGATGTCGCTGATCATCCGCGGCGTGGCCTTCGAGTACCGCGGCAAGCGCGACGCGGCCCGCTGGCGCCGCACCTGGGACGTGCTGCTGATCGTGGGCAGCTTGCTGGCCCCGCTGCTGATCGGCGTCGCGCCTGGGCGACCTGCTGCACGGACTGCCCATCAACTCCAGCCAGAACTACACCGGGTCATTCTGGGACCCTGCTGCAGCCCTATGCGCTGTTCACGGGGGTCACCCTGGTCCTGATCTGCCTGCTGCACGGCGCGACGTTCCTGTCCCTCAAGACCACCGGCGACATGCACGAACGTTCCCGGCGGATCGCCCGCACGGGTGGCCCCGTTCACCGCGGCCGCGGTCGTGGGCTTCGCCATCTGGACCCACGTGACGTCCAGCACCACCTTCTTTCTGCGGCCGCTTGAGCTGCTCGCCATCATCGCCGTCCTGGCCGCGGTCTGGCTGGTCTACGCGCACCGCGACGGCTTCGCCTTCACCGCGACGACGATCACGATGGCGTCCTGCATCGCGTCGATCTTCGTTGGCCTGTACCCCAACGTGATGGTGTCGAGCACCAACCCGGCCTACAACCTCACCGTGCACAACACGGCGTCCAACCCCTACTCGCTCAAGGCGATGACCGTCGTCGTCGCTCATCTTCCTGCCGGTGGTACTCGCCTACCAGATCTGGACGCTACTACGTATTCCGGCGGCGGGTCAGCCGGGACGAGTTCGTGCCGGCCGCCGCCCGCCGTGCCGCCCAGCGTGCCCGCACGCCAGGGCGCCCCCGGCGCCGCACCCCGCCGCCGGCCGCCCGTCAGAAAGGAGCCAGACATGAGTGAGCAGTTACGACGTCATCGTGATCGGTACCGGGGCGGGCGGCGGCACGCTCGCCCGCCACCTCGCCCCGTCGGGCAAGCGCGATCCTGCTGCTCGAGCGCGGCGACTGGCTGCCCCGCGAGCCGGAGAACTGGTCGACGTCGGACGTGTTCGTCGACGGCCGCTACATCTCGCCGGACAGCTGGTACGACGCGAAGGGCAAGTCCTTCTTCCAGCCGCAGGTGCACTACTTCGTCGGCGGCGCCACCAAGCTGTACGGCGCCGCGCTGTACCGGATGCGCGAGCAGGACTTCGGCGAAATGCGCCACCACGACGGCCTGTCGCCCGCCTGGCCCATCAGCTACCAGGACATGGAGCCGTACTACACCGCCGCCGAGCCGATGTACCAGGTGCACGGGGCGCGCGGCGAGGACCCGACCGAACCGCCGGCCAGCGCGCCGTACCCGTATCCCGCGGTCTCCCACGAGCCGCGCATCCAGCAGCTCTCCGACGACCTGGAGAAGGGCGGGCTACCACCCGTTCCACGCGCCGTGCGGCATCCTGGTCAACGAGGCGAACCTGCCCTACAGCATCTGCGTGCGCTGCGCGGACTGCGACGGCTTCCCGTGCCCGCTGCACGCCAAGTCCGACGCCGAGGTGCTCGGCGTCCGCCCCGCCCTCGAGCACGCCAACGTCACGCTGCTGCGGAACGCGCGGGCGGTGAAGCTGGAGACCAACCCGGCCGGCACCGCGGTCACCGCAGGTGGTGGTCGAGCGCGACGGCGAGACCGAGCGGTACGCGGGCGACATCGTGGTCGTCTCGTGCGGCGCGGCCAACTCCGCCAAGCTGCTGCTCGCCTCGGCCAGCGACAAGCACCCGAACGGGCTGGCCAACGGCTCCGATCAGGTCGGCCGCAACTTCATGTACCACGACAGCCAGGCGGTGCTCGCCCTGTCGAAGGAGCCGAACCCGACCGTGTTCCAGAAGACCCTCGGCGTCAACGACTTCTACTTCAGCGGCCCGGACTTCGACTACCCGATGGGCAACATCCAGATGATCGGCAAGTCGCAGGCGGCGATGTTCCGCGGCGAGAAGCCGATCGAGACCAAGTTCGCGCCGAACTGGGCGCTGCGCGACGTCGCGGAGCACGCCGTCGACTTCTGGCTGTCCACCGAGGACCTGCCGCAGCCGGACAACCGGGTCACCCTCGGCCCGGACGGCAGCGTCCACATCGCCTACACGCCGAGCAACCCCACCGCCGCCAAGCGGCTGTTCGGCCAGCTCAAGTCGATGCTCGGCTCGCTCGGCATGCACGACGACCACCTGGCCCACCGGTTCGCGTACATGAAGACCGACATCCCGATCGCGGGCTGCGCGCACCAGGCCGGGACCGTCCGGTTCGGCGCCGACCCGGCGACGTCGGTGCTCAACCCCGACTGCCGGGCCCACGAAGTCGACAACCTCTACGTGGTCGACACCAGCTTCTTCCCGAGCATCAGCGCGGTGAACCCGGCCCTGACCGCGATGGCGAACGCCGTCCGGGTCGGCGACCACCTGCTCGCAACGGCTCGGCTAGACGCGGGCCAGGGCAGCCTCGACATGCTGCACGTCCGGGTCGTGAGCCCGCCCGGCGCGACCGAGGGCCTGGTCGAGCGGCTCTCCGCCGATCCCGGCGTCCGCAACCTGGTCGTCATGCCCGGCGCCGCGCGGCGCCCGGACGGCGACGCGGTGCAGTTTGACCTGCTCACCCAGTTCGCCAACCCGGTGCTCGCGGAGTTGCGGGCCCAGGTGCGCGACCACGGCTCGGTCGTCATCGAGAACGTCGACGCGGCGATCACCGGGCCGGAAGACCGGGAGGAGCCGGAAGGCCCGGGGGCGGGCGGGAACGGGCGCTCGGACGGGAACGCGCACTACGGCGAGGTCCCGCCGGTGTGGGCGCTAGTCGAGTCGAACATCCGCGCGGGCGGCGAGTACCCGCCCAGCTTCTACGCGCTGCTGGTCATCGCCGGCCTGATCGGCGCGGTGGGCATCCTCACGAACTCGCAGATCCTCATCGTCGCGGCGATGGTGGTCGGCCCGGAGTACGGCGCCATCATGGCGACCGCGCTCGGCATCAACAAGGGCGACCACCGCGCCGTCAGGCGGGGCCTGGCCGCCCTGACGGCGGGGTTCGCGGCGGCGGCTGTCGCCACGCTGGTCTTCGGGCTGCTCATCCGGTGGTCCGGCCAGACCCCGCGGCTCTACCAGCAGGGCATACGGCTCGTCTCCGACCTCATCAACTCGCCGAACGTGTTCTCGGTCATCGTGGCGGTCCTGGCCGGCGTTGTCGGGGTCGTCTCGCTGACCGAGTCCCGGGCGAACGCGCTCATCGGCGTGTTCATCTCGGTTACCACGATTCCCGCCGCCGCCGACATCGGCCTGTCCGCCGCGTACGGCAGCTGGTCCGAGGCGGGCGGGTCGACGCTCCAGCTCCTGCTGAACGTGGTGCTGCTGATCGCGGTCGGCGCCCTGGGGCTCAGCCTGCAGCGGTCATTCTGGCGGCGCGGCACGGCGAGGGCCGCCGCGCGGGCGCGCCGGTCCTCGCCTGGTGCCTAGCGGGCCAGCGGTGCGGCTCACGTCGACCGCGAGACCACCGGGCTGACCGCGTTGGAGCCGTGGTCGAGCTGGTTGTTGAGGTTGATCGCGGCGCTGATCAGGGCCAGGTGGCTGAACGCCTGCGGGAAGTTGCCGAGCTGCTCGCCTGTGCTGCTGATCTCCTCGGAGAACAGGCCGAGGTGGTTGGCGTAGGTGTGCATCTTCTCGAAGGTCAGCCGCGCGTCGTCGAGCCGCCCGGCGCGCGCGAGGGCGTCGACGTACCAGAACGTGCACAGCGAGAAGGTGCCCTCGTCGCCGGCCAGCCCGTCGGGTGACGCGCTCGGGTTGTAACGGTAGACGAGGCTGTCCGATACCAGCTCCTTGTCCATCGCGTTGAGCGTGGACACCCACATCGGGTCGTCCGGGGCGATGAACCCCTGCAGCGGCATCAGCAGCAGCGAGGAGTCGAGGACCGTGCTGCTGAAGTGCTGGGTAAAGGCACCGACCTCGCTGTTCCAGCCCCGGGACATGATCTGCTTGTAGACCGCGTCGCGCGCCAGGGCCCACTTCGCCAGGTCCGCCGGCCGGGCCCGGTTGGTGGCGATCCGGATGGCGCGGTCGAATGCCACCCAGCTCTGGAACCGGCCGTAGGTGAAGTCCCGCTGCCCGCCGCGGGTCTCCCAGATGCCCTCGTCGGGCTGGTCCCAGTTGTCGCACAGCCAGTCGACCATCCGCGACACCTGCTGCCAGCCCTCGTGATACACCTGAAGGCCGTTGACGTCGCCCAGGTACGCGGCGTCCATCATCTCGCCGTAGATGTCGAGCTGCAGCTGGTCGGCCGCGCCGTTGCCGATCCGCACCGGCCGCGAGCCGCGCCATCCCTCGAAGTGGTCGAGGGTCTCCTCGGTGAGGTCGGAGCTTCCGTCGACCCGGTACATGATCTTCAGCGGGTGGCCGCTCCCCGGCACGAACTCCTGGCCGCGGGCCCGCAGCCAGCGGCGAAGGCCCTGGCCTCCTCGACGTAGCCCAGGCCGAGCAGCGCGTACAGCGAGAACGAGCCGTCCCGTATCCAGGTGTAGCGGTAGTCCCAGTTGCGCTCGCCCCCGGCCTGCTCGGGCAGCCCGGTGGTCGGCGCGGCGACCGGGGCGCCGGTGGGCTTGTAGATCATCATCTTGAGGGTTATCGCCGACCGCGACACCACGTCGCGCCAGCGGCCGGTGTAGGTCGACTTGTGCACCCAGTCGCGCCAGAACTCGGTCGTTTCGTGCTGTAGCCGCTGGATCTCCTCGGGCGCCATCAGGTGCGGCAGGCCGCCCATCGACTCGAGAACCATCCCGGTGCTCTCGCCGGCCCGCAGCGTGCGCGTCGCGCGCACCCCGTCACCGTGCCGTTCGATGGTGACGTCCGGATCGCGCGACGCGCCGTTCGCGGGACGGGCCCAGTGCAGCGTCAGCTCCAGGCCGTCCGCCTCGAACACCGCGCCCTCATCGAACAGGTCCACCTTGTGCGGCTGCCGGGCGTAGTCGAACGCGGGCTGGATGTCCATCACGAACCGCATCGAGCCGCGGACCACCCGCAGCTGCCGCACCAGCCGGTGCCTGTCGGTCGCCGCGCCGGTGATGACCGGCATGAAGTCGTGCACCTCGCCGACCCCGTCCGGCGTCATGAACCTGGTGATCAGGATCGCGGTGTCCGGGAAGTACAGCTGCTTGCTCACGTAGTCGTCGCGGTCGGGGGCGATGCGGAAGTAGCCGCCGTGGTCCGCGTCGAGCAGCGACGCGAACACGCTGGGCGAGTCGAAGCGCGGACAGCAGAACCAGTCCACCGTCCCGTCCGTGGTCACGAGCGCGGCGGTCTGCAGGTCACCGATGAGTCCGTGATCACTGATGTTGGGGTAGCGGTCCACGGGTTTGTCTCCTCTGATGGTCGGACACGCCAGTCTTTGGCTTGCTATCAGCGCTATCGTCCGCGCCGCGGGTAGCTGGCACATCACCCGGAGCGCATGAGTTACGGCCGGGCGCGATCATCCCGGCGGGGTGATTCGTTTCCCTGACGGCGTTGCTGGAATTACCTGTGACCACCGATCAGCTCCTCATCGGCCTGAGCCTGACCGTCGTGCTCGCGGTCGGGTCGCAGGTGCTGGCGAGCCGCCTGCGGATCCCGGCGCTCATCGTCCTGCTTCCGGTTGGCTTCGCCGCGGGCGCGCTGACCAGCGACGTCAATCCCGACAAGCTGCTCGGCCCGGCCTTCCAGCCGCTGGTGTCGCTGGCCGTCGCGGTGATCCTCTACGACGCGGGCCTCGGGCTCGACCTGCGCAAGCTGACGGGCACCCGCGCCGGGTGGTCTGGCGGCTGATCGCCCTTGGCGTGCCGCTCACCCTGGTGTTCGCGACCTGCTTCGCGTCGCTGCTGCTCGGCCTGCCAGAGCAGGCGGCGCTGATGACTCGGGGCCATCCTGGTCGTGTCCGGGCCGACGGTCGTCGGCCCGATGCTCGCCTTCGTCCGGCCGAGCGAGCGAGTCGAGCGGATCCTGGCCTGGGAGGGCTCGCTGATCGATCCCGTCGGCGCCATCCTCGGGGCGGTCATCTTCCACGGGATCGTCGCGAGCACGCACCGCGGCATCGGGGGCCAGGCCGGGCAGTTCGCGGCCAGCATCGCCGTCGGCGTGGCCGGGGGCGCCGTCGGCGTCGTGCTGCTGGTCCTGCTGCTGCGCGTGCTCCGGCTCGGCGAGGTACTCGGCACCACCGCGCAGCTGGCCGCGGTGATCGCCGTGGCCGCCGCCTGCGACGTGCTGCGCGACGACACCGGGCTGATCGCCGCGATCGTCATGGGCCTCGCCGCGGCCAACCTGCGGGGCTTCGACATCCCCGCCAGGCGGCCGTTCTTCGAGACGCTGGTCCAGCTGGTCATCGGCCTGCTGTTCATCTCCATCTCGGCCACGGTCACCCCCGCCTCGCTCCGCCACCTGGTGCTGCCGACGCTCGCCCTGGTCGCCGTCCTCGTCCTGGTTACCCGGCCGCTCGTCGCGTGGGCGGCCACGCTGCGGACCGACCTGACCCGCGGTGAGCGCGGCTTCATCGGCTGGATGACCCCGCGCGGCATCGTCGCCGCGGCCACCGCGTCGACGTTCGCGCCCGCCCTGTCCGCCGCGGGTGTCCCCGGCGCGCAGAAGATCCTGCCGGTGACGTTCCTGGTGATCGTGCTGACCGTGACGCTGTACGGCCTCACCGCCGCGCCGGCCGCCAGGCGGCTCGGCGTCGTCCGCCCGGCCCGGACCCGGCCGCTGCTTGTCGGCGGCGATCCGTGGGTGATCGACCTCGCCGTGGTCCTTAAGTCGGCGGGCCTTGACGTGCTCATGTGGGCCGGCGCGGAAACGCAGCGCGGCCAGATCAAGGACGCGGGGCTCGAACTGGCGCCGGGCGAGCTCCTCGCCGCCGCCGTCGGCGGCGGCGCGCCGCTCGAGGGGATCACCATGGTCCTCTTGCTCACCGGCGAGGACGACTTCAACGCGCTCGCCGCGATGATCCTGCAGGGCTACGTCGGCTGCCCCGTCTACCGGCTGCGGCCCCGCCTGCCCGGCCACGGGGCCGCCGCGCCCTACGCGGGCGGCGAGACCCTGTTCGGGTCGCGGCTGGCCAGCCCGGCAGACCACGACGGGGCCCGCATCGCGGCGCGGCCCGGCCGCGACCCCCTGCCCGCGGGCTCCGAGCTGCTCTTCGTGATCGCGGCCGGCGGCCGGCTCGTCCCGGTCACCGAGCACACCGTGCCCGCCTACCGAGACGAGGACACCACCGTCCTGCTCGAACCAAGCCTGCGCCCCTCGGCGGCGGTGTTAACCGGAAGATCATCATCCCGAACGGGTGCCGGTTCCACCCGGCACCCGCACCGTGACCGCCGGGCCGGGGGGCGCGCCGGCGGGGCTCAGCCGAGGCCGACGGACTGCAGCCACTGCTGGGCGGCGGTGGTGTAGTCCTGCTTGTCGGTGATGACCTTGACGTCCAGGGCGAGCAGGGCGCTGGTGGTCAGCTTGGCGTCAACGGCGTTGAGCGTCGAGGAGATCGTCGGGGTGAGCGCGGGCTTGTAGACGAGCGGCAGGACGTTCTGGGCGGCGAAAAGGTTCTTCGGGTCGGTCAGCGGCACCAGCTTGTCCGAGATGATCTGCGGGGTGGTGGTGAACACGTCCGCCGCCTGGACCTTGTCGCTGGTCAGCGCGGACAGGGTGATCGGGCCTGACTCGTCGAGCGGGTCGAAGCTCTTGAACGTGAGGCCGTAGATCGACTTCAGGCCGATGACGCCGTCCGTGCGGGTCTTGAACTCCGACGGGCCGCCCAGCACGAGCTGCGAGGCGACCGGCCCCAGGTCGGCGATCGACTTGAGGTGGTACTTGGCCGCGGTCGCCTGGGTGACGGTGATCGAGTCGCTGTCCTGCGCCGGGGCCGGGTTCAGCACGGTGAGGGTGGACGGCAGCTTGGCGGCGAGGGCGGCGTCAACGTCGGCGGTGCTCTTCGCGGTGGACGTCTTGTCGACCTCGACGGTCAGCAGGGTCCCGTTGTACTCCGGGATGATCGTGAGCGCGCCCTTCTCAACCTGCGGGTAGTAAACCTCGCGGGCGCCGATGTTCAGCTTCGTGGTGACCTTGACGCCGGCCTTCTGCAGCGCCAGGGCGTATACCTCGGCCAGCACCTCGTTCTCGGGGAAGTTGGCCGAGCCGATGACCACCGAGCCGGACGAGGCGCCGCCGCCCAGCGGGTTGGCGCTCGAACTCGCCGCCGAGCTCGAGCCCCCGCTTGCCGGAGCCCCAGTGCTCGGGGAACTGCTGCTCGAGGAACCGGAGCTCGAGCAGGCGGTCACAGCGGCGATGCCCACCACCGCGAGCGCGGCGATCCCGCTCTTGGCGGAGATCTTGATGGTCATATGGGTTCCCTCCGTACGGGGTTATTCAGCCCGGCCCGCTAGCGCTGGCCGGAGGGAACCAGCCTAGTCAAAACGGAAAAGCCTCAGGGGACCTTTTCCCCGGCGCCCTACCCGCACCGCGACGGGACCCCCCCGGCAGAGCCCACCCTGGCAACAACCCGAGCCCTTCACCCGAGTCCTTCACCCGAGCCCCTCGCCAACCCCAATCACCCCACCCGACTCTCTCAACCCCAGCCGTCACTCCTTCAGATCATTGGGTGCGGTTACCGCGCTCGTGCCCCGCAGCCAAACCTCAGCCCTGGCCGTCACCCGGTACCCGGCCGGGCACTCCACTCTGCCCGGACTGCCGACTTCGGCCCGGGCCACTCAGCCCGCGCACCACCCGCAGCCCCACCATTCCCTGGACAAAAAGACCGTGGGTACTTAGCGTCCATATGTGGCGCTAAGTACCCACGGTCACTGAACCAGGCACCCGGGCCGGACCCCGGGCCGGACGGCCCGCCGGAGGGCCCCGGGGCCTAGCGGGGGGCCTTGACGTCGAGGACGGCGGCGTCGGCGCCGCCTTCCTCGCCGAGGATCGAGCCGATCTGCGCGACCGCCTCCGGGCGCTGCGCCCGCAGCCACAGCAGGGTCGCCACGCCGATGGCCAGCCAGATCAGCGCCAGCACCGGTGTCCAGGCCAGGATGCCCACCGGGGTCGGGTGGACCGATCCGTACAGGGCCGCGCCGAACACGACCGCGCCGACCAGCGGCACCAGCGACGTGCACGAGCGGGTTCCACCGGCGCGAGTCGCGGGTGCGGTAGAAGAACACGATGCCGCCGACGCACAGCAGGATGTAGACGACGATGATCAGCAGCGTGCCCGTCGTCGCCCAGAAGTAGTAGTTGCTGAACGGCTCGCCGAACGCGCTGTCGGAGAACGGGTACCCGATCAGCAGCGCCATCACGGTGGCCAGCACGGTCACGCAGATCGTCGCGTTCACCGGCGTCTGGAACCGGGGCGAGGTGTGCCCGAGCGCCTTCGGCAGCACGCCCTCGCGGCCCATCGCGAACAGGGTCCGCGACGCGGCGGTCGCGCAGGCGACGCAGACGATGAAGGCCGACAGCATGCCGCCGATCTCGACCAGCGTGCCGAGCCAGGAGCCGACGAACGTGGCGGCCGTGGTCTTCAGGGCGACCGGGTCCGCGGCGAACTTCGCCCCGTTGTTGACGCCGTAGCCGATCGTGATCGAGTAGGTGGTCCACAGGTAGAAGATGACGGCGAAGACCGTGGCCGCGATCACCGCGATCGGGATGTAGCGGCGCGGGTTGGAGGTCTCCTCGCCGAAGTCGGCCGCCGTCTCGAAGCCGATGTAGGAGGTGACACCGAGGATGATCCCGTAGAAGACGCCGCTGAAGCCGCCGCGCAGGGAGTGCCCGAAGGTGAACGCCGACGCCGCCTGCCCGTGGCTGCCGCCCTTCGCGGTCGTCACCGCGTCGACGATCAGGATGACCACGACCGTGACGATGCCGACGTACAGCTGCACCCGGGTCGTGACCCTGATCCTGATGACCGACAGGAGCAGGAACAGCGCCATCCCGATGAAGAAGAACGCGATCCACCAGCCGGTGCCGAGGCCGAGCAGGTCGGCCGCCAGGTAGCCGACCCCGGACATGGTCATCGGGACGAAGCAGATCATGCCGAAGAAGTAGAGCCATCCGGCCATGAAGCCGGCGCCCTTGCCGAGGCTGCGGCTGGCGTAGGTGTAGGCGTAGCCGGCCGACGCCATCCGCCGGGTGAACCCGATGACCACGAAGGCGAGCGCGAGGCAGGCGACGCCGCCGAGCAGGAACGCCAGGGGCGTGGAGCCCCCGCTGGTGGCGGCCACGCCGGAGACGTTGAGCAGCATCGCCATGCCGGGGGCCAGCACGGACACGGAGATCGCGATGGCGTCGGGGAGCCGCAGCGTGCCGCGCGCGAGCGCGTCGGCGGGCGCGACGGCCGCGGCGGAACTGATCTCGGCCATGAAGGTGTTCCTTTCACTGCGGCCAGCGGCGTTGCCGGCCGTACGGCCTTTCTGGGTGGGGCGCGGTCACCTGCCGTCAGGCGGGCAGCCGGCCCCGGGCGCGCTACTCGGGCATCAGGACGGTCTGGTCGTCCAGCACGTAGTCGAAGGCAAGCGGCACGCAGTCGCGCTCGTTCAGCCAGGCCAGGAAGGCCTGGTGCACGGGATGGTCACGGTAGGCGGTCATGGTGTCGAAGTCGGGGAACTCGGTGTAGAGCAGGTGCGAGTACCCGCGGGTGCGGGCCCCGGTGATGTCGGTGCCCAGCCGGCACTTGGTCATCAGGCCGATCTCCCGCGGCCAGGACGCCACCATCGCGCGCAGCCTGGCCTCGTCCTGCGCGCTGAGCGGGCCGGGGAAGCTGAACAAGACGATGTGCTGGAGGGTCATCTGCCGTCCTCAGTAGAACTCGAAGTACTCGCGCATCTCCCAGTCGCTGACGTCCTGTCCCGCCGGCGGCGGGTTCTCCGCGATGGCGGACTCGTAGCGGGCGAGCTCGGCGCGCTTCATCTGGACCAGGTAGTCGACCATGACGTCGCCGAACGCCTTGCGGTAGAAGGTGTCCTCCACGAGCGCGCCGACCGCGTCACGCAGCGACGCCGGCAGCATCGGGGCCTGCGCCGCGTACGGGTCGGCCTCAACCGGCGGCGGCGGCGCTAGCCGCCTGCGGATGCCGTCGAGGCCGGCGGCGATGTTGGCCGCCATGTACAGGTACGGGTTGGCCGCGGGCTCGCCCATGCGGTTCTCGACGTGGCTGTTCTCGTCACCGGCCGCGCCCTGCACCCGCACGAGCGCGCCGCGGTTCTCCACCGCCCAGCAGACCCGGTCGGGGGCGAAGGAGTACGGCCGGTAGCGCTTGTAGCCGTTGACGGTGGGCGCGGCGAACAGCGTCATCGGCAGCGCGTGCTCGATGAGGCCGGCGACGAACTGGTGCCCCACGGGCGACAGCGCCTCGTCCTGGCTGGCGAACGCGTTGCGCCCGTCGGCGCGGGAGATCAGCGACTCGTGCAGGTGCCAGCCGGAGGAGAAGAAGTTGGGCAGCGCGGGGCGGCACATGAACGTCGCCAGCAGCCCGCGGCGCTGGCACAGCTGCTTGACCGCGGAACGGAACAGCACCACGGCGTCGGCCGCGGCGAGGCCGCCGATCGGGCTGAAGCTGAACTCCATCTGGCCGGGGCCCCACTCGTCTTCCATGGACCTTGGCGGCAGCCCGACCGCGTGCAGGCCGTCGCGGATCGCCTCCAGCGTGGCGGTGACGCTGTCCAGCCGTACCTCGGACAGGTACTGGTAGCCGCGCTGGAAGACGCTGACCGCCGGCGGAGGCGGGGTGAACCCGGCGTTCTCCGGCACGATCCGGTCGGAGTCGAGCTTGACGATGTAGTACTCGACCTCGATGCCGGCCAGGAAGTCATAGCCGACGCCGGCGAGCTCGGACAGTGCCCGGCGCATCAGGCCGCGGCCGTCAAGCGGCATCGGCGCGCCGCTGGAGAAGTAGACGTCGCAGAGCATCCAGCCGGTCCTGTCGGCCCACGGGAGAACCCGGAACGTGCCGGGGTCCGGTACCAGCACCACGTCGGGAAACCCGGTCAGCTCGTCGATCCCGAGGCCGCCGCCTGCCGCGAAGGGGGTAACGAACACCTGGTTGCCGGTGTCGAGGCTGTAGATCGCGCCGGAGAAGTCCAGGCCGTTCGACATGGCGGCGATCGCCACCTCGGGGGAGAGCGACTTGCTGCGCGGTACGCCGTGCTGGTCGACGACGACCAGCCGCACGGTGCGCAGGCCGAGCTCGCGGATCCGCGCGGCGACTTCGTCCGCCATGGCCGCCTGCTCGCCGCTGTACAGCCCGTGCCTGGCGATGAAGCCGTGCTGGCCAACGCCGTCGATGCCGTGCGGGGGATTAGTGGTGCCCACTGAATTGAGCCCTCCGGTCAGGTGCGGGACGAGGTGCCGCGTCGCTGGACCATGTCCTCAAGCAACGTGGCGGTGAAGTTCGTCCGGCTCGACGTCGGCGAGCGACAGGAACGTCTCGGTGCGCTGCACGCCGGTGATCTGGAAGATCTTGGCCAGCAGCAGCTGGCGCAGGTGCGTGTGGTCGCGGACGCGCAGCCGGACGAGCAGGTCGAGGCTGCCGGTGACGACGCTCATGGTCTCGGCCTCCGGCAGCTCCCGGATCGCGCGGATGATCTTGCTCAGGTCCATGCCGGCCCCGGCGGTCACCGTGAGGTACACCACCACGGGAAGGCCGAGCGCCGCCCAGTCAATGTCCGCCCGGTACCCGCGGATCACCCCGCTGCGCTCGAGCCGGGCGAGCCGGTCAGCCACCGCCGGCGGCGACATCTCGATTTGCCTGGCGATGGCCCGCTGCGACTGCCGGGCGTCGGCGGCCAGCGCGCGCAGCAGCGCCAGGTCGAGGTCGTCCACCTCTACCTCGGGCCTGGGCGGCGGTGATACCTCCGCCAGCTTGGCCAGCGGCGCCGGGTCAATTGTCATTTGGAAGGTTGCCTGTCGCCGGATCGAATTGTATGAGCTATCATGGAAAGTAGTTGATTTTTAAATGTAAGATATATTAACGAGGATTCTTACAATTGCAAGATCCCGTGTCAAGGGTCAATTTCCGCTCCGCCTCGGCTCGGGCCGACGGGCCGGGGCGAGGATCTGTCCCCGCAGCCGGCCGCTAGGAGAGGAGCCAAGCCGATGACCGCACTCATGGGTCAGCAGGGCCTTGACGGAGGCGACCCGGGTCGCGGCGCCAGGTGCACCGCGACTGGGACGCGCGGCTCGCGCGCCGCACGCATGCGCTGGGCGGCTCGGAGATCACCGCGATCCTCGCCCTCGCCGGGGCCACCGACGTCATCACGTTCTCCGGCGGGTTCCCCGAGCCGGCGACGTTCTCGGCCGGCACGCTCGCCGACATCGCCGCCCGGCTGATCGCCGCAGGAGCCGGGGGTGGCGCTGCAGTACTCGGCCACCGAGGGCCTCGCCGGCATCCGCGAGTACGTCTCCGGGCGGCTGGCGGCCGCCGACGGCCGGGCGCCGGGCGCCGGCGAGCTGATGATCACCAGCGGCGGGATCGACTGCATGGAGCTGCTCGCCAAGAGCTACGTGGACCCCGGCGACGTCGTCGTCGTGGAGGCGCCGACCTACCTCGGCGGAATCATGGCGTTCCGCGGCTACGAGGCCGACGTGCGCGGCGTTCCCGTCGACGACGCCGGGATGCGGGTGGACGTGCTCGCTGACCTGCTGGCCGGCGGGCTGCGGCCGAAGATCGTCTACACGATCCCCGACTACCAGAACCCGACCGGCCTGTCGATGAGCGCGGAGCGCAGGCGGGAGCTGGCTGACCTCGCCCTCCGCTACGACTTCCTGATCCTGGAGGACGTGGCCTACCGCGAGCTCGGGTTCGGCCCCCCCGAGCCCGGAACTGTCCCCGCCGCCGAGCCTGTGGTCGCTGGCGCCTGACGTCGTGCTGCAGGCGGGCACGTTCTCCAAGATCTTCTCGCCCGGGTTCCGGATGGGCTGGGCGGCCGGCCCGGCGGACGTCATCAGCCGGCTCGTCATCGCCAAGCAGAACTCCGACCAGTGCGCCGGCGCGCTCGGCCAGCGGATGCTCGAGGAGTACGGCCGGGGCGGTCACCTGGACCGCCAGGTCGCCGCGTCCCGGGTGCTGTACGAGCGGCGCGCCCGCCTGACGACCGACGCGCTGGCCGCCCACATGCCCGATGGCACCACCTGGACGACGCCGGCCGGCGGATTCTACGTCTGGCTCACCTGCCCCGACGGCGTTGACACGGTGGCGCTGTCGGCCGCCGCCCGCGCCAGGAAGGTCGCCTACGTGCCCGGACGGCCGTTCTACCCGGACGACGCGGGAGCCGGGGCCAACCAGATCAGGCTCTCCTACAGCCGGGTCGCCGACGACCTCATCGACGAGGGCATCCGCCGGATCGCCGACGTCGTGAAGAGCGCACTGTAATTCCGCCGCACGGGAACTTCTGACACCGCGGGAACTTCGGACAGCCACGGGAGGACACATGAGCGACGCCGCGCACCAGCCGCCAGCCGACGAGGGCAGCTCGCTTGGCGATGCCGCCAGCCACTTCACCACGGAGCCGGGCGGCACCCCGGCCGGCCCCGGCCGGTACGTCAACGTGGACGAGCTGACCCCGGTGGAGTTCCTGCCCGGGCTCGGGTTCCGGCCGGTGCTCGGCCAGAAGGCCATGACCAACTTCGTGTCCTTCGAGCCCGGCGCGATCGCACCCCGCCACGTCCACGAGGAGGAGCAGATCGTCGTCGTCCTCGACGGGGAGTTCACCTTCGACCTGGACGGCGACGTCCGGGTCATGCGCAAGGGCGACGTCGCCGTCGTCCCGTCCTGGGTTCCGCACGGGGCCTGGACCACCGACAGTCACTGCCTGGAGATCGACGTGTTCGCGCCGCCGCGCAGCAGCCTGCTCAAGCTGGCCGAGGCGCAGGCGGCCGAGGGCGCGGCGGGTGCCGAGGGTGCCGAGGCCGGGGGAAACGCGGCGGGTGAGGACTAGGTGGAGCTGGGACTGGCCGGCCGCCGGGCCATCGTCACCGGCGGGTCCAAGGGGCTGGGCAAGGCCATCGCCGCCGAACTGCTGGCCGAGGGTGCCTCCGTCGCCATCTGCTCCCGGCACGCCGACGAGCTGGCGGAGGCCGCCGCCGAGCTGCGCGCGGCCGCCGGCCCCGGGCAGCACAGGGCAGCAACTGCTGGCGCTGCCCTGCGACGTGACCGACCCCGCCCAGGTGACCGACTTCGTCGCGGCCGCGGCCGCGGCCCTGGGCGGGCTCGACATCCTGGTCAACAACGCCGGCGGGGCCCGGCCCGGCCGGTTCGCCACGCTGACCGACGAGGACTGGCACGAAGACATCGAGGTGAAGCTGTTCTCCCAGATCCGCTGCATCCGCGCCGCCCTGCCGCACCTGCGGGCCAGCGCCGCGCCCCGGGTCATCAACATCAACGCCCTGTACGCGCGCTACCCCGACCCGGCCTTCCTCGCCTCGTCGGTCAACCGCGCATCCTGCCTCAGCCTGTCCAAGGCCCTGTCTATCGAGCTGGGCGGCGAGGGAATCCTCGTCAACAGCGTGAACATCGGCTTCGTCGAGACCCCGCAGTGGCAGAACATCCACCGCAGGCGCGCCCCCGAGATGCCGGCCGACGGAGTTCTTCGGCCAGCTCGCTAAGGCGGAGGTGCCGCTGGGCCGGTTCGGGCGGCCTGAGGAGGTCGCCGGGCTCGTCGCGTTCCTGGCCAGCGAGCGGGCGAGCTACATCGCCGGCGCGTCCATCGACGTCGGCGGCGGCATGGGCAAGTCCCTTTAGGAGAGCATTCCTTCATGTGCCGTCTGCTTGGCTACTGCTCGCGCGATGCCGCGTCCGTCGCCGAACTCCTGGGCACGGAAAGCTTCCGCGCCTTCACCAGCCTGTCCGACCTGCACGGTGACGGCTGGGGCATGGCCTGGTACGCGGGCTCCAGGCCCGCGGCCTGGAAGTCGGCCGCCCGGGCGGGCCGCGAGCCAGAGTACGACAAGCTCGCCTGGCAGCCGCTCGGCGACCTCGGCCTGGTCCACCTGCGGTGGGCCACGCCCGGCCTGGCCGTAAGCGAAGCGAACACGCACCCGTTCCGCTACGGGACCTACACGTTCGCCCACAACGGCGCCATCTACCCGCAGGACCGGCTCGGCGAGATGCTTCCGCCCGAATGGGAGCGGCAGCTGGCCGGCAGCACCGACAGCGAGCGGTACTTCCTGCACCTGATGTGGCGGCTGGCGGCGCGGGACGGCGACGTGGTCGCGGCGATCGCCGACACGACGGCCGACATATCCCGGCGGTACACGGCCAGCAGCCTGAACGCGATCTTGCTGGCGCCCGACGCGCTGTACGCGATCTCGTTCCATGACCGCTCCATGGTCCCGGCCGACGAGTTGCGAGAGCTCGGGCGCGGGGACCGGCCCGACGAGGTCGCCGCCTACTTCGACCTGGCGTACCGGGTTACCGGCGACGCCGTCCTGGTGGCGAGCTCGGGCTGGCCGATGCCAGGCTGGACGCCGCTGCCCTCGGGGCACGTGCTGGTCACCGACCGGCGGACGCTGGCCACGTCGGTCCTGCCGGTCACCGGCTCAGTACCGCGCACGCGCTTACCCCGGGCGCCCCGTACACGTGGGTGAAGCCCACCCGCGGCGCGCCGGGGACCTGCCGTGCCCCCGCCAGCCCGCGCAGCTGGAGCACCACCTCGTGCACCTGGCGCAGCCCCGAGGCGCCGATGGGCTCGCCGTTCGCGATGCAGCCGCCGTCGGTGTTGACCGGCAGCCGGCCGCCGATCTCGGTCGCGCCGCAAGCGATCAGCTTCTCCTGCTCACCGTGCTCGCACAGGCCGGTCTCCGCGAGGTGCATGACCTCCGCGCCCGACTCGGTGTCCTGGAGCTGGGCCACGTCCACGTCCCGCGGGCTGATGCCCGCCTCCGCGAAGGCCGCCGCGGCCGCGTCGGCGCTCGGCGACGCGGCCGGCTCGATCGCGATCGAGGGGCTGAACACCTCGAAGGAGCCGAACCGCCGGGTACGCAGCGCGACCGAGCGCAGGAAGACCGGCACGCGGCCCGCCTCGTGCAGCAGCGGCGCCCCGCGCGAGCACCAGCGCCACCGCGCCCTTCGCCGGGTGAGCAGAACATGTACTGGGTAAGCGGGTCACTGACCATCCTGGACGCCAGGATCTCCGCCTCCGACAGCGGCGTGCGCCGCCATGCGTTCGGGTTGAGCGACCCGTTGCGGAACGCCTTGGCGGCCACCCGGGCGAGGGTCGCCTGGCAGGCGGCGGCCGTGATGCTCTGCAACGACATGGACGAGGCGACGGCCGCGCGCACGCTCGACCGGCTCGTTGACGACTCGGCCGCCCTGCTCGGCGAGCACGTGGACACCAGCGGGTACACGCGGCAGGTCCCGCGCACGTACGTGCACCTGACCGGGACCAGTGCTATCCGGAGGAACTTCAGCAGCGGTCGATTGCGCTGACCCGCGCGGACGTGGCATCACTTCGACGCCGGGCACATGGCGATGATTAGCGCGCCGAAGGACCTGGCTGCGGTGCTGAACGCGGTCCACGGCTCGACCCGCGGTTCGGCATAGCCTGGTCGGGTCGGCGGCCCGGACGTTGCCGACCGCACAGCCGGAGGAACAGTGCTCGACGTCGAACAGCGATCCAGCGTCACCGTAGTGCGGCTCAGCCACGGAAAGGTCAACGCGCTCGACCTTGAGCTGCTGCGGGCGCTCAGCGCGGTCATGCGTGACCTGGACGGCAAGCGGGCCGTGGTGATCACCGGGGCCGGGTCCGCCTTCTGCGCTGGTGTCGACCTGTACCGGATCGTGGCGGGCGGGAAGTCCTACGTCGAGGAGTTCCTTCCCGCCCTCTCGGATGCCTTCCTGGCGGTCTTTGACCATCCGGGCCCGGTCGTGGCCGCCGTCAACGGGCACGCGATCGCCGGCGGCTGCGTCATCGCGGCGGCGTGCGACGTGCGGATGATGTCGCAGGGCCACATCGGGCTGGCGGAGCTGAGCGTCGGCCTTCCCTTCCCGGTGACCGCGATGGAGATCCTCCGGCACGCGACGGGGCCGGCCCTCGGCCGCCTGGTGCTCACCGCCGCGCTGCTCGACCCGTCCCGGGCGCAGTCCGCCGGCCTGGTTCACGAGGTCACCGGACCCGACGCCCTGCTGGACTCGGCGACTGACCGGGCCGGGCAGATGGCGCGGATCCCGGCCGACGTGTTCGCGTTCAGCAAGCGGCAGCTGCAGCGGCCCGCACGCGACCGCATCGCGGCGCGGCGCGAAGACGATGAGACGGTCCTTGCGACATGGTCGTCGGACCAGACCAGGGACGCGATCGCCCGGTACCTCGAGGCGCTCAAGCGGCGGCCGCGCTAGCGGCAGGCGCTGGCTTCCTGACTTCCGGCCAGGAGGAGATGATGATGGGTGTCGCGGGAGTGCCGCGGGCCGGCATCCGCTGGATGCCTTAGCCGGATACCGAAGGAGTGCGAATGCCTGTCATGGCGACGAGGCTGCCCGCCCTTGTAGCGCCACCGGCCGACCTGCCGCCGCGGGCGGCTGCCCTGCGCGCGGAAGTGCGCGAGTTCCTCGCCCGTGAGCGGTCCGCCGGGCTGTGGGCGCCGCGCGCTGACGCCTGGCTCGCCGGCCGGGACGAGGGCTTCTCGAAGCGGCTGGCCGCGCGCGGCTGGCTCGGGATGACCATCCCGGCGCAGTACGGCGGCCGCGGCGCGAGCCCGCTCGACCGCTACGTCGTCACCGAGGAACTGCTCGCCGCGGGCGCGCCGGTCGCCGCGCACTGGATCGCGGACCGGCAGATCGGCCCGTCGCTGATGCGGTTCGGCACCCACGAGCAGCGCATGCGGTTCCTGCCCGGCATCGCGGCGGGCGAGATCTACTTCGCCATCGGGATGAGCGAGCCAGACTCCGGCTCAGACCTGGCCAGCGTCCGCACGAGGGCCGAGCGGGTCGCCGGCGGCTGGGAGCTGACCGGCACGAAGGTGTGGACGTCGGGCGCCCACCGCGCGCACGCCTTCTTCGTGCTGGCCCGGTCCGCTCCCAGGGATGATGCCGAGCGGCACGCGGGCCTGTCGCAGTTCATCGTCGACCTGCGGGCGCCCGGCGTCAAGGTCCGCCCGATCGCGCTGCTCACCGGCGAGCATCACTTCAACGAGGTGGTGCTCGACCGGGTCTTCGTCCCCGACGACATGGTGCTCGGCGAGGTTGGGCAGGGCTGGCATCAGGTCACCAGCGAGCTCGCGTTCGAGCGGAGCGGGCCCGAGCGGTTCCTCTCGACGTTCCCGCTGCTCGCCGCGCTCGTCGAAGAGCTCAGCCGGCAGGGCGACGTGGACGCGGGGACGAAGCGCGCGGTCGGCTCGCTCATCGCCAGGCTGTGGACGCTGCGGCGCATGTCGGTCTGGATCGCGGGCGCGCTTGAGTCCGGGCAGGCTCCGGAGCTGGCCGCGGCCGTGGTCAAGGACCTGGGCACCCGCTATGAAAGCGAGGTGATCGACGCGGCCCGGCTGCTGGTCGCGATCGCGCCTGACCCGGGGGCCGAGGCGGGATTCGCGCGGCTACTGGCCGACGCGGTTCTCCACGCGCCCGGGTTCACGCTGCGCGGCGGGACGAACGAGGTGCTGCGCGGCATCGTCGCGCGCGGACTGGGGCTGCGCTGATGACCGCGAGCGAGACAGGGGAGCTAGCGCAGCTCGCCGAGGACGTTTTCGCGGGCGCGGACCCGGCCGGGGACGGGTTCAACGCCGCCCTCTGGGCCACGCTGGAGGAGACCGGCCTGGCCCGTCTCACCCTGCCGCCGTCCGCAGGCGGCGCGAGGCGCGAGCCTCCTGGAATCGGCGGTAGTGCTGCAGGCGGCGGGCGCGCATGCGGCCCGCGTCCCGCTAGTCGAGACCGACCTGCTCGCAGGCTGGCTGATGGCAAGGGCCGGGCTGCCGGTACCCGACGGGCCGCTCACCCTCAGCGCCGGCGACCTCGAGCTTTCCCGCGCGGCGCACCGGGCGGCGGGCACGCTACGGCGGGTGCCGTGGGCGCGCGCCGCGGCCGCCGTAGTGGTGCTCCTGGGGGAGGAGGTCGTCGTCCTCGAGCCAGGCGCGTTCACCGTCAGCGACGGCGCCAACATCGCCGAGGAACCGCGCGACACCGTCTTCGTCGACGGGCCGGTCACCGCCGCCGCCGTCAGCGAGCCCGTTGACCGCGAGCTGCGCCTGCGCGCCGCGTTCGGCCGTTCCCAGCTGCTGGCCGGGGCCGCGAAGGGGGCGCTGGCCGCCGCGGTGGGTTACGCCGGGACGCGAGTGCAGTTCGGGCGCCCCATTGCCAAGTTCCAGGCGGTCCAGCAGCAGCTCGCCCTGGCCGCGGCCGAAGTCGCGGCGGCGACCGCCGCCGCCACCTCGGCGGCCCGCATCGCCGATGCGGACGGGTTCACCGCGACGTCCGCGCAGCTCGCGGTCGCCGCCGCGAAGTCCCGGGCGAGCGAGGCCGCGGGTGAGGTCGCCCGCATCGCCCATCAGGTGCACGGCGCGATCGGGTTCACCCGCGAGCATGACCTGCGCCTGCTCACCACCCGGCTGTGGGCGTGGCGCGACGAGGACGGCTCCGAGGCCGAGTGGAACGAGTTCATCGGTGCCCTCGCCGTCGACACGGTCCGCCGGACGGGGGCCGACGGGCTCTGGCCCCTGATCACGGGCGCTCCGTGAGGGCTCCGGGTCGTCTCGCCAGGTAGTCAGCCGGCGATGACGGCTACCCCGGTGCGGCCGCCGTCGACGTCAAGGACAGCGCCGTGCACGAAGGAGGCGTCGTCGGAGGCGAGGTAGACCATGACGGCGGCGACCTCGTCCGGGCTGCCGGTTCGCCCGGCCGGGGTGCCGGCCATCATCCGCGCGGCCGGGTGGTCGGTGTCGGCGAAGACCGCCGGATCCCGGATGACACCCGGTGAGACCGCGTTGACGCGGATGCCCCGCGGCCCGAATTCGGCGGCCCACGCCCGGGTGAGGGTCTCCATCGCTCCCTTGGTCGAGGCGTAGAGCGCACCGACGGGGACGCTGAGCCGGGCCACCCACGAGCCGAGGTTGATGATTACGCCGGCGCCGTTGGCGATCATGGCCGGGGCGACGGCCTGGGTGAGGAAGAACGGGGCCTTGACGTTCACCGCGTAGACCCGGTCGAACATCCCGGGATCGGCGGTGAGCGTAGTCGGCGGGCGGGAAGATGCCCGCGTTGTTGACGAGGATGTCGATGTGCCCGCCGAGCAGCTCGGTCGCGGCATCCGCAAGGCCGCGACTGGCCGCGGCGGTGCCGTCCAGGTCAGCGTGGACGTAGTCGGCGCGGCCGCCGGCCGCGCGGATCTCCGCCAGCACGGCAGCGCCGCGCGCGTCGTCGCGGCCGGAGACGATCACGTGCGCGCCCTCGGCGGCGAAGCCAACGGCGGCGGCGCGGCCGATGTTGCTAGTGGACCCGGTAATGAGGGCGGTCTTGCCCTTCAGGCGCTGCGTCATGTCAGTGACGGTACGAGGCAAAAAATGGACTCTCAAGTCCAAAAATCACCCT
>CAVTKQ010000018.1:0-139487 GCA_963735315.1 uncultured Actinomycetota bacterium
CCGCAGGGGCCGGCCGACTACCACGGAAGCGACGCAGGCGCGGCGGACGCCAGGGACGGCTGGGAGCCTCGGGGACGGCGGGAACGGCGGGGACCCGGGCAGCGAGGACCTGGAGGGCGGGATCTGGCTGACCGAGTTTCCCCCCGGTGACCGCCACACCGACCGGTGGGTTCTCGTCTGCGGCGGGATCGCGACGGCGGCCGCGTTCGCCGCGGCGTTCTTCGCCTCGGGCGGTATGGCCAATTACCCGGTCAGCCCGGGAGCCGCGGTGCCCGGAATAGTGAGCCAGTCCTGCCCCTCCCCCGCCGCTGTCCCGAGCCCTTAGGCAGGCACCGCCGATTCCGTCGCGTGCGGAGCGTTGCGGGGCCACCGGGTACCGTGCGGCGTTTGCCGGCGGCGCCGAGACTTTGCTGGTCGTGAAGACTTTTAGCTGCTATGACGCTATGAAGTCTTCGCGATCATGACCTGGCCGCGACGCCGACGCGTCACGCGGAGCGGATGGCGGCGCTCGCCGCCTGGCGGGCGGCGCGCCAGGAGACGGCCGTGGCGGCCAGGGCGGCCAGCCGTCGCCGCGAGCATCGCGGCGCGGTCGCCGGAGACGCCGCTCACCGACTCGGCGACCGCGGGCAGCAGGGCGGCGCCGACCGCCGCGCCTACCTGGCGGCTGGTGTTGACCACGCCGCCCGCCAGGCCCTGATCGCCGTCGGCCAGCTCGCGGCTGGCCAGCACGATCGAGCCGAACGCCGTCCCCGCGCCGCCGAAGCCGACCAGGATCACCACGAAGAGGAGCGGGCTGTAGCCGACGGCGGGCAGCTGGGTGAGGGCGGCGAAGCCGACGGTCGCGGACGCGCCCGCGAGCATCGCCACGCGGCGGACGCCGAACCGGCCCGCGAGCCGCGGGCCGAGCATGCCCATGCTGAAGCCCGCCATGCCCTGCGGCGCGATGATCAGGCCGGTGGCCAGCGGGGAGAAGTGCAGGACCTGCTGCATGTAGAGGGAGAGCACGAGCAGCTCGCCGCCGTTCCAGACGCCGAGCAGGAAGGCAAGCGTCGCGCCGTTGCGCAGGCCGGGGCGGAGCAGCAGGCGCGGCCGGACAAGCGGCGCCGGATGGCGCGTCTCCGCCACGACGAAGCACGCGGCCGCGCCGACCGCGATCACCGCCGCGCCAAGGACGAGCGGCGATGTCCAGCCGAGGACGTCGCCCTGGGAGATGCCGAACACCGCGAGCGCGACGGCCGCCGGTGATCAGCACCGCGCCGCGCACGTCGAGCCGCCGCCCCGCCGTTGCCGCCGGGGGCAGCCGTGGCCGGCGCCAGGCTGCCCGGTCCTTGGCCGGAACCGTGATGACGCGGGGCGCGAGGAAGGCGGCGGCGAGGCCGACAGGGACGTTGACGAGGAACACGGCGCGCCAGCTCGTCCACTCCACGAGCACGCCGCCGAGCACCTGGCCCGAGACGAAGCCGACGGACGCCATCGACCCGTAGAGCCCGATGGCCCTGGTCCGCCGCGGCCCGGGCGGGAAGCTCGTCGTGATCAGCGACAGCGCGGCGGGAGCGACCAGCGCCGCGCCCGCCCCCTGCACGATCCTGGACGCGACGAGCAGCACCGGGTCGCCGGCGAGCCCGCCCGCCAGCGAGGCAAGGGAGAAGACGACGAGGCCGACGATGAAGATGCGGCGGCGGCCAAGCATGTCGGCCGCCCGGCCGCCGAGGATCAGCAGCCCGCTGAAGGCGATGGCGTACCCGGTGACCACCCATTGCACGACCGAGGTCGTCACGCCGAAGTCGCGTTCCATGGATGGAAGCGCGATATTCACAATGGTGAAATCGAGGACCACCATAAACGACGCCACCAGGATAATCGCGAGCTGAACGGCCGGATCGTGCCGTGTTCTGGTGAATACCGCGCTCATCGTGGGTAGGGATGGCAGGGGAATCGGGGACGGATGCGCGTTCTGCGGGCATGGCACCAATCAGGTACGAGGCGGATGAGGTGCGGGAACCAGCTAGCTCCAACTCTGACGATCAACGAGGGCATGCCCGCGCGCAATGTTCCGCTCGTCACACTCCCCTGACCTCGCTGAACGCCCGCCGATTAGACGAGAACTAAGAACGCGACATATCTTGTTATCCACGGACGTGGGCGATCGCCCTGGCCGGGAGGTCGTCCCGCCGGGGGATGACAGTTATCAGGAGGTAACCATGAGCCGGATCGAGAGCCGGATCAAGGAACTGACCGCACGACTGACCCAGTGGTGGGACTCAAGCAAGCAGCAGCGGGCCGACCGCACCGCGACCTGCGCCGCGAGGCCGCAGCACGGGCCCAGAGGCGGCGAGCCGGGTGCAGGACTTCCGCGAGAGCGAGCGCGGCCAGCGCGCCGCGGGCAAGCTGAGCGACCTGCGCACCAGCGAGCCGGCCAAGAAGGCCGAGGCCGCCTTCAACGACCTGCGCGCCAGCGACGCCGCCAAGAAGGCGGAGAGCGCCCTGTCCGACCTGCGCCAGCGCGAGCCGGTCAAGAAGGCCGAGGAGAGCGCGCGCAAGGTCATGCACGACCTGTTCAGCGGCGGCCCCGGCAGCTCAAGCACCACCGGGACTAGCGGCACGACCGGCACTACCGGGACCACCAGCTGAACCCGGCCGGGTTACGCCAGGCCTGCCTGCTCCGCGACCCGGAGCGCGAGCGCGTCCGGGTCGGCGGCGGGCAGGCCTTTGGCGGCGAACCAGGACGCGACGTTGCCTGGCGCCCGTAGAACGGTGCCAGGCGCACCAATATTCGGTTGCCTGTGCGTGTCACCAGATGGGATAGTGCGGTCGAATCAGGTTCGGTGCCGACTTCAGAGACGCTAGCTGCGTCTCAAGTCGGCCGTGGAAGGGAGGCGTCTGTGATGTCTGCGCCCGTTGCGGGCTTTTTCAGCCCTGTCCTGACCACTGCCCACCTGAGGAGCACCACCCATGCGCGACAGCGCGGACTCCGACGACTACGGAGTCACCCGCCGCGGTAGGAAGAACCGCGGCAAGTTCGAAGACGACCAGGCAACCTACGCCAAGCGCGACCGCCACCTGCCCCGCCTGCGAGCCGAGGACGCCAACGACGCCATTGACGGCCTGTCAGAAGGCGACAGGTGGTCGACCTGGGATCAATCAACGCCAACGGAACGCGGTCCCAGGCCGCACCCTAAGTGGCTGGTGACCGACCTCGCGGCGGTTGACTACGAGCTTGGCATCCTGAAGACCGGAAAAGAAGCCGACGTCTTCCTCGTCCGCCGGGGCGTGCCGGGGACAGACAGATCTTGTCTGCTCGCCGCCAAACGCTACCGGGACGCGACGCACCGGCAGTTCCACCGGGACTCCGGCTACCTCGAAGGACGCCGTGTTCGCGAGAGCCGGGTCAACCGGGCCGTCGCGAGCCGAAGCGATTTCGGCCGACAGGCCATCGCCGACCAGTGGGCGAACGCGGAGTTCAGCGCCTTGGTCCAGCTCTACAACGCCCGCGTGCCTGTCCCCTATCCGGTGCAGATCCTGGGGACGGAACTCCTACTTGAGTTCATCGGGGACGCGGACGGCACCGGCGCCCCCCGCCTCGCCGAGACCCGTCCCGACCCGGCCCAACTCGCCAGCCTCTGGAGCCAGCTCGTCGAGGCCATGGCGACTCTCGCTAGCGCGGGCTTCGCGCACGGCGACCTGTCCCCCTACAACCTGCTCGTCCACCACGGGCGGCTAGTGATGATCGACCTGCCCCAGGTGGTCGACATTATCTCTCACCCGAACGGCCGCGGCTTCCTCTACCGCGACGCCAAGAACGTCGCCACCTGGTTCGCAAGGGCTGGCCATCCCGACGCGGACTCCGAGACCCTGACCCGCCTGCTTGCCGAGGAGGCTCGCCTGGCTTAGCCGTTAGCCGTTAACATCTCCCGTGCCTGGTGACTCGTCGGGCAGCCGGACGAGGAACCCGTCCACAATGAGGCTTCTGGCGAGTTCCACCTGCTGTGCTGCCTGTAGCCCGGGCAGGTCGCGGACCCGAAACGGTTCAGTGCTCTTCGAGAGGAACAGCATCGCGGCCCGGTGATCGGGGCCGGCGGGTACCAGCGAGTTCGCGAACTGCAGTGCTACGCCGTCCGCCATTGCCAGCACGCGCGAATAGAGCGGCTGGTACTTCACCACCAGCGTCCGCACGTCAATCCGCCGCGCTTCGACGGCGTTGGAAACCAGCTGTCCGACTGGCCGGCACCGGCCGCGACGGACCAGGGCATCGCCCAGGGCTCCGAAACCGTCCGCGATGACGTTCGGATCCTCGATGGCTCTGGCGATATCGCGCACGAGACCGTCGACGCTCGCACGGACGCCACCGTCATCAAGGTGCCGCGGCGGCAGGCGGACGAGGACACGGTCATCCCGGAAGCTCAGCGACTCGAGTGCCTGGGTGATGAGCGTGAGCACGGTGGGCGCGTGGATCCCCAGGGTCAAGTGGATGGATGGCTCCGTGTTGGCCTCGGCCGCATGAACCCGGCCGCGTGGCAGGTACAGCACGTCCCCAGCCTCCAGACGCAGGTCGGTTGGCAACGGGAGATCCGTCCTGACGACCTCGTCCAGGCGTCTCATCTCGTGGGCTGGTACATCCGCGTCGCTCACGTGCCAGGTCTTGGACCCCTGGATCTGGAGGATCAATACGTCGTGGTCATCGAAGTGGGGGAGGAAGCCTTGCGATCCGGGCGGCGTGATGTAGGCGTTGACCTGTGTCTCGAAGTTCAGCTCGACCTCGATGCTGTGGGACAACGAGGCAATCGCGGGCAAGTACCGCTCGAGGCCATTGAGGACGATCGTGTAGCCATCGGCAAACGCGTTGCGGACGCGGACGAGATCGATCGCATTATTAGCAAACCGGTATGTATTGGGGGGCTTGCTCTCCTGGTTTCGGACAAGGCGCACCGCCGATGGCTCTGGCCGAATGAACTCCAGAAGCTCCTCGACCGCCGCTGGCTCGAGCAGGCCATCGAAGTAGCCGGCGCAGCGCCGCTCGAGATGACAGTACCTCGTCCCCCATATTTGGTCGAGAAAGGTCTCCATCGCGAGCGGCCGGAGCAACCACGCTAGCGAGCGCTCGGCGGTCACACCGGACCGAACTTCGCCGTGACGAGGTCAGCGGGATATCCGTTCCGCACCAACTCATCGCACATGTACTGAAACATGACCTTGTAAGCGTCGCAGTAGACCGACGGGTTGTCGAACCCCTTGCGCGCCGAGAAGCGGTTTTCTAGGTCGCCACCACGACAGGCATTTCGCCACCGACACCCGGTACACCCACTAGGCAGGAGTTTGCCCGTCTCCTCGATCTCTTGGAAGATCGGGTCGGCGAGGAACTCGCGGAGAGTGGTCTTGTCGGTGGAGTACACCGGCGTTCCGGCGTACCAGCTCAATGCGGGGATGAACGTGTCATCGATCGCGACGGTACCATCGCTGCGAGCAATGACAACTTGATTCGTCTTGCGCGGCCGCCAAAACACTTGACTGGGAGCGACGTCCGGCCGGAAATGGGGCAGCAGCCGGTCGACGAAGTTGATGTGCACCTCTTTGTTGTCCTCACCGAGCCATTCGTAGAAGATGTCCGAGAGGCACGAACCGTATTGTTTTGCCGCACCCGAGGAGATGAACTCAACGTCGTCGGCGTTTCTATCGGGAAGCAGAAAGGTCATGTCCTTCACGCCCAGCGCCCGCAAGTAGCGGTAAACTCCGCGATAGTCGTTGCCACTATGCAAGACGCTGATGGTCGACGGCAGGGGTCCACCCGACTCATGCGCCTCGACAAGCCGCTGTATCGCCTGCTCTGTCTTGCGGAAGCTAGAGCGACCACGGTGGTCAAGACGGAAGCGATCGTTCGCGGCTTGCGGCCCGTCGATGCTGACTCCCACGCCGACGCCATGCTCGATGAAGGCTGCGACCCATTGATCATCAAGCAACGTGCCGTTTGTCTGGATGGACAACAAGACCGTTGCCGCCGGCTGGATGATGTCTCGCAGTCGCCGACACGCGTCACCGAACCTCTTGACTCCCATAAGCGTCGGCTCACCTCCGTGGAAGGTGACCTTCGTGCATGGAATGCTCAGGTCCTCGCAGCCCTGGGCGATCCAACGAGCCAGTGCGTCCGTAACATCGATCGAGGCGCGCGCTGGCCTTTCGAGCGCCGTTTCCTCGCCCATGTTGAAGTAGTAGCAGTAGGTGCAGTTGATGTTGCACCGTTCGGCGACCTTATAGACGACTTGAAGTGCCTCGATGGAGCCGGGCTCGGCCGGATTCCACGCCCAGCGGTCGTTGGGGGTGGCCACCCTGGCCAAACTGTCGTCGAAGCTCCGCGTCGGCCGACCATCCATGTCCACGAACGGGTGGACTACTGGCTGACTTCAGCCCGCTGGGTCCGGGCAACTTGGGTGTAATTCCCGCCCCCGTACTGGGTGTAGTTGCCCCCGCCGACCTGCGTGTAGTTGCCCCCGTGTTGGTCGTAGTCCGCGAGCATGCCAGAAAAGGCATTGTCTGGGTTGAGAACCCCGTCGATGATCGCCTGCCCGATAAGCCTTCGACCCTCGACGGACATCGTCGCGCGGCCTATACCCCTGGTCTCCCGTGCATCGTTCGCTTCAGTCATCACAGCCCCCTCTCTAACGGGAGAGTACACGCCAAAGGGACAATTCGCGTCATGGGCCGATCTGGAACCACACCTGGCGATATGCTCTCCCCGCGAATGACTAATAACAACCTAAGGTCAGGCCGATTTGCTGTCAAGGCTTACTTTCATCAGCATGGCAAATCCGGTGATTCATGACCCAACATCCATCTGGGCAGTTGTGTACTTGATGATCAATTTCTACATCGGATCAATAGCATCAATTGCCACTTAACAGACAAATGGTCGAACATATTGAAGCCTCTTTGTGTCAAGTGGTTCGGGATTACATTCTTGATGCCTCCGCCTTCCGGGCACTGGCGGGCAACCGGGCGCCGCTGCGCGTGGTCGCCGCGTACGCGGCGACCACGCTGACCGAGTACGCCGCGTGGATCGCGATGCGCCGCAGCCCGCTCGACAGCTAGTTCCGACGGCGGGCGCCGCAGGCCAGGGGGGCGCGTTCCGGCGTCCTGCCTAGCCGGAAGTAAGCCGGGCAAGATCCTCAAATCGCGCGCACTACTGACGTGCCCTGCAATTTGTATTATTGTATGATAGACACACATATCTACGGACCAGGGCGGGAGAGACCCCTCGAGCATGCCCGCGCGTTTCGCACAAGATGCCGACCGTGAGCCTGCGTGGCTTCCTCGGCAGCGCGGGCCCGACTTCTGCACCGGAGGAAAGTTGAGCCCACGAGTGCCGCCGCTAGAGCTCGCCGGTATGACCGAGGAGCAGCGCGATTTCTATGACAGCTACGCCACCGGTTTCCGTGCTGCTCCTACCGCCACGTTCCTACTGGTTGACGAGGCCGGTCAGCTCATAGGGCCGCCGGCGATCTGGATCGTCAGCCAGCCGCTCGGCAACACGCTCCAAGGGTTGGGCACCGCCATCCGGTATCACCTGCACTTCTCCGAGCGCGCCCAGGAAATCGCCATCCTGATGGTCGCGCACCACCGGGACAGCCCGTTCGAGCGCTTCGCGCACCAGCAGGCCGGGCTGAGGAAGGGGCTGACGCAGGAGGATATCGACGCGATCCTCGCGGGTAAGCCGCCGAGGCTTGTATCCGACGAAGACCGGGCCGTGTACGAGGCGACCCGTCGCATCCTGGACACCGGGACCCTGGACGCGCAGGAGTACGAGAAGTACGCTGCCGCGCTTTCGGTCGCGCATCTATTCGAGCTGGTCACCCTAATCGGCTACTACAGCATGCTAGCCACGCAGCTGTCAGTCTTCGACATCCAGCCGCCAGCCCCTAGTTCCGGCTTCCAGGAAGGCGTCACGAAATGACTGATTCACAACCGGCCCGTGTCGCGCTGGTCACCGGGGCGGCCGGCGGTATCGGACAGGCGACGGTGAGCCGGCTTCGCGCCCGCGGCTACTCGATCATCGCCGAGGACATCTCGCCCGAGGTCGAGAAGCTGGGCGCAGATGAGGCGATCGTGCCGCTGCTGGCCGACGTGTCGCTGACCGGGACCGCGCAGCGCGCCGTGGCCCTCGCGCAGGAGCGGTTCGGGCGGCTGGACCTGCTGGTCAACAATGCGGGCCTGTTCCTGCGCAAGCCAACGGAAGAGTGCACCGACGAGGACTTCGACGTGCTGATGGCGGTGAACGTGCGCGGCGCCTTCAGCCACGCCCGCGAATCGCTCGCCGCGCTGGCGGCCACCGGGGGCTCGATCGTGAACCTCGCGTCGATCTCCGGCCTGGTCGGCCAGCCGAACCAGACCATCTACTCGATGACGAAGGGCGCGCTCGTGCAGCTGACCCGGCAGCTCGCGGTCGAGCACGCGCACCGCGGCATCCGGGTTAACGCGGTCGCGCCGGGAGCCGTCGACACCGACTTCATCGCCAGGGCCCGCCACGCGGCCGCCGACCCGGACCCGGCTGGCAGCCGCGCGCGGGCGATCGGTAACCATCCGATCGGCCGGATCCTGACAGCCGGCGAGATCGCTGAGGCCATCGTGTTCCTGGCCTCGGATGCGGCCAGCGGCATAACGGGCACGATTCTCAGCGTCGACGGCGGCTTCACCGCGCGCTGACCGGCAAGCCGAACAGCGATCCGGCAGAAAACGAACCCGAAAACGAAGACGCGGGATACTTCGGGCCCCTGTAGGGGCCTTAAGTATCCCGCGTAATCGCGCTAGCGCCGGGCTGCTACTTGACCGTCTGCTTGACGGTCAGCTGGCCGTTGCGCATCGTGCCGAGGCGCTGGGCGCGGCGGGCGATGGCGCTGTCGTGGGTGACCATGACCATCGTCAGGCCGTTGTCCTGCCAGAGCTTCTCGAGCAGGGCGATGATCTCGTCGCGGGTGTCCTCGTCGAGGTTGCCCGTCGGCTCGTCGGCGAGCAGCACCTTCGGCTCCTTGACCAGCGCGCGGGCGATCGCGACGCGCTGCTGCTGGCCGCCGGACAGCTCGGACGGCAGGTGCCTGGCCCGGTCGGAGAGCCCGACCGAGGCGAGCGCCTCGGCGGCGCGCGACTTCCGCGACGCGTTGCTGATCCCGAGCGGTACCAGCGCCGTCTCGACGTTCTCCTGCGCCGACAGCGTCGGGATCAGGTTGAACGTCTGGAAGATGAAGCCGATGATGTTGGCCCGCACCTTGGTCATCGCGCCCTCGCCGAGCCTCGCCAGGTCGCGCCCGTTCAGGTCGAGGGAGCCCGAGGTCGGCCGGTCGAGGCCGCCGAGCAGCTGGAGCAGCGTGGACTTGCCGTGCCCGGTCGGCCCCTGGATGGACAGCCACTCGCCGTCGGCGATCTCCAGGTTGACGCCGCGCAGCGCGTGCACGACCTCGCGGCCCTTGGGGTAGTCCTTGACGACCTTCGTGAGCTTGTACATGGACTGTGCTCTCCCTTTCCGGCCTGGCTCAGGCGACCTTGGACAGTGCCGCGGCCGGGCGCAGCGCGCGCCGCCCGCCAGCCGCCGAACCCGCCGGCGATCAGCCCGCCGAGGACCGCGAGGACCACCGCGAGGACGATCGCGGTGATCGTGACCGGCGCGGACAGGTGCACCGCGACCGTGGAGGCGGTGTGCGCCGCGTTGGTGAAGCCGCCGCGGAACGTGCCGGTGCCGGTGCCGGTGCCGGTGCCGGTGCCGCCGCCCGCGCCGCCGAAGCCGCCCGCCCGCCGCCGAACCGCTGGGCACCGCCCGGGGTGGCGGTCCCGGTCGCGCGCGCCGAGCGAGGCGCTGAGCGACGCGGAGAAGTGGTCGACGAGCGCGGCGCCGAGGAAGCCGAGCGCCCACGCCGACCACGCCGCCGACGATGCCGATCGCGATCGACTCGCCCATGCACCTGGCCGACGACCCGGCGGGACCGCCAGCCGAGCGCCTTCAGCGTGCCGAACTCACGGATGCGCCGCGAGACCGCCGACATGGTGAGCAGGCTGGCGAGCAGGAACGCCGCGATGAGGACGGCGATCGCGAGCCACTTGCCGAGGTTGTTGGCCAGCGACGCGGCGCTGGAGAGCGAGCCGGTGACCTCGCTGGCCAGGCTGTTCTGGTCGGTCACGGTCGAGCCGGAGACCGTCCTCTTGATCGCGCTCGCCAGCGCGGTGATGTCGTTGTTGCTGGTCGCCGACACGTAGATCGTGTTGACGTCGTTCTTCAGGTTGGCGAGGGACTGGGCGACGCCGAGCGGGATGTAGACGTCCGACGGGCTGTCGCCCGACGGCTCGCTGACGATGCCGACGACGGTGAAGTTGGTCGCGGTGCCCTTGGAGTTGCCGACCGCGATGGTGCGAGCCGACCTTGAGCTTCTCGGACGTGGCGTAGCTCGCCTCGACGAGCGCGACGTCCTTGGCTGTTGTCGGCCGTGGTGAAGGTGCGGCCGGAGCTGACCGTGCCGGTCGACAGCGGGCCGAGCTCGCCGTTGGCGATGTCGACGCCGGTGACGGTGAAGCTGTTGGTGTTGAAGCTGGACGTGCCGCCGCCGGTGAACCCGCCGCCGCCACCGCTGCCGCCGCCGCTGCCGCCGCCGCCGCCGGCCGCCACCGCTGCCGCCGGGTGTTGAAGGCCGGGACCGTGCCGGTCACCGTGCGGTCGGTGAGCGTGAGCCCGCCCGCCGCGGCCGCCACGTTGGCCAGCTTGGAGATCGTGGTCACGTTCGAGGAGCTGATGCGAGGCGAGCGTGAAGTCCGTGGTCAGCGTGTTGTCGTTGATCTTGCTGCCGGCCGCGGGCCGCTTGTTCGGTGCCGGTGTTCTGCCGGAAGCTGAAGCCGAACCCGCCGTTGCCCGCGGCGCTGGTGGTCGGGGTCTTCGTCACCGTGATGTCGGTGCCGACGCCGTAAAGCGAGTGCAGGACCGTGGACTGGGCGTTCTTGACCCCGGCGGACGCCGCGGTCACGGTGATCACCAGCCCGATCCCTAGCGCCAGGCCCACCGCTATGAAGATGGCCTGGCGAGCGCGCCGCCGCAGCTCGCGCCAGAGGTACGTGAAGAACATCAGACTCCTCAACGGACTCAGCATGTTCCGATGGGGGTCCCGCACGGGGCGTCCCGGCGGACGACATTGGCGGCGCGGAACCGTCGCTACAGGGGGAGCGCAATCAAACCCCGGCGCGACGTCCGCGCCAGTCAACATGCTGGCGCTGATTCCTGAAGAGTTTCTGAGCGCAAGCTGCGAAGCAACCGCGACTCAGCGGCCATTCCTGCAGGATCATTAAGACAGATCTTTGGCGTTATGGCCCGCTTGTCGCGGCCACAACGCCAAAGTTCTTTGATCGATGACCTTGCAGGGTTAGCGGCGGACCTCGCGCGGGAGGCCGAACTGAACCGATTCCGTCGTCGTCACTCGTTCGGTGACCGTGACCGGTGCCCAGGCCGGACAGGGCCGCGATGATCTCGCTGACGACCGCGGGCGGGGCCGAGGCGCCGGCCGTGAGGCCGACCACCGACACGCCGGCCAGCCAGGACAGGTCGATGTCGGTCGCGCCGTCGATGAGGTGCGCGGGTGTCCCCGTCCCGCTCGGAGCGCTCGACGAGCCGCACCGAGTTGGACGAGTTCGCGGAGCCGGCGACGAGCACGAGGTCGGCCTCGGTGGCGACGGCGCGGACGGCGGCCTGCCGGTTGGTCGTGGCGTAGCAGATGTCGTCCGAGCCCGGCGCGCGCATCTGCGGGAACTTGTCGCGCAGCGCGCCCGCCACGTCGGCCGCCTCGTCGATCGCGAGCGTGGTCTGCATGAGGTAGGCGATCTTGGACGGGTCGTCCACGTCGACAGCGCGGCCACGTCCTGCGGCCGTCTGCACCAGCACCGTCGAGGACGGGCGCCTCGCCGAGCGTGCCCTCGACCTCCTCGTGGCCCGGCGTGCCCGATCAGCGCGACCGTGTAGCCCTCGCGGGCGAAGCGCCGCGCCTCGGCGTGCACCTTCGACACCAGCGGGCACGTCGCGTCGATCACCGACAGGCCCGCGCCCCGACGCGTCGTCGCGCACCGCGGGCGACACGCCGTGCGCGGAGAACACGACCGTCGCGCCGTCCGGCACCTCGTCGAGCTCGTCGACGAACACCGCGCCGCGCTGCTCGAGGTCGGAGACCACGCGGGTGTTGTGCACGATCTGCTTGCGCACGTAGACCGGGGCGCCGCGCATCTCAAGCGCCCGCTCGACGATCTCGATCGCCCGCTCCACGCCCGCGCAGAACGACCGGGGCCCGGCCAGCAGCACGGTCCGCTCCCGGCAGGCGGCGGCCCACTTCTCGGCGACCGGCGCGGCCTTGCGCAGCGACCGCAGCGCCGCGATCCCGCCGCGCCGACCATGCCCGGCCCGAACCCGGCGTCGGACACCGCCCGGATGACGGCGACCGGACGCCCGCTGGCGGCGCCGAGCAGGGCGGCCGACTCCATGTCGGCGGCAAGGTAGCCGTCGGCGGCCAGCCGCACCCGTTCGGCGGACTTGACTAGCTTTTGCACGGTGACGAGCCGCCCCGCCCGGGCGGTCAGGCCCGGCCCGGCGCAGCTCCGCCGCGAGCAGGTCGGCGCCGGGCAGCGCGACGGTGGTCTCGCCGTCGGTCACCTCGGTGGCGACGACCAGGTCGCCCGGGCTGAGGTCGTCGCTCAGCCCGGCCGCCGTGCCCATCACGACCATCGCCCCGAACGGGTGCGGCGTCGCTCTTGCCGGCCGACTTCCTCGCCCGGGTGGCGCCCATGCCGGTGTGCAGCACGTGGCTGGTCGGCTGGGTCAGGCCGCGGCGGACGGCGTTCGCCTCGAGGCGCAGCGGCGCGAGGACGAGCAGGCCCGGTTTTGCAGACGCAGGCGCGGTGTCCTCGATTTGGTCCGCCGCCGCTTCTGTTCGCGGCTGCGGAATGGTCTCAGTCATGAGAAGTACCCCTCACGTGTCTGACTCTGCTGGCTCGCGGGGGACGACCCCCGCACCCCCGACAAATCGACCGAGGGCGGAGACAGGGAACGCCAGCCGGTACAGGTGGTAGTTCAGGTAGAAGTCGCCCGGGAAGCCGGTCCCGGTGAAGTAGGGCTCGTCCCAGGTGCCGTCCGGGCGCTGGGTTCGCGCCAGCCAGCGGATGCCGCGCTCGGTCGCCTTGCTGTCGCGCTCGCCGGCCGCGAGCAGCGCGAGCAGCGCCCACGCGGTCTGCGAGGCGGTGGACGCGCCCCGGCCCGACCACCCCGCCGGGTCGTCGTAGGAGCGCAGGTCCTCGCCCCAGCCGCCGTCGTCGTTCTGTACCGACTCGAGCCAGGCGACGGCCTTGCGGATCTGCGGCTTGCCCGGCTTGACGCCCGCGGCGATCAGCGCGGGGACGACCGCGCCGGTGCCGTAGAGGTAGTTCGCGCCCCAGCGGCCGAACCAGGAGCCGTCCGGCTCCTGGTTCTTCAGCAGCCAGATCACGCCCCGCCTGCAGGCGGTCTCCGCGGCCAGGCCCTCGGCCGCGAACGCCTCGACGATGTGCGCGGTGACGTCGGCGCTCGGCGGGTCGATGACGGCGCCGAAGTCGCAGAACGGCAGCTTGTTGATCAGCTCGCGGGTGTTGTCGGCGTCGAACGCGCCCCAGCCGCCGTCCTTGCACTGCATGCCCTCGAGCCAGCGCAGGCCGCGGCCGATCGCCGCGCGGTTCTCCGCGGTCCGCTCCTTGAGGTCGAGCCGCCGCAGCGCGAGGATGACCTCGGCGGTGTCGTCGGTGTCGGCGTAGTTGTCGTTCTCGAACTCGAACGCCCAGCCGCCCGGCGCGGTGTGCGGGCGGCGGACCTGCCAGTCGCCCGGCTGGCGGATCTCCTCGTCGAGGACCCAGTGCGCGGCGCTGGCGAGCGCCGGGTGGTCCGGCGCAAGCCCGGCGTCCTCCAGGGCGGTCATGGACAGCACGGTGTCCCAGACCGGGGACTGGCACGCCTCGAGGCGGCGCATGCCGTCCTCGCGGATCGTGAAGCCGCTCAAGGCCGTCGAGCGCCTTCTTGACGATCGGGTTGTCCAGGCCGTAGCCCATCAGGTGCAGCGCCATGATCGAGTACACCCACGGCGGCTGGATGCCGCCCCAGCAGCCGTCGGCCTCCTGGCGGGCGATGATCCAGTCGGTGCAGCGGCGCCGCGCGGCGCGCCGGCGCCGTCTCGGGAAGCCTCGGCTCGAGCTTGTGCAGCGCCTTGTCGAGGGTGTTGAAGGCGACCGACCAGGCGTCCTGCTGCGTCCGCCTTGGGGTGCATGCCCGGGACCTCGGCGTACAGCTCGTCGATCGTGAACGGCAGCGGGTTGCTCGGCTTGAAGGAGGCGACGACCGCGAGGGCGACGACCGTCTGCCTGGCCCAGCAGCCCCAGTCGTAGATGTTCAGCGGGAACCAGGACGGCAGGTAGATGACCTCCGGCGGGATCACCGGCAGGTCGTCCCAGGACCACAGGCCGGACAGGGCCAGCCAGATCCTGGTGAAGACCCGGGTCGCGGTGACGCCGCCCTGGCCGGTGATCCAGTCGGCGGCGCGCTTCATGTGCTCGGCGTCGCGGGTCGTCGCCGGCCAGCCGGAGCGCGACGTAGGCCTCGACCGTGGTGGACAGGTCGCCGGGGCCGCCGTAGAAGTTGGCCCAGGTGCCGTCCTCGCGCTGCTGCGAGCGGATCCAGACGGCGGTCTCCTCGGCGTCGGTCTTGGTGAGGATGCCGAGGAAGTGCCGGAGCAGCACGTCCTCGGCGTCCATCGTCACGTTGGTCTCAAGCTCGCCGATCCACCAGCCGCGCGGGTCCTGCAGGCCGAGCAGGTGATCACGGGCGCTGGCCAGCGTGGCCGCGGCCACCTCGCCGAGGTCGCCGCTCGCGCGAATGTCGCGATGATCCGGAATGCGGGTTCGCGCTCGGCATCTCGGCTTCGGGCCTGGGCGCCGGCGGCGCGCGCCCTCCGCTTCCGTCCCGCGGGTCGGGGCCCTGCGGACTGCCGTCGTCATCTCGCTGACCACTGCTCCGTTACCACTGGCGGGCGGTGATGAACTCGGCGATGGCGAGGAACTCGGCGCGGACGTCGGCGGGGATGCCGATGCCGTCGAGGGACGCGGCGGCGGCCGCCAGGCGGTCGTCGGCCTCCTTCTCGGCCCAGGCCTTGCCGCCGGCGGCGACGATCAGGTCGGCGGCGCGGATCAGGTCGTCCTCGGACAGCTCGTCCTCGCGGGCGAGCAGCGCCTTCAGCTCGGCGGCCTCCGGGGCGCCGCTGGTCAGCGCGGCCACGACCGGGAGCGACTTCTTCCTGGCGCGCAGGTCGGCGCGGACCGGCTTGCCGGTCACCTCGGTCGCGCCCCAGATGCCGAGCAGGTCGTCGGTGAGCTGGAACGCCAGGCCCACGTGCCCGCCGAACTCGGCCAGGCCCATCGCGAGCTCCGGCGGCGCGCCCACGTGCACCGCGCCGATCGTGCAGGCGCAGGCCATCAGCGCGGCCGTCTTGTCGCCGGCCATCTCGATGCACTCGGGCAGGGTCACGTCGCCGCGCTCCTCGAACGCGAGGTCCTCGCCCTGCCCGGCGATCAGCCGCTGCACCGCGGTGGACAGGCAGCGCGCGGCCCACGGGCCGCCCGGGGCGGTGTCCTCAAGGAGCAGGTCGTTGGCCAGGGCGAGCAGCGCGTCGCCGGCCAGGATCGCCGCGCCGACGCCGAAGACGGTCCAGGCGGTCGGCCGGTGCCGCCGCTCGGTGTCGCCGTCCATGATGTCGTCGTGCAGCAGCGAGAAGTTGTGCACCAGCTCGACCGCGACCGCGGCGCTGACCCCGCGCTCCGGGGCCACGCCCGCGGCGCGGGCGGAGAGCAGGGCGAGCGCGGGACGCAGCGCCTTGCCGCTCCCCACGCGCACCGGGTTCCCTTCCGCGTCGGCGAGGCCGTAGTGGTAGGCGGCCACCCGGCGAACGCGGGGGCTCAGCCGGTTGATCGCGGCCTCCGTGGCCGGGCCGACCAGGTCACGCGCCACGGCGACGCCAGCGGGCATCACGACCGTCACGAGCGCACCTCCCTCTCATCCGCTTCGATCTTCACTTCGGCGTTCTTCACTTCAGTTCCAGCATTCTCGGCCAATTCCGGAACGTGGCCGTTTGTTCCCTTGGCTAGCTCGTCGTGCAGGGCGATCACCGCGTTCAGGCCGCTGCGGACCGCGCCCTCCATCGTGTCGGGCCAGCCGGTGTCGGTCCACGAGCCCGCCAGCACCAGGCCGGGCAGGCCGGTCGCGGCCTTCGGGCGGAGCTTCGCGGTGCCCGGCACCTGGCGGAACGTCGCCCGCTTCTCGCGGGTGACGAAGAACTCGGTCACGGTCGCGTCCTTGGCCGCGGGGAACAGCTCCGCGAGCGCGGGGACGAACTTCTCGCGCAGCTCCGCGACCGGCGTGTTCGCGTACTCGTCGGCCGCCGACAGCGAGATCGCCAGGTACTGGCCGTCGTCGCCGCGCGCGTGCATGCCGGAGATGCGCGTCCGGTCGAACACCCACTGCACCGGGGAGTCGACGCCGGCCGCGAACGGCACGTCCATCACCTTGCGGTCGTAGATGACGTGCACGTTCACGATCGGGGCGGCGCCGAGGCCGGCCCAGCCGTCGACGGTCTCCGCCGGGAGCGCGCCGGGCGGGATCAGCTTCGCGGCCTGCTCGTGCGGCACCGCGAGCACGACGGCGTCGGCGAGGATCACCGTCTCCCCCGTCGACCCCCCAGTCGCTCCCCGCCGGGCCGCTCCCCCGCGCCTCCGGGCCGCTGGCGCCTCGAGCCGCGTCGACCGGGGCTCGGTCGCCGGGCTGCGGCCGCGGAGCGCGCCCAGCCGGATCGAGGAACTCGCCTTCGCCCTTGGGCTCGATCGCGGCGACCTTCGCCTGCAGGCGGACCGTCGCGCCGAGCTTGCCGAGCACGCGGGCGGCCGCGGTGCCGTGCAGCTCGCCGAGCGGGAGCGTGGGGACGCCGATGTCGGCCGCGTCCGCGTCGCCGAGCAGGCCCGTCTTCACCACGACGGCGGCGAGGGCGAGGCTGGCGTCGTCGCCGGGGACGTTCAGCGAGGAGACGGAGAACAGGTCCCACAGCACGCGCCGGGTGCGCTCGTCCTGGCCGTGGGCTGCGAGCCAGTCACCGAGCCGGAGCTCGTCCGTCTCCGGGTCCGCCTCGTTGAGGCGCCTGAAGGCGAGGGCGGCCCGGGCCAGCCGCAGCCGTTCTGGAGTGTTCAAGAACGGGTAGCCGAGCAGGGCCGGCAGCATGTGCAGCGGCGCGGGGATGCGGCGCCGCTTCATGACCGCCTTTTTCCCCGGTGCGACGACCGTCACGTCGAAGCGCGGCTGGAGCGGGGCGTGCGCCGTCATGCCCAGCCGGTCGAGCAGGCCGCGGTAGGCGGTGCAGCAGCGCAGGAAGATGTGCTGGCCGGTGTCGATGACCAGGCCGTCGCGGTTGAACGACATCGTCGCGCCGCCGAGCCGCGGCTTGGCCTCAAGCAGCGTGACCTCGTGCTTCGCCTGGGCGAGCGCGATCGCGGCCGTGATGCCGGCCAGGCCGCCGCCGATCACGACGACCTTCACCGCAGTGCTCCCTTGCGCTGGGCTCCCTTGCGGTACTTCCACCGGTCGAAGCCGGCCAGGGCCTGCGCGGCGACGAGGGCCTTCTCGCTGCCGGGCAGGGACATGCGGCCGTCGAGGACGGCGTGCGGGTTGCGCGCGATGCGCTCGAGGAGACGGCGGTAGATGCCGGCCATCGCGCCCGTGCACGCCGCGCTGCGGCGGTCGATCGTGGCGAGCAGCCGCAGGCCGCTGCCGTACCACTCGCGGGCGCGGTTGGCCTCGAACTCGACCAGGTTGGCGAACCTGGCCTGCATGGCCTCGCTCGGGAAGGGCTCGGGCGAGCCGAACGGCGCGAACTCGATGCCGAACTTGTCCAGGTCTTCCTTCGGCAGGTAGATGCGGTTGTTGAGGAAGTCCTCGCGGACGTCGCGCAGGATGTTCGTGAGCTGGAGCGCGACGCCGAGGTCGTCGGCCAGCTTGCTCTGGCTGCTCCGGGTGCGTGGCGCCGTAGATGCCGAGGCTGAGGCGCCCGATGCTGCCCGCGACGCAGCGGCAGTACCAGAGCAGGTCGTCGAACGTCTCGTAGGTGGCCTGGTTGACGTCGGCGAGGCAGCCGTCGATGAGCTCCTCGAACGCCTCGAGCGGGGCCGCGAAGCGCGTGCCCGCGTCCGTGAGGGCGACGAGGACCGGGTCCGTGTCGTCAAGCGTGGCGCGCCGCAGGCGTCGCCCTTGACCTCGGCGACCAGGGCGTGCACCTGCTGCCTGGCGGCTTCGAGCTGCGCCGTCTTCTCCGCCGCGGGAAGATCGCCGTCGCCGATGTCGTCGATCCTTCTCGCGTAGGCGTAGACGGCGGCGAGGGCACGGCGCTTGTCCGGTGGCAGCAGCCTGATGCCGTAGGCGAAGTTCCTGGCCTGCTCCCAGGTGATCTGCTCGCACTGGGCGTAGGCTTCGTCGGCGTTCACGGTCACCTCCCCTTGATGTAGCAGCTCGCCATCATGGCGAGCGTGTCCGCTTTGCCCGGCCTCGGCGTGCTGCGCAGGACATCGTAGCCGCCGTCCTCGATCGCCTTCAGGGTCGCGCGGCCGCCGGCCACGTAGCCGGCGATGGCGAGCCTGGCCGCGCCCTTCAGCGTGCCGACCAGCGGGGCGCCGTCGTCGAGAAGCCGCCGCGCGCGGTCGGCCTCGAACTTGATGAGGTCCCTGACCTGCTTGCCCGCGGTCGGCTCGCGCCAGGTCCGCCTCGGTCACCTGGTAGCGCGTCCATGTCCTGCCGCGGCAGGTAGATCCGGCCGTTGGCGAGGTCCTCGGCGACGTCCTGGGTGTGCTCGATGACCTGCAGGGCAGTGCAGATGCTGTCCGAGGCCGCGATGCGCTCCGGCGTCGCCGCCCCCATGATGTAAAGGACCACCTGGCCGACCGGGTTCGCGGACAGCTTGCAGTAGTCCGCAAGCTCCTGGTAGGTGTCGTACCTGGTGACGAGCTGGTCCTGGCGGTTGGCCTGGATGAGGTCGTAGAACGGCTGCGCCGGGATCGCGCAGTCCCTGACCGTGCGCTTGAGGTCCTTGATGGCTTGCAGGTCCGGCTCGGGGCCTTGTCGTCGTAGATCCGCGCCACGTCGCCTTGCAGCTCGTCGAGGAGCTTGAGGCGGGTCGCGGTGATCGTCTCCTGCGGTCGCGTCGTCGCGGCAGGCCGGGCAGCGGCTCGTCGCCGATGTCGTCGGTGAGCCGGGCGAAGCCGTAGAGCGCGGTCAGGTGGGCACGCCAGCGCTTCGGCAGGACACGCAGGGCAACCGGGAAGTTCTCCGCGGACGCCTTCGCCGCGACGGCAAGCGAGACCTGCGCCGCGACGGCGACCGCCTCCTCGCGATCGCCTGCCTCGGCCGTGCCTGCCTCGCTCTGTGCCGCTACTCCCCGCACGGCCTGCCCCTGTGCCTGTCACCTGTCTATTTGGGCACAGCTCAGAAATAAATGCAAACAATGACACCCGCGTCACCTGACGCGCCCGTCGGAGAACTATGACGGGCCTGTCAGGGAAACGGCTTGCGCTCCCGGTCTCGGCACTGCATTGCCCGCGCCCAATTAGTTTGCAGCAGGGAATGCCGATATGCTACACAATGCAGAAAAGACTAGCCGAACCCACGCTGACCTGGGAAGATTCTCTCGTTTACCAGTTAGGCCCGGCCGGGTCGCACGAGCGGCCATGACCGGCCCGCGGCTCGGCCGCGTTACCCGCTTGACACCATTTTCATGCCCGCCGATCCAGTCTCCGCCGAAATCGTGGATTTGACACATTGCGGAAACATTCTGACACGGCGTGCTCGCCGCGGACGCGCACTGTGCAGCGGCGGCTTGCCTCCGTACGTCGCGGGCCGAGGTGAGAAACCGCACGTTGCGGAAGGCGCGGCTCGCCGGGACGATTCCACGCCGGATGATGCCGTGACGGTCTCCCGGTTACGAGCGCCAGATGAGGACCAGGGCGCAGTCGTCGCCGCTGGCGATCGTGCGCTGCATGGTGGTGACGAGTTCCGGCGCGCCCGACTTGAAGCCCGCGACGACGAGGCGCTCGGCCTCGCCGAGCAGGCGCGCGATGCCGTCGTCGATGTCCCGCCCCGGGGCCTCGACCATGCCGTCGGTGTAGAGCATGATCGCGTCGCCACGGCGGAGCACGCCCTCGTCGGGAACGTCGGGGACGGCCGCCAGGTCGGGGACCACGCCGAGCACGATGCCGCGCGCGGTGGAGGTCCGCCACAGGCCGGTGTTGGCGTCGAACCGGGCCGCCGGCGGGTGGCCCGCCGAGTAGAGCGTGTACTCCCCCGAGGCAAGCTCGATCGACAGGTGGACGGCGGTCACGAAGCCCTCGTCGGTGGACCCGCGGCGCAGGTAGGCGTTCGCGGCGGGCAGGAACTGCTCCCTCGGCACCGAGCCGAGCACGCCGCCGAACGCGCCGGACAGCAGCAGCGCCCTGGTGGCCGCGTCCATGCCCTTGCCGGAGACGTCGACGAGCGCCACCTCCAGGGTCTTGCCGTCGCTGTAGGAGACCACGAAGTCGCCGCCGAAGGAGGAGCCGCCCGCCGGGCGGAGCACCACGGTGGACCCCCAGCCGTCGCCGAGCTCGGGCAGCGTCCCCTGGGCCCGGATGCGGTCGCGCAGCTCGATCATCATCCGGTCGGCGCGCAGCCCGCGGGTGCCGAGCTTGCCGCGGGTGTTGGACAGCACGTCGGCGAAGTACGCGGTGGCCACGATCGTGACCACGATCCCCGGGCCCGCCTTGTGCAGGACGACGTCGTAGACCAGGCCCGCCGCCGCGATCGCCATCAGGATCCGCAGCGCCCTCGGCCACAGCAGCAGCCCGCCGCACGAGGATCGGCAGGATCATGACGCCGGGCGACACCAGCCACGCGGACACGTGCGCGGCGACGATCGCGACGGCCACCGTGATCACGGCGAGCACGATCGCGACCCGCCGGTTCCTGGTGATGAGCTGCTGCCTGACCTGGTCGGCTAGCCACTGCCCGGCACGCCGGAGGGAGCGCGGTACCGCGCGCGCTGCCGAGAGGGGTGCCGAAACTTTCATGACCTGGGCAGGTTATCCGCAGATTGTGTTAGTCGCACGCGGTCCACGCTCCATCTTCCCAGGCAACAGGTCCTGCCGGGCGAAAATATTGCCATCGAAAACCATTCGCATCCAGCGGGCCGCGCGGGATATGAACTCCATCATGGCAGACCCGTACCCGATCCGTCCTATTACCGTCGATGAGTATGCTGGCTTCCGCCGGGACCGGCTGCCCGCCGCCATAGTGCGGGACCGGGCCCCATGGTGCCCGCGGCTCTTCTAGGCGACACTGATACGCATGCCGGTCACCAAGATCACGCTGTCCACCGCCATGCGGGCGCGGGACGTGTCGCGGCCTCACGCGGAGCACCTCGCCGAGGCCGCCAAGCGCGAGGAAACGGCCACCCGCCAGCCGGCGGCCCCGCCCGCGCCCAGGCCCTCCGGCCCGCGGCGCCGGCCACCCAGGCCGCCCAGGCCACCCCGCCCATCCGCCGCCGCGCCGCCGCCGCCGCCGCCGCCGGTCCTGACCGCAACCACAGGCCCTAACCCCAGCCACAGCGCAGGCAGCGCGTGCCGCCTGCCAGCAACCACAGGCTAACCCAGCCACAGCGCGGGGGGCGCCGCGGTTTCAGCGGCGTCCTCCCGTGGGGAGGCTATGGAGGGGCGAAGCCCTCCCATGCGCGGGGGGTGCAGGGGGGTCGCCCCCCCCGGGGCACGCGGCGAAGCCCTCAGCCGGGGGTGAGGCCGCAGCCCTCGGCACAAGCTCGCCGGTCTTCTCGTAGTCGGCGATCATGGCCAGGCGCCTGGCGTGCCTCGGCTCGCCGGAGAACGGGGTCTCGACGAAGATCTTCGCGAACGACACCGCGTCCTCGATGGCTGTACTCCCGCGCGCCGAGGCTGAGCACGTTGGCGTCGTTGTGCTGGCGGGCGAGCCGGGCGGTCTCTGCCGTCCAGGCGAGCGCCGCGCGGACGCCGGGCACCTTGTTCGCGGCGATCTGCTCGCCGTTGCCCGAGCCGCCGATCACGATGCCGAGGCTGCCGGGGTCGCCGATGGCCCCCTGCGCGGCCCGCAGCACGTAGACGGGGTAGTCGTCTTGCGGGTCGTAGCTGGCGGGACCGCAGTCGACCGCCTCATGGCCGGCCTCGCCGAGCCAGGCGATGATGGCCGCCTTGAGCTCGAAGCCGGCGTGGTCAGAGCCGAGGTATACGCGCACGGGGTTAGTCTGCCATCCCCCTGGGGAGATGGCCCCCGTACCCCCGGTGTTCGGCCGGAGCGGCTGGCCGGTGCGACTGGCCGGCGCGCCCTGACGGCGTGTCCGCGGGCCAGGAAAGCTCGTCACACTTGATGACTAAACAGACACTCCGTGTAATAATGGCGGGAACTCGCCTGACGCAGGCGGCGTGGCGGCCCCCTGGACATGGGAAGATCACAGATGTACATCGCGATCACGAAGGGACCACCCGGTGGCAACAAACCTCACCCGTGACGAGGCGCGTACCCGTGCAGAACTGATCAAGGTCGATGCCTACCGGGTCCAGCTCGACTTGACCGGCGGTGACACCACCTTCCGTTCGGTGTCGACGGATCGAATTCGACTGCGCGCTAGACGGGGCCGGCACCTTCGTCAACCTCGCGGCGCCCGGGGTGCACGCGATCACGCTCAACGGCAGCCCGGTGAGCCCGGACGCGTTCGACGGCGAGCGGATCGCGGTCGACGGCCTGCGCGCCGGGCGGAACGAGCTTGAGGTCGACGCCGAGTGCGCCTACTCGCGCAGCGGCGAGGGCCTGCACCGGTTCACCGACCCGGCCGACGGCAACGTCTACCTGTACTCCGACCTGGAGACGTTCGACGCGCACCGGGTCTACGCCTGCTTCGACCAGCCCGACATGAAGGCGCGTCTACGAGCTCACGGTGCAGCGCGCCCGCAGGACTGGACCGTGGTGTCCAACATGGCCGCCGACAGCGAGGGCGGGGCGGACGCCGGCGACGGCACGCGCTCCTGGCACTTCCCGCCGACGCCGCTGATGGCGACCTACATCACGCACGTGTCCGCGGGGCCGTGGCACGTCGTCCGGTCCGAGCACGACGGCATACCGCTCGGCATCTTCTGCCGCCAGTCGCTCGCGCGCTACCTGGACCCGGACGAGATCTTCGAGGTCACCAGGCAGGGCTTCGACTTCTACCACCGGGCCTTCGGGATCAAGTACCCGTTCGGGAAGTACGACCAGCTCTTCGTGCCCGAGTTCAAGGAAGGCGCGATGGAGAACGCCGGGCGCGGTCACCTTCCTCGAGGACTACGTCTTCCGGTCGCGGGTCACCGACTTCTCCCGCGAGGCGCGCGGCGAGACGATCCTGCACGAGATGGCGCACATGTGGTTCGGCGACCTGGTCACCATGCGCTGGTGGGACGACCTGTGGCTGAACGAGTCGTTCGCCACCTGGGCCGGCACCGAGGCCCAGGCCAGGGCCACCCGCTGGGACAACTCGTGGACCACGTTCACCACCGCGTGGAAGGCGTGGGCCTGCAAGCAGGACCAGCTCCCGTCCACGCACCCGATCGCCGCCGACATCCCCGACATCCACGCGGTCGAGGTGAACTTCGACGGCATCACCTACGCCAAGGGCGCGGCGGTGCTCAAGCAGCTCGTGGCCTACGTCGGGTACGACAACTTCCTGGCCGGCGTGCGCAAGTACTTCGCCGCGCACTCCTACGGCAACGCGACCCTCGCGGACCTGCTCTCCGCGCTCGAGGAGACGTCCGGGCGCGACCTCGGCACGTGGTCGCGGGAGTGGCTGGAGACCGCCGGCGTGAACACGCTGCGGCCCTCCTACAGCGTCGACGCCGAGGGGCGGTTCACCGCGTTCTCGGTGCTGCAGTCGGCCGCGCCGTCGCACCCGACGCTCCGCTCGCACCGGATCGCGATCGGGCTCTACTCGCTGTCGCCGGAGGGCCTGGTCCGGGTGTCGTCGGTCGAGACCGACGTGACCGGCGACTGGACGCCGGTGCCCGCGCTCGTCGGCGTGCCGCGGCCCGACCTGGTGCTGATCAACGACGAGGACCTCACCTACGCCAAGATCCGGCTCGACCCGCACTCGCTGCGGACCGCCGTCTCGTCGATCGGCTCGTTCACCTCGTCCCTGCCCGCCGCCCTGGTCTGGGCCGCGACGTGGGACATGGTCCGGGACGGGGAGATGGCCGCGCGGGACTACGTGCGGCTCGTGCTCGGCGGCGTGGACTCGGTCCGGGACATCAGCGTCGTGCAGACGCTGCTGCGGCAGGCGACCCTCGCGGCGCGGCAGTACGCCGACCCGTCCTGGCGCGCCGAGGGGCTGGCCTTCATCGCCTCGTCGCTGCGGTCGCTGTGCGCGGCGGCCCCGGCCGGCTCGGACCACCAGCTCGCCTACGTGCGGGCGTTCGCCGCCGTGGCGACCTCGCCGGAGGACCTGGAGTTCCTGGCCGGGCTGCTCGACGGCACGGTCAGCCTCGACGGGCTCGCGGTCGACACCGACCTGCGCTGGGCGCTGCTGCGGCGCCTGGTCAGCCGGGGCGTGCGGGGCGAGGACGCCATCGACGCGGAGCTGTCACGGGACGCCACCGACGCCGGCGAGCGGCAGGCCGCCGGGTGCCGGGCGGCGATCCCGACGCTCACGGCCAAGCGCGAGACCTGGGAGACGCTGACCGACGGGAAGCTGACGATCGCGATGTTCCGGGCCACGATCATCGGGTTCGCCGACCCGGACCAGCCGGCGCTCGTCCAGCCGTACCGGCCGGAGTACTTCGCCGCGCTCGGCGAGGTGTGGCAGCGAGTGGTCCTCGGCGATGGCGCAGGACTTCGTGGAGTACGGCTACCCGATCGGCGCGGTCGACGAGGCGACGATCGCGGCCACCGACGCCTACCTGGCCGCCGAGCCCGAGCCGCCCGCCGCGCTCCGCCGCCTGCTCATCGAGGGCCGCGACGAGGTCGCCCGCGCCCTGCGCAACCAGTCCCGCGACCGCGAGCGCGGCGCAGCCGCTAGCCAGCCAGAGACGGTGGATCGTCGGAGGCAGATAGCCTCGCGACGGCCCGCCGTCCTGGAGAGTCACGGACGCGGCGCGAGAGGCCGCTTCCGTTCGGGATACTGAGCGTCGCCGCTGGCGCTGGCCTCAGGCGGCGGTCGGCCCGCGATCGCCTGGGCTGACGGCCTCGCGGACGTGCTTGGCCAGGTCGTCGAGCGGGACGGAGACCGTCTCGCCGGTGGCGCGGTCGGTGAGCTCGGCCGCGCCCGACGCCAGGCCGCGCTTGCCGATCGTGACGCGGAAGGGGATGCCGACCAGCTCGGCGTCGCTGAACTTCACGCCCGCCCGGTCCGGGCGGTCGTCGATGATCACGTCCACCCCCGCGTCGAGCAGCGCCTGGTAGGCCCGCTCCCCCGCCTCGGCGACCGCGGCGTCGTTCTGCTGCGCGACGATGACGACCGCCTCGAACGGCGCGACCGCGGCCGGCCAGACGATGCCCTTCTCGTCGTGGTGCACCTCGATGCAGGCGGCCATCGCGCGCTCCACGCCGATGCCGTAGCAGCCCATGATCGGCTTGACCGGCTTGCCGTCCGGGCCGAGCACGGACAGGTCAAGCGCGTCGGAGTACTTGTAGCCGAGCTTGAAGATGTGCCCGACCTCGATGCCCTTGATCACCGTGAGCGGGTTGCCGCAGCGGACGCAGGGCTCCCCCTCCTCGGCGGCGCGCAGGTCGGCCCACTTGCCGACGCTGATGTCGCGCGCGACGTCCACGCCGCGCAGGTGCACGTCGTCGGTGTTCGCCCCGGTCGTCATGCCGGACCGGCCCTGCAGCGCCAGGTCGGCGATGACCGGCAGGTCGGCCGGCACGCCGACCGCGCCGAGCGAGCCGGGGTGCGCGCCGAGCGCGGCGAAGATCTCCGTCGGCCTCGGCCGGGCGCACCGCGACCGCGCCGGTCGCGTCGATGAGCTTCTGCTCCTCGAGGGCGTGGTCGCCGCGCAGCAGCACCAGCGTGAGCTTGCCGTCAAGGACGTAGACGAGGGTCTTGACCTGCCGGTCGGCGGGCGCGTCGTAGCCGGTGGCCAGGTCCTCGATCGTCCGGACGCCCGGCGTGTCGAAGCGCAGCGGCGCGTCCAGGGCCGCCGCCGCGTCGGCCGCCGGGTCGACGGGCTCCAGGGCCGATACCGCCGCCTCGATGTTCGCCGCGTAGCCGCACTCCGGGCGAGTAGATGATGTCGTCCTCGCCGGTCTCCGACGGGCAGACGAACTCCGTCGAGCCGGAGCCGCCCATCGCGCCGTTCGACGCCTCCACCGGGATCGCGGGGATGCCCATCCGCTCGAAGGCGCGGGCGTAGGCGGCGTGGTGCGCGTCGAACGACTTGTCGAGGCCCGCCGCGTCGAGGTCGAAGCTGTAGGAGTCCTTCATCGTGAACTCGCGGGTCCGCATCAGGCCCGCCTTCGGCCGGGGCTCGTCGCGCAGCTTGGTCTGGAACTGGTACCACATCTGCGGCAGCTCGCGGTAGGAGTTCAGCTCGGTGGCCAGGGTCGACACGACCTCTTCGTGCGTCATGCCGAGCGCGAGGGCGGCGCCCTTGCGGTCCTTGAGCCGGAACATCTCGTCGCCCATGACGTCCCAGCGGCCGCTGCGCTGCCAGAGCTCGGCCGGGTGCATGACCGGCATCAGGATCTCCTGGGCGCCGATCCTGTTCATCTCCTCGCGGATGATGCCGATGACCTTCAGCCGGACCCGGACCGCCAGCGGCAGCAGCGAGTAGTGCCCCGCCATCAGCTGGCGGATGTACCCGGCCCGCAGCAGCAGCCGGTGGCTGGGCGCACCCGCCTCCGCGGGGTCCTCCCGCAGCGTGGGGATGTGCATGGTTGACCAGCGCACGTTTTACTCCGTCTTGTCGCGTCTGCCTGCTCGTAACCGGACGCGCGAGAGACGTCCGGGCAGGCCTGGAGAAGTCCGAGGGAGGTCTAGGCACCTCACGTCGGAGTCTATCGTCGGCCGGCCGTGACGCCTGACCAATATTCACGTCTGGGGATCGCCCAGATCCTGGGCGCCTCTCCCCTCCGGGACGACCGCCCTGCCGGGGAAGACCGCGCGGGCCAGCCAGGCGCCGGCCAGCACCTGCAGGGCGGCGAGCAGCAGGGTGACGGCGACCGCGACCCCGGCGTACGGCGGCAGGCCCGCCAGGCGCGGCGATCGCCCGGCGCGGTGGCGCCGACGGGCAGGCTGGCCAGCGCCATCGCCCAGAGCGGCAGCGCCCAGCCGAGCACCGCGCCGGCCGTCGCCGCCAGCACGCCGCCGCGCCCCGAGCCAGCCGGTCACGCCAGGCAGGCCGGCGGCCACGCCGACCGGGAACGGCACCCACCAGGCGCCGAGGTACGCGCCGAGGGCGCACGGCGGCGAGGGCGACGACCAGGACCGCGAGCGCGCTTAACCACGGAGACTCCAGGCCGTCGGGCCGGCCGGCTGCCCGGGGACCGGGATCGGCAGGTACTCGCCGTTCCACCACAGCCTCGATCAGGTTGGCGTACCAGGGCGAGGCCGGGTTCTCCGACTGGCCGCCCGGGGTACACGCCCTGGCGCGGAGCACGCCGCGCGGCGCACGAGCGCCGGCGATCATCCGCCAGCTCGGCCCGGTGGACGCGTTGAGGCCGCCGTCGGCGGCGTCCTCGGTGAACGGGTCGCCGCCCGCCGGGCGCGGGCCGTAGCCGAGGCCGTCCGCCCCGGTGATCGAGGGGAACGAGCGGGTGTGGATCCGCCCCCACGTCCACGTCGCGGGCGCGCCGCCGAGCTTGGCGGACAGGTGCGCCACCGCCTTCTTGAACGCCGCCACGATCGCCGTCGTGCGCGGTCCCGGGCCCGTGCCCGGCCGGCCCGGCGAACGCGGCGTTGGACGGGTCGCCGAGCGTCCACGCCTCCAGGTCCTCATCGAGCGGGGCCAGGCCCGGCGTCACGGCGAGGCCGAAGCGGGTCCTTGCTCACCGGGACCTTCCCCGCCTGCCACCAGGGCGCGAAGACGGCGTTGAGGTACGAGCCCCAGAACGTCCACCACAGCGACGCCGCGGCCGAGCCGGAGTCCATGCCGTAGTTCCAGGACTCGAGCAGCGCCGCCGCCTGCTGGTCCGGCGCCGGACAGCCCGGCGCGCGGACAGCGCGCTGACCACCGTCGGCAGCAGCCGGGCGGCGAGCGGGTCGGTCAGGTCGTTCTGCAGGGCCGCGATCGAGGCCGGGGTCAGCGGCTCGGCCGCCTTCAGCGCGCTGTAGGCGTGCGCCGCCCGGTAGCCGGGGTCGTAGAAGTCGAGCGCGGTCCCCACGTAGTACGGGTAGTCGCCGCTGACCGGCCGCTGGTTGTCGGTCGCGATCAGGTGCGACGGCGGGTCGTAGGCCTGCGGCACCGCCTGGTACGGGATCACCCCGGTGATGTCGCACGCCCCGGTGCCCGGCATCGGCAGCCAGGGCTGGCAGCCGGCGGGCACCTGCGGGTAGTAGCCGGGGGCGACCACCCCGATATTTCCGGAAGTATCGGCGTAGACGAAGTTCTGCGTCGGCGCGTGCCACCCCGCCAGCGCCGCCTTGAACTGCGCGAACGTCGACGCGGTATTCACCGCGAGGAGGGCGGCGACGTCATCGGACGGCGCGTTGCCCATCCAGTCCACGGCCATCGTCTGCCCGGCCTGGCTGATGATCGGCCCCTGCGCGGTGATGTCCACCGTGAGCTGCCTGGTCGCGCCGCCGCGCACCGGGATCGAGTAGTGCACCACGGTCAGCGGCCGCCACGCGCCGTTCCAGTAGTACTGCGAGCCGCGGACCTGCTCCGGCGTAGTAGAAGGTCGCCGAGTTCTGCGTGTCGGTCAGCGACCAGGCGATGTGCGCGTTGTGCCCGAGCAGGACGCCAGGCACTCCGGGCACGCTCGCCCCCGCCGACCTGGTACCCGGGCGCGGACAGCGCCACCTCGTACCAGACCGACGGCAGCGTCTGCGGCAGGTGCGGGTCACCGCCGAGCAGCGCCTCGGCTGCCAGCCGAGCCCCGCCACCGCGGGCCCGTTCGCCGCCCACGCGTTGGAGTCGGGGAAGTGATGAATCTGATTCGGCAGCAGCTGGCTGAGCTGGTCAAGCACGCTCGCCGCCGCCGCCGCCACCGCCGACTGAGTCAGCCGAACGAGTGCCGGTTGCCCCGGACCGCCGGCGGCGGCCGGGCCGGACGCCGGGGCGGGTCCGTCGTCGTCGCCCCCGTGCCGGGAGCCGAGCTCGCCGACGTCCGGCGGGACCGGGGTCAGCGGGAGCCTTGACGTAGGGGCCCGGGGTCATAGGGCGTCTGCGTGTTCTTCGCCAGGGCCGGGAACCAGTCGGCGGTGTTCGCGCTGCCGAGGGACTTGTCGAGGAGCGCGTAGTCGAGCGGGCCCGTCGTGTAGTCGAGTTCCTGGGTGAGCACCCCCTGGACGACCAGGCTGTCGACCGGGGTCCACGGGCTCGGGTACTGGCCGGCGAGCGTGAAGAGCGCCGGCCAGTCGCCGGAGGCGCGGACCTGCGGCGATGTCGTCGTTCACGCCGCGGGCGTACGCGAGCAGCGCGGCGCGGGCGGCGCCGGTGGTGCGCGCCCACTCGTTCTGCGCGGTGCGCAGCAGGCCAAGGCGCAGCTCGAACTCGTCGCTGGCCAGGTCGCTCGGGCCGGCCAGCTGCGCGAGGCGGCCCTCACCGAGGCGCCGCTCCGCGTCGAGCTCCGTCAGCCGGAACTTCGCGTGCACGTAGCCGAGCGCGAGGAACAGGTCGTGCGTGCTGCCCGCCGATATCGACGCCAGGCCCTGCGCGCTGAACGAGACCGTGACGGGACCGGTGAGCCCCGGCACGTGCAGCTGCTCCGAGCTGACCGGCTGCCCGCCGGACGCCGACGTCCACGCGCCACGCCCGGGTCAAGGGCAGGCCCGAGCGCGGGGATCGCCCCGTACCCGAACCCGAGAACGCCGAGCAGCAGCGCCGACACGACAACCGCGCCGACCAGGCTCACCACCCGCCGCGCCCGCCACCGGCCGCGGCCGCCTATCCCGCCTCACACGCTTGAACATCCCGCACGTTGTACCACGAAACACGCTCCCCAGTCGCCAGCCGACGCCCGCACACCGGAGAGCCGGCCTCTGACGCACGCACCCTGACGCTCGACGCCCATCCGGCGCAAGCCAGTGACAGCCGCACCAAGCACCCCGGCATGCGGGACGGCGATTTACAGTGCCATAGGCCGCAAGCGGCCATGATCACGATATGAGTCGCGTCAACAAGCCTGTCCCAGGCAGCAACGCTACGTTGACACGAGAGCAAGAACCGCGCGATCCGCGATGCTGCAGCGCCAGCGCAATCGGCTCCCCGCGCACGCAGAGTCCTGGCAACTTGCGCTAGGCATGCGCCCGAGTCACTGCGAGTTCCTTCGAACGCGAACGAGCGCCGGCGGACTCGAGCACGGCCCGGAGTTGCGCAGCTCACTCGAGCGGAGTTCCGCCGCGATCGGCCCGCAAGAGCTGGTGGCTCGCGGCGGCAGCGCCGGGCGGGGACTCTCCGCGGCTGACGGAGGCGCAGGTCGCGGGCAATTCGCCGCCGACCTTCCGAGGAGCGCCGGCGGCAATACCCGCGACCACAGCCACCACTCAGACCATAGGTTTTGACTCGACCTAGACCTGCCACAGCCATCACCATGAGTACAAGGCCGGCTACCGGGAAAAGACCACACTAGGCGGATGCGGACGGACCCATTTACAGTGTCATTAGGGACGGAAGTCGGTTTTTAACGAGACCATATTGAGGGCACATCGATTACAGAGCGCCGCCTCACGGCGGCGAATCGGTACGCTGAGATGGTGAGATGGATGGCTTGGCCCCGAATCAAGAACTCCAGGTCATCAGCGCAGCCCGGTACACACCCGCACGACGGCGTGCAGGCAACCGTAACGCCGGCGCCCGACGCTGAGCCGCCCCCAGGCACCGGACAGAACACAGGGGTCAGCGGCACCAGGCACGCAGTCGCCTACGATCCTGGCGGCTACGGCCCTGGCACCGACGACCCGGCCGCCGGCAGGCCGCGGGCGGGCCGACGGCTGCGCCCGATCAGGTACGCGCACTCGGCGGCCGACGAGACGGCCGCGCCACGATCCCCCGCACGGTTCCCGCCGAGACGATCCGCGGCCACCGCCGCGCCGCCGGCGCGGCCAGACGCCGACGCAGCGACGGCACCGGACGCCGCTGCGGACCTCGACGCCTGAGCTCCGCGGTGCGGCGAACCGGAACTGCCGGGCACCGTGCTGTCCGGCACCGTGCTGCCCGGCGCCGGCGGCGCGGCGCCAGCGGGCGACGGAGCCGGAGGACTACGACGAGCACCGCGGGCCTGGTCTACGAGGCACCGCGCCCGGCCTACGCCGAGCCGCTCGGCCCGGCCCGTCCGATGGCCGACGAGCCCGTCCGAGACTGCGAGCCCGTGCCCAACGAGGGACTCGGGATCTTCGGCGACGTGGCGACCACGGAAGTCCCCGACGACGACGCGCCCGCCAGGGACTTCGAGCGCCCGCCCGGCCCCGAGCCGACGCGCGTGATACCGATCGGCGCGGCGTGGAACCAGCCGATCGCCTCACCGCCCGTGGCGAGCGACGAGGCGGAGGAGAGGAAGCCGAATCCGTTCGGGCGGATGCGCGGGATCCGGCGGGCAGCCCAGCCGGCCGACGACGAGCACAGCCGCGGGTGAGCGTGCGCGACCTGCCGCCCGACGTGCAGCTGCGCTTCTGGCGGCTGCGGGCCATCGATCATGGTGGTCGTCGGCGTGGCTGTTCGCCGTCCTCACCAGGAGCTGGGAGATCGCCCTCACGCTCGCGATCCTCGCCGGGATCGTCGACACCGATCTACCGGTCGCGGAACGCCGCCATGTACGTCAACGGCGGCTACCTTCCCCGGTGCCCGCAAGGCGCACCAGCAAGCAGCTGCGCCAAGATGCGGCGCGAGGGGTACTTCGCGCTCGACGCGCGGCCCATCCCCGAACAGCCGCGAGTTCATCGACCACCTGGTCGTCGGGCCGACCGGGGTCTACGCCATCGACTCGGAGAAGTGGGACCCCAAGCTGCCGATCAGGACCTGGAACGGCAAGAAGCTGTACCACGGCCCCGAGTCGCAGAAGGACCGGCTCGAGCACGCGGTGTGGGAGGCGGCGCAGGCCAGCGAGATCCTGTCCGGGGCGCTCGGCACCGAGATCACGGTCCGGCCCGCGCTCGCCATCTACGGGCCGAAGATCCCCTGGGACATCGCCACGATCAGGAACGTCGACGTGTTCACCGGGCCCGCGCTGCGCAAGTACCTCAAGCGGCGCGGCCGGATGAAGGACGGCGTGGTCCGGCTCACCCGCGAGGAAGTCCGGACGATCTACGACACGGCATCGCGGATGCTGCCGGACGTTAGCGCGTCGTCGAGGACCTACACCCCGGTAGGCTGAACTTCCCATTAGCTTGTTTGTGAGGGGAGTTCGGCGATGCCGCCGTTGAGGTCACGCACGGTCACGCACGGTCGGAACATGGCGGGAGCGCGCGCGCTGCTGCGCGCGACCGGGGTAGCCAACGAGGACTTCGGCAAGCCGATCATCGCCGTAGCCAACAGCTTCACCGAGTTCGTGCCCGGTCACGTGCACCTGGCCGAGGTGGGCCGGGTCATCGCCGACGCGGTGCGGGCCGCGGGCGCGATTCCCCGTGAGTTCAACACGATCGCCGTCGACGACGGCATCGCGATGGGGCACGGCGGGATGCTGTACTCGCTGCCGTCCCGCGAGCTGATCGCCGACTCGGTCGAGTACATGGTCAACGCGCACTGCGCGGACGCGATGATCTGCGTCTCCAACTGCGACAAGATCACGCCGGGCATGCTGATCGCCGCGATGCGGCTCAACATCCCGACGGTGTTCGTCTCCGGCGGCCCGATGGAGGCCGGGAAGGTCGTCGCGACGGTGCTCCGGTGGCGCCGTCCGGGAGTGCGCAAGCTCGACCTGATCGACTCGATGGTCGCGTCGGCGGACCCGTCGGTGTCGGACGCCGAGCTCGCCGACATCGAGGAGAACGCCTGCCCGACCTGCGGATCCTGCTCGGGCATGTTCACCGCGAACTCGATGAACTGCCTCACCGAGGCGATCGGGCTCGCGCTGCCGGGCAACGGGACCACGCTCGCCACGCACACGGCGCGGCGCACGCTGTTCGAGCGGGCCGGCGCGCTGGTCGTCGTCGCTGGCCAAGCGGTACTACTTCGAGGACGACGAGTCGGTGCTGCCGCGGTCGATCGCGACGCGGGAGGCGTTCGAGAACGCGATGGCGCTCGACATCGCCATGGGCGGGTCGACCAACACGATCCTGCACCTGCTCGCGGCCGCGCGCGAGGCGGGGGTGGACTTCGGGCTCAAGGAGATCGACGAGCTGTCCCGGCGGGTGCCGTGCCTGTGCAAGGTCGCGCCGAACGGGTCCTACCACGTGGAGGACGTGCACCGGGCCGGCGGGATCTACACGATCCTCGGCGAGCTCGACCGGGCCGGGCTGCTGAACCGTTCCGTGCACACCGTGCACGGCGCGCCGCTGTCCGCGTGGGACCTGCGCTCCGGGTCGGTGCTTCCCGAGGCCGTCGAGCTGTACCACGCGGCGCCCGGCGGGGTGCGGACGACCAAGGGGTACTCGCAGTCGGCGCGCTGGGAGTCGCTCGACCTCGACGCGGCCTCCGGGTGCATCCGCGACGTCGCGCACGCGTACACCGTCGACGGCGGGCTCTGCATGCTGTACGGGAACCTGGCGACCGACGGCGCGGTCGTGAAGACCGCCGGCGTGCCCGAGGAGCTGTGGACGTTCTCCGGGCCCGCCCGGGTCTTCGAGTCGCAGGAAGACGCCGTGGACGGGATTCTCGCCGGGCGGGTTACCGCCGGCGACGTCGTCGTCATCAGGTACGAGGGACCGCGCGGCGGGCCCGGGATGCAGGAGATGCTGTACCCGACGTCGTTCCTCAAGGGCAAGGGCCTCGGCCGGGCCTGCGCGCTGATCACCGACGGGCGGTTCTCCGGCGGGACCTCCGGGCTGTCGATCGGGCACATCTCCCCCGAGGCGGCGGGCGGCGGCGCCATCGCGCTCGTGCAGCGAGGACGACACGATCGTCATCGACATCCCGCACCGGGAGCTGCGGCTTGACGTGCCGGACTCCGTCCTGGCCGAGCGCAGGCAGGCGCTGCTCGCGTCGCTCGGGTCGTACCGGCCCGCGTCACGGCAGCGGCCGGTGAGCGCGGCGCTGCAGGTGTACGCGGCGCTCGCGACGTCGGCGTCCACCGGCGCGTCGCGCGACATCTCGGCGCTGGCCAAGCTCGCCCACGAGACGCCGGGAGCCTAGTGGCCGGCGGATTCGTCCGGGCGGCGCGGGCGTCGGACGCGCCCGGGCTCGCCCGGGTGCAGGTCGCTAGCTGGCGGGCGGCGTTCGCCGGGCTGGTGCCCGACGCCGTGATCGCGGAGCTGACCAGCGAGGAGGCGGTCGCCCAGTTCGCCGAGCGGTGGCGGGACGCGATCAGCGCGCCGCCGACGTCGAAGCACCGGGTGCACGTCGCGGTCGAGAAGCCGGGCGACCCCGAGATCCTCGGGTTCGCCGCGGCCGGGCCCGGCCACCGACGAGGACCTGTGGCCGGCGACCGACGGCGAGCTGTACGAGCTGCACGTGCTGCCCGCCGCTGCCGGCGACGGCCATGACCAGCGGCTGCTGCACGCCGTCGCCGACACGTTCGCCGAGGACGGCTTCAGCACCGGCTACACCTGGGCCCTGTCCGGACGACGAGGCGCGGATCGGCTTCCTCGAGGCGGCCGGCTGGGCGCCGGACGGCAGCCGGTCCAACCTGGACATGGGGGTCAAGGTGCCGGTGCTGCGCCTGCACACCCGCCTGCCTCCGACGGCTGGACTCGGCTGCGTAGGATCTGCCGGTGGCTAGTGCGCGGGATTGGGTGGCCGGGACGCGGCCCCGGACGCTGCCGGCGGCGGTGGTGCCGGTGCTCATCGGGTCGGGTGTCGCGGCGGGGTACGACGCGTTCTCCTGGTGGCGGGCGTTGCTCGCGCTGCTGGTGGCGCTCGCGCTGCAGGTGGGGGTGAACTACGCCAACGACTACAGCGACGGGGTGCGGGGCACCGACGCGGCGGGGCGGCGGGCCGGGCCCATGCGGCTGGTCGGGTCGGGGGCGGCGTCGCCCCGCGCGGTGAAGTACGCCGCTTTCGCGTGCTTTTTCCTGGCCTGCTGCCTCGGTCTGGTGCTCGCGGCGGTGACCTCGTGGTGGATCGTGGCCGCCGGGGCGCTGTGCGTGCTCGCCGCCTGGTTCTACACCGGCGGGTCGCGCCCCTACGGGTACCGGGGGCTCGGCGAGGTGTCCGTCTTCGTGTTCTTCGGCGTGGCGGCGGTGGCCGGGACCGCGTTCGTGCAGATGGGGCGGCTTTCGTGGCTCGGGCTCGCGGCCTCGGTGCCCGCCGGGCCTGCTGTCGTGCGCGCTGCTGATGGTCAACAACCTGCGGGACATCGGGTCCGACGCGACGGCGGGGAAGCGGACCCTGGCCGTGCGGATCGGGGACGCGCGCGCCCGGGCGACGTACCTGCTGTTCCTCCTGGTGCCGTTCGCGCTGGCCGCGCTGATCGCGGTGTACCGGCCGTTCGCGCTGCATCGTGCTGGTCGCGCTGCCGCTGGCCATCGCCCCGGTGCGGGCGGTGCGCGGCGGGGTCGCCGGGCCCGGCCTGATCGCGACGCTCGGGCAGACAGGACGGCTGCAACTGGCGTTCGGGGTGGCATTCACGGTCGGCCTGGCCATCCACGGATAGTCCGGACACATTACCCAACAGCGACCAACGCAATCCGAACAAATCACGCAGCCAGCGAAATCGGCATGCCTAATGCTCGCGGTTGCGGCGCCCGGTGCACGCACAGACGATAACCTGCAGGTGAATCCTGGTTGGAGGATGCGCACGGTGGTTCCGGAGCGAACCCAGGGGTCCAGCCGGCCAGACGGATTCAAGGGGAGGGGTGCCTGGGTGGAGCACCGAAAGGCCGATATGCGGCAGATGGCAGGTTACGGAGCGTCGGGAGACGACACGGCGCGATTCTTGCGTGAGCTGCGCCAGCTCAGGGACGGCGCCGGGCTCGGGCATGCCGAGCTCGCCGCGCGGGCCCACTTCCCCTACGACTCCATCAGGGCCGCCGAGGTCGGCCCGGCGCTACCCGACCTGCCGGTGCTCTCCGCGTACGTCCGGGGCTGCGGCGGCACCACCGAGGAGTGGGAAGAGCGGTGGCGGTCGCTGACCAGTTCGCCGTCCCTGCCGGTGTCCGCCTCACGGAACGCGGGGAGCTCGGACGCGGCGACCGCCGGAGCGCGGATCGGCTCGGTGTCGCAGGTCGGGGACAATCCCGATCCCTCGGTCATCATCGCCGCGCTTAGCCGGGTCGCCGAAGAGATGGCCAGTCCCGCCGCCACTGCCGTTACCGAGTCGCCCGGCGCCCAGCCGGCGGACGAATTCGCGTCGGCTGACGCCGCGTTCCTGTCATCCGATGCGGCATTCCCGCCGCCTGACCTCGCCCTCCCGTCGGCGGCTGAGCCCTTTGCCTCGGCGCCTGAGCCCTTTGCTTCGGCTGCCGAGCCTTTCCCGTCGGCACCCGAGCCCGTGACCAGCGACACGCCAGCGGGATGGGACCCCATCCGCGTGTCGACCGCCTGGCCGGCCATCCGCGACACGCCCGACGGTCGCCGGCGAGCCCGCCGGCGGCACCGGAGGCCTCCCGCAGGACCGGGACGGGAGTGCCCTGGGGATCGGCGCCCTGGGCGCAAGGCCCGCAGGACGCGGCGTCATCGGCCAGGGGCCGGGCCGGCTCGCCGGCTCAGCCCGGCCGTCGGGCGGCGCACCCGGCGCCGCGCCGAGCTGCCCGGCTGCCGAGCGCGGCCGGGGTTCAGGGCGTCCTGCCTCCCTGACCAAGGTTGTGGTGATCGCCGCCGTCCTGGTCTGCGTGCTCGCCGTGCTGCTAGCCGTCTTCGCCTGAGGACGGCGCGCTTCCGTTCAGCGACCCGGGCGGCGTGATGCTGGCCGGGACCTCCGGCGCGGGCTCCGTAGCCACTTCCGCGGCGGCCGGCTGCGCCGTCAACTGCCCCTGCGGCGCGGTGAGGATCTCCGGCAGCCCCGGCTGCCTCGGGATCGCCGGCGGTGGCGCCGCCTCCGCCGCGTCCGGCGAGGCAGTGCCTACCGAGCCTGGGCCTGCCGTGCCCGGGCCTGGCCGCCGTGCCGGGCACCTGCGTGCCGGGTACCTGCGTTCCGGGTACTGACGCGTCGCCGCCGCCGAATGCCGAGGTCACCGCCTTCAGCGCGGTCGTCACCTCGCTCGGGATCACCCAGAACGTGTTCCCCGCGCCGGCGGCCAGCTGCGGCAGCGTCTGCAGGTACTGGTAGGCGAGCAGCTTCGGGTCGGGGTCGTTGCGGTGGATCGACCCGAAGACCTGGCTGATCGCCTGGGCCTCGCCCTCGGCCCGGAGGATCGCGGCCTGCTTGTCGCCTTCCGCGCGCAGGATCTTGCTCTGTCTTGTCGCCTTCCGCGGTGAGGATCTGCGACTGCCGCTGGCCCTCGGCGGTGAGGATCGCGGCGCGCTTCTCCCGCTCGGCGCGCATCTGCTTCTCCATCGCGTCCTTCACGGACTTCGGCGGGTCGATCGCCTTGATCTCGACCCGGGTCACCCGGATGCCCCACTTGCCCGACGCGTCGTCGAGCACGCCGCGCAGCAGCGTGTTGATCTTGTCCCGGGAGGTCAGCGTCTGCTCTAGGTCCATCGACCCGATGACCGACCGCAGCATGGTCGCCGTGAGCTGCTCGATCGCCTCGATGTAGTCGACGATCTCGTAGTCCGCCGCCCGCGGGTCGGTCACCTGGAAGAACAGCACCGTGTCGATCTGGACGACCAGGTTGTCCTCGGTGATCACCGACTGGCCGTTGAACGAGACGACCTGCTCGCGCAGGTCGATCTGCGGCTTCACCCGGTCGACGAACGGCACGATGAAGTTCAGGCCCGGCTCAAGCGTCTTGCGGTACCGGCCGAAGCGCTCGACGTTCCGCGCCCGCGCCTGCGGGATGATCCGCACCGAGCGGACAACGGTCAGCAGGACGATGAGCGCGACCACCGCCACGATGATGATCTCCGCGATGACCATGAGAACTCCTTTCTCTTTAATGCTTCTGAGTTCTAGGGCTGCGCGGCCAGGGCAAAAGGGAAAGGGTTCTTACTCCCGCGGGTAAACGAGGGCCGTCGCGCCCTCGATCTGCATGACGTCAACGGTGTGCGCCGACCGGGATGACCAGCGTCTCGTCGTAGGAACGGGCCGACCACACCTCGCCGCCGATGCGGACGCGGCCGCCGTGCCCGTTGACCTCTTCGAGCACCCGGGCCGGCCGGCCGACCAGGGCCGCGGGGCCGGTCCGCAGCAGCGGCGGCTGCTTTACGTGCCGCCGGGCGACGGGAAGCACGAGGCCCAGCCCCGCCACCGAGGCGATGACGAACGCGAGCAACTGGAAGGGCAGGCCGAGCTCGAAGGCCGCGACCGCCGCGGCGACGCACGCGCCGACCGCGATGAGGCCGAGCGCGAACGTGAACGTGACCAGCTCGGCGACGCCGAGCACGGCCGCCACGATCAGCCAGACGATCCATGCCACCATGGCCGCTCCGCAGGACAACTTCGGCACGGCGCTTACGCGCCGCAAAACCTCATGGCGCGGGCAAATCGCTCATGCCATAACCCCAGAGTAGCCCTCCCCGCACGCATCCGACACCCGCGCGCAGGCGGCATTCCGCCGAAACAAATCGGCCGCCCGGTGAAATAAAACAGTGTCGAACCAGGTGCAATTACCCGTCGGCCCTGTCCGGAAGGCGTGACCGCCCTACACTCGATCTGGGGTGGCGAGCGCCGCACGGTGTGTCCAGGAGGTGCCGGGTGAATCGTCAGGGCAGCGGGCCTGACCGAGGCACGCGCGGCCGGGCCAGCGACGCTGCCTACGCGGACAGGGACGCCTACCAGCGGGACTCCTACCTGGAAGCTGACGCCTACCCCGTCGACCCCGGCTACCAGGGCTACGCGCGCGGCCGGGAGCGCGAGCGGCCCCGCCCCGCGGACATGCCGCCAGGGCCGCGCACGCCAGGCCGGAGCGCGGCATGCCGCCCAGGCCCGGTTACCCGCCACGTTCCGGCAGGCAGGCGGTGTACGACCCCGCGTCGGCCGACCGGCCCTGGCAGCGTCCCGAGGACGCGATGCCGGGCGTTGGCCGTCCCCGGCCGCGTCCGACCGGCCCCCGCCCGCGGCAGGCGCCCGGCCGGGCCAGCCGCGCCCGGGCCAGCAGCGCCAGGCGCCACCGCGCGGCCCGCGCCCGGCGGGGTTCTACGACCCGCAGCGCCCCGGGCCGTACGCGCACGCACCGGGCCAGGGTCCGGGTCCGGCCGGGGAGGCCGGGCCCGCGGGTCAGGCCGCGGGGCCGCACGGGCCCGGCTACGCACGGCAACCCGGGTATCCGGGACAGGGGTACCCAGGCCAGCGGCAGGCACCGGGATACCAGGGACAGGGCTCTCCCGGGCAGGCGCAGGGGCGGCCGGGACAGCCGGCCGCCCGGGTGGCCGCCGGAGCGGGGCCGAACGGGCAGCAGCCACCGGGATACCAGTCCGGCCCAGGAGTGGGCGGCCACCGGCGCAGCCGGGCCAGCCGGGGCCGGTGCCGCCTGGCCAGGGTCCAGGGCGGCCCAGGCCAGTACGCGGCCGAGCAGCCGTGGCCCGGCCAGCACGGTGCCGGCTGGCCAGGTGCCGGGCAGGGGCCCCGGCCAGGGCAGGATGCCTACGGGCAGGGACAGCCGTGGCCGCCCGGCCAGCCGGGATACGGGCACGGGGAGCCCGGGCACGGGCCGGCAGGCTACGGGCAAGGCCAGTTCGCCTCCGGACCGCCGGGACCAGGCCCGTTCGGGCCCGGGCAGCGGACCAGGGCCGGCCGGCCAGGGACCGTACGGCCAGGGACCGTATCGGCCAGGGCCAGGCGCCCGATGGCCGGGCCGTACGGCCCGGCGGCCGGCCAGGTGCCTTACGTCGCCGGCCCGTACAGCAGCACGGACCCGTACGCGGCCGGACAGCCAGGCGGCCCTCAGATGGCCGGGCCAGTTCGGCCAGGACCCGCAGAACACCGGATCGTGGCAGGCCGCCGGGCCGCAGCAGGGACCCGGCTGGGCGCCAGGCCAGGGACCGCTCGGCCCGAACGCGAGGAACACCGGATCCTGGCAGGCCGCGGGCGCGGGGCCGGGGCCGGACTGGGCCGCGCAGCAGGCACCGTACGGTCCCGGCGCCGACGCGGCCGGCGGCTGGCAGGCGGCTGGCCCCGGGTTCGGCGCCAGCCCGCGGAATACGGGATCGTGGCGGGCCGCCGGGCCGGAGCAGGGACAGGGCTGGGCCGCCGGGCCGGGCGGCGGGCCCGGCGTCCGCAACACGGGCTCATGGCAGGCCGCCGGGCCGCAGCAGGGACCCGGCTGGGCTCCCGGTCAAGAGCAGTTCGGCCAGGGACAGTTCGGCCAGGGACAGCCCGGCCCGGGCATCAGGAACACGGGCGCCTGGCAGGCGGCCGGGCCCGGGTCCCGGGCCAGGCTGGGCAGGCCCCGGGCAGCAGCCGTACCAGGGACAGCCGTACCCCGGCCAGCCGTACCCGGGCCAGCCGTACCCGGGAGCCGGCGGCCCCGGCATGCGCAACACCGGCGGGTTCTCACGGGTCGGCAGCCCGGTCATCAGGCAGCGGGACAGCGCGCTCCCTGACCCGCCGCCGAGCGCCAAGGGGCCGATCGCCGCGATCGAGACCGACAACGTCGCCGCGTTCGCCCGCGACCTGCGCGTGCTGCGGTCGAAGGTCGGGCTCGACTACCCCGACATGGCGGAGAAGTCCCACTACACGATGCGGACGCTGGCCTCGGCGGCGGGCGGCCTCAGGCTGCCGACGCTGCCGGTGCTCATCGCTTACGTCAACGCCTGCGGCGGCGACGTCGCCGACTGGGAAGAGCGCTGGGGCAGGCTGACCAGGTCCGGGAAGAAGGGCCACGCGGCGCTGCCCGCCGGCGACCAGGAGGCAGGCGGCCAGCCCGGCCAGGGCCGGATCCCGCAGGGCGCCAGGCAGACCGGCGAGATCTACGTCATCACCTCAGCCACGCAACGCGACTCCTGGTAACAGCAACCACAAGGCCTCAACCCCAGCCCAGCGCAAGGCAGCGCGGTCTGTGCGCTGCCTGCCACCGCAACCACAAGGCCTTAACCTAAGCCACAGCGCGGGGGGCGCCGCGGTTTTTGCGGCGTCCTCCCGTGGGGAGGCTATGGAGGGGCGAAGCCCTTCCATGCGCGGGGGGCGCAGGGGGGTCGTCCCCCGCAGCAACTGCGGCGAAGCAGCGGGTCGTCCCCCCGCAAACTACACTGTCCCTGTGCTGCCTGCGGACAATCACGTGCATACCGAATGGTCATACGACACGTCGGCGGACGCGTCGATGGTGCGCAGTTGCGAGCAGGCCGTCGCCATCGGACTGCCCGCCATCGCGTTCACCGAGCACCTGGAGTTCACGGCCGGCGGCGCGGGCGACGCGATCGTGGATATCGCCACCGATCATCGCTGGTGGAGCCGGATCAAGCCGCTGGACGTCACCGGGTACATGGCGTCCATCGAGGACTGCAGGCAGCGCTTCCCCGGGCTGCGGATCCTGTCCGGCGTGGAGGCGGGCGAGCCGCACCTGTTCGGCGCGAGCGCGGGCGCGATCGTGCGCGGGCACGCCTTCGACCGGGTCCTCGGCTCGCTGCACGCGGTCCCGTACAACGGGCGCCTCGTCGCCGCCGACGCGCTCTTCGGCCCGATGTCGAGCGACGACGCGATGCGCTACTACTTCGCCGAGCTCGTCGCGCTGATCGAGGGCAGCGACCTGTTCGAGGTCCTCGCCCACCTGGACTTCCCGCGCCGCTACTGGCCCAAGGGCGCGCACCTGTACCGGGAAGAGCCGTTCGAGGAGGAGTACCGCGTGGCCCTGCGCGCGCTCGCCGCCTCCGGCCGGGTGCTTGAGATCAACACGAAGTCGCCCCTGGCGTCCGTCGACCTGATGCGCTGGTGGCGGGAGGAGGGCGGGACGGCCGTGTCCTTCGGCAGCGACGCGCACCTGCCGAACCGCGTCGGCGACCGCTTCAAGCTGGCCGTCGACATCGTCGAGGCGGCCGGCTTCCGCCCCGGCCGCGACCCGTACGACTTCTGGCGCGCTTAGCGGCGCGGCCTTCCGGCTGCCGTCCGGGTGGAACGCACCCGTTCCGAATCACCTTCGGCTGCAGCGGCGGCGGGAAGCGGCCGGATACCGCGGCCACCGCGGTCCGCGGCGCCCTCGCCGCTCGTCCATGTCCGATTTCCGCTAGTGTTCGCGCCTGCCGGGTGGTTGAGTGGAACCGTGATGGACGACGAGCAGCGGTACGCGGCGGCGAGCAGCAGGGACGCCCGGTTCGACGGGGTGTTCTTCACCGCGGTGCGGACCACGGGGATCTACTGCCGGCCGTCCTGCCCGGCCATGACGCCCAAGCGGGCGAACGTCGTCTTCTACCCGACCGCCGCCGCGGCGCAGCAGGCCGGGTTCCGCGCCTGCAAGCGGTGCCGGCCGGACGCCTCGCCCGGCTCGCCCGAGTGGAACGTCCGGTCGGACGTCGCCGGGCGCGCCATGCGGCTGATCGCGGACGGCGTGGTGGACCGGTCCGGGGTGACCGGGCTCGCGGCTTCGCCTCGGCTACTCGCCGCGCCAGGTCGGGCGGCTGCTGACCGCCGAGGTCGGCGCGGGGCCGCTGGCGCTCGCCCGGGCGCAGCGGGCGCGGACCGCGCGGATCCTCGTCGAGACGTCCTCGCTGCCGATGGGCGACATCGCCTTCGCCGCCGGCTTCACGTCGATCAGGCAGTTCAACGCGACGATGCTTGAGGTGTACGACACGCCGCCTTCCGTGCTGCGGGAGCGGGCCATGCGGCGCGACGAGTCCCGCGCTGGTGCAGGCGGGCACCGGCGTGCTCCGGCTGCGGCTGCCGTTCCGCCCGCCGATCGACGCCGGCCGGATGCTCGGGTACCTCGCCGCGCGCGCCATCGCCGGGATCGAGGTCGCCGCTCCCGGCGAGTACAAGCGGACGATCAGCCTGCCGAACGGGTGCGGCGCTGCTCTCCCTGCGCCCCGTTCCCGGCGCGAGCTGGGTGGACTGCTCGCTGGCGCTGTCTGACCTGCGCGACGTGACCGCCGCCGTGCAGCGCTGCCGGCGGCTGCTCGACCTGGATGCCGACCCTTGCGCGATCTCCGGGTTCTTCGCCGGCGACCCGGTGATCGGGCCGCTCGCGGCCGACTGCCCCGGGCGGCGCGCGATCGGCGCGGTCGACGGGAACGAGATCGCCATCAGGGCGGTGCTCGGCCAGCAGGTGTCGGTGGCCGCCGCGCGACGGCTCGCGGCGCGGCTGGTCGATGCTGTGCGGAACGCCGCTGCCGGCGTCCGCCGACGTGGCCGGCTTCGGCGGCCGCGACGCGGCGCCCGCGGCGGACGAGCCGGGCGCTGCGGCACTGACGCACGTCTTTCCCGACGCGGCGACGATCGCCGGCCTTGACCCGGCCACGCTGCCGATGCCGCTGGCGCGGGGGCGGGCGCTGGTCACGCTGGCTTCGGCGCTGGCGTCCGGTGACATCAGCCTCGATCCCGGCGCGGACCGGGACGAGGTCGGCGCCCGGCTGGTCGCGCTGCCCGGGATCGGGCCGTGGACGGCCGGATACATCAGGATGCGGGCGCTGTCCGACCCGGACGTGTTCCTGCCGGGGGACGTCGGGGTGGTGCGGGCGCTGCCGGCAGCTGGCGGCGGGATCGCTGGCGGCGGCGGAGCGCTGGCGGCCGTGGCGCTCGTACGCGACGCACCACCTGTGGGCCGCGCTCGAATCCGCGCCGGCGCGCGCCGGCGGCACCAGGCCTGAAGCCATGACGGCGAAGCTGTTAGCCATCCGCTGACAGTTGCTAAGACTCGAGATGAGGGATGACGTGATGACAAGTCCGTTCCTGCCCGCCGATCCGGCGGCACCGACCTGGTACGACATCGTGGACTCGCCGGTCGGGCGGATCCTGCTGACCGGGGACGAGCGGGCGCTCGGCGGGCTGTACCTGCTGGACGCCGGGGAGCATTCCGCGTCCGTCCGGCCGGAGTGGACGCGCCGGGAGGGCCTGTTCGCGTGCCGCGTCGGACCAGCTGGCCGAGTACTTCGCCGGGACGCGCACGGAGTTCGACCTGCCGCTCGCGCCGCGCGGGACGCCGTTCCAGCTCGCGGTCTGGGCGGAGCTCACCCGGATCCCCTACGGCTCGACGGTCAGCTACGGGGCGGTCGCGGCCGCGCTCGGCAAGTCGCCGGTCGCCTCGCGCGCCGTCGGCCTCGCCAACGGGCGCAACCCGATCTCGATCATCGTGCCGTGCCACCGGGTGATCGGCGCGGACGGGTCGCTCACCGGGTACGGCTGGGGCGTTGACCGCAAGGAGTGGCTGCTGCGCCACGAGGGGGTGTACAGCGCCGCCGACCTGCAGCCCACCCTGTTCGGCTAGCGCACTCCCTGGCTCGGCTAGCAGGCTCACGCATCGTACGAGCTGACGGCGGCCAGCTGCGCGACATGGCGGGCGCGGGCTCGGTGCGGTAGGCGACGAAGACGGACGGGGAGTCGGGGGCGATCCACGGCGGCGGGTACAGCTGCTCCTGGCGGCGGACGATCTCGGCGGCCGCGCGCATCAGGGTCAGCGAGTCGTCGCGGTGCCTGACGTAGGCGTCCTCGGTCGTCTGGCCGAGGCTCTTGCGGCGGCAGGCCATCGCCAGCTCGGTGGCGGCGAGCTGGTACTGGGTCATCGCCTGCCTGCCGGCGATGCCGAGGTTCAGCCTGGCCCACTGCCGGCCGAGGCGGCGCATCCGCAGGCTGGCGAGCATGCGGATGTCCGTCGATGGTGACCACCTCGGGATCCTCGAAGTCCGGCAGGAAGCTGGTGATCAGCAGGATGACGCGCCGCCGGTCGGCGATCACCGTGACGACGACCGCAGAGCAGCACCGCGATGAGGATGACGTAGGTGAGCTGGAGCCCGATTCCGCCCTCGCCCACGGAGTGATTCCACAGCGCGTCGAGCGCGACCGCCGCGACCCAGCCGGCGACGATCGCCAGGTACCTGCCTGGCACCGCCGGGCGGGCCGCCGCGTAGGCGACGCCGAGCCCGATCAGCGAGGTGAACAGCGCCTGGAAGACCGGGCCGAAGATGCCGCGCCGCGCGAACTCCTCGGCGATCGCGCCCGCGCCGGAGTTCCAGGCCACCGCGTAGGCGTACACGTTGGCCACGAGCGCGAAGCCGAGCCCGACCATGGACCCGTAGACCACGCCGTCCTCGACGCCGTCTATCTCGGTGCGGCGCGAGGCGAGCAGGGCGAGCAGGACCAGCCCGTTGAGCGTCTCCGCGACGAGCGCGCCGCCGATCGCCGCGCCGACCGAGACCGCGGCCGCGACGCTCGCGTGCGGCTCGAGATCGGGAGTGGTGATCACGCCGGTGTGCAGCGCGCGGCCGAGCAGGGCGGTGATGACCGCGATGCCCGCGCCGGCCCCGAAGATCGCGGCGAGCAGGGCGCGCGGCTCCGGCTCCAGCCGGTCCAGGTACAGGATGAGCGCCACGAGCAGCGGGATCGGCAGCAGCGCGAGAAGCAGGCCGACCAGGGTCGGCGCCGGACCGCGCTGCGCCACGACGAGCGCGAGCGCGACGATCGCGACCAGGCAGCAGGCGGCGAGCCCGAGGAGGAAGAGAACGGGCGTCCGGCCAAACCGGGCGGAGTCGAGCACTGGCCTGTGCGCCCGGGGAGACATAAAAGAAGGGTAACCGCTACGATCCGGGCGATACCAGACCGTTAACCCCAACCCTGGCGGCCGGGGCACGCTCCGCGCGGCCGGCGCCGCGTTACTGTTCCTGCTGCTCCTGCGCCTGCTGGCCGGCTGCTGGTCGACCGGGACCGGCGGCAGGTTGCCGTTCTCGTCCAGGTCGAACTCGCCGTCCCTGACGCCGAGCACGAACGCGTCCCACTCGGCCTCGGTGAAGTAGAGCTTGCCCGCCTCGGGCTTGGCGGCGTCGTACATCACGTAAAGCTTGGGCTCGCCCGCCTTGTGCGGCGCGCCAGAAGTGTCCGTGGTGACGTACACCTCGACCCGGCTCTCGGTCTCCTCCATGGCCCCAGGTTACTGCCGCCGGCGCCCGCTTCGGGACGGCGACGGCGTCACGCGTAGGTGCTGCCGCTAACGCGCGTGTAGCCGGGATAGAGCTCGTCAGACGGGACGATCCGGACGCCGAGCGGAAGCAGCGAGATCGGGATCAGCTTGAAGTTGGCCAGGCCGAGCGGGATGCCGATGATCGTGATGCAGAGCAGGATGCCCGCGGTCAGGTGGCCGAGGGCCAGCCCCCAGCCGACCAGCACGATCCAGATGATGTTGCCGATCACGGAGGCGATCCCGGCGTCGCGGCGCATCTCGATGGACCGGCCGAACGGCCAGATCACGTAGGACGCGATCCGGAAGGACGCGATGGCGAACGGGATCGTGATGATCAGGATGGCGCAGATGATCCCGGCCAGGACGTACGCGAGCGCCATCCACCAGCCGCACAGGATCAGCCAGATCAGGTTGAGGATCAGCCTCATGATTCACTCACTACCCGTAACGCCACGACTTCACCCCGACTTGGCGGGCGCGCGTACCTCCAGCGCGTCGAGCAGCCGGGCGGTCGCGGCGGCGATCTCGTCGACGGCCTGGTCGAAGGCGGCGGCGTTGTGCGCGGCGGGCGCGCGGAAGCCGCTGATCTTCCTGACGTACTGCAGCGCGGCGGCCCGCATGTCGTCGTCGGTCACGGCTTCGGCGTACGGCGGGCGCAGGGTCTTGATGGAGCGACACATACTGCGCAGCCTACGTGTCCGGCGTGCGCGCCGGGGCCAGCGGCGTAGACTCCTGCCGGTCGGCAGGCGACTGCGCGGGAGGCGTGATGATCAAGGTCGGGGTCCTTGGCGCCAGGGGACGGATGGGGCGCACGGTCTGCGAGACCATCGAAGGCGCGCCGGACACGGAGCTGACCGCGCAGGTCGACCAGGGGGACGCCCTCGACGCGCTGCTCGGCAGCGACGTCGTGGTGGACTTCACCCACGTCGCCGCGGTGATGGACAACCTGCGCTGGTGCGTCTCGCACGGCCTGAACGTGGTCGTCGGCACCTCGGGCTTCGGCGACGAGCGCCTCGCCGAGGTGCGGTCGTGGCTGGACGCGGCCCCCGGTCCCGGGTGCTGATCGCCCCGAACTTCTCCGTCGGCGCGGTGCTGATGATGCGCTTCGCGGCCCAGGCCGCCCGCTTCTTCGAGTCCGCGGAGATCATCGAACTGCACCACGCGAACAAGATGGACGCCCCGTCCGGCACCGCCCTGCGCACGCGCCTCGATGATCGGCGAGGCCAGGTCCAAGGCCGGCCTGGGCGCTCCCCCGGACGCGACGAAGCAGGAACTGCACGGCGCGCAGGGGCGCGACCGTCGACGACGTCCACGTCCACTCGGTGCGCCTGTCCGGCCTGGTCGCGCACCAGGAGGTCTTGCTCGGCGGCCACGGCGAGACACTGACGATCCGCCACGACTCGCTGGACCGCGCCTCCTTCATGCCCGGCGTCCTCCTGGCCGTGCGCGGCATCGCGACCCTGCCCCCAGGCCTCACCGTCGGCATCGAGCCCCTGCTGGGCCTCGACTGACCGCGTGGCCGATGATCCGGAAGTCCTGCGTGCGCAGAGGCGCAAGACGCCCGCTGGAAGCGACCTCAGGACGGCGGAGCTGCACCGCGTCGCGTGTCGGGCGACCGATCGGTTCGATGGCGCGCGGAGCGGGACACCTTCCGCCCCCGCGACCCACGCAGGCGAGGGTACTGCCTTCGAACTAGGAGAGAGCCGCCGAGAAGGCCGAGTCGTCCTCGAACGGACCGACGACCGCCAGGACCTTGGGCTTGGTCAGGATCTCGGACGCGATCGCGCGGATGTCGTCGTGGGTGACCGCGTCGATCGCCGCGAGGACGTCGTCCACCGGCTCCAGGCCCGGGTAGACCAGCTCGGACTTGCCGAGGCGGGTCATCCGGGAGGACGGGTCCTCAAGTCCGAGGACGATGCCGCCGCGGACCTGGCCCTTGCCGCGGTCAAGCTCCGCGTCGGTCAGCCCCGACTCGATGACCTTCGCCACCTCGGCGGAGCAGATCGACAGCACCTCGTCGGCCTTGGACGGCAGGCAGCCGGCGTAGATGCCCCACAGGCCCGTGTCGGCGTGCTGGGAGGCGAAGCTGTAGACCGAGTAGGCCAGGCCCCGCTTCTCGCGCACCTCCTGGAAGAGCCGGGAGGACATGCCGCCGCCGAGCGCCGCGTTCAGCACGCCGAGCGCGAACCGCCGCTCGTCCGTGCGGGACAGCCCCTCGCAGCCGAGCACCAGGTTGGCCTGCTCGATCGGCCGGGAGACCAGCGTCACGCCGGACCCGGCCGCCGGGCCGTACCCGTCCCAGAGCCCGCCCGCGTCGCGCAGCCGCGGCGCCGCGGGCGCGGCGCCGGCGAAGGCCGACAGGACCGGGCCGAACGCCGCCTGGACGCCCGCGACCACGGCGTCGTGGTCCAGGTTCCCCGCCGCCGACACCACGAGGTGCGGCGGGGTGTACCTGGCGCGGTAGTGCTCGAAGATCTGCTCACGGGTGATCGCGTTGATCGACGTCGACCGTGCCGAGGATCGGCCGGCCGAGCGGCGTGTCGCCGAACAGCTGCGTGGTGAACGCCTCGTGCACCGTGTCCGACGGGTCGTCCTCGTTCATCGCGATCTCTTCGAGCACCACGTTGCGCTCGGCGTCCACGTCCTTCGGCTCGATGAGCGAGGACGTCACCATGTCCGACAGCACGTCGATCGCCAGCGGCAGGTCCGCGTCGAGCACCCGCGCGTAGTAGCACGTGTACTCCTTGGCGGTGAACGCGTTCATCTCACCGCCGACCGCGTCCATCTCCGCGGAGATCTCCAGCGCCGTGCGCTTGCGCGTGCCCTTGAACAGCAGGTGCTCAAGGTAGTGGGTCGCGCCGGCGTGCGACTCGTCCTCGTCGCGCGAGCCGACGCCGACCCAGATGCCGAGCGCTACCGACCGGACGGCCGGCAGGAACTCGGTGACCACGCGCAGGCCGCCCGGAAGGACGGTCCTGCGCACGGTCGACTCGAGGAGTCGCGTCATCTAGTCGCGGTGCCCGCCGCGAGAGCGCTGGCGGGTGCCGACGGTCGCGGTCGCCACCGCCCTCGCCCCGGTCACGGTGCGGACGGTCGCCGCGGTCGCCGCCCCGGTCGGCCCGGATCCCGGGCCGGTCCTCCGGCTCGCCGCCGCCCAGGTCCTCGCCCGCCGCCTCGCGCTCGATCACCTCGACGGGAACGAGCGACAGCTTGCCGCGGTCGTCGATCTCGCGGATCTCCACCTGGATCTTGTCGCCGACGTGGATCACCTCGTCGACGTTCTCGATCCGCTTGCCGCCGTGCAGCTTGCGGATCTGCGTGACGTGCAGCAGGCCGTCCTTGCCCGGCAGCAGCGACAGGAACGCGCCGAACGTGGTCGTCTTCACGACCGTGCCGAGGAACCGCTCGCCCACCTCGGGCATGTGCGGGTTGGCGATCGCGTTGATCGCGTCCCGCGCCGCGTCGGCGGACGGGCCGTCGGTCGCGCCGACGTAGATCGTGCCGTCGTCCTCGATCGTGATCTCGGCGCCGGTGTCGTCCTGGATCGAGTTGATCATCTTGCCCTTCGGGCCGATGACCTCGCCGATCTTGTCCACCGGGACCTTCAGCGTGATGATCCGCGGTGCGAACGGCGACATCTCGCCCGGCTCGGTGATCGCGTCGCGCATCACGCCGAGGATCGTCATCCGGGCGCCGCGCGCCTGCTTCAGCGCGCCGGCCAGGACCGAGGCGGGGATGCCGTCGAGCTTGGTGTCGAGCTGCAGCGCGGTGATCACCTGCTCGGTGCCCGCCACCTTGAAGTCCATGTCGCCGAACGCGTCCTCGGCGCCGAGGATGTCGGTGAGCGTGACGTACTGGCCGCCCTCGTGGATGAGGCCCATCGCGATGCCGGAGACCATGCCCTTGAGCGGCACGCCCGCGTTGAGCAGGGACAGCGTCGAGGCGCAGACCGAGCCCATCGAGGTCGAGCCGTTGGAGCTGATCGCCTCGGACACCTGGCGGATCGCGTACGGGAACTCCTCGCGGGTCGGCAGCACCGGCAGGAGCGCCCGCTCGGCGAGCGCGCCGTGGCCGATCTCGCGCCGCTTCGGCGAGCCCACCCGGCCGGTCTCACCGGTCGAGTACGGCGGGAAGTTGTAGTTGTGCATGTAGCGCTTGGTGCGCTCGGGGTTGAGCGTGTCGATCATCTGCTCCATGCGGAGCATGTTCAGCGTGGTGACGCCCAGGATCTGGGTCTCGCCCCGCTCGAACAGCGCCGAGCCGTGCACCCGGGGCAGCACGCCGACCTCGGCCGAGAGCGGCCGGATGTCGGTGAGCCCGCGCCCGTCGATGCGCAGCCCGTCGTTGATGATCCGCTGCCGGACCAGCTTCTTGGTCAGCGAGCGGAGGGCGGCGCTTGATCTCCTTCTCGCGGCCCTCGAACTTCTCGCCGAGCCGCTCGTGCGGCCAGGACCTTGACCCGGTCCTCCTCGGCCGCGCGCTCCTGCTTGCCGGCGATGGTCAGCGCCTTGGCCAGCTCGTCGGAGACCGCGCCGGCGACGGCCTCGAAGACGTCGTCGCTCGTAGTCGACGAAGATCGGGAACTGCGCCGTGCTCGCCGGGGCGATGCCGGCCTCGACCGCCGCGGCGGCGAGGATCCGCTGCGCCTCGCACAGCGCGGCGATGAACGGCTTGGCCGCCTCGAGGCCCTCGGCGACGGTCTCCTCGTCGGGGGCGACCGCGCCGGTGTTCTCGGCGTCGGCGAGCAGCTTGAGCGTCTGCGGGGTGGACTCGGCCTCGACCATCATGATCGCGACGTCGCCGTCCTCGAGCACCCGGCCCGCGACGACCATGTCGAACGTGGCCTGCTCGAGCTGCGGGTGCGTCGGGAACGCGACCCACTGGTCCTTGATCAGCGCGACCCGGACGCCGCCGATCGGGCCGGAGAACGGCAGGCCCGCGAGCTGGGTGGACATCGACGCGGCGTTGATCGCCACCACGTCGTACAGGTGCTCGGGGTGCAGCGCGAGGATCGTCTCGACGATCTGGATCTCGTTGCGCAGGCCCTTGACGAAGGACGGGCGCAGCGGGCGGTCGATCAGCCGGCAGGTGAGGATCGCGTCCTCGGACGGGCGGCCCTCGCGGCGGAAGAACGAGCCGGGAATGCGCCCGACCGCGTACATCCGCTCCTCGACGTCCACGGTCAGCGGGAAGAAGTCGAGACCCTCCCGCGGCTGCTTGCACGCGGAAGTCGCCGACAGGACGACGGTCTCGTCGTCCAGGATGACGAGCGCGGAGCCGGCCGCCTGACGGGCGAGGCGGCCGGTCTCGAACCTGATTTTGCGTACGCCAAATTCGCCGTTATCGATAACGGCTTCGGCGCTCTTCACACCCTTCACGGGTGAGACCTCCTTGCGGTAGATCCCGCACCCACCCGCCGCCGTGCCGTGGTCGGCTCTGGCTACCCGCTTGCGATCCAGCGGGTCCGCCGGCCGGTCTTCGATCGAAGCCCTCGGGGCTGCACTGCTCGAAACAGGCTGACCCGGGGACCACTACCGAGGACCGGCCCAGGCGCTCGGGCCGGGGGCTACGGGATGTGTTTTTTCGCTCGTATTCTGTTATCACCCAGGCCAGAGCCAACAGTACCGGCCCGGGGTCACCGGGTCCAGTGTCGGCCCAGGTAACTGGCGCCCCGGGGGCAACCCCCTCCACCCGGGGCAGGCTGCGCTAGCGGCGCAGGCCGAGGCGCTCGATCAGCGTGCGGTACCGGGTGATGTCGGTGTTCCGCAGGTAGCCGAGCAGGCGGCGGCGGCGGCCGACGAGCAGCAGCAGGCCGCGGCGGCTGTGGTGGTCGTGCTGGTGCACCTTGAGGTGCTCGTTCAGGTCGTTGATCCTGCGGGTCATGAGCGCGATCTGGACCTCCGGCGAACCGGTGTCACCCTCATTGATCGCGTACTCCGCAAAGATCTGCTTCTTGACTTCAGCGTCGAGCGGCACGTGGCTCCTTAAAGCTGGGAGAGTTCGGATTCCCCGTGAGGGACGGCCGCGATGAGGGTGCAGCCATCCCGGACCGGCAGGTTTACCGGTAGCGTTTCACAGTACCACGCACCAGCAGGGACTCTGTCCGCACGGGGAAAAGCGCATCATACCGAACGAGTGCGGCTTACTCCGGACGGCCCGGCTCCGCGCCTGGCCGAGCCGCGGCACGGGCCGCTAGTCCCCGGCGCAGATATCGCGCGCCTGGTCGACGTCGACGCGCATCTGCTCGACCAGGGCGTCGACCGAGTCGAAGCGGAGCGTGCCGCGCAGCCGGACGCGCGAAGTCGATCGCGGCGTGCAGGCCGTACAGGTCCAGGTCGGTGCGGTCGAGCGCGTACGCCTCCACCGTGCGGGCCTGGCCGTCGAACGTCGGGTTGGTGCCGATCGAGATCGCGGCGGGCCAGCGGCTCGTCTCCGCGCCGGCCTCGTCCAGGGTGGCGAGCCAGCCCGCGTAGATGCCGTCGGCGGGGATCGCGGTGTGCGGCGGCGACTCGACGTTCGCGGTCGGGAAGCCGAGCTGGCGGCCGCGCTGGTGACCGCGGACGACCACGCCCTCGACGCGGTGCGGGCGGCCGAGCAGCCTTCGCCGCCTCCGCCACGTCGCCCGCGGCGAGCAGCGCCCTGATGGCCGTCGAGGAGATCGTCACGTCGTCGAGCACGAGCAGCGGCAGCCCTTCGACGGTGTAGTCGTACTTCTCGCCGAGCTTGTCGAGCAGCGGCACGTCGCCCGTTGCCTTGTGGCCGAAGCGGAAGTCCTCCCCCACGACGACCGCCGCGGCGTGCAGCTTCTCGACGAGCACGGTGCGCACGAACTCATCGGGGTCGAGCCGGGAGAACGCGAGCGTGAAGGGGACCACGCACACCGCGTCCACGCCGAGGCCCGCGAGCAGCTCCGCGCGCCGCCGGGCCGAGCAGAGGAACGGCGGGTGGCTGCCCGGCCTGATCACCTCGTCCGGGTGCGGGTCGAAGGTGATCGCCACGACCGGCAGGCCCCGCTCCCGGCCGAGCTCCGCGGCGCGGGCGACGATGCGCTGATGACCCAGGTGCACGCCATCGAACACGCCGATCGTGACGACGGATTCGCCCCATCCTGCGGGCACCTCATCAAGGCCCTGCCAGCGGTACACGACTCTCCGGCCCTCCTTAGCTCGGCATCAAGCCTAGCCATGCCGCCCAAGGCGAAAGCGCGGCGGGCGCTGTTGAAGACGCGGGATACTCAGGCCCGCTAGGGGCGCTAAGTATCCCGCATCTTCGCGGCGGCGTCGACGAAGACGGCGAGGGAGCGGAGCCGCCCGGCCTCGGCGGTTACCAGCGCGACCAGGGTGCCGTCGGGGGCGAAGGCGGCGACCGGGGCGTCGGAGGCGGTGCCGGGCCTGGCTGCGGCGGTCGTCGCCGGTGCGGCGGTGCGCGTGCGGCGGGAGCGGGAGGCGGGCGCCCTGGGCCAGGCGGCGGGCGTCGTCGGCGGTCAGGTCGAGCCGCGGGAACGCCGCGGCGGCGGCTTCGGCCAGCGGGGTCACCCACGGGACCGCAGCGGCGTCCGGCGCGGCGCCTGCGTCGGCGGCAGGTCGCGCGGCGCTGGCGGGTCCGCGGGAGCGCCGTGGGCGGCGGGAGTAAGCCGCACTCGTTCGGACGACTTGATCTTGATCTTCGAGTTCTTTCGAGGGTGTGCGCCTGGGCGAGGGTGTAGGGGCCGACGGCGGTGCGGCGCAGGGCGGTCAGGTGGCCGCCGGTGCCCAGGGCGGTGCCGAGGTCGCGGGCGAGGGCGCGGATGTAGGTGCCGCTTGAGCAGCGGACCGTCGCGTCGACGTCGAGGAAGTCGCCGTCCGGGCGGATGGCGGTGACCGTGAACTCGTAGACGGTGACCGGGCGGGCGGCCAGCTCCGGCGCCTGCGCCGGCCCGGGTCAGCTTGTAGGCGCGCTGGCCGTTCACCTTGATCGCGCTGACGCTCGAGCGGCACCTGCAGGATCTCGCCGGTGAGCTTGGCGATCTCGGCGTCGAGCGCCTCGCGGGTCACCCCGCTGGCGGGGCTGCCGCCGGTCGGCTCGCCCTCGGCGTCGTCGGTGCTCGTCGACTGGCCGAGGCGGATCGTGGCCTCGTAGGTCTTCTCGGTCAGCATGAGGTGGCCGAGCAGGCGGGTGGCCTTCTCGATGCCGATGACGAGGACGCCGGTGGCCATCGGGTCGAGCGTGCCCGCGTGGCCGACGCGGCGGGTGTGGGCCAGGCGGCGGATCCGCGCGACAACGTCGTGCGAGGTCATGCCGCCTGGCTTGTCGACGATGACCAGGCCGGACTCCCACGGGGCCGGACGGTCGGCATCGCGGCTGCTGTGCCGGGCACCGGGTCAGGCGTCCTCGTCGTCCTCGTCCCAGTCGTCCCGTCCTCGGCTGGCTTCTTGTACGGGTCCGGGTCGCCGGCCCACTGGGCGCCCTCGCTGGCGCGGGCCAGTTCCTCGTCCTTCTGCCGGGCGGCCGCCACCAGGTCGTCGATCCGCTGCGCGTTCTCCGGCAGCTCGTCGGCGATGAACTCAAGGCTCGGGGTGTGGCGCAGGCCGATCAGGCGGCCGACCTCGGAGCGGATGATGCCGGTGGCGCTCTTGAGCGCGGCGGCGGTGTCCGCCCGCTCCTCGGGGGTGCCGAACACCGTGTAGAAGACCTTCGCCTCGCGCAGGTCGTTGCGTCAGCCGCGCCTCGGTGACGGTGACGAAGCCCAGCCTCGGGTCCTTGATCCGGCGCTCGAGCAGCTCGGCGACGATCTTGGCGATCCGTTCGGCGAGACGGCGCGTCTTGGCGTCGTCCATGGTCGGTCACTCCTTCGGTTGTCAGAGCAACGGCGCTGCCATGGCGGCCCACCTGACGGGCTGACCCCGGCCAGCGAGCGGTCGTTCCTCTTGTCACGGAAAGGCCGGCCGGACGGTCGCCGCCGGTCATTCCTCTTCGTTGTAGAGCCGCTGCCGCGCGGACAGCAGCTCGATCTCCGGGTGCGACGCGACGATCCGCTCGCACTCGTCTAGCAGCTGGGTGGCGTTCCCGGCGGTGTCGGACACCACCGCTACCCCGATCTCGGCACGCCGATGCAGGTCAAGGTGACCCGTCTCGGCGACCGCGACACCGGGGTAGCGGCGGCGCAGCTCCGCGACGAGCGGCCTGACGACGGCCCGCTTCTGCTTCAGCGAGCGGACGTCGCCAAGCAGCACGTCGAGCGTCAGCGCAGCTACGTACATGGGCGATAGGGCGTTAGCTCACCGCAGCGGTGCCCCGTCCCGCCGCCCGCAGGCCCGATAAGAGGCTATCGGGCCTGCGGGTTGCCGGATATTGACTTAGTCTGGCGGCGCTCAGACCCGCGGCTTCTCCCGCATCTCGAACGTCTCGATGACGTCCTCGATCCTGATGTCGTTGTAGCCGACGCCGATACCGCACTCGTAGCCCTCGCGGACCTCGGTCACGTCGTCCTTGAACCTGCGCAGGCTTTCGACCGTGAGGTTGTCGGAGATGACCACGCCGTCCCTGATGATCCGCGCCTTGCTGTTGCGGGTGATCGTGCCGGAGCGGACGATGCAGCCCGCGACGCTGCCGACGCTGCGGCACCCGGAAGACCTCGCGGACCTCCGCCGTGCCGAGCTGGGCCTCCTCGAACTCGGGCTTGAGCATGCCCTTGAGCGCGGCCTCCACTTCCTCGATCGCCTGGTAGATGATCGAGTAGTAGCGGATGTCGACGCCCTCGCGCTGCGCGAGCTCGCCCGCCCGGCCGGCCGGCCGGACGTTGAAGCCGATGATCACCGCGTCGGAGGCGATGGCCAGGTTCACGTCGTCCTGCGTGATGGCGCCGACGCCGCGGCCGATGACCCGGAGCTGGACCTCCTCGCCGACGTCGAGCTTGAGCAGCGCGTCCTCCAGGGCTTCCACCGAGCCGGACACGTCGCCCTTGATGATCAGCAGGAGTTCCTGGCGCTCGCCGGCCTTCAGCACCGAGTCCAGGTCTTCAAGCGTGACCCGGCGGCGGCGCTGAGGCGAACTGGGCGGTCCGCTCGCGCGCCTCGCGGCGCTCGGCGATCTGCCTGGCCATCCGGTCGTCGGAGACGACGAGGAAGTTGTCGCCCGCCTTCGGCACCGCGGTGAGGCCGAGCACCTGCACCGGGCGCGACGGCGGCGCCTCGGCGAGCTGCTTGCCGTCCTCGTCGAGCATGGCCCGGACGCGGCCGTAGGCCTCGCCCGCCACGATCGAGTCGCCGACGTGCAGCGTGCCGCGCTGCACGAGCACGGTCGCCACCGGGCCGCGGCCCTTGTCGAGCTGGGCCTCGATCGCGACGCCCTGCGCGTCCTGGTCCGGGTTGGCCCGCAGGTCGAGCGAGGCGTCGGCGGTCAGGATGATCGCCTCGAGCAGGCTGTCGATGCCGATCCCCTTGGTCGCGGACACGTCCACGAACTGGGTGTCGCCACCGAACTCCTCGGCGATCAGGCCGTACTCGGTGAGCTGCGCCCGCACCCGGGACGGGTCGGCGCCCTCCTTGTCGATCTTGTTGACCGCCACCACGATCGGCACGCCGGCCGCCTGCGCGTGGTTCAGCGCCTCGGTGGTCTGCGGCTTCACGCCGTCGTCCGCCGCGACGACCAGGACCGCGAGGTCGGTGGTCTGCGCGCCGCGGGCACGCATGGCCGTGAAGGCCTCGTGACCCGGGGTGTCGATGAAGGTGATCTTGCGCTCGTCGCCGTCGACCTCGGTCTGCACCTGGTAGGCACCGATGTGCTGGGTGATGCCGCCCGCCTCTTTCGAGACCACGTTGGTGTGCCTGATCGCGTCGAGGAGCTTGGTCTTGCCGTGGTCGACGTGACCCATGACGGTGACCACCGGCGGCCGCGGCGACGAGGTCTTCCTCGCCGCCCTCGTCGTCGCCGAAGTCGATGTCGAACGACTCGAGCAGCTCGCGGTCCTCCTCCTCGGGGGACACGACCTGCACGTTGTAGTTCAGCTCGGCGCCGAGCAGCTGCAGCGTCTCGTCGTTCACCGACTGGGTCGCGGTGACCATCTCGCCGAGGTGGAACAGCACCTGCACCAGGCTCGCCGGGTTCGCGCCGATCTTGTCGGCGAAGTCGCTCAGGCTGGCGCCGCGGCTGAGCCGGATGACCTGGCCCTGGCCGCGCGGAACCTGCACGCCGCCGATCGTCGGGGCCTGCATGTTGTCGAACTCTTGCCTGCGCTGCTTCTTCGACTTGCGGCCACGGCTCGGCTTGCCGCCGGGACGCCCGAAGGCACCCGCGGTACCGCCGCCGGGACGGCCACGGCCGCCGCCGCCACCGGGACGAGGCGCACCGCCGCCGCCACCACCGGGGCCGCCGCCACCGCCGGGACCGCCGCCGGGACGCGGGCCGCCGAAGCCGCCGCCGCCACCGGGACGCGGGCCGGCGCCGGCACCTGCCGGGCGGCCACCGCCGCCGCCACCGGGACGCGGGCCGCTGAAGCCGCCACCGCCACCGGGACGCGGGCCACGGCCGCCGGGGCCGCCAGGGCCGCCGGGACGCGCGCCACCAGGACCGCCGGCGCCGCCGCCGCTGCCCACCGGGCGCGACGGCATGTTCATCGGGCTGGGACGCGGGCCACCGGGACGCGGGCCACCAGGACGGGGACCACCGGGACGCGCGCCGCCGTCGGCGGTGCCTGCGCCGGGACGGTCCGCGTAACCGCCGGGACCGCCGGGACGCGGGCCACGGTCGCCGAAGCCGCCACCGGGACGCGGGCCGCGGTCACCGCGGTCGCCACCGGGACGGGGACCACGGTCGCCGAAGCCGCCGGCGCCAGCGGGACGCGGGCCGCGGTCGCCGAAGCCGCCGGCCGCCGGACGCGGGCCGCGGTCGCCGCGGTCGGGCCGGTCAGCTGCGCTCGGGCCGGTCGCCGCGCTCGGGGCGGTCGGTGCGCTCGGGCCGGTCGGTGAAACCGGGACGGGCGGCGGGCGCCGAGCCCATGCCGGTCGCCGTCGAGCTGAACGGGTTGTTGCCTGGCCGCGGGCCGCCGGACGCGGGCCGCGCTGGCCGGGAGCGGCCGGCCGCGGGCCTGCCGGGCGCGGCGCGCGCCGGGGCGCGGGGCACCGGAAGGACCGCCCTGCGGGCCGCCAGTGCCCTGCGTGTCCGGCGCGCCGCCGCGGGCGCGGCGCGCCGGGGCGCGGCGCCGCCGGGCGCGGGCCTGCCGCCGGGGCGTGACCGCCCTGGCCGCCCTGGCCGGGCGCCGGCCGGGCGCGGCCCGGGCGCGGGACGCGCGGGCGCCGCCGGCGCGCGGGCGCGGCAGCCGCGGGCGCTGCGGCCGCGGGCGCTGGACGCCGCGGGCGCTGACGGCCGCGGGAGCGGCGGGAGCCGCCGGGGCGCTGGCCGCGGGCGCGCCGACACCGGGAACCTGCGGCACGGGGCGCGGCACCGGACGCGGCACCGGCCTGGCGCCAGGGCCGGGCGCCGGCGCGAGCCGGGCGCCGGCGCGTGCCGCCGCCTGGCCGCCGCCGGCGCGACTGGCCGCCGTCTGGCTGCGCGCCGGACGGTCACCGCGCGGGCGGTCACCGAAGCCGCCCTGCTCGCGGCGTCCCTGGTCACGACCGCCAGACGCGGACGCCGACCGGTCGCCGCCGCCCTTGCCGGCGCCGCCGCCGTTGAATGCTTCCTTGAGCCTGCGGACCACAGGCGCCTCGATCGTCGAGGACGCGGAACGCACGAACTCGCCCATCTCTTCGAGCTTGGCCATGACGGCCTTGCTCTCTACCCCGAACTCCTTCGCGAGTTCGTAAACCCGGACCTTCGCCACTATGCTCCTCTGCTCGGCCCTTCCCAGGGGCCATTAAAACCGGATCATCAGCCGATCCGGTGCATAGGGTGCTCCGGGTCGGCGTCAGTTCGTGCCGTTCATCGCCTTGTGCTCATCGAGCGCTCATTAGCTTCTCGACCTGCTTTCCGTACAGGTTTCTGTCGTGTCCAGCGTGCTTCCCGTCGCCTTGACCGTTCCGCGCCGTCGCCGTCAGCCATGTTATGACCCGGCGCCAGCCCGGGAAAGGTACGAAGCCAGCGGGGCGGTGTCAAGCGAACCCGGGACGCGCAGTGCGCGCGAGAACACCCGACGCCGCTGCGCCAGTTCGAAGCACGCCAGGCTGGGATGCAGGTACGCGCCCCGGCCTGGCTGCCGCGCTTGGGGGTCGGGCACGATGCCGTCCCCGGCCACCACTAGGCGAAGCAAGCTGGACTTCGCCGCACGCGCCTTGCACCCAACACAGGTGCGAACCGGTTTCTTCCCCGTCTCGGGCAGCTCAGCTCGCGCGGTCATTGCCTTACTAGTCTACCGCGTCGCCGCGAGCGGGGCACCCGGCGAGGTACGGCGTACGGGATCGCCGCGCGGCGTTCGCGCTAAGCGTCGGCGGAGGCCCCCGCCGCCTTGGCCGCCTCAGGTCGTCGCGACGCGCGCGGCGCGGGCGCCGAGGCGCCGACCGCGCCGTCGGAGCGGATGTCGATCCGCCAGCCGGTGAGCCGGGCGGCCAGCCGGGCGTTCTGCCCTTCCTTGCCGATGGCCAGCGAGAGCTGGTAGTCGGGCACCGTGACCCGCGCCTCCATCGCGTCGCGGTCGATGACCTCGACGCGGGTGACCCGGGCCGGCGAGAGGGCGTTCGCGACGAACTCCGCCGGGTCGTCGGAGTAGTCCACGATGTCGATCTTCTCGCCGTGCAGCTCGGCCATCACGTTCCGCACGCGGCTGCCGACCGGGCCGATGCACGCGCCCTTGGCGTTCACGCCCTGCTGGTGCGACTGCACCGCGATCTTGGTCCGGTGCCCGGCCTCGCGGGCGATCTTGACGATCTCCACCGCGCCGCTCGCGATCTCGGGAACCTCAAGCGCGAACAGCTTGCGCACCAGGTCCGGGTGGGTCCGCGACAGCGTCACCGACGGGCCGCGGTGCCCCTTGCGGACCCGCCACACGTAGCAGCGGATCCGCTCGCCGTGCACGTACCGCTCGCCGGGCACCTGCTCGGCCAGCGGCAGCACCGCCTCGATCTTGCCGAGGTCGACGAGCACCGTGCGCGGGTCCTTGCCCTGCTGGATGACGCCCGCCACGATGTCGCCCTCGTGCCCGGCGTACTCGCCGAACGTCATCTCGTCTTCGACGTCGCGCAGCCGCTGCAGGATCACCTGCCGGGCGGTGGTCGCGGCGATCCGGCCGAAGCCCGCCGGGGTGTCGTCGTACTCCCGGCCTGGCGCGCCGTCCGGGCCCGCCTCCTTGGCCCAGACCGTGACGTGGCCGGTCTTCCTGTCCACCTCGACCCGGGCCGCCGGGTTGGCGCCCTCGGTCTTGTGGTACGCCATCAGCAGCGCGTCCTCGATCGCCTTGATCGCCGTTTCGGACGAGATGTCCTTCTCGCTCTCGAGACTGCGCAGCACGCTCAGGTCAATGTCCATCGCCGCCAGCTCCAAGGTCGGTGTCGTTCGTCAAACACCGCGTCGTCAAGCTCCGGATCACTAAAGTCGTCGAGTTCGGCGTCCGGAATCCGGCCGAACTCCACCTGGACGCTGCCCGCGCCCAGGTCGGCGTAGGGGAACCGGCGCTCGCCGCCGCCGGCAGGCCGAGCGTGACGCCGTCGGCGTCCGCCGCGAGCAGCCGTCCCTCCACGGACCCCTCCCCCGTCACCTTCACCCGGACGAGCCTGCCCCGGGCGCGCCGCCAGTGCCGCGGCTCGGTCAGCGGCCGGTCCACGCCTGGCGATGAAACCTCCAGCGTATAGGGAACATCGCCGAGCACGTTGCTGGCGTCGAGCACGGCGGAGATCTCACGGCTGACATCGGCCGCGTCGTCGAGGCTCACCCCGTGGTCGCTGTCCACCACGACGCGAAGCAGCCGCCGCTTGCCCGCGACGGTCATCCGCACCGATTCCAGGTCCATCCCGGCGGCGGCGACCACAGGCTCTATCAGGCCAGCCAGCTTCCTGTCGTCCACCGGGCCGGCGGTGGAGCGAAGGCTACCGGGCATTTCGACCTCCTCGTCTGCGTCGCCTGAGCCGCTATCCCTAGGCTTAATATTTTCCCAGGTCCAGCCTATAGGCCAGGGACGCTACGCGTCGCCATCGCCGCGATGCGCGCGGCCACGCCGGCTTCGGCGGTGGTCGTCCCCCAGGCCGGCGCCGCGTGGCATGCTTAGAGCCTATGCTGTCAAGGCGTCAGTTGCTCGCCGCGTCGCCCACGACGTTGCCCCTGTTTCTCGCGCTGAGCGCCTGCAAGGGCCCGGCCGTGCTGAGCGCGCCGCCCACCGTGTCCCCGCAGACGCAGATGCTGCTGCACGCCGTGACCGCCGAGCAGAACCTGATCTGGATATACAACAAGGCCATGGCCGCTTATTCCGGCCTCGCGCCGACGCTCGCGCCGCTGCGCGCCGAGCATGAGGCGCACCTGGCCCAGCTGCGCGCCCGGGTCATCGAGCCGCCGGGCAAGCAGGTCCCCGGCACGGTGACCGCCAAGCCCGCCCTCGGCGCCACCAGGGACGCCGCCCTCGCCCAGCTCCGCGCCGCCGAGCAGGCCGCGGTCAAGACCCTGATGAGCCGGCTGAACGGCGCGTCCCCGTCGCTCGCCCAGCTGTACGCGTCGATCGCGGCCTCGGAGGCGACGCACGTCAGCGTGCTCAGCGCCAGGATCGGCGCCCGGTGACCGCGCGCGAGCGCCTCGGTCGCCGCCCTGCAGGGCGCCCTCGCCGCCGAGCACGCGGCGGTCTACGGCTACGGCGTCGTCGGCGCCATGCTCACGGGCAGCGAGCAGGCCGACGCGCGCACCGACTGGACCGCGCACCAGGTCGCCAGGGACACCCTCGATCACGATGCTGACCAAGCTGGGCGCGACCCCGGTGGCCGCGAGCCCGGCCTACCCGCTGCCGTTCGCCGTCACCAGCGCGAAGTCGGCGGCAAGGCTCGCCGCCACCCTCGAGAGACGGCGTGACCCGGGCCTACCTCGGCCTGGTCGCGGTCAGCGACCCGACCCTGCGCGCGTTCGCCGCCCAGGCGATGCAGACCTCCGCGAACCGCGCGCTCGCCTGGAGCGGCACCACGGTCGCGTTCCCCGGAATGCCCGCCTGACAGCGCCTGCCTGCCGCTGACCGCAGCCTTACGTGCAGCGGCGGCCGCGGCGCGGAGCGAGACAGGCACGCGGGTGATCGCGGTACGCGGCCGCGTCCAGGTCGTCGGCCATCGAGATGCGCTCCGCCCATGACCACCAGAACCACCAGAGGCCGTCCTTGCCCTGGTTGACGTAGACGTTCTCCTCAAGGGCGCGAGCGCCCGGGTTCGTGATGTACACGCTGGGTACCCGCCCCGGCGGAGCCATCAGCCAGGCCTCAAGGCCTCGGTTGGTTAGCTCTTCGGCCAGCTTGTCTAGGTAGACAGTCGCCGATGCGTGGTTTCCCTTGCCTTCCACAGAACACCACCGTCGTTACTGATCGTAGTTTTGCCGGGACCAGGCGCGTCCGGACCGTCTTACGATTCCGCCGCTGTGCTGGTCACGCAGTTTTCTTCCGGGAGACGACCCCCGTGCCCCCGGCAGCGAAAGCACGGGGCGGCCCTTCGGCCGCGAACTGGGCCCTACTGCAAAGGCTCGTCTTATCGTATGTAACGAGAGCTCGGCCGGGAGCGGTTCAGCGTGAAATACCGTCAGCCGGGAAACCGCGCGGGTGAGTGCCACATAGAGCCGCCTGAGCCCGTACGCCTCACCCGTCGCGATCCGGCCGGGCTCGACGAGGATCACGTGGTCGAACTCCAGGCCCTTGGCCAGCGTGACCGGCACCAGCGTGAGCCGGCCCTCGCGCGATCCGGGGTCGGGCTGGCCGTCGGGGCCAGGCTCGGCCGGAAGCGCCGAGGACGCTGAACGCCAGGCCTGCCGCGCGCAGCGCCGCGGCGGTCTCCTGGACGTGCGCGTCGGCGCAGATCACCGCGACCGAGCCGGGCGCGGCCGAGGGCGGCCGCGCAGCCCGCCGCCACCTGCGCGCCGAGTTCCCCGGCGGCGACGGGGACGACCGCGCAGCGCGTTCGGGTCCGCGCGCAGCGACTGGGCCGGGGAGAGGTCGGGGGCGATCGAGGGCAGCAGCCGGGAGGCGAAGTCGAGGATCTGCCTCGGCACCCGGTAGCCGACGTCGAGCTCGCGGACGGACGCGTCCGGCTTCCCCAGGTGGGAGAGCAATGTCGGCCAGGAGGTCGCCGCCCACGGCGTGGTGCCCTGCGCGATGTCGCCGAGCACGGTCGCCGCCCCGGTGGCGCACCGCCGCCCGATCGCCCGCACCTCCATCGGCGACAGGTCCTGCGCCTCGTCCACCACGATGTGCGCGATCGACGGCGTGCGCTCGATGAGGTCGGCCGCCTCGTCGATCAGCACCTGGTCGGCGCGGGTCCAGGGGGCCGAGCCCAGGCCACGCGGCGGCTTCGGCCAGGCGATCGCGGTCATTTCGGCGTCCGAGAGCAAGCCGCAACCGTTCTGGATCACCTGATCTTGGATCTGAAAGAAGGGTGAAGACCAGCTTCTTCGGGTCGACCTTCGGCCAGACCTCGTCCACGCACTTGCGTACCGGCGCGGACCTGCGGACCGCGTCGTGGGTGCGGTCGTCGCAGGTCTCGCCGGCCGCTTCGAGCTGGGTGAGCAGCACGTGCGCGATGCGGTGCGCGAGCAGCTCGCGGCCGGTCCCGTAGCGGACGCCGCGGTCGCGCAGCTCGCGGGCGAGCGCCTCGATCTCGTGCGCGGGCAGGCGCAGCCGGCGCGCGCCGCGGCTGACCATGAGCGCTTCCCTGGGCGCCCTGATGTGCGCCCACAGCGCGCTGCGCAGCACCTCCGCCATGCGGGCGTCGCCCTTGACCGTGGCGGCCTCGTCGGTGTCGGTGGCCTTGACGGGAGTGGACGCGACCAGGTCGGCCACCGTGGTCTGGGTGACGTCAAGCTCGCCGAGGGCGGGCAGGACGTTCCTGATGTAGGAGAGGAAGGCCAGGTTCGGGCCGACGACGATCACGCCGCGCCGCGTCACCTGCTCCTTGTGCGCGTACAGCAGGTACGCGACCCGGTGCAGGCCCACCGCGGTCTTCCCCGTGCCTGGCGCGCCCTGCACGCAGACGGTGGTGCCGGCGTCGGCGCGGACGATGTCGTCCTGCTCCGGCTGGATCGTGGCCACGATGTCGCGCATCGGGCCGGACCGCGGCCGCTCGATCTCGGAAATGAGCAGGTTGCTGGCGGGCTGAGCCGTGGATTCGCCGAACGGGTGCGGGTTTCACCGTCGCCGCGAGAACCGCTCGTCTTCGTAGGCGGTGAGCGCTCCCCCGGCGAAGCCGAACCGCCGCCGCAGCGTGAGGCCCATCGGGTCGGACTGGCTGGCCCGGTAGAAGGGCCGGGACACCGGGGCCCGCCAGTCGAGGACGACCGGGGTGCCGTCCGTGTCGTGCACGTGGCGCCGTCCGATGTGGAAGTCGGCGCCCGGCGAAGTCCTCGTCCTCGTCTCTGGCCAGCTCGGAGTAGTCGAGCCGGCCGAAGAACAGCGGCGCGTCCGGCAGGTCCTTCAGCGCCTCGGCCCGGCGGTAGAGGTCGGCCTTCAGGTACTCAAGGCTGACCCGGTCGCCGGCCATCGGGTTCTGCGCGAGCGTGAGGACGTTCTCGCGCATGAGGTGGAGGAACTCGCGGGAGCGCTCGAGATGGGCGCGCTCGCCCGCGATGACGCTGTCCTCGGTGTCACTGGTGTTTCCGTCGGCTCTGTCGTTCTTGTCCGCGGCCGTCTTTACGGCCGCTGGCCCGGCGTCGGCGGGCATGGCTGACCCCCTTGGCTCTCCTGGTGCTGAGTGGCGCGTGACTGGGCGCGAAGCTCAAGACCCTAGCACTGGGTTAGCCGGGCGTCACCTGGTTTTCTTCCCGCGGACGGTTCCGGGCACCGCGTGGTGCTTCCGCCTGGGCCCGGCGACCTGATCAGATGTTGTCATGGGGTCGCTGATCACGCACACGGGGACGTTCTCGGTCGATGACCGGATCGCCTCGCACGATGGCACTACCTGCCGGTTGAGGTGCCGCCGGGGACGGGGGCGCTGCGGGTGACGCTGTCGTACCCGCGTGACTCCGAGGCGGTGCTTGACCTGGGATGCTTCGACCCGGCCGGCTTCCGCGGCTGGTCCGGGGGCGCGCGGGACTCGTTCGTGGTCGCCGAGCCGGGGCGACGCCCGGGTACCTGGCCGGGCCGGTGACGGCGGGGCTCTGGCAGGTGGTGATCGGGCTGCACGCGGTGCCCGCGGCGGGGGTGCCGTTTACCGTGACCGCGGAGCCCTTGTCGGCGGGCGCGGCGTCCCTGCGGCGGGCAGCTGGCCAGGTGGCTGCCGGCGCCTGACGCGCCGCCGGTGCCGGGCGCGCGGCCCGCGCGGCGCCCGCTGCCCGCCGGCGCCGGGCTTACCTGGCTGGCCGGGGACCTGCACGCGCATACCTTTCACTCCGACGGGGTGATGAGCGTGGCCGAACTGGCCGCGCACGCCGTGGAACGCGGGCTGGACTTCGTCGCCGTCACCGACCACAACACGGTGAGCCATCACGCTTTCCTCGGCCCCGCCTCCGCCCGGTACGGCGTGACGTTGCTGCCGGGGCAGGAGGTGACGACGGAACTCGGTCACGCGGGAGTGCTCGGGGACACCGGGTGGATCGACTTCCGCGAGCCGGCTTCGTCGTGGCTTGCCGCCGCCGAGGCCGCGCGGCGGGCTGATGTCGGTCAACCACCCGTTCGCCGGGCCGGCCTCGTGGGTGCACCCGATGCCCAGGCGGCCGCCGCTGCTTGAGGTCTGGCACTGGTCGTGGCTCGACCTGTCGTGGACGACGCCGCTGTCCTGGTGGCAGGCGTGGGACCCGGCCGCGATCCCGGTCGGCGGCAGCGACTGGCACCGGCCCGGGTCTGACGCTCCCCTTGGCACGCCGACGACGTGGGTTTCGTGCGCGGACGCGAGCGTCGCCGGGGTGCTTGAGGGACTGCGGGCGGGGCGCGTGGCGATCTCCGCTTCGCGCGACGGCGCGGTGCTGCTGCGCGACGGGGACTCGCTTGTCGCGGTCGGCGCGGACGGCCTGGTGCTCGCCGGGCCCGCGGGGCCGTACCAGCGGATATCCGGGGACCTGGTCCGGCTGCCTGGCGCTCCCGGGTACCACCGGCTGCTGACGCCGGCGGGCGCGACCGTGGCCCTGACCCCGTGACCCGCAGGCCGTCAGCGCCTTAGTCCCGCCATGATCGCGAAGATTCCGGGCATTGCGAAGACTTGCCGTGCGTGATAGCACGCCAGATCCTTCGCGATGCCCGGATCTTACGCAATGACCGCCCGGCGGCGGCGATTCCGGGACGGCGCCCTAGGCGGGCCGCCTTCAAAGGAACGCCTTCGGGATCGCCGCGCCTTACACGGACAGGCCCGCCCGACATTTCGGAAATGTCGGGCGGGCTTGCCGTCGTTGAGCTGGAGCTGGCGGTCAGCGCGCATTCAGTGGCAGGTTCGGCTAGTGCGCCGCGAGGTAGCGGACTCTCGCGTGCAGGAGGGCGCGGTGGGCGGTCAGGTCGTCGGCCTCGTCGGGCTTGCTCGGGCACTCGCCCGCGGCGACCGCCTTCGCCAGGCGGGCGCCGGCGTCCGCGGGCTCGATCGCCTCGAAGACGATGAGCGGGTCGTTCTCCGCGGCCAGCCAGGTCTTGTCGAGCAGGCCCTCGGCGTCGTCGACCCAGGCGTCCTTGATCTTGCCGCCCTTGCCGTGGTCGATGAGAACCGAGAGCGCGTGCTCGGACGCGCCGTAGCCGAAGCTCACCGTGATCGACTCCTGCCGGCCGCCGACGTCGCTGTAGTGCCAGCACTTGCCGATCGTCGGCGAGCCGATCGCCGCCGCCCAGTCCGGGTCGGGCACGCCCTGGGCGGTCACCCGCTCCGCCGCCGCGGTCGCCGCCGCCTTGAGCTCAGGGGAACCGATCGCGCCGAGGACGCGCAGCAGGCCGAGCGCCTCCGGCGTCGCCTTCATCTCCACGGCGGGCACGAGGGACCTCGCGAGCTCCGTCATGACGTCCGCGCCGTCGGGCTCAGCCGCCGGACAGCGCGCCGATCATGTCCGATCCCCACAGCTCCGCGTCGATCGGCTGCCGCACGTGGGAGAGAACCTGCCGTGCCTCATTCAGGACGACATCGGAGGCCTGCGCCGGCCGCAGCGGCGCGAAAAGCTCGGCGATATCGGGTTCCGCATGACCCATGCCGCGTATTGTTACACGACCGCGACGTCCCTAGCCCGGAAAGTGCACAGCTGAGGACAAATTAAAGAACATGCCGCCTTTGCCGCGACCTACCGGATACGGGCGAAACACGCTTCCAGGTGGTCGTTGACCAGGCCGCAGGCCTGCATGGCGGCGTAGACCGTCACCGGGCCGGTGAAGACGAAGCCGCGGCTTGCGCAGCTCCTTGGCCAGCGCCTTCGAAGCGGCCGTCTGCGCCGGGAGGTCGGCGAGCGTGCGCGGGGCCGGACGCGGCCCGGTCTCGGCGTAGCTCCAGACCAGGTCGCTGAGGCCCTCCTCGAGCTCAAGGGCGGCGCGGGCGTTCGTGATCGCGGCGTTGATCTTGGCCCGGTTCCGCACGATGCCCGCGTCCGCGAGCAGCCGGGCCACGTCCGCGTCGGTGAACGCGGCGACGGCCGGGATGTCGAACCCGGCGAACGCCTTCCTGAAGTTCTCCCGCTTGCGCAGGATCGTCAGCCAGGACAGGCCGGACTGGAAGGCCTCAAGGCAGAGCCGCTCGAAGATCGCCTGGTCACCGCGGACCGGGCGGCCCCACTCGTCGTCGTGGTAGGCCACGTACTCGGGCGCGCTCAGCCCCCACGGGCAGCGCAGCCTGCCGTCCGGGCCCGCCACCGCCCCCTTCAGCCGCCGCGGCGTCGCCCGGCTCGGCGACCGGGTCAGTCATGGGACTGCTCCGGGGGCGGGCCGGACATTTCCCCGCCCGGCCGGGGCGGTTCGAAGGGGAACCGGACCGGCTCGGTCGCGGGAACGTCGCCGGGGCAGCTGGGCCGCCTCCGTCTCCGTCGACGCCGGTCCGGGCGCCCGGCGGTGCCGCGCCCCGGCGTACGGGCTGCCGAGCAGCTGCATCGGGGCCGTGGTCCCTGCTCAGGTCGGTGACGAGCTGCTCAAGCGCGACGATCCGGACGTCACGCTCCCTGATCGACTCGGCGATCTGCTCCATCGCCTCGTCGGTCGCCTGCATGTTGTATCCCCACAGTCCCGTCGGCGGGCGCAGCAGGGCGACATCCGTGGCGGACACCGGCCCGAGGTCGAGCGGGACGTAGTCGTTGCGCTCAGCGGACAACCCGCCGCCGCGCCCCATGGCCAGGAAGACCACGACGGCGACAACGACGACGACGGCGATCACGATGACAACAAGCACAGAAGAAATCGTGCCATGGATCGGCGGCTAACACGACAGCCGCACCTCGCCGCCGCGGCTGAGGCCGGGCTAGCGGAAGCGGCTGAGGCCGTGCTAGCGGAAGGACAGTCCCGCGTGGGCTTCCTTGATGATCTTCACGACCTCGTCCGGCGTCGTCCGCGACGTGCAGCAGGGCCAGCTCCTCCTGGCCGATCTTGCCGTCGGCGAGCATGGTCGTCTTCAGCCAGTCGAGCAGGCCCGACCAGTACGCGCTGCCGACCAGGACGATCGGGAACTTGGTGATCTTGCCCGTCGCGACCAGGGTCAGCGCCTCGAAGAGCTCGTCCATCGTGCCGAAGCCGCCGGGCAGGACCACGAAGGCCTGCGAGTACTTGATGAAGACCGTCTTCCTGACGAAGAAGTAGCGGAACTCGACGCCCACGTTCACGTAGTCGTTGAGCCCCGACTCCAGCGGCAGCTCGATGCCGAGGCCGACCGAGACGCCGCCCGCCTCGTTGGCGCCCTTGTTGGCCGCCTCCATGACGCCCGGCCCGCCGCCGGTGATGATGGCGTAGCCGGCCCCGACGAGCCCCTGGGCTATGTTGACGGCCAGCTCGTACTCGAGCGTGCCCGGCTTGCTCCGCGCCGAGCCGAAGATCGAGACCGCCACGCCAAGCTCGGCCAGCAGGCCGAACCCCTCGACGAACTCCGCCTGGATGCGCATGACCCGCCACGGGTCGGTGTGCACCCAGTCCGACGGACCGCGGCGGTCGAGCAGCCGCTGGTCGGTCGTGGTCGCCGGAATCTGCTTGTCGCGCAACGTCACGGGTCCCTGGCGACGGACCCTGCGCGTGTTAGCTCCACCCATAGTCCTATCCAAGGTAGCCATCGACGGCGAGTGCTCTGACGGAAACACGCGGCACGCAGATAAACGCCGGGCGAATTAAGAACTCCCGATGCGCGTGAATGTGCCATAGGGGTCGCTATGGCGACCCCTATGGCACATTCACGCGGGCCTGACCTGGTCAGCCGTCGACGCCGTGGTCGCGGAGGATGTCGTTCAGCTCCGACTTGTCGTGCCGCTCGCCCTTCGGGGAGCCGCTTCAGGATGAGCACGGCAGGCAGGCCGAACTCGCCGCCGGGGAACTTGCGGAACCGGGTGCCGCTGACGGCCACCGACCAGGCGGGCACCTCGCCGCGCGGCAGTTCCTCGCCGGTCTCCACGTCGATCACGTGCGTCGACTTCGTCATGTTCGTGCCCGGACCCGAGCACCGCGCCGGTGCGCACCCGGGCGCCCTCGACCACGATCGACCGGGAGCCGATCATGCACTCGTCCTCGACGACGACCGGGACCGCGTTCGGCGGCTCGAGCACGCCGCCGATGCCCACCCCGCCGGACAGGTGCACGTTCTTGCCGATCTGGGCGCACGAGCCGACCGTCGCCCACGTGTCCACCATCGTGCCGGAGTCCACGTACGCGCCGACGTTGGTGAACGAGGGCATCAGCACGGTGCCCGGCGCGATGTACGCGCCCCAGCGGGCGATCGCGCCCGGCACCACGCGCACTCCGTCGAGGCGCGTCTTCAGCGGCACGCGGTCGTGGTAGCGGAAGTCGCCGACCTGCGACTGGGCCATCGGCAGGACCTTGAAGGCCAGCAGGATCGCCCGCTTGGCCCGCTCGTCCACCACGACCTCGTCGGTTTCCGCGTCCACGAACGCGACCCGGGCGTCGCCGGCGTCGATCTGGTCCACGGCCGCCACGACCTCGGCGCGGGCGGCGGAGTCCTCCGGGCTCAGCTCGCCGCGCCGCTCCCACAGCTCGTCGATGACAGCGGGCAGCGGAGACTTCAGCTCACTCATGAGCAGGCGAGCCTACCGATAATCGCGGGTCCAGGCGGGAACACGGGGTCGTCTCGGGCCGGGTTGCCAGCGGGAACCGCAGGACACAGGTACCGTCGTGGTGTGCGGACGACCTCGCGCGGGGCAGCCTGCGGCCTACCAGTACCACCGCCCCTCGTGGCGGCGGCCGCTGATCGTGCTCACCGTGATCGCGGTGCTGCTCGCCGTCGGCGGCATACGCCGCCTACACGGCTTACCAGCGGTTCGTCGTCCAGGTGCTGACCGTGCCCGGCTGCCAGGCGGGAACCGGCGACAACGCGATCGCGCTCGACTTCGGGCAGGCGGCCGACGCGGCCACCATCGCCGGCGTCGCCGTCCGCGAGGGCCTGCCGAGCCAGGGCGCTGACCATCGCCTACGCGACCGCGTTCCAGGAGTCCAAGCTGGAGAACCTGAGCTACGGCGACCGGGACTCGGTCGGCATCTTCCAGCAGCGGCCGTCGGAGGGCTGGGGCACCGCCGCCCAGCTCCAGGATCCCGCGTACGCGGCGCGGGCGTTCTTCGGCGCGCTCGTCAAGGTGCCCAACTACGCGACGATCCCGGTCTACGAGGCCGCCCAGGCCGTCCAGAAGAGCGCCGACGGCTACGCCTACCAGCAGTACGCGCAGACCGGCGCGCAGCTCGCCGCCGACTACACCACCACCCCGCACGCGGTCACCTGCTGGTACAACCCGGCGACGCAGGCGGCGAACCAGGGCGTCTCCGCCAAGCTGAACCTGAACGGGGCGGTCAAGGGCCTGGACGGACGCGTTCGGCAAGCCGGGAGCGAGGCCAGGCGGTGACCGGGATCAGCCGCGGCCGCTCGGGTGAATCGGCTACCTGTCCGCACCGCCGCCAAGGGCGGCTGGGCCGTGGCGAACTGGCTCGTCGCCAACGCGAGCTCCTACGGGATCACGCAGGTCAGCTACGCCGGGTACCAGTGGACGGCCGGGCTGACCGAAACAAGCTGGCAGGCAGACTCGGCCGCGACAGCGGGGGGTATTGTCGCCAGCTAGCGAGGCGAACCACCATACTGTGTGGTAGCTGAAGTGGGTTAAGACGTTAAAGAGGAGCTCACGTGACCTACGTCATCGCGCAGACATGCGTCGATGTGCTCGACAAGGCATGCATCGAAGAGTGCCCGGTGGACTGCATCTACGAGGGCGAGCGCATGCTCTACATCCACCCGGACGAGTGCGTGGACTGCGGCGCTTGCGAGCCCGTCTGCCCGGTTGAGGCGATCTACTACGAGGACGACGTCCCCGAGCAGTGGAAGGACTACCACAAGATCAACGCCGACTTCTTCGAGGAGCTCGGCTCTCCTGGCGGCGCCTCCAAGATCGGCAAGGTCGGCAAGGACCACCCGATCGTCGCGGCGCTGCCGCCGCAGGCCGAGCACGAGTGACCCTCGCCGCACGGCTTCCTGAATACCCCTGGGACGAGCTAGCGCCCATCGCGGAGAAGGCGCGCGCGTTCCCTGGGGGCGCGGTTGACCTGTCCGTGGGCACCCCGGTCGACCCGGTGCCCGCGGTCATCCAGGACGCCCTCGCCGCGGCCGCCAACGCGCCCGGCTACCCGCTGACCGCGGGGACGCCGGAGCTGCGCTCGGCGGCCGCCGGGTGGCTCGCCCGCTCGCTCGACGTGCACGTGGACCCGGTATCGGTGCTGCCGGTGATCGGGACCAAGGAGTTCATCGCCTGGCTGCCGACCATGCTCGGGCTCGGCCCCGCCGACACGGTGCTTCTACCCGTCGCTCGCCTACCCGACGTACGACATCGGCGCGCGGCTGTGCCGGCGCCGCGTCGGCCGCGGTCGACGTGGCTGGCCCGGCGGTCGACCGGCTCGACACGGGCCCTCGACGGCGCGCCGGCCTCGTCGCGGCTGCTGTGGGTGAACTCGCCGTCCAACCCGACCGGGCGCGTGCTGCCGGCCGGCGCGCTGCGCGACGCCGTCGGCGTGGGCGCGGTCGCGCGGCGCGGTCGCTGGCCTCCGACGAGTGCTACATCGAGCTCGGCTGGGACGCGTCCCCCGTGTCGGTCCTGCACGAGTCGGTGCGCGGCGACTCGCTCGACGGCGTGCTCGCGGTGTTCTCGCTGTCCAAGCGGTCCAACCTCGCCGGGCTACCGGGCCGGGTTCGTCACCGGCGACCCCGCCCTGATGAAGGACCTGCTGCTCGTCGGCAGGCAGGCCGGGATGATCGTGCCCGGCCCGGTCCAGGCGGCGATGATCGCCGCGCTGTCCGACGACGCGCACGCGGCCGAGCAGAAGGCCAGGTACGCGGCCCGCCGCGGCGATCCTCGCCGACGGGGCTGACCGCGGCCGGGTTCCGCATCGAGCACTCCGAGGCGGGCCTCTACCTGTGGGCCACCCGCCCCGGCCTCGACTGCTGGGCCGCCTGCGAGCTGCTCGCCACCGAGTGCGGCATTCTCGTCGGCCCCGGCTCCATGTACGGCCCGGAGGGCAGCGACTACATCCGCGTCGCCCTCACCGCGACCGACGAGCGGGTCGCCGCGGCGGGCGAGCGCCTGCGCGCCTCTCGTCCGCCCGCTCGACGCCCGGGAGACGCGGCGCGGCCGCATCGCGGGCCGCACTCGTTCGGGAGACCTCATGCGGTACCGGCGCCGGGCGCGGCTTCGCGGGGACCGGTAGCCGCGCAACGAATCGATTGTTCTGCCCTTGAATACGCAACGGATCGCCGCGCACGACGCATGATTACGATCTGTTAGGCGCGTGAGCCCGCTCCGTACCCTCGACGTATGACGAGCGACGTGACGCACCGGGTGGCTACGCCCCGGTCTTACCTGATGTGCCCGCCGGAGTACTTCGCCGTGACCTACGCGATCAACCCGTGGATGCGGCCCGACGCCCCCGTCGACCCCGAGGCTCGCGATGCGGCAGTGGGCCGCGCTGCGGGCGACGCATGAGTCGCTCGGGCACTCGGTGTCCACGATCGAGCCGGTGGCCGGGCTGCCGGACATGGTGTTCGCGGCCAACGGCGCGACGGTGATCGACGGGACCGTGCTCGGCGTGCGGTTCAGGCACCAGGAGCGGGCGGCCGAGGCCGCGGCGTACCTGGCCTGGTTCCGGTCGCACGGGTACTCGCCCGTGCACGAGCCCGTCTTCGTGAACGAGGGCGAGGGGGACATCCTGGTCGCCGGGGACACCGTGCTCGCGCGGGTACGGGTTCCGGTCGGATGAGGCGGCGGCCGGCGAGCTCGCGTCGGTGTTCGGGCGGCGGGTCGTGTCGCTGCGGCTCGTGGACCCGCGGTTCTACCACCTCGACACGGCGCTGTGCGTGCTCGACGCGTCGACGGCGATGTACTACCCGGCGGCGTTCGACGACGCGGGGCGGGCGTCGCTTGCCTCGCTGTTCGACGAGCTCATCGAGGCCAAGGACGAGGACGCGGAGGTGCTCGGGCTGAACGCGGTCTCCGACGGGCGGCACGTGGTGCTCGCCGCGCAGGCGACCGGGCTGGCGCGGTCGCTGTCCGCGCGCGGCTTCGAGCCCGTGCCGGTGGACATGTCGGAACTGCTCAAGGCCGGCGGCGGCGCGAAGTGCTGCACGCTGGAACTTCGGCACTGAGCCGCAACAGGCGGAAGCGACGCACATGACCAGGTCACGGTCGGCGGGACGACACCGCCGCGGACCCTGGTCCCGACGGCCGAGCCAGGCGGACCTGTCCGGGCTGACCAGCCAGTACAGCGCGCACAACTACCACCCGCTGCCCGTCGTGGTGGCGTCGGCGTCGGGCTGCTGGGTGACCGGCGTGGACGGGCGGCGGTACCTGGACATGCTGGCCGGGTACTCGGCGCTTAACTTCGGGCACCTGCATCCGCGGCTCGTGGCGGCGGCGATGCGGCAGCTCGGGCGGGTGACGCTGGTCTCGCGGGCGTTCGACCACGACCAGTTCGGGCCGTTCTGCGCCGAGCTCGCCGAGCTGTGCTCGATGGAGATGGTGCTCCCGATGAACACGGGGGCCGAGGCGGTCGAGACCGCGATCAAGGTCGCGCGCAAGTGGGGGTACGTGACCCGCGGGGTGCCCGCGCGACGAGGCGGTCATCGTCGTGTTCGACGGGAACTTCCACGGGCGGACGACCACGATCGTGTCGTTCTCCTCCGATCCGGACGCGCGGGCCGACTTCGGGCCCTACACGCCGGGGTTCGTGTCGGTGCCGTACGGGGACCTGCCGGCCTTGCGGCATGTCTTCGCTGAGTACGGGCATCGCGTCGTCGCGGTGCTCATCGAGCCGATCCAGGGCGAGGCGGGCGTGGTCGTGCCGCCGCCGGGATTCCTCGCCGGGGTGCGGTCGCTGTGCACGTCCGCCGGGCGCGCTGCTGATCGCCGATGAGATCCAGTCCGGGCTCGGGCGGGTCGGCGTCGACGTTCGCCTGCGCGGCCGAGGGGGTCGTGCCGGACGCCTACCTGCTCGGCAAGGCGCTCGGCGGCGGGATCGTGCCCGTGTCCGCGATGGTGTCCTCGCGGTCGGTGCTCGGCGTGCTCAAGCCGGGACAGCACGGGTCGACCTTCGGCGGGAACCCGCTCGCCTGCGCGGTGGCCCGCGAGGTGATCGCGATGCTGCGGACCGGGGAGTACCAGGCGCGTTCGGCCTCGCTCGGCGCCGTGCTGCACGCCGGGCTCGGGTCGCTGCCGTCGTCGGTCGTGTCGTCGGTGCGCGGGCGCGGGCTGTGGGCCGGGGTGACGTTCGCCGCGCTGGACGGGCGCGCCGTGTGCGAGCGGCTGGCCGCGCTCGGCGTGCTCGCCAAGGAGACCCACGGCTCGACCATCAGGCTCGCTCCCCCGCTGGTCATCACCGAGGACGAGCTGTCCTGGGGGCTTGAGCGCTTCAGCGAGGCGGTGCTGAGCGCCTGACCCTGGTGAAGAACGCGGTCACGCAGCCCGGCCGCGCAGGCGAGCGCGCCCCCGTACAGGTACCACTCGCCCGCGGCGGTGGCCGTGATGATCACGCTGCCGTTGGGCCTCGGCATCGCGAGGATGAACGACGCGAGGATCCAGCCCACGGCGGGCAGCAGCCCCGCGCCGAACGTGCCGATGCCCCAGCCGCAGGCCAGCGCACGTCGCGAAGATGATCACGGCCAGGATGATCGCGATCAGCGGCGCGGGCGACTGGCTGTACTGGAAGCTGCCGATCAGGCCCTGGAAGGCGCCGAGCACGAACAGCATCACGTAGCCGACGGCCGTGAGCGCCCGCTGTCCGCCGCCCGGCAGCGAGCCTTGCGATGTCCCCATAATGCAGCAGGCTACCGATCTCAGCGGGCGAACAGGTCACGCTCGTAGCGGTCTGCCTGGATCGCCGGGCCCGCGCGGGCCCGCGAGCTGGGTGTAGTACTCGGTGCCGAGGATCCGCGCGCCCAGCTCGTTGGAGAGCGCGAAGTAGTCGCCGTCCACGGTGATCTGGGTCTCGTGGGCGCGCATCGCCGCCCGCTTGGCGTCCAGGTAGCCTGGTCGCGTCGATCTCCGTCGTGACCTGGTCGTCGGGAACGCCGACCGACAAGTCGGTGATTTTTCATGAACCAGGAGTCCTCGGGAAGCTCGACGGCCCGCGCCAGCACGGAGCGGGGCATCGCGGTCGCGTACAGCTTCGCGGCCTGCGCCGGCCAGCTCGTGCGCGCGCCTGGTGACGCGGTGCGCCTGGATGTGGTCGGGATGGCCGTAGAACCCGTTGGCGTCGTAGGTCACGATCACGTCGGCCGCGACCTCGTCGATGACCTTGGCCAGCGCGTCCGCCGCCTCGTCGACGTTGGCCTGCCAGAAGCAGCGCGGGTCGTCGTTGTCCGGCAGGCCCATCATCCCCGAGTCGCGGTACCGGCCCTCGCCGCCGAGGAACCGGTGGTCTTCGACGCCGAGCGCCGCGCAGGCGCGGTCCAGCTCGACGATCCGGTGCTGGCCGAGCTCGTCGGGGAACAGGTGACGCAGGTCGGGCGGGATGATCTCGCCGAGCTCGCCGAGCGTGCAGGTCACCAGCGTGACGCGGGCGCCCTCCGCGGCGTACTTGGCCATCGTGGCGCCGGTGCCGATCGACTCGTCGTCCGGATGCGCGTGCACCAGCAGCAGGCTGCGTTCCACCCGTGTCCTCCCAGGCCAGGTCCATCGATCGCGACAAGCGACTGACAGCAAGTCTTCGCGATGACGACGCTACCTTGGGGCGGCAGCGACCGGTGTGGCCTGGCATGATCGAGAGCATGACGGAGAGCTTTCCCAGGCAGCAGGCACGGACACGCAGGTTCACGCTCGGGGCGCCCCGGGCGTTTCAAGTGTCGCCGGACGGTGAACGGGTCACCTTCCTGCGGTCCAAGGCGGGCGATGACCCGGTTACCTGCCTGTGGGAGGCCGACGCCGCCACCGGCGCGGAGCGGCTCGTCGCCGACCCGAGGGCGCTCGGCGCGGACGAGGAGAACCTGCCGCCGGAGGAACGGGCGCGGCGTGAGCGGGTCAGGGAGACCGCCGCCGGGATCGTGGCCTACGCCACCGACGCGCGGCGCCACGCTGGCCGTCTTCGCGCTCTCCGGGCAGGTGTACACGGTGCCGCTCGGCGGCACCGCGACGACCGGCGCCGCCGCGACGCCCCGGCTGGTCCCGGCCAAGACCCCGGCGCTCGACCCGCGGCTCGACCCGGCCGGGGCCAAGGTCGCCTACGTGCACGACGGCGCGCTGCGCGTCATCGACCTGGAGACCGGCCAGGACACGGTGGTCGCGCAGGAGGAGGGCGTGACCTTCGGCCTGGCGGAGTTCGTCGCCGCCGAGGAGATGGGCCGGTCCCGCGGCTACTGGTGGTCCCCCGACGGCAGCCAGCTCCTCGTCGCGCGGGTGGACGAGTCCGCCGTGGCCCGCTGGCACATCGCCGACCCCGCCAACCCGGACAAGGCTCCCGCTGAGGTCGCGCTACCCCGCCGCCGGCACCGCCAACGCCGACGTGTCGCTGCTGGTCGCCACCCTCCCGACCGCGACGCACGACGACACCGTGCACATCGCGCAGACGCCGCTCGCCGTCATCCCGCCCGCCGGCGCGAGGCTGGCCGAGGTGGCCGGCTGGGACCGGGCCGCCTTCCCTTACCTGGTCAACGCGGCCTGGGGCGACGACCTGCTGATCGTCGTGCAGACCCGCGACCAGAAGACCATGCGGATCATCAACGCGGTCACCGGCGAGGTGGTCCGCGAGGACACCGACCCGCACTGGACGGACGTCATCGAGGGCGTGCCCGCCCAGCTGGCCGGCGGGGACATCGTCTGGACCGGGATCAGCGACGACACGCGGGGCCTGATCATCGCCCCGGCCGCCGAGCTCGCCACGGCCACGCCGGTCACCCCGGCCGGCCTGCAGGTCCAGGCCGTTCTCGGCACCGACGGCGACGACGTGCTGTTCGCCGGGTCGGCCGAGTCCACCGAGCTCGGCGTCTGGCGCTACGGCCCCGACGGGCTCACGGCGGTCGCCACCGAGCCCGGCGTGCACGCCGCCCAGGCCGGCGGCGGGACGACCGTGCTGACCAGCCGGACGCTGGCCAGCAGCCAGGTCACGGTGCGGATCTCGCGGGGCGGCGCGGTCACCGCGGGACATCGCCTCGTTCGCGCAGGAGCCGAACCTGCCGCACCCGGCGCCGCAGTTCATCGAGGCCGGGCCGGCCGGCATCCGCACCGCCGTGCTCTTCCCCTCGTGGTACTCGCCGGGGACCAGGCTGCCGGTGCTCATGTGCCCCTACGGCGGACCCGGGCACCAGGAAGTGGTCAAGTCCGCCCGCGTCTACCTGACCTCGCAGTGGTTCGCCGAGCAGGGGTTCGCGGTCGTGGTGGCGGACGGCCGCGGCACGCCGGGCCGCGGGCCCGCGTGGGACCGGACGATCGCCGGCGACTTCGCCACCGGCATCCTTGAGGACCAGGTCACCGCGCTGCGGCGCGGCGGCCGAGAAGTTCACCGACCTGGACACGAGCCGGGTCGGCATCCGCGGCTGGTCGTTCGGCGGGTACCTGTCGGCGCTCGCGGTGCTGCGCCGCCCGGACGTGTTCCACGCCGGGGTCGCGGGGGCGCCGCCCACCGACTGGCGGCTCTACGACACCCACTACACCGAGCGCTACCTGGGCGATCCCGGCGAGCAGCCGGATGTCTACCAGCGCAGTTCGATCATCGATGACCCGCGGCGGGCGGTAGCTGACTCAGGTCCGCCCGCTGCTCATCATCCACGGGCTCGCCGACGACAACGTGTTCGTCGCGCACTCGCTGCGGCTGTCGTCGGCGCTGCTCGCGGCCGGGTACCCGCACTCGGTCCTGCCGCTGTCCGGGATCACGCACATGACGTCGCAGGAGACGGTCGCGGAGAACATGCTCCTGCTCCAGGTCGCGTTCCTGAAGCAGGCTCTCGGCCTTTCCCCGGCGGCCGGGTAGCGCCGGGCGGTGTACTAGCACCCGGGGGCGGCGCGACGGGGGCGTCGCGGCCGCCCGGGTCATCGCGGTGACAGCGGCTGGCGGACGGGGATCGCCGCGCTTAGCGGGAAGCACGACGGAGACAGGGGGAACTGTCGTGACACGGGGGACGGCCGGGGCGGCTCGAGCGGTCGGCTGCTCAAGCGCGCTGGAAGCAGCCCGGCGGGCCGACGCGCAGGATCAGCCCGAACGGGCGCGTGCTCAACGTCGGCCGCGCTCCACTCGCCGTCCAGGTCGGCGCGCGCGTGCGCGGCGGTGGGCGGCAGCTGACCGCGCTGCTGTTCCTCGGGTACCTGCGGGTGTCGTGGACGGTGGCGGCACCTCGGACGGGGCGGCGCAGGCGCTGCAGGCGCGGGACATGCTCGCCGGGAACTGGCTGCTGCACGGCTGGACGCTCAGCGACGTGTCGTTCTACACGACCGAGCTGCCCGAGTACGTGCTGGTCGAGCTGGTCCGGCCGTTCGGGGCCGGCGTCATCCACGTCGCGGCGGCGGTGACCTACACGCTGCTCGTGCTGGCCTGGCCTGCGCGCTCGCGCGGGGTCGCGCGCGCGGGCCGGAAGGCCTGGTCACGGCGGCTGCTCGCGGCCGGGATCATGCTGGCGCCGCAGCTCGGGTACGGCGCGTTCGTGCTGCTGCTGTCGCCGGATCACGTCGGGACGCAGGTGCCGCTGCTGCTCGGCTGGCTGCTGCTCGACCGCGCGCGGCCAGCCGGCGGCGCGGCGTCCGCGCCTGAGGCGACTGGAGCCGGCCTCCGCAGCCCGGGATGCGCCGCAGCGGCATGCGCCCGCCTGGGCTGCGTCGCTGGCGTGGCCGCGGCCTGTGCCTGCTGCTGGCCTGGGTGCAGCTCGCCGACCGGGTCGCGCTGCGTGACGGCGGTGCTGCCGCTGGTCCTGGTGTGCGCGGTACCGTGATACGCACGGTGCTGGCGGCCGCCGGCGACGGCGCGCCGGCCTCCGCCGCTGCTCACCCGGCCGGCCCGTTCGGCCTTGGGCCACGGGTCATGGCGATTGTGAGCCGCGGGCTCAAGGGCCAATGAACTGCGCCAAGGGACCATAGGGCCAGAACGTTGCGCGCTGGCGGGCCTGCCGGCACGAGGGCGCGCTGGCGGCCGCGGCAGTCGCGTCGGTCGGGGTGGCGTGGGCGGGGCGCGGGTGCTGGACGCCGCCGGGGGGTTCGCGGCGCATCCGCTGCCGTTTACCCTGGCGCCGGCTGCGGCTGCTGTGGACGCACGCCTGGCTGACCGGGTGGGGCGTCCTCGAGGTGTACGGGGCGAACTTCCTCGGCGTCACCGGGTGGGCGGGGCGCACGTTCGCGGTCGTCCACCTGGCCGGGCTCGCGCTCGCCGTCGCCGGCGACCGCGGTCGCGCTGGGCCGGTTCCTGCGGCCGCCCGGTGCGCAGGCGCCGACGGCCTGGCACCTGGTCGACGCGCGTGCTGGCGGTGGCGATGCGTGGCGAACCTGGCGAGCTACGCGCTCAGCATCGAGCCGGGGACGGTGCTCGGGCACCGGGTACGACGCGCGGGAGATCGCGGCGGTGCTGCCGCTGGGCGCGGTGCTGGCCGGGCGGGTGCTGCGGGCCCGGGCTGACTGGGCTGACGGGACGGTGCACGGAGGCCAGGCGGCCGCTGGGAGACGGGGCGGACGGAGGACGCCGCACTCGTTCGGAGCGGTCTTGGATGGTGGTTTTGCCTGGCCCTGGGCGTGCGCGGCCGGGTACGCGGTCGCGCTCGGGTACGCGGCGGCGCGGCCGCGGCGGCGGCCGGGCGGTACGCGGTGCTCGCGGACTGGCTGGCCGGGCACGGGCTGCGGTACGGGCTCGGCGGGGCGTCGGCGAACGTGGTGACCGCTGGACAGCGGGGGGCGGGTGACGGTGGCGGCGGTCGCGGTGCAGCCAGGGGCGGGTGCGCGCCGCTGCTTTACCAGTCGTCGGTCGCGGCTTACGATCCCGGGCGGCATCGACGCGACGTTCGTGGTGACCGGGGCGCCCGGCGGCGCGGCCGGGTACCGCGGCCGAGAGCATTGCCGGCCGCCGCGGTGCGCGGCGACCTTCGGCCCGCCGGCCCGGGTCTACCGATTTCGACGGGTTCACCGTCGGCGTCTGGGATGTGAACCTGCTCACCAAGATGCGCGAATAGGCCAGCGCAGAAGCGGGCAGTGTAGCCAGTCTCACATGCTGGAAGGGCGCCCTGATGCGGCATGCTGAGACTAACTGGAATAAGTTCGTGGGCATCGCATGCGCACCCCCGCCCCTGCCCGCATCAAAGGGTCGCCTGGCTGCGCGTCGCGGTCACGATCACGCACGAGGCAGCGAGGACGCTGGATGACACAACTTTCGGAAGCGCCAGGCAGGACGCGGGCGCAGATCAAGGAGCGGACGCTCCGCACGGACCCCTGGTGGAACCGCGGGCGCGTCGTCGCGACCCTGCTGACCATCTGGGTGGCCTACGCGACCGTCCGCGTCTTCACCGGGCACTGGTACTTCGTGCCCCAGTACCACTACCTGACGCCGTTCTACTCGCCGTGCGTCAGCGGCGAGTGCGTGCCGGGGTCTTCGTCGCTCGGGCACGTGGATCCCGGCGATCCCGCCGATCATCCCCTACGCCTTCGTCTCGCTCCCGTTCGTGCTCGGCTTCCGGCTGACGCTGCTACTACTACCGGGGCGCCTACTACCGGGCGTTCTGGCGGTCGCCGGCGGCGTGCGCCGTGCGCGAGCCGCACGCGAAGTACTCCGGCGAGACCAAGGTCCCGCTGATCGGGCAGAACCTGCACCGCTACTTCTTCTACGCCGCGTTCGTGATCGCGATCCTGCTCACCTGCGACGTGGTGCAGGCGTTCCGCGGGCCCGAACGGCGACTTCGGCATCGGGCTCGGTTCGATCATCATGCTGGTCAACGTGGTGGCGGTCTGGGCGTACTCGTTCTCGTGCCACTCCTGCCGGCACATCACCGGCGGGCGGCTCAAGAACTTCTCCAAGCACCCGGTGCGCTACTGGGCCTGGACGCAGGTCTCGAAGCTGAACAAGCACCACATGGCCTTCGCGTGGATCTCGCTGACCACGCTGGTGCTCACCGACCTCTACATCATGCTGGTCGCGAGCGGCGCCTTCAGCGACCCGCGGATCTTCAACTAGGCCTACGAACGGGCGAAATTAGTTATGGCTACCAACGACACCGAAATCGAGCGTTACTCCTACGACGTCGTAGTGATCGGCGCGGGCGGCTCCGGGCTGCGGGCGGCGATCGAGGCGCGGGCGCGGGGCCTGAAGACGGCGATCATCTCCAAGTCGCTGTTCGGCAAGGCGCACACCGTCATGGCCGAGGGCGGCGCGGCCGCCGCCATGGGGAACGTGAACCCCAACGACAACTGGCAGGTGCACTTCCGCGACACCATGCGCGGCGGGAAGTTCCTGAACAACCCGCGGATGGCGGAGCTGCACGCCAAGGAGGCACCGGACCGGGTCTGGGAGCTCGAGGCGTGGGGCGCGATCTTCGACCGGACCAAGGACGGGAAGATCTCCCAGCGGAACTTCGGCGGGCACGAGTACCCGCGGCTCGCGCACGTGGGCGACCGGACCGGCCTGGAGATGATCCGCACCCTGCAGCAGCGCGTCGTGGCGCTGCAGCAGGCGGACTCCGTACGAGTTCGACGACCCCGAGGCGATGATCCGCGTCTTCGCCGAGACGACGATCACCCGGCTGCTGAAGGACCGCGGCCGGGCGGATCGCCGGCGCCTTCGGGTACATCCGGGACACCGGGCAAGTTCGTCCTGTTCGAGGCGCCGACGGTGATCCTCGCCACCGGCGGCATCGGGCGGACCTTCAAGGTCACGTCCAACTCCTGGGAGTACAGCGGCGACGGGCACGCGCTCGCGCTGCTGGCCGGGCGCGTCGCTGATGAACATGGAGTTCGTCCAGTTCCACCCGACCGGCATGGTCTGGCCGCCGTCGGTGCGCGGCATCCTCGTCACCGAGTCGGTCCGCGGTGACGGCGGCGTGCTGACGCAACTCCGAGGGCAAGCGGTTCATGTTCAACTACGTGCCCGACGTGTTCCGCGCCGCAGTACGCGGAGACCGAGGAAGAGGCCGACCGCTGGTACACCGACCCGGACAACAACCGGCGCCCGCCGGAGCTGCTGCCCCGCGACGAGGTCGCGCGGTCGATCAACTCCGAGGTCAAGGCCGGGCGCGGGTCACCCGCACGGCGGCGTCTTCCTCGACATCGCCTCCCGGCGGCCCGCCGAGTACATCCTGACGCGGCTGCCGTCCATGCACCACCAGTTCAAGGAGCTGGCGGACGTGGACATCACCAAGGAGCCGATGGAGATCGGGCCGACCTGCCACTACGTGATGGGCGGGGTCGAGGTCGACCCGGACACCGCCGCTTCCTCGGTGCCCGGGCTGTTCGCGGCGGGCGAGGTGTCCGGCGGCATGCACGGCTCCAACCGGCTCGGCGGCAACTCGCTGTCCGACCTGCTGGTCTTCGGCAAGCGGGCCGGCGACGGCGCGGCGGACTACCTGGAGTCGCTGGGCGGCGGCCAAGCCGGCCGTGGCCGCAGGCGGACCTGGACGCGGCCGTCGCCGAGGCGCTCGCGCCGCTTGAGCGGACCGAGGGCGAGTCGCCGTACGCGGTGCACGCCGAGCTCCAGCAGACGATGAACGACCTGGTCGGCCTCATCCGCCGCGAGCACGAGGTCAAGAACGCGCTGGCCGACCTGGAGAAGTTCAAGGAGCGGGCCGCGTCGGTCGCGGTGCCCGGCGAGCGGGCCTACAACCCCGGCTGGCACTACTGCGCATCGACCTGCGGAACATGCTGCTGGTCGCCGAGTGCGTGGCGATGGCCGCGCTCGAGCGCGCAGGAGTCGCGCGGCGGGCACACCCGCGAGGACTACCCGGCGATGTCGCCCGAGTGGCGCAAGGTCAACCTGATCCTGACGCTCGACGGCGACAAGATCGACATGGTGCACCAGCCGCTGCCCGTCGATGCGGCCCGGACCTGCTCGAGCTGTTCGACAAGTCCGAGCTCAAGAAGTACATGACCAAGGAAGAACTGGCCGGGCTGCCCGTGCGGCTGCCGAGCGTCGGAGGAGGGTCACTGAATGGGGTACCTGGCTAAGCTCCGGGTCTGGCGCGGCGACGCGGGCTCCGGCGACGCTGCAGGACTACAAGGTCGAGGTCAACGAGGGCGAGGTCGTCCTCGACGTGCTGCACCGGCTGCAGGCCACGCAGGCGTCCGACCTCGCCATCCGGTGGAACTGCAAGGCCGGCAAGTGCGGCTCCTGCTCCATGGAGATCAACGGCATGCCGCGGCTCGGCTGCATGACGCGGATGTCGACGTTCACCGAGGAGGAGACGCTGACGATCACGCCGATGCGGACCTTCCCCGTCATCCGCGACCTGGTCACCGACGTGTCGTTCAACTACGCGAAGGCGCGGGAGATCCCGTCCTTCACGCCGGACCCGTCGATCAAGCCGGGCGAGTTCCGGATGCAGCAGGAGGACGTGAACCGGTCGCAGGAGTTCCGCAAGTGCATTGAGTGCTACCTGTGCCAGAACACCTGCCACGTGATCCGCGACCACACGGAGAACGAGCACGCGTTCTCCGGCCCGCGGTTCCTCATGCGCGTCGCGGAGCTTGAGATGCACCCGGCCGACGAGGCCGACCGGCGGAACATCGCGCAGGATGACTTCGGCCTCGGCTACTGCAACATCACCAAGTGCTGCACCGAGGTCTGCCCCGAGCACATCAAGATCACCGACAACGCGATCATCCCGATGAAGGAGCGCGTCGCCGGGCGGCGGTTCGACCCGCTGGTCTGGCTCGGCTCGAAGATCTCGCCGGCGGCCCGAGCCGCGAGGGCACCCCGGCGGTGCCCGGCAAGCGGTAATCGCCTGGCTTTATCGCGAAGGCGCCCGGCAACCGGAAATTTCTGGTCGCCGGCGCCCTTGCCTTTCGCGGGCCGCCCGGCGGTCGCTTACCCGCCGCCATTTCGCGGGCGCCGCGAAAACAAGAAGGGACCGAGGGTTCCGAACGGGTGGTGATTGCACCTGGTCAGCAAGTTTCCCTGGATAGCTCAGGGACCCGGGTCGTGGTGCTTGGGTTTCCCCGGCTTTAGCTGGTTCTTGCCCTTCGCCTGCTGCTTGTGCTGGCTCTTGCGCTTGAGGTGGCTCTTGACCTCGCTCTTCCTGTCGGCGCCCTTGAGGTGCTCTTAACGTTGCCCTTCAGGTGGTCCTTGGGGTGCGGCCTGCGGCTTGGCCGCCGCGGCTTCTTGCGGTGCCTCATGGCCGGTGCTTCTTGGCGGGGCGCTGCTTCGCCGGGTGCGGCCGGGCGGGATGTGGCCGGGCGGCGGGCGGAGCGCGGGAAGGCCGCTGGTCGGCTGGTAGTAGTCAAGGTCGGTCTGGCCGATCCCGGGCAGGAAGCCGGCGTTGTTGTACTGCCAGAACGTCCAGTGCGGCCACGGGGACGGCACGGTGGGCGCGGTGCCGCCGAACGCGGCCAGCCAGAGCGGGTCACGCCGGAACCGGCCGGTGGAGCCGGTGCACTCCCGCCACCAGGCAGCCGTCGTGTAGATGATCGGCCACTTCCCGGTCAGCGCCGCGGCCCGCGCGGTGAACCCGGAGATCCAGGAGATCATCGCGGGGATGCCGAGCCCGTAGCAGTCGGTGGCCTTCTTGTAGGGGTCGTTCTCCAGGTCAACCACGAGCGGCAGGCCCGCGGTCCCTTGCGTGGCGCGCACGGCACCGACCGCGAAGCTCGCCGTCGCCGGCCCGCCGCTGCGGCTCGGGTTGGCGAACACGTACGGCATGACCCGGAGCCCCGCCGCCGCGGCGGCCCGCGCGTCGGACGGGTAATAGGGGTTGCGGTAGTAGGTCCCTTCCGAGACCTTGACCGCGACGAAGCCAACGCCCTGCCGGGCGAGCAGCCCCCAGTCGATCGGCGTTCCCGCGTGCTGATAGGCCGAGATGTCCAGCCCGCGCACCGGCTTGCCGGCCGCGCCGGCGACCGCCGGGCGGGCGCCGGGAACCGCGGCGAGCGACAGTGCCACCGCGACGCCGCTGACCGCCGCGGCGCGCGGAATAGTCACTCTCAGCAACCTATCTCACACACGGAACGTAATCAATGCAGCGCAGCAGCTTCAAGGCGCAACGCCGACGTCGCGCCAGGCACGCGACTTCTGTGCCGCTCAAGACCACAGTCGGCAACCGTCTTGCCACCGGGCTACTCCGTGAACAAAGGGACGCTAACCGGCAGGACGGCTACGCTGGTGGCGAAGCAGGCACGGTTTCCCGAATCGGGGCATCGGCGCAGGCCAGGTAAGGTAATTTAGCGATATGCCCCCCTTTGATGCTATGTGCGGCGATTTGCCGGAAATGGTGCTCCGGCTGGCCGGCGAGGCCGGCCAGGTGAGCCTGGCGCGCTCCGCCGACGAGGCGGGGGCCTGGCGTCGGTGGACCAGCATGCTTGCGAGATCCGTGACGCGCTGACCAGCGCCGGGCGGAAGATCACCCCCGCCGCGCTGCTTTCCTACGCGCAGGGGTTCATGGAGGCCTCGATCGCGCGCGGCTGGTGGCCGCCGCACCGCCGGGAGCGCGACCCGTGGGACGACGAGCCGCTGCTCGACTGGGAGTCGCTGCGCCTGGCCGCCGTCTGCCGCATGTTCATCGAAGCCCAGGGCCTCGGCATCACCGCCTGACGGTCTCTCGCCGGCCGCGGTTTTGACGTCTCGGACCCGTGGCATGCGCTGTTGCGACCTCGAGCGCTCCGGAGTGGCTGTGGATGTTCGCTGCCTGCGGCCCTGCCGTGGCTGCGACAGCTAGCCGCCTATGGCCTATAGCGTGGCAACTGCCGCATTGATGGGATTTCGCACGTGCTACGCGTGCGTTGATACCGTCTATGCGCAAAGTATCCGAGATCTCCTGCCGACCGGCGCGGACGGCCGAGTCGCTAACGATGGCGGCTGAGTCTCTCAGGAACACCGCGACTTCCGTCAGTTGAGCCGGCGTCGCGTCACGGGCGGCCGGACTTGCGGCAACCACCCGGCCGGCGTGCTGCATGACGAACGGGTGCGGCTGACCTGGGAGGGTCAGCCGCACCCGTTCGGAATGGTCTTGCTAGCGGTTGCCGGTGCCCGGGTCGCGCCAGTCGTCCGGGTCGGTGCCCTGGGGGTCGCCCGGGCCCTGGGAACCCTGCGGGTAACCGGAGCCTGGCCCTCGGGTAGCCGGAGCCTGAGCCCTCGGCGTAGCCGGGGCCCGCGCCCTGGGTGCCCTGCGGGTAACCGGAGCCCTCGGAGCCCACGGCGCCCTGGCCGCTCTGGTAGGTGGCCTGCTGGGCGGCCTGGGCCTGGCGGGCCTGCTGCGGTGCGCGCATCGCGTCGGTGCGGCCCTGCTGGTAGGCGGCGATCTGGGTGTTCGTCTCCCGCTCGGCCGCGGACAGCATCCGCTCCCAGCGCTCCTGCATCGGCTTGATCAGGCCGCCGCCGACGCCGATCGCGACGACCGCGCCGACGGTGAACAGGATCGTGAGCAGGATCGGCTCGGTGACCGAGGACGCGATGCCGACCTGGTTGACCGCGGCGATGGCGCCGAGCGCGATGATGATGACCGACGCCGCGCTGGCCAGGAACGGGCCGTAGGACAGGCCGCCGATCGCCCCGTTGATCAGGTCCTTGACCACTCGCGCGATCGCCGAGGCGATCACGATGATGATGATCGCGACGATCGCCTTGGGCAGCCAGGCGACGACCGCGTTCAGCATCGTCGAGATCGGGTTCGGGCCCCAGACGCCGAACGCCATCTGCAGGGTGACCAGGAGGATCGCGTAGTAGACGATCTTGGCGATCAGGCTCGTCGCGTCGGTGTTGGACCGGGCGAGGGCCTGGCCGACGACGCCGCGCTCCACGAAGCGGTCGAACTTGACCCGGCGGAGGATCAGGTCGACGATCCGCGCCAGGACCTTCGCGACGATCCACCCGATAACCAGAATTAGCAGGAAAACCAGGATCTTCGGGATGGAGTGAAAGACCGTGTCGAGCAGGTTCTGGAAGCTTGTACTTATCTGAAATGAAGCCAGTGGCTGGTTCATGACTTCCCCCCTTGGCAGCTTCGCCGCGCTACGGAATTACCGCCCCCGGCGGCGATCACTGTATTTAAAGTCCTGCATACCCTACCCAGATCCCGTTATGCGCAGAGGTAATAGTGCGCGACACGCCGAATGATGATCCTTTACCTCAGAGCTCGCACCGCGGAATGCTGGCGAATTACCTTCATTCAGGATGAAATGGATGCACAGCGGCGGCGCTAATTTCTTCCCCGTGCCCCGCGAACCTCGGCGGCGCCGCCGCTGCGGCTGTTGCTTCCCGCCCGCACCCCCACGGGCGGTCCGCCTCGTTCCACGCCGACGCACGCCCCTCAGCCGCGCCGACGCAATTCCTTCCACGCGCCAACGGCACTCCCCGAAGAGCCCGGGCACGCGTAGGTAGCCTATGCGGACGACCTAAACGGCGGCCATACCGAAACCGGAGAAATGGGTATACCGATATTCGGTCCCGGATATTTCGGCACACGAGTGCCTATGCGCGGATGCTCCCGGTAGAACACCGGGATATCGAATCCTAGGCCTGCTCGCGGGAAACGCGGCCGCGGACCCGGCCGCGCTCCTTGGCGTCGAGGATCGTCTTGCGGAGCCGTACCGCGGTCGGGGTCACCTCGACGCACTCGTCCTCGGCGCAGAACTCAAGCGCCTGCTCCAGGCTGAGGATCCGGGGCGGGACCAGCCGCTCGAGCTCCTCCCGGTTGGACTGGCGGATGTTGGTGACCTTCTTCTCCTTGGTGATGTTGACGTCCATGTCGTCGTCGCGGGAGTTCTCGCCGACGATCATGCCCTCGTACACCTCGGTGGTCGGCGAGACGAACAGCGAGCCGCGCTCCTGCAGGTTGAACATCGCGTAGGTGGAGGCCGCGCCGGACCGGTCGGCGACCAGCGAGCCGGTCGCCCGGCCGCGGATGACGCCGGCCCACGGCTCGTAGCCCTCGAAGACGTGGTGCGCGATGCCGGTGCCCCGGGTCTCGGTGAGGAACTGGGTGCGGAAGCCGATCAGGCCACGGGACGGGACGAGGAACACCAGCCGCACCCAGCCGGTGCCGTGGTTGGTCATCGTCTCCATCCGGCCGCGGCGCACCGAGACCATCTGGGTGACCGCGCCGAGGTACTCCTCGGGCACGTCGACCGACAGGCGCTCGACCGGCTCGTGCAGCTTGCCGTCGATCTCCCGGGTGACGGCGGAGGGACGGCCGACGGTCAGCTCGTAGCCTTCCCGGCGCATGGTCTCGACCAGGATCGCGAGCGCGAGCTCGCCGCGGCCGCGGACCTCCCACGTGTCCGGGCGCTCGGTGGGCACTACCTGCAGGCTCACGTTGCCGATCAGCTCGCGGTCGAGGCGGTCCTTGACCAGCCGGGCCGTGACCTTGGTGCCCTTCTCGCGGCCGGAGAGCGGTGAGGTGTTGGTGCCGATCGTCATCGAGATCGCCGGCTCGTCCACGGTGATCAGCGGGAGCGGGCGCGGGTCGTTCAGGTCGGCCAGGGTGTCGCCGATCATGATGTCGGGGATGCCGGCGATCGCGACGATGTCGCCGGGGCCCGCCTCGTCGGCCTGCACGCGCTCAAGCGCCTCGGTGAGGTAGCAGCTCGGTGATCTTCACCCGCTCGATCGGAGCCGTCGTGCTTGCACCAGGCGACCTGCTGGCCGCGCTTGATCGTGCCGTTGTGGATCCGGCAGAGCGCGATCCGGCCGAGGTAGGAGGACGCGTCGAGGTTGGTGACGTGCGCCTGCAGCGGGGCGGTCGGGTCGTAGACCGGGGCGGGGACGGTCTGCTTGATGACGTCGAAGAGCGGCTCGAGGTTCTCGCTGTCCGGCATGCTCGCCGTCCTCGGGGCGGTTCAGGCTGGCCCGGCCGGCCCGCGGCGGCGGCGTACACGATCGGGAACTCGATCTGCTGCTCGCTGGCGTCCAGGTCGATGAACAGCTCGTAGCAGGCGTCGATGACCTCGGCGATCCGCGCGTCGGGGCGGTCCACCTTGTTGATCACCAGGATGACCGGGAGGTTCGCCTCCAGCGTCTTGCGCAGCACGAACCTGGTCTGCGGCAGCGGGCCCTCGCTCGCGTCGACCAGCAGCACCACGCCGTCCACCATGGACAGGCCGCGCTCGACCTCGCCGCCGAAGTCCGCGTGGCCTGGCGTGTCGATGATGTTGATCGTCAGCCCGCTGTGCTTGACCGCGGTGTTCTTCGCGAGGATCGTGATGCCCTTCTCGCGCTCCAGGTCGTTGGAGTCCATCACCCGCTCGTTGACGTGGGCGTGCGCGCCGAACGCGCTGGACTGCCACAGCATCGCGTCGACCAGCGTGGTCTTGCCGTGGTCGACGTGCGCCACGATGGCGACGTTGCGGATGTCGTCGCGGGTCGCGAGCTCCGTCGCGGTCGTCATGGTGATCTCCTGCTGTGCGGGCATGCGTGAGTCTCGCTCATTCGGCATCGGGACTGCGGCCACCGGCGATTGCCGGCTTAGGCTCGCCCGTGTTGGACTCGTCTGTGGCTTGGCCGCGATCCGCGGCAGCTTCCAGTCTATTGCCGTCGCGCGAACGCCTTGACCCTCGGGCCCCTACATGGCCCAGGCCGTCCTGCCCGCCTTGCCCGCCCGCCGCACCATGGCTGCCGGGGAGCGCTGAGGCGGCGGCTTAGCTGGACTAAGACGGCTTAGCCGGCCTAGGCAGTGACGGACGCGGAAGATACGGCGAACGACCCATAGCGGGACGGGGGGACCTTAGCCCGAACCTGTAGGTACGCGGGAAACCAAGGCGGGTTCCCCGCGGATGACCGGGGAGGGTTCGATGAACGGGAACGCGATGTACGAGATGGCCAAGCAGCGGATCGCGGAGCAGCAGCGGGCCGCGCACCGGGCGCGCGAGGCACGCGAGGCGCGGGCGGCGGCACGACGCAGGCCGTCGCAGGAAGGAAGCGCTGGAGGACAGTCGCCACGCCGGTGATCCCTGACTTCGCGCACGAGATGTTCGACGCGGCGCCGGGACGCGGTTCCCGCGCCACGGCGGGAAGACCGGCGCGGCCGGCCCGCGCGGTCCGGCCGCTGACACGGCACGGCTAGCGCGCCGGCGCCGCGATGCCACCCGCGATGTCAAGCGGCAGGAAAACCGATACGCATTCCAGCCCGCCCAGTCCTGGGCGGGCTGGAATGTCAGACCCTCATGCGATGCTTGACATAGTGATGAGCAGACGCGGGTGCCAGTCCCGTCCTTGTCGGACGGGCAGCGGAGATGGCCGCCCTGGAGTCCGCGCTTGAGGCGGTCCGCCAGGGTGAGCCCGCCGCCGTGCTCATCGGCGGTGAGGCCGGGATGGGCAAGACCCGGCTGATCGGGGAGTTCACGGCGACCGCGCGGGCGGCCGGGGTCCGGGTGCTGACCGGGGCGTGCCTGGAGCTTGGCGCCGACGGGCTGCCGTTCAGCCCGTTCACCGCGATGCTGCGTGACCTGGTGCGGGAGGCGGGGCCGAGCGAGATCGCCGCGCTGCTGTCGGGCAGCGGACGGGCCGCGCGGGAACTCGCCAGGCTGCTGCCCGAGCTGACCGCCGACCGCGTGCCCGCGACGCCGGGCGAGCCAGCCCCGGCCAGCCCAGCCGCTGCCCCTCGGCCGCGGCCGTCACGGACGGCGGCGGCTATCCGGCCGGGATGACCGCCGGCGAGGCGCGGGCGCACCTCTTCGAGGGCTTCCTCACCCTTCTCGAGCGGCTCGCCGAGCAGCGGCCGCTCGTCGCTGATCATCGAGGACGCGCACTGGGCGGACCGGTCAAGCCGGGACCTGCTCGCCTTCCTCATCGGCTACCAGCGGGCGGTCGGCAACCTGCTGATCGTCGTGACGTTCCGCTCCGACGAGCTGCACCGCACCCACCCGCTCCGGCCGCTGCTGGCCGAGCTGGCCCGGATCGACTGGGTGGACAGGACCGAGCTGCCAGCGCTCACCCGCGGGCAGGCCGAGGAACTCGCCGCCGTCGTCCTCGGCCGCTCTCCCGAGCAGGGCTTCGCCGACGCCATCTACGAGCGCGCCCAGGGCAACCCGCTGTTCACCGAGGAGCTGCTGGCCTGCGCCGGCGAGTGCGACGCCGTCCCCGACACGCTCGCCGACCTGCTGGTGCAGGCCGTGCGGCGGCTGCCGGAGGACACCCAGGAGGTGCTGCGGGTGGCGAGCGCGGGCAGCGGCGTGACCAGCGACGCGCCTGCTCGCGCAGGTCACCGGGCTCGACGCGGGCAAGCTCATCGCCGCGATCCGCCCGGCGGTGGCGGCGAACGTCCTGGTGACCAGCGGCGACGGGTACTCCTTCAGGCACGCGCTGATCCAGGAGGCCGTGCACGCGGACCTGCTCCCAGGCGAGCACGCCGCCGTGCACACCCGGTTCGCCCGCGCGATCGACGAGGACCCCGCGCTCGTCCCGCCGGGCCGGGCGGACATCGAGAAGGCGCACCACTGGTACTCGGCGCACAACACGACGGGGGCGCTGGCCGGGTCGTGGCGGGCGTCCGTGCAGGCCTCCAACGCGGTCGCGCACGCTGAGCGGCTGATGCTCCTCGACCGGGTGCTCGAGCTGTGGGAGCAGGTGCCGGACGCCGCGGCGCAGATCGGGGCCGACCACGTGCGGGTGCTCGAAGAGGCGGCAGCCGCCGCCAAGGACGCCGGAGAGCACCAGCGCGGCCTCGCGTTCGCGGAGCTCGCGCTCGCGGAGCTTGACGAGGCCAGCCGAGCCGGTCCGGGTCGCCCTGCTGCTGCGGGAGCGGTTCGCGTCCCAGAAGGAGGTCGGCCGGTCCCGGACCGAGGAGCCGACCTGCACCGGGCGCTCGCCCTCGTGCCCGAGGGCGTCTCGCCGTCGGCCCGGACTGAGCTGCTGCTGGCCGCCGCGCACTGCGGCATCGACACCGACGGGCCGCAGTACCGCGCCTGGGCGGTGGACGCGCTGCGGCTCGCGCGCGAGCTCGGCAACCGTGACGCGGAGGCGCAGGCGCTCGCCAACCTGGCGATGATGGAGGCCGGGCGGAGCCAGGTAGCGACCAGCGACAGTGAGGCCTTCCGGCTGCTGACGCAGGCGCGCGAGATCGCGCAGCAGGCCAGCGCGTACCACCCGATGGTCAAGCTGGTCATCAGCGAGACGCACCTGCTGTGCGGCGCGGGCGAGTTCGAGTCGGCGGCGCGAGGCCGCGCGGCGGGGCATCGCCGACGCCGAACGGCACGGGCTCGCCCGGACCAGCGGCGCGTTCCTGGCGATCAACCTGGCGGAGCCGCTGTGGTACCTCGGGCGCTGGGATGAGGCGGTGCAGGTGACCGGGCGCGCCCTGGACCTCGCGCCGCCGCTGCGCACCAGGATCGGGCTGTGGGTGGTAAGCGGCGCGATCGCGCTCGCCCGCGGCGACCTCGCGACGGCGGCGGCCGGCGCGCGGCGGCCTGCCGGACGGTGCTCGCCGCCCGCGGCTACGACGAGCAGCACGACCTGCCCGCTGGCCTCGCTTGACATCGACCTGGCGCTGGCCGCCGAGGGGCCGGCCGCCGCGGTCGCCGTGGCCGCCGAGGCGCTCCAGCGGTACGACCTGGGGCTGTCCAGCCCCCGGTACGCCTGGCCGGTGCTGGTGAGCGCGGCCGCGGCGGCCATCCAGGCGCCGGGTGAGGACGCCACCGCGCTGCTCGACCGGCTGCGCGCACTCGCGGAGAAGCTGGACGTCTGCGGTCCGGTGCAGCGGGCGTGGCAACTGTCGTTCGCGGCGCTTGACCCGGCCGCCGTCCTCGACCTGGAGGAGGGCGACGGCGGCAGGCTCGCGGTCGCGGACGCGGCCGTCGCCGCGTGGGAAGCCGTCGGGCAGCCCTACCAGGCGGCCATCGCGCTGACCCACGCCGCCAGGATCGCCCTGGCCGAGCGGGCAGGCCGCGAGGCGACGGCGCGGCTGCGGCGGGCCGCGCCGATCGCGCAGCGGCTCGGCGCCGCTCCCCTCGCCGCGCAGGTCGCCGACCTCACCCGGCGGGCCGGAACCGACGGTGACGCCGACGATCCCGGCCTCACCAGCCGGGAGCTTGAGGTGCTCCGCCTCGTCGCGGCCGGGCAGTCGAACAGGGAGATCGCCGCCGCCCTGGTCATCTCGCCCAAGACGGCGAGCGTGCACGTGTCGAACATCCTCGCCAAGCTGGGCGCCGCGACCCGCACCGAGGCCGCGGTGAAGGCCCACAAACTCGGCCTGCTCGGCCTGCTCTCGCGGTAACACCCGACAGGCCCGGCTCGTTCGTCCCGGGCGCGCCGCGGTCCGCGGCGCGCCAGGGACGACCCTCAGCCGTTGACGGACTGGATGTCGCGGACGTTGACCTGGAATGGCTGCGTAGTGCTGGCCGCCAGGCCGCCCGCGCCCGGCACGTGCTTGCAGTTGGCCGGCGGGCCGCCGGGCGTGAGCTGCCCTTCGGCCCAGCACGCGTCCCAGGTGACGTTCGCGGTCAGGTTGTAGGTGCCTGGCGCGGTGTAGGTGACACCGCAGTCGATCTGCTGCCCGGCGCCGACCGCGGCCATCGCCTCCGCCGTGTAGCGCGAGCCGAGCATGTAGGTGTCCCCGTCCAGGTGCGCGGTAGCGCACCGCTTGTCGTTGAACGTGGTCGCGTTCGCGGTCCCTGGGGTGATGGTCATCGAGGTGACCCAGGCCCAGACCGTCGCGGCCGTGCCGTCCGGGGTCATCGCGGTGGCCCATACGTACGGGACGCCTTCGGTGGTCACCGACAGGAAGCCGCGCGTCGGCTCGGTCATCGCGACGTCGACGAAGGTTGGCAGGTTCGTGTCGTTCGCGCCCACCGGGTTGAGCGTGACCTGGCCGAGCCCCGCCGTGGTGAGCTGGCTGTAAGCGAGCCCGGCTAGCGTTCGCGGCGGGATGTTGAAGCCGGCGATGTGAATCGTCCCGGCGGCACCGGCCTGCCAGATGAACGGGGGCAGGCTCTTGCACTTCGCCTGCTGGCTCGCGCTGGCCGAGGGGTTGCCCGCGATCTGGTACCACTCGCCGGCCGGCTTCGGGTGGGTGGCGATCAGGCTCCGCGCCTGGTCCTGGATCGCCTGGTCCTGCGGGTCGGAGCCCGCGGCCGCCTTGACGATGAGCGCCGCGGTGCTGGCGGTTATGGTCGCCGTCGGGCTCGGCGAGGCGCCGGCGCCGTCAGTTGGCGTGGCGCTATCGGTGGCGTGGGGCTGTCAGCCGAGGTGGGGCCGTCGCTCGGCGTGTCGTCGGGCGACGTCGGGGCGAGCGGCGTTGGGCTGTCCGAGGGAAGCGGGGCGGTGTCGCCGAAGAGGCTGAGGATCGCCGTGCTTCCGACGTACGCGTCGCCCACGGGAACTCCGATGCACGGCGGCGGCGGGACCACCACCCCGTTATGGCCGCCGCTGCTCCCCTTGTAAGTCACGTTCCAGTTCAACTCGACCATGCAACTGGAGCCGGTCGTGCAGCCGACCGACGGCGGCCCGTTCGCCGCGCTAGCCGGCACCACGCCCAGGGCAAGCGAACCAGCCGCCAGGATCGCGGTCGCAAATGCCGATACAGCACGATATTTCATAGCTCATCCCCTGATCAGGGCTTGCATTGCTTTGCCTGCGGGTAGTAGACGGCCGGAAGGCTCGATGTCACCTGCCACTGCCCGGCTGAGTTCTTGCGGAGCTCGTCGGAGATGCGCACGTAGTGCGAGTCCGGCGACGACGTGTCCGGAACGACCTTCCCGGTCGTGATGTCGGTGTTCGACGAGCCCGCGTTGTCGAAGCAGGCCGACACGTCGAGGTCCCCCTTCACCAGCGGGTCGGGGATCGCGCTCATGTCGAAGTACTTAATGGTGCCGGTGAACGATTCGGTAGTGACGTCCGTCGCCTGCAGCGACTGCTGAACGCCGGTCTTCATCACCGGGCTCACGTAGTTTTCCCAGCTCTGGTCCTGGCCGCCGCGGTACTCCGCGTAGAGGAACGCCAGCTCGTAGTTCTTGTCCGCGTTGACGGCCTGCGCCTGGTCGGTGCCGGTCGGCAGCCAGGACGTCATCTCAATGTGCACGTTCTTGCCAAATGGAGGCATGACGTAGCCTCCCGGGGAACTCGCGGCATCCGGCGCCGCGCTGTCGCCCGCGGACGACCCGCCGCCCGCGGGCGTGAACGTGCTTGCCGCGGGCCGCGCCGAGCACGCCGTGGCCGCGAGCAGCGCGGCCGCGAGCAGCGCGGCCCCGGCTGTTGCCCTTGCCCTCATGGTCTCCTCCTCACCTGCGTCCTAGTACGTCGTTACGCCGCGGAGGAGCGCCATGACGGGAACAGCTCGTCGATGAGCGTCTCCGTCTCCGGTGCCATCCGCGACATGACCTCATCGAGTGCCACCCGGGCCGAGACCTCGTCGACCACCGCGCGCAGCACCTCTTCCTGCCCGGTGGCGTGCGCGCCCCTGAGCAGGTCGCGCCACAGCATCTCGTCGTCGAACGCCAGCCGGAGGCCGACTCGCGCCGCGTCCATCGCCCCGATCGCGTCCCCCCAGGTCAGGCGAAGGGCGGACAGGCTGTGCGCGGTGTCCGCCACCAGCGCGGTGACCTCGTAGGAGAAGTCGTCGGCCGACAGCCACCCGTACCGGCCGGGATCCCGCCCGTCGAGCACCTGCCCGCGCACCAGGCTCAGCGCCTGCTGGAGGTACTCGGCGGCGGTCCCGGCGTCGGCGCCCTGGCTGGCCCGGGCGATGAGCCCGCGGAACACCCGCCAGTCGACCCGCACGTCCGGGCCGAGATGCAGCCGCCCGTCGGGATCGGTGACCAGGTTGGCCTGGCCGCCGTGGCCGGTGCCCAGCCAGCGGCGCACTCGTGCCACCGCCGCGTCCCGCACCTCTGGAGTCACCCCGCGCGGCCACAGCGCCCCGGACAGGACGTTCATGTGCACGCCGGCCGGGTGCGCGGCCAGGTACGCGACAAGCTCGGTCGCCTGCGCCAGCCGGTCCGCCTCAACCGGTCCGGGCGCGCTGACGCTGGCCGGGCCGAGCAGGCCCACGTCGACCACCACGGGCGCCCCCGGCTGCAGGTGCGCGGCGGGCGCCTCCCCGACCGCGGGCGGGGTGAGCGGCGCATCGCCCTCACTGTCGCGGAACAGCGACACCACGGCGGAGTACTGCCCGGCGGGCAGCAGCTGGGCCGCCACGTCGAAGCCGAGCGCTCCCGCCTGCAGGCGCCCGTCAGCGGTGACGTCCCAGGTCCAGGCCGCGCCGGGCACGTCGCCCGCGACCACGAGGCCGAGGGCGGTCCGGTGCCGCGTCCGGGCGGCCGCGAGCAGCCGCTGCGCCTGCTCCGGGGTTGGCGGCACCCCCATGATCAGGTAGTGCGGCGCCCAGGCGTCCGCGTTGTTCATCGCCGAGCGCCCGGTGAGCACGGAATCGATGCCCCACGCGGACAGCGACGCGTCGAGTTCCGCGCCGCGTCGTTCCAGCTCGGGCAGCGCCTCCTCAAGCGTGCCCGCGAGCATCACCCGGTCCGGGGCGATGAGGTCAAGGCCCTCGCCGAAGCCGACGAGCGTCACCCGCATCCGGTCTGACCAGCGGTTCGTGACGAGCTCGACGGCCAGCGCGGCGAGCGCGGACTGTACTGCTTCCGTCGGGCCGCGCAGGGCGATGAGCCCGTGCGCCACCTCCAGGTCCACCATGATCCGGCCGGTGTCGTTCATGCCCAGGCTCACCAGGCCGGGGTAGGGCGCGAGCGCGCCCGCGCCGTCCAGTGACGCCGCCGCCGCGACGGGGAGCCGCCATACCTGGCCGCCGTCGACGGCCTGCCACGGGGCGGGCGGCTCCGGGTCGGCCGCCGCGATCCACAGGTCGAGGTGCTCGCCGCCGAGATGCGCCGCGAACACGGCCGGCGGCGTCTTGCCGTGACGGGCCAGCCCGGCCGAGAGCTGGCGCAGGCTGGTGTCGAGCAGCTGCACCGCGGGATCGTCCGCGCCGAGGCGCAGCGCCGCCTCAGCGGTCGCCGCGTCGCCGACCGGGGCCACCAGCCGCCGGCCGAACCCGCGCTGCCACAGCCGCTGCCTGCGGTTGCGGCCGAGGGCGGCGAGCACGCCAGCCGCGAGCAAGCTGGCGGCGGAAAGCTCGTACGGCCAGGCCGCCGGCGCCTGCTGCTGATGGGCCGCCCCGCCCTGGCTGCCGCCGTCCCGCCCGCCGCCGGAACGGTTCATGATCACCGTGTCCGCGCCGCCTTGCTGCCCGTGCTGGCCGGCCATCTGCTGGTGATCCGCGCCTTGCGGCCCGGTCTGCTGCGCGTAGAGCTGCGCCTGGTGCTGGGCGACCGTCTGGATGCCGGGCCCGGACGCGTCACCAGGCATCTGGAGTACCCAGCCGGGCCGGATGAGGCTGGCGATCGTCAGCTTCGACCCGTCCGGCTGCACCCGGTCCTTGTTGAGCTCGAAGATCTCTTTGTACCTGCGGCCGTCGCCCAGGTGGTGCTGCGCGATTTCCCACAGCGACTCGTGGTACCGGCCCTGCGGCGGCGTCACCACGTAGAGCTTCTGCGCCTGGTGCGCGTGCTGCGCCGACTGCGGGGCTTGGGTTAGCTCGACCGCCGACGCGGCCACCTGCCCGGCCTGGCCGGGCAGGGCCTGGGCGGAGATGCTGTGCGCCGGCTGCGGCGCCGCCGCGATCTGCGAGACGGCCGGGGAGAGTGCCGCCGCCGCGCTGAACAGCAGCAGCGCCGCGGTCACGAGCCGGTGGGCCACGGACTGGGTGCCGCCAGAGAGCGGGACCCGGCTCGGGACGCCGACGTTGCGGACCGCCGCCCGGATCTCCACGATTACGCACCAGACGAGCTGCAGCCACGCGAGCCATACGACGACCGACAAGATCTTGAGGATCGTCAGCACGTCGAGCTGCCCGGTGAGCACGGACATCGACGGCATCGACTTCGGTACCGGCAGGCCGATGATCATGACAAGCGCGGCGGGGACGCCGATCGTGAGCGCCGCGAGCAGGATCACCGCGAGCAGGCCGATCGCGATGTCCGCGGGGGTACGGCCCTGCCGCCTTACTGGCGGCCGCAGGCCGGGAATGGGTGGTGCCATTAGCAAGCCTCCCGCTGGTTTTCGCTGCCGCAGGCGAGGTACGCGGTCTCGCGGGCAGTCGCACTGATCGTGTTGAAAGGCGGCACGGGAAGGGCGGGCCGCATGGTGAGCTGAACAGTTGCGGTGACCGACACGGCGGGAGTGCCGCCGACGCTGGTCATGGAGGGGGTGCACCCGGTCAGCGTGGCGGTCGCGCCAGGCACCCCGCGCGCGTACTCGGTCACCAGCTGAGCGGCGGGACCTTGCTGCATGTCGCACGCGTCGGCGCCGAGGCTCACGGCCCCCGTCCCGGTGCGCAGGCCGGCCACGCTGACGTCGTCCGCCGCCGCGCGCGCCGCCTGCTCGGCGATGTCCGCCGCGCGCGACTTCGCGTTGATCGCCTCCCCGCCGTCGACGACGAGGATGAGCAGCGCCAGCGTGGTGAAGGTGAAGATAACCACCCAGAGCGAAATCGATCCGCGGTCGGAGTGTTTCCCGCGCTCACAGTGTTTCCCGCGCTCGCCTCCGGCGCGCTCGTCCCGCCTTCTGCCCTCGTCACGGTGAAGCTCGTTCCTCACTTCACCGCTCCTCAGTCCAGTCGGCGGCGCGCGCCTTTGGCTCGCGCTCGGTGTTGCCGCGCTCGGTGTTCCCGTGCTCGCCAGTCATCAGCCGGTCCTTTCCGAGAACTGGTCGAGGGGGGCGGCGGCGGCGTCGGAGAACGTCTGGCTGGCCGGGATGCCGATCACCGTGAACGCCTTCAGGTTGACGTTGCAGGAGACCGTGACCTCGACGACCTGGGCGCCGTCCGCCCAGGCGGCGGGGCCGACCTCCTGGCCGCCGGCCATCAGCTTGACGGACGTTTGCACCGCACCGGGGCACAGGTTGTTCAGGTCTCCCTGCGCGACCGACTGAACCGCCTGCTGCACGTCGCTGTAGTTGACCTGGAGCGTGGCCTCGCGCGCGGCGTCGCGCGCCGCGCCGCCGACCTCGCCGGCCGCGCTCACCCACTGCCCGCCCGCGGCCACGAGCAGCAGGAGCAGCGCGAAGGCGGGCGCGGCGATGACGAACTCGACCGCCATCGACCCGCGGTCCCGCTGTCGCACGGGCCCGCGGTACGGGCGGTCGTCGCCCCGGAAGGCAGTCACGCAGGTTCATCGCTTCATCCGCAGTTCGTCCCGCCGCTCGCCGACGTCCTGAAGCACTCCACCGGGCCGCTGACCGTCTCGCTGATCGTGAGCGGGAAGATGCCGTTGAGCTGGCCGCTGACCGTGAGGGAGACAGTGTTCGCCGCGTCGTCGACAGTGATCTTCGAGACGGACACGTTGCCGAGCACGCTCGTGTCGAGGCCGTGGTAGTAGTTCATCGCCACCTGCGTCGCGGTTTGCTGCCAGTCGGCCTGGCTGGACTTCGCCGCCCGGGCCGCTCTGTCGCCCTCCTGGGCCGCCGATAGCGCCGCGTGCGACGCGTCGAGCCAGAGCGCGAACTGGATGACCAGCATGCTGACGAAGATCAGGGCCGGGGCCAGGATCACCAGCTCGATGGCGCTCGATCCGCGATCGGCCCGCGGGCCGAACAGCCGCGGCCGGAGCGGGCGGGCAGGCCGGGCCCTGATGCCCCGGCCCTGGGGGCATGCGGACCGAGCGGGCCGACGGGCGGCCCGCTGTCCGATGAGCCACCAGCCTTCCCGCTGCCGCATCATCGGCCTGCTACCTGGCCGGCGCCTGCGCCGCCGCGCCGCCGCCGGTGCCCACGTTCGGCACCTGAGTGTTGGTGATGCTGTCGCCCTGCTTCTTGGCGAAGGTGACGATCAGGCCCAGGATCAGCACCGCCAGGGCGACAAGGACCGCGGTGATGACGGCGAGTTCGACCGCGGACGCGCCGCGGTCGTCGTTCTCGCGCAACCTGGTGATCCGGGTGCCGAGGAACGCGCGTAGGTAGTGGAACAACATTCCCGGGGGGCTGAGCTCGTTCATCATGTTGCTATCCCTTTCTTAAGAGTTCAGCAGGACCTGGACGGCCGGGTAGATGAGGAAGACGAGGAAGGCGCCGGCCATCACCATCTGGGCGACGAGCATCGACTGCGACCGTTCGGCCGCCTGCCCCTCCAGGTCGGCGAGTTCCTTGCGGCGCAGGCTGACCGCCCGCGCGGTGAGCGACTCGCGCACCTTCGCCCCGTCTTCGGCGACGAGGCTGAGCGCGCCCGCGAGGTCCCTGAGCTCGTCCACCCGGACTTCCGCCCCGAGCTGGCCCAGGGCCTGCCACGGCGTCTGCCCGGTGAGCCTGGCGTTGGTGAGCGCCTCCTTGATCCGCCAGAACGCCCAGCCTTCGCCGATCTCCGAGGCGGACATCAGCGCTTCCGGCACGCCGCGGCCGCCGGAGAGGTTCATCGCGACGAGGTCGAGGAACGCGCCGATCGCGTGCCTGAAGTCCCGGCGGCGCTTCTCCACTTCCTGCCGCAGCTCAAGGTCGGGCAGGAAGAAGAAGATGACGCCGAACATCAGCCCGACCCAGACCGGGATCACGATGGACAGGTGCACGCCGAGGAGGCTGAGGCCGCTGAGCAGGAAGAGCGGGACGGTAAGGCCGAAGATGCCGAGCAGCGCCTTGGTGCCGAGGAAGGACTCGAAGGACTTGCCGGTCAGCCGCAGGCTGGCGCGCAGCGAGGGAAACTGCCACCCGAGCTCCGTGCAGAACCGGTCGAGCGCGGTGCCGAGCCTGCGGGTGAGCTCGCTCTCGCCTCCGTGGTCCTCAGCGGCCGGGTCGCGCAGCGGCGCCACCCGGCCCGCGTCGAACGCGGCGATCCGCCCGGACAGGCTGACCCGCCGCGGTATCAGCGCGAAGATGGCGAGGAACAGCGCCAGTCCGGCCAGCGCGCCGACTACGATCGCCTCGGTCGTCATGCCCGTCCCCCTAGGACGCTGCCCGCCGCGACGCTCGCCCCGGCCGCGCTAGGTGCCGCGGTGCCGCTGCCCGCCCCGCCGGCCGGCCCGGCGTCGCCGAGCAGCCGTTGCGGGGTCTCGAATCTGGCGAGCCTGCGCAGCCACCAGATCCCCAGCCCGTAGAGCACGGCGATGAGGCCGAGCACGAGCTGGCCGACCGGCGTGCTGTAGGGGGCGAGGAACGAACGGTCGATGAACGCGAGCCCGATCGCCATGCCCACGGAGACCAGGACGACGATCTGCACGCTGCGCCTGGTGGACCGGCGCTCCGCGGTGACCTTGCGGCGCATGTCGAGCTCCTCGCGGACCGACCGGGACAGCGCGCCGAGCAGGTCGCGCAGGCCAGGGCCGCGCAACCGTGAGTTGATAATCAGCGCCGCGATGATCAGGTCGGCACTCGGGTCGTCCAGGTCGACGGCGAACAGGCGCAGCGCGTCCGGCATCGGCACCCTGGTGTGCAGCCGGTCGACCAGCCCGAGCAGCGGCTCCCTGATCGCCGGGGCCGCGATCCTGGTCGAAGACGGTATCGCCTGCTCAAGCCCGACCGCCCCGGCGATCGTGTCGCGCAGCGACTCGGTCCAGGTGGCGAGTCCCTCAAGCCGGGCGATCGCCAGGCGCTCGGTGCCGGCGCCGCTGAGCGAGCGCCAGTTGTAGGCGAGCAGCCCGATACCGATGCCGGCCGCTACCCAGCGGGTCGCGACGAGGATGAGGATGCCGGTCACGACCGCGACGGCGCCGCGCGCGCTGAGCACCTCGCGGCGCAGCCGGTCAAGCCGGCTCGGCCCGGAGCCGGGACCGCGGGGCGGCAGGCCGTAGAGCGCGACGACCGCGAGGAAGAGGGCGGCACCGGTCAGCCCGCCGATGAGGATCACGAGCAGCTGGGTCGGGGAAGAACTCACTGCCAGCCTCCCCGGGACGGGTCGTAGCCGTATTGCGTAAGCTCCTCGAGGCAGGAGATCGGCGCGTGCGGCACCGTGCGGCCGTCCCGGCCCGCCGTGAACACCTCGCTCGACAGCACGCGGCCGTCCACGCCGGTCACCTCGCGCACGCTGCTCACGAACCGGCGCAGCCGGCCGCCGCGGGAGTACTCATTGCGCTTTTCCTGGAATACGACGAAATCGATGGCCCCGGAGATCAGCATGTGGGTCGCCTCGATGGGCAGCCGTTCCTGCGCCTGGATCGCGTAGGTGGAGATGCGGTTGAAGACCTCGAGCGACGAGTTCGCGTGGATGGTGGACAGCGACCCGTCGTTGCCCTGGGTCATCGCGTTGAGCATGGTGACGATCTCGTCGCCGAGCACCTCGCCCACGATGACCCGGCTCGGGTTCATCCGCAGGCTCCGGCGCACGAGCTCGGCCATGGTGATCGCGCCCTGTCCCTCGCTGTTCGGCAGCCGCTCCTCGAACGCGACCACGTTCGGGTGCAGCTCGGGGAACTGGTCAAGCCCAATCTCAAGGGCTCGCTCCACGGTGACGAGGCGCTCGTGCGCGGGGATCTGATTGGCCATCGCGCGCAGCAGCGTGGTCTTGCCCGCGTTCGTCGCCCCGGCGATCATGATGTTCTTCCGCGCCCCCACCGCCGCCGCGAGGAAGCTCGCCACCTCCGGGCTCATGGTCCCGTTGCCGACGAGGTCCGCGAGGAAGACCTTGCCCATCCGGGCCCGCCTGATCGAGATCGCCGGGCGCAGGGTGACGTCCATCACCGCCGACAGCCGCGAGCCGTCGGGAAGCCGCATGTCGAGCTGCGGGTTGGCGGTGTCGAACGGGCGGCTCGACAGCCCGGAGTAGGCCGCGAGCACCTGGACGAGCTCGATCAGTTCCTCGTCGCTTTCCGCGACCGGCTCGCCCAGTGTCTCCTGGCCGTCGGCGAAGCTGAGGAACACCCGGTCGTAGCCGTTGATGTCGATGTTCTCGATCTGCTGGTTCTCGAGCAGCGGCTGGAGCCGGCCCACGCCGAACAAGGCGGCGTGGATCGCCTCGGCGAGATCCTCCTCCTGCTGGGCGTTGAGCGGCGCGTGCCCGGCCATGATCTCGGTGCGCGCGTGCTCTTCAAGCACCTGGGAGATAAGCGCCCGGGCGAACTGGCGCTCGTCCTCCGGCGACATGGGCGAGACACTGGCGGCGGAGTCCTGCCGCCGCTGCCGCGCGAGCCGGTCACCGACGTCGCCGCGCAGGCGCTTGACTAGGGTGTGGTCCACCCGCCATCACCCGCCTCAGCGGCCCCGGCGGGCTGTGCGAGCGACGAGTGCCTGCCGCCCGCGCCGCGCTGCTGCTGGCGGGGCGGGTGCGGCGGCGGGGCCTGGGGCCCCGGTCCCGGCGGGTACGGCGGCTGGCCGGCGGTCGGGTGCTGCTGGCCGCGGGCGGATACGGGGGCTGGACGGACTGGGCAGGGGCGGGCTGGCCGCGGGCCGGCGGCGACGGCTGCGGTCCGCTGTCGTCGTCGCGGGCAGCGGGCAGCGAGGCCGCCAGCTGCTGTGCGATCTCCCTGGCCGTGCGGATGAGCAAGGTCTTGTCGAGCCGGCCGCCCCATTCGCCGCGCAGCAGTTCCGCGCCCTTCGAGTCATTGGCCAGGCCGCCGACCACCCCGGCCGGCACGTTGCCCTGCGTGAGCGTCGCACTGACCTCGGCGGCCGTAGCCTTCAGCGTGCGCTGGTCGGCGATTACGGCGACCGCGGACGTGAACCCGCGCCTGCCCCTGGCGTTCGCGGCGCTCGCGACGGCGGCCGCGCGGTCCCTGAGCCGGATGACGTCACCCGGGGTCGGGCGGGTCACGAGCAGCACGACCGCCGCCTGGGCGATCAGGTCATAGTGCGGCCCGTCGGCGGCGAGCCTGCCGCAGTCCGCGATCACGTCGCCGCCCGACATCCCGGCGAACAGGCCGCCGAGCGGTCCCCAGAGGGTCGCGAGCCCCGCGCCCTGCTCGGCGTTGATCACGCCGGTGAGGACGTCAAGGCCGCCGACCATCTTCTGGGTGTGCTCCCAGAGCTGGCCGGGCTGCAGGCCGCGGCGCGCCGCGACCGCGAGGGTCAGCAGGCCGCGGCGCGGGTCGAGCGAGTTGCCCTGGGCGGCGGGAAAGCGGTAGAGGAGGTCACCGCCTGAAGGATCACACTCGGCGAGCAGCACCGGCCGCGGCCACACGGCGGCCAGCGCGAGCGCCGTCGTCGTGACCCCCGGCGCTCCCTTGTCGGCGGCGATGACGATCAACGCCATGGTCTAACCGTTACCAGGCAGCAGGGCCAGGCCCACATTCCCGTTGGCGGCCGAGCAGGTCAGTGCCCCGGCGTCCGCCGGCTGGACCGCCACGGTCACCGACTCGGTGGAACCGGTCGCCGTCGCGCTCCCGGCGACGTCCGTGACCTGGGCCTGCTGCGAGAGCACCGTGCCCGCGGTGACGCCGCACGCCGTGCCCACGGCGAAGGCCTCTACCTTTTGACCGGGCTGCACGTTGCCGGGGACCTGGCCTGCCTTGAGTGACAGCCCGACGAAGTCCTCGCCCGCGGTGACGTTGCTCGACGACTCGACCATGTTCTGGGTCAGCAGCGTTCCGGCCGGGATCGTGGTCGCTGCGAAGTACCTGGCGACCTGGCCGACCTCGCTCCACGGGACGTAGCTGATCCCGCTGCCCTCGGAGATGCCGACCTGCTGCATCGCGGTGACGGGGATCCGGGCGTTCTGGTTGACCCGCTGGACGATCTCGATCGCCTGCACCTTGGACCCAGCCCTGATCACCAGCAGCCCGGCGGCCCCCGCGCCGACCGCGACCAGCAGGATCGCGAGGGCGAACAGGGCCGGCTTACGTTCTCTCGGCGCGCTGGGCATTCTCCGGCCCGACGGGCCGACCGACTCCGCCCACGGCGCCTGCTGGTCCCCGCTCAGCCCCGCCGAGCGCGAAAGCGTTCCCCTGTCGCCTGCCATCGAACAGCTTCTCCCTGCTTGACCCCGCCAGAAACAGCATCTCTGCGACGCTCGCGACATGGCCGATTGAATCGGCTGCAAAGGGGAACATATCGTACCAGCACGGCTTATCTGTGGGGTTTTGCCAACCTTTGGCGGATCGCCATCGATCCATATTGATTATGGTCGAATTTTAATCTTTCGCGGAATGGCGATTAGGCTGCGATTATTCATAGATGTGAATAACCGATATAGCGGACTAATCGCCCAGCGGGGCATGATCATCTTCTTGCAGGTTCCCATTTCTGGTGTCCCCGCAGGAGGCTGTGAGCAGGAGCGAACCGGACGGTCCCTCGATATGACCCCGGGCCCGTCCAGGTTTCCTGTCCGCTGCGCTGCCCGCGTCGGCACCAGCGGCACCTGGGCGGCCATCGCCACCGCCAGCACCCGCGGAAACGGCCCGCTAACTGCGGATTCTTGGCTAGCGGGCCGTTGCTTCTCTGTCCCGTGGCGTCAACCGCTTTCCCCGGACGGCCACGGACGGGCCGCGCTGGCGGTGCGTCCCGTCTTGCCGTGCGGCCGGGTCCGGCGGCGAGTTCCTGGCGGGCGCGGTTACCGGATCTCGGTACCAGGAGTTCCGGGCAGGAGCAGGAGCTTGCCGCGGGCGTGCCCGGTCTGGCTGATCTCGAGCGCGGTCTTCCATTCGTCCAGGGGAAAGGTGGCCGCGATCGGGACCGTGAACACCCCGTCGGCGGCGAGCTGCCCGAACTCCGGTAGCGCCTCCACCGGGTTGCTGCGGTCCTCGTGGAACGTGTCGCGGACACCGAGCTCAGCGGCAGCGGCGAAATCGGAGATGGTGAGCACCCGCTTCGGGTCACCCCCCGCGATCTGGACGAGGTCCGGCAGGCACCCGCCGACGGGAGCGGTATTCAGGACAAGGTCGGCCGGGCCGCCGTTGATCTCCGTCACGCGTTCGACCATGCCGTCTCCGTACGCAGTGACCTGGGCGCCCAGGGCGCGCAACCGCTGCGCGTACGTCTCCCCGGCGGTGGCGGTCACCCGCATCCCGCGCAGGAGCGCGATCTGCACCGCCGCGAAGCCGATGGTGGTTCCCGCGCCGTGGATCAGGATCGTCTTCTCCGGGTCGAGGCCCAGGGCATTGAGGTGCCAGAAAGCGGTGTCGACCGTCATCGGCAGCGCAGCCGCCTGCACGAGGTCAAGGCCGTCCGGGACCCGGAACCACCGGTTCATGACAGCCTGGTCGGACGCGCCCGCGGATGAGCAGTGCGCCCAGTCCGCGGTCCCGAACACGGCGTCACCGATCTTGACGTCGGTGACGCCGTCGCCGACGGCATCAATGGTGCCGGAGACATCGCACCCGATGCCCCGGGGCAGGTCGCCGGGGAACAGGCCGCGGCACAGCGCCCAGTCGGCCGGGGCCAGCCCGCACGCGTGCACCGCGACGCGGATGCGGCCTGGCCCTGGATCCGGCACGGGTACGGTCTCCAGGTGCAGGACGTCGCCGGGGGCGCCGTACTCGTGGAAGCGCACGGTGCGCATGGTGCTGGTGGCAGGGTCGTGTTCAGTCATGTGTGCCCTCTCTGAGTCACTTTGCGTCAGTTACTGACGCTCATTTGTGTCAGGAACTGACGGTACATCAGGTCAGTAACTGACGCAAAGTAGTGTCAGTTACTGACGCTTGTGGTAAGGTCGAGGCCATGCCACGGAACGGGGATGAAGTGCGGCTGCGGCTGCAGGAGGCCGCGCTCGAGCTGTATCTGGAGCGTGGCTACGACAAGACCACGACCGCGGACATCGCCGCCCGCGCCGGCGTCACCGAGCGGACCTTCTTCCGCCACTTCGACGACAAGCGTGAGGTCTTCTTCGACGGTGAGGCGCAGCTACGGGACCTGCTGACCGGCGCGGTCGCGGCGGTGCCGGCCGGCACCAGGCCGCTGCCCACCCTGCGGGCCGCGTTCCACCAGGCCGTGCCGCTGATCGAGCGCAACCTCCCGGTCACCGAGCGGCGGATGCCGGTCATCGTCGCCACGCCGGCCCTGCAGGAACGGGCGCTGGCCAAGAGCGCGGCACTAGTCGCCGCGCTCACCGACGCCCTGCGGGCCCGCGGCGTCGCCGAGCCGCTCGCGGGCCTGTGCGCCCGGGTGGGCATGGACACCTACTCGATCGCCATCCGCCGGTGGGGGGCCGATCGCACCGACGACCTGCACACCCACCTCGACCGGGCCTTCACCGATCTGCGGCTCGCCGCGAACGCCTTGAAGTGAGCCGCATGAAGGCGGCCGGCCCGTCCTTGAAGTTCGGCGCCTTTCGCCTTCTCCCCGTCCTGCTGGCTAGCGTTGGCGATGTCCCGCAAGTCCCCTTGCAGGGCGGCGAGCTGCGGAGCCCGGATCGGCGCCCAGCACAGAACGAGAGCGTCTAGTTACGCCAAGAAGCAGCAGCGAGGCCGCGCCCGTCCCGTTTTTGTGTCCCCGATGGGCCAGACAGGTGACATCAGAAATGGGAAAGGGACATCAGAAATGGGAACCTACACTTCTAGCTGACGATGGCCGCGAGGGTGCCGATCACGATGAACGGGCCGAGCGGCAGCTGGCTGCTCCGGCCGGCCCGGTGCAGGAGGAGCAGGGCGCAGCCGTAGGCGGCGGCGAGGACGAACGTGACGAGCGTGCCCGCGACCAGTGCCTGCCAGCCGAGCCAGCCGAGCGCGAGGCCGACGCCCGCGGCCAGCTTGACGTCGCCGAGGCCCATGCCCGACGGCCTGGCGATGAACAGGACAAGGTAAAAGCCGCACAGGGCGGCGGCGGCGATCATCGCCCGGCCGAGCTGGGCCGGGTGACCGCCGGCGAACGCCGCGACCGCGAGCAGGCACCCGGCGCCGGCGAACGCGGCACCGGTGAGCGGGTCGGGCAGCCTGCGGATCGCGGCGTCGATGAACGCGAGCGCCACCGCGCAGAGCATCAGCCAGCCGAGACCCGCCAGCTGCCAGGACGACGCCGCGCGGGCGGCGGTCACGGCGAGCGCCAGCCCGGCGGCGGCCTCGAGGGCGAGCACGGGCGGCTTGACGCCGTACCTGGCGAGCACGCCGATCCGCAGCGGGGGCCCGGCGAGCACGCCGACAGCGGCGCTGCCGACAATCCATGGCAGCGTCATCGTGCTTCTCCTCAGGAAAGGCGGCATGGCCGGGCATCGCTGCCCCCGAGTTACGGTAATTGCTCTTACCCGGGCCGTGCCCGCGAATCCGCCGGATCGGCACTGATGGCACCAGATCGCACCCGTCACTCATAAAATGTCGCAAAGCAGGCGCTCGGCGACCGGGTGAAGCGGCCGGGGGCAAAACCTCGCAGGATGCCACTGAGGAGCAATCATGCGGCTGGCGCTGACGGTCGTGTCACCGATGGCACGACAGTGGGCCGATGTGGTGATCGATGCGGACCCGGCGACGCCGGTCGGCGAGCTGGCCGCGGAGCTGGACCGGCTCGCGTCCGGCGGCTTCACTGGTGAGCAGCCGCCGGCCGGCCCGGGCCACGCCCAGGTGCTGCAATTCCCCGCCCCGCGCGCGCGGGGCCCGCTCGCCGTAGCGGGCCAGGTGGTCGGCTACCCCTCGCTGGCGCAGGCCGTCCCCCTGTACGTGGACTTCCAGCGCGTCGCGCCCCAGCTCACGCTCGCCCAGTCACCCATCAGGGACGGGGCGGTGCTCAGCCTCGGCTCTCCGGAGGGCTGCCTGCGCCCCGAGCCGACCGGCCTGGTCGAGATCAAGATCGTCGGCGGCCCGGCGGCCGGCGCGGTGCACCGGCTCAGCCTGGGCGACGCCGACATCGGCAGCGCCAACACCGCGACCATCGTGATCGCCGACCAGTCGGTGCCGCCGCTCGCGCTCCGGGTCTCTCATCGACCGGCGGGGCGACACTCAGGTAGCGCCGTTCGACGGGGTCGAGGCCACGATGGACCGGGAGCCGATCACGGGCCCGACGCCGTGGCCCGCAGGGCAGCAGATCGCGATCGGGAACACGCTGATCGGCCTCGCGCCCTACGAGCCGCCCGACGCGGCGCTGCACCCCTCGGACGACGGCGCGGGAATCAACTTCAACCGGCCACCGCGGCTGCTCCCGCCGCCCCGGGCACCAAGTTCAGGCTGCCGTCCCCGCCGGACAAGCAGCAGCGGCGCTCGCTGCCCATCCTGACCGCGCTCGCCCCGCTGCTGATGGGCGTCGCCCTGTACTTCGTGGTCGCATGAGATCTACGTGCTGGCGATGTGCGGCATGAGCCCGCTCATGATGGTCGCCAACTACATGAACAGCAAGAAGGAGGGCAAGCGGAGCTACGCCGACAAGCTCGCCGAGTACAAGGAGCGCAAGGCGAGCATCGAGCGCGACGCCCGCGTGGCGCTCGAGGCGGAGCGGGCGCAGAAGCGGGACGACTCCCCGGACCCGGCGACCGTGCTCTGCATCGCCTCCGGCCCGCGCAGGCGGCTGTGGGAGCGCCGCCGCAGCGACCCCGACTACCTGCTGCTGCGCGTGGGAACGGCCGACATGCCGTCCGCCGTCGAGCTACTCGACCCGACGCTCGAGGAGCACCTGCGGCAGGTCTTCTGGGATATCCCTGACGCCCCGGTCACGGTGCCGCTGCCGCAGCGCGGCGTGCTCGGCGTGGCCGGCCCCGGCGACGCGCCGCGGGCCGTCGGCCGCTGGCTCGTCGCCCAGGCGGCGACCCTGCACTCCCCCAACGACCTGCAGATCTGGATACTCACCGACAACAGCGGGCAGCCCGGTCTGGGAGTGGGCGCGCTGGCTGCCGCACTGCCGGCCCGGCCAGGGACAGAACGCGGTCTCGCTGATCGGCAACACCGCCGAATCGGTATCGACGCGAATCGCCGAGCTGCTCGCGATCATCAGCGGCAGGCAAGCAGTCGATGGGCAACAGCCACCAGCCGGTGCAGTTCACGCCGGACATCATGGTGGTGTTCGACGGCTCGCGGAAGCTCAGGTCGCTCCCCGGCGCCATCCAGATCCTGCGCGAGGGCCCGCAGGTCGGCGTCTTCGCCGTCTGCCTCGACGCCGACGAGCGGCTGCTGCCCGCCGAGACCCAGGCGGTGGCCGTCTTCGAGCAGACCGGCCTGCTCCGGGTCCAGCAGATGAACAAGGCGACGGTCAACGAGGTCCGGCCCGACCACGTCGGCCCGGGCTGGTCCGCCCGGCTGGCCAGGGGAATCACGGCGATCCGCGACGTCAGCGACGAGGAGAACGCGGTCGAGCTGCCCACCTCGAGCAGGCTGCTCGACGTGCTGCGCCTCGAGCCGCCGACCGCCGACGCGATCGCGCAGCGCTGGAACGCGGGCGGCGGCATGTCCACGCTGGCGGTTATCGGCGAGTCCTACGACGGCCCGTTCGCGATCGACATCAGGCGCGACGGGCCGCACGGGCTGGTGGCGGGGACCACCGGCGCGGGAAAGTCCGAGCTGCTGCAGACGTTCGTGGCCTCGCTGGCCGCCGCCAACCGGCCGGACGCCATGACGTTCGTGCTCATCGACTACAAGGGCGGCAGCGCGTTCAAGGACTGCGCCCGGCTGCCGCACACGGTCGGCATGGTCAGCGACCTGGACGGTCACCTCACCGAGCGGGCGCTTGCCTCGCTGTCCGCCGAGCTGAAGCGGCGCGAGGAGATCCTGCTGCACGCCGGGGCGAAGGACATCGAGGACTACAACGACACCCGGCGGCTGAAGCCGCGGCTGGGCCCGCTGCCGAGGCTGATCCTGATCATCGACGAGTTCGCGTCGCTGGTGGCGGAGCTGCCCGACTTCGTGACCGGGCTGGTCGGGCATCGCCCAGCGCGGCCGGTCGCTCGGCGTGCACCTGATCCTGGCCACCCAGCGCCCGGCCGGCGTGGTGAGCGCCGACATCCGGGCCAACACCAACCTGCGGATCGCGCTGCGGGTGACCGACAAGAACGAGTCCTCCGACGTCATCGACGTGCCGGACGCCGCCTGGATCTCCAAGTCCACCCCCGGCCGCTGTTACGTCCGCTCCGGCGCGTCCGGGCCGGTCGGCGTGCAGTCCTCCAGGATCGGCGGCAGGCGACCGGGTAGGCGGGCCGTGACCAGGGCGCCGATCAAGGTGCTGCCGGTGCCGTGGCAGGGGCTCGGCAGGCCGCTGCCGGAGATCAAGGAGGCCGCCGCCGCGGACGACGGCACGATGGAGACCGACCTGTCGGTGCTGGTGGACGCCATCGCCGGAGCGGCGCGCAAGGTGGGCTGCGGCCCGCAGCCCAGTCCGTGGCTGCCACCGCTGCCCGACTCCATCACGCTCGACGAGCTTCCCGCCGTCCCGGCCCAGGCTGGCGGGGAGGTGGCACCGGTGCCGTTCGGCATCGTGGACGTCCCGGCCAGGCAGGCACGCGAGCCGATGACCCTGGACCTGGCCGGCGGCGGGCACATCGTCGTGGCGGGCGCGGCCCGCACCGGCCGTTCCACCGTCCTGCGGACCATCGCCGGCTCGATCGCGGCGCGGGCATCGGCTTCGGACGCGCATATCTACGCGATCGACTGCGGGACCGGCTCGCTGCTGCCGCTGGCCGGGCTGCCGCACTGCGGCGCGGTCGTCACCAGGGACCAGACCGACCGGGTCGAGCGGCTGATCGGCAAGCTGCGGGGCGAGATCAGCCGCCGGCAGCAACTGCTCGCGGCGAGCGGGTTCGCGAGCCTGGCCGAGCAGCGGGCCGCCGCGACCGACCCCGCCCAGCGGCTGCCGTGGATGGTGCTGCTGCTCGACTGGTGGGAAGGGTTCTTCGCGGCGTACGAGAAGTACGACTACGGCAGGCTGGTCGACGCGCTGCTCCAGTTGCTGCGCGAGGGCGCCGCCGTCGGCCTGCGCGCTGTCGTCACGACGGACCGGATGGCGATGATGGGCCAGGTCGGAACCGTGTTCGAGCGCACCATGGTGCTCCGGCTCAACGACCCGGGCGATGCGACGTTCGCCGGCGTACCCGAGCGCAGCATGCCGACCAGCCAGCCACCGGGCCGCATCATGATCGAAGGGCAGCCAGACCCGCTCGAGGTGCAGGTCGCGCTGCTTGACGCCGACGCCTCCGGGCCGGCGCCAGGTCGCCGCGCTGCGGGCGCTCGGCGAGGCGTCGCTGCGCCGCTTCGGCTCGCCGGCGGGCACCGCGCGGCCGCTGCGGGTGGACCCGCTGCCGTCGCGGATCACGCTGGACGAGGCGATGCGCCTCGCGCCGTCGTTCCGCCCCCCGTCGCCGCTGTGGGCGCTGGTCGGAGCGGGCGGCGACGAGCTCGGCCCGGTGGGCCTCGACCTGCTCTTCGAGGGACCTGGCCTTACGGTCGCGGGACCGGCCAGGTCCGGGCGGTCCACCACGCTGCTGACGATGGCGAAGTCGCTGCTCGCGCGGTCGACCCCGCTGCTCGTGATCACGCCGCGGCGGTCACCGCTCCGCGTGCTTGACGGCGAGGAAGGGGTCATCAAGGTGCTCGGCGCGGGCACGAAGCCCGAGGACATCACCGCGGCGGTGGACGGGATCGAGCAGTTCGCCGTGATCGTGGACGACGCGGAACTGCTGTTCAACGGGCCGCTGTCGGCGCCGCTTGAGAAGATCCTGGCCAGCGGGCGGGACAGCGAGCACGGGCTGATCATCGCGGGCTCGACCGGCGACCTCGGCCGCGCGTACTCGGGGTTCATCAAGGAGACGCTCAAGTCGCGCTGCGGGGTCTACACCGCCGTCGAGTCGCCCAACGACGGCGACCTGTTCGGCGTCCGGCTGCCGCGCAACGCCGCCGGCGGCGGGTCCCTTGGCCGTGGGCTGCTGATCCGGCCGGGCAGCATGACCCCGATCCAGCTGGCCCTGGCCGACTAGCCGGGCCAGGAGGCCCGCCGCGGCGCGGGGATGACGAGAAACGCAGAACGCGGCGTCCCCCGTGACGGGGGACGCCGCGTTCTGGGTTGTTGTCCCTGCCAGCGGCCGGGAGGCCGCGGGCCGGCTAGGCGCCGGCGACCTCCTGCACGCCCTGCACCAGGTCGCCCGAGGCCTTGGCGTACTGCGTGTGCAGGTCAGTGTGATCCGAGACGTGCTTGTTCGTGATGTCGTCACACTGAGTGTTGATGTTCTGGAAGTGCGAGCCGTGCGCGACGTCGTTGTTCTGCTGCGCCACCGTACGGTAGTTGTTCAGCGCCGTGATGACCTGGTCGTGCGCCGAGTTCAACTGACCCTGCCAAGCCTGAACGCCTGCCGGGTCAAAGCCAATGTATGACATCTAGCTACCACACCCTCCGTTGTGCGTTGGGGCATCTTCCAGCCTGCGGTGACTACCCCGTCGGCGAATCTGCTCGCCGTCATACTCACGCACTCACTAGTGGAAAAGAATCACATTCCACCGAATCCGTGACCCAAGTGTTATGGCGTGACGTATGGCGGATTATGCGCGCAACAGCTTACACACTACGGCACAACAGCACACAGGAGTCCTGCTAACATCTCGCACAGGGCGCTAAGCATTTGTATTGACATATACCTTTATTGATATTTATCCATATCGGCGTGAAGGGGACAACGCATGGGCAACGGTATGGTCCAGGAAGCCGTCGAGGACGCCTCCTACGAAATGGGAAACGTGCAGGCCGCCGCGGACGCGATCAGCGCGGCGATCGCCAAGGTAACCCCGTGGCTGAGCGGCGAGACGTGGACCGGCAGCGCCGCCACATCCTGGGAAGGCGACTGGAACACCTTCTACGCGACCGTGAAGAGCTGCCTGAACGACCTGCCCGCGGCCGAGTCCAGCGTCATCAGCGCCACCCGGACGCAGATGGAGCAGCTGGCGGCCAAGCAGCAGCACCAGGCCGCCTGAGCCGGCGGCGCGGCCAGCCGTCCTGGCCGAAGTGAACTGGGGGCCGTCGCGCCTCGTGTTAGTAAGTGAACGGCAGCGTTGTCATCAGGCGAGACGAGAACTACCCCGTGTCCGTCTTTCGCACCGATTACGAGGGAAGCCACGATGAGTGACGAAGTTGGCGTCGACGTGGAGCGGATCGGCCAGCTGGCGTCCGCCCTGGAAAACCTGCGGGACGTCCTTGCGGCCAACGTGCCGACCATCGTCAACACGATGAACAGCTACTGGTCCGGAGGAACCGGGTCGCCGATCAGCCTGCAGCCGCTTCAGCAGGCGCAAAGCCGATCGGTCAACGACGCGACGGACATCCGCGACCGGGCCACGATGGCGCTGGCGTACCAGAACCAGGCGAACGTCTGCTTTGCGCCCGGCGCCAAGGTGGACATCCCCTGGGACTCCTCGCAGCAGCAGCTCGACGCCGACAGCGCGAAGGCGGCCGCCCAGAACCTGGCCGCCGCGGAGGCGCTGGCAAAGACCAACCCGACGCTGGCCAGGGCCCAGATCGCCGCGATCCAGGCCCAGATGCAGGACAACCTCGACTCCAAGGACACCGCCTGGCTCCAGAACTTCTACAACAACGGCGGCGCCGCCGCGGCGGCGAACCTCGCCCAGACGCTGCACGACCTCGAGACGCCAGAACCAGAGGGCGGACTACGCCGACCGGTTCCAGGTCCTGACCTCCGCCGACCAGAAGACCGTGGCCACCTTCGGGAACGGGCTGGCCCTGGCCGACAAGGCCGGGCTTTCCCCGCAGGCGGTCCAGTCGCTGGTCAACTCGCCGAACATGTGGTCCACGGCGATGCTGGTCAAGTACGGGCCGCCCGGGTCCTCGTGGGCGAAGAACGAGGCGGGCAACCCGCCGAACTCCGCTCAGCCCAGCCTGCTCGCCCAGCTGACCCTGAAGACGTACCAGGACATACAGGACGGGAAGATCACCGTCCCGGTCGGGTTCGGGATGCAGCCCGGCAGCCACTACGACCAGCAGGACATGGACAAGCTGTACAGCATCCTGGGCAGCAACGACCCGTTCCAGGTGCTGATGCAGGCCGACGCGCAGAACAAGAACGCGTCCTGGCAGGTCCTCGGCAACAAGCAGTACGGCAGCGCGATCGCCAACATGCTGCTCAACAGCCAGAAGGGTGACCTGCCGGGAACTGGACGGCCGGTTCGCGCAGCAGATGGGCAGCGACGGCCAGTACACCGGTACCTTCGCGCTGATCCCGCCAGGCAAGTCCGTCCCCCAGCAGGACGACTTCGGCGCCATCTTTATCAACACGCCGGACCAGAAGGTGGTCGGCGCCTTCCTCGACGCGGCCACTTCCGGGCCGCGCGGCAGCGACATCAACGCCCAGGAATCGGCCCAGGCCGCGATGAACGTCATCACGGCCACGCTGCCGCCGATCGTCGACTCGGGGAAGGTCCAGCCCGGCTACGACCCGGCGATCATCAAGGCGTTGCAGGACACGTTCACCCGGTACATGCCGGACATCGCGTACTCGGCGCACATGTACGCCGGCCAGCCGTCGGTCGGGCTGCACATAGGCCTGGACGGCAAGGTTGACGGCGGCTACACGCTCCGGATTCCGCGCACCGGCCTGAACTCGTTCCTGCAGGAGATCAGCTCTACCCCGACCGACTACGCGGTCATGAAGGGCGCGGTCGCCTCGGCGGCCGGGGCGGCCGAGGCCCTGCAGCTCAGGGGGATCACCGCGAACGGAACGGACCCGTACCCGGACCTGGCCTTCCTCTACGGCGACCTGATTCAGCAGAACGGCAACCTGCACTACAGCGCCGCCACCATCAAGGACACGCAGAACGCGCAGCTAAATGCGGAGATCGCCTTCGGCGAGAGCTTCATCAAGGATATTCCCGTGGTGGGGAGCGCCGCGGACACCGCGCTGTCGTACGACCAGCAGCTATCGGCGCTCGGGGCTCCGCAGATCCCGCAGTTCAGCACCGATAACGCGCAGCAGGCCGCGGCGACCGCCACGGCCGACCTGAACCAGGCCGAGATGATGGGCATGGTCCCCATCGTTCAAGGGCTCACCCAAGGCGGCGTTCCGGTCTACAGCAAGGAAACTGGCTGGGTGAACCTTCAGCAGGTCGGGGCGCAGGGAGGCTGGTACAAGGACGGGAAGATCGTCCCCAACTCGAACTTCTGGAACTGGCTGGGCAGCAGCGAGGGCGCGTGGGCGCTGGATAAGAGCGGCCCGACCCCGACCAATACCCAGCTCAGCAGCGTGTACCAGCAGATGCTGAACAACATGCAGCTGGCCAGCCAAGTAAACAACACGACCGGCCCGTGAGAAGGAGACCCAGGTGGCACGGCGATTCACCGGCTTGCTTGCCGCTGTCGATGTTCCCTGCGGTGATGCTGCTGGCTACAGGGTGCACGTCGAATGGCGGCTCCACGGGCAGCACGTCCACGACCGCGTCACCCGCGTCGAGCGCGACGGCCTCGGTAGGCGCGACGCTCACCGCCCAGCAGGTCATACCGCTCTTGCTTGCAGTGCCTGACCGAGCACAACGTCCCGATCTGGGACAAGGCCCAAGGGGACGTGAACGTGGCGTCCGTGGGCAAGAACCAGGGCTGGTACGAGAACGGCCGCGTCGTCGCCAACAGCGCCCTCTACAGCAACGCCGATGCCCTTGAGGGGTTCTATCCGATCAGCTCCGACTTCAAGCCGGAGCAGACGATCGCGACGTGGGTGGACAACGCGGTAAGCAACGGCACGTGGCCGAAGGTGTGCACGCCGCTCCCGTCGACGAGCTGACCGGTGAACACGACCGCCAGGTCGCCGCGAGTCACGGCCGCGGTCGCCGGGCTCGCTGTGCTCGCCGCGATCACGGGCTGCGCGTCCTCATCAGGGTCATCAGGGTCATCGGGCTCGTCCGGCAAGCTGGAAGCGGAGCGGAAGGCGGACGCGCCCGCGATACTCGTCGAGTGCGTCATCGAGCGCGGTTCGGTCCTCGGGTCGTTCACGCAGTCGATGGTGCGGGCGCCCTGGATCAGCGCCGACCGGGTCGCGATCACCCAGGTCAACGCGTCCGCGTTCGACGCCTGGTACCAGGCCCACGATTCAGTGAAGGTGGCGGGCAAGTCGCTGTCCGCCTGGCAGCAGTGGTCGGCTCAGAACGACAAGCTGCCCGCCGACGTCTGCGGGCCCGATGCCTCGGATCCCTCCGCCATGCAGCACGAGGTCTTCTCCGGTGACCCCGCCGCCGGTAATCCCTGGGGCAACTGAGTCCCCTGCGGCCGCGGGCGCGCACCGGAAGACGGCACGATATCCGTCGCTAAGAGTCACGATAGGACCAGTAAGTCGTGACTTGCGAGGCAAGCGAGGGATACTCGAATTGTCGTTCTAGCTGGTGTTATGATCGCGCCATGGCTGCGTACATACCACCGGGCTGGCCAACCGGAGTGCATCCGCCGGGCAGTGAGGACTTCGAGGCGACCGCGATCGCCTGGCTGCTTGACGTCGTGCCGCCCGATTTCCGGCTGCACGGCGTGCTGCGCCGGCATCCGGCGGCGCTGGCCGCGATGGCCCGGCACCATACGCAGGCCTGCGTGGAGGGCGCCCGGGCCGGCTACCGCACGGCACGGACCGAACTCGGCGAGACGCTGCCGCCGCACGCGATCGACGCCGTGCTCGCCGCCTACCGGACCGAGGGACGCCGCCTGGCCAGCACCGCCAAGGCGGTGGTCCTGATCGAGCAGGCGCTGCGCGGCGACGTTTTCACCCCGCAGCTGCGCAACGACCACAAGCCGTAGGCCGGGCGCCGACGCCAGCGGTGCGGACTTGCGGAAAGAAACTGATATCAGTATGATAGCAACTGGTATCAGAGAATCTCTCCTCGGAGGTGGGCAGCATGACAGCCCAGACTCAAGTCCCAGACACGACCATCTACTCCCCCAGCCAGCCGATGCGCGAACGCGCGGCCTGGTACATCCCCGGCCTGCTGCTGCTCCTGGCCGACCTCGTGCTGCTGATCGTCGCGATCGTCGCGTTCTGGCAGGGCGCGGTGCACAAGGGCGCGGCGAAGCCGGTCCTGGCCGTGGTCGGCGTCGTGCTCGTCATCGCGTTCCTCATCGTGCTCCGCGGCATTACCGTCGTCGCCCCGGGGCGGGCGCACGTCGTCCAGCTCTTCGGCAAGTACAAGGGCACCATCCGCGAGCCGGGGATGCAGTGGGTGAACCCGTTCTCCAACCGGATCCCGGTCTCCACCAGGATCAGGAACCTGGAGACCGCGCAGGCCAAGGTGAACGACGCCGACGGCAACCCGATCGAGATCGCCGCCGTGGTCGTCTGGCAGGTGCAGGACACCGCGCAGGCCACCTACTCGGTCGACGACTACGTCAAGTTCGTCGCGATCCAGGCCGAGACCGCCGTCCGGCACATCGCCTCCAGCTACCCCTACGACGCCAGGGGCGCCGAGAACGTGCTCTCGCTGCGGGACAACGCCGACGAGATCACCGCAGCGGCTGTCCGCCGAGCTCGCCAACCGGGTGCAGGCGGCCGGCGTGGAGGTCATCGAGACCCGGCTCACCCGGCTCTCCTACGCGGCGGAGATCGCCGGGGCCATGCTGCGCCAGCAGCAGGCGAGCGCGGTCGTCGGCGCGCGGGCCAAGATCGTCGAAGGCGCGGTCGGCATGGTCAAGATGGCCCTGCGAGCGCCTCGACGAGGAGAACGTCGTCGAACTCGACGAGGAGCGCAAGGCCGCCATGGTCTCCAACCTGCTCGTCGTGCTGTGCAGCGAGCAGGCCACCCAGCAAGTGGTGAACACCGGCTCGCTCTACTCGTGATAGCGCCATGGCAGAACGTAAAAGCATCCTGCTGCGACTCGACCCGGCCGTCCATGACGCCCTGGCGAAGTGGGCGGCCGACGAGATGCGATCCACCAATGCCCAGATCGAGTTCCTGCTCCGCCGGGCCCTCGGCGACGCGGGCCGGATGCCCGGCGCCGCCCGCCAGATGCGCCGCCCGGGCCGGCCGCCCGCCAACGCCGACGCGCGACGGATCAGACGAGTAGCCCGTTCCCCGCGCCAGCCCGGCAGGGGAACGGGCTATCGGACGTGAAACGCCGACCCGTTCGGATGACATGAACGCCGCCCGAACCGACCCGCGGCCGCGCTGACCGCCGGCCACCGACCCGGCTGGTCAGCGCCGCGGGAATGGTTAGAATCGACGGAACTGAATACGCACGGGAGCTCGGGCTGACCGGGCTGAGAGGGTGGCTGCCGCTCCGCGACTGCGGCACGCGCCGCCGACCGTCCGAACCTGTCCGGGTAATTCCGGCGTAGGGAGGCTGCCGTGGCCGCGACGACCGGCTCCGCCGATGCCAGCGAGAAGACACCTTCGTCACCGTCCCCGGTGACCGCCGCTCCGAGGTCGGGCGGACGCTCGCCGAGCCGGTGCCGCAGTCGCTCGGCCTGCTCGACCAGTTCGGGCTGTGGGGCAACCTCGGGGTTAGCCTGCTCGGCTTCACCGGCGCGATCTTCGTGCTGCAGCCGGGCGGCACGGGGACCCCGGAGCTGTCGCTGGCCGCCGCGCTGACCGCCATCGTGGTCGGCACGCTGCTCGGCACCGCGGTGCTCGCGCTCGCCGGGATACCCGGCGCCCAGACGGGCGCGCCCGGCCATGGTGCTGCTGCGCGGGCTGTTCGGCGCGCGGGTGTCCTACCTGCCCACCGCGCTGAACATCCTGCAGCTCTTCGGCTGGAGCATCTTCGAGCTGGTGACGATCGCGACGGCCGCGCAGACGGTGGCACCCGGCGTGCCGAAGTGGGGATACGTGCTGATCGCCGGGGCGGCGACCGCGCTGCTGACCATCCGGCCGCTCGGCGCCATCCGCGTGCTGCGCCGGTACGCCACCGGCGCCGTGCTCGTCGTGATGTGCTACCTGTTCGTCCAGCTGCTGCGGCACCCGCTGCCCGCTTTCACGCACGGGACCTGGTCCGGGTACTGGGCGGCCACCGACACGGTGGTCGCCGTCGCCATCTCGTTCGCGCCGCTGGCCGCCGACTACACGCGGCACTCGCGCAGCCCGCGCGCGGCGTTCGCGGGCGCGCTGGCCGGCTACAGCGTCACCCAGGTGCTCTGCTACGTCATCGGGCTGCTCGCGCTGGTCACCGTCGCGCACGGGAACTCCGACGACATCTTCGGCGCGTTCATCGCGCTGCCGGTCGGCTCGCTCGGGTTCGCGATCCTGGCCGCGCGGGAACTCGACCAGTCGTTCGCGGACGTGTACTCCACCGCGATCTCGATGCAGAACCTGCGGCCGCTGTGGGACAGGCGGGTCCTGGCGGGGGTGATCACCGCGCTGATCACGGCGGGCGCGCTGTGGCTCAACATCGCCGACTACGAGAACTTCCTCACCCTGCTCGGCTCGGTGTTCGTGCCCATGTCGGCGGTGCTGATCGCGGACTACTTCGCGGATTACCGCGCCGCGCCCGCGCCGGCGCGCCGGGGCGGGGCTGGGACCTGTCGGCCGCGGCCCGGTCCCGCTGGCCGATGCTGCTGCCCTGGGCCGCGGGCTTCGTCGTCTACCAGCTCATCAACCCCGGGTACGTGTCCTGGTGGGCCTCGGCGTGGTCCTCGTTCGGGCAGGACATCGGCTTCACCCCGGCCAGCTGGATGTCGGCGTCGATCCTGTCCTTCTGCGCGGCCGGGATAATGACACTGCTGGTCAGAGGAGTGTCGAAGCTGCTACGGCAGTAAGTCACACCGGAACGTGAAAGACTTGGACCGTCACGATCGCCACCGGGAGGACTACAAGATGTCCCAGGCCCCGCGCTTCAGTGGCCACGGCCGGGATTACTGACGTGGCCCACACTGACGTCGCACACCAGGCGAAGATCCTGCTCGTCGACGACCGCGCTGAGAACCTTCTCGCGCTTGAGGCGATCTTGTCGTCGCTGGATCAGGAGCTCGTCTTCGTCCGGTCCGGCGAGGCCGCCGTCGAGGCGGTGCTCGCGGACGACTTCGCGGTCATCCTGCTCGACGTCGTCATGCCGGGCATGGACGGCTTCGAGACCGCCGCGCAGATCAAGCAGCGCGGCCGCACGCCCAACGTGCCGATCATCTTCCTGACCGCGGCGGGCGCGGAGCCCGAGCTCGCCTTCCGCGGGTACGCGGCGGGTGCCGTCGACTACATCTCCAAGCCGTTCGACCCCTGGGTGCTGCGCGCGAAGGTCTCGGTCTTCGTCGACCTGTACCTGAAGGAGCGGCAGCTGCGCGCGGTGTCCGACCTGTCTTCCCTGCTGTCCGCGATCGAGGAGGCCGCCGCGGGGCTCGCCGGGCTGCCCGCGGCGCTGGCCTCCGGCGCGCTTACCGACACGACGCTGGCCGACGGCCTCGCCCGGCTTGACGGTGCCATCGCCTCGCTCCGCTCCTCGCTTGGCGGCCTCGGCGATCTCGGCGGTCTCCGCGTGGAGGGCGCCGAGGGCTAGGGCCGGCTGACCGGGCCGAGCCTCGGGTCCGCCGCGCGGGCAGCCTGCCAGCCGGCCTGGGTGTGCTCGCGGACGACCTTCGCGGGCACGCCCGCCACCATGCACTGGTCCGGGACGTCGCCGCGGACCACCGAGCCGGCCGCGACCACCACGTTGCGGCCGATCCTGGCGCCGGGCAGGATGATCGCCCCCGCGCCCAGCCACGAGCCCGCGCCGATGCTGACCGGGCGGTTGACCGGGAACTGGCGGCCGATCGGGACGTGCGGGTCATCGTAGCCGTGGTTCTGGTCGGTGATGTAGACGTAGGGGCCGGTCCAGACGTCGTCGCCGATCTGCACGGACTGGTGCGCCACGATGTGGCTGCCGCGGCCGATCACGCACCGGTCGCCGATCGTGAGCAAGGTCAGCTCGAAGAGGTCCTGGCCGGGCACGGTTCCCGCCGACAAGGTCACCTGCTGGCCGATGAGGGTGTCTTCACCGACCTCGATCCCGCCCTCGCCGAATACGGCACCCGGGGGAAACGCCATGATCGAGCCGCGGCCGAACCGCCGGAAGGCCCGGCCCGCCGGCGTGTCCGCGGTTACCAGGCCGGCCTGCTGGAACTCGCGCCATCCCCAGTGCACCGCCCGCCAGAGCGCGTCGCGCTTGGCCGCGTTAGCCCGCCACTTAAGCCTCATCCACCACGTCACTGGGTCATTGTGCCGTGCCGCGGGATCCGGGCCGAGCACCCGGGTTGTCCCTGTGGGCCACAGGGCCAGTAGATGCGCACCTGTGGGCCACAGGGCCAATCCGGCGTCAGGCCCAGCAGGCAGGCCCAGCAGGCAGCCTCGGCAGGCAGGCCCAGCGCGGAGGCGCTATCAGGCCAGCGGGAGGAGCGGGGTGCCGGCCCGGCGGGCGGGGCCGACCGAGCGGCCCGTGACGGTCGCGGCCAGCTGGCCGCACGCGCCGTCGATCTCGCGGCCGCGGGTGTCGCGGACGGTCACCGCGACACCGTGGTCGGCCACGCGGCGGACGAACTCCTCCTGGACGCCGGGACGGGAGGCGGTCCACTTGGAGCCGGGGGTCGGGTTGAGCGGGATCAGGTTGACGTGCGCCAGGCGGCCCGCCAGCAGCGAGCCGAGCAGGTCCGCGCGCCACGGCTGGTCGTTGATGTCCCTGATCAGCGCGTACTCGATGGAGACGCGGCGGCCCGTGGCGGCGGCGTAGTCCCAGGCCGTGTCGAGGACCTCGGCCACCTTCCAGCGCCGGTTCACCGGGACGAGCTCGTCGCGGGCCTCGTCGTCGGGCGCGTGCAGCGAGACGGCCAGCCGGACGGTCAGCCCCTCGGCGGTCAGCCGCTTGATCGCCGGGACCAGGCCAACCGTCGACACGGTAAGCGAACGCTGCGAGATGCCGAGGCCGGACGGAACCGGGTCGGAGAGGCGGTGGATCGCGCCGATGAGGTTCTTGTAGTTCGCCAGGGGCTCGCCCATGCCCATGAAGACGATGTTGGAGACGCGCGAGGTGGCCGTCGGGTGCGCGGGCGCGTCCGCCCTGACCGCCCGCTCCCCCGCGACGACCTGGGCGACGATCTCGGCGGTGGACAGGTTCCTGGTCAGGCCGGCCTGCCCGGTCGCGCAGAACGGGCAGCCCATCCCGCACCCGGCCTGCGATGACACGCACATCGTGACCCGGTCGGGGTACTTCATCAGCACCGACTCGACAAGCGCGCCGTCGTGCAGGCGCCACAGCATCTTCCGGGTCGCGCCGTCGTCGCAGGTGAGCTCGCGCTCCGACGTCAGCAGCCGCGGCAGGAGCGCGTCGGCGAGGGCGGCGCGGACCCCTGCGGGGAGGTCGGTCATCTCCTCGGGGGCGTCGGTGTACCGTGCGAAGTAGTGCCTGGACAGCTGGTCGGCGCGGAACGGCTTCTCCCCGAGCGCCGTGACCGCCGCACGCCGGCCGGCCAGGTCGAGATCGGCGAGGTGGCCGGGCGGGTGTGTCACGAGGACTCCGTTCGAAATAAAGGATGTTTACCTCTACGTGAGGGCTTGATCACGGAGGGCAAACAGGGTGATAGTGGGAATATGGCGATTATGCTGTCCGGTCCAGATCCGTTCCCCCCGGTCGTCGCGCTGCTCGACAGCGTGAGCCCGTACGGGTCCAGGCGGCTGACGGTCGAGTTCGACGGCACCACCACGGCCGCGTACCTCCGTGACGAGACGACAGTGATCGCCGCCACCTGGATAGCCAACCATGTCCGCGCCCCGCGCACTACTGATCCAGAGAGGATCAACGCCGGGCAGGCACCCGTTATGCCCGCAGGCCGCACCAGGCACCCGCGCGGCAGGCCGCCGCTCGACCCGGCCAACCTGCAGGCACTCTGGTTCGAGGAGGGCGACGGGGTCGCCCTGCTTGAGCGCGGCACCCTGCTTGCCGTGATCCCCGGCTGGGCGGACTCCAGCCGGGGCATGCCCGGCTACAGCAGGGACGTGATCGGGCAGACCCCGTTCGCCTGGGCGCTCGACGACGCCATCGACGGGCTCGGCCCCCGGGTGGAGCGGGCCGCCGAGTTCTGGAAGTGGCGTGACTCGGCGGGCGGCTGGGCCCAGTTCCAGTCGGCCGCGCTCGGGCACCTCACCGTCGCGGCTCGGTCCTGGCGCCCACTACTGGGACGGGGCACCGGGCAAGCGGCCCTCGATCGGCATCTCCGAGCGGCCGTCCGGGCCCGACCGGCCGTACACGATCCTGACCACCGTCGGGATGAGCGCGCAGCGGATGCCGGTCGTCGAGCAGGTCGTCGACGACCCCACCGAGTACTCGCGGATCGAGCTGGCGGTCGCGACGACGCTGCCGCCCGGGGTAGCGGCGCTGGTGTTCCTCTGGCTGGCGGGGTACCCGTGGCGCGCGGTGACCTGGTTCGGGCCCGGGCACAGCATCCGCTGGTACGACAAGCCGTCGACCTTCCCGCTCGGCGGCGGGTACGAGGGCGTGCTGCTGCTCGAGGACCCGTCCGGGCTTGCCGGGCCGCCGGTGCCCGACCTGTCCGGCTTCTCGGTCGACGGCGACCCGGTCCGCTGGCTGTGGATCGTCCCGATCACCGAACGTTCCCGGCAGCTCGCCAAGGACTACGGCTCGGCGACCCTGGTCAGCAGGATGGCGGCGCAGGGCCGGAGCTGGATCGTCACTCCCCCGTCAGGCGCACCGCGCTAGGCGATGCGGGCTCTGCAGCGCCTTCGCTACGGCAACCACCGAGCCTTAACCCGAGCCACCGCGCGGGGGGCGCCGTGATTTCTGCGGCGTCCCCCCGTAGGGGGGCGATGGGGGGACGACGTCCCCCCATGCCGGGGGGTGCAGGGGGGTTGCCCCCCCCGCGGGAAGCACAGTTAACCGTGGATGTGCAGGTTGACGCCTAGCGGGATGAGCCACCAGAGGAGGATCGCCAGGATCGCGCTGGCCAGCGTCCGGAGCCAGGCGAGCCCCAGGTAGCCGTGGTCCCAGGCGATAAAACCGCCGATAACCAAATACACGAGGATGATAAGGTTCCTGACCCATCGAGCGGACATGCCATGTCTCCGTTCGGGAAGGCCGTGCCGCGACCGGCCGTGCCGCCGTTACCCGCCTTTCAACTGCCTTGAAATCGGGTTGTTAAACACAGGCGCGCGGGCCGGGGTCCGCGCGCATGACGCGGTCCGCGGCGGGTAATTCAGCTCATTCCGAACGGGTGCGGGGCTCCGCCTATCAGGCACCGCTAAACAATGGATGCTTACTGAAATGGTGAGTTAATTGCGTCCCCTGAGGCGGTTGTCACCTGGCCAGCCTGGGGTGGCGCCGGCGCTGCGCGGGAGAGGCGGGAAAGGCGGGAAAGCAGCCTTGCCGGTGTCAGGTCGATGACCCAAACGGGTCTACATGGCTAGGGGAGTTCCTACGCACCGGGAGTCCAGCCATGACAACGACCGCTGATATCGATCCAGATCACGACGCACCGGATCCTTCGCTCGACGCTCAGGCGGCCGCCTCACTCGGCGCGCTGTTCAAGGCAAACCCGGCTATCGCGGCCGACCTGGAAGAAGCCGGGCGGGCACACGCCCACCTGCGGCAGGAACGGCAGCGCGAACTCGACGCGGTGCGGACCCAGGGCGAGGCCGAGCAGAACGCGGCCGGCCTAAGCGCCAAGATGGACCTGGCCGGGCAGCGCTTCGCCGGGTTCACCCTGGGCGCGCTGGCCGTCGCCGCGCTGCTGCTCTTCGATGCCATCCCGCTCAACTGGGCAGCACAGGCATTCGGCCTGGCTTCGGCGGCGACCTGGCTGGTCACCGCGATCATGCTGGCGGCGTCGGCTGGTGCCATGGCCGGAATAGAGCTCACCAGGGACGATGCGAGGCGGCGCGGCATCCTGCTTGTCATGATCGGGGTCGGCTACCTCGCACTGACGGTGCTGCGCACCGCGTATCTGGTCACGGTATCCGCGGAGTGGCTGCCCTCCGCCGTGCTGCAGGCCGTCCTGCTCAGCGCTATCTCGGCCGCGCTAGTCGGCTGCGGGTCGGTAGTCATGGCCAAGACGCGGCCACTGCCCCTGGCCCGCGCGCTGTCCACCGCCCGGCAGGCCCGCACGACGGCGGTCGCCTGCCGAGCGGCGCGACGCCGGGCCGAGGAGAAGATGGAGCGGCACTGGACCGTGCTCCTGCGGGTACTGCGCGAATGGTCGATCACTACCGGCGCACCCACAGGGGTGTCCCAGGCGGACTGGAACGCCGCGCTCGAGCGTGCCATGCGCGCGCTCTTCTCGGGTCAGTGAAAGGCCAGGCGCGGCATTCTCTCGGCTATTGCGACGACACGGCAGGACCACGCGGGTTCACCGTTGCCGTCGACCGGGACGCCGCGCAGGTCACCCTGCGCGGACGGGCCACGGGAGCCGGGGGCGGCGCGTACCTGACGCCGGTACCAGGCGTCGAGCTTATCTTCGACCGCGCCGACGGCTGGCTGAGCGGCGCGACCGTGGCGGCCGACCGGGTCAGCGACGAGACGGCCGGCTGGATCGCGGGCGTGTTCGGTCCGGCGGCCGCGGCCGCGGTGCGGAAGGCGCCCCACGGCAACCCCCTGATGGTGGCGCTGCGCGCCAGGCCCGGGCCGCTCAAGGCGCTGTCCCGGCTCGCCCGGCTTGACGCCGCGCGCCTCACCAGTCCGGTCCCGGCGGCGGCGCTGTGGGCGGCAGAGGCCGCGGCCCTGGCCAGGCACGCCGGCCTAACGCGCCCGGGTCAGCCGCTCACGGCGGCGACCGAGGTGGCCACCCTCCCTGGCGGCTTCGGGTCCACGATTCCCGCCGATATCACGCGGTCACCCGCTGACGACGGTCCCGGGCCCTGGGCCGGCGCGCTGCCAGGCACGCGGTCCGGCGGCGGCCGCCTGGAAGGGTCGCTTGACCCAGGGCTTGTGCCGCACGGGGTGTTCTTGCCCGGGCTGTGGCCCGGAGCCGACCTGACGGTGCGGGCGGCACGGGACGGCGCCCCGCTGATCGTGGTGGAGGCCGCGCTGCTGCCCGGTGCAACGCCGGCAGGGCTAGCCGGCTGCCAGGCCCGGCTGGTCAACGCCGACGAGCGACGGGTCCTGGCGACCGGCGCGTTCCGCTCCTGCCCGCCGTCCCCGGCCGATGCGAAGAGCCCGCCAGGCACCCTGCGGCGGGCCTGGGCGGAGCTGCCCGCCCCAACCGGGCTGCGCGCCCTGACCAGGTCAGGTACGGCCTTGGTGGAGGTAGTCGGCGACGAGCGGCGGACAGCGGACGGCACCAGGCTGCGGCGGATACGCCGGGCGCTGCGCTGGGCCGACGCGGCGCTGCGGGCGGAATCCCAGCCGAACGGGCTGGCCCCCGAGCTCAGCGACGAGCAGTGGATCCGCATGACCGCGCTGGCCTGGAACCGCTGCCGCGCCGACTGGGCGGCCGCCGGCGATCCCGGCCGGGCAGCCCTGGCCGCGGCGCGCGGTGCCACGGCGAGGTACATGGCAGGGCGGAGCGCGACAGAAAGACGCGGTACCACGGTGGGGCGCGCCCGCCCGTTTCTCGCCGAACTGGTTGGCGACCCCGCCGTCCTCCCGTGACGGCAGGGCCGCCTGGCCCGGGCCCAAGCACCGTCCCGCCTGGCCCGGGCCTATTCACTGCGCTGGCCTTCGACTACCACGACCACGCGCCGGTTGTCCCCGGGCGAGCCTGCCGTCACGAGGTTGCTCGCGCCATGCCCCACGACGAACAGCGCCGCCGGGCTGACACCGTGCGCCTCCAGGTACGCGGCAACGGCCGCGGCCCGGTCCTGCGAGAGCCGCTGGTTGCGCTCGGCACCGCCGGGCGCGGACGCGTAGCCGTTGACGACCGCGGTGACGCCGGGCTGCTCGAGCCTGGCGACAATCGGCGCGAGCGCCCGGGTGGCCGCCGGCCGCAGCATCGAGCTGTCGTTGGCGAACAGCGCAGGCCCGGACACCGTCTCCGTCACCTGCCGCGCGCCCAGGGCGCCGGCGACGACCTGGGCGAGTTCGGCCAGGGTAGCCTCGGGTCCCAGGATGGCCGCCCGCTCCGCCCCGGCCGCGATCAGGTCCTGCTGCGCGGCGGCCGCCGCGGCCGCGCTTGGCACAACGGGAGTCAGGACGAGCACGTCATCGCCGTCGAGCTCGCCCGCCGGCGGCATCCCGTCAAGGTTGGCGACCGCGAGCACGACGACGCGGCCGGAGAACCGGCCCCCCGCCTGATCGACCAGGCCGGACAGCACACTGGCGGCCAGCGCGCACTCCGCGGCCAGGCTCGCCGCGGGCGCGCGGCCGGCCGCCCGCGCCGACCCGGTGGCGCGCGCCAGCTGGCCGTGAATCCAGGCGGTGGTGGCCTGCGCGGTGCGCGTGGCCACGGCATGCCGGCCTGCCGCCTCCTCCCCCTCCCAGGTTCGCAGCTGCCGCTGGTAGCCGGCCTGCTGGAAGGAGGTAGCCCCGCCGGCGGGCGGGCCGGGGCGGGCCGGGATCCGCACGGTCACGGGCGACGGAGCCACCGACGCGACCGGCGCCCCGCCGACCTGGTCGATGTCCAGGTGCTCCTGAGGCCGGGCCGTCGCGGCGAGGACCTGGAACAGGAGGCCGTTCGGGCCGCCCGCGCCGGTCACGGCGACCAGCGCCGACGGGGCGAAGTGCTCAGTAAGCACGACCGCCTGGCCGCTCGGCGCGGGTCGGCCCGCGCTCAGCAGCCCAGGCCCGCAGCCTGTCGAGACCAGGGTGACGGCCGCCGCGATGCTGACGGCCGCCGTCGCGCCCGACCTGATTGTCCTTGTCATGCCGGAGCCTCCCCGTGGACCCGTACCGCGCCCGTGGCCAGGCGCGGCCTCTGCCTAAACGAGGGCCGGAGCGGCCCGGATCTGACACCGATGTCAGGGAACCGCGGGCGAGCGCTCTTTCCTGCTGTGACCCCCGAAACTGGCGAAGAGCCGATCCCTGTCGCGCGGCTGCACGCGGCCCACGCGGCGGTGGGCCGCGTGCTCCTCAGCCACCAGGAAGCGCGCAGCATGCTGTCCGAGGCACGTCACCGGCGCATCCTGGCCGAGCAGTCGGCGGCGGCCGCCGGCAGCGCGGCCGCCGCGGCGGCCGCGTCTCGCCTGCGGTACGAGGAGCTGCGGCACCTGGTCGATCCGCGCGCTGAGCGGCCAGTATCCTGCTGGACGGCGCTGGCGCTGCTCGCCGCGCCGAGCGCGGGGCTGGCCTGCCTGACCTGGCTTGAGCTGGCGGTCCTGCCCGGCCGTGAGGTGACCGCGGCGGCCGTTACGGCCGCCTGGCTCGCAGGTGCATGGCTAGCGGCCACCCGGCCGGAGGAGCACACAGGGCGGGTCACCGCGGCGTGGGCCGCGGCGGCGTTCGCCGCGCTCCTGGCGGCGCTGCACACGCTGGCCGAACCGGACTGGAGCGGGTTCCTCACGGGCATGCTGTGGGCGTCGCTGAGCGGCGCGATCGCCGTCACGGCGGCCGTGCTGATCAGCCGGACGGAGCCCGGGGGGCTGGCCAGGGCGCGCAGGCGATGGCGGCAGGCGGACGCGCGGCACGCGGCGGCGGCCCGGACCGCGCTAGCCGACGCGGAGCGGGCTGCCATCACCAGGCAGAGCTGGCTGGGCCTGGTGGGCAGCGTCACCGTCGCGCAGGACGATGACCAGCTGACCCGGGACGCGACCGGGGTCGCCGCGGACATGATCTAGCAGCCCATTACGGCCCTGAGCACCTGCCAGACGTCCTCCCGGCCCCGGCAGCGGCGCTGGTACCTGGCCCCGGCCGCGACATCGGGCGCGGCGAACCACTCGGGATAGGCCGCAAGCAGGACCGCGTTGACCTCGGGCCGGCTGGCCGGGCCGTCAGCGGCCAGCATCCTCTCGGCGGTGGCCAGGATGACATCCCGGTACCGGTCCGGGTCCGGGGAGCAGGCCGGGATGTCCCGCCGCAGCTCTGCCCGCCGGCGGCGCAGCAACTCGCGGCGAGCGTCGGCAAGCAGGCGGTCAACCGCGGCGTCCTCGGCCGAAGCCGCGGCCAGCTCCAGGCCGCCGCGGGGCCCGGCCGCCGAGACCGGGTCGTCAACCGGGATGCCCTGCCTGCCGATGTCCTCTCGCATGCGCCTGGCGGCGTTGACCATCACCCGGTAGAAGTAGCCGCCCAGGTTGTCGATGGGCTTGCGGGCGGAGGCCTGCGCCACGATGTACCAGGTCTGCTGGAGCAGGTCCTCGGCGAGGTCGCCCGCCAGGCGCCGCGCCTTCCTGCGCATGCCGGGATCAGCCCTGATCGCGGTAAGCGCGTCGTAGCCGCCGGCCGCGGCCGGCGGCCAGTTGGTCCTCGCCGGTTCCGAGTTCTCACACCCGTCCGGTCCGGACGGGTGCGGGAGGTTCTCGCTCGACACGTCACTCTCGCCTTCTTAGTTACTACTCTAAGTAACTAAGATGTCTAAGAAGAGTGACGAAGTCAGCGCCGAGCCGCCTATAAACATTGCCAAAGACGGCGAAATCCCAGCAAAGACGACTAGGCCGCGTCTTAGAAGTCGGCTTGCCAGCGTCCGTACCGGGCCATCACCACAGCCAGCCCGGCCAGCATCGCCCGAAGCTCGCCATCCGGCTCGCCGACCGCTAACCCCACTTTCAAGGCACGGCCTAGAGCCGACAGGCGGCGCCGCCGCGGCGAGGCGGCGCGCCCGTCGGCCTGCCCCGCGGTCGCACGCGGCCCCGACCCCAGAGTGGCAGGAGTTGGCCCACGGGACGGCCAGCGGCCAGCGGTTAGCTCCAGGCGCTGTCAGGGACTCGGCTTGGAGGCGATCAGCTTGATGTGGCTATGCCGGTGCGCCGGCAGATCCGAATGCGCGGCTTCCGTCTTATCACGCTCGAAGTAGATGAATTCTTTCGACCACTTCTTATAGTTGCTGGTGACCACTCCGTCTTCTGGATCAGCGTAGACCGGCACGAGGTTATCATGACAATGGGGTACTGGCGTATAGTCACTCCAGAGCGAGATGACGTTAATTCCGCCGGGGCGTGTCGCTTCCTGCATGAGCCCGATTACCGAGTGCTTGTCCTTGCACGTAGTGCAGGACACCGTTGCAGATTACGACGTCGTACTGCCGGTCTGGCTTGAAGTCTAGAGCATCGACGGTAAGAATACGCAGCCGCTCGTGGACGCCAACTTCCTCGGCGAACACCTGGATCTTCTTAGCGCCGACGCTGCTCACCTCAATCGCGTCGACCTCGTAGCCGAGTTTCGCGAGCCGGATAGCATCGGAGCCCTCACCAGCCCCTATATCTAGGGCCCGGCCCGCGTCGCGACCCTTGAGCAGGCGTAGCGTCTGCTGCGTCAGCAGCGAAAGCGGGTAGGACTCGGGATCTAGCTCGTACCGCTCAGGCCCCCGCCACCAGTACCGTTCCGATCCCTGGTAAACGCCGTCGAAGTAATCGTACACCTGCATAAGCCGATCCATCTAGCCACCTCCGAGCCTGCCCTCTGTGACTGAAATATAAATGGCGCTGACAAACAGCTTGTTCAGAGTTCAATCGGTATCGACTCCATGACCCGTTCGTCGTCGTATAGCTCGGAAAGCCGATCCACAGCCATCCGTTTAGCCTCGTCGTCTCGGATAAGCGCAAGCTCCTGGGCCGCACCAGGTACGCCGACACTCTCATAAAACGGCAGCAACGTACGGAAGAATTCGCGGAACTGAAACCCGGACAGGCCCACGACTTCCGTCTCTCCTTCGTAGGTCGGCCAGACCGTCCTGGTCCGTTCCTCAAGCGGACGGAGCTCGGCGGCGACGGCCCGGAGGTCCGCATTGCGGGCGGCCTCGGCTCCGGCCATCTTCCCGCGAGCCCTCGATAACCATGCAGGATGAGGTTCTGCGCCATGATCTCGAACGCGGCCCCGCGGGCCGGGCGCCGCAAGGGCGGGGCCTCGCACAGCGCGAGCGCCCTCCGCAGGACCTGATTTTCCCTGATAGCCAGGAGCTCTGGAACGGACAGCGCGGACATCTCGGCCCGCGGCCATAGCTGCAGGCCGTCTGGCAGCCGGCAGGAGTAGACGAAGAAGAACAGGTGCTCTTTATCGGAGTGGAAGTACTGGCCGGTGGCCAGCGGCGTCAGCTCAACCGGATCGCTCTCACCGGTCTCCATCTGGACACGCTGCGTCGCGGTTCCATCGGCAGCTGGCATCCTCAAGACCGAATTCCAGCCCCGCGACGGCCCTATCATTCCTGCGTGATGTGGCCAGACAGGTGGGTGAAGCGGTCAAGCTCTCGGGTAGCGTTCCGCTGAGTGCGCAGCTGGAGCAACGGCTCGGCTCGCCCGTCCCGCGTCTGCCAGGTGATGACGAGGACCATCGGCAGCCAGTCTCGGACAGCCTGAGCCGTCGACGAGCACGTTGCGCCGGTATCGCGTGCTGATGGTCCGGAACCGTTCCCCATCAACCGGACGGCCCACCGGGACCAGCTTGTTGTCGTCCACGGCGTTGTCTACGATCTCATCGAAAACCGAGGAGAAATAGTGTCCGCGAGTGTCTTCGAGTTCCAGGTAGAGGTGGTTCGGACCACTCCGCTGCGGCCGCCGAATGACCAGATGGACAATGCGCTGCCCGTCGGGCATCTCAAAGAGCGTTCCGATTAGCGGCGGAAAATGTGGCGAATCGTGGATAGCCCAGCTGGTTCGTTCGGGAAGGCCCCGCAGGAAGACTCTACCGTTCGGCGCCCGTAAACGGCCAGGCGCCGTCGCAGCAGCCGCGCCTCGATCGGGATCGGGGAAACCGCGCTCGTCGTTGACCCGGTCCAGCAGGTCGTCGGTGAGGAACACTACCCGGATCGACGACCAGCAGCCGTCCGGCCGGAACATGGCCGCCCGCTTACGGGCCAGGGCCAGCCGGAGCATCGAGGCCAGCGACTCGTTCGTGTAGCCGACGATCGTTACGTTCTCCGCCTGGGACAGCAGCGTTATGAAGTGATCGCCGTTGTCGATGTAGCCGGTCGACGCTATGTGCCGCTGCTACCTCCGCCGCTGGCGCAGTGTCGTTTTGGTTCCGCAGCAGCGCCGTATTGTCGTTCCTCCGACGTAGGCTCCTCGCCGGGTGCGTTGCCCTCGGTGTCCGCCACTGGGCTGATGCCGTGCCACGAAACGCGGCAGGAATTCCGCGAAATGCTCGAAGGCAGCGTGCCTGGTCTGTCTGAACCGGATAGCGTTGTCGTACCCGAACTTCCGCTGCGCGATGTCCAGGAGTTCCCCCGCACTCTTAGTCACCCGATGCGGGGAATCTCCGAAGAAAAGCGCCGAAACCAGCTTGCGCGTCCGTCTCGTCTTCTTCGCTGAAGGCGGCCACCGCGTCGCGGAGCAGGTACTTCAGCTGCGGGATCCGCCCGTGCGCAGGCCTGCGGATGGCGGCCGCGTAATTGGCGGCCAACTCCTGCAGCTCAGGCGCCATCACGGGCTGCTGATTGTGCGAGCTGACGTCGAAGCGTTCGATTCCGCGCTTACGGCAAGCAGCGAGTTCTTCGGACAGTACTGCGGCCAGGTCGCTCCCGGGTCGTTCGGCCATCCACCAATTCTTGCATGGTAGTATCAGATCGTGATCCGGACACGTTCCCACCGGGCTGGCCAAGACGGTCGAGATGCCTGAGCCTTCCCGGCCCCCCAGCGATGAATCCGGACTCGGCCATCCCAACCCGGCGTGCGCTCGGCCCAGGTCACGTACGAACTCCGGATCCTGGTCAGTCACCATTCAGGAACCAAGGACACCCGCCCAACGTTCTGCTAGCGGTCACCACGCTCCCCTTGTCTCCGATCGTCCTCGACTCGCCCGAGTTACGTACCGCGCGATCGGACAGACAGAAGGCGGGGCTCCACGCGGACCCCGGACACACGATGGTGGGTCCGCAGCGTGGGAGGGGATGAAGGCTAGAGAAAATACGTGAAAGCCGACGAAAATGTGGCCGCCAGCTTGCGCAAGATTGGCATCGGCGACTGCCGACCGAGTCTGAACAGGTGAGAGAGTGGCTTGCGGTAGATACGGAGCCCGCACCCGTTCTGGATCATTCGACCGGGTAGCTGGGAGACGGGGCAGCGGCGAGCGGGCCTTAGCCCGGGCGGGCTTTTGACCTGCGGGCTGCGGCCTGCGTTACTTGACGAACAGGGCGAGCAGGAGCCAGACGACGGGGGCGCAGGCGAGCAGGGAGTCGATGCGGTCGAGGATGCCGCCGTGCCCGGGGAGCAGGGTGCCCATGTCCTTGATGGCCAGGTCGCGCTTGATCATGGACTCGGCCAGGTCGCCGAAGACGGCGGCGGCCAGGGCCGCGATGCCCGTGATGACGCCCTGCCACCAGTGGCCGTGCAGCAGTGTCGGCAGCATTACCGCGCCCGCCACGACGCAGAGGAAAGCGGAGCCCGCGAGGCCTTCCCAGGTTTTCTTCGGGGAGATGACCGGGGCCATCTTGTGCCCGCCGGTAAACGGGGTGAGGGTGATGCCGGCGAAGTAGCCGCCGATATCGCTGCAGACCGCCAGGACAATGAAGACAAGGACGCGCTTGCCGCCGTCGGGCGGGGCCAGCATGGCCGCGACGGTCGCGCCGAGCAGCGGCAGGTACGCGGTGGCGAACACCCCGGCGGTGACGTCCTTCACGTAGCCGTCGGTGCCGCCGAACATGCGGTAGACGAGGATCGCGAGGACGGTGAGCGCGAACGCGGCCATGACCGCGCCGCCCGCCGCCCAGTAGGCGGCGGTCAGCATCGCCGCGCCGCCGAGGGCGACCGGGGCGAGCGGGAGGTTGATGTCCTTGGTCTTGAGCGCGCCGGCCAGCTCGTGCAGGCCGATCGCCAGCGCGACGCCCATGTAGATGAGGAACGTCGCCTTCACCGTGAGCAGCGTGAGCAGCGCGAGACCGCCGAGGACCACGCCGACGCCGATCGCGACGGGCAGGTTCCGGCCGGTCCTGATCACCTTCGGGAGCGGCTCCGCCGCCGCGGCCTCTGGAGGGATGTTCTCCGGGACCGGGTTGTCCGCTGCCATGTCCGTGATCTTCATAGGACGCTCGCCGCTGTACGCCGCACCGCTCAGATCTCGAGCAGCTCGGATTCCTTGTGCTTGAGCAGCTCGTCGATCTTCGCGACGTACGTGTCGGTCAGGTCCTGCAGCTCGCGCTCGGCCCGGCGCACCTCGTCCTCGCCCGCCTCGCTGCTCTTGATCATCTTGTCCAGCGCGTCCTTGGCGTGCCGCCTGATGTTGCGGATGCTGACCCGGCTGTCCTCCGCCTTGGACCTGGCGGTCTTGACGTACTCGCGGCGCCGCTCCTCGGTCAGCTCGGGGAAGACCACCCGGATGAGCACTCCGTCGCTGGTCGGGTTGACGCCCAGGTCGCTGTTCCTGATCGCCTTCTCGATGGCGGACACAGATCCCTTGTCGAAGGGCTGGATGGTGATCATCCGCGGCTCGGGCACGTGGAACGACGCGAGCTGGTTCAGCGGCGTCTGCGTGCCGTAGTACTCGGCGGTGATCTTCGAGAAGACACTGGGGGTCACCCGGCCGGTGCGAATGTTGCTGAAGTCTTCCTGCGCGACCGTGACGGCCTTGTCCATCTTCTCCTCTGCCTCGAGGAGGGTGTCATCGATCATGGTTCAGCTCCTGTGCACTGACGGCGGCGTTGACCACACTACCCGGATATGGCGGCGTCGCACGGCCCTGCGGGCCGCGCGACGCGCGCTTGTTACCGTTATCCGCTGCTAGAAGGCCGCTCAGGCCTGGCCGACGCGGAAGCGGGCGAAGGCCTTGACGTTCACCTTGCCCGCCGCGAGAACCGACTTCACGGTCTGCTTCGGGTCCTTCACTGACGCCTGCTCGGTGAGCACGATGTCCTTGAAGAAGGCACCGACGCGGCCCTCGACGATCTTCGGGATCGCCTGCTCGGGCTTGCCTTCCTCGCGGGTGATCTCCTCCGCGATCCGGCGCTCCTTCTCGACGACGTCGGCGGGCACCTCGTCACGGGTGACGTACTGGGCGCCGGTCGCGGCGATCTGCTGCGCGATCTCCTTGGCGACCTCTTCGTTGTCCCCGTCGAGCTGGACGAGCACGCCGATCGTCGGCGGCAGGTCCCGGTCGGACCGGTGCAGGTAGGTGGCCACGTAGCCGCCGTCGAGCACCGCGTACCGGCCGAGCTCGATCTTCTCCTTGATCGACGCGCTGGCGTCCTCGATGAGCTGCTCGACGGTCTTGCCGTCGGCCGTCACCGTGGCCAGCAGGGCGAGCCGGTCAGCCGGCTTGCTCGCCAGGGCCGCCTTCGCGATCTTCGCGGCCAGCTCCTGGAAGCCCTCGTTCTTCGCCACGAAGTCGGTCTCGCAGTTCACCTCGACCAGGACACCCGCGGACGTGCCGTCGAGCTCGGCGATCACCAGGCCGTTGGCCGCGGTCCTGTCGGCCCGCTTGCCCGCGTCCTTCACGCCCTTCTTGCGCAGGATCTCGATGGCGTCGTCGATGCTGCCGTCGGCCTCGGTCAGGGCGTTCTTGCAGTCCATCATGCCGGCTCCGGACAGGTCCCGGAGCCGCTTCACGTCAGCGGCGGAAAAATTCGCCATTGTCTCTTCCTCGTTCTGAAGTGGTTGTCAGCGTCACTCGGCGATCTCGGTGTCGGCGTCGGCGGCGTCAGCAGCGGCGGCCTCGGCGTCCGCGGGAGCGGCCTCGGCGGCGGCCTCGGCGATCTCGGCGGTCTCCGGGGCGGCCTCGGCGATCTCAGCGTCGGCAACGGCCTCGTCAGAGATCGCGGACTCCTGGACCTCGGTCGCGGCGTCAGTCGCGGTCCCGGCGTCGGCAGCGGCGGCCGGGGCCCCCGCGAGCAGGTCGCGCTCCCACTCAGGCAGCGGCTCGTCACTGGTGGTGAACTGGTCGCTGACCGGCTTCTGGTCGGTGTCGGCCGCGCCCGCCCGGCCGATGAGGCCGTCGGCCACCGCGTCCGCGACCACCCGGGTCAGCAGCGCCACGGAGCGGATCGCGTCGTCGTTGCCAGGGATCGGGTAGGTCACCTCGTCCGGGTCACAGTTCGTGTCGAGGATCGCGACCACCGGGATGCCCAGCTTGCGCGCCTCGTTGACCGCGATGTGCTCCTTCTTGGTGTCCACCACCCAGATGGCGCTCGGCACCCGGGCCATGTCCCTGATCCCGCCCAGGGTCTTGTCCAGCTTGTCGCGCTCGCGCTTCAGGCCGAGCAGCTCCTTCTTCGTCATGCCGGAGCCCGCCACGTCGCCGAAGTCAAGCTCCTCAAGCTCCTTGAGGCGCTGCAGCCGCTTGTAGACGGTCGAGAAGTTCGTGAGCATGCCGCCCAGCCAGCGCTGGTTCACGAACGGCATGCCGACCCGGCGCGCCTGCTCGGCGATCGCCTCCTGGGCCTGCTTCTTCGTGCCCACGTAAAGGATCGTGCCGCCGTGCGCGACCGTCTCCCTGATGAACTCGTACGCGCTGTCGATGTACGAGAGCGACTGCTGCAAGTCGATGATGTAGATGCCGTTGCGCTCGGTGAAGATGTAACGCTTCATCTTCGGGTTCCAGCGCCGGGTCTGGTGCCCGAAGTGAACGCCGCTCTCCAGGAGCTGCTTCATCGTGACGACCGGGGCCATCGCGGTCCTTCTTCCATTCGTGCGCGCGACGATCCACCGGCGCCAGGGGCTGGTCTTCGCCCGGCACGGTCACCGTTCTCGTCGCACGCGGCTCGGTTATCTGTCCTGGTGCCCGCTGGCGCACGAAAGTGGCAGCCGCGTCATGCCACCGGCCTTGCGGAGCCGGCGGACCGAGTGACGCGTCCCGCGCCTCGCTGGCGCGGCATGCAGGCACGCGAAATGTGGTCACCCGCCAACGGTCCTTACCACCGCCCCGCATGCCCGGAGGCCTGCGGCTGAGCAACCTTGCCTATTCTACAGTCTGCGATCCAGGTTCTGCGTTCAACGCCCCGAACACAGCCGGCCGCATCGCAGACCACCGCCATCGCACGGAAACGGAAGACCGGCCCCGATTGTTCCCGTTGTTCCCGCGCCCGGCCCGGCGGGCCGGCCTACGTGAGCGGGCACGCCAGGATGAGCCGGAGGGCACCGGGCAGCGGCTGAGCGGTGACTACTGGCGCTTGCCGGAGCATTTCCCGGATAATGCACTGCCATGGAGGCTGCTTCGGGCGTTGCCGACGACGCTGGCAACGCTTTGCCGGGAGAAGGGGATCGCGCCGCGGTGCCCGTCCCCGGCGAGGCCCGGATTTTCGGGTCCGGCCGTGATCTGTACATCTCCGGCCGCGACCAGTACATCAATTACCCGGAAGCGTCATACGACCTGAGGCCATGGATTTCCGTTAATAGCTTGCCGCCGGCCAACAGGGTGCGCGCCCAGCCTAGCCGCCTTTTGCGGGCGAGCGCTGAAGTGATCGATTTCGTAGGTCGCACGGCCGAACTGGAAGCGCTGCGGGAGTGGCGCGATGATTCCCGGTTCGGGCGCATGGCGGTTCGCCTGATACACGGCGCGGGCGGCCAGGGCAAGACCAGGCTAGCGGTGCAGACAGC